>NZ_CP016353.1:4565000-5765000 GCF_002240355.1 Prauserella marina
GCGTGCACCTGCGCGCCGTGCACCCTCCGAACGAGGTCGACTCCCGCGACGATGTTGCCCCACTGATCGGATCCACCGACCTGGAGCTTCACGCCGTGACGCGCGAACAGCTCGCGGTAGTCGGTCGCCTGCAACAGCATGTAGCTGAATTCCGTGTACGACATGCCATCGGTGTCGAGCCGCCTGCGGACGGTCTCCCTCGCCAGCATCGTGTTGACCGAGAAGTGCTTGCCGACATCGCGCAGAAAGACGGGCACGGTCATCTGCCCGAGCCAGTCGAGGTTGTTGACCTCGACCGGCGGCACGGACTCGTGATCGAAGTCGACGAATTTGGCGAGCTGACCTCGCAGGTTCTCCGCCCACTCCCGCACGGTCTCCTCGGAATTGAGAGTGCGCTCGCCGACGTCGCGCGGGTCACCGATGAGGCCGGTGCCGCCACCTGCCAGCAACACGGGGCGGTGGCCCGCGTTCTGGAACCGCCGCAGCACGAGCATCTGGACGAGGTGACCCGCGTGCAGGCTCGGCGCGGTCGGATCGAATCCGATGTAGACCGCGATGGGACCGGAGTCCAGGTCACGACGCAGGACGTCGAGGTCGGTGGACTGGGTGATCAGTCCTCGCCAGGTCAGCTCGTCAAGAATGTGCTCGCTCACGTCACCGATTTTCCCCCACCGGCTCCTCAGCGCTCGGCCCGGGGACGGACCCTGCCTCCCCGGCGGTAGGTACTGACCGCGGGTGATCCGTCGATCCAAAACCGCCACGGGATGTCGATGGCCGCGGCGACGCCCACCCTCGGGCCGGAACGGATCCGTTCGTCGGCGACGGATTCGCCGGCGAGCAGCCGGACCGAAGCCGACGAGTCGGTCAGGTCGATGCCGTTGTGCGCCCTGTCGAGACCGAGCACCGAGGTCAGTACCGCGGGACCTTTCGCGACGTGCCCGTTGCCCCTCGCGGTAGGGCGCCGCTTTCTCGCCAGGTCGGCGCCCTCGACGACCTCACCCGCCCGCAGCAGCACCGCGCCGGGCTGTCCGTCGGAGAGCCCGACGACGTTGGCGCAGAAGTGCATGCCGTACACGAAATAGACGTACAGGTGCCCTGCCGGACCCCACATGACGTCGTTACGCGGAGTCCGGCCCCGATAGCAGTGCGAAGCGGGGTCGTCGAGCCCCCGGTACGCCTCGACCTCGGCGAGCCGGAGTCGCACGATCCCCTCAGGGGTACGCGACTCCAGCACGCCGCCGAGCAGCTTCCTTGCCAGATCGACGGGGTCGATGGCGAGCTCTTCGCGCGCCATCACCCGCTCATCCTGAGCGTCCCGCTCCACGGTTCCCCCTCACCAGCAGTTACTGGCTCAGGCTAACCCGCGGGTGTCGCCTCACTCGCCCAGGCCCGGTGCGGTTCGAGCGCCGCGACGAGCCGGTCGCGCTGTTCGCCGACCCGTGCGGGCGCGGTACCGCCTCGCGCGTCACGGGAAGCCACCGAGCCCGCGACCGTCAGGACGGTGCGCACCTCGGGGGTCAGCGCGGGGTGGATCGCGGCGAGCTCGTCGTCGGTGAGGTCGTCGAGTCCGGCACCTCGCTCTTCGGCGACCCGCACGCACTCGCCCGCTGCTTCGTGGGCGCCCCTGAACGGAATCCCTTGGCGCACAAGCCATTCGGCGATGTCCGTCGCGAGGGTGAACCCGGCTGGCGCGAGTTCGGCGAGCCTTCCGGTGTGGAAGGTCAGCGTGCCGAGCATTCCGGCCAGCGCAGGGAAGAGCAGTTCGAGCTGCTCGACCGAGTCGAAGACGGGTTCCTTGTCCTCTTGCAGATCCCGGTTGTAGGCCAGCGGCTGTGCCTTGAGGGTGGCGAGCAGCCCGGTGAGGTTGCCGATGAGCCTGCCCGACTTGCCTCGCGTCAGTTCGGCGACGTCGGGATTCTTCTTCTGCGGCATGATCGAGCTGCCGGTCGCCCAGGCGTCGTCCAGTGTCACGTAGCCGAATTCGGCGGTGTTCCACAGGATCACCTCCTCGGCGACGCGCGAGAGGTTGACGCCGAGCATGGCCACCGCGAACGCGAACTCGGCCGCGAAATCCCGGGAAGCGGTGCCGTCGATCGAGTTCTCCACCGACGTGGCGAAGCCCAGTTCCGCCGCGACCGCTTCGGGGTCGAGTCCGAGCGAGGAACCGGCGAGCGCCCCCGATCCGTAGGGCGATTCGGCGGTGCGCGCGTCCCAGTCCCGCAGCCTGCCGACGTCGCGCAGCAGTGCCTGCGCGTGGGCGAGCAGGTGGTGGGCGAGCAGCACCGGCTGCGCGTGCTGAAGATGGGTCCTGCCGGGCAGGACCGCGTCCGGGTAACGCGTTGCCTGCGCCACGAGGGCGTCGATGACGCCCAGGGTGCCCTCGACGACTCTGCGGGCCGCGTCCCTGAGCCACATCCGGAACAGGGTCGCGACCTGGTCGTTGCGCGACCTGCCCGCGCGCAGCTTGCCGCCGAGTTCGGCGCCTGCCCGTTCCAGCAGTCCGCGCTCCAGCGCGGTGTGCACGTCCTCGTCGGCGATCGTCGGGGTGAACGCCCCCGACTCCACGTCAGCCGCGAGCGTGTCGAGCGCGGCGAGCATGCCGGTCAGCTCGTCGCCGGTGAGCAGATCCGCCTTGCGCAGCACCCTCGCGTGTGCCCGCGAACCGGCGATGTCGTAGGGAGCGAGCCGCCAGTCGAAATGGGTCGACGCGCTCAGTGCCGCCATCGCCTCGGCGGGGCCGCTGGCGAACCGCCCTCCCCACAGTGCGACCGACGCTCCGCCCTCGTTGTCCTTCACGCTGTCCTCTCCGGGTTCCGGAATCGGGAAACGACCCCTCCCGCGCGGGAGGGGTCGTTTCCTTTCGGCTAGTTTTTGCTCTGCTGCCGCTTCGCGGCGATCTTGCTCGGCAGGCCCCACAACTGGACGAAGCCCTTCGCGAGTGACTGGTCGAAGGTGTCGCCCTCGTCGTAGGTCGCGAGGTTGAAGTCGTAAAGCGACTCCGCGCTGCGCCGTCCGGTGACGGTCGCGGTGCCACCGTGCAGCACGATCCGGATGTCACCGCTGACGTGCTCCTGGGTCTTCGCCACGAACCCGTCGAGCGCGTCCTTGAGCGGCGAGAACCACAGGCCGTCGTACACCAGCTCGCCCCAGCGCTGCTCGACCTGGCGCTTGAAACGCGCGAGGTCGCGCTCGACCGTCACGTTCTCCAGTTCCTGGTGCGCGGTGATCAGCGCGATCGCGCCGGGGGCCTCGTAGACCTCCCTGCTCTTGATGCCGACCAACCGGTCCTCGACCATGTCGAGCCTGCCGATGCCGTGCGCGCCGGCGCGAGCGTTGAGCTCCTTGATCGCTTCCAGCATCGTCACCGGCTTGCCGTCGATGGCGACCGGCGCGCCTTTGTCGAAGGTGATGACCAGTTCGTCCGGCGCCTGGAAGTGGACGGTCGGGTCCTGGGTGTAGGAGTAGACCTCCTTCGGCGGCGCGTTCCACAGGTCTTCGAGAATGCCGGTCTCGACGGCGCGGCCCCACACGTTCTGGTCGATCGAGAACGGGGACTTCTTGGTGACGTCGATGGGCAGATCGCGCTCCTCGGCGTAGGCGATCGCCTTTTCCCTCGTCCAGGCGAAGTCGCGGACGGGAGCCAGCACGTTCAGGTCGGGCGCGAGCGCGCCGATGCCGACCTCGAAACGCACCTGGTCGTTGCCCTTGCCGGTGCAACCGTGGGCGACGATGTTGGCACCGTGGTACTTGGCCGCCTCGGCGAGGTGCTTGACGATCACCGGCCGCGACAGCGCGGACACCAGCGGGTACCTGTCCATGTACAGCGCGTTGGCCTTGAGCGCGGGAAGGCAGTACTCGTCGGCGAACTCG
This sequence comes from Prauserella marina, assembly GCF_002240355.1. Lineage (GTDB taxonomy): Bacteria > Actinomycetota > Actinomycetes > Mycobacteriales > Pseudonocardiaceae > Prauserella_A > Prauserella_A marina. The sequence continues at coordinate 4,568,871 of NZ_CP016353.1, forward strand.
TCCCTCGCGTCCGCGACGACGGCCTCCACCGCACCGCACTCCAGCGCGCGCTTGCGAATGGTCTCCAGGTCCTCGCCACCCTGTCCGAGGTCGACGGCGACCGCGACCACCTCGGCACCGGTCTCCTCGGCGATCCAGCCGATCGCCACCGAGGTGTCGAGCCCGCCGGAATACGCGAGCACCACCCGGTCAGTCATGATTGTTCTCCTCACTACCGTATACGTCCGAAGTAGACGATCGCTGCGCCAGCGCGGCGAAGCGTTCAGCCAGTTCCTTGCCCGACAGCGGTTCCCTGGCAATAACCGCCACCGTGTCGTCGCCCGCGATGGATCCGACGACCTCCTCCAACGCCGCTCTGTCGATCGCGCTGGCCAGGAACTGCGCCGCTCCCGGTGGGGTGCGCAGCACCATCAGGTTGCCAGAGGCATCCACCGAGACCAGCAGTTCGGCCAGCAGTCGCGACAGCCGGGACGTGCCACCCTGCACACCGCGCACCGGGCTGCCGTCCTCGGGGATGACATACACCGGAGCGCCGGAGTCCGCTCCCCGCAGCTTGACGGCACCGAGCTCGTCGAGGTCTCTCGACAAGGTAGCCTGCGTGACCTCGATGCCCTCGGCGGCCAGCAGTTTGGCCAGCTCGGTCTGGCTGCGAACCGCCATTGTGGACACCAGCTCGGTGATCCTGGCCTGCCTCGCCGCCCTGCTCATGCCCGGTCACCCGCAGCCAAGACGTGCCTCATCGTCGCTCCGCCTGGTCGAGCAGCCACACCAAGAGTGCCTTCTGTGCGTGCAGCCGGTTCTCGGCCTCGTCCCACACCGCGCTGGCAGGGCCGTCGATGACCTCGTCGGTGATCTCCCAGCCCCTGTGCGCGGGGAGGTCGTGCAACACGATCGTGTCTTTCCCGGTCCTGCCGAGCAATTCGGCGTTGACCTGGTACGGCCGGAAGGGCGCGACCCGGTCCTTGCCGTCGTTCTCCTGGCCCATCGAGGTCCAGGCGTCCGTTGTCACCACGTCGGCACCGTCGACGGCGGCGTGCGGGTCGGTGAAGATCTCCGCGCTGCCACCGGTCTCCGCCGCCCGCTTGGCGACCGCGTCGAGCACCCATGGCGCGGGGTGGAAGCCCTCCGGCGCGGCGACCCGCACATTCAGGCCCGCGGTGACGCCGCCGAGCAGCAGGGAATGCGCCATGTTGTTGGCCGCGTCGCCGAGGTAGGTCAGCGTCAGCCCGGCGAGCTTGCCCTTGCGCTCCCTGATCGTCTGGAGGTCGGCGAGTATCTGGCAGGGATGGAACTCATCGGTCAGCGCGTTGACGACGGGAACGCTGGCCACCGAGGCGAACGCGTCGATCCTCGCCTGCGCGAAGGTGCGCCACACCACCAGGTCGACGTAGCGGGACAACACCCTCGCGGTGTCCTCGATGGTCTCCTCGCGGCCGATCTGCATGCTGCGCCCGTCGACGACGACGGGATGCCCGCCGAGTTGCGCGATGCCGACCTCGAAGGAGAAGCGGGTGCGCGTCGAGTTCTTCTCGAAGATCACGGCGACGGCCTTGGGGCCGGCGAGCGCCGTTCCGATCGGCTCGCGCTTGACCTGGTCGGCGAGGTCGAGCACGGTGAGCTGCTCGGCGGGGCTCAGGTCGTCGTCGCGGAGGAAGTGGCGTGGCATGTCAGTCGGTGTCCTTCGTGGTGGCGGCGTCGAGCACGGCAGGCAGGGCGGAAAGGAACTCGGTTGCCTGTTCTTCGCTGAAGATCAGTGGTGGGGCAAGCCGGAGCACGCCGGGCTGAATCGGGTTGATCAGGAATCCGGCTCGCTGGGCGGCCGAGGCCGCGGCCGCGGAAACCTGGTCACGGAGCATGATGCCAGTGAGCAGTCCCGCTCCTCGCACCCCGCCGACAAGCGGGTGACCAATGCGCTCGACACCGGCCGCGATCTCCTTGCCGAGCGTCGCGGCGTGTTCGAGCAGTCCTTCCGAGGCGATGGTGTCGAGCACGGCGAGTCCCGCCGCGCAGCACACCGGATTGCCGCCGAAGGTGGTGCCGTGCTGTCCCGGCTCGAACAGCGACGCGGCGTCGCCCGCCGCGATGCACGCACCGAGCGGAAGGCCGCCGCCGAGCCCCTTGGCCAGCGTGATGATGTCGGGGACGATGCCTGCCCGCTGGAACCCGAACCAGTGACCCAGCCTGCCGATCCCGGTCTGCACCTCGTCGACGACCAGCAACGCGCCGTGCCGTGCGGTGATCTCGCGGGCGGCACGCAGGTAGCCCTCCGGCGGCAGGACAACGCCGTTCTCGCCCTGGACCGGCTCGACCACGAACGCCGCCGTCTCGCCGTCCACCGCGGCTTCGAGCGCGGCGACGTCGCCGTAAGGCACGTGCGTGACCCCCGGCACCAGCGGCTCGAACGGTTCCCGCTTGCCCGCCTGACCGGTGAGCGCGAGCGCGCCCATGGTGCGGCCGTGGAACCCGCCCTCGGTGGCGATGACCTTGGTCCTGCCGGTCCGCCTCGTCAGTTTGAAGGCGGCCTCGATCGCCTCGGCTCCCGAGTTTCCGAAAAGGACCTTGCCGTCGCCGGTGAGACCGGCGACGTCGAGCAGTCGCTCGGCCAGCCGCAGCGCCGGTTCGTTGATGTAGAGGTTCGAGGTGTGGCCGATGGTCCGGATCTGGTCCGTCACCGCCGACACGACAGCGGGATGCGCGTGGCCGAGCGCGTTGACGGCGATTCCGGTGACCAGGTCGAGGTAGCTGTTGCCGTCGGCGTCCCACACCCGCGCGCCCTCACCGCGTTCGAGGGTCAGCGCCGGGGTGCCGTAGTTGTTCATCATCGCGGCCGTCCACCGCGCCTGATTGTCCTGATTGGACATCATTCACCCCCGTCCGCAGGCAGGACCATCGTTCCGATGCCCCGCGACGTGAACACTTCGAGCAACACCGAATGCGCGATCCTGCCGTCGATGACGTGTGCCCTGCGGACTCCGCCCTCGATCGCCCTCAGGCAAGCCTCCATCTTCGGGATCATCCCGCTGGCGAGACTGGGCAGCAGCCGCGCGAGCCGGTCCACCTCGATGCGGTCGACAAGTGAGGAGCGGTCCGGCCAGTTCGCGTAAAGCCCCTCGACGTCGGTGAGCACGACGAGCTTCTCCGCGCCGAGCGCGGCGGCGAGCGCCCCAGCCGCCGTGTCGGCGTTGACGTTGTGCGTGACACCGTCCACATCGGGCGCCACGGTCGACACGACCGGAATCCGGCCCGCGTTGACGATGTCGAGCACGGCGTCGGGGTTGACGGAGGCGACCTCACCGACCAGGCCGATGTCGACCGCTTCCCCGTCGACCGTGGCCTGCTTGCGCTCCGCCGTGAACAGCCGCGCGTCCTCGCCCGAGATCCCCACCGCGTAGGGACCGTGCGCGTTGATCAGCCCGACGAGTTCCCTGCTGACCTGGCCGACGAGCACCATCCTGACGATGTCCATCGTCTCCGGAGTCGTCACCCGGAGGCCGCCCCTGAACTCGCCCTCGATGCCGAGCTTGCCGAGCATCGAGGTGATCTGCGGGCCACCGCCGTGCACGACCACCGGGCGCAGGCCGGCGAGCCGCAGGAACACCATGTCCTCGGCGAACGCTCGCTTGAGATCGTCGTCGATCATGGCGTTGCCGCCGTATTTAATGACGACGGTCGCGCCGTGAAACCGTTGCAGCCACGGCAAAGCCTCGATCAGCACGCCCGCCTTCTCGGCGGCGGCGGCCAGCCGGTCGTCCGCCGCGACCAGCGATTCGGTCGATCCGGTGCCGCTCATGTCGAGTACGCCGAGTTCTCGTGCACGTAGGCGTGCGTGAGGTCGTTGGTCCAGATCGTGGCGCTGCTGTCGCCCGCCTTGAGGTCGACGACGACGCTGACGGCGCGCTCGGTCAGGTCGACCTTCTCTCGGGACTCCCCCGGCTCGCCGCCCCTGCATACCCACACGCCGTTGAAGGCGACGTCGAGCTCGGCAGGCTCGAAAGTGGCATTGGTCGTGCCTGCCGAGGCCAGGATGCGGCCCCAGTTCGGGTCCTTGCCGAACACCGCGCACTTGAAGAGGTTGCTGCGGGCGATGGACCTGCCCACCTCCAGCGCGTCGGCTTCGGTCGCCGCGTTGACGACCTCGATGGTGATGTCGTGATCGGCGCCCTCGGCGTCACCGAGCAGTTGCTGGGCCAGATCGTGACAGACATCCGCGACGAGCTCGCCGAAGGCGGCCTCGTCAGGGGTGACGCCCGAGGCACCGCTACACATGAGCAGCACCGTGTCGTTGGTGGACATGCAGCCGTCGGAGTCGAGCCGGTCGAAGGTCAGTCTCGTCGCCTCCCGCAGCACCCTGTCGGCCGTGTCCGCGTCCACGAGCGCGTCGGTGGTGATCACGACGAGCATCGTGGCAAGCGCCGGAGCGAGCATTCCGGCACCCTTGGCCATGCCGCCGACGCGATAGCCCTCGCCCTCGCGCACCGCCTGCTTGCTGTGCGTGTCGGTGGTCATGATGGCCTCGGCCGCCGCCGCCCCGCCTTCGGCGGAGAGCTTCCCGGCCGCGAGTTCGATTCCGGCGGTCAGCTTCGGCTCGTCGAGCTGCTCGCCGATGAGGCCCGTCGAGCACACCACGACGTCGATCGCCCCGGCGCCGATGAGACCGCCGACCTGCTCGGCCGAGGCGTGCGTGGTCTGGAACCCACGCGGGCCGGTGTAGCAGTTGGCCCCGCCCGAGTTGAGCACGACGGCCTTCGCCGTGCGGGTCGCCATGACCTGCTCGCTCCACAGGACGGGATTGGCCTTGCAGCGGTTGGTGGTGAACACCGCGGCGGCGACGTCGGAGGGGCCGTCGTTGACGACGAGGGCGATGTCCGGTTTTCCGCTGGCCTTGAGGCCGGCGGTGACGCCGGAGGCGCGGAATCCGAGGGGAGCCGTGATCGTCATGGCGCGACTCCCGTCGCGGGAAGGCCGGTGGTTTCCGGTAGCCCCAGTGCGATGTTCATGGACTGGACAGCACCTCCTGCTGTGCCCTTGGTGAGGTTGTCGATCGCGGCGATCACGACGAGCCTCCCCGCCTGTTCGTCGACGGTGACCTGCAATTGGACGTTGTTGGAACCGAGGGTCGCCGCCGTGGTCGGCCACTGTCCCTCCGGAAGCAGCCGCACGAACGGCTCCTCCGCGTATGCCTTCTCGTAGACCTCACGCACGGCCGATCCGTCGGTGTTCTCGCCGAGCGGAGCGCTCGCCGTGGTGAGGATGCCGCGCGGCATCGGGGCGAGCACCGGCGTGAACGACACGGTCACCCGCTGTCCCGCGACCGCGCTCAGATTCTGGATGAACTCGGGGGTGTGCCGGTGAACGCCACCGACGCCGTAGGCGCTGGCCGAACCCATCACCTCGGCACCGAGCAGGTGCGGTTTGAGGCTCTTGCCCGCCCCCGAGGTGCCGGTGACGGCGACGACGGTGACCTCGGGCTCGACGAGTCCCGCAGCCAGCGCGGGCGCCAGCGCGAGCGAGCCACCGGTCGGGAAGCAGCCGGGTACGGCGACCCTGCGGGTGCCACGCAGCGCTTCGCGGGCTCCCGGAAGTTCGGGCAGGCCGTAGGGCCAGTTTCCCGCGTGCGTTCCGCCGTACCAGCGCTGCCAGTCGGTCTCGTCGGCCAGCCTGTGGTCGGCGCCGAGGTCGATCACCAGCACGTCGTCGCCGAGCTTCGCGGCGATCTCCCCCGAGTGCCCGTGCGGCAGCGCGAGGAAAACGACGTCGTGACCGGCCAGCCTCTCCACGCTCGTCTCGCCGACGATCCTGTCCGCGAGCGGGGCAAGGTGGGGCTGGTGCTGCCCCAACGGCGTGCCCGCGCTGCTCGCGGCCGTGAGTTCTGCTATCTGGACTTCGGGATGCGCGAGCAGCAGGCGAAGCAGCTCACCGCCCGCGTATCCGGTCGCTCCGGCAACCGCAACCTTCACCGTCATACGAATGATTATGCATGAAGACGGAAACTCAATCAAAGGGGTTTTACCTGGATGGCCGTAGGTGACCGGCCGGCTCCGGACGGCGACTGTCGGTGCGGCACCGTACCGTGTGCCCTCACCCCGAACCTCGCGAAACGAGCAACCATGCCACCGACCGCCACAGCGCTGGTGAGCGCCGCACGAGAAGGTCTCGCCGAACTGGGCGACCCCGGCAAGGCGCCGGACATGCGGCGCTACATGAAGTCCGAGCTGCCCTTTCGCGGTGTCCAGAAACCCGCGCGGGAACGGCTCGCGAAGCGACTGTTCACCGAATTCCCGCTACCCGACCGGGAAAGCTGGCTCGCGGCGGTCACCTTGCTCTGGCGCGAAGCCGCCTACCGCGAGGAGCGCTACCTCGCGATCGACCTCACCGGCCACCGGGCCTACGCGCGCTGGCAGACACCCGACCTCGTGCCGGTGTACGAGGAACTCGTGATCACCGGCGCGTGGTGGGACTACGTCGACGTGGTCGCGCCGAAAAGGCTGGGACCGATCCTGCGCGACCATCCCGCCACGATGGCACCGTTGCTGCGGGAATGGGCGGTGGACGCCGACCGCTGGAAACGCCGGTCGGCGGTCATCTGCCAGCTCGGTCTCGGTGGCGGCACCGACGCGGAGCTGCTCGCCGCGTGCGTCGAGGCCACCATCGACGATCCGGACTTCTTCCTTCGCAAGGGAATCGGCTGGGCACTGCGCCAGTACGCGAGAACAGATCCCGGCTGGGTCGGCGCTTTCGTCGCCGAGCATCCCGGGTTGTCCCCGCTGTCCCGCAAGGAAGCACTCAAGCATCTCGGCGGAAAATAGCGACCGCCCGCCAACTGGCGGGCGGTCGCCTACCGGAGTCTCGATCAGCCGCGCAACACGGCGCCGAAACGAGCCGCCGCCTCGGCCACAGCCGCGTCGCGAGCCGCGGTCGCCTCGTCGACGGTCAGCGTGCGGTCCGCGGCACGGAACCTGAGCTTGTAGGCGAGCGAACGCTTGCCCTCGCCCGCCTGCTCACCGGTGTAGACGTCGAACAGCGTCACGTCCTCGACCAGTTCGCCCGCGCTGTCCCTGAGCACGGCGGCCAGCTCGGCCGAAGGCACCGAATCGTCGACGACCAGCGCGACGTCGAGCAACACGGGAGGGAACGGAGAGATCGACGGCGCCGGCCGCTCGTCGCTCAGCGGAATCGCGTCGAGATCCAGCTCGACGGCCGCCGTGCGCTTCGGAAGTCCGAGCTTGTCGACGACCTTGGGGTGCAGCTCGCCCGCGTAACCCACCGGCACGTCACCGGCGAACAGTTCGGCGCACCTGCCGGGGTGCCACGGCGGACGTTCCGCCGCCACCGCCCGCAGCTCGACGCCCGCCGCCGCCGCGACGATGCGCGCGGCCTGGATGGCGTCAGCCCAGCTCGCCTGCTCACCGTCACCCCACCAGCCCTGCCGGACGCGGTGCCCGGTCAGCACGGCGGCCACGTGCAACGGCTGCCCGGGAACCGACCGCTCCAGCTCGGCGAGTTCGGCCTCGCCCGGCCGTCCTTCGACGCCGGGATCGGGGACCGCGACGGGGTTCTCGTCGGGAAGTACGACCTGCCCGATGTGGTACAGGCCGAGATCGCGCAGGCCCCTGGAAAGGTTGCGCTGCACCGTGTCGAGCAGGCCGGGCAGCAACGATGTCGTGAGCTGGTTCTTGTCCGACTCCAGCGGGTTCAGAACCGTGAGCCCGCGCCTGCGGGCGTCGTCGGCCGCGAGACCGAAGTCGTCCCACACCTCCGGGGAGACGAACGGGAACGGCAGCACCTCGACATACCCAGCCTCGGCGAGTGCCCTCGACACGGTGCGCTTGCGGCGCTGCGCCTCGGTGAGCCCACGACCCGCCGCCGCGGGCGGCATGATCGAGGGGATGCTGTCGTAACCCTCCAGCCGCAGCACCTCCTCCACGAGGTCGGCGGGCTGGGCGAGGTCACCACGCCAGCTCGGCGGGACCGCGTTGACGAGCGCGACACCCTCGTCGCTGGTGCTGATGTCGACCTTGCAGCCGATCTGGGTGAGCCAGCGCACCGTGACGCCCCGCTCGTAGCGCACGCCCGCGACCTGGTCGGGCAGGCTGATCGGCATGGTGATCGCGGGCATCGGCTCGACGTGTCCCTCGTCGGTCCTGCCAGGGAGGATGTTGCCTTCGCCGTACTGGCGCAGCAGCCGGGCGGCCCGCTCCACCGCGACCGCGCACAGCGCGGGATCGGTGTAGCGCTCGAACCGCTTGGCCGCCTCGGAGAACAGCTTGTGCCGCCGCGCGGTCCTGCTGATCGAGGCCGGATCCCAGTGCGCGGCTTCGAGCAGCACATCCGTGCTGTCCTCGCTGATCTCGGTGCTCGCACCGCCCATCGTTCCGGCGAGGGAGACCACGCCGCTGTCGTCGGCGATCACGACGTCGTCGGGATCGAGCGCCCGCTTGACGTCGTCGAGGGTGGTGAGGTGCTCGCCCTGCTTCGCCCTGCGCACGACGAGATCGCCCTTGACGGATCCCGTGTCGAAAGCGTGCAGCGGGTGGCCGAGTTCGAGCATCACGTAGTTGGTGACGTCGACGGCCAGCGAAATCGACCGCATTCCCGACAGCAGCAGCCGCCGGCGCATCCACCACGGCGTCGGCGCACCCGCGTCGAGACCGGTGACCCTGCGCAGCACGAACCGCCCGCACCCCTCGGGGTCCTCGATGCGCACCGGCCACGCGTCCTCGTCTGCCGCCGGAACCTCGACCCTCGCGGGGTCGCCGAAGGGCGCGCCGAGCGCGCAGGACAGCTCGCGGGCGAGGCCCCTGATCGACAGCGCGTAGCCACGGTCCGGTGTCGGAGCCAGCTCAAGGATCGTGTCGGCGAGATCGAGCACGTTCCTCGCGTCGTCACCGGGGCTCGCGGTTCCCGAGGGAAGCACGAGAATGCCGGTGTGGTCGTCGCCGAGGCCGAGTTCGCGGGCCGAGCAGATCATGCCCTCGCTGACCCTGCCGTAGGTCTTGCGAGCCGAGATCTCGAAACCGCCCGGCAGGACCGCGCCCGGCAGGGCGACCACGACGAGATCGCCCTCGGCGAAGTTCGAGGCTCCGCAGATGATCCGGTTGGTCCTCGGCAGATTCGGATCGTTCTCGGAGTCGTACTCCTCGTCCGTTCCGTCATCGGCACCGTCGGCTCCGGCGGCGTTGCCCCCTGGCTCGGTTCCCTCGGAGTCGGCGGAGCCGGGGTTCTCGGTCCGCCCGGCGTCACCGACGTCGACCTTGCAGTACCGGATGGGCTTCTTGAACTCGGTCAGTTCCTCGACCTCGACGACCCTGCCGGTGATGAGGGGGCCGGTGACCTCCTCAAGCGCCGCGACGTCCTCGACCTCGATGCCGATGCGCACGAAGGCATCGACCAACGTGTCCACCGTGACGTCGTCGCCCAGCTCAAGGTGCTCCTTCAGCCAGCTTACGGGGACTCGCACTACGCCTCCGTTCCGAAGGGAAGGGTGAACCGGATGTCGCCCTCCACCATGTCGCGCATGTCCGGGATGCCGTTGCGGAACTGCAGGGTGCGCTCAAGGCCCATGCCGAACGCGAACCCCGAGTAGACCTCAGGGTCGACCCCGCAGGCCCGCAACACGTTGGGGTTGACCATGCCGCAGCCGCCCCACTCGACCCAGCCCGCTCCGCCCTTCTTCTCCGGGAACCACACGTCGACCTCGGCGGAGGGCTCGGTGAAGGGGAAGAAGTGCGGCCGGAACCTGGTGCCCGACTCCGCGCCGAACATCGCCCTCGCGAAGGCGTCGAGCGTGCCCTTGAGGTGCGCCATCGTGATGCCCTTGTCGACGGCAAGGCCCTCGACCTGATGGAACACCGGGGTGTGCGTGGCGTCCAGCTCGTCGGTCCGGAACGTCCTGCCGGGGCACACGATGTACACGGGAAGGTCGCGGTGCAACAGCGCCCTCGCCTGCACCGGCGAGGTGTGCGTGCGCAACACCAGGCCGGAGTCCTCCTCGCCGACGTAGAACGTGTCCTGCATCTGCCGGGCCGGATGGTCCTTGCCGAAGTTCAGCGCGTCGAAGTTGAACCACTCCGCCTCAAGCTCGGGCCCCTCGGCGACCTCGTAGCCCATGCCGACGAACACGTCGGCGACCCGTTCGGCGACGGTGCTGATGGGATGGCGCGCGCCACGAGGAACCTTGTCCCACGGGAGCGTCACGTCGACGGCCTCGGCCTTGAGCACGTGCTCGTCCCGCTCGGCCCGCAACGCGGCGAGCCGGTCGTCGTAGGCGGCCTGGATCGCCTGCCGCGCCTCGTTGACCCGTTTGCCCGCTTCGGCCTTCTGGTCCTTCGGCAGCGCACCGATCGCCCTGCGCGCCAGCGACAGCGGCGACGCGTCGCCGAGGTGCGCTGGCTTGACGCCGGCGAGCTCGTCCAGGTCCCCCGCGGCGCTGAATTGCACCTCGGCCGCCGCGACCGCATTGGTCAGGGTGTCGGCCGCGAGCGCGTCCAGCGCGTTGTCGGACTTCGGCTCTTGCTTGTCGTTGGCTCCGGACATAACTCCTCGGCGTCCGCTGACACATCTGGGGGCACCACGGCGCGAACGCAGTGGGCGAATGACGGAAAGAGTCTATGTGACCGGTATCGGTCACCCCGGGTCAGGGCCGGTTCCGCAACGCGCTCGCGTAAAGGCAGACGGCAGCCGCCGTCGCCAGGTTGAGGCTCTCGGCCTTGCCGTAGATCGGAACGCGAACGGCCTGGTCGGCCGCGGCGAGCACCGTTTCGGGGAGCCCGTGCGCCTCGTTGCCGAACAACCACGCGGTCGGCTCCGTCAGCCCGGCCGCCGAGTCGAGGTCCGCGTCCGCGTAGCCGTGCGCGGCGACGGTCCGCAGGCCGGCCGCCTCGCACGCGGCGAGCGCCGAGGACACGTCCCTTTCGACAGCGACGGGGAGATGGAACACGCTGCCGGTCGAGGCCCTGACGCATTTGCCGTTGTGCACGTCGACCGACTCGCCCGCGAAGATCACCGCGTCGGCTCCCGCCGCGTCGGCGACCCGCAGCACGCTGCCCGCGTTACCGGGATCGGCGACCCCGACGAGCACGGCGACCAGCTTCGGCTTTCCTGCCAGCGCCGTCGCGGGGGACACGCTGACCGTGTCGCACACGGCGACGATGCCCTGCGGGGTCCTCGTCTCCGACAACAGTTCGGCCGCCCGCTGGTTGATCAACGAGACGGCCGAGGCACCCGCGAGCAGGTCTGCGTGCCTGGTGGCCGCGGCCTCGGTGACGAACAGCTCGTGAACGTGACCGTGGCGCAGGGCCTCCTTGACGGCTTGGGCGCCCTCGGCGAGGAACCGTCCCGACTCCTGCCTGCCGCTCCGGGTCGTCAGCCGTCTCGCAGCAACGACCCGGGGTGTCTTGTGTGTGAACACCAAGACGTCCCCGGGTCGGTTGTCGCCGGCGATCAGGCCGGCTTCTGCTCTGTGTTGATGTTCTGCTTCGCGACCTCGGCCAGCGAAGCGAACGCCGCGGGGTCGTTCACGGCCAACTCGGCGAGGATCTTGCGGTCGACCTCGACACCAGCGGCCTTGAGGCCCTGGATGAACCGGTTGTACGTGACGCCGTTCTGCCGGGCTGCCGCGTTGATCCGGGTGATCCAGAGCTGACGGAAGTCACCCTTGCGGGCACGGCGGTCCCGGTAGGCGTAGTTGAGCGAATGGAGCGTCTGCTCCTTGGCCTTGCGGTAGAGCCGCGAACGCTGACCGCGGTAGCCGCTGGCCAGTTCGAGAGTTGCGCGACGCTTCTTCTGGGCGTTCACCGCCCGCTTGACGCGTGCCACGGGTCCATCCTGTCGATTCGGGGGGCGCGGCGGGTGCGCCCCTGGTGGTTAGGGCAAGTTCTGCTGAAGGTCAGCGACCCAGCAGCCGCTTCACGCGGCTGACGTCGGCGGCGGCGACCTCGGTGGTCCCCTCCAGCCTGCGGGTCACCCTGCTGGACTTCTTCTCCATCAGGTGGCGACGGCCTGCCTTCTGGCGGCGGATCTTGCCGGTGCCCGTGACGCGGACGCGCTTGGACATCCCGCTGTGAGTCTTGTTCTTCGGCATTACTTCTCTCTTTCAGACGGCAGCACACCGGGATTCGGTGTGCTGCTGTTCGTCCTGCCGGCCTGCGGCGGCCGTCACGACTCGGCGTTCTCGGCTTCTTTCGCCGTCTTCGACTTTGCCTTCGCGTTCTTGTGCGGCGCCAACACCATGATCATGTTGCGGCCGTCCTGCTTGGCCGACGCCTCGATGAAGCCGAGTTCGGCGACATCGTCGGCAAGCTTCTGCAGCAGCCGGAATCCCAGCTCTGGCCTCGACTGCTCACGTCCCCGGAACATGATCGTCACCTTGACCTTGTTGCCAGCGGCGAGGAAGCGGGACACGTGGCCCTTCTTCGTCTCGTAGTCATGCTGGTCGATCTTGGGACGGAGCTTCTGTTCCTTGATGACGGTGAGCTGCTGATTACGGCGGGACTCACGGGCCTTCTGGGCGCTCTCGTACTTGAACTTGCCGAAGTCCATGAGCTTGGCCACAGGCGGGCGTGCTTGCGGGGCTACCTCGACTAGGTCGAGGTCGGCCTCCTGGGCGAGCCTCAGCGCGTCCTCGATACGGACGATGCCGACCTGCTCACCGTTCGGTCCCACAAGGCGAACCTCGGGGACGCGGATGCGCTCATTGATGCGCGTCTCGGAGCTGATGGGGCCTCCTTGGTCCAAATGTCGCTGTTCTCATCGACCTGGTGCCCACATACCACGGGCCCCGGCACAAGTACTGTCCGTACAAGTGTGCGGGGCCCTCAATCCGATCGAAACCCGACAGTTCGTGATCGAACCCTGTCGGGTGCTCCGGCGCGGCCGAGATGACTACTGCCATTTCGGTCGTCCGGGACCGGACCCGGCCACCTGATGCGAGGTTGTGCTTGCGGTGACTCGGGTGGGAGCGGGGCTCCACTTGCCGCCCCGATCGCTCGGGGACTGGTCGCACGTGGAAGGGTACCAGACGTGCACAACGACCCTCTCAACGCCGCCGAACCAGGCGAAAATTCCCAAGGCAACGCCGGAGCCGAGAACGGGCAGGACGTCCGCGAACTGGAGGACATCCCCAGCGTCGAGGTCATCAGCAGGGCGGCCGTCATGCTGCTCTCGGCCGCGGCGGAACGACTCGGCCTCGCCGACGACGACCCGGACACCAGCCCGCGAAGGGACCTCGACGAGGCACGCAGGCTGATCACCGCGCTCGCGGGCCTCGTCACGGCCTCCGGCGAATATCTCGGCCTGCACGCCGCGCCGCTGCGGGACGGGCTCCAGTCGCTCCAGAAGGCATTCAAGGAGGCATCCGCCGTCCCCGACGAACCAGGCAAGGGACCCGGCGAGAAGTACACCGGCCCCGTCTACTAGGACGTCAGGGCCTCACGGTCAGTCGTCGAGCACGGCCAGCGCGTCGATCTCGACGAGCAGTCCCTCCGGCAAGCCGACGTACACCGTCGTGCGGGCTGGCCGAGGTTCCAGCACCAGCGCGTTGTAGGTCTCGTTCAACTCGGCGAAGTGCGCGGTGTCGGTGAGATAGACCCGCATCATGACGACGTCGGCGAAGCTGGCGCCTGCCGCTTCGAGGATCGCCTCGATGTTGGCGAACACCTGCCTCGTCTGTGCCGCGACCCCTTCGGGAACCCGCTTCGTCTCGGGATCCATGCCGACCTGGCCCGCGATCTGCAAGATGTTGCCCTTGCGCCTCGCCTGCGAATACGCGGCGACCGGCTCAGGTGCGTTCTCCGTACTGATCGCGACGTTCGTCATGCGTTTCCCTTCCCTCACGTCCGTCCACACTGGACAAACAAGGCGTTGACCCACCGACGGCGTGATGCTACACGTGGTTGATGCAGGTCACGCCACCCGCGACGCGGGCACTCTCATGACTCCGGTGATCACCAGGGGCCACCTCGACACCACGGCACTGCTGGCCGCGGGCGAGGAACGCCTCGACTGGCGCTTCAAGGCCATCCCCTCTTCGCTGTGGGGCCTGCCGCTGGCCACGGCGGCCGACGCGCGCCCTTGCCTGTTCACCGGCGGCTTCCTCGGTCCGGTCGTCGTGCTCGAAGCCGAACCACTCGAACACAACCTGCGCACCATGGCCGCCTGGTGCGCGGAGCGCGGGGTCGCGCTCGCCCCGCACGGCAAGACCACGATGGCTCCCCAGCTCTTCGCGAAGCAGTTCGACAACGGAGCGTGGGGAATCACGGCGGCCAACGCCGCGCAGCTCAGGGTCTACCGCGCCTTCGGAGTGTCCAGGGTGCTGCTGGCCAACCAGCTGGTCGACCCCGCGGCGTTGCGCTGGCTCGCCGGTGAACTGGACGACGATCCAGAGTTCGAGTTCTGCTGCTGGGTCGACTCCGTTCGCGGGGTCGAGCTGATGACCGCCGCGCTGGCCGGTGCGCGGCGGCAGGTGGACGTGCTCGTCGAACTGGGCCCGCGCGAAGCGAGGCGGGGCAGAACCGGGGTCAGGGACGAGGAAACGGCGATGGCCGTTGCTCGCGCGGCTGCCGCGAGCCCGGCGCTGCGGCTGACCGGCGTCGGCGGCTACGAGGGCGCGCTCGAAAAGGACACCACCGAACGAGCACTGGCCCACATCGAATCCTATGTGGACACACTGAGGGAAACGACGATCCTGCTCGCCGAAGCAGGGCTGTTCTCCGACGAGACGCCGGTGATCGTCAGCGCGGGCGGCAGCGCCTATTTCGACAAGGTCGCACGAGGACTCACCGTCGACTGGCCCTCCTCCCTCGACGGACTGACCGTGCTGCCGGTGCTGCGCAGCGGCGCGTACCTCACGCACGACGATGGGCGTTACCGGGAGGTGTCGCCGCTGGGCGCCTATCCGAGGGTGAGCGGCCCGCCGTTGCGCTCCGCGCTGCGCGCCTGGGCACAGGTGACGTCGATTCCCACGAACGATCTCGCGTTGCTGACGATGGGAAAACGCGACGTCTCCTTCGACGACGGCCTCCCCGAACCACAGTCACATCGCGACCCGGCGGGCACGGTACGGCCGCTGGAAGGGCACACGGTCGGCAAACTCAACGACCAGCACACCTACCTCACGCTGCCGCCCGGTTCGCCGCTCGCGGTGGGCGACTGGGTCGGTTTCGGGCTTTCCCACCCGTGCACGGTGTTCGACAAATGGCCGGTGATCCCCGTCGTCGGTGAGGACCGGCACACGGTCGTCGACTTCGTCCGCACCTACTTCTGAACGGCACGGGTGCCTAGGCTCGGGGTGTGCGGAATTCCGATCTTCACACCCCGGCCTACCAGGCGACGAAGGCTCGGTTGAGTTCGCGGTTCGGCGAGGACGTCACCACACCGTGGTGGGAAGGACTCGCCCAAACCCTTGCCGTGCTGGGAACGCGGTGGAAGCTGACCATCGGCGAACCGGTCGGCAGCGGCAACACCTCGCTCGTGCTGTGGTGCACCATGGCCGGCCGCGGTTCCGCCGTGCTCAAACTGACTCCCGACGCCGGTATCGCTTCGGCCGAAGCCACCGCGCTGCGGCAGTGGGCTTCCTCCTCCCGCGTACCGGAGGTGTGGGGCAGCGACACCGGAGCGGTGCTGCTTGAGGCCGTCCACTCCGGCCATCCCGGACCCGATGTCGCGCTGTCCGAGGTCGCCGGGCTCATCGGCGATCTGCACGCGGCAGGTGACCCCTCGGCGAGCACGCACGATCTGACCGACCGGATCGAGTTCATCTTCGGTCTCTACCGGAGGCGGTATCCGCGAGCCCGCGGCTTGGCCGGAGGGAAGGCACTCGCGCTGCGCCTGGCCGCGCGTCCGCTTCGCCGCGTGCTGCTGCACGGCGACCTGCACCCCGGCAACGTGCTCGCCGATCCGGGACGAGGGCTGATCGCGATCGACCCGAGGCCCTGCGCGGGAGACGCCGCCGTCGACGCGGTCGATTGGGTCTTCCTGTCCGCGGCCTCGGCGCGCGCGTGGCGGCGGCGCTGCGCGGAACTGGCTTCCGCGCTGGGCTTCGACGAACAGCGGCTGTGGGCGTGGTGCGTGGCCTTCGCACCGCTGCTCGCGGCGGGAACAACGGACCCGGCCGTCCGCGCGGAACTGCTCGGACTCACCACCGGAGAAAATCAGGTCGTGGAGGAGTAGCGCACTTCGGGGCGGCCGACGCTGCCGTAGTGCGGGCGGCGATCGGCGAGCCCGTTGTCGGCAAGGTATTCCAGGTAGCGGCGGGCGGTGACCCGCGAAACGCCGGTCGCGGTCGCCACTCCCGCCGCGGAGATCCCTTCACCGGACTCGGCGAGCACGGCGCTCACCGCGTCGAGTGTCGCCCCGCTCATTCCCTTGGGCAGCGCGGTGTGATCGGAGGTGCGCAGCGCGCCCAGCATTCTGTCCACATCGGCCTGGCCGCGTACCTGCCCCGGTCTCGCGGCCTGGTCCCTGAACTCCGCGTAGCGTTCCAGTTTCTCGCGCAACGTCGCGAACGTGAACGGCTTCAGCAGGTACTGCACGATGCCAGCCGACACCGCCGCCCTGACGACGGCAAGATCGCGAGCCGAGGTCACGGCCACGACGTCGGCGGTGGAACCGGCTGCCCGCAATGCCTGGCACACCGCGAGGCCGTGGGTGTCGGGAAGGTAGAAGTCGAGCAGCACCACGTCCACCCTGTGCCTCGCGCAAAACCGGATCGCCTCGTTGCCGGAGTGCACGACGCCGGAGACGACGAAGCCCGGCACGCGCTCGACGTACTGCCGGTGTGCCTCCGCCGCGACGGGGTCGTCCTCGACGACCAGCACGAAGATCATCGTCCACCCTGATTCGCGCCTGGCGTCACGGCGACGGCTCGTGCTCGGCCGGTGAGCGGGATCCGGATGGTGAACACCGCACCGGAGTCCTGGGCAGCGCCGTCGTCTCCGTTGCCGACCGAGACGACGCCCCCGTGCCTGCGGACGGTCTGCCCCACCAGCGCGAGGCCCAGTCCCCTTCCCTGCTCACCGCCCGGCTTGGTCGACCAGCCCTTGCGGAAGATGTCCTGTGCCACGCCGGGCGCGATGCCCCCGCCACTGTCGGCGACCCGCAGGAACAGCTCGTCCGCCGGGGTGCGCACGGTCACGACGACCCTCGGCGCGCGTTCGGCCGCGCCCTCGATGGCGGCGTCGATCGCGTTGTCGATCAGGTTGCCGAGGATCGTGATCAGGTCGCGCGAGTCGAGCAGCGCGCTCGTGTCGTCCATCGCCGTGTCCTCGGTCAGCACCAGTTCGGCTCCGCGTTCGCTCGCTTCACTCGACTTGCCGAGCAGCAGCGCCGCGAGCACCGGCTCGGACACGGCGCCGACGACCTTGTCCGTGAGCTGTTGTGCCGTTGCCAGTTCCGCCGTCGCCAGCTCCACCGCCTGCTCGCCACGGCCGGTCTCGACGAGGGACACGACGGCGTGCAGTTTGTTCGCCGACTCGTGCGCCTGCGCCCGCAGCGACTCGGCGAATCCGCGCACCGTGTCCAGTTCGCCGGTGAGACCTTGCAACTCGGTGTGGTCGCGCAGGGTCACGACGTTGCCCATCGCCCTGTCGTCCGAGCGGACCTGCACGGTGTTGACCAGCAGCACCCTGGTCTCGGTGACGTGCACCTCGTCGCCGCGCCGCCGAGTCGAGGTCATCGTGTCCACGAGATCGCCCGCGAGGCCCAGCTCGGCGACGGATTCGCCGCGCACGTCGCCGGAAAGGCCGAGCAGTTCCCTCGCCGCATCGTTGCACAGCACCACGCGACCGTCCCTGCCGATCAGCACCAGTCCTTCCCGCACCGCGTGCAGGATCGCCGTGTAGTACTCGAACATCCCGCTCAGCTCGGCCGGTGCGACTCCCCTCGTCTGCCTGCGCAGCCGTGCACTGACCAGCCAGCTTCCCGCGACGCCGACGGCGAGCACTCCACCGGCGACGATCAGCAACGGTTCGAGCCGTTCCCGCAGTTCGGCCGTGATCGCCTCGACGGTGATGCCGACCGCCACCAGTGCCACCACGGTGCCCTCGCCGTCGAAAACCGGGGTGACCGTGCGCACGGACGGACCGAGCGTGCCCGTGTAGGTCTCGGTGAACGGCCGCCCGGCGAGCGCCTCGGCGGTGTTGCCGACGAAGGTCTGTCCGATCAGCTCCGGGTTCGGATGCGTGTGGCGGACGCCGTCGGTGTCCATGATCGTGATGAAGTCGACCCCGGTGTCGGCGCGCACCTGCTCCACGAACGGCTGCAACTCGGCGCTGGGATCGGGCCCCGACACGGCAAGGCGGACGCCGGGCGAGTCGGCCAGCGTCGCGGCCACGGAGGTGACCTCGTCGGCCGCCTTGTCGTCGGCGGCGCGGACCGCGTCGACGTAGGCCAGTGCGAGTCCTCCGGCGACGAGAACCCCGACCAGCACGAGCTGGAGCACCAGCAGCTGGCGGGCGAGGCTCCAGCTCTTCGGCGAAACATGCACGCCACATGACAACACAGCCAGCCGCTGTTGCCGTCACTTCGGTCGCGAACGAAATGAACACAACGGTGACCTGGGTCATCTCGGTGCAGATAGTCGTCGCGATCAGCTCAATCTCTCAAGGAGGCAACGTTGCCTGAGCCGTCGACAGCGGCCGAGGCCGCACCACGACGCCGCGACCGGATGCATTACCTGTACCTGGCGGTCATCGCCGCGGTGATCCTCGGCATCACCGTCGGGTTCGCGTTCCCCGAGTTTGCGGCCAACCTCAAACCGCTCGGCAGCGGTTTCGTCGACCTCATCAAGATGATGATCAGCCCGATCATCTTCTGCACCATCGTGCTCGGCATCGGCTCAGTGGCGAAGGCCGCGAAGGTCGGCAAGGTCGGGCTGCTCGCGCTCAGCTACTTCCTGGTGATGTCCACGTTCGCGCTCGCGATCGGGCTCATCGTCGGCAACATCCTGCACCCCGGCGAGGGCATGCGGCTCGACCCCGACGACGTCGCCGCCGTGCAGGAGCAGGCATCCGAGGGCGAAGGGACCGTCGACTTCCTGCTCGGCATCATCCCGGAAAGTCTCGTGTCGGCCTTCACCGATGGATCTGTGCTACAGACGCTGCTCGTGGCGCTGCTGACCGGATTCGCGCTACAGAAACTCGGCAGGGTCGGCGAACCGGTCCTGCGTGGCATCGAGCATCTGCAACGGCTCGTTTTCCGCATTCTGGCGATGATCATGTGGGCCGCGCCCGTCGGTGCCTTCGGGGCGATCGCGGCAGTGGTCGGCGAAACCGGCTGGGACGCGCTCAAGAGCCTCGCGGTCATCATGGTCGGCTTCTACCTCACCTGTCTGCTGTTCGTGTTCCTCGTGCTCGGCGCCGTGTTGTGGTTCGGGGCGAGGATGAACGTGTTCAAGTTGCTCGGCTACCTCGGCAGAGAGTTCCTGCTCATCGTGTCGACGTCGTCGTCGGAGTCCGCGCTGCCAAGGCTCATCGCGAAGATGGAGCACCTCGGGGTCAGCAAGCCCGTCGTCGGCATCACCGTGCCGACCGGCTACTCGTTCAACCTCGACGGCACCGCCATCTACCTGACGATGGCCACTCTGTTCATCGCCACCGCGCAGGGCAGTCCGCTCGGCATCGGCGAACAGATCTCGCTGCTGGTGTTCATGGTGATCGCGTCGAAGGGCGCGGCGGGAGTCAGCGGTGCCGGGATCGCGACACTGGCAGGCGGCCTCCAGTCGCACCGGCCGGAACTGGTCGACGGCGTCGGGTTCATCCTCGGAATCGACCGGTTCATGTCCGAGGCGCGCGCGTTGACGAACTTCGCGGGTAACGCCATCGCCACCGTCGTCATCGGCTCGTGGACGAAGGAATTCGACCGGGATCAGGCAGATCGGGTGTTCGCGGGACAGGACCCGTTCAACGAGGCTACGCTCGTCGACGATCACCAACCTGCGACAGAGCCGGAACGCGAACCGGTTCGGGCGTAGAACGACCGGCGCCGGGATCCCCCTCATCCCCCGCCCGGCGCCGGAGGGATCCCGTCGAGGCGGGGTCCGGGCCGTGGGGCCCTGTTCGATGACACGGACAGGGCCCCACGCCCCGCTATCGCTGGTCCAGGGGCTGGCGGGGCTCACGGTTCGGGTTCGGTTCGCCGTGGTTGGTTGGCTGGGCGCGGTGCGGCAGGTTCGGTTCGGCGGGGTTCGCTGGCTGGGCGCGGTGCGGCGAGTTCGGTTCGGCGGGGTTCGCTGGCTGGGTTCGCGGTTCGGACTCGCGGGACTGGCGGTGGTCCCGGAGCGATGGGTGGGACGTTCACCGGCGCAGCATGGAGCGAAGTCCCCGCTGTCCCCTGCGCATCATGACCGCGTGGTTGGCCCTGAACACGGGACGGGCCAGCGGAGACAACGCGCGGAGCAGTGTTTTCGTGGCGACCACCTGCTGGAGGATCTCCAGTCTCGTCGCGGATCCGGGTCCTTCCTGAACGCGGGCGGTGAGCGAACCTTCGAGGTCGCCGGTCAGTGCCACGCCCAGTCTGCCCGCGCGCTCGTCCTGCTCCAGCCGGGTCATCCGGAGGGTCAGGGCGAACGGCAGCGTGGCCCTGCACACCAGTTCGGCGGTTTCCTCGTCGATCTTGCTCACGGTCCGCACATCCGGCCACCACTGCGGGTAGCGCGCGACATCGACCACCGCGGCGAACACGGTGGCTACCGGCGCGTCGATGAGCCACGCCGCACGGAACCGGTAGAAGTCCGACCGCACTCCGCAAGTATGCCGCGAGCGGGGTCACATCGGCATGCGTTCGCGATCGGGCGCGTCAGGTGAGTGCAGGCGGGGAGTTGATCTGCGCGGCGCGGATCTCGCCGTCCCAGGCGCGGATCTCGGCGTCCCAGGCGCGGAACTCGCCAGCCCGAGCGCGGAACTCGGCGACCTGGACGCGGAACTCGGCGACCTGAGCGTGGGACTCGCGGGCGCTCCCTCGCCAAGCCCACACCGCCGCCCATCCCCACGGTCCACGCCGCCGTCCCCACGGCCCACGCCGCCCGCCACCCCACGGCTCGCGCCGCCGCCCATCCCCATGGGGCACGCAGCACCACGACGCACGGCGCCACCAACGCACGCCACCCCGGGCAGACGCCGCGACACGGCCGCCGCCCAGCGGACCTGGCCACCCCGGCAGGCGCCGCGACGGGCGTGGCGACGCTCAGGTGAGGACGGGCTTCAGGTACTGGCCCGTGTAGCTTCCCTCGACGACCGCGACATCCTCGGGACTTCCTTGCGCGACCACGGTTCCACCGCCGGAGCCGCCCTCGGGCCCCATGTCGACGATCCAGTCCGACGTCTTGATCACGTCGAGGTTGTGCTCGATGACGATCACGGTGTTGCCCTTGTCGACCAACCCGTTGATGACGGCGAGCAGCTTGCGGATGTCCTCGAAGTGCAGCCCCGTCGTCGGCTCGTCCAGTACGTACACCGTCTTGCCCGTCGACCGCTTTTGCAGCTCGCTGGCGAGCTTGACTCGCTGCGCCTCCCCGCCCGACAGGGTGGGAGCGGGCTGACCGAGCCGCACGTAACCAAGCCCGACGTCCACCAGGGTTTGCAGGTGCCGGTGAATGGCCTTGATCGGCTCGAAGAACTCGGCTGCCTCCTCGATGGGCATGTCGAGCACATCGGACACCGTCTTGCCCTTGTAGTGCACCTCAAGGGTTTCCCGGTTGTACCGCGCGCCCTTGCACACCTCGCACGGGACGTACACGTCGGGAAGGAAGTTCATCTCGATCTTGATGGTCCCGTCACCCGCGCACGCCTCGCACCTGCCGCCCTTGACGTTGAACGAGAACCGCCCCTGCTGGTAGCCACGCACCTTGGCCTCGGTGGTCGCCGCGAACAACTTGCGCACGTGGTCCCACACACCGGTGTAGGTCGCCGGGTTCGACCTCGGCGTACGGCCGATGGGCGACTGGTCGACCCGCACGAGCTTGTCGACCTGATCGAGACCCTTGATTCTGGTGTGCCTGCCTGGCACCTGCCTCGCGTTGTTGAGCTTGTTCGCCAGCACCGTCGCGAGAATGTCGTTGACGAGAGTGGACTTGCCCGAGCCGGAGACACCGGTGACCGAAACGAGGCACCCGAGCGGGAACGAGACCTCGATACCCCGCAGGTTGTGTTCACGCGCACCGACGACGGTGAGCTGCCGCTTCTTGTCCACCGGCCTGCGAATCGCGGGAACGTCGATGACCCTTCGCCCCGAAAGGTACTCGCCCGTCAGCGATTTCCGGTTCTTGAGCAGCTTCTTGTAAGGTCCACTGTGGACAATGTGGCCGCCGTGCTCGCCCGCGCCAGGACCGATGTCGACCACCCAGTCGCTTGACTTGATGGTGTCCTCGTCGTGCTCGACCACGATCAGCGTGTTGCCGAGATCGCGCAGCCGGGTGAGCGTGTCGATCAGCCGGTGGTTGTCGCGCTGGTGCAGCCCGATCGACGGCTCGTCCAGCACGTACAGCACCCCGACGAGTCCTGAGCCGATCTGAGTGGCCAGCCGGATCCGCTGGGCCTCGCCTCCCGACAGCGTGCCGGCGGCCCTGTCGAGCGAGAGGTAGTCGAGGCCCACGTCGAGCAGGAAGTGCAGCCGGGCCTGGATTTCCTTGAGCACCGCGCCGGCGATCATGGACTCGCGCTTGCCGAGCACCAGTTCGTCGAGGAAGACCGAAGCCTCCGACACCGAAAACGCGCACACCTCGGCGATCGACCGTTCGCCCTGCTGAGCGTGTTCGAGCGTCACCGCGAGTATCTCCGGCTTCAGCCGGGTGCCCTGACAGGCAGGGCAGGGCACCTCGCGCATGTAGCCCTCGTAGCGCTCACGCGACCATTCCGACTCGGTCTGCTCGTGGCGCCGTTCGAGGAACGGGATGACCCCCTCGAAGCTCGCGTAGTACGAGCGCTGCCTTCCATACCGGTTGCGGTACTTGACGTGCACCTGGTCGTCGACACCGTGCAAAACGGCCTTCTGCGCCTTGGCGGGCAGCCTTCGCCACGGGACGTCCATGCGGAATCCGATGGTCTGGGCGAGCGATTCGAGCAACCGTTCGAAGTAGTCCGCGCTCTGCCCTCCCGACCACGGCGCGATGGCGCCCTCGGCCAGCGACAGCTCGTCGTCTGGCACGACCAGTTCGGGATCGACCTCTTTGCGCACACCGATGCCCGTGCATTCGGGACAGGCACCGTAGGGCGAGTTGAACGAGAACGACCGGGGTTCGAGGTCCTCGATGGCGAGCGGATGCCCGTTGGGGCAGGCAAGGTTCTCCGAGAAGCCACGCGTGCGGTGCGGATCGTGCTCGGGGAGGTCGACGAATTCCAGTTCGACCAGGCCGTCCGCGAGTCGCAGCGCCGTCTCGACCGAGTCGGTCAGCCGCTGCTTCGAGCTCGCCTTGACCGTCAGCCGGTCGACCACGACCCCGATCTCGTGCTTCTCCTGCTTCTTCAGCTTCGGCGGATCGGTGAGCGAGTACACCGTGCCGTCCACCCTCGCCCGCGCGTAGCCCTGCTGCTGCAAGTTCGCGAACAGGTCGACGTACTCGCCCTTCCTTCCCCTCACCACGGGCGCCAGCACCTGGAACCGGGTGCCTTCCTGCATGTCGAGCACCTGGTCGACGATCTGCTGAGGAGTCTGCTTGCTGATCGGTTCACCACACTGCGGGCAATGCGGTTTGCCCGCTCGCGCGTACAGCAGCCTGAGGTAGTCGTAGACCTCGGTGATGGTGCCCACCGTCGACCGAGGGTTGCGGGAGGTGGACTTCTGGTCGATCGACACGGCGGGCGAAAGCCCCTCGATGAAATCGACATCCGGTTTGTCCATCTGACCGAGGAACTGCCGGGCATAGGCCGACAACGACTCGACGTAACGGCGCTGGCCCTCGGCGAAGATCGTGTCGAACGCGAGGCTCGACTTGCCCGAACCGGAGAGGCCGGTGAACACGATCATGCTGTCTCGCGGCAGGTCGATGTCGACGCCGCGCAGATTGTGCTCGCGGGCGCCGCGAACTACAAGGCGATCAGCCACCCGAAGGTCCCTTCACTGGTGTGTGGAATGCCGATAAGGACCGGCCGCCACCATGCTAGGTCGCACCACCGACAGAAACCGCCGGCTCCGCGTTCGCCCTGGTCGGGACGGCGACCGCGGAGTTGGTCCCGCGAGTGCGCGGCCTGGTCAGCACACGGTACGCCGGTCGTTCGACGAGGACTGTCAGCAGCCAGGCGGCGACGACCACGGCGGTGACAATCACCGTCAAGCGTAACCACCACGGACCGAAACCGGCCTCCGAGAGCCACCTCGCGAGTACGTAGCCGAGCTGCTGGTGGACCAGGTACAGACCGAAGCTGATCCCGGCGAGCCAGGAGATGGGCCTTCGCAGCAGGCGCACGACCGGTACGTCCCAGTCGGGCCCCTTCGCGGCGAGGCACATGAGCACGAGCATGACGGCGAGACCGATCACGGAGGCCACCTCCGGCGCGCTCGCTCTCAGCGCGTGCAGGCCGACCGCGGCCGACAACAGCATCACGAGCTGGAGCGAAGGCAGCCGGTCGTGCTGCCACAGCCAGATCGCCATGCCGGCGGCGAACAGATGGCCGTAGAACGTTCCCGTCGCCGTCGGCACGCTGCTCATGAACAGGCTCAGCAGCGGGGAGGCAGCCGAGATCGCGGTGACGGCCCACAGCACGGTGTGCGGGCGCACCCGGTGCCGCAGTTTGCTCCGCCACAACAGCGCCGCGCACACGAAGGCGATCACCTGCACCGGCAATGTCCAGTAGGAGCCGTCGATCCGGTGGACGAGGTCGGGATTCCACTCGTGCAGCAACAGCACGTTCAGCAACAGGTCGTTGAGGTCCGGTACGTGCCACGGGAACTCCACCGTCGGCACAGAGGGGCGGACCGGATCGCCGAACAGCATGCCGAGCACCCCCGGCTGGTGCCACCAGCCGTTGAAGGTCACCACGGCGTAGCGGGTGACGCAGTAGGTCAGCAGTACCGCGACCAGGTAGGCGGGCAGCAACCTCGACAGCCGTGCCCTGAGCCAGCGGCCCGCGTCGCCCTTGCGGATCGTCGGACCGATGAAATAGCCGGAAAGCACGAGCAGTGTCACGGTCCCGAACGGGATCGCCAGCGAGAACGGGTATCCTTCGATGCCGGGAATTCTGCTCGCCAGGCCGGTCACGTGCCCCGCGATGACGAAGAAGATCGCGACGACCCTGATGACATCCCAGCTCATCTTTCGC
Organism: Prauserella marina; assembly: GCF_002240355.1. Classification (GTDB taxonomy): domain Bacteria; phylum Actinomycetota; class Actinomycetes; order Mycobacteriales; family Pseudonocardiaceae; genus Prauserella_A; species Prauserella_A marina. The sequence continues at coordinate 4,594,115 of NZ_CP016353.1, forward strand.
GACGAGGTCGCGGTGGCAGGGGCTGGCGTCGCGGTCAATTTCTTTCCCCAGACTCGACTTCTGCGTGGAAGGCACACTAACCGAGCTGGGCAGGCCCTCGTAGGCCGGGTGGAGCCATCCCGTCGCTCTCCGCAGCGCCGACGCGGAAGCGGTGTGAGCAGGATCGGGTATTCGCGCTCACCCGAGGGCCGCTACGGTGTCTGGGGTGAACGTCGTTGATGAGTACACCGGGCACGTCGAACCGGGAGGGGACGCCACGCGGCGCACCCTCGACGCGCTGACCATCTCCAAGTTGTCCGTCGGTCCCATGGACAACAACGCCTATCTGCTGGTGTGCAGGGCGACCAACGAGGCGTTGCTGATCGACGCGGCCAGCGACTCGGAACGCATCTCCGATCTCATCGGGCACGGTCCCGACCGGCCGGCGCTGCGCACGGTCGTGACGACGCATCAGCATCCCGACCACTGGCAGGCGCTCGGCGCGGTCGCCGGGGCGAACGGTTCCTACACCGCGGCACACCCCGCCGACGCCGACCCGTTGCCGGTTCCTCCCGACCATCTCGTCGAGCACGGCGACACCCTCAGCGTCGGTGACTGCACGCTGGAGGTCATCCATCTGCGCGGGCACACCCCTGGTTCGATCGCGTTGCTGTACCGGGACAAGGAACGGCCACACCTGTTCACCGGCGACTCGCTGTTCCCCGGCGGGGTAGGCAAGACGAACTCGGCCGAGGACTTCACGTCCCTGCTCGACGACGTCGAACAACGCGTCTTCGCCCAGCTACCCGACGAGACGTGGTTCTACCCCGGACACGGAGACGACTCGACACTCGGCGAACAACGGCCACACCTGGCCGAATGGCGCGAACGAGGCTGGTGAGCGGAGCCGCTCGTCGAGTCTGCCGCCGCGACATCAGCGCGTCTTGGCGGACACCTTCCGCACGAACCGCTCCTCTGGCCAGAAGGTGTCTCCCAGCATCAGCTGATCGAAAAGAACGCATACGGCTCCGGGGGTGTCCTCGGAATCCCAGACGGCCGACACGGTCCGGCCGCGCTCGTTGCCGTACCGGCTCAGCCAAAAGATTCTATCGCCCGGCCTGAGTTGGAAGGCCAACACCAACTCCCGGTTCACCAACCTGCGGGTACTCGGTTGTCCTATCCGCGCGCCAAAACCGTATTCCGCAGTCGGCCGGGGGCATCGCCAAACGATCCGGAACTGCTCGTCGATCGGCAGCGAAGGCGAACCCACGCGTACTTCCTTGACCAGGTAGAACGTGACGAGTCGGCGTGCCTTTTCCGACATCTCGCGCCACGGTGTTGAGAGCGCTTCGGCGTCGGCCTCGGCATCCGACTCCAACTCTCTGAGAGTAGTGATCAGCTCGTGATCGGCCGTGGTGTCGGTGCGGACTTTCTGGATCGCCCGGGTCAGGGCATCGGGTTCGATCCAAAGACGGTGTTCGATTCGTCTGGCGACATAGTTGTCACGCGCGTCGATGTTGGTGTGCAGCGGCGGCTCCCCAGCGGCGGGTTCGCGAGCCCATTGAGCCGCGTCGATACAGGCCTCCAGCCAATGCGCCTCAGCCGTGTTCAGAATCGTTTGCGCCACTCCGGGCGCGCGAGGCAGCAAGCCTGGTCGACCGCCGGGATGGAAATGCTCAGGGCCGAAGTGCTGCGGATACCAGTCAAGGTCGCTGTGGAGCAGCGTCGCGAAGCCCTCACCTCTGCGCTGCCAGAAGATCAGATCCTCGCCGTACACGTTCACGTGGTGCTGCACGATGTCCGATGGACCGAACTCGACGCCTGCCGTCTCGCCCAGCTGGGCCTGGATCACCCGGTTGCCCCGGTAGAGGCTCAGATAGTGCCTGACCTCGGCGACGAAGTCCACAATGGAATTGTCGGCCAACTGCTCGTTCGGGCTAATGGTGATCGTCTTGAGCACTTCGCCGTCGCGCCGTGCCGACCGCAGTTCCTTGGTGGCATTGACCCAGTAGAGACCGCCGGTATCCGGATCGTGCACGACGCAGAGCACCGGAATGTTGCCGTTCGCCCAGGTGTCGCCGTGGTCTCCGACCGGCACGGCGTAACCGTCGGCCCTGCGCCACGAACGACCGCCTTTGACCTGGATCTTGACCAGATCTCCGGCGACCTCGCCGTTCTCGGTGAACGTGACGTGCAGATCCTCACCGAAGTCGTTCTGACCGTCCACTTCCTGAACGATGTGATTGTGTCGCTCCAGAAGCGTCCGCAGCGCGTTGACCGCCGCGCGGCCGGCCCTCCGAGCGTCAGGCACTTTCGGCACGGGACCTCCAGATCATGGCGCGCGATGGGGTCGGGCGGTCCCGACATGCCCAGCCGGACGCGGATCTTACTCAGATACCGACGACCTCGACCATATTGCCCAATCCTGTGAAGTCGGCTTCGTTCCGCGTATACAAGGGCAACGCTCGCGACGACGCGATGGCAGCGATCATCAGATCCATTCGCCGAGGCCGGGGGTCCCGGTTCGCCGCGAGGACCAGCGCGACCAACGTTCCATACCGGGCAGCGGCATCACCGTCGAACGGAAGCGGGGCGAAGTCCACGATCGCGGCACCGAGCTTCTCCGTGCGCGCCGCGCGAACCTCGGCGTCCTTCGCCATCGCCACCCCCTGATGGAGTTCAGCCATGGTGACAGCGGTGAGCTCCGGAATCTTCGGCAGTGCCGAGGAGTCGAGCAGACCAAGATCAATGTAGGTACAGGTGTCGAGCACACCCGCCTCGTGACGCTCAGCCACGGTCGCGCTCCCACGCGTCGTCAGGATCAACACGATCTTCGGTACCGAAGAACTCGTCAGCCTCTTGCCGCATCTGGGCCGCCTCGACCTTCGGTAGCCCTCGATGCCTTTGGACCAACTCCTCTGCGGTCAGGCGCCGCCTTCGAGGTACCGGCCGCAGCTCTGCCACCTCGACGCCGTTGCGAGTGACGTGGTAGATCTCGCCGGCCTCGACAGCATCCATGACGGCAGCGGAGTTGTTACGAAACTCGCGCTGGGTAATTACCTTCATGAGAGTTAGTGTAGCCAGATGTAACTCAATGAGCTACACCTGGGCGAACAGCGGCCTCACCTGGCCGATTGACGCGATACGTCAGAGGCTGGTGAACAGGTAGACGATCCGCGGTCGTGACGACAGACTGGTTGCTCGCACGGTAGTCACGGTCAGTCACTGGGGGCACGATGGCGATGCCCAATTTTCAATACGCGATGCTGCCCATTCTGGGATACACCGTCGATGGAAACGTACATTCGTGGCGACTGATCCGAGACCACTGCGCGGAGCAGTTCGGGGCGACCGACGAAGAATTGGCCGATCGGCTGGACAGTGGCGGCGGCCGGTTCGACAGCAGAGTCCAATGGGCCATCACGCACTTGGTCCAGGCCGGCCTTCTCGACCGGCCACGACGCTCTCACGTCCGGCTCACCCAGCGGGCCGCGACGTTCTCGCCGACAACCCGAAGAGAGTCGACATGCAGTTGCTCTCCCAGTTCATCGAGTATCAGGACTTCCGTACCAGGACGATGGGCGACAAGGTCGGAAAGAACGGTGAAGCTGGCACGTCGGCCGGCCCCGCGGAGTCCACGGGTGAACACCCACTGGAAGCAATCGCCGGAGCGGCAAGGGCGAACAACGCGGCACTCGCCGACGAACTGCTCCGACGAATTCTCGCGGAGGAACCCGCCTTTCTGGAGCGGCTTGTCCTGACCCTGCTCACCGCGATGGGTTATGGCGGCAGAGCCGGTGTCGCCGAGCACTGGGGCCGACCTGGCGACGGAGGCATCGACGGCGTGGTTCGGCAGGACGTGCTCGGCCTCGACAGGGTCTACATCCAGGCCAAGCGGTACACGGCTGGCCGAACTGATGGTTCTGCACAACGTCGGCGTGCAGGACGAGAGCGTCTTTGTTCTGAAGAAGGTCGACGAGGACTTCTTCGACCAGCCGTGATGGGCTCTAACCGACAAAACGCCGAAGCGGTAGCTCGTCTCCTACGACGCAGTGAGGCTCAGTCCACAAGCCACAGTGGACGGTCACGTCAGCCACCTGGCCGGGTGAGAATGGCATGGACACACCATCCGGGGCCACGCGAACCGCCCGGTTCAGGCGCCGCGTTCGGAATGGTGCGGTTCATGACATCTTCTTTCGCACCGGCGTTCGTCGCCGCGCTCATGACGGCCACGACCGCGCTGACGCCGGCAACCGCCGAGGCGGCCGAGCAGCCCGTCCGCTTGCTCGGCGAGGCGATCATCCCGCACAAAATGGACTACGAGGGCACCACCGTCGGGGGCCTTTCCGGCATCGACCGCGACCCCTGCACCGGCGAGTACGTCATGATCAGCGACGACCGCTCCTACCAGCAGCCGGCGCGGTTCTACACCGCCGCCATCGACGTCGACGCGGCCGGCGTGCACGGCGTCGACATCAGCGGCACGCACGCGCTGAGGCAGCCGGACGGCGCCACCTACCCTTCGCCGACGGCAAAGGACGGCAAGGCCGTCGATCCCGAGGAGATCAGGGTCGACCCGTGGAACTGCCAATACTGGTGGAGCCAGGAAGGCAACCGCCCCAAGGATCTCGCGAGTGACGAGCCGTTGATCCAGCCTTCCATCCAAGCCTCGACGAGGCACGGCGGCTACCTGCGCTCGCTGCCGCTGCCAGCCGACTACACGATCACGAGGGACGAGCAGGGGCCGCGGCGCAACCTCGTCCTTGAGGCGATCACGTTCGACCGCGGCGGCGCCACGCTCACCAGCGCCGTCGAGGGACCGCTTGTGCAGGACGGCGAGGAACCGACGACCGAGCAAGGCGCGCTCACCAGGGTCACCACGCAGAGCCGTTCCGGCGAGGTGCTCGCCCAGTACGCCTATCCGCTCGACCCGCTCTTCGCCGAGGCCGACCCGACCAGTCCGTGGAGCCCGGACACCGGGGTCCCCGCGATTCTGGCCGATCCGGACGAGCCCGGCCGGTACCTGGTGCTTGAGCGCACCTACGTCCCCGGCGCCGGTTTCGGCGTGAAGATCTTCACCGCCGACGTCCGTGGCGCCACCGACACCAGGGGAACTCGCTCGCTCGCCACGGTGGGCATCCAGCCCATGCACAAGGAACCGCTCGTCGACCTCGCGGACCTTCCACTGTCCACTGTCGACAACGTGGAGGGCATGACCTGGGGTCCCGACCTGCCGAGCGGGGAACGCACGCTGGTGCTCGTCAGCGACGACAACTTCGCGGAGGAGGAGGTCAGCCAGGTGATCGCGCTCGCGGTCGGCTGAGCTTGCTAGGGTCGCCGGGTGGCTGACAGCGGGGCGAACGTCGTCGAGATCTACACCGACGGCGCGTGCAGCCCGAATCCCGGTCCAGGCGGCTGGGGCGCGGTGTTGCGGTACGGCGATCACGAGCGTGAGTTGCACGGCGGCGAACCTGCCACGACGACCAACAACCGGATGGAACTGACCGCGCCCATCGAAGCGCTTGAAGCGCTGACCCGGCCATCGGTCGTCGCTCTCTACACCGACAGCAGTTACGTCCGCAACGGCATCACCCAGTGGCTGGCCCGCTGGAAGAGCAACGGCTGGCTGACCTCGGCGAGAGAACCGGTGAAGAACGCCGACCTGTGGCAGCGGCTCGAAGCCGCCGCCGCGCCGCACACCATCGAATGGCACTGGGTCAAGGGACACGCGGGACATCCGGACAACGAGCGGGCCGACCGGCTCGCGGCCAGCGGAATGAGGGAGGCGCTCGGCGCGCAGGGCGACGCGCCGAGCGCCTCCTCCCCCAGCACTCCCGTGACCGCCACCGGCTGAGCGGGCCACGGATCACGGACCGGCGGCTGAACCCGATCAGCCGTCAGCCCGCGCCGAGTAACGTGCCGAGCCTTGCCAGTTCGGTTCCCGGGCCCGACGGCAGGAAACTCCGGTCGCGGCGGGAAATGCCGCCCGCGACTCGGCGCAATTCCTGCTCCTGATAGCGAACGCATTTCCGGTGCCATTCGAGGATTCCGGACATCCAGTTCTTGAAATGCTCGACGTGTCCTTCGAGCGCTTCTCTCACCGGCTGGGCTAGATCCAGTTCGGCACACATCGCGGGGAGGTCGACGTCGGCGATGTGCTCGAACTGTTCGAGTCTGGCGTCCACGAGCCGCACCACGATGTCCCTAGCACGGGCCCTTTCCACGTCGAGGAAGTTCTCCACGACGAGCACCATGTTGTGCAGCTCGCCCTCGAACTGGATCTCCTTCTGGTAGGAGAACAGGTCGTTGACGAACATGGCGAAGTCCTGCGCCGCCGTGTCCAGTTCGTGCAATACGCGGTTGTGGAAGAGTTCTTCCGGGACGATCGCCGACTCGGTGAGCCTTGACAGCGCCTTGGTCATGTCCGACCCGAAGGTCTTCCTGCGCATCTCGACGTAGTCGATGGGGTCGGGAATGCGGTTCTGGGCTTGGTTGATCAGTTCCCACAGCCAGGCGTCGAGCATGTCGTCGACCGTGTCGCGAAACCGCGCTCGCGCCGGATCCGGCATCGGGCCCGCCGTTCGCAGCCACAGGTCGGCCAGCCCGCGTTCGAGCCCGTTGACCGGCTCGGCCGGGCTTTCCAGGTCGAGCGGCATGAACATCTTGAGCCGCTCCGTCTGCGCCTTCGCCTCGGGAAGGTGTCTCCCCGCGCCGAAGACGACCGGGTAGTAGTCGTCACCGTAGGTTCCCCACGCCAGCCAGTGCGAGGCGAGGTTGAGCGCGTCGAGATCGGCGCCGGGGTGCAGGCCGGACGCGCAGTGCGGCAGGTCGATTCCGGCGCAGCGGTCCTCGTCCCACACGCCGCCCGCTTCCACCCCTGGCAAGGAGTCGTAGAAGCCCATCTCCCTCGCCCACGTGATCATGTCCGCCCTCGACTGGTCGAGGTGCGGATTGACCCGCGCGGGGTAGGGCATCCTGATCTCCGGCAGTTCGAGATGCCCCACCGGCTGGAACGGAATGTGGGAGTGCCTGCGCACGCGCTGCCGCGATCCCGGCAGCAGCGACAGCCTTCCCGCCGACGTGCCGAGGCCAGAAAGCCCGCCGACACCGGGTTTCTCGGCTCCCTCGTTCATGTATCTGCTTGAGCGCGCATGCCATTCGTGCCCGCCTGCCTGCCAGTCCTGCATGCCTTTCACGTAGGCGGTGACGCCTGCCTGACCGTCGGGCGGAACGGCGTACTCGGCGAACAGCGCAGGTACCTCGGTGAGCGCCGTGTGCTCGAACTGGTGCAGGCGGGAGGTGAGCAGGTCGTTGACCAACTCGGCCGCGTCCTGGGTCGGGCAGTCCAGAAAGGACTCGAAGACGAGTACCGCGTTGGAGTTCTCGCCTTCCTCCCTCACTTCCCTCTGATAGGAGAACAGGTCGTTGCGCAGGTGTACCGCGTCGGCGAAAGTGTCGGTGAGCACCCGCATCGGTCGCGTCGCGGCGAGGTTGTCCGGTATTTCCGCTCCGACGGCGTACTCGACGAGATTCGCCGACCACGGCGCGCCACCGACTCTTCTGCGCATCTGGATGTACTCGATGGGATTGGCGATCCTGCCGCGTTCGATGTTCTCCAGTTCCCACATGGATTCGACCATCAGGTTGTGGGTGCTGGTGATGAAGCGACGCCGCCACCCGGCCGACATCGACGGAATGGTGCGTTCCCAGAGGTCCTTGAGCCCGGCCTCGGCGGGGTTTTCCGGTTCTGGCGGAGTTTCGCCGTCCTCGGTCATGAACAGTTCGAGGCGATCGAGGTAGTGTCTCGCGCCCGCAGTGTCGCGGGAGTACTTGAACTGGTCGAGAAAGTGGTCGTCGAAGAAGAAGACCCAGACGTACCAGTCGGTGATCAGGTCTAGCTCGACGCCGCCGCAGTCGGGATGGGTGTAGGCGCACATGAGAGCGTAGTCCATCGCGGCGAGTTCGTCCTCTGTCCACACGACACCGCCCTGGTGAGCGGCGGCGTCCAGCATGCCCATCCGCTCGGCCCATGCCATCGTGTGTTCTCGCGAACGTTCGAGGTACGGATTGATTCTCGCCGGATAGGGCAAGTAGAAGTCGGGCAGCGTGAATGCCTGCATGGAAGGTCCCTGCTCCCCTCGGGGCCGCCGATCGTGGTGCTGTCGGCTCTCAACGCTGTCACCGGCGGTGGTGTGCCGACAACAGCCGGCTGAGCGATCCGGGGTCGCCATGGAAGGAATTCACCGATCCGCTGGTCGGCGTCGTCGTGGCGGCGGGAACTGCCCGCGACGGGCACGGAGGGTCACCACCGGGCTCCCCCGCCCGGCCTCACCCGTGCCCCCTTCGGGCAGACAGGGCCTAGGTTTTGCTCTGATCGTTGCTGAGCCAGTACCTCGGGCGCATACGTACCAGGATCGACCGGTCGCCAAGGTCCGTGCCGACATAGGACTCGGCATCGGCCTCGGGGAGATAACGGCCCGCGATCGCGAGCGCCTGCTCGCGGGACGGCGGTTCGCCGTTGCTCACCACGGGCCCTTCGGCCGTGACATACCGGTAGGGCGGGGTTTCCGACTGTACGACGAGGCTGAACCTGCCCGCCGCGGTGATCGCCTTGTCCTTGACGGTGTCGCGGTCCATCCACACCACGACGTCGCCGTCATCGACGTCGTACCACACCGGGACGGCGAGCGGCGCCCTTCCGTTCCGTTCCACGGCGAGGATGCCGACATGCACATCCGCGAGGAAGGACTCCCGCTCCTCGGCTGTCATCACGAACGACATCGGCAACACTCCCTGACTACGCGGACAATCATCGTTACCAACATCCGCCGGACGGACCTCATTCCCGTCGCCGAGAATCAGCTCACCGCGCGTGCGTAGCTCTCGCGCAGCGCCTCGGTGCGCTCCGAGGGCCACGGGCAGCGAACGTCTCCGGCCAGCGCGGCGAACAACAACTCCAGATGTGTCTGCCATGCCGCGAGCAACGTGGCACGGTCGGCTTCGCTCGCGAAGGGAACGTGCTGGCTGAGCACGAGCCTCGTCCCGATCGGGAGCTGGTCCCGCAGTTCGAACCTCACCCTCCCGCTGTCCGAGGAGTCTTCGGGAACCGCGTATTCGAGCACCCGCCCCGGGACGGCCTCGGTGATCGCCCCGGTCGGCTGGTAACCATGGGTGAAGGCGACGGGCGGCTCGGTGCCGGGCCGGATCTCCCCGTCTCCGGCGAGCAGGGTCCACACGTCCGATATAGACGAAACGAGGTCACGCTCGAACGTGATCAGCCAGCCGTTGCCTTCGTGTTCGATGCTTCCCCGCGCGAGGCCGAACCGCTCGACGTACTCCTCCGCCCTTTCCAGGAACCACGCTCCGGCGGCACTTTCCCGGTTCTCGCCGGAGAGCAGGCAGCCGAGCCGGTCGAGGCAGCCGTCCCAGCCGGGAGCCTGCCGAGCGACCGAAGGCAGGTCACCCGAGGTGTCGGTTCCATTGAGAAGGTGGGTGAACACGAGGGTGCACCCGCCTTTCATCGGCAGCAGTTCGAAGCGGAGCAGCGAATCGGCCCAGCTGAACGCGAAAACCTTTGGCCGGTCGAACTCGACGACCTCGCCGTGCGCGAAAGCGTCGTCCGCGGCGGGAAAACCGAACCGGATCGGCGCACGGGCGGCAGGCTCGAAGTCCGGCTCGGCGGGAAACCAGTGCGCCAGCTCGGCCGGGTCGGTGATCGCGCGCCACACTTTCTCCCTCGGATGCGGGAACGTCCTTTCGAAGCGCAGCAAAGGTTTTCCCTCGACGAGGGTCACCGTGCCGAGTCGCTGATTCATGCTCCGTCCTTTCTCATCCCTCCGCGGCAGCGCCGGACACGACCCGGTCGAGCACGTCGAGGCAGGCGAGCCATCCGGTCTCGGTCTGCGCGGCCCAGGTGCTGTCGGCGAAGGAATGGGTGAACCGCAATACGCACCCTTCGGCGGTGCCGGTGAGCTCGAAGCGAAGGAGGTGAACGCCGGTCTCCTCGTCGAACTCCTCGAAGGCGAACGCTTTCGGCGGATCGATCTCGGTGACCTCCGCCCTCACCTCGGTGCCTTCGTCGTCCCTGAACAGCAGCGTCCCGCCCACCGTGAAGTTCCATTCGACGGCCGCGAAGGGATACCACTGGCTCAGCTGCTCGGGTTCGGTGATGGCTCGCCACACGGTGGATGGCGGGTGGGCGAAGTTCCGCTCGAAGCGAAGTTCCCAGTGTTCGCCTGCCTTGTGAAGAGCGTTGTTCACGACTCACGTTCCTTTCGTGCATTGTGGACTGTCTCGGCCGGGCCGTCGGACATGGTGTCGAGATGACGTTCCAGTTTGTCCAGCGCGTCGTCCCACAGCCTCCGGTAGGGCGCGAGCCAGTCGTCGATCTCCCGCAGCGGCCCTGGACTGATCCGGTACCAGCGCCGCTGCGCGTCGTGGCGCACGGCGACGAGTCCCGCCTCCCGCAGTATCCGCAGGTGTTTCGACACCGAGGACTGCGGGATCGGCAACCGTTCGACGAGGTCGCCGACGACCCGTTCGCCATCCCGGAGCAAATCGAGGATCTCCCTGCGCCGAGGTTCGGCCAGCACCTCAAACGTAGTTGCCATATGTGGAATATATCCGTACGGGAATATACGCGCAACCCGGCTCAGTGCCACTCGCGAAAATGGCTCTTGATCTGCGGAGTCACGCTCGAACCGTCGTAGTACTTCTCGTAGAACGCGGGGTCGACGTGGTGCACGACCGCGCCGAAGTTGCACTGCATGGGGTTGAAGTACACCGGGGCCTGGCCGTAGTGCTCGACGCAATAGTCGAAGCAGGCCGCGCAAGCCTCGGCCGCCCAGTCACTGATCCGCACGGCAGGACTTTCGACCAGGGCACGCACGGTCTGCTCGGTATAGGGACCGTGATGCCGCAGCATCCAGTTGTCCTCGCCCCTCGACATCGTCGCGCCATCGCCGTACTTCTGTTCGAGCATCGCCGCCACCACGGCCGTACCGTCCGGATACGCGGGCGAGGGAACGTAGGTCGCTTCTTTCACCCCGGGGACACCGAACGTCTTGAGCGCGCCGCTCGCGGCCGGCGCGCGCTCGTTGAGCGGCTCGTGCACGAACCCGAGCCCGGGAGTGACGTCGGGGAACGCACCCATGAGCACATCGTCGAAGAAACCGCAGAAGATCCAGTTGCCGAGGCCGAGGGCTTCGGCGGCGAGCCGCATGTTCTGCACCATCGAACCGGGAGGATAGGTCTCCACCTGGAAGATGAACTGCTCGAACTGGCTGATCGTGATGGGGAACTCCAGTTTGCCCTCACCGACCCATTTCGACGTCCCCGCCGGCAGGCCCGTCCGGTCGTCGACGAGGTAGACGTGCCAGGCGTCGAAGATGTTCAGCAACGCGCTGAAGTAGAGCCAGCCGACGTCGGTGACCGGGACGAACCACGTCGTGCCTTCTCTGTTGATGTTGTACTGGTAAGGGCCGAACAGCGAGGCGTTCGGCGCACCGGGAGCCCTCAGTGCCCAGTCGATGTCCGGCCGTCCATCGTGGACCTTGCGAAGTCCGGTCCGGTACCAGTCGAGAACCTTGTGATAGTCCTTCTCACCTTCGATCTCGACCATGCGTTCCCGTTCGGTGCCGGGATCGTAGATGAACGCGCCCTCGTCCTTCACCACGAGCAGATCGTGCGCGAAGGAGTTGCCGGGGCCGGCCGCCGTCCTTCCGGCGATCCGCACCAGCTCGTGAAAGCCGCCGCTGCTGGCGATGTCCCAGTGCGCCATCCCGTTGGGCCCGCATGCCGCCCACGCGACGATCGCCTCCTCGACCTCGCTCAGCGGCACGACCGGATGCTCCGACACGAACGCGAGCGGACCGCGAGGCTGGAACAGCCGCCGCCCTCCCCGCGAGGTCTCCTCGGTTCCGCTCTCCATCCGGTAGCCCATCGCGACCCTGCGGCTTCGCAACGTCGCCAGCAGTTGCGGGAGCGTTCTCGTTCCCTCGAAGAATTCCTTGAGCTGCCGCTGCTCTGCCTCTGTTGCCGCCGCCTCGGGTCGTGGTGCGGTCGTCGTCATCGGTTTCTCCTCCGTGGTGGGTCGAGCCCTGCACGGTCACTGCCGTTCCAGCGCTCGCTGCACCCGCAACGCGAGTTCGAGCAGGAACCGTTCGTTCACATCACGCAGGCTTACGCCGAGCATGTGCTGCGCCTTGGCGAGCCGGTAACGCACTGTGTTGGGATGTACGTGCAGGTCGGCTGCCGCCCGTTCGAGGTGCCGGTCGGCGTCGAGATAGGCGTGCAGCGTCCTCACGTAGTCGGTACCGCCCGCGGTGTCCGCTTCGAGTAGCGGCCCGAGTGCGCTATCCACAATGGACTCAAGCGATTGTCTGCTCGGCGCCCTCGCGAGCAGGCCGTACAAACCGAGGTCGCCCTGCGCCAGCACCTCACCCGCTTTGCTTCCGCGCCGGGCGATGTCCAGTGCCAGCACCGCTTCCGCGTAGGAATCGGGGTAGTCCTCCAGCGCCAGGCACAACCTGCCGACCCCGGCGACGAGGTCGAGCCCTTTCCCTTCCTCGGGAATCACGCCCTCCCTGAGAGTTTTGAGAACCAGCCCGAGATCGTCACCGTCCGGTTGCAAGAGCACGACGACCTCACCGGCGCGGGGATTGACCATCGAGCGCGGGTAGTGCCTGCGCACCTTCTCCTCGACATGAATGAACATGCGCCGGGTCAGCGTCGGCAGCGTGCTCGCCTGAGCGGCATCGGCACCGCCGGGGTCCTTGCCGTTCTTGGCGCTGATACACACGACGAAGCGCGGTTCGGTGAGGGCGACGTCGAGCAACGCCGCCCTCGCCAGCATGTCTTCCCTGTCCGTGAACCTGCCGAGCAGAAGACTGTCGAGGAATTCACTGTGCACCCTGGATTCCGCGCGCAGCGCGGCACGTTCCCTGAGCAACTGCAAGGTCACCAGATAACCCGACACCTCGACGAGTTCGCGTTCACTGCGCTCCGGTTCGCGCGTGCCGCTGACCCGCAGTATCCCGAACGGCTCCTCCCCCACCCCGACCTCGACCCTCACCGGCTCGCTGTCGTCGTCGCCCGGCGGGGCCTTGTACAACGGCCGCCCGTCGGGATCCAGCAGCGCGACCGACATTCCGATGTGGTGGGCCAGCACGCCGATACCCGCGGAAAGATCCTCCGTGCGCACGAGACTCATCGCGATCGCCCCGAGTACCTCGACGGCGCGGGTTCCCGCGTGGGCGGCCCGCTCGGCCGTCTCGCACCGCTCCCGGTGCAGGTGCCGCTCCCTGATCTGGGCCAGCGCGACACCGGTGTCCCTTCCGATGTCGGTCAGCAATCGCAGTTCGGAGTCGGTCCAGTCCCTCGGGCGACGGTCCGCCGCGTACAGCACGCCGAGTACGTCGTCGCCGCACAACAACGGCGCGCACGCGCCGCCCCGCACACCTTCGGCGTCGATAATGGACTTCATGACCGGAACCCTGCGCGGATCCCTGCGATAGTCGCGGACGGCGATCGTTCTTCGTTCCTTGGCCACTCTGCCGCCGATTCCCTGTCCGACGGCCAAATGCCACAGCGCGGGCATCTCCGCCGTGCGAAGGCCACCGTAGGCGGCGAGCCTGATGTCGTCGCCGCTGACGACACCGCTCCAGCTGATCTCGGCCGGCAGCACATCGCGCACAGTGTCCACGGCCGCCTGAGCCGCCGCGCTGACAGCGCTCGCCGAAAGCAGCCTGCGTAGCAGGCCCTCTAGCGCCATCAGGGAAGACTATGCCTCGTTCCACGGTTCGTCACTATCGGGAATTGAAACGGGACGCTCAGCGGACTGTCGTTTTCTGCCAAAGCCCGAGCTCAGGTTGGGCTGCAACCGACATTGCCCGCGTGGCCACCACGTGACACGGTCTTTTCATTCGGGAACGCGAGCACGGAACGAGCGAGGAGGGCACAATGCCACGACCACGCAGGGTCGTCGAAGAACTCGTCAGAGCACGCGCCGAAGCTCATCCCGACACCGTGTGGCTGAAGTGGCTTGACGAGGAAATCTCTTGGCTGACAGCACTTTCGTTGAGCAAGCGAGCGGCCAATGGACTACTCGAACTCGGGGTACGCCCCGGCGAACGGGTCGCGCTTCTGCTGCCCAACCGGCCGGAATTCATCTGGACACACCTCGCGATTCAGATAATCGGCGCACATTCGGTCCCGGTGAATATTTCGCAGCGTGGTGCCACTCTCGCCCACATTCTCACCGATTCCGGCGCGTCGGTGATCGTTTTTCACGACAAACTCCGCGACGCCGTTCTGTCAGTCCGGCACCGGCTGCCCTCGGTGCGACGGCTCGTCGTGTGCGACGGGCCCGCCGGTGGAGGAATCGACTGGAACACCGAGCGGCTGTTCGCCTGCGCCGACACCGAACCCGAAACCGGCGCCGCGACGAGCGAAACCGGTGCTGGTTCGGGTGTCGGCATGATGTACACCTCCGGAACGACGGGCCCTCCGAAAGGCGTCGTCACGGCCGACTACGACCTGCGGCCGGTCGAGGCGCTGGTGCGCGCGGCGGGGGTCCGGCCAGGCGAGACGATGTACACCGGGCTGCCGCTGTTTCACGGCAACGCGCTGCTGGTTTCGATGCTCGGATCCATCTTCGCCGACGCCAAGCTCGCGCTCGCGCCGAAGTTCAGCGCGTCCCGCCTTCTCTCCGACTGCGCGCGATACGGTGCCGTCGAGTTCAACACGCTCGGTGGCATGATCTCGATCCTGCTCAAGCAGCCACCGAGTCCGCTCGACCGCGAACACGAGGTCAGGGTGGTGCTGTCGGCTGGTTGCCCAGCCAACCGCTGGCGCGAGTTCGAAGACCGGTTCGGGATCAGGATCGTCGAGTGGTTCGGCATGGTCGATTCGCCGGGAATTCTGCTCAACGACACGGGAAGAGTCGGTTCGATGGGCAGGGGCGGTGTCGCGGGGATCGAGTTCAGGGTCGTCGACGACGCCGACCGGCCGCTGGGACCGCAGGAGGTGGGCGAACTCGTGTTCCGGCACCCCCGAGGGGCGACGACGAGCTATCACAACCTGCCCGGCGCCACGGCGCGCGCCTACCGCGGCGGCTGGTTCCATTCCGGCGATCTGGCCGACTACGACGAGGACGGTTTCTTCTACTACCGGGGGCGCAAACGCGAGTCCATGCGCAGACTCGGCGAGAACGTGTCGGCATGGGAGATCGAATCCGTGCTCAACACCCACCCCGCCGTGCTCGACAGCGCGGCTCACGCCGTCGCCTCCGAACTCGGTGACGAGGACATCAAGGTGTGTGTCGTGCTCCGTTCCGCCTACGACGCCGAGCCAGGCGAACTGCTGCTGTTCTGCGTGGAGCGGATGGCCTACCACGCCGTACCGCGCTACGTCGAATTCCTCGAAGCGCTGCCCAAAACGGCCACCGAGCGCAACCAATACGCGACGCTGAGGGAGCGAGGTCTGACACCATCCACTTGGGACAGGGAAACGGAGGGGAGCTCATGGCTGAAGTCCAGATCGCCGGCGCGGCCATGACCCGGTTCGGAAAGTTCGCGACCAGCACGATCCGTTCGCTTTCGGAGGAGGCGGTCGCCGCCGCACTCGCCGACGCGGGAATAGCGGCCCGTGACGTCGACGCCGTGTTCTTCGGAAACGCCGCGGCCGGGCTGCTCACCGGTCAGGAAATGATCAGGGGCCAGGTCGCGCTGCGCAACACCGGACTGCTCGGCGTCCCGATCGCCAACGTCGAAAACGCGTGTGCCACGGCGGCGACCGCGTTTCACCTCGCCGTGACGGCTGTCCATTCGGAGGTGGTCGACATCGCGCTCGCCGTCGGCGCGGAAAAACTCACTCACGTGGACAAACGGCGCTCGTTCGCCGCGCTTTCGGCTGCCGTCGATCTTTTCGCCTTTTCCGAATTGTCCCGTACGGTCCCGGTCACGCAAGAATCGGCCGCACCGATTCGGCGACCGAAACTCCATTCCGTCTTCATGGACGTCTACGCTGCCACTACCCGCGCCTACCTGGCGCGGTCGGACGCGAAGCCACGCGATTTCGCGGAGGTCGCCGTGAAAAATCACCGGCATGCGGCGCTGAACCCCAAGGCGCAGTCCCGCGAGCGGGTCACCGTCGAGCAGGTGCTCGGCAGTCCCGTTGTCGCCGCGCCGTTGACGATGCTCATGTGCTCGCCGATCGGGGACGGTGCCGCCGCGATCGTCGTGTGCTCGGCCCGCAGGGCGAAAGCCCTCGGCGCCGCACGAGTGAGAGTCAGGGCGTGCGCTCTGGTGTCGGGCACGACGAGCGCGGTACCCGGCTCGCGCGTGCGCGCGGCCGCGCACGCCTACGAACAGGCCGGTGTCGGCCCCTCCGACATCGACGTACTGGAACTGCATGATGCGGCGGCACCTGCCGAGCTCATCGGCTACGAGCACCTCGGCCTGTGCGGGCAGGGCGAAGGCGCCGCGCTGCTGCGCTCGGGCGCCACCCGGCTTGGCGGCGCGCACGTGGTGAACCCCTCCGGCGGGCTGCTCGCGAAAGGCCATCCGATCGGAGCGACCGGATGCGGGCAGCTTGTCGAACTCGCCGACCAGCTTCGCGGCCGGTGCGGACCGAGGCAGGTGCCCGGGGCGCGCGTGGCGCTCGCGGAAAACGGTGGTGGCCTCATCGGCGAGGACGCGGCCGCGACGGTCGTCACCGTGCTTTCGACGTGAAAGGACGAACAATGGAGTTCAAGCGGGTGATCGGCACGCGGCGCACGATCCGGTTCTTCGAACCGAATCGTGCCGTCGAGCCGGAGAAGATCCAGATCATGCTCGAAGCGGCCAACCGGGCTTCCCGTGCGGTCAACGCCGATTTCGTCAAGGCGATCGTGTGCTACCGCGACGAACTCACCGACGAGGTGCGGGAGCAACTGAAAACGCCCACGACGACGGTGCAGCTCGATCTCGCCCCTGTCGCGATCTTCTGGTACGGGGATCTTGCATTCGCCGACAACGCCCAGTCCAGGCTGAAGGAACTGGTCGATCTCGGCGCGTTGCCGGTGACTCACGGATGGTCACACAGCTACGTGGACGACGTCGCCGTCGCCCAGTCCGTCGAACCGATGTCGAAGGACGCCATGGCCAGCACCTGGGCGGTGTCGGTCGAGTCGGGGCTCGCCATCGCGCAGGCGATGCTGGCTGGCGTCGACGAGGGACTCGGCGTCGGCCTGCACTCGTTCGAAGCCGAGACGGCCAAGGCCGTGCTCAAGGTTCCGGACAACTGGATTCCCATGTGGATGTTGCTGGTCGGCTATCCGGCCGAAAGCCACGAGGCGGGAGGGCAGCGGCCACGGCGCCCGCTCGGCGACAACTTCCACCGCGGTCAGTACGGCTCGCCGTGGGACGAGATTCCCGAGGTCACCGAGCGGCTCAAGAAGGAAGGCATGATCCAGGCGCCCATGGATCCCACGCTCCGGTTCGCCGAGATCAGGCGGCTGGCCGAGCGCTTCGGGCTGCCCCTGTGAACACGCTGAGCACCGGAGCCTTCTCCGGCGACCGGTCGGTGCGGCACTGGCTGTCCGAATTGGAGCCATACCGCGAAGGCAGGGCAGCGACCAGCGCTCGGCTCGCCGTGCTCGGTGCGTTCTGCGCGCACGCGGGCAAATCCCCCGACGAGCTCGTCGCCTTCTGCTTCCTCAGGAAAAAGACGACGGGGCAACGGTTTCTCAGCGGCGCCAGGCGGCGAGCCGTCAACGGCATGCTGGAGAAGTTCGTCGCCGAGCAGGGCTGGATCGGCAAGGAAGCGGTCAGCAACACCAACGTCGTCAGAAGCTTCCTGATCCACAATGGAATCCTGATCCAAGGTGCCGTCTGGCGCGGGCCGTGATGTCCGTCAACTCCGCCGCCACCCGGTGTTGAGCCTGCCACCGGCGACCAGTTCCACCGCGATCAGCACGGCAAGCGACTCCGCAGCGAGCAGGCCGACGAGAACCAGCAACTGGGTGACCCCGGCCTGCACTGGGCTCGCGCCGCCGAGCAGCACGCCGACGTAGGCGCCGGGCAGGGTCACCAGCCCGACTGTTCTTGTCTGGTCGAGCGGCGGGATCAGCGCGTGCCCCGCCGATGGCTTGCAGATCTCCAGCGCGGCGGCGCGGTCGCCGAGACCGAGCGCCAGCGCCGCCTCGTACTCACCGTGACGCGCCCGCAGTTCGTCGACGGCGCGGCGAGCCGACTGCGACGTCGCGGTCATGGCGCCACCGATGATGATCCCGGCGACCGGGACGACGGCTATCGGGCTCGGTGGGACGACTCCCGAGGCGAGCACGACACCAAGCACCGGAGCGACCCCGCCGCCGATGGCCATCGCCACCGGAACCACCTCGCGTGGCACGCCGATCCGGCGAGCGGAGGTGGCGACGGCGACGCTGAACATCAGCAGCACGAAACCCGCGGTCAGCCAGCCTGACCGCAGGATCCCCGCGATCACGAACGACACAGCGGCCAACTGGACCGCGGCCCGCACCCCGGCCAGCAGGAAAGCGCGCCACGAACCGAGACCGCCGAACCGCACGACGAGCACCGCGATCGCCAGCAGCACCACCACAACCACCACGAGGGCGGGGCCGACGACGATGCCACCGCCATGGGAACCATCGGACACGCCGTTGATCCTGTCCTACCGCGCGTTAGCCTCGCAGGCGTGACCACTGAAGAGCCCGATTTCCCTCAGGTCCGTTTCCGCCGCCCACCAGGGGCGTCGCAGTTGCTGCTCATCCGGCACGGCGCGTCGGCGTCGGCCAAGGAGAGCGAGCCGTTCCCGCTGGTCGGCGGGCAAGGTGATCCGGAACTGGCGGAAGAGGGCCGCGCGCAAGCCGAACTGCTCGCGCGGCGGCTGACCGAGGAGAACGACGCAGAGCCGCTGTCGGCCATCTACGTCACCCCGCTGCGCCGCACCGCGCAGACGGCGGCGCCGCTCACGCGAGCGCTCGGCCTCACCCCCGCTGTCGAACCCGATCTGCGCGAAGTGCACCTCGGCGAGTGGGAAGGCGGGTTGTTCCGCAAGCACGTCGCGGAAAACCACCCCGTCACCCAGCGGCTGGCGACCGAGAAACGGTGGGATGTCATCCCTGGTGCCGAACCGGACGAGCGGTTCGCGGCACGGGTCAGGGCCGCGATCGAACGCATCGCCGCGGCACACGTGGATCAGCGCGTCGCGGTGTTCACCCACGGCGGGGTCATCGGGCAGGCCATCGCACTGGCCTCGGGGGCGCCCTCGCTCACCTTCGTCGGCGCGGACAACAGTTCGATCTCCGAACTCGTGCTCGTCGGCGATCGCTGGCTGGTGCGCCGGTTCAACGACGCCGCCCACCTCGGGCCGTGAACGGCCGAGGCCGTGTCTGAGAATCCCATTGTCGGCGAAGGATCATCAGACCCGGCCTAGTCGATCAGGCCGGCCTCGGCGAGTGTGGTGAGGATCCGTTGCCCCGCGGGCGGGCACCGGTTCGCGTCACCGCTGGTGAACCAGCCCAGCTCGGCGATCTCTCTTCCCGCGACGAGGCTGCCGCTGTAGTCGGCGGTGTAGGCGGTCATGTGCACTCTGCGCCCGTCGGCGAACCCGTCGGCGGGCGCGTCGAGCACGCCGAAGAGGCTGAAACTCAGCGGATCGAGCTCGACCTGGAGTTCTTCCCTGATCTCCCTGCACAGTGCCGCGACGTCGCTCTCGCCGTGTTCGCGTTTGCCGCCTGGCAGGTAGAACCTGCTCTTGCCGTCCGTCCGCACCGAAAGCAGCCTGCGATCTCGCACCAGTACCCACGCCAGGCTGTCGATATCGCGCGTCGTCACGGCCGCCACGGTAATCGTCGGTGGGCGGAGGCATCATGGCGGTATGTACGCCGAGGTCGCGCCACCACCCGCGCTCGCGGGCGCCGTGCGCTGCCTGTGGCTGGCGAAACCGGAGGAGCCGAAGCCGATCGTCCCCGACGGCTGCCTCGACCTGATGGTCGCCGGTGAGCGGGTTTTCGTGGCGGGACCCGACACCACCACCTGGCACACGAGCCAGGCCGAAGGACCGGTGGTGCACGGCATTCGGTTCCGTACGGGCCACGCGCCACGGGTGCTGGGTGTCGCCGCGGACGAACTCACGAATCAGCGGGTGTCGCTGGCCGAGCTGTGGGGCGCCCCCGGAGCGCGCACGGCCGAACGGCTCGTCTCCCGCCCCGGCCTGCTCTCCGAGGTCGTCGCCGAACGCCTCGCCTCCGCGCGCTTCCCGGCTTCGGACCCCGCCCTCGACCTGATGATCCGGCGGCTCGATCACGGCGTGACGAGGGTGGCCACGGCGATGGCCGGTCTCGCGGGCAGCGAACGTCAGCTCCGGAGACGGTTCACCTCGGCCGTCGGATACGGTCCCGCGACCTATGTCCGCATTGCCCGGTTGCAGCGGGCGATCACCCTGGCCGGGGTCCACGTCGAACGCGGACTGTCGGCACTCGCCGTCGAAGCGGGCTACGCGGACCAGGCGCATCTCACACGTGACTGCCGCGAACTGACGGGAGCGACGCCGAGGGATTTCTTCCGTTCCCGGCGCCCCGCGCTCGTGGGGGCGAACTCCGGACAGTGATCAAGACCGGCCCGCAGTGGAAAACGTCGGAGAGACGCGGGGTGGACACCGGCACTCCAACGCAGGCACACTATCGAGGGTTGCCTACGGCATGTGTTGGATGATGTGCGTTCAGTGGCGATCTTGGTGAATTTCGGCACTATTCGGGCGACGAAACGCACGAACCCGCACATCCGGGTTAGTCTGAGCACATGACTGTCGCGCTTGAGAACGTCCTCGCCAGAGCCGGACTCAAGGTGAGTCCCGCGGAATTCCTCGCCTTGGTCGAAGCGGCGGCGCGCAGGCTGTCCCCGCCCAATCCGGACCCCTCACACTACTTCGCCGCCGAGCAGCGCGCGGCATTGACCGACGTCGGGCTCGACCTGTCCCCGTTCAGGGAAGGCGAGCACGACTACCGGGCACGCAGCGTGGTCGAGCACGCGGTACTGGCCGATTCGTCGCTCACGGTGATCGAAGCCGCCGCCCGTCTCGGCGTCGACGACAGCCGCATCCGGCACCGGTTGAAGGAACACCGGCTCACCGGATGGAAAGACCAGGGCGGCTGGCGCCTTCCGGCGTGGCAGTTCACCTCGACCAGCGTCCTTCCCGGGCTGGAGGTCGTCCTCCGCGCCGTACCCGAGGACCAGCCGGTGCTCGTCGTCGCCGCCTTCATGGGCACGCCGCAGCCCGACCTGGTGATCAACGGCAAGCAGGCGACTCCCCGGCAATGGCTACTGGCCGGCGGCGATCCCGAGCAGGTCGCCGAACTCGCCGTCACTCTCGGCACCCCGGTCTGAACGCGCGCACGGAGAGCACGAGGAACGGTAAAGCACCTTCATGGCAAGGCTGCCTTCGCCACCGGCGCGGTCGATTCTGCTCAACGAGTTGCGTCCCACGGAGGACATCGTCGCCGTACATCCCGCGACACGGCTCGTTCGCATCTTCACCGCGCACGGCAATCACCCACAGCGGTGGGATTCCTTCCGCTACACCGGCCCGCTGCCACACGGCCGGTTCGACCCACAGCAGGCCAAGTTCGGCGCGCCCGTCACCGACCCGAGGCAGGGAGTGCTGTACTTCGGCCTCTCGGTTCGCACGAGCGTCGCCGAGGTCTACCAGACGACCTCCACTGTGGACCGCAGGACACGCGGTCCACATCTCGTCGTCGTCCGTCCTTCCCGGACGCTGCGCCTGCTCGACCTGTGCGGGCTGTGGCCGACGAGAGTCGGTGCCTCGCAAGAGATCTCCAGCGGTCCCAAGAAGATCACGCAAGCGTGGGCGAGAGCGATTCGCGGCGCGTTCGGTGATCTCGACGGCGTCTGGTACCGCTCTTCGATGGATTCGGGCGCACCGGCCATCTGCCTGTGGGACCCACCGGGAGGCGGCGCGCTGCCCTCGTCGCCCGACGTCCTGCTCTCCCTCGACCACCCCGGCCTCGACATCCCGTTGAGCAGAGTGTGCGAGGAACTGAACTACCTGATGCTGAACTGACCGCGCCGGTTCACGGCCGGTTCACCGGAAGGTGGCGGCGCCACCAGTCGAGGACGGCCTCGAACCGCTGCACCCGGTGCCGTGGCTTTCCCGACCGGGACAGCTCATGTCCCTCACCGGGAAACAGCAGCAGCTCGGTCTCCGTTCCGTTCTTCTTGAGCGCGACGAACATGCGCTGCGCCTGTTCGAGCGGGCAGCGCCAGTCCTGTTCGGAATGCACGACGGCGAACGGGATCGTGATCCGGTGCGCGTAGGTCAGCGGACTGCGGTCGCGTTGCCCCGCCGGATCGGTACCGACGTAGTCGACGCCGAAGTACCAGCCGATGTCGGAGCTGCCCTCGAACGAATCGAACGCGTTGACGGCCCGCTCGCTCCAGGCCGCCGTGAACCGGTGCCCGTGGTGGGCGGCGAGCCAGCTGGTCATGAAGCCGCCGTAGGAACCGCCCATGACACCGGCCCTCGTACCATCCACATCGGACCGTTCGACGGCAGCGTCGAGCAAGGCGAGCAGATCGTCGGCGTCGACGGTGCCGAAACCGCCGATGATCGCCCTTCCGTGGGCCTGCCCGTATCCCGCCGAACCGCGCGGATTGCCGAGCACGACGGCGTAACCGGCCGCCGCGTAGACCTGGGCTTCGTCGAAGAGGCTCCACTCGTAGGCCGCGAACGGCCCACCGTGCACCACCAGTAGTACGGGATGCGGGCCCTCACCCTCGGGGAGCACCAGCCAGCCGTGCACGGGGTAGCCGTCGGGCGCCGTCGCGGTCAGTTCCTCGGCGGGCAGTACGCCCTTGCCCCTGATCGCGGCACCGAAATCGGTGAGCCTCGTGGTGGTGTCACCGGCCAGCAGCAGGATTTCACCGGCGTCGGCGGGACCGGCCTGCGCGAGCGCGACCCGCTCCCCGTCGACGGCGAACCCTCGCACCGCGGCCTTTTCGCCACTCAGCAGGGTGAGAGTGTCCAGCTTCGCGCCGGTGGCGGTACGCGGAACGGCCCGCAATTGCGCCGCTCCCCTGGTGCGGACCACCACGAGCACGTCGTCGCCGCGCACCGCGGGCGGGCCCGCCGCCTCGGCGCAGTCGACGGTTTCGGTGTCGGTGAGCCTGCGCGGCGAGGACGTGCCCGGTTCGGCTGTCCACAATCCACTGTTGCGCGCGACCTCGTGCAGCCCTTCGAACTCGCTGCCGTAGTAGAAGATCGCCCCGTCTGCCGCGATGACGGGACGGACCGCCGTTCCGCGCGTGCGCACCACCAGTTCCGGTGCGCCGCCCGTGGCGGGAACCGAGTAGAGGTCGGTGTTGAGCGTCTCGACGGCGTCCCAGTCCCTCGGCGCCACCACGACGACCCGTGTGCCGTCGGGTGTCCACACCGGATGCGAGACGTCGGCAGCCGCGTCGGTCAACGGCTCGGGTTCCCGCCCTTCGGTGACGGTGTCGATGACGAACAACCGGCTTGGCCGGTCGCGCAGAAAGCCGGTGTTGTCGATGCGGTAGTCGTACCTGGTGATCCGCCTCGGCGCTTCCGCGTCGGCCTCGGGAGCTTCCTCGCCCTCGGCGAGCGCGACGCCGTAGCGGCCCGGCTCAGGCACCCTTGCCGTGAACGCGAGGTGCCGGGAATCCGGTGCCCACACCGGTTCGTCAGCGCCGAGCGGCAGCCAGGTCACCTGCCTGGCATCGCCGCCTCCGGCCGGGATGACGTGGATCTGAGGGCGAGCGGCATGACCGCTCACCCTCAGGAACGCGACCCACCTTCCGTCGGGAGAGATCGCGGGCGAGCTGTCCCGCTCGCCGTGCGTCCACGCGGTGTCCCCGTTCCCGCCGATCGCGCGCAACGTGCTCAGCGTGGCGTTGCCGTCGAGATCGGGCAGAGACACCGCTGTCAGCAGCAGGTCTCCGCGCAGAGCGGGCCGTCCGGGCGTGACGAGGCTTTCGATGTCAGCAGGTCGCACGCCCCGGACGGTACCCGATCTTTAGCGCGTCTAACGACCTAGTTTTCCGTACGAAAACCAGCCGTCTCGTCCTTGGTGCTGCCGGCTTGTACCTCACCCTCGGCTTCCCTTGCTTCCTGCGCTTCGCGCTCCTCCGGCGTGGGGTTGCGCAGGTTGAGGCCGGTGTGGCCGACGGAGTCCGGGTCGCGCTTCGCCTTGCGCAGGCTCAGCACCGTGGTCACGACCAGCACCGTCACGATGACCCCGAGGGACATCCAGTTGTTGATCTCCAGCCAGGACGGCGTGACATGGTACTCGTGCAGCGCGTGCAACACGAGCTTGAGGCCGATGAAGCCGAGGATGATCGCCAGCCCGTAGGACAGGTACACCAGCTTGTTGACCAGTCCGCCGAGCAGGAAGTAGAGCTGGCGCAGCCCCATCAGCGCGAACGCGTTGGCGGCGAAAACGAGGAAAGCGTCCTGGGTGATGCCGAAGATCGCGGGAATGGAGTCGACGGCGAAGAGCAGGTCGGCGCTGCCGATGGCCACGATCACCACGAACATCGGCGTGATGTAGCGCTTGCCGTTCTGCTTGACCACCGAGTGGTGGCCGACGTAGTCGTCGGTGACGGGGAAGGTCTTGCGAACCCACCTCGTGACCGCGTTCTCCGGATTCTCGTCCTCGTCCTTGCCCCGCACCATGTTCACGGCCGTCCACACGAGCACGGCACCGAACACGAAGAAAATCCAGACGAACTGCGCGATGAGCGCGGCACCCACCGCGATGAACGCGCCACGCATCACCAATGCGATCAGGATGCCGATGAGCAGCACCCTGTGCTGGTGAATCGAGGGAACCTTGAAGGACGACATGATCACCATGAAGATGAACAGGTTGTCGACGGAAAGGGAGTACTCGGTGATGTAACCAGTGAAGAACTCGACACCGGGATCGTGCCCACCGAACACCCATACGCCGATGCCGAACAGCACCGCGCAGCTCACATAGAAGGTCACCCAGCGAGCCGCCTCGCCCGTCGTCACCTCATGCGGCTTGCGGTCGACGATGATCAGATCGATCGCGATGAGAACGAGCAACCCACCGATGGTGGCAGCCCACACCCAAAAGGGCACGTTCATAGATCAAGAACCTCCGGTTAGCGGATAGCGGCCACTACCCGGAGGTCTCTTCCACCGGACTCGCCCGGCCAACGGCGCCGGGTGCCACAGAGGACAACCGTGTTGACGACGCCGCCGCGAAGGAATACTCCCCTCCACAACCCCTCCATCTTCCCGGGTTCTCTCGTGGAAAGTCCAGATGTGCCGCGCGGGTCACGAAGTTCGCACGCGTAACATGCATCACAGCCAAACCTGAAAGCCCAAGGGTGGGTGCCCACACATCGTTCTCAGGAAACGCCCAATACTGTGGTCGCCGTGCCCCGACCTACCTTTCCCCGCAGCGGACGCGCACGCCTGCTGACCGTTCTCGCGGTCGTGGTCGTGCTGGCCGCGGGAACCGTCCTGTGGCTGCGTGGCGGTGAGGAACCGCCCTCTTTCCACACCCAGGAAGCCACGATCGACGTACCCTCGGCGCCCGGTTCGTCCGATCGCGTCCAGCTCGACGCGACGGTCTACGTTCCGGAGACCACTCCGGCCCCCGCCGTGCTGCTGCCGCACGGGTTCGGCGGTGACAAGAACAGCGTCAGCCGCGAGGCGGCCGAACTCGCCGAGCGCGGAATGGTGGTGATGACGTACTCGGCGAGAGGTTTCGGCAAGAGCACGGGGCAGATCGCGCTCAACGACCCCGATTACGAGGTCGCCGACGCGAGCCACCTCATCGACTATCTCGCCGGTCAGCCCGAGGTGCTGATGGATGGGGACGGCGATCCCCGCGTCGGGGTCACCGGCGCCTCCTACGGCGGCGCGCTCGCCCTCATGCTGGCCGGTACCGACGACCGCGTCGACACCATCGCCCCCGTCATGACCTACAACGACCTCGCGCAGGGACTGCTGCCCAACGCGGCGACCACGGACGAGGTCGACTCCTCGACGCCGTCCCCCGGAGCGTTCACCGGTAACGGGGTATTCAAGCAGTCCTGGGCGGGCACCCTGTTCGCGGCAGGCTCCGGACCCGCGACGGGATCGGGCCCCGGAGCCGAGGCCATCGAGCCGGGCGACGAGGCCGACACGGGCGGTTCGGTCGGCGGAGCGGGAGACGGCGCCGGTTCGGCCGGCGCGGCGGAATCGCCGGACAGTGAACAGGGCGAGGCACCCTCCGGCTCCGGCAACGCGGCAAGGCAGAGCACCCAGTCTCCCGGCCCCTGCGGGCGGTTCACGGAGGAGGTGTGCGCCGCCTACACCGACGTCGCCACCCACGGCATGGCGAGCGAGCGGACCCTCGAATTGCTGCACAGGGTGTCGCCCTCGTCGGTCACCGGCAACATCACCGTGCCGACCCTGCTCGTGCAGGGCGAGAACGACACGCTCTTCGGGCTCGACCAGTCCGACGCCAACGCGCGGCAGATCGCCGCCGCCGGCGGCGACGTCAAGACCATCTGGTACACCGGAGGACACGACGGAGGCAGCCCCGGCCCGCAGTTGCGAGCCAAGATCGCCGACTTCCTCGCGTTCCACCTCACCGGAACCGGCACCGATCCAGGCACCGACTTCAGCTACGACGTTCAGGGATCGTTGCGCGCCAACGGAACACCGTCGGTGCGCAGCGTCGAGGCGCCCGCCTACCCCGGACTCACCTCAGGGGAGACCGAGCGAAGGGCCATGGATCTTCGCGGCGGCGAGCAGACCGTCATCCGGCCTCCGGGTGGCACGCCCGCGGCGGTGAGCGGCATCCCCGGACTCAACCGGATCGTGGCAAATTCGTCCAGATTGTCCGGACTGTTCGGTATCGACCCGCCAGGCCAATCGGCGAGCTTCACCTCGGCTCCCGTCGACGACCAGCTTCTCGTCGCGGGCGCCTCGACGGTGCGCCTGCGGGTCTCCGCGGAAGGCCCCGTCCCCGAGGGAGGGGCGGTGCTGTTCGCGAAGCTCTACGACGTCAACCCTGACGGCTCCCGCACGCTGCCCGGCAACGCGATCGCGCCGATCCGCGTGCCCTCGCTGCCGGAGGACGGTTCGCCGGTCGAGATCACCGTGACCCTTCCCGGCGTGGTGCGGCCCATCGAGTCCGGCCACGCGCTGCAACTCGTCGTCGGCACGACCGACCAGTCCTACGCCAACCCCACCGATCCCGCCGCCTACCGGATCTCCCTCGCCGAGGAATCCTCGCTCGCGGTCCCCGTCGTCCCCGGCAACACCATCACCTCGGGCTGGCCGACGGGACAACTGCTCGGCATCGGCGGCACCCTGCTCGCCGTCGTGGTCGTGGCGCTGGCGGCCGCGGTCCGCAGGAAGCGTTCGCACCAGGTCGATCCCGAGCTCGCGGACACCCCGATGGTCATCGAGGGCCTCACCAAGTCCTACCCCGGCGGGCTCACCGCGGTCAGCGACCTTTCCTTCCGGGTCGAGCCGGGACAGGTACTCGGCCTGCTCGGCCCCAACGGCGCGGGCAAGACGACGACACTGCGCATGCTGATGGGCCTGATCACGCCGTCGAAGGGGCAGATCAAGGTCTTCGGTTACCGAATCACGCCGGGCGCGCCGGTGCTGTCGAGAATCGGCTCCTTCGTGGAGGGCTCCGGCTTCCTCCCGCACCTTTCCGGCGAGGCGAACCTGCGGCTGTACTGGGCGGCGACCGGGCGGCCGTGGGAGAAGGCGCACTTCACCGAGGCGCTGGAGATCGCGGGCCTCGGTGACGCCGTGCGGCGCAAGGTCCGCACCTACAGCCAGGGCATGCGGCAGCGGCTGGCCATCGCGCAAGCGATGCTCGGCCTTCCGGAACTGCTGGTACTCGACGAACCGACCAACGGACTCGACCCGCCACAGATCCACCAGATGCGCGAGGTGCTCCAGCGCTACGCGGCAACCGGCCGCACGGTCGTGGTGTCCAGCCACCTGCTCGCCGAGGTCGAGCAGACCTGCACCCACGTGGTCGTGATGCACAGGGGCAAGCTGGTCGCGGCTGGCGAGGTCACCGACATCGTCGCCGCGGGCGGCGAGGCGACCTTCCGGGTCGACGACCCCGACGCCGCCGCCGCCGCGCTGCGCACGACGGCTGGTGTGTCCGATGTGGACATCGAGGGCAAGCTCGTGCACGCCGATCTCGACGGCCTTCCCCGTTCGCGGGCGGTCGCCGTGCTCGTCGGCGCCGGAGTCGCGGTCGAGCAGGCAGGGCCTCGCCGCAGGCTCGAAGACGCGTTCCTGCAACTGGTCGGAGAAGGTGAGGGCGGCTCATGAGCAAGTCGGACAAGACCGCCGAGGAGAACGCGCACCTCGACCACGGGGTGCACACCGACCCGGCCGCGCTCGACGAGCTGACCGACGCGGCGAGCGCCGAGACCGTCGCCGTCGGCGCTGACGGTGCCGTCGCGGGCTACCGGGCAGGGCGCACGCTGCGGCTCGGCGTCGAACTGCGGCGGCAGTTGCGCAGAAGGCGAACACAGCTCGTGCTCGCTCTCGTCGCGCTGCTGCCGTTCGTGCTCGTGGTTGCTTTCGAAATCGGCAACGCCAACCCGAACCAGCGCTCGGGCGGCTTCATCGACCTCGCCACGGCGAGCGCGCCCAACTTCGTCGTGCTCGCCATGTTCGTCTCCGGCTCTTTCTTGCTGCCGATGATCGTGGCCCTGTACTTCGGGGACACGATCGCGAGTGAGGCGTCCTGGTCGAGTTTGAAGTACCTGCTGTCGGTCCCGGTGCCCCGGCACCGGCTGCTGCGGCAGAAGGCCATCGCCTCGGCGTTGCTTTCCGCGATCACCGTCGCGGTACTGCCGTTGATGGCCTTGCTGGTGGGCGTCGTCTGGTACGGGGCGGGGCAGGCGATCAGCCCCACCGGCGACTCGATCTCGTTCGGCCGCGCCGTACTAGCCATCCTGCTCGGCTCGGTCTACATCATGATCCAGCTTTCCTGGGTCGCAGCGCTCGGTCTGCTGCTCAGCGTTCTCACCGACGCACCGCTGGGCGCGGTCGGCGGAGCGGTTCTGGTGTCGATCCTTTCGCAGATCCTCGACCAGATCACCGCGCTCGGCAGCCTGCGCGACTTCCTGCCGACGCATTTCTCGTTCGCGTGGATGGATCTGATCGCCACCGACATCGACTGGTCCGGCATGGCGAGCGGATTGTTGTCGGCCGTGCTGTACGCGGCGGTGTTCGGCCTGCTCGCCGCCCGCAGGTTCGCCACGAAGGACATCACGAGCTGACGCGGGAACTCACGAAAGCCGGTCCGCCTTCGTCATGCGGCGGACCGGCTTTCGTGGTCCCTGACCGTGGAACGAGAGGGACACATGAAGAGCCCACGCGCGTTGACCGACCTGCCGTTCCACCCGATGCTCGACGAAGAGGACGGGCTCCCCGAGCCATCCTCGGACTTCGAGATCGCGCACTTCTCCGGACGGGACTTCTCCGGCGTCGACGCTGACGGCTCCCGGTTCACCGAGTGCGCGTTCTCCGAGGTCGCTTTCGGACAGAGCAGGTGGCGGCGCGCGAGGTTCAACGACGTCTGGCTCGGCGGTTCACGACTCGTGGGTACCGATCTGGTCGAAACCCAGTGGCTTGACACCGAATTCGTCACCTGCGCGCTGGCGGGTACGGCGACGTTCGACACGGTGATGAACCGGGTCGAATTCCATGGCTGCAAACTCGTTTCGGTCAACCTGCGGGAAGCCGCGCTCACCGACGTGACGTTCCGGAACTGCGTGTTGCGCGACGTCGACTTCGTCGGCGCCGGTCTCACCAGGGTCGCGTTTCCCGGCTCGGAACTGCTCGGCGTGAACCTCGATCGCGCCGTCATGGATCGCGTCGACATCAGGGAAGCCGGTGAGATCGCCATCCAGACCGGATCGGGAAGCCTGAAAGGACTGACGATCAACAGCGCGCAACTCACGGTACTCGCGCCTGCCTTCGCGGCCTCGCTCGAAGTGACGGTCGAGGACTGAGACGCGACGGGGAACACCTTGCCCCGCACGAACCGGCGTGAAAGCTTTGTCCTGATGAGACCTTCGCATACCGGCCGCTTCGCCGACGGCGTCGGCGTGGTCACCCTCGCCATGGGAACGGCACTGACCGTAGCGCCACACCGTACGGCGAAGGCACTGAGCCTCGGCGACCATCCCCGGTTCGCCAGGACGGTCGGTCTCGTGGACCTCGCGCTGGCTTCAGGTCTGTTCCTCGGCCGGACCCGATGGCCGTGGATGGCGGGAAGGGCGGCGCTCAATCTCGTGCTCGCCAGGCACTATCACGCCGAGACGCGGCGAGCGGGCAACTCCTCGGCCGCCAGGAGAATGGCGATCGCCATGGGGGCTCTGACGCTTGTGGACGGTGCCGCCGCGGTGGCGCTTCGCTCGGTGAGCAAGACCGGCGGTGACGGAGCCCGGTAATTCGGTGGCCTCGCGCCGATCCGGCTGGAATGCTGCTTTCGCGTCGGTACTGAAGGCGTACCAGAGCGGAGCAAGCTGGAGGGGCCATGACCGCGGCCGCATCGACCGGACTCACGCCGGAGCAGGTCGACCGGTTCGTCGCGGACGGTTTCGTCAAGCTGGAGAACGCTTTTCCCGCCGGCACCGGCCAACGATGTCTCGACGAGTTGTGGGCGGCGACCGGATGCGACCGCGACGATCCCGCGACCTGGACCCGGCCGGTGATCAGGCTCGGCGGGTTCAGCACCCCGCCGTTCAGGGAAGCCGCGAACACACCGGCGCTGCACGCGGCGTTCGACCAGCTCGCCGGTGAAGGCACGTGGGAACCGCTCGGCGGTCTCGGCACGTTCCCCGTCCGGTTTCCCGTCGACTTCCCGCCCGGCGACGACGGCTGGCACGTCGAGGCCAGTTTCCAGGGAGAGCACGGCGAACCCAGGGTCGATCTCGCTTCCCGCGGCCGCGCCCTGCTGCTGCTGTTCCTGTTCTCCGATGTCGGTCCCGACGACGCGCCCACCAAGGTGCGGATCGGCTCGCATCTCGACGTTCCCCGCCTGCTCGAACCACACCGCACCGAAGGGATGGAGTGGATGCCGCTGTGCGCCGAGGCGATCGCCGCGTCCGAACACCGGCCGACCGCACTGGCGACGGGCAAGCTCGGCGACGTCTACCTCTGCCATCCCTTCCTGGTGCACTCCGCGCAGCGGCACCGGGGCACGGTCCCGCGATTCATGGCTCAACCGCCGCTTGTTCCACGCCGCCCACTCGCGCTGGACGGCGCGAACCCTGTCGCGGCGGCCATCCGCGAAGGACTGCGCGGTTCCCGCTGACCGGGACACGCCGCGGCGGCGGTCTCCTGGCCCTCTCACTCCGGCACACCGAGCTGCGCGGCGAGATCGGCGAGGTCCCTCGCGTGGTGGTCGAACCGTTCGCCCGGCGCGGGCGGATCGCCGACCGGCCTCGCGACATACGCCGTCCGCAGGCCCGCCTTCCGGGCCGCCCGCAGATCCCACGCGTAAGCCGCGATCATCAGCAGCCGTTCAGCGGCGACCCCTGCCACCTCGATCGCGAGCTCGTAGACGGCGGGATCGGGTTTGTAACTACGCACGTCCTGCGCCGACACCGCCTGATGCCAGCGCAATCCCGCTCCGGCGTCGAGCCGCAGCAGCGCGGTCCGGCTCGCGTTGGACAGTGCGACGAGCGGGAAATGCCCGGCAAGCCGTTCGAGCCCGCGAGCGACGTCGGGCCACGGCGAGGGGCGGCTCAAGGCGAGTGCGTCGATCTCGGCGGGCTCACCGGTTCCGGTCGCGCGAGCGACCCGCTCCGCAGCCTCCCTGTCCAAGACGTCGCTTGGCACGTAGGGCCGTTCCCCCGCGACGACCCGCCGTTGCTGCTCGCCAACGTGATGTTGCCATTCGCGTGACAGCCGCTCGACTTCCTCGTCGGACAGGGTCGGAGCGAACTCGCGAATACCGGCGCGGATACCAGCCGGCTCGTCGACGAGGGTGCCGAGTACGTCGAAAACGAGTGCGTCGATCTCGGGCAAAGACATGGAATCTCCTGTCGGGAACGGCGGCCGCCACACTGAACCTGTAAGGGTTAAAGTAGCCGTTAGCCGAACAGTAGCGAGAGGCATGTAAGGGATGCAAGTAGCTTTAGACGATTACGTGTGGGCGGCTGGACTCGCCACCGAGCTGGTCAACACGACCGCCGAGGTCTGGCGCGGTGACGACCGGCTCCCCGACCTCGGCGCTCTCGTCGCATTCGCGGTCACCTGGGACGAACAGGGCGAAACCGGTCTGCCTGAACTCGCCCGCCGTGCCCGGCGAGCGGATCTGACCGCCGTCCACGCATTGCGCGACACGGTGCGCGAGCTGATCGACCATCCCGATCGCGGCGACCTCGTCGCCGGGGCGACCGCGCTCACCTCCGCGTCAGCGGGCGTGACGCTGGTATCGGATCCGGCACACGAGCAACGCACCCGCTGGGCACTGTCACTCGGGTCACCGAACACCATTTCCGACGCGCTCGCGGCGATCTGCGGCACCGGCATCCTCGGCGTCCTGCACACGCTCGGCGAACAGCGATTCCGGCAGTGTGGCGCGCCCACCTGCCGGGGCGCGTTCATCGACACCACCCGCCCCGGCAGGCGCCGCTATTGCATGCCCGGCCTGTGTGGCAACCGCACCAACGTGGCCAACCATCGTGCCCGCAGAGCCGCGACGAGCGACCCGCGAATCAGATCGTCGTCCTGAGCCGGGGCGGGGCGATACCGCCGCGGAATCGCCCTCAGCGCCGCCACGTGCCCGCCCGGCCTGCCGGACTCCCATGAGGCGGCCGCTCGGCTGACCGCGAACTCGCTACTTCACCCCGGCCGCGTCCATGCCCCGCAGCTCCTTCTTCAGCTCCGAGATCTCGTCCCTGAGCCGGGCGGCGAGCTCGAACTGCAAATCGCGGGCCGCTTGCATCATCTGATCCGTCATCTGCTGAATGAGGTCGGCAAGCTCAGCCCTCGGCATCGACGTGACATCCCGATCGGCGAGGAAGCCCGAACTGCGGACCTTGTCCCCCTGCTCCGGCTTCTTCCCGCGCGAGGCGTTGCGCCCCGAACCGCCGACCGCGATCTCCCCCTCGGAGTCTTCCGCCTCGGTGTAGACCCGGTCGAGAATGTCGGCGATCTTCTTGCGCAGCGGCTGGGGATCCAGGCCGCGCTCGGTGTTGTAAGCGACCTGCTTCTCGCGCCTGCGATTGGTCTCGTCGATCGCGTACTTCATCGAGTCGGTGATCTTGTCGGCGTACATGTGCACCTGGCCGGACACGTTGCGCGCCGCCCTGCCGATGGTCTGGATCAGCGATGTCCCGCTGCGGAGGAACCCTTCCTTGTCGGCGTCGAGGATCGCCACGAGCGACACCTCGGGCAGATCCAGCCCCTCCCTGAGCAGGTTGATGCCGACCAGCACGTCGAAATCGCCCGACCTGAGCTGGCGCAGCAGCTCCACCCTGCGCAGCGTGTCGACCTCCGAGTGCAGATACCGCACCCTGATACCCAGTTCCAGCAGGTAGTCGGTGAGGTCCTCGGCCATCTTCTTGGTCAGCGTGGTGACGAGAACCCGTTCGTCCCGCTCGGCGCGGGTGCGGATCTCGTGCACCAGATCGTCGATCTGCCCCTCGGTGGGTTTGACGACCACCTCGGGATCGACCAGCCCGGTTGGCCTGATGACCTGCTCGACGAACTCGCCGCCAGCCTGCCCCATCTCGTAGGGCCCCGGCGTCGCGGAAAGGTACACCGTCTGTCCGATACGGTCGGAGAACTCCTCCCACGTCAACGGCCGGTTGTCCAGCGCGCTCGGCAGCCGGAAACCGTGTTCGACCAGTGTCCGCTTGCGCGAGGCGTCGCCCTCGTACATGCCGCCGATCTGGGGCACTGTCTGGTGCGACTCGTCGATGACGAGCAGGAAGTCCTCCGGGAAATAGTCGATGAGCGTCGCGGGCGCCGAGCCCTGGGCTCGCTCGTCGATGTGCCGTGAGTAGTTCTCGATACCGGAGGCAAAGCCGACCTGCCGCATCATCTCGATGTCGTAGGTGGTGCGCATGCGCAACCGCTGCGCTTCGAGCAGCTTGCCCTGCTGCTCCAGCTTCTCCAGCTGCTCCGCCAGCTCCTGCTCGATGCTGTGGATGGCGCGTTCCATCCGCTCCGGCCCCGCCACATAGTGGGTGGCGGGGAAGATCCGCACGTCGCTGACCTCGCTGACGATGTCGCCGGTCAGCGGGTGCAGGTAGTACAGCTTGTCGATCTCGTCGCCGAAGAACTCGACCCTGATCGCGAGCTCCTCGTACGCGGGAATGATCTCCACCGTGTCACCACGCACCCGGAAGGTTCCCCTGGCGAAGGAGACGTCGTTGCGCGCGTACTGCACGTCGACCAGCGCCCTGAGGAACGTGTCGCGGTCGACCTCCTCGCCGACGACCAGCTTCGCCGACCGGTCGAGGTAGGACTGCGGGGTGCCGAGCCCGTAAATGCAGGAGACGCTCGCGACCACGATCACGTCCCTGCGGGAAAGCAGGTTCATGGTGGCCGAGTGCCGCAACCGCTCGACGTCGTCGTTGATCGACGAGTCCTTCTCGATGTAGGTGTCGGTTTGCGGGACGTAGGCCTCTGGCTGGTAGTAGTCGTAGTAGCTGACGAAGTACTCGACCGCGTTGTGCGGGAACAGTTCGCGCAGCTCGTTGGCCAGCTGGGCGGCGAGGGTCTTGTTGGGCGCCATCACCAGCGTCGGCCGCTGCACTCGCTCGATCAGCCAGGCCGTTGTCGCCGACTTGCCCGTGCCGGTGGCGCCGAGCAGCACGACGTCCTTCTCCCCGGAGGTGAGCCGCCGCTCCAGCTCCGCGATGGCCGCGGGCTGGTCGCCGGAAGGCTTGTAGTCACTGACCACCTCGAACCGGCCGTCCGCCCTCGGAATGTCGGCGACGGGCCGGAACTCGGAATGTGCCAGCACGGGGTGTTCGGTTGCGAAAGCCACGGGATCCAGGGTAAGCGCCCCCACCGACAAAACCGGATCGCGCCCGGTCGTCAGGGGGAAGCGGGCAGCATCCCGAGCGCACCGCTCCGCGCGGCGGAGACGGCGAGACACGCGTCGCAGGGCATACCGCACAGAGTTCGCAGCAACTCCGCCTTGCCCTGAGGAATCCGCTCGCCGCAGTAGGCGGTCAGCGTCTCGGGAATCGGGCCCGAACCGGGAACGGGGACCACGTGGCACACGCGCCTCGTCTCGCCGACGGTGCCTCTGCGCATGCGGACGACCATCACCGTTTCACCCGGCTCAGCCATCCTTGACCCCATAATCGTGAGCCTATTAGCCGATTGTCAGAAACGCTTCGTGTTCACCGGCCAATGATTGCCGAGAGTACTGGTCCGAGGGACCGAAAAACAGCTACGCGCGAGCCAGGACGGCAGGGCCGAGCAGGTGGCACAGGTTCAGCGCCAGTTCGACGTCGAGCCGGTTGTCGGTGACCGGCCTCGTGAGCAATTCCTCGGCTTTGCGCACGCGGTACTGCACGGAGTTCTTGTGCATCGTGAGCTTCGCGGCCGCGGCGGTGTAACTACCGCCCGTGGCGAGAAAGACCCGCAGCGTGGCCCTGAGCCGTTCGTGCGCCTCGTCGTCGATGGCGAGATCGCCGAGCGTGTCCTCGACCCAGGTTCTCGCCGCGCCGACGTCGGCGCTCATCAGCGCCAGCCCTCCGACGTCGCGAAAGTTGAGCGCCCGCTCTCCGCCCTTTCCCGCCGCCAGTGCCAGCGTGTACACCCGCTGCGCCTGCCGGTGACTGCGCCGGAAGCCGGAAAGTCCTCGTCCCGGCTCGCCGAGCGCGAGCCGGACCTCGGGATCGCAATCGGCGAGCACCTGCTCGACGAAGGCCGCGTCCAGCACGGTGTTCTCGCGCTCGCCACCCACCGCCTTAGCTGGCCCCGTGACGGGCAACCACAGCCACGCGCACAGTTCGTCGTGCGGCACGAACAGCGGCCCCGGCTCCGTCCAGTCGGCACCGAGCCTCGCCGCGAGCGCTTCGAGGCCGGCCAGCGGATCGGCTGGCCGCTCTTCCTGGACGTACCACGCGATCAGCGCGAGATGGGTGCCCCGCAGCCGGTAGCCGAGCGCGGCCTCGCTCGCGTCGATGTCGACGACCGCGTCCTCCAGCAGCGCGCGCACGCGCGCCGTGCGCACCGCGCTGCGGTTGTGCTGCCACCGACCGCGCTCGTCCTCGTAGGCCGACACGACCTGCTGGGTGACCTTGTCGATGAAGGCGAACGCGGTGGCCAGCGCCCTGCGCATCACCTCGCCCAGCATCCGCGGATCGTCGAGTTGCCTCGTCGCCTCTGCCAGAGCCTGGTCGAGGACGGCGGTCTGGCCGAGGTAGTAGGCCCTGATCAGGTCGATGACCGGGGTTCCCCGCTGGGCGAGCCTTCGCGCGTATTCGAGCGCCGCGGTGGGAGCCTCCACCCTGCTGGGCTCGATGCCGTGCTGGAAGGCGCGCAAGGCGGTGTCGATGTTCTGATAGATACCGGCCGCGAGCAGGCTGACCATGCTCTCGGTGTCGTTGATCAGGTGCGGCAGTTCCGCCTCGTAGAGCGTGACCAGGTCGGTGGTCAACTCGTTCGCGCGGTCGCCGAGCGCACCCGCGACCCTGGAGAGGCTGTCCGGAAGACCGGCTCCTTCTGGCACCCTCCCACTCTAGGATGTGACATTCACGACGGTTGCGTAAACCCCGCAAGATGGCATCATGACCGCCCATCCGCCGAAGCGCGAGATCTTCGACGTTCCGTCA
This sequence comes from Prauserella marina, assembly GCF_002240355.1. GTDB lineage: Bacteria > Actinomycetota > Actinomycetes > Mycobacteriales > Pseudonocardiaceae > Prauserella_A > Prauserella_A marina. The sequence continues at coordinate 4,630,951 of NZ_CP016353.1, forward strand.
GCGACCAACACCGACCCGAAAGGCATCGTCCGCGCCGTCGACGAGTACCGCACCACCCCGTTCGGCCTCTACCTCGCGCGACCGGCTCCCGGCAGGACACAGTTCCATTTCCTGGAGTCGTGGCTCCTTCCGGCACTGGGGCTGCGGATCACCGATTTCTGGTTCACCGAGGGGCATGAGCGCGATCAGGACTTCTATCTCGACGTGGTGAGCGTGACCACCGAGAACGGCACCTGGACGGTCACCGACCTCTACCTCGACCTCGTGCTGCGCTGCGGTCGCGGCGTCGAGGTCATCGACACCGACGAACTCGTCGCCGCCGCGTGCGAGGGACTGGTCACGAGGCAACAGGCGGAATGGGCGTTCGAACGCGTCTACGCGACCGTCGACGCGCTGGCCTACCACCACTACGACCTCGCGGCCTGGATGTCCACTGTGGACATCGAGCTGAGCTGGCTGCGACATCCGGCGCACCCCCATCCACCGATCGGTTGACCCGCGCGATCCTGGCGGTGGACCCGTTGTCTGGCCAGCGAGGCGATCCGGCCAGCGCGTGAACCGGCGATGCTTTCCGGCATGCCCATCATCGATGTGCGGAAACTGCACAAACGCTACGGCGACAAGGTCGCGGTCAACGACGTGTCGTTCACCGTCGAACGCGGCGAGATCTTCGGCATCCTCGGCCCGAACGGCGCGGGTAAGACCACGACGGTGGAATGCATCGAGGGACTGCGCCGGCCCGACGGCGGAGAAGTCACCGTGCTCGGCCTCGATCCGTTACGCGACACGCTCGAACTGCGCAAGCGGCTGGGTGTCCAGCTCCAGGAGAGCGAGCTTCCGGAACGCATCAAGGTCGGCGAGGCGCTGGAGTTGTACGCGTCCTTCTACACCGACCCCTCCGATCCCGATGAACTGCTCGACCTGCTCGGGCTCACCGACAAACGCGGCACCGCGTACAAAAAACTGTCGGGAGGCCAGAAACAACGGCTGTCGATCGCGCTGTCGCTCATCGGCAACCCCGAGGTCGCGGTACTCGACGAGCTGACGACCGGGCTCGACCCCCAGGCCCGCCGCGAGGTGTGGAGCCTCATCGAAAGCATCCGCGATCGAGGCGTGACGATACTGCTCGTCACCCACTTCATGGAGGAGGCCGAACGGCTCTGCGACCGTCTCGCGCTGATCGATCAGGGCGAGGTCGTCGCCGTCGACACCCCTGCCGGACTCGTCGAGGGCGTCGACGACGAGCAACGCATCCGGTTCCGGCCGTCCGAACCGGTCGCCGATCACGTGTTCACCGAACTGCCCGAGGTACGCGCGGTGGAACGGCAGGGAACGCGGATCGTGGTCACCGGGACGGGAAACGTGCTCTACGCCGTGGCTTCCGTACTCGCCCGCAAACAGATCATCGCGAAGGAATTGCGCGTCGACCAGGCAAGTCTCGACGACGCCTTCGTCGCGCTCACCGGCAGGAAACTGGACTGAAAGGCAGGCGTCGTGTCCGCACTCCGCACTCTCACCGCGGTCGAGGCGAAACTCTTCCTCCGCGATCCCAGCGCTCCCATCACGGTTCTCGGCATCCCGATCGCCTTGCTCGTGGTATTCGCCTTGATTCCCGCCGCGAGCGAACCCAGCGCCGAGTTCGGCGGCAATTCGGTGCTGGCGAACATCATCGCCCCGCTCGCCGTCGCGATCCTCGTCGCGATGCTCGCGCTGACGATCTTTCCGACCATTCTGTCGACCTATCGCGAGAAAGGCGTACTGCGGCGCATCGCCGCGAGCCCCGTTCCGCCGAGGACGGTGCTCGTGGCGCAACTCGTCGTCAACGTGGTCTCTGCCTTCGTCGTCGTGCTGCTCGTTGTCGTCGCCGGTACGCTCGTGATCGGCATGGAGGCCCCAGGTAACCCAGCGGGGCTGGCACTGTCCGCCGCGCTCGGTATCGCCGCCCTGTTCTCGATGGGCCTGCTGGTGGCCGCGCTGGCCCCGACGGGAAGGGCGGCGGGAGCCATCGGTTCGGCCGCGTTCTTCCCGATGCTGGCACTCGGCGGGGTGTGGGTACCCAAGGAAAACCTTCCCGCTTTCCTCCAGCACGTCGCCGACCTGCTGCCCATGGGCGCGATGTACAACGCGCTGCGGGAAACCTGGGCGGGCGCGGCTCCTCAGGCGCTGCAGCTCGTCGCGATGGCGGTGTTCACCGTCGTCTGTCTCGTTCTCTCGGCCCGGTTTTTCCGCTGGCAGTGAACGATGGAGGCTCAGGTCGCGGATAATGCACGGGTGACATCGGATTGCGGAGCACGGCCTGCCGAGTTGTTCCTGACGGTCGGTGCCGATTCCCGGTGGCGGCGCCTTTTCGACGTGCTACAGCGGTGGTTGCCGATACTGCTGCTCGGGTTCGCCACCGTATCGAACCTCGCTCTCGAAGGGCAGACCTGGGGGCACCGGTGGGAAACGCTTGGCCTTGTCGCGATAGCCGCCGTGCTCGTCCTGCTCACCGACACGTTCGTCCCTGACTCGTGGCGGCATCCGCTGGTGTCGGCCTGTTCCTTCACGGTGCTGCTCGCCTCGGCATCGGTGCTGATGCACCGCGACCTGATCTTCCTCGCCTTCATGATCACCGGATTTTTCCGGGCGATCACGCTGCGCCCCCGCTGGGTCATGCTGCTCGGTCTCGTGGCCACCTCGATGCTGATCAACGGAATCGGTTCCGGCGGTGTACTCGCCGCGCTGAGTGACTGGCCCTACACCTACCTGCTGATCGTGGTGGTGCAGTCGGGGGCCATCGCGGGTGGTTACCTGATGGCCGAACGAGTCGTCCTGCAGAACGAACAGCGGCGCGAGGCGCTGGCCGAACTTGAGTCGGCCCTGGAGGAGAACGCGGGGCTGCACCAGCAACTGCTCGCCCAGGCGCGAGAAGCGGGCGTACTCGACGAACGGCAACGGCTGAGCAGGGAAATCCACGACACCCTCGCACAGGGGTTCACCGGGATCATCACGCAGTTGCAGGCGGCGCAGGAATCGGGAGCCGATCCCGCCGAGCGGCAGCGGCATCTCGCCGCGGCCTCCGCGCTGGCCAGGGAGAACCTCGACGAGGCACGGCGCGCGGTGCACGCGCTGAGTCCAGAGGCACTCGAAGGCAAAGGCTTGCCCGACGCGCTGGCCGGTATCGTCTCGCGCTGGTCGGAAAGGGTCGGCGTGCCCGCCGAGTTCACCACCACCGGAGCGGCGAGGTCGATGCACCCCGAGATCGAGGCGACTCTCCTTCGCATCACTCAGGAGGCGCTGACCAACGTCGCCAAACACGCTGAGGCACACAGGGTGGGACTCACCCTGTCCTATATGGAGGATCAGGTGACGCTCGACGTCAGGGACGACGGCAGGGGCTTCGACCCACAACGGGCACGGACCTCGGACTACGCGGGGTTCGGACTCGCCGGAATGCGGCACCGGCTTCGCAGACTCGCGGGCACACTCGCCGTCGAGACCGAACCCGGCGGGGGAACCGCCGTCTCCGCGAGCCTTCCCGCCGTGGCCGCGCCGGGGCTCGGCAGATGATCAGCCTCCTCGTCGTCGACGACCATCCCATCGTGAGGGACGGGCTGCGCGGGATCTTCACGGCGGAACACGGCTTCGCCGTCGTCGGCGAGGCGGGTGACGGCGTCGAGGCGGTCGCGCTGGCGCAGCGAGCCCGGCCGGACGTAGTGCTGATGGACCTGCGTATGCCGGGCATGGGAGGCGTGGCTGCCATCGGCGAACTCGCCAGGCTCGGCAACCCGGCCCGCGTGCTGGTACTCACCACCTACGACACCGATTCCGACGTGCTTCCCGCGATCGAAGCAGGCGCGACCGGCTACCTGCTCAAGGACTCTCCGAGAGAAGAGCTGTTCAGGGCGGTGCGCGCGGCGGCGCGCGGCGAGGCCGTGTTGTCGCCGGCCGTGGCCAGCAGACTCATCGGCAGGGTGCGGGCTCCGGCCGAGGAACCGTTGAGCAGGCGGGAAATCGAGGTTCTCGGACTCGTCGCGAACGGCTGCACCAACAAGGAGGCGGCCCGTGGACTGTTCATCAGCGAGGCGACGGTCAAAACCCATCTCCTGCACGCCTACGCCAAACTCGGCGTGAAGGACAGGGCGGCGGCGGTGGCCGTCGCCTACCAGCGCGGGCTGCTCTGAGCGGTGACTACCCGCCGGCGGCCCGCACGGTGACGTCCGCACCGCGTTCGGCGAGCCATGCCCGCAACGCCTCGGCGGCGAGTTCGCGCTCGCCGCCGCCGTCGACAACCATGGCGGGGCCGACGACGCTGCCGTTCATGCCGGTCACGTCCGTGCTGTCGTCGAGCCGTCCCCCGAGGTGGGTGGACCGGCAGGTGGTGTCCGCGAGGCACGCCAGCCGCAGATCGCAGTCGGCGATCCGCGCGAAGGACAGATCGGCTCCCCGCAGATCGGCGCCGCGCAGATCGACCTCGAACAGCGAGGTCTTACCGAGGTCGGCTCCCCGCAGCAACGCGTGCGCGGCGGTCCCGGTGTCCAGTTCGGCCTTCCGCAGGCAGGCGCCGGTCAGGTCCGCACGGGTGAGGTCCGCGCCCCACAACTGCCCGGCGGCGAGGTTGGCACCCGTGAGCACGACCGCGGACAGATTCGCCTCCCGCAGTTCGGCCGCGACGAGGTCGGCCCCGCTCAGGTCGGCTCCCCGGAAATCGACGCCGATTCCCTCCAGCAATTCGCCGGACAGCCATTCCCGCAACCGGAGCACCGCCTCGGGATCAGCGGGCAGCGTCACCACCCGCCTGCGGGCGGCGGAGGGTCCGGGAGGCTCAGGGGTAGAAGACAATGTCGTCCGTCCAGTTGTTCGCGGTGATCCGGCGCATCAGGTCGTCGAGCGCTGCCTGGTCGGCGTACGTGGTGTCGATGACCGGTACGTCGCCAACGGCAAGTATCTGCCTGATCTTGGCTTCGAACTTGGCGGGGCTCGCGTGGTAGCCGCCGGGGAACGGTCTCGACGTCTTCTTGATCCACTTCGGATAGCGGGTCACGACGCCTTTGAGCTCGTAGGTGGTGGCGACTCTGTTCCGCTCGCCGATGGTCACGAAGTCGCCGCTGGTGTTGGGCCGGGGCCGTTCGAGCGGTCCGCCGATCGCGCCGTCGGTCAGCAGGCCCAGCGCGACGTCGACCTCGGCGTCGGTCCTCGGCGACGTCGAGTATCCGGTGTCGGGGTCCATCCGCAACAGGTCGAAGAGTTCCTGGTTCTCGGCGCGAAGGCGGAGCTGGTATGCCTCCAGGTCGGCGAATTCCTGCTCGGTCAGTTCCGGGTGGGGCTGATGCCGGTCGGCGGGCCTTCGCGGCAACGGCGCCGCCGTCGTGCCCTGCTCCCCGGTGGTGACCGTCGCCTCGGCGGGGTCGGCCGAGGCGGGCGGTGGTTCGGGGGCGGCCAGCGCGGCCAGCGCCTCCGCGCTGAGCGAATAGCCGTCGGGGTTCGCCCCGCCGGGCTCGGCGCCCGCGCTCGCGTCGTTGACGAGCACCAGCTCGTCGATGACGGGCTTGCCTTGCTCGTCCAGCACGACGTCGCGCAGTGTCGAGCCTTCGACCTCGGCGGTACCGAGGAGGTGGGTGAGCTGTCCCAGCGTCGCGGACTGGAGCCCGTCACCGGCCGGTTCGAGGTAGACCTCGACCACCTTCGCGTAACCGGGAGGCGCCTTGTTTCCGGTGCCTCCGGTCAGTTTCTCGACGCCACGCTGCACGGCGCGCAGCAGTTCGCCAGCCCGCGCGGGTGAGCGCGGCAACAGGTCGAGCGCGGGCGCCGGTACCGCTTCGATGCCGTAAGCGCGTTTCTGGGCGGTGTCGAGCAGGTCGGCGCGGTAGCTGCCGGTGACCTCCTTGCCGTCGGCGCCTTCCACGGTCAGTTCGGCGGGATCGGCCAGTACGACGGTGCCCTTGTCCTTCGGCTCCGTGCGCTCCGCCGCGAGTGCTGCCGCCCTTTCCAGCAGGTGCACGGCCGCGGCCTTCGCCGGATCGGTGGCCGACGGCGCGTCACCGGACAACGCGTCGACGACCCGCGAGACGTTGTGGTCGGCGGAATCGGCGGGGCCAGCCACTCCTGGCGAGGTGACGAGCCGGTGGACCGGTCCGAGCACACCGGCCTCCGACGCGGTGCGCACCGTCCGCGCGGCACTCGCGTTCGCGGAAAGGTTCTCGGTGTCGGTGCCGCGAGTCAGGTCGTCGAGTACGCGAAGGACCTCGGGGCCGTACACGGACGGCGCGCCCACCGGGTTGTTGACGTCGATTCCGCGCTCACCGAGGCGTTTCGGCACCTCGGTGTTCTTGCCCATCCGCGAGGTGACCTGGACGATCCCGGTGATGTTGATCATGACGGAGCCACCGGCGGGAGCGGTGTTGGGAACGCTGAACGGCACGACGGTCGAGCCGCCAGGGGCCAGCGACACGGGTGCCGACGTCGACGCGCCGTTGCTCGAACTGAGCAGAACCGTTCCCTCGCCCGCTTCCCCTCCGACGTTGGTCACGGTCATCGGAGCCGAGCACACCGGGATGTCCACGCAGGGCGGCCAGGTTCCCGCCGTGACCACGAACGAGGCCGGACTTCCCGCGATGGCCGGAGGTTCGGCCGCCTCCTTGGCCTCGGGCGCGGTCTCGCTCAGTTCTTTCGCCGAGTCCCGCGCGGCGGAAGGCGTCGCCTTGGACGTGGACAGATCGACGTAGGGATAGCCTCCGGTCGCGCTGGGCGGCGCGGGCTGCCGCCCTGGCGCGCCCGATGCCCCGCCTCCCCCTCCGCTGATCGGGCCCGCGATGCCGAGCAGCCGCACGTCACCGGTCGGCGCGTCCCGTGAGACATACACGGTCGCACCGGACTCCGTCGTCAGTGCCAGCGCGGGCATTCCGCCGTCGCCGATCGCGGGCCGCGACGTCCAGAATCTCGGTTCTCCCGCCGAGAGCACCGTGTCGGCGAGACCGCGTCCCGACAACGCGTGCAGCACGGCCAGCGGGAGCCCCATGTCGTCGTGGGCTTTCAGCCAGACGCCGGTCCCCGCCATCGTGTAGCCGGGTAGCTGGTTGAGCCACCACTGCCGGTTCGCCCTGACCTTCACCGTCCCTTCGGCGGCGACGTAATGCGCGGAGCCGCCGCCGCTGTCGGTCACGTGCGCGTTGACCGTGCCCTCGGCGTCGGTGACGGCGGTGAGGGAAAGCCCGCTTCCCCGCCCGAGTTCGACCCTTCCCGACACGGCGAGTTCGTCGAGTTCCCTGAGTTCGGCCAGCGCTTGCTCCCCCATCGCCGCCGCGCCGACCGGGCGGGCCGCGCCGGCGACATCATGGGGAAGCGCAACGGAAAGGCCGACGACGAGCGCGAAAGCGAGCAGCGGCGCGCCGAGGAGGATCAGCAGTCGCCGTCTCGAACGAGCGGGCCGGGAGGAAATCGCGGGCGAGCGATCAGTAGTCCGAGGGGAATCGTCCGTGGAATCGTCTGTACACGGCTCTGCCACGAGCACTGTGACGCGCGCCGCCCACCGCCGGTTCCCCGGTTTTCAACGGAAGGTCACCGATTTTCCACCCGCGGTGACCGGTCATCTCGGGTCGCGGTACATCGCCCAGGTCAGCGGGCCACCCTCGGGGAGTTTCACCTCGGCGGTCACCTCGAAGCCCAGCTTGCGGTAGAGCATGACGTTGGCGGGCAGCGATGTTTCCAGGTAGGCGGTCGCCCGCTGCTCGTCGGCGGCGAGCAGGCCCGGTTCGATCACGGCCTTGCCGAGGCCGCGGCCCTGCGTTTCCGGCCGGACGCCTACGCTGCCGAGGAACCACGCCGGGGTCGTCGGCCGGTGCGGTTGCAACGCGGCCTCGGTGGCACCGGCGATCGCCACCCTGTCCCCCGCGATGTCGGCCAGTTCACCGGCGATGCCCGCGAACGCCTCGGCGATGCCGTCCGACGACGCGGGCGTCGTCCAGACCGCGACCGCGTCGACCGAGTCAGGGTCGCCGCCTTCCGCCGCCGCGACCCACACCTGCCCGTGCGCCAGTCCGATATCGCTCAGGAACAACCGGTTCGACCTCGCGAGCCTGCCGAGGTGATCGTCGGAGGCGATGATGTGCCGGGTGAAGGGATAGTCGGCGAACGCGGCCGTCAGTGTGGCTACGGCGGGTTCGATGTCGGCTGTGGTCGCGGTGCGAGTCGTGTGAGGCATCGCCTCCGACATTAGCGAATCGGCCAGGGCTCAAGCGGCCCAGGCTCGCGTCGTCACGGCGCCCAGCCGGTGTCAGCCGCCCATTGCTCGGCACGCTTGAACCCCTCGTCGACCCATGCCTGCTTTTCCTCGGCATAGCCGTCGACGGTGCCATCGCCCGAGTGCTTGCGAGCGAGTTCGAGTTTCACGGCAAGGTAGGCGTCCCGCTCGCCAGGGCTTGCCCGCAACCAGTCGCGAAACAGCAGGGCCAGCCGCCACGCGGGTCCTTCCGCCGTCCTCACGTGCAGATTGGCGGGCCTGGCAGGGTCGGCGCCGAAGTGGAATCGCTTGTCCCACAGGCGAGGGTCGCTTTGGTCTTGAGGGACGTCGAACCAGTGGCCGTCGGCTCTCACGAACCCGGCCTGAGTCAGGGCGTCGCCGATCGCGTCCGCGTCGTCCAATGTGGGCACGACGAGCTGGAGATCGAGTACGTCCTTCGCGGCGAGTCCCGGTACCGCGGTCGATCCGATGTGGTCGGTCCGGACGGCCACATCACCTGCCGCGGCGCGGATCCGCTCAAGCGCGCGGCCTGCCTGCGACGGCCACGTCTCGTCGTAGTCGGCGATCAGCGGGGAACGCGGCGCGCGAGAACGTCGAAGCCGGATCGTCGCCTCGAACGGAACGAGCCGGTCGGCCCACAACCGGTCGACCTCGGCGAGCACGATGTCGGGAGAACCGGTGTTGTCGAGCCACACATCGGCCGCCGCCCGCCGCTGCCGCTCGTCCGCCTGCGCGGAGATCCTGGCGCGCGCGTCGTCCTCGCTCATGCCGCGGTGCTCGACCAGCCTGCGAAGCCTGACCTCCTCGTCCGCGTCCACCACGATCACGAGGTGGTAGCCCGCGCCGAGCCCGCCCTCCACGAGCAGCGGAATGTCGTGCACGACGATGGCGTCGTCGGCGGCCGCCTCCAGCAACTCCCGGGTACGGGCGCCGATCCTGGGGTGAGTGATCGCGTTGAGCCGCTGCCGGGACTCCTCGTCGCGGAAGGCTCGTGCCGCGAGCGCCGCCCTGTCCAGAGCGCCGTCAGGAGTGACGATGTCCGCCCCGAACGCGGCGGCGAGTTCGGCAAGCCCCTCCGTTCCCGGCTCGACGACCTCCCGCGCGATTCGATCGGAATCGATCAGCACCGCGCCGTGTTCGGCCAGCCGAGCGGCGACCGTTGACTTTCCGGCACCGATTCCCCCGGTCAATCCCACTCGAAGCATGGCGGTATTCAATCAGTTCGGTGGTGAGACGCTGACGCTGAGCCATCAACCACAACGTGTTGCAACTGGTTAGAGTGACACGCCGAGTGGGTCTACCGATTCTTTCCGCTGGTGGCGTACGGTGCGGGCCAAGACATCGCCCACACGGAGGAATGATGCCAGCGAGCAAGTACGTCGGAAAGCACCGGCTCGGAACTCCTGGGCTCGTGCATTGCGTCATGCACCGCCCCGTAGCGGTCGCACTGGACGATTACCGGCGTAACTGGCTGACAGCGCTGCTGATACCGGCCAAGCACAGCCTCGCGGGCCTCCGTCGCAGGGCGCGTGCCGCCGCGCACGAACGCGCTTGGGCACCGGCGACCACATAGTCGTTCCCCGGGCGGCCTGGATACCGGCTGCCTGATCGGATTCACCGCACCTGGCGCCGTGCATTGTCATCGTGCAGCAGGTGAGAGCCTGACAGGGCGGCTGCCGAGAGGCGGGCTGGCGCGGCGGGCTCGCGCGTATTCCAGGTTGCCACTGCCGGGAAGCGGGTCGGCGCGTTACCGCAGGTTGCCACTACCGGGCAGGCTGGCGCGCGCGGCGGGCTGCCACTGCCGGAAGGCGGGCCGCGGAACCGCAGGCTCAGGTCTGGCTGTCTTCGCCGCGGATCTCGGGCGCGGCGTGGCAATGCCGAACTCGCGCCCGCCTCCGCCGAACTCGGCCCGTGTCAGCGCGGATCTCGCGTATGCGAACGCGGAACCCGTGGTCCTGAACGCTGATCTCGCGCACCCGAACGCGGAACTCGCGGCCCCGAGCACAGAACTCGCCTGCCTGAACGCGGAACTCGCCTGACTGAGCGCGGGACTCGCGACCGACTCGCGGCAACACGCCCACGCACCCAACACCCCACGCACCCGGCACCCACGCACCGGCGACCAGCACACCCGGCACCGCCACCCGGCGGCACTCCCGGCACCACCCGTCGGCGACCGGCGAGGCACGCACGCTCTGCCGACACGCATCGGCGCCTGTCGCGGCTCCCACACTCGATGCGGCATCGCCGCCAACCCGAAAACGCATCCGAAAACGGCGGTGGCCCCGATTCCGAAGAACCGGGGCCACCGCCGTTTTACCGTTGAACTGCTGCTACTCACGCACCGCCGGAAAGCTTCTCGCGAAGCGCCGCGAGCTGCTCGTCGCTGGCGAGAGTGCCGCCGCTGCTCTTCTGCTCCTGGCCCGACTGGCCACCGGAGGTGTAGCTCTGCTCACCGCTGCCGTCGCCACCGGTGGCGCTGTCGGCAACCGCCGCCGCGTTGGCCTGAGCCGCCTCGGCAACCTGACGCATGTGCTGCTCGTAGCGGGTGTGGGCCTCGCCGTACTGCTTCTCCCACTCCTCACGCTGCGTCTCGAAGCCTTCCTGCCACTCCTGGGTGTCGGGGTCGAAGCCTTCGGGGTAGATGTAGTTGCCCTGCTCGTCGTACTCGGCCGCCATCCCGTACTGGGTGGGGTCGAACTCCGAGTCGGACGTGAAGCCCTCGTTGGCCTGCTTGAGCGACAGCGAGATACGACGCCGCTCCAGGTCGATGTCGATGACCTTCACCATGACCTCGCCGCCGACCTGGACGACCTGCTCCGGGATCTCCACGTGGCGCTCGGCCAGCTCGGAGATGTGCACAAGGCCCTCGATGCCCTCCTCGACGCGGACGAACGCGCCGAACGGAACGAGCTTGGTGACCTTGCCCGGCACGATCTGGCCAATGGCGTGCGTGCGGGCGAACTGGCGCCACGGGTCTTCCTGAGTGGCCTTGAGCGACAGCGAAACGCGCTCGCGGTCCATGTCGACGTCGAGAACCTCGACGGTGACCTCCTGGCCGACCTCGACAACCTCGCTCGGGTGGTCGATGTGCTTCCAGGACAGCTCGGAGACGTGGACGAGACCGTCAACGCCGCCGAGGTCAACGAACGCACCGAAGTTGACGATCGAGGAGACGACGCCCTTGCGGACCTGGCCCTTGGCGAGCGCGTTGAGGAACTCGCTGCGCACCTCGGACTGGGTCTGCTCCAGGTAGGCCCTGCGGGAGAGCACGACGTTGTTGCGGTTCTTGTCCAGCTCGATGATCTTGGCTTCGAGCTCACGGCCGACATAAGGCTGCAGGTCGCGGACGCGGCGCATCTCGACAAGCGAGGCGGGAAGGAAGCCACGCAGGCCGATGTCGAGGATGAGGCCACCCTTGACCACCTCGATGACGGTGCCCTTGACCGGCTCGTCCTTCTCCTTGAGCTCCTCGATGGTGCCCCAGGCCCGCTCGTACTGAGCGCGCTTCTTGGAGAGGATCAGCCTGCCTTCTTTGTCCTCCTTCTGAAGGACGAGGGCTTCCACCGCATCTCCGACCGCGACAACCTCTGCCGGATCGACATCGTGCTTGATGGAGAGCTCGCGCGAAGGGATGACACCTTCGGTCTTGTAGCCGATGTCGAGCAGCACTTCGTCGCGATCGACCTTGACGATGGTGCCTTCGACGATGTCACCATCGTTGAAGTATTTGATTGTCTTGTCGATAGCTGCGAGGAAGTCTTCCTCCGACCCGATGTCGTTCACGGCAACTTGCTGTGCCTGAGCGGGAGCAGTCGGGGCGGCGGTGGTGTCGATGGTCATTAGGTGGGTTGCTCCGGTAGCGGATTGGTGTAGGAGTGTGAAGTTTACGTAGCGCACTGAGAGACACAAGGCAATTACGTGCGGCCGTGCGTTCGTCGAGGTCATCGACAATGAACGGCCGCGAGCATCACCTTATGGTGCGCGACCCTAGCTCCCCAGCACGTGCACCGCTGAGTCAAGAGCAGCGCGAACCCACTGCGCTAACAGACATCGTACGCGGCACTCCACTAACCACACAATCAGGGTCGGCAAAGATCGTGGCCGCTGTCCTGCGGGAGGATGCCGCCGTGTCCGTACCCACTCCAGCCGACCGGCATGCCACGGCGGAACACCTGCTCGGCACGGCCGGGGTCGCGCACCGCGACGTCGGTTCCCCCGAGGCGACCTCGGCCAATCTGGCCTGGTGGAACGCCGATGCCGACACCTACAACCAGACCCACGGCGACTTCCTCGGCGACGCCGACTTCGTGTGGTGCCCCGAAGGTCTCAGCGAGGCCGACGCCCGGTTGCTCGGGCCGGAGGAGCGGCTGGCGGGCGCCGACATCCTTGAGGTCGGCTGCGGCTCCGCGCCGTGCGCGCGCTGGCTCACCCGGCAGGGTGCGCGCGTGACGGCGCTCGACCTCTCCTCCGGCATGCTGCGGTACGCCCGCGACGGCAACGACCGCACCGGCCTGCACCCTTCCCTGGTACAGGCGAGCGCGGAGCACCTTCCGTTCGCGTCCCGGTCCTTCGACATCGCCTGCTCGGCGTTCGGCGCAATCCCGTTCGTGGCGTCGGTGGACGCGGTGTTCACCGAACTCGCCCGAGTTCTGCGGCCGGGAGGCCGCTGGGTCTTCTCGGTGACTCACCCGATGCGCTGGATCTTCCCCGACGATCCCGGGCCACACGGACTGACGGCGAGCCAGCCCTACTTCGACCGCACGCCCTACGTCGAGATCGACGAAACCGGCAAGGCCACCTACGTGGAATACCACCGCACGCTCGGCGACTACGTCCGCGCGCTGTCGGCTGCCGGCTTCCGGCTCGACGATCTCGTCGAGCCGGAGTGGCCGGATGGCCACACCAGGGTGTGGGGCCAGTGGAGCCCGTTGCGCGGAAGGCTGTTCCCGGGGACAGCGGTGTTCAGTTCGGTGCTGGAGGCATGAGACTGGACGGATGAGCGGATTCGCCGGGCTCGACCCGCTGCTGCCGGAGCGGGTGGACGCGGGCGAAGGCGAGCGGATCGGCACGGCACTTCCTGGTGGCGGCCAGGTCACCGGAGTGCTGTACCGGGCGAGCCACGAGGGACTGACCGGGTTGTGGCACGCGCGGCACACGTGGGAACTGACGCCGTCGACTCCGGCTCCGGGCGCCGCCGGTATGACCGCGCTGCTGCGGGCGGTGCGCGACCGGATCACGGCAAGCGGCGCCTCGGCCGATTCGGCCGTCGCCGTCACCTGGCCGAGCAGGGCCGTCGACGTCATCCCCGCTCTTGTGGAACGCGGTCTCGTCCCCTACAGCGTGCTCGCGGTGCGTGACCGGCTCCAGCGACCGGAACCGGCTGGCGGCGTCGCGGTTCGCCGCGCCGGCGAAGCCGATCTCGACGAACTGACCGCGCTGTGGCTGAGCGAACTGCGTTACGGCGCGCTCGTCGGCTCGTCGGTGCCCCGGGAGGGGGCGGCCGAGCTGCTCGCGGGTGAACTGCGCAGGGCACTCGGGTCAGGCGAACCGGTCTGGGTAGCCGAATCGGGCGGCATCCCGGTCGGGTTCGCCGCATGCGGAAGGCCCTCTCCCGACGTCCGGCGGCTCCCGCAGGGAGGATGGGGACACGTCGGCACGGTGTCGGTGGCCTCGGCCGAGCGCGGCACCGGCATCGGCAGAGCGCTGATGGCGACGGCGCACAGGGAACTGCTCCGCGAGGGCGCGCGCGGCACGTTCCTGTTCTACAGTCCGCACAACGCGCTGTCGTCGGTGTTCTGGCACCGCCAGGGTTATCGTCCTTTGTGGACAACCTGGGAGGTCCGGCCGGCGTCAGCGCTGCGCTGAAGGGGGTGTCATGCGGGCCGAGCTCGTCGTCGCACAGACCCACCGCTTCACGCGGATCGATCCGCTGCTGCCACCGGCCCGTCCTGTCGCGGAAGGACTCGAACTGGTGGCGACGCTGCCGGACGGCGACAGGGTCGCCGGGAAGCTCAGCGCGCCGACCACCGCCCCGGAGAACTGGATGCTGCACCCCGTCATCGGCGACAAGGGAACGCGGGGAATGGACGCGATCCTGCGGGCGGCGAGGGCGGCGCTGGATGGAACGGAGACTCAGCCAGCTGCCTCGTGCACGGTGACCTGGCCGAGCAGGGACGCCGAGGCGACGAGGGCGCTGCTGGACCATGGGTTCGCGCCGTCGTCGGCGCTCGCGATACGCACGGCGTCCGGCGAGCCCGCCTCCCCCGGCGACATCCGAATCCGTACCAGCCGCCCCTGCCTCGACACGTTCGTCCTCGACGCCGAACTCGCGGGCGCACCCGCGGGAACGGTCACCGTCAGCGAGGTCGATGTCGCTGACGCCGGCCCGCTCGGCGCTCTGCTGCTCACAGGAAGGTGGGGACTGCTCCGAGGTCCGCTCGTGCCGGAGACCGTCAGGCGCAGAGGCTCCGGATCGGCGCTCATGGCCGCCGCGCACGCCGAACTCGGCCGGGCGGGAATCGGCAGGAGCCACCTCGTTCACGATCCGCACGACCCGGTCACCACGGTGTTCCTGCACCGGCACGGCTACCGTCCACTGTGGACCACGTGGACGGCGAGGCCGCTGTCCGTGATGCGCTGAACCGCCACCGCACACGGTCAGTGCCGCAACAGCGTTGCCCCGCTACATCACGCTTACCCCGGACGGCCTATTTTGCACAGACCCGTCGCAGCAGAAGGAGGCGTCATGCAGGTGGTTGCCAACCGGGTCTCCGTGGCCGGTCCGCGCGGAACGGCATTGCCTTCCACCTCGCTCACGATCACGACCGGCGAACTGATCGTCGTCAACGGTGAGTCCGGCACCGGCTGCACCGCGTTCGGTCTCGCCCTCACCGGAGCGCTCCGGCCGGACACGGGCGAGGTGACCGTCGATGGGGCGGCCGACCTCGCGAGACTCCGGAGACACAGCGCGCTGGTCGACGCTCCGCGAGTCAGCGCTCCCGAAGGCCAGCTGCCGGTTCACGACGTCGTCGCCGACGAGCTCGCCTTCGCGGACCTGCCGTCCGACCAGACCGCGGTGAGCCGCCTGCTGGCCGGCCACGACCTGTCCCGGCACGCGGAGACCAGGATCGACGACCTGCCAGCCGAGTCGCGGACCCGCCTGCTCACCGACCTCGCCGCGCTGCGACCGGACGTGCGGATGCTCGTACTCGACCGTCCCGACCGGCACACCGGCGACGTCGAGGGCTGGCCGATGCTCGCGCACGAGCACGCCGAACGCGGCCTCGCGGTCGTCGTACTCACCGCCACGGTGAGCGTCTCCAGCCTGTTCCTGCCCGTGGCCCGCCTCGGTGAGCTGGATCAGCCTGCCGCGCAACGATGCGCCCCCGAGGTTCCGGTATGAGGACACGGTCATCGCGCGCCGTTGCTCACGTCGCGGCACGAATCAGAAAGGGCACGAAGGACGGCCGGTCGGGCGTCAGGGCCGCGTTCCGGATCGCGGTCGGCGAACTGCGCAGGACGGCAGGCAACCCGAAAGGCAAGCTCGCCGTCGCGGCGCTGCTGCTGCTTCCGCTGCTCTACGCCTCGGCACAGCTGCTGATCACCCACGACCCCGACGACCGGCTCGATTCCTTGTCCGCCGCGCTCGTCGACGACGACAAGGGCGGCGGCCTCGGCGCGCGACTGGCCGGAGAACTCGGCACGGACGGCGGCTTCGCGTGGGAGGCCACTTCGGCGAACAAGGCGGAAAACGGGCTCGGCAACGGCGATTACGCCTTCACCGTGACCATTCCGGAAGGCTTCGCCGACGGGCTGGCGCCGGGAGCCGGTGCCCCCGCCCCGCTCGCGCTGACCGTCGGCGAGGACGGCGGCTATCTCTCCACCGCCATCGCGAGCCAGGTGACCGAGCAGGTGCGGGCCGCGATCGCCGAGGTGGCAGGCGAAGGCGCCGCGAACCGGGTCCACGTCGACCTCGTCACGGTCACGGGCTCACCTCGGCAGGCGGCTCAGCTCGCCGAATCGGCCCGCGAACTCGGCGAAGGCGAGCGAGCGCTCGCCACCGTCTCCGGAAGGCTCGCCACCGGGGGTACCGGGCTCGCGACGGGACTGACCACCCTGAGGGCCGGCACCGAGCAACTACCCGCGCAGACGGCGAAACTGGCGACCGGCGCCGAGCAGGTCGCCACGGGGGCCACCACGGCGGCAGCCGTGGGAAACCAGCTCGTGAGCGGTTCGGCGACCCTGCGCGCCACGCTGGACGACGCACACGGCGAGCTGACACAGCGCCTGCGCGCAGGAGGACTGAGCGAGGCCGAGGTGACACACGCGGTCGAGGTGTTCGGCAGGCTTCGCGTACCGATCGACGCGGCGACGACTCAGGCGAGGCAGGCCGCGGCCGACCTGCGCGTGCTGGCCGACGGCTCGCACAGGGTGGCGACGGCGAACCGGCAACTCGCCACGGCGACCTCGACACTGACCACCGGGATCGCCGACGCTTCCGACCACGCCAACGAGCTCGCGGGCACCGCTGCCCGGCTCCACGAGGGAGTGGTCACCTCGGCCGACAACACGTCGAGGTTCGCCGCCGACGCCGACGCCCTGCACACCGCGTCGGGTCAGGAACGCGGTGACGCCAGCGGTGCCGGGCTGCCGCCCCTGAGTTCCGCCGATTCTCCCGGCGGCCCTCCGGCGACGGAACGCACGGCGATCGCCCCCGTCGTGCTGGGGCTTGCGGCCTGGATCGGCGCGATGGCGCTGTTTCTGCTCCTCCGCCCGCTCTCGGTACGAGCGCTCGCCGCGGGGGTCGCATCGTGGCGGGTGAGCCTCGGCGGCTGGCTGCCCGGCGCCGCGCTCGGAGCGGCACAGGTGCTCGTCCTGTTCGCGGTGGTGGCGTGGCTTTCCGGGCTCGAAGCGGGGATTCCCGCCTCGGCGGGGCTTCTCGTGCTGATCGCGCTGACCTTCACCGCCATCGGGCACGCGCTCGCGGCGCTGTTCGGCAGGATGGGCATCCTGCTCATGGGTGTCCTGCTGGCCGTGCAGTTCGTCAGCGTGGGCGCCGCGCTGCCGTGGCGGGACGTTCCGGACGCGCTCGGGCCGCTGAACGCCGTGCTGCCCATGGGCCACGCCGTCGAAGGGCTCCAGCACGCCCTGCTGCGCCAGGGTGACTCGCTCGTGCCCCACGTCGCGGTGCTGTGCGCCTACCTCGCCGTGGCCGCCGTGGTGTCCTGCCTTGCGGCGTCGCACCGTCGCGTGTGGACTCTCGACCGGCTGAGATCCACGCCCGCTCGGTGACATGCCGCGGTTGGCGGTCCCCACAGGGCGGGGACCGCCATTCGCGCGTGCGGGTCAGTGAGCGGCGTCGTTCCAGGACTGGCCGAAACCCACCGAGACCTCAAGCGGTACGGCGAGGTCGTATGCCGCGCCCATCTCCTTGCGCACCAGCGACTCCACATCGGCGTGCTCGCCTTCGGCGACTTCGAGCACCAGTTCGTCGTGCACCTGCAACAGCACCCTGCTGCGAAGCTTCGCCTTGGCGAGAGCGCCGTGCACACCGAGCATGGCGACCTTGATGATGTCGGCCGCGCTGCCCTGGATGGGAGCGTTGAGCGCCATACGCTCCGCCATCTCCCTGCGCTGCCTGTTGTCGCTGGTGAGATCGGGCAGGTAACGGCGGCGGCCGAAGATCGTCTCGGTGTAGCCGTCCTTCGCTGCCTTCTCGACCACGCTGTGCAGGTAGTCGCGCACCCCACCGAACCGGGCGAAGTAGTCGTCCATCAACGTCTTCGCCTCGTCGGTGGAGATCCGCAACTGCTGGGAGAGGCCGTAGGCGGACAACCCGTAGGCGAGGCCGTAGTTCATGGCCTTGATCTTCGCCCGCTGCGCGCCGGTGACGTCGGCCGGTTCCACCGCGAACACCCGCGCCGCCGTCGCCGCGTGGAAATCGAAGCCCGACTGGAACGCCTCGATCAGTTCGGTGTCGCCGGAAAGGTGCGCCATGATGCGCATCTCGATCTGGCTGTAGTCGGCGGTCATCAACTGGTCGTAACCGGAGCCGACGACGAACGCCTCCCTGATCCGGCGGCCCTCGTCCGTCCTGATCGGAATGTTTTGCAGGTTGGGATCGACCGAGGAGAGCCGCCCCGTCGCCGCGATCGTCTGGTGCAGGGTGGTGTGAATCCGGCCATCGTCGGCGATCGACTTGATCAGCCCTTCGACCGTGGTGCGCAGCCTCGTCGCGTCCCGGTGTTCGAGCAGGTGTTGCAGGAACGGGTGCTCCGTCTTCTCGTACAGCGTCTGCAACGCGTCGGCGTCGGTGGTGTAGCCGGTTTTCGTGCGCTTTGTCTTCGGCATTTCCAGCTCGTCGAACAGCACAACCTGGAGTTGCTTCGGCGAGCCGAGGTTGATCTGCTTGCCGATGACGCGGTACGCCTCCTCCGTCGCCTGCTTGACCCTGCTCGCGTAGTGCGCTTCGAGCGTGGTGAGCTGGTCGAGGTCGACCGCGATGCCTGCCGCCTCAAGATCGGTGATGACTTCGAGCAGCGGCAGTTCGATGCGGTCGAGCAGTTCGGCCCCGCCGATCTCGCGCAACTCGCCTGCGAGCGCGCCGGCCAATTCGGCGACCGCCTTCGCCCTCACCAGCTCGCCGTGAACGAGCTGGGTGTCGCCGTCGTCGGCGTCGAGCAGGGAGAGCTGGCCGTCGTCGGCCGATTCCTCCGAGCGCAGCTCCCTGTGCAGGTAGCGCAGCACGAGGTCGTCGAGCCCGAACGAACGCTGGCCTGGCCGCACCAGATACGCGGCCAGTTCGGTGTCCATCGCGAGCCCGCCGACCTTCCAGTTTCTGGCGAGCACGGCGTGCAGCGGCGCCTTGAGCGAATGTCCGACCTTGCGCACCGAAGGGTCGGCGAGCCAGGCGACCAGAGCCTTCTCGTCGCCTTCATCCACAGTGGACACGTCGACGTATGCGCCTTCGCCGTCGGGCGCCGCCAGCGTGACCGAGTGGAGATCGGCCCGCACCGAGGAGCCTGTCGCGCGGAAGGCGACGCCCGCCGTCGTCCCGGAGGGCACGTGCTCGTCGAGCCAGTCGGCGAGCGCACCAGGCTCCAGCGCGCCGCCGCTGACCTCGAACCCCTCGTCGGCCTCGGGCTCGGCGCTGGTGAGCGAGGCGAAAAGACGGTCGCGCAGCACCCTGAACTCCAGCTCGTCGAACAGCCGGTGCACCGCTTCCCTGTCCCACTGCTGCACGACGAGGTCGGCAGGCTGCTCGGCGAGTGGCACGTCCTTGACCAGCTCGGTGAGCTGCCGGTTGAGCATCACCGCGTCGATGTGGGCGCGCAGCGCGTCGCCGACCTTGCCCTTGACCTCGTCGACCCGGTCGACCAGCTCGCCGAGACTGCCGAACTGCTTGATCCACTTCGCCGCCGTCTTCTCGCCGACGCCGGGGATGCCAGGCAGGTTGTCGGAGGGGTCGCCGCGCAGTGCCGCGAAGTCGGGGTACTGCACCGGGGTGAGCCCGTACTTGTCCTCGACGGCCGCCGGGTCGAAGCGCACCAGATCCGAAACGCCCTTGCGCGGGTAGAGCACCGTCACCGAGCCGTCGACCAACTGCAACGCGTCGCGGTCGCCGGTACAGATGAGCACCTCGTAGCCCTGCGCCTCTGCCTGGGAGGTGAGCGTGGCGATGAGGTCGTCGGCCTCGTAGCCCTCCTTCGCCAGCGAGGGAATGACCAGCGCCGCGAGGATTTCCTTGATCAGCTCGACCTGGCCCTTGAAGTCGTCCGGCGTCGTCGAGCGGTTGGCCTTGTAGTCGGCGAACGCCTCGGAACGGAACGTCTTCCTCGACACGTCAAACGCCACCGCGAGGTGAGTGGGGTTCTCGTCTCTCAGCAGGTTGATGAGCATGGAGGTGAACCCGAAGACAGCGTTGGTCACCTGACCCGTCGACGTGCGGAAACGGTCGGCCGGTACGGCGAAGAAGGCGCGATAGGCCATCGAATGACCGTCGATCAGCAACAGCCGGGGTGTGTCGTTCGCTACGGAGGTGTTCTGGTTGGGGCTCACGACCGTGAGTCTAGGGTGAGGCCCTGACAGTCCTGCCTGTCGTGTCGAACTAGGAGCGCTGAGTGACCGAGCACGTGTCTGAAGAAGAGATCCGCGAGCAACTCGCGGGTATCAACCCAGAGGTCGCGAACCAGCAGCTCAACGACAAAGTCGGTCTTGCCTTCACCGAACTGGGCGCCGAGCGGGTCGTCGGCACGATGCCGGTCGCGGGCAATCTTCAGCCCTACGGGCTGCTGCACGGCGGGGCCAACGCGGTGCTCGCCGAAGCACTCGGCTCGACCGTCGCGGCGCTCAACGCGGGCGCGGGCAGGGCGGCGATGGGGCTCGAACTGTCCTGCACCCATCACAGGGCGGCCGTGGCAGGCGAGGTCACCGGTGTCGCCGTTCCGCTGCACGTCGGCAGAAGCACCATCACCACGGAGATCGTCATCACCGACGAATCCGGCAAACGCACCTGCACGGCGCGGCTGACCTGCATCGTCAGGGACAAGCCACCGGCGGCGTAACGTAACGGCCGTGGATCTGGAACCGGCCCAGGTACGCGCCTTCGTCGTCACGGCGGAACTGAGGAACTTCAGCAGGGCGGCGGAGAAGCTGTTCCTGAGCCAGCAGGCACTCTCCAAGCGCATCGGCAGGCTTGAGCACGTCCTCGGCGTCTCGCTGTTCGCGCGCACCAATCGCGCGGTCGAACTGACCCACGACGGAGCCAGGTTCCTGCCGCACGCCGAGGAGTTCCTCCGGGCGCACGACGCCGCTCTTTCCGCGTGGGCCGCCGACGACCGCCCCGTGCGGATCGACCTCGTCGACAACCGGCTCTCCCCCATGTTCATGCTGCGCAGGCTCGCCGAGCGCGATCCGGCGTTGCGAGTGGAGCGTTCGTGGCGCCACGGGCTGGCGAACACGATGGAACCGTTGCTGCGTGGTGAGGTCGATCTCGCCTTCGGCAGGGTCGGCGGCCACGGGACGGAGCTGGCGGCGGAGCTGACCCACCGGCTCGTCAGACTGGAACCGCTCGTGGCGCTGCTGCCGCCGGAGCACCGGCTCGCCGATGGGCCCGCCGTCAGGATGACCGACCTGCGCGAAGAGGGAATCTGGCTGCCCTCGCTCGCCGGGCCCGCCGAATGGCTGGGTTTCCTGCGCGCGATGAGCGATCAGCTCGGCGTAGCGCTCGACGATTCCGGCATCACCTTCGACCTGCGGCACACGCTCGAACAGACCCGCAACGCCGAGAACAGGGTCACCCTGGCCGGCGCCGACATGGACCTCGCCCCCGACCTCGGTCTGCGGGTGCTTCCGTTCGAACCGAGCCCGCTGTTTCCGTGGTCGGTCATCTGGCGCAAGGACATGAAGCGGCCTTCGGTACGCAAGGTCCTCGATCTCGCCGGCGAGACGAGCGAGGCGGAGGGCTGGTGCGAACACGACCCCGAACGCTGTTGGCTTGCCGGCCTGGTCAGCGCAGGTACCGCGCGAACCAGGCGGTGAACTCGGCGTCGGCCACCTCGGCGTGCTCGGTCTGCGGAGCTGCCTCGACGCCCGGTTCCTCGGCGAGCGCGTGTGCCATGCCGGGTACCTCGACGAGCTTGGCTTCGGCACCGAGTGCGGCGCGCAACTCCACCGCGGGCTCACGGAAACCCGGGTCGTCGTCGCCTCCGACGACGAGCAGCACGGGCACGCCGAGTTCCTTCGCCCTGCGCACGTAGTCGTATTTGTCGGCGACGGCCGAGGAGCGTTCGCTCCACTCGTACTCGACGCCGAAGCTCCGTTCGTTCGCGCCGACCGCGCCCCGCAGGCTGCACACGGGACTCACCAATGCCGCGGCGGCGACCGGGACGTCGGCCCTCGCGGTGACCTCCAGAGCCACGCCCGCGCCTGCCGATCCTCCGGCGACCCCGACCGGGGAGTCGGTGATGGACAGTCGATCGCGCAACGCGGCGACGACGGAAGGGAACTCGGCTGCCGCCTGTTCGACGACCGGCTCCGCCACGTTGAGGACATAGTCGCTCGCGGCGAGCGCGAAGAACTCCTCAGCACCTCCCTTCGGCGCTCTCGCGCCGAACATCGGCAGGCCGAGGTAGACCCGCCACGCGGGGAGTCCCGTCATCGGCAGCGCGGCGGCCATCGCCGACTCGCTGCGTGGCGCGTCCATGAGGTGCCAGGTGACCACGAGCGGAGCGGGACCGGTGACGCCGCCCGGTGGCAGCGCGACGAACGGCACCCCTTCGACGACGCCGGTGATCTCCGTGTTGTCGGCCGGTCGCATGTTTCCTCCCGCACTTGTCGGTTCTGTTGTGGACTCCAGTAAACGACCGGCGCGACCCCTCGGTCCAACAGCTTTCGGCTGCCCCGCGACAACCAACGGTTGTGATGGAGGGCCCGCGTCGCCGCGAAGCCGGACGGCTAGCCTGGCCCGATGACCAACGACCGCGCCGAAGGCAACACCCCATCCGGCACCGCTGAACTGGCCGAATGGGCCGGCCGATCCGGACGCGACGTCGACCTCGGCGAGGCGGCCATACTGCTGACGTTGCTCGCCGACGAACTGGAGGTCGGCGAACTGGCCGAGCTGCGGGTCGGCGACATCGAGGAACTGCTGCTCGACGTCTACCCCGATGTCTTCGAGGTCGGCACCGAAGAGGACGTCGAGCGGATCACGGCCACCATGCGCGCCCTGCTCGCGTTCGGCGCGGACACCGGCAAGATCCCCGCGAAACGGCACGACGCGCTGGCGAGCGAACTCGACACGCTCACCCCCGCGCTCGACGAGGCCATGCTCGGGGCGGACGAGGAGGAGATCGACCTCAAGGAGGCGTATGGCCTCCCCGACACCCTCGGCCCGCTGCGACTGCCGGGCAACGACGAGCTCGCCGACGCCGCGCGCGCGAGCACCCTGCTCGCCCGCACGAGGGAACTCGCCGTGTGGTTCGGCGAGGGACGGCCGCTCACCGCCGACGGTGAGGTGTCACCGGAGGACGTCACCTCGGTCGCCGAAGACCTTGATCTCTCCGAGACCGACCTGACCCAGTTGCTCGCCCTCGCCGAAGACATCGACTTCATCGCCCCCTCGACCAGCGAAACCGAGGAAACCGCCGACGACTCCGGCACGATCGCGCTCGGCGAGGGAGCGGATTTGTGGCCGGACGGGTCGACGGAGGACGTACTGGACGTCTGGTGCCGCGCGCTCACCGCGAGCCTCGCGTGGAGCCTGCTCGCCGACGCGGAACGGGCCGACGAGACCGACCTGGAGTTCGCCGCGGCTGGAGTGTGGTTCATGCCGCTGTTCCTCGCTCGCGGTGCGGGACTTCCGGTGACCCAGGTCGACGAGATGATCAAGGAGGTCGCGACGGCCGACCTCACCGTCGACAGGGCGGGGCAGGCGTGGGAATCGTGGGTCGCCGAGCACGGGGAACCCAGCGAGGTCCTGCTCACCAGGCTCGCCGAACTGGGCGCCGTCGAACTCTTCGAAGAGACCGACAACGACACCGGCGCGGTGGAGCTCACGGTCGTCGCCACGCCGCTGGCGATGCACGCCATGCGCCTTGAACTGGTCGACTCCGGCGTCGAGATTCCACTGCTGCCACCGCATGACGAGATGACGGCGGCCGACCTGATCGCCGTCGGCGGCAGCGGCCTCGACGACGAACTCGACGACGAGTTCGCCGCGTGGCTCGAACGGAGGGACGCGGCGACCGCCGTCGCGGAACTCATGACCGTCGTCACCGAGGGAGGACCGGCGGAACGACTCGTCGGCAGCATGCTCGTGCGCGCGCTCGGCGCCGAGGCCGAATCGCACTGGCGCGAGGCGATCGGCAATCCGAACCTGCGCGCCTACGCCAAACTCGCGTTGCTGGCGCTGGAAGGCGAACGTCCCGAGTGGCAGCCGGAGCGAGCCGACCTCGCGTGGCTCGTCGCCGACTCGCTCGCCGCGGCGGGTTCCGAGGTCGCTCCCGAGGAACTCGCGGAGGCGCTGCCTGCCGACAACGCCGAACTGATCGACGAACTCTGGCGCATCGACCACCCCGACGCGCACCGGGTACTGACCATGCTCGGTCAGCACCCGGACAAGGCGATCGCCAAGGCGGCGAGGAAGGCGGCGTTCAAGGCGGCCGACCGGCTGCGCTGAACGCCGCCGCGTCAGGCGACGCCCAAATAGGCTTCCTTGATCGAATCGTCGGCGAGCAGTTCCCTGCCCGATCCGGTCTTGACGATCTCGCCGGTCTCCAGCACGTAGGCCCTGTGCGCGCGCGACAGCGCCTGCTGGGCGTTCTGTTCGACCAGCAGCACCGTGGTGCCCTGCTTGTTGATCTCCGTGATGATCCGGAAGATCTGCTGGATGAACTGGGGCGCGAGCCCCATCGAAGGCTCGTCGAGCAGCAGCAGTTTCGGCTTGGCCATCAGCGCCCTGCCGATGGCGAGCATCTGCTGCTCGCCTCCCGACAGAGTCCCGCCTGCCTGGCTACTGCGTTCCTTGAGCCTGGGGAACAACTCGTAGACCTGGTCGAGTTCGGCGTCCAGGTTCTTGCGGTCCTTGCGGGCGTATGCACCCATGTCCAGGTTCTCGGCGACCGTCATGCCGGGGAAGATTCCCCTGCCCTCCGGAGCTTGCGAGATTCCTCTGACGACCCTGAGGTCGGCCCGCAGCCGCGTGATGTCCTCACCCTCGAACGTGATCGTGCCCGAGGAAACGGGCCGGATCCCGGAAATCGCCCTCATCGTGGTCGATTTCCCGGCCCCGTTCGCGCCGATCAGCGTGACGATCTCGCCCTCGTCGACGGTGATCGTCAGGTCCGACACCGCCCTGATCCGGCCATAGTGGACGGACACACCGGAAAGCTCAAGCAAGGTCATCGTCTGGCACTCCCAAATACGCGGCGACCACGGCCGGATCGTCCCTGATCTCGGCAGGGACGCCTTCGGCGATCTTCTTGCCGAATTCCAGCACGACGATCCGGTCGGTCACGCCCATCACGAGCTTCATGTCGTGCTCGATCAGCAGCACCGTGTACCCGTCGTCGCGGATCTTGCGGATCAGCCCCATCAACTGTTCCTTCTCGATGGGGTTGAACCCGGCCGCCGGTTCGTCGAGGCACAGCAGTTTCGGTTCCGTCGCCAGCGCGCGGGCGATCTCCAGCCGCCGCTGGTAACCGTAAGGCAGATTCCTCGCCTTGTCGGCCGCCCTGTCGGCGATACCGACGAAGTCGAGCAGCGCCATGGCCCGCTCGATCGCGGCACGTTCCTCCTTGTGATGCCTCGGCGAACGGATCAGCGCACCCATGACACTGGTCTTGTGCCTGGCGTCCGTACCTACGACGACGTTCTCCAGCGCCGTCATCTCGCCGAAGAGCCGGATGTTCTGGAACGTCCTCGCTATGCCCCGCCTCGTGATGTTGTGCTTGGCGAGTTTGCCGAGCGGTTTGCCTTCGAGCAGCACCTTCCCCGACGTCGGCCGGTACACCCCGGTCATCGCGTTGAAGCAGGTCGTCTTGCCGGCGCCGTTCGGCCCGATGAGGCCGAGAATGTCGCCGCGCCTGATCCCGAAGGACACCGAATCAAGCGCGGTCAGCCCGCCGAAGCGCACGGTGAGATCTTCGATCTCCAGCAGGGTCTCGCCGACGTCGACGGCGATCTCCCTTTCCGGGGCGACGACCTCGGCGACCTCGGCCTCGTGTTCGGCGAGTTCTTCCGCCGTCATCTGCTGGAGTTCGGCGACAAGGCCGCCTTCCGCCGGCACCTCGGGACCGTTGCCTGGCGCCGTCATTTCACGCCTCCGTCGCGGTCACTGGACACCGAAGCGTCGTGGCTGATCTGCTCGCCCTTGCCGAGTAGTCGCTGGTACGCCTGTCTACCGTAGGTGAGCAACCGTTGTCGCGCACCGAGCAGACCCTGCGGCCGGAAGATCATCAGAATGATCAGCGCGAATCCGAATATCAGGAACTTGTATTCGGCGATACCGAGGAACCGCAACGGCACGTACGCGACGACGAACGCGCCAAGCAGTACCCCGACCTTGTTGCCGGAGCCCCCGAGAATGACAGCGGCGAGGAACAGCATCGACGTCACCACGTCGAACTTCTGGTTGTTCACGAATGCCAGTTGCCCGGCGTAGAGCGCACCGGAGAGCCCGCCGATCGCGGCGCCGATGACGAACGCCCACACCTTGAACTTGAACGTCTGGACACCCATGATCGCGGCGGCGTCCTCGTCGTCGCGGATCGCGACCCACGCCCTGCCGACCCTGCTGCGTTCCAGGTTCCCGACGAGCAACAGCACCACGATGATGACGGTGACCGTGAGGACGTACCACGGTTTTCCGTCGGTGTTGTTGAACAGCGCGGTCCCGTCGGCATTGGTACCGGGTGGATGACCGACCTGCTGGAAGCCCTGGTTTCCGCGCAACGGTTCGATGTTGTCGGCGAGCAGCCGGACGATCTCACCGAACCCGAGCGTGACGATGGCCAGGTAGTCACCACGTAGTCGCAGGGTCGGAGTTCCCAATATGACGCCGAAAACCATCGTGATCGCCATCGCGATCGGAATGACGGCGAGGAAGGGCAGCTTCGTGAGCACGGAGTCCGGGCTGGTGAACAGCGCCGCGACATAGGCGCCGACCGCGAAGAAGCCCACGTAACCGAGGTCGAGCAGCCCGGCCTGGCCGACCACGATGTTGAGCCCGATGGCGATCAGCGCATACCGCGCGACCTCGAACATCGCGATCGGGAAATCGTAGCCGGGTTCGGTCGTCAGAATCGGCGGGTTCAGCCACGGCAGCGCGTAGATCAGCAGAACGACCGGGATCATCACCGCCCACTGCGTCGGCCGGTTGAGGTTGTTCCACCATTCGCTGAGCGAGCGCCGCTGACCGGCTCGCGTGTCCGTGGTCGTCATACGCGTGCCTTTCCGAGCGACTCACCGAGAATGCCGGTCGGGCGGAACATCAGGATCAGCACCAGCAGCGCGAAGGCGACGACATCCTTCCATTCTCCGCCGAACAGAGACTGGCCGTAGTTCTCCATGAGGCCCAGCAGCAGGCCGCCGAGCAGCGCGCCACGCAGGTTGCCGATACCGCCGAGCACCGCGGCGGTGAACGCCTTGATGCCGAGCAAGAATCCGCCTTGATACCAAGCGCCCTGGGGGATCTTCATCATGTAGAACAGGGCGGCCGCGCCCGCGAGGAAGCCACCGATCAGGAACGTCATGATGTAGACGCGTTCCTTGTTGACCCCCATGAGGGTCGCCGTGTCCGGATCCTGCGCGACGGCACGGATGCCGCGGCCGAACCTGGTCTTGTTGACGAAGGTGTCGGCGATGAGCCACAACAGGATCGACGCGACGACGATGATGATCGTGATGTTGGTGACCGTGGCGCCGAAGATCTCGAACACCGGTTCCGGTCGCAGCAACCGGATCGCCTGCTCGGGGTTGGCGCCCCGCCAGATGAAGATGAGCTGCTGCAACACGAACGAGGCACCGATGGCCGTGATCAGGAAGACCAGCCGGGGAGCGCCCCTGTTCCTGAGCGGCCGGTAGGCGACCCTTTCCAGCGCGAACGCCGTCGCGCCGGATACGGCCATGGCCGCCAGCAGCGCGAGGAACAGGAAGCCGATCAGTTCGAAGATCGCCAGTTCGGCCGTGGGGCCGGGGCGGAAACCGAGGCCGTAGAAGGTGAACCACGTCGCGTAGGCGCCGTAGATGAACACCTCGGAGTGGGCGAAGTTGATGAGTTTCAGTACCCCGTAGACGAGGGTGTATCCCAACGCGACGAGCGCGTAGATGCTGCCCTGGGCGAGCCCGTCGACCGTGTTGCTCCAGAACTGATCGACGAGTCCGGCGACGTTGAAGTCGATCCAGCCGTTGTCCTGGGCAAGGAGGAGCCCCGGCATTTGGTGATATATGGACAATGCGTTCTCCAGGAGTGGCCGGGGCGCGCGCCGACGGGATCCTCCGTCGGGCGAGCGCCCCGGCTACAAGGTGCTAGAACCGGATCAGTCGGGCTTGATCTCGGTGTTGCGGATGATCTTTCCGTCCTCGACCTTGTAGGTCCACACGGTGGATGCCGCGAGTTCGCCCTTCTCGTCCCACTTGAAGCTCTTCGTCAGGCCCTGGCCTTCGTAGTTCTTGACGTATTCGAGCAAACCGGCCCTGTCGGTCACCCCGGAGTCGATGCCCTTGAGCAGGATCGTCGCGATGTCGTAGCCCTCAGGGGAATACGTTCCCGGCTCCTTGCCACCGGAAAGCTGCTTGTAGCCCTCGGTGAATTCGGTGAACTGGTCGGCGGGCACGCAGGGGCAGGTGAAGTAGACGCCCTCGGCCGCGTCACCGGCACTCTTGACGAACTCGTCGTCCTTCACGCCGTCCGGACCGACGAAGGTGGCCTCGACACCGGCGTCGTAGAGCTGCTGCGCGAACGGCGACGCCTCCTGGTAGTAGCCGGAGTAGAAGATCGCGTCTGGGTTGGCGCTCTTGATGCTGTTGACGATCGCGGAGAAGTCGGTCTGCTTGGTCTTGACCTTTTCCTGGCAGCTGGCCGCGTCGCCGAGTTCGTTGCTGATCGCGTTGGCGAGGCCGACGCCGTACTCGGAGTCGTCCCGAACCACGCACACCGACTGCGCGCCCAGCTCGCCGGTGATGAACTTCGCCGCGGCGGGGCCCTGGGCGTTGTCGTTGCCGAGACCGCGGAAGAAGGTCTTCCAGCCGTTCTCGCTCAGCGCGGGGTTGGTGGCGGAAGGCGTGACCTGGACGAGGCCCTTCTCGTCGAAGATGTTGCCGGCGGCCTTCGACTCACCGGAGAACGGGAGGCCGACGACGCCGATGATCTCCGGCGTGTTCACGACCTGGGTGACGATGCCCGGCGCGCGGTCGGGAGTGCCCTCTGTCTCGAACTCCTTGAGGACGACCTGGCAGTCGGGGTTGGCATCGTTGTGGCGGTTCACCGCGAGTTTCACGCCGTTGAGGATGTTCTGCCCCAGCGCCGCGTTCTGGCCGTTGATGGTGCCCGCGTAGGCAAGCGTGGTGGTGGGGTCGCACTTGGCGTTCCCGTCACCGGCGGGATCCGCCGCGTTCGCCGCCTCGGCGGGGGCGCTGGCCTGAGGCTGCTGCGCGTCGTCACCGCCGTCGGCCCCGTCGTCGTTGCGTGCGGCGCACGCACCGAGCGCGAGCGACGCGGCCGCCGCAAGCGCGAGAACCCGCCCAAACCGTGCTCTTGACACATTTCCTCCCAATGTCTTTCAAGACGCAGGTTCTCCACTTGCCCCGAAAGTCGAGGACCTGACATGGGCGATGAAAGTAGCCGTCCGCCCCATTTCTTGAACAGCGGCGCTGAGGGTTGTATCCACATCGTGACGGTGGCGAATGTGTTTTACGGACAATTAATGCCCGATTGACGCTGGCGTCGTCATCGGGTCTGAACCACCGGTCGACGCCAAGGTCGCCGCACTCACCACCACGCGGGCACGAGAGCAGGATCACAGTACCGGAGATCGACGGCGGCGCCAGAGCAGAAGCGAAGATCTTTCGTAATCGCCAGGTGCACACAAAAAGAACCACCCTTCGTCTGTGACTCAGGTCACAGACGAAGGGTGGTTCTGGCAGGTGCGGGGAAGGCTACTTGCTGCCGATGCTCTCGATCACGGCCTCGGCGACGGCCTTCATCGTGGTGCGGCGGTCCATCGCGGTCCGCTGGATCCAGCGGAAAGCGTCCGGTTCGGTGAGCGCCTGCTGGGACATCAGCAGACCCTTGGCCCTGTCGATGACCTTGCGGGTCTCCAGCCGGTCGGTGAGCCCGGCGACCTCGGATTCGAGTGCCTGGAGCTCGGCGAACCTGCTGACCGCCAGCTCGATGGCCGGGACGAGGTCGCGCTTGGCGAAGGGCTTGACCAGGTAGGCCATGGTCCCCGCGTCACGGGCGCGCTCCACAAGGTCGCGCTGGCTGAACGCCGTCAGGATCACCACGGGAGCAACCCGATCGCCGGTGATCTTGGCAGCCGCCTCGATCCCGTCGAGCTTGGGCATCTTCACGTCGAGAATCACGAGGTCGGGCTTGAGGTCGGCGGCGAGTTTGATCGCCTCTTCCCCGTCGCCGGCTTCGCCGACCACCTCGTAGCCCTCTTCACGCAACATCTCGACGAGGTCAAGGCGGATAAGCGCTTCGTCCTCAGCGACGAGAACTCGACGCTGTGGTGCGGTGGCGACACCGTTGGCCTCGGTAGCCGCTTCGGTCACCGGGGTCCTCCTGGGCGGATCGACGGGTTGGACAGGTTGCGGCATGCCGCAACTGCGAGGCTACCGGGAAGAGAGTCGCCGCATGAGATGGCGTTCGACACGTGGAATGAGGTCGCTTCAGCGCGACACGTCGGCACGCACGTGGTAGCCCGAATGCTAGGTGCCTGGAGCCACCGAGTAAAGTCTCCGATCACGCCCCCGTAGCCCAATCGGCAGAGGCAGCGGACTCAAAATCCGTCCAGTGTGCGTTCGAGTCGCACCGGGGGCACTCTCTCAAACCTGGCAAAATCGGCCCCTCACCAGCGCAAACCCGGTGAGGGGCCGATCTTGTGCTGTCTCACTGTGTCTCGCTATGAACCGCCTTCATCCGGTGTTTGTGGACCATGTGTGGACCCGACCTAGTCCGAGTCGAGTCCCAGCGCGCGAACGATCCCGTCGAGCGCGGATTGCTGCTGTCCTGCGATGATCTCCGCAGCACGTCCGTAGCGAGCCCGGTCGAGACGCATGCCGCAAGTCGTGCGTCCCTCGTGCCGACGGAGGCACATTCCTCGTCCATCATTGCCACCTTGCCCCTACGCGCACTGTCGACCCGCCCACGCCCAGCCCGACGGGTTGCAGAACAGTCGGGCGAAAAAATCAGCGTCCTCCCCTGCTTACGCTGCCGGGAGCCCCACAGTCACCCAAACATTGGAGCGGACGACCTGCGAGGCTGCCATTCGATGAACCGGCCCTCCAGCGCTGCCACAGCTTTTACCTATGATCGCGGTTCTGTTACCACACGTATTTCGACCGCCTCCTTGACGTAGTCCATTTCATTTTTTTTGGCAGCCGATTTCGGGGAGGCAGGCTCCGTTCTACGCAGTAATCCAGCGAGTTGCAGAAGGACGCACGTTTGCGAGGCACCATCTTCGCCGGAGCCGGTGATCGATGACGGAGTGTGCCTCGGCCGTCCGGCTGGAAACAGATCGCGAGCGGTGCGCTACGTGGCTGCGATCAGTCTTCTCGTTGACCGGCCCGAGTGGACGATAGTCGATTCGCCACACAGTCGCTCACGCCGTTCCATTCACATTGCCTGGCGGAGGTTCGTACCGGACGGCGCCACGAGCTTCCTTCCCCACGTCAGGAAGTTCCGCTTGTGGCCACAGAGCTGGTTGCCGCAAAGTGCCCCACTCCGGTCGTGACTGGTTCGCGGTTGCCTTCGCTCCCAACAGAAGTCCGCGACGTTCAGCGACCATCGATGACAGCCGATCGACCGACTTACGGTTGCACGGGTGGCGCCACTGGCGCCTTTTGTAACCTCAGGACGGTGCTGGTTCACCGTTTCAGTTGCCCAGCACACCAGCCGCAAGTGCGGTGAGTAGTGCGAAACCGAGCGAAATTATCGCGCAAGTTACCGAGCGGAACTTCCGTCGCGCGATCTTGCTCGTGGCCCACAGTTGTGTGATCACGGCGTCTTGCAGTCTTTCATGCTGTTCAAATAGCGCACGGCAGGCGGTCGAAAAGTCGGCGGCCGTCGTGTACCGGCGCGCGATGTTGTCGAAATGCAGGAGAGACCGGGAACCTCCTGTGCGCAGCCGCGGGACGAAAGCCCGCAAGGACAACAAGATACTCACGGAGACCAGGGCGATGCTGAGCAATAGCAGACCAGTATGGAACCAACTTTCGCGCCATTGTGTCGGCGACGGGACAGCTCGAACCACGATCCCACCGAGAACGCCGGCTGACGCCAGCACGACCCCGGCTTTGGCGTCGGCTACCTTGATGAGGTCGTTGATCTGTGACAGGGCCTTCCACGCGTCATCACTTTTGGTCATATGAAAGATTTTGCTGTCTCAGCGCACTCCGGCCAACGCCATTGGAGTGAGACGGTCGCGACACGCATGGCATGCTCTATTCGGGCGAAACCCGCCGAAGATCTTCACATAGGATCGCGTACGCCTGTACGGAATGATCGTGCAAGAAAACAAGAATCGCGTGCCGCGAGGGTTCCGCGCGCTAGTGGGTGAAAGGCTTTGGGCAGCACTGCTAGGTAGTGGTGTCGCCCAACACCACCGTCCGGGGGCACATCTACTGCATCAGGGCGAACGAGGTGATCATCTGTTCGCACTGACGAACGGCCGGGTCAAGGTGCTGGCGGGCGACATCGAAGGTTCGAGGCTGTTGCCGTCGTTGCGGGCGGCAGGAGATCTCGTCGGCGAGATGGCCGCGCGACCGGATTCGCATAGGTCGGCCAACGTACAGGCGCTTGATCACTGCATGTCCCGCTGCCTCACTCGCGCCGATTTCGACCGCTTCCTGCGTGACCACAACGCGGACGGACTCTTCCGCGACTACTTGGTGGCCAAGCTGTCCGAGACCGTGCCGTATCAACTACAGCAGGTGCATCTGCCCCCCAGGCACCGAGTGGCGCGGCTGATACTCGAAACCATGTCGCTGGCCGACCCCGATGACGGTAATCGCGTCACGATCCCCTTTTCACAGGAAGCACTGGCGACAGCCCTTGGCCTGGCTCGCAGCACGGTCGCCGATCAGATATCCGCACTGCGGGCATGCGGCGCACTCGGCCAGGGGCCACGGCTGGTGGTCGCGAACGACCGGATCCTCGCGACCGAGGCCAGAGTCGTCACTCGATAGTGACACACGTCACGAGCACTTTGTCCGGCGGCGGACAACGTGGGCAGCGTGCGCACGTCATCGTGTTCCTGCTTCGTAAGCCCCCGAGAACACAGCGACCTGGAAAGGAAGCCAAATGAACCTGCGAGCAGCACACGAATCATCCGAACTGCCATCCTATCGCGCGCTCATGGTCGTCGACATGAAGAACTTCAGCGGAGAGAAGGGCCGCGACCACGCCGGTGTCACCCAGCAAATTCCGCTGCTACTCAGGCAGTCATTCCACCGGTGCGGCTCTTTCGATCTGTGGAACGCTGCCCGCTTTCACGGAACGACAGGGGATGGTTACTTCCTGGGTTTCAAGACACGCTATCTTCCACTCCTGCTGAACCCGTTTCTGGTGGCATTGCAGGACGAACTTGAGTACCAGAACCGAATCAGCACTGTTGAACAGCCGATGCGGATGCGGGTGAGCCTCACGGTCGGTCCGATGACCGACTCTGGCCGCAACACGATTAGCGACGGCAGCGGGGACGCACGGATCGAGGCGCA
The DNA here is from genome assembly GCF_002240355.1 of Prauserella marina. Classification (GTDB taxonomy): domain Bacteria; phylum Actinomycetota; class Actinomycetes; order Mycobacteriales; family Pseudonocardiaceae; genus Prauserella_A; species Prauserella_A marina. The sequence continues at coordinate 4,664,609 of NZ_CP016353.1, forward strand.
CCGGATGATCGACGACGAATCAGTGAGAGACCTGTTGGCGCGGTCGAACAACACCACATGCGTGGCAGCCATTGTCTCCGCCAGAGTGTACGAGGACGTCGTGATTTCCGGCTACAGCGCGGAAGACCCCGATCTATATGTCCCCGTTGGCGTCACGGTGAAAACCTACTCCGGCAGGGCCTATCTGCGGGTGCCGAAACCCTCGGGTTCTCTGCTGAGTCAAGGGTTTCGGCGTCCTGGAGAGAATCAGAACGTGGATCTTGCCGGAACGGGCGAGGCAGACAACGCCAGGCAGGGTAAAGCGAGCTACGTCGGAATATCGAACGCCAACGGCCCGGTCGGCCAGGTCATAACTGGGCACGGGCAGACCATCCACACTGGTCATGGAATGCAGTACAACAGTATTCCACAATCGGACCCAAAACCCGCGATCGATCCGCACGAGAACCCGCACTAACGCGTCAGCGCCAAGGGAGCGGAAGACAATGTCGCAGGAAAAACCGCCTGGAGCGCCCCGCTATCTCGGCCTTGACACGGCTGAGAGCGCTGTCGGCGCCGTGGTTACCGGCCATGACCAAACGGTCCACGCGGTACAAGGTGACGTTTTCCACCTGTATTTCTCGGCCGAGGCCGAGGCCGAGAATGTGAGCAGGCCGCGTTCATCTTTCAGGCATTCGACAGCGGAACTCGAACAGCTGAGGAAAAACTTCGTCGAGCCTCCGTTTTTTACGGAAGCCGTGAAGACACTTCGAAAATGCGGTTTGGTCTTCCTGCAAGGAGCCTCAGGAAGTGGCCGGAGAACGGCGGCCATGATGCTGTTGTGGCAACGGTTCGACGACCAAGACACCAAATATCGCCTGCTGACCCTGGATCAGGAAGTCGGGGACTGCGGACTTGATCCGGAATCTGTACTACACCGCGAACTGCTACTTCTGGATTTGTCCAGCAAGGACGCGGGAGATCTGGAACGAACCGGAAATCAGTTCAGTACCTTCCATGCCGCCGTCGAAGAAAAGGGTGCCGCGCTCGTCGTCGTACTGCCGACCGGAGCCAGCCGTATTCAAAGTGGATCTTTCCAACCGATCGTGAATATCGGACGCCCGGACCCGATCGCCGTTCTTCGGAATCACCTCCGCGAACACGGAATAAGATTCGATAGTCAACAATTACGGAAACTCGACGCCGAGTTGACAACGGTCCCGATGCATAGACTGAGATTGTTCGCCCTGCGGGTTGCCGAGATGGGACGCGACTTTCCCTCATCGGGATTCGTTCGGTGGACGGAGCTGGCTCGTGACGCGCTCATCGACTACAGCGCCGCCGTGGCCGAACGAGTGGGAGCCTGCGCGCCGGCGCAGCGCGCTTTGTTGCTGGCCTCAGCATTACTTGACGGCATGCATGCCGACGCTGTGCATGCCGCGCGAGACAGGTTGTTGTCGAGACTGGACTTCCCCGAGGACGAGCGGCATGTGCTGGAAAGGGAGGGACTCGACGAGGCTCTGCGCCAGGTAGGAGTCAACTGCGACGCGACGAGGCATCTCCGGTTCGATTCGCCACAGTACTCGGCCGCGGTACTCGACCACTTCTGGGCGAACTATCCAGAACTGCGAGAGCGGCTTCGGGACTGGATCGATGACTGCATGTGGTGCCCCGCACTCACAGAAGCTGACCGTGATCACCTGGTCTATCGCTTTGCCATACAAGCATGTCGCACCGGACGCGGGCTCGATCTCTGCGAGCTTGCGGAACGGTGGTCGAGAAGAGTTGGTTCCCAGCGCTGGGCGTTCGCCGCTCTGGCCTCCGCGTTGCGCGAGACCGATGCATCGACAGCTGCTACTCAGGTGCGCCGTAAGATCTATGAATGGGCAAGCAATCCCGCCCTTCGCGCGGACCTCGCGGGCATTCTGGTGGTCGTGTGCGTCAGAGCGATGGCAAACGCGCAAGCGGATCAAGCATTAGTCAGGTTGAGATTGCTCGCGCAAAACTCCAATGCGGAGGTCGCGCAGCAGGCACGCAAGGGCGCCAGCGCTCTGCTCTCCAGTGGCCTATCGGAATACCGAAGATTCATCTGGCGCATGTCGTTGTGGCTGACACGAGGAAAGAGAACTGACGCAGACTTGTTCCTCGTGATCTCCGAAGCGGCACAAATACTGGACACCGGGAGCAGACGCCGACCGCTGATCGGGAGCGCGACGATCCGGCGACAGCTCGCACGTTGCTGGCGAGCCAGTTTGAATTTCGATGATTCAGTGTGGGGCGAGCGGCTGCGAGATTGGGTGACAATGGCCGGAACATCGCCAAGCGGCATACAGCTACTCGACGTGCTCGCTGAGGCGACCGGCGGTGAGCTGTCGCGGGTCGCCCGGGTGCATGTCTTCACCCGGGACTGGGCACGCCAAGAAGTAAACACGGACGAACGAAATCTCCGGCGGCGAACCTTCGATGCGTTGAGCATCCGAATGGATCGCGCCCAGGAACTGGATATCCTCAATGGGGAGTCGGAATGAACAGCGGAGTGCGGAAACTTGTCTTTCTCGGTTCGACGGTCGTCGCTGTCGTCTGGATATTCCTAGGAATTTCCGCGGACTGGTCGTCATGGTTGTGGATCCTGTTGGCGGTGCTCACCGTCCTTGCACCCGGGCTGGTCGAACTGGTGGCGCTCTCCGTCACTTCACAACGCTTTGAACCACAGCCAAGGCACATCGTGCCGGATCATCCTCCAGCCAAGCCGGAGGTCGCTCAACCCGGCCAGTACACAGTCAAGGACGTATTGTTCGCCAGCGCCGAAGAGCACTACCGGTTCGTGTTTTCCTGCACTGTGTATTGGCTGCCGCGCTCGATGTCGCCCGGGATCGCGCATGCGAATCCCGGCTCCATGGCCGCTGACGTGATCCTGCGCCAAACCGCCACACTACTGGGGGCAATACGGCCAGAGGACGCTGGCCGTGCGCGATACGAACTGGATACCGCATTGGGAGCACAACGGGTCGACCACACTGGCCAATTGCAGCTTTGGGCGGGGCAGATAACGCTGGAGCTGCCCGATGGCGACCATCGACGGCTGCAAAGCCTCGCCGATGTCCGCAAGGACGAGGACGTATTCGAATCGCAATGTCGCTACGAGCGGAAGGTGCGTACGTATCTCGACGAGGATGTACTGACTGACCTCGGCAGCACTCTGGTGTGGTGGCTGGCGGGACCACGCACCGACGAGAAGCGACGCGTCGATGAAGCCGTCAGCAAGATCGGAAACTTCCGCCGGCTGAGTGAAACAGCCATGGGAACCGAATGCGCTGAGTCTTTCGGGGGCAACGGGTCGAACGGCCTGCTCGACCGGGCGAGCCCACAGCTCTCGCTGGAAATTCCAGTACCGCCGGGTTCTGGCGAAAGCAACGACGCGGTAGCTCAGGTGGATGCGCGCCCGAGCATGACAGCAGTTGCCGCAGCGGTTGTCGAACGGATGCGGGAGGGCCCGGAACGTGAGCTGTTCGCCGCCCAGTTCGCCAAGCTGCTGAGCAGGCATGGCTACGATGAAATCAGCGACGATATCGCTCGACGGTTCGACGGTGCCGAGGTAGTCGATGAGGATAAGGCTAATGGGCGCGTGGGGACACCTTCGGCAAATGAAACCTCGCCAGACGCCTTGGCGCCCAATGGAAGTCAGTCGGACAACGCACTCTCGGACGACGAGGCCACGCAACCCGATGGAGACCGCCACGGTCCGACCGACGGAGCACCCCGTCCGGCCGTCCAGGACCGCCAGGCGACCGGCGGCGACGGAACGGAGCTTCGTTGGAGAGCTACACGAGACGAAACCGGACGGGATGCCGGGATCACGCCGGATTGATGGTCTCGCCGTCCCGCCAATGCTCATCGATCGGGCCATGCGTGATCAGCTCTGACCACCGCTCACTGATTCCTGTTAGATATGCAGGTTGTGGCGGCGGTCTCCGGCAACCGGCCTCGCCGGGTATGTGACACTCATCCCGATGTGCTGCCCCGGTATGAAGCCGCTCCCGGAAGGGAACCTTTTCATGCCGGGGTTTCGCCTTGTGTCACAACACTGTTCGGCACCGGCACGGCTACCAGGAAAGGCTCAGTGTGGCATCCGAACCCGGAACCAATCTGCTCATCGTGGACGACGAACCCACGGTGCGCGAACTCCTGGCCGCCACACTGCGATTCGCCGGTTTCGCGGTGACCTCGGCCGCCAGTGGCGGCGAAGGACTCCAGCAGGCCCGGCTCAACACCCCTGACCTGGTGCTGCTGGACGTGATGCTGCCGGACATGGACGGCTTCGAAGTGATCCAGCGCCTCCGCAAGCAAGCCGGCGCGGGCGTTCCGGTACCCGTCCTGTTCCTCAGCGCGCGCGACGATTCCGCCGACAAGATCAACGGGCTCAGGCTCGGCGGCGACGACTACATCACCAAACCCTTCGACCCGGAGGAGTTGATCGCGCGGATCCACGCCGTGCTCCGCCGCTCCGGCGGCCGCGCTCCTCGCGACACCTTGCGGGTCGGCGACCTGGAACTGGAGGTGGACGGACACCAGGTCTTGCGCGCCGACACGCCGATCAGGTTGTCCCCGACCGAGTTTCGCCTGCTGCGGTACCTGATGCTCAACGCGGGCACGGTGGTGTCCAAACGGCAGATCCTCGACCAGGTCTGGGAGTACGACTTCGGCGGCGATCCCAGCATCGTCGACACCTACATCAGCTACCTGCGCCGCAAGATCGACAAGACCACGCCCAAGCTGCTGCACACGGTGCACGGCATCGGCTACGTGCTCCGCGAGCCAAGGACGTGACGAATCCGCGGAGGTCACGCGGCCTTTCATTGCGCGCCCGGGTACTGCTGATCGCGAGCTTGCTGCTCGCCGTAGGGCTGACCGTCGGCAGTGTGATCGTGACCAGTTTTCTGCACAACCACCTGATGAGCCGCATCGACGCGCAACTGGGCCCGATGGCGACCGGCATGGCGCAGCAGGTGCGCTCCCCCGATTCCTTCGAAACGACGACCTTCGCCGACGACGGCGGATTCTGGGACAACTACGTCGCGTTCCTGGACCCGGACGGCGCGCTGATCGTCGAACAACTCCCCCGAGGGCGGCCCAGTGCCACCGACCCCGCACTGCCACGCCTGGACATCGCGGCGGTCGACACGCGCGGCGGGCGCCCTTTCGACGTTCCGAGCAAGGACGGTTCGGAAACCTGGCGGGTGCTCGCGCTGACCACGAGCAACATCGCCGCCGACGGAACCTCCGGCGTGCAGATTCGCCGCGAGACCGTGGTGGTGGCCGCTTCGCTGAGCGAGGTGCAGGCGACCATCACGCGGTTGAACACCATCTCACTGGCCACCGGAGCGGGCTTGCTGATCGTGCTCACCGTGGTGGGATCGTTCGCCATCCGAGCCGGGCTGCGACCGCTGCGGCGCATCGAGGTCACCTTGGCGGGTGTCGCCGAAGGCGACCTCAGCCAGCGCGTTCCCGCCATGGCCGCGCCGGGCACCGAGATCGGCCGCCTTTCCGGCGCGCTGAACAACATGCTCGCGCAGAACGAGGCGGCCTTCACGGCCAAGGAGCGGTCCGAAGCCAGGATGCGGCGGTTCGTCGCCGACGCGAGCCACGAGTTGCGCACCCCGCTTGTCGGAATCCGGGGGTTCACCAAGCTGTTCCGGATGGGAGCGCTGACCGCACAGGCCGACGTCGAGCGAACCATGGACCGCATCGAGCGCGAGTCGCTGCGGCTGACCCGGCTCGTCGAAGACCTGCTGCTGCTCGCTCGCCTCGACGAACAACGCGATCCCGCGTCCTCGTTGGACCTGACTCCGATGGATCTGCGGACCGTGGCCGCCGACGCGCTGCACGACGTGCGCGCGCTCGATCCGTCCCGCCCTGTCGAACTCACCGGCCCTGACGGCGAGGCGCCCTCGGCCGCACCAGCCTGCGCCGACGAAGCCAGGATGCGGCAGGTGGTCACCAATCTTGTCGGTAACGCCGTCCGGCACACCCCCGAAGGCACACCGGTCCGCATCGGCGTCGGCACTGTGGACGATCGGGCCATCCTGGAGATCGCCGACGTCGGCCCGGGGCTGACCAGCGAACAGCAGGCGCGCGTGTTCGACCGCTTCTATCGCGCCGACGATTCCCGCAGCCGCTCCGATGGTGGCGGTGCGGGGCTCGGCCTCGCCATCGCGCACTCACTGGTCACCGCGCACGGCGGAACCATTTCGCTGACCACGGCCCCTGGCGCCGGAGCGACGTTTCGGGTGTCGCTGCCGCTCGCCGCGAGTTCAGAAGCGGCTGAGTGAATCCGGGAACGTTCTGAGAGTTCTCTGAACGCCGGCGAGGGTTCGCCAGCGGGAACGGCTTCGCCTTGCTAGCCGTGCCTCGCGATTCTCAGAACTCTCCCAGAACTTCTCCGAGATCGCTCAAACAGGACGGACAAGCTGTGTTCATCCGGTCCTCGAAGACCGGCACACCAACGCGAAAGGCACAAGATGTCCGCCAAGATCACCCGCCGCGTCGGCGTCGTCGCCGGCCTCGTCCTGCTTCCGGCGATCGCTCTCGGCGGGACGGCAGTCGCCGCGTCCGCCGACAGCCAGCCCGCGAGGAGCCAAGCGAGCCAGACCCAGCAGGTGGACCTGCCCGAAGAGGAGCACAAGATCAAGGTCAGGGGCGAGCTCAGCAAGATCGAGAAGCGGGGTGACACCGAATGGGGCGAGGTCACCGTCGTCTCCGTCGTCTCCCACCCCGGCGCGCCGGGGCTGGACTTCGTCCTCACCCCCGACTCCGTCGTCGAGTTCGAGAACGGCACTCCCGAGGCCGGTGACGAGGTGACCGCCTCCGGCGACGTGCAGAAGGACGGGAAGACGGTTCTCGCCGACCACGTGGTCTTCCACTGATCCGATCTCCTTGCCAGGCTGGTGGCCGGATGCCCTCCGTCCACCAGCCTGGCTCGGCCGCCGATCTCAGCCGACTGCGGTTCCCTCAAGCTCGACCATCAGGGCCGGGATCGCCAGCCTGCTCACCCCGAGCATCGTCGTGACCGGCGCGACGCCCTCGGCGCCCAGCCGCGACGCCAGCACGCCGTAGTGCTGGAAAAGCAGGTCGACATCCGTGGTGTAGACGTTGAGCCGCACGAGATTGGCGAGCGACATGCCCGCCTCGCCGAGAACGGCCTCCAGGTTGCCGAGGCTCAGCGCCAACTGCGCCGCCATGTCACCTGCATGCTGGGGTTTGCCTTCGCCGTCCATCGCGGTCTGCCCCGCGCAGTAGAGGGTCCGGGTGTTCTCTGAGACGAGCTCGCCCTGGTTGAATCCCAGCTCCGCCGACCACGTGACCGGGTTGACCGCCGTTCGTTGCATTGCCACATCAGTTCCATTCGAATCGTCGCGAGGACGGCTTTGCTTCGCCGTCGTACTGATCAGCCTCGCAACGAATCACGACATCCTCTGTCGGGTATTCCGGTACCGTCGCGCTATGCGCGCCGACCGGCTGGTCTCGCTTGTGCTGTTGCTGCGTCAGCGCGGCAGACTGTCCGCGACGACGCTCGCCCGTGAGCTGGAGGTGTCCACTCGCACCGTGCTGCGCGACATCGAGTCGCTGTCCTCGGCCGGTGTTCCGGTCTACGCCGAACGCGGCAGGCACGGCGGCTTCGCGCTGCTGCCCGGTTTCCGCACCGAGCTCACTGGTCTGAACCATGACGAGGCACTTGCCTTGCTGGTCGCCGGATCGCGGCGCGGTGCTCAGGCATTCGGCCTCGGCTCGGCACTCGCCTCGGCGATGCTCAAGGTGGTCGACGCGCTACCCGAGCACCACAGGGACACGGCGGCCGGGGTAGCGGAGCGATTGCTCATCGACCCGGAGACCGACCTGTTGTCACGAAGACAGGATGCCGAGGAGGTACCGGAGCCCATCGTGGCCGAGGTCCGGCGCGCGGTGTTCGCCGGAACCAAACTGCGCATCCGCTACGCGGCCGCCGACCAGCCCGCGAAGTGGCGCACGGTGGACCCGATCGGCCTGGTCACCGTGCGCGACCGAGGCTATCTGCTGGCCACGCGATCCGGCGCCGACCGCACCTACCGGCTCTCCAGGGTGTTTGCCGCCACCGCGCTTGCCGAACCGGCGCGGCGACCGGAACGGGTCGACCTCGACCGGGCCTGGCAGGAACGTGGCACGCGGTTTCAGACAGGCGGCGACACGATCACCGTGCTGGCACGGGTGAATCCGGCACGGCGGGACGAAGTGGTGAGCACCGCGCTCGCCGTTCTCGCCGAAGAAACCGACGACGACGGCCTGCTGCGGCTAAAAGTGACCTTTCAGGATTCCCGGCACGCCGAATGGGCGCTGTGGCAGCTCGGCACGGACGCGGAAGCCCTGACTCCCCAATCGTTGCGCGCCGGTCTGCGTGACCGCGCCACCGCGATCGCCGCCACCTACGAAGCTTCTACCTGAGCGCAGGTGAGCCACGCCACCTCGCGGACAAGCTCGCGATCGCGGCCGAGGTCTCCCGAGTACCTTCGAGCGAGCACACGCACAAGAGTCAGGATGTCATCACCATCGGCGGCAACTGGGCGACCGTGAGGTCTCAACGCACGGTGCTCGCGATCGTGCACAACATCACCGCGGCGACCCGCCTGCTCGATGTCCTCCAGTTACTCGGTCACGACGACCGGATCCAGACCGTCTTCACCATCCCCGGCTCGTCCGCGTTCACCGAGGGCACCGACCGTTTCCTGACGGAACACGGCATCCGGCTCCACGAACCAGGAACGCTCGGCGACTCGAAGATCGATCTCGTCATCTCGGCGAGCTTCGGCGATGAGCTGAACTTCCGGCCCGCGCCCAAAGTGGTCCTGCCACACGGCATCGGCTACAACAAGTACCTGAACCGGGAACCAGGAACAGGAAACGTATTCGGGCTCTCCGCGGAATGGCTTTACGACAAGCACGGTGACCTTGTCGCCGACCTGCTTGTCCTTTCCCATGAGGAACAACTGGACCGGCTTCGCCGATCTTGTCCCGGCGCGACGCACATCGCTCTGGTCGCCGGAGACCCATGTCTGGACCGGATGCTCGCGAGCGCACCTCTTCGTCCCGTCTACCGGCGCGCGTTCGGTGTCACTCGCGGCCAACGGCTGGTACTGGTGTCCTCGACGTGGGGCGAACAATCGCTGCTGGCGCAGCACCCGGAGACGATCCGCGAGATGGCGCGACTTCCGCTCGACGAGTACCGGGTCGTCGTGGCGTTGCATCCCAATATCGGCGCATGGCACTCGTCGTGGCAGGTGGCGCGCTGGCTGGACGACTGTGAACGGGCGGGCGTCACCGTGCTCCCGCCACTGGAAGGGTGGCGGGCCGCACTGGTCGCGGCCGACCTGGTGATCGGCGACCACGGCTCGGTGCCCTTCTACGGCGCCGCCATCGGCCGTCCCGTACTGCTGGCCCGAGCGCCGGAACACACGATGGCACCGGATTCGGCCGTCGGCCGGTTCTTGCGTGCCGCGCCCCGGTGGAAGCCGGGACAGGACCTGGCCGCGCGGTCCGACGCCGTCATCCGTGAGCACGACCCGGAAACCCTGCGACCGGTCACTGAGCTGGCTTCCTCCGCTGTCGGCGAGTCGGCTTCCCTGCTGCGCAAGGCTTTCTACCGGTTGCTCGATCTACCCGAACCGGCAGATCCCGCCGAGGTCCGGACCGTCCCCGTACCCACCGAAGGTATCCGGGAAGCCTCCGCGCAGTTGGTACGCGCCGAACTCGTGGACGACGCGACGGTGGAGATCACTCGCTATCCGGCCGAACTGATGTCCGTCGAGGACGCTCTGCCCTCCGGGACCCACCTGGTCAGCGACACCGAGACACCGGCGCGCCGGATGCTCGAACTGGCCGAGATCATGGTCGTTCCGGATCCAGCGGATGGCCCCGCCCTGCTGCGTGCCCTGCCCGGATGTCTTCTGGCGACCGGGCAAAGCCGTGACGGCGCGTGGGAAGTGGTCACAAGGGAAGGGCATTGGATTCGCTTCGGCGGGGCCGAAGCGCACGGGAGGTTGTGCGCTTCGCTGGTGCACGCGTGGCTGACGGACGGCCGCGAACTCGCGGACCTGCCGTCCCAAATGTTGCTACGCCACGGTTCCCGACTGGTCGAGCTGACCGTCCGAATCGGATAGTTCCACCGCCGCGACCTTCGACCGGATTTCCCTTTCCTGGTCCGGAAAGCGAACCGCCGCGATCACCGAAGCGCGCTCGTAGGCATCCGTCGCCGCCGTGTCGTCTCCTTGTTTCGCGGCCAGATCTCCCAGCGCGGTCAGGATCAGCATCTCGTCGTAGTGGCGGCCTTGTCCACGCATGGTGTCGAGAGCTCCGGAAAGGTGTGACAGGGCCGAGGCGAAATCGCGGGCGCGGGTGAAAGTGATTCCCAGCCACAGGTCACACTTGGCGACGTTGAACACCTCGGGCTTCGCTGCACGTGCGAACCATTCGCGGGCCGCGAACAGCAGTTCCGTCGCCTCAGCCGCTTCGCGGACCTTGCCGAGGTGCATCCTCGCCAGCGCGCGCCGCCGCTCCATGAGGGATTTCTCGGCGCCCGTTCCGGCCTCGCGCAGTAGCTCCTCGGCCAGCGCGAGGTTTCGCCGCAGCAACCTACCGGCCCGCACCTCGTCACCGTCGGCAAGATACGCCAGCCCGAGCGATTCCACGGCGGTGGCGATCAGATCCTCCACCCCGGATGTTTCGGCGACGGTGAGTGCGTGCTCGAACGTCTCCGCGGCGGCCTTCGGATAGCCGCTTTGCAAATCCGCGAATCCTTTTTGAATCCGCGAAAGCGACTCGATGCCGGACAATCCGGCTCGCGCGGCGGCCACCGCGCCAAGCTCTCCCATCGTCGCGAGATCAGCGAAGTGCTTTCCGCGTTCGTGCAGCGGCCACAACATGATGGCCAGTTCCCAGGCATACTCGGGTTTTCCCGATTCCTCAGCCGCCTCGGCAGCGGCGAGCAGGTTCGCCCGCTCCTCGGCAAGCCAGGTCATCGGTTTCTCCGGCACCCGGTCGTCGAAGGCCGCCAGGTGCGGCAGCAGCCGATCGCGCCACCCGCGCGATGGCAGCACCGCGTGCCCAGCCGCGACCCCGACGGCATGGTAGTAGCCGAGAAAGCGGGCCCGAACGTCGTCGTGAAACTCGTCAGTCGCCGTGTTCGAAGCATGCAGCCGGACCAGGCTGTGCAGGCTCAGCCGTTCCTCGGTGGTCTCGGTGACCAGGCCCGAGACGATGAGCCGGTCGATCGCCTCGCTCGCCTGGCTGTAGCGCATGCGCAGCACCCGCGCGAGTGTTTCCCGAGTCACGCTCTGCGTCCCCGGATGCGCGCCGAGTGCCTGGTAGATCAGTTGTTCGGTCTCACCGAGGCAGTCGTAGGCGGTGTCGAAGACGGCCGCCACCGACAACTCTGGGTTCGGTGACAGCACCGCGAGCCGCCGCTGGTTGTCGTCGAGCGAGGCGACCAGCCGCGCGATGCGGCGGCGCGGGAACTCGGCGAGCAACGCGCCTGCCACGCACAACGCGATGGGCAGGCCGTCGCAGAACTCGATCAACTTGCCGACCTCGTCCGGCTCGGCTTCGACCCGGTCGGCCCCGATGAGCCTGCCGACCAGCTCGCGAGCGGCGACCTCGTCGAACGGCTCCAGGTCCACCGGGGTGACGCGCTCGCCGATGCCAAGTCCGGTGAGGTCTTCCGCCGCCGTGACGAGCATGACGGATCGCCCTGGCCCCGGGGCCAGCATCCGTACCTGACTGGGCGTCAGTGCCTGATCCACGCAGACCGCGACCCTCTTGCCTTTCGTCAGGGAACGGAACATGGCCGCGCGGCCTTCCGCGGTGGCCGGAACGTCGGAGTCCGCTACGCCGGAGGCGATCAGGAACTCCCGCAGCTTGACGCTTTCCAGTCCCTGGGAGCCCCTGGTTCCGGTGAGGTCGGCGTGGAACTGTCCGTCAGGAAGCTCAGCGGCATGGGCCTTGAGCCACTGACGGCCGACCGTTCGTTTGCCCGATCCGCGCAGCCCCTTGAAGAGCATGATGTGCGGCGTCTCGTCCTCGGTACCCGCCCAGGCATCGTCTACCCGCCTGAGTACTCGGCTCTGGTTGGTGAAATGCGGGGTCGGCGGCGGAACCATGTGCGGCGGTTCCGGTTCGACCCTGCCGTGGAAATGCACGCCGCCCTCGATGTGTCCCGCCTGTACGACGTTGCCGGAGTGACCAACCAGCACGTTGCGCACCCCGCTGTCGGGAACACCGGTCATCTTTCGCCCCCATCACTGCGTGAATCGGCCACGGTATCGAGCTGTCACGCCGGGTCGTGCTCGGTGAACCCCGCGAGCAGGCGCGCGGCCCTCGGGTTGCCCATGCTCGCGTATGCCTCGGCGGCCTGGCTACGGTAATCGTGCGCCGATTCGGCGTCCCCCAGCTTGTCGGCTAGCGTCGCGCGGGCCTTGGCCACGTCCGCCTGTATCGCGGTGAGCTCCAGTTCCACGGCCAGCGCGTGCGCCTCGGCCAGGACCCGGCCCGCCTCGTCGTACCTTCCCGCACCGGTCGACACGGCGGCGGCGTCGAGCAGAATCCTCGGCTCCAGATTGGCCGCTTCCGCCGCGTTCGCCAGGCGGACCGCGTCGGCGAACGAAGCCAGCGCCTCGTCGACCCGGTTCAGCGCGCCCTGTGCCCTGCCGACGAACCAGGTCTGCATCGCCGTGCCTCTGCCCGTGCCCCTGCGGATATTGATGTCGAGTGCCTTCCGGAACCACTCGAGCGCATCGGCCGGTTGTCCTTGCCGCAGCGAGAGATTGCCGGTGAAGTCGTATGTGGACGCGAGAAGCAGCTCGTCGCATTCGCTTGCGATCGCCCGCGCGCGCTCCAGCTCCGCCTCGGCTTCCCGGTAGCGCTCCAGTTCCTGGTATGCCTTGCCGAGCAGGCACCGGCAGCGGGCTTCAGCGGCACGATCTCCGTCCAGTTCCGCCGACCGCACCGCGAGCGTCGCCGCGCGCACCCACAAAGCCAGCGGCCTGCGCGCGTCCAGATAGGCGAAGAAGGCTTCGAACAATCGCCAGGCGCGGTCGTGCCAGCCTTGGGCCGCGGCGGCTTCCATGGCGGCCACGATGTTGTCCCGCTCTCTGTGCAGCCAGTCCCGCGCCGCCCGCTTGTCGAGATCGACCACGCCCGCACCGAGAAGGCGCTCCGGATCGGCGATCCGGAGCCGCTGCGGCCCGGTGCTCGCCACGTCGGCGGCGGTGGCGCCGAGCAGCCACCAATCGACGGCACGGCTGAGCCGGTCCGCCCGTTCGGCTTCGGAATCCTCGTTCAGCGACACCCGCAGCGCGTGCCTGCGAACCAGCCGGTGCAGCCCGAACGTGCCGTCGGGCCGCGCCTCTACCATGGCGGTCTGGTCGACGAGTTCTTCGAGATCATGACTCACATCCAGCACCCGGCGATCACTCATCGCCGCGAGCACTTCGACACTGAACCGGCCGCCCACCATCAATCCGAGCGTCCGGTACACCTCACGCAGATGGCCGGGCAGGCCCGCGTACACCGTGTCGAAAACGCGGTCGACCTTGTCGAGCACTCCTGAACGGCGCGTCGCGCCCTCATCCGGGGTGGTTCGCAGTTCTTCGACGAGCCGGCGGACAGTCCAGTGTGGACGGGCGGTCAGTCTTGTCGCCACCGTCCGCAACGCCAGCGGCAGATTTCCGCACAGCTCGGCCAGCACCTCGCAGTCCTCAGGAGCCCTCGCCAGCCGTTCGTCGGGACACACCCATCGCAGGAGCGCTACGGCGTGTTCCGGCCGCAGTGGCGTGAGCGGCATTCTCGTCGCGCCGTCGACGTACAGTTCCTCAAGCGACGTATTGGCCGCGGCCAATACGAGCGCGGCACCAGAACTAGGCAGCAGAGCGGTGACCTGCGCGGCTTCGGTGACGTCGTCGAACAGCATCAGCAACGCCTGCCTCGCGGTCAGCGACCTGAGCTGAGCGACCCGCCCCGCGAAATCCGAAGGGATGCGCTCGGCCGGAACACCCAGCGCCTGCAACAGACCTCCGGCCGCTCCCGATGGTGATTGCCCGTCCAACCCGAAAACCACGTGCGGGACGCCGTCGGGAAAACCGCCGGACAACTCGGCCGCCGCCTTGCGCAACAACGCCGTCTTGCCGACGCCTCGCATACCGTCGAGCACCGCGACCACCGGGCGATCACGTGAGGCATCCGTGGCCGCGGCCAGCTCACGCAACATCGCTCGCTCGTCCGCCCTGTCGACGAAGCCTTCCGGCGGAGCGGGCGCCTGCGCGGGCACCACGGGCTCCGGCACGTGCGCGGCGAAGGTGACCGACCCGATGTCCCTTGCCTGGATCACCTGACCGCCCACCCCGGAAAAGTCGTTCACCAGGCCCCCATCACCCATTCCGACGCGTCCTCCCCCACGATCCCGCATGCCCACTGTGACGGCAACGATACTCGACGCGATCAGTCCAGGATGGCCGGTTTCGGCCGTGGATTGCTACCGTGGCCGTCGAGAACGCCGTCCATCGCCCTGGAGCGACACCAGGCCGGAACCCATCCTCGTTTCGATTGCCTCGGCCCTCGCGACCAAGGGAGCCACCTCGCTCTACGAGCTGGTCAGGAACAAGTTCGCCGGCCGGAAACAAGCACTGGCCGCGCTCGAAGCGGCCAAGGATGCCGAGGAGGGGTCGCCGCTGATCGACGCGCTGGCGACCGAGCTGCACGAGGCCGAGCGCGCCGACCCCGCTTTCGCGGGGGCGCTGCGCGCGCAGTGGAACTCCACTCGGCTCGACCAGCACGCGACGGGCGACGCCGTCGTCAACAACGTCACCGGCACGGTCGGCGGAAATCTCGTTCAGGCAAGGGACATCCAAGGCGGAATCAGCTTCGGAAGCTGACCGAACGGATACGCGAACTCCGTGGTGAGCGACGTCCGGACGTGGGACACGTGTACCCCGCAGCGCCGGGTGCTCGTCGTCGCCAGAACACCGGCGGCGGTCAGCAGGCTCGCCGACGTCACCCCGCTGCTGCTTGAGGATCCCCGGCTCGAAGTGACCTTCGTCGTCGACAGGGGTTCGGCGTTCTCCGGCGCGGTCGACGGCAGGCTCACGAAGGCGGGCGCCTTGCTGCTGAACTGGGAGACGGCGATCCGCACCCGGTTCGATCTCGCTCTCGCGGCAAGCGACAACGGAGACCTCGGGAGAATTCTCGCTCCGCTGGTGTTGCTCGCCCACGGCGCCGGATACCACCGGCACTCGGCGGCCGAGCCCGGTGCCATATCCGGAATCAGGGGAAGCACCCTCGTCGAGTCGGGCCGCGCGGTCCCGCACACCGTGACGCTGGCCCACCCCGACCAGCTCGAAACCGTCAAGGCGGTGCACAGCGAGCTCGCGCTGCGGGCAAGGGTGATCGGGGATCCCTGCCTCGACCGCATCATCGCGAGCCTGCCGCTGCGACGGCGGTACCGGCGGGCGTTCGGGGCGAGCGGCACCACGGTGGTGACGATCTGTTCCACCTGGGGCCCGCGTTCCCTCTTCGGCCGCCTGCGGAACCTGCCGGAGACGATGGTGACGGCGTTGCCTTCGGACGCCTACCGGGTCGTGCTCGTGCTGCATCCCAATGTCTGGCAACGTCATGGCGAACTCCAGATCCGGGCCTGGCTGCGGAGGGCGACGGACGCGGGCCTGATCGTGGTACCGCCGGAGGAAGGATGGCGGGCCGCTCTCGTCGCCGCCGATCTCGTCGTCTCCGATCACGGGTCACTGACCTGCTATGCCACGGCGCTGAACACACCGGTGCTGATCGCGGCGGACGGGGGCGCCGAGGTGGTGGACGATTCGCCGTTGGCTGAGCTTCTGGCCCTGTTGCCCCGGTTGAATCCCGGCGCGCCGCTGCGAGCACAGCTTGAGGAGACCATCGCGCGAGGCGCGGTCGGCGGCGATTTCCCCGGCCGCATGTTCGCCAATCAGGGCCGCGCCGCGGCGATCCTGCGCACCCTCATGTACGACATATTGGAACTACCGGAATCTCCCGGAACGGCGAGTGTCCGCCCGCTGCCCTCACCGGCGGCGGCGATCATCGAGCCACTGGCGTTCGACGTCGCGGTGAAGCACCTCGACCGCACCGGTCTCACGTTGGAGCGTTATCCCTGCGGCCCGGCCACCCCACCGGGTTTCGACCATGTGGCGGCGAGCGAGATCGCGCCCGACCCCGGATTGATCGAAAGGGCGGCCGTGATCTGGAGCGCGGATCCACACGACGACTTGCCCTCGGCACTGCGATGGACAACGGAAACACTGACCCGCTATCCGGGAGCGCGAGTCGCGGTCACCGAAACCGCCGATGCGGTGATCGCCCAGCTCCGGAGCGGGGAGACCGTCACCTGCCACGGCGGGCTTTCCCGTGCCGCCGCCGGATCCGCGATCCACCGCTGGTCGCTGACGACGAGAGCCGCCCGCCCCGGCACCGTCCGCGTGAACATCGGCGCGACATCGGCGACGCTGACGATCACGACCTGACCGTCGTCGCTGGGCAGGCACGGCGATCCACGCCGTTACCGCCGTCGCGCTCGGCTTGCGCGGCGTCGGCACCGTGGGACAGTTGACGAGTGACGCTCCACACCGACATCCCGACGCGTGACCAGCTTGAGCGGCTGCTCGCCGCGCGGGATCAGGTCAGCGTGTCCATCTACGTTCCGACGAGTTCGCTCACCCAGCAGGCGCGGGCCGGGCGCATCGAGCTGAAGAATCTGGCTGCCGAGGCCATCCGTCAGCTCACCGACGCCGACGCCGACCGCCGTGCCGTCGCCGACGTCAGCGAGGCACTCGACGACCTCGTCGAGGACGACGATTTCTGGGCTGAGCAAGCACGCAGCCTCGCGGTGTTCGCTTCACCCGGCAGTGTGACGGTCTACCGGTTGCCGAACCAGTTGACGAGCCTCGTCGAGGTCAGCGACCGCTTCTACCTGAAGCCGCTGCTTCGCGCGGTCACCTTTCCGCAGGCCGCGTTCGTCCTCGCGCTCGCGTCGGGCTCGGTGCGCCTTGTCGAGGTCACGCGCGAAGGGCCGCCGTTCACCGTGGAGGTTCCCGGCCTGCCGACGGACGCCGCGTCAGCCGCTGGCAAGGCGTCGATCACCGAACGGTCCCCGATCGGCCGTCTCCAGGGCTCGGAGGGGCAGAAGGTCCGGCTGCGCCAGTTCGCCCGCAAGGTCGACCAGGCGCTGCGCGGTGTGCTCACCGGCCTCGAACTACCGCTGATCCTCGCCGCCGCCGAACCACTGAACGGGATTTACCGTTCACTCAACAGCTATCCGCATCTTGCCGAGACCGGCATCCCCGGCAGCCCGGAGGGCGCCTCCGACGCCGAGCTCGCCGACGCGGCGCGAACGGTGCTCGACGAAATCTACGCGCGGCGGCTGGCCGAGATCGGCGACCTGTTCGAACTGCGCTTCGCGCACGGCCGCGCCTCAGCCGACCTGGCCACTGTCGCCCGCGCCGCGACCTACGGTGTCGTCGACACGCTGCTGGTCGACATCGACGCGAAGGTGCCCGGCTACGTCGACGAGGAGTCCGGCGCCGTCACGCTCGCCGAGGACGATGCCTCCAGCTATGGCGTCGCCGACGAGATCGCGAGGCGAGTGCTGCCATCGGGTGGCCGCCTTTTCGCCGTGCGCGCCGACGAGGTTCCCGGAGGCGGGCCGGTCGCGGCGGTGTTCCGGTACGCGTTCTGAGAAACGGACCGGCAGCGTCCACAGTGGAGCTACAGCGCCGCCCTTTCCCGCAAGTAATGTGAAACAGTTTCCAGATTTCTGCGAAGCCTGCCCTTGACAGCGGTAAGTAGCCTGTCCCGCGATCGGTTGAGGTTTCTTGAGAGATCTGGAGCGAGCAGTTGACCAAGATCCACAGGGCCGAGGTCGTCGGATCGTTGCTACGGACCGACGACCTCAAAGAAGCACGCCGCGCCGTCGCCGCGAACGAGCTGTCGGCATTGGATTTCAAGCACCTCGAAGACAAAGCGGTCGACGACGCCGTCGAACTCCAGGAGAAGATCGGGGTCGACAACCTCACCGACGGCGAGCTTCGACGCAGCTTCTTCTGCGATCACGTCATGACCGCCCTCGACGGTGTCAGCGAGATCGACGCTCCACCCTTCGACCTTTTCCACGTCACGACGGGCGAGCGGGCCCAGATGAGCATGCCCGCGACGGTGACCGGCAAGATCAGTGGCAAGCGAATGCTGTCCGTCGAGGAATTCACCTACCTGCGGGGGCGAAGCACCGCGCCACTCAAGGCGACGTTGTCCAGTCCCATCACACTCAACTATCTCTGGCACCCGGAATACTCGACCGAAGCCTATTCCGACCCCTACGACCTGTTCCGGGACGCGGCAGCGGTCTTGCGAAACGAAGCACTCGAACTGGCGAGACTGGGCTGCGAATACATTCAGATCGACGCACCGGAATTGATTCACGTCCTCGCCGACGAAAACGTCTGGCAGCGGTGGCTCCGATACAACCTACAGCCCGAGAGAATCGTTCCCGAAGCGATCGACATCATCAACTCCATCGCGGACCCGATTCCCGGCGTCACCTTCGGTCTGCACGTCTGCCGGGCCAACGCGTCCTACTTGGCGGTGGCGCGTGGCGGGTACGGGCGCTTCGTCAGCGAACTCGTGCCGCGCGCGACGAACTTCAGCAATTTGCTGCTCGAATACGACGACGAGCGCTCGGGCGACTTCGCGCCGCTCGCGGATATTCCGGACGACAAGAAGATCGTCCTCGGTCTTGTCTCGACGAAGCGCGCGGGACTGGAAAACGGCGACGAGGTTCGGGCCCGCATCCACGAGGCGGCACGCTATACGGGTCTGGACCGGCTCGCCCTTTCCACCCAATGCGGGTTCGCCTCGATGGAAAGCGGCAACGATCTGACCATGGCACAACAGGCGGACAAACTCCGCCTCGTCGTCGACACGGCACGCGAAGTCTGGTCGTAGCCCACGTTCCGCCGGTATCCGGTCCGCACGAGCAGGCGGACCGGATACCGGCTAACCACCCGGGCGGCGGGGCGACGCCCCTTCGCCCGCCTGCCGCACGAGCTCGTCGACCGTCGCCGCGATCGCGGGCTTGGCGGCGGTGCTGTCCCGGTACAGCGCGAAAACCTGCCGGACGGGCGCGGGCTCGATCGCGGCGAACCGCACCGAGCCGGATCCGGATTCCCTGCCGAGCCTCGGAATCACCGCGATACCCAGTCCAGCCTCGACCAGCGCCAGCTGCGTCGAATGCTCCGAAGCGGTGTGCGCGAAGCGGGGCCGCGTTCCCGCGTGGCTGAGCGTGCGGACGAGCCAGTCGTGGCAGATCTCGCCTTCACTCCACGCGATCCACTCCTCGTCGGCCAGCTCGCCGAGCCCGACCGTGTCCCGCCCCGCCAGCGGGTGCCCCGCAGGCAGGGCGACGTCGAGCCGGTCGTGCAGCAACGGCACCCGCGAAAGCCCTTTGGGCACGGACAGCGCGTCACCAACCCAGTCCTGAACGACCACCAGATCGAGCTGGCTTCGCACCAGCGCGGGGATGGCCTCGTGCGGTTCTCTCTCGGTCAGCGACACCCGCAACTCGGGATACCTGGAGCGCAATTCGCGCAGGACACCGGGAAACAGCCCTCTGGCAGCGGTCGCGAACGCCGCGACGTCCAGCCGCCCCGCGACCGCTCCGCGATGCGCGGCGAGACCGGCTTCCACCCGTTCGACCCTCGCCATCAGCTCCGCCGCTTCTCCCGCGAGCAACCGGCCGGTCTCGGTCAGCCGGACTCCCCTGCCGTTGCGTTCGACGAGCCGCTGACCGACCTCCCGCTCCAGCCTGGCCATTTGCTGGGAGACGGCGGATGTCGTGACATGCAAGGTTTTCGCCGCACCGACGACCGAGCCGGTTGTCGAAACCGCGTGCAGCACCCGCAACCGCTCCAGGTTCAACATCGTAGAAATGCTACGCGGTTCGGTCCAGAAAGTCTCACTTGTGCTGAATAGAAAGCGGGCTCCACAGTGGGGCGGAGACCGACCGAAGGAGAACGATGCTCGACCAGACAGATCTCGGCGACCACGCGACGGATACCGTGACCATCGGCGGCGACCTTCCGGTGCACCGAATCGGCTTCGGCGCCATGCGGCTGAGCGGAATCGACCACGCGAGCGCGCTCGCCGTCGCCAGGCGCGCGATCGACCTCGGCGTCACGTTCATCGACACCGCCGATTCCTACGATCTCGGCCGGAACGAGGAACTGCTCGCCGAGGCACTACACCCCTGGCCTCGCGACGTCGTCGTCGCGACGAAGGGGGGCCACGTCAACCTCGGCACCGAGTGGATCCCGCTCGGCCGTCCCGAATATCTCCGGCAGCAGGCCGAGCTGAGCCTGCGCAGGTTGCGGCGTGAGCAGATCGATCTCTACCAGCTCCACCGGATTGACCCGCTCGTGCCGCTGTCCGACCAGATCGGCGCGCTGCGCCAGCTCCAGGACGAGGGCAAGGTCAAACACGTCGGACTGTCGGAGGTGAGCGTCGACCAGCTCGCCGAAGCCGGGAAGATCGTCAGGATCGCCAGCGTGCAGAACCGCTACAGCCTCGCCGACCGCCGCTCCGACGACGTGCTTGACCACTGCGAACGGCACGGGATCGTGTTCATCCCCTGGCTGCCCGTCGCCCGTCTCGCCAGGGGGACGGCAACCGACCGCGCCGAGGTGTGCGCCGAGGTCGCCGCACGGCACGGGGTGAGCGTCGCGCGAGTCGCGCTGGCGTGGCTGCTGAACCGGTCGCGGGCGATGCTGCCGATTCCCGGTACCTCATCGCAGGCCCACCTTGAGGACAACCTCGCCGCGGCCCGGTTGCGGCTCGACGCCGACGAACTGGCCCGGTTGACCGCCGAGGGAACCAGGTAGGGCCCGATCAACGCGAAGCCGCCTCGGACACCGCCTGGTTCGTGCGGCGGATGGCGGAAAGCCCGAGCCACGCCGCGGCGGGCGTCGCCAGCACGGTCACGACGACGAGTACGGCGTCCACTGTGGCGTCATACGCGAGAAGGAGCATGACGGGCCCCTGGACCGCCGTCGTACAGCAACCCAGCCAGCCCGCCAGCCAGCGCGGCCGGGGCGGGACGCGTTTCCCCTGAGCCAGCAACGCGGCACAGCCCAGCAAAGCCAGCAGCGCGGCGACGACCAGTACGACGCGCTGCGCGAGCGACTCCCACCCAGCCAGCCCCATCCCCTCGGAGGCGAAGGCCCAGAAGATCATCGCGCAGGCGAACGGGATGACGCAGACCGCGGCGAGGGCGCGCGCCCCCCACTGGCTCGGTGGACGTGGGCCCTCCGCGAGGACCGGCGACCACCGGCGCTGGACGTAGTCGGCGAAGAGAATCGCGAGCGCGACACCGAAAACGCCGAACCCACCGTAGACGAACGCGAACACCGGGCCGGTCAGATTGCCCTCGCCCCCGGAATTCACGTTGCCCTCGGTGACGGCCTGAAGCACCGCACCGACGGGCAGGCCGAGCGCGATCGGAGCGAGCGCGCCGGTCGCTGCCGCGGCGGGGATGACCAGAACCCACCACGGCAGCCGTTGTCCCCAGCTCTGGGTGAGCGCGAGCACGACGATCGCACCGATCACGACGAGGACGACGGTGATGAGGTTGCCGATCTCCATCCGCGCGTCCTGCATGTTTCCTGTCCCCGAGCCGGGCACCATCCCGATCCGGGAACCGCCGAGCCACAACAGTTTGAGCACCGTGTAGGGCAGCAAGGCGACGATCGCCAATGTGGCGATGCTCCAGCGTGCGGCGGGCGAAAGAAAGCTTCGGTTCATGGGTTCGGCTCCCCGTTTCTTGGATGATCGTGAGCTGGTTCTCCGGTGAGCCACACCGTGCGCGCGAAGGCGAGACTCAGTACGTCGTCGTGGTCGTAACCGGCCGTGTCGTAGCGCATCAGGTGGCTCGACAGCCATACGCCAGCGGTCAGCGCGGCCCGCGCGGCGGCCTCGCGCTCGTCACCGGTCACTTCGAGGAACAACCGGTGCAGGTAGGCCATCCTGGTCCGGTCGACCCGCCGGGTGCGCTCCGCGATCGCGGGATCACGGCGAGCCCAGTCGCGGATCGCCAGCTCGACCCCTTTCGCTCCCGCGCGCGCCTTGGCCCCGCGCGTCAGCGCGCGCAGCCGTTCGGCCACGTCGGAGCCGCCGACGGCATCGGCCTCGTCGATCACCGCGTCGGCGGCTTCCCGCTCCCACGCGTCGAGCATTTCGCTCAGCAACCGCGCGCGCCCATCGAAGTAGCCGTAGAACCCGCCCTTGGTCACCCCCAGCCGCCGGGCGAGTTCCTCCACCCTGACTAGCTCCGGACCACCTTCGCCGAGCGCGTCCAGCCCCGCCCGGATCCACGCGTCTCTCGGTGTTCGCGCGTGTGCCATCGACGTCCCCCAAACCCAGATCTATACGGCAGCGTACAGATCGGGCTCAGCGCGTTCGCAGGCCGGTCAGCCGGGCGACGGCGGCGAACCCCTCCTCGGTACCGGGCCAGTGGGCGCGGACCGCGTCCATTCCGGCGCGGCGGACGACGCCCCGCAGCACGGCGGTCACGATGATCGCGTCGTCGGCGTACCCGAGGACGGGGATGAAATCCGGGATCAAGTCGATGGGAAGCGCGAGGTAGACCAGCAGAAGTCCCAGCCGCACCCGCACGCCGCGCGGCAGTTCCTTGTCGGTGGCGAGACCTCGGATCAAGCGAAGCACGTCGGGCAGGACACGCAGCGCCTCACGCAGCAGCCCGCCCCCTGGGCGCGACACGATCAGCACCACGACCAGTGCCAGCCACGCGAGCAGGAGCACGACGGCGAGCCCGATGACCAGGTCCCACCAGAACGAGCCGGTCAACCGTTCGCGCTCCGCAAGCGCGGACGATGCGGTTCTGGCCGGTCACCGGATCCGGCTTCGAGCCCCCTTTCGACGTGGTCCGCGTGATACAGCGCCTGGGCAAGCAGGCGGCGAACGTGCTCGTCAGCGGCGGAGTAGAAGACGAACGTGCCTTCGCGGCGGCCTTTCACGAGTCCCGCCAAGCGCAGTTTCGCGAGGTGCTGGGACACCGCCGTCGGGTTCACCCCGGCGAGCTCGGCCAGGCATGCCACCGAGGATTCGCCCTGGAGCAGCGCCCAGAGGATCTTGATCCTGGTCGGGTCGGCGAGCAGGCGAAACGACTCGGCGGCCAGGTGCACCTGCTCGTCATGGGGCATGTCGAATTCCGGCAGCGAGTTGTGCATACCCGCACCCTACCCCGCTACCTCACTACCTACATACCTTCATGCATACGCAGATACGATGCTAGTGTCTGCCCGCAAGCGTCGAGACCGCGGAGACAGAGGTAGCGGAGTCATGACCACATCGGGACACGGCCACGACCATGGGCGGCAAGCCGCGGGCAGGCGGTGGTGGCATCAGGTCGCGCACGCGGTCAGGCCGCACAGCCACGACAGCACGGACCGGTTGGACCCGGCACTGGAGACCAGCAAGCGCGGGATGCGAGCGCTGGTGTGGTCCTTCGCCGCACTGTTCGTGACGGCGGTCGCGCAGCTCGCGCTGGTGATGGTCACCGGATCGGTCGCGCTGCTCGGCGACACGATTCACAACTTCGCCGACGCGCTGACCTCGGTGCCGATCGGCATCGCTTTCGTACTGGGCCGCAGGGCCGCGACGCGCCGCTACACCTACGGGCTCGGCCGCGCCGAGGACCTGGCGGGGGTGATCGTGGTGGTGATCATCGCCGGGTCGGCGGCGCTGGCCGCGTACGAGGCGATACACCGGCTCGCGCATCCACGGCCCGTGCAGCACCTGTGGGTGCTGGCGCTGGCGGGAATCGTCGGGTTCGCCGGGAACGAACTGGTCGCGCGGTACCGGATCACGGTGGGACGGCAGATCGGGTCGGCGGCCTTGGTCGCCGACGGGTTGCACGCCCGTACCGACGGATTCACTTCGCTCGCGGTGGTGCTGGGCGCCGCCGGGGTCGCGCTGGGGATTCCGGCCGCCGATCCGGTGGTCGGTTTGCTGATCACCGTGGCGATCCTGTTCGTCTTGCGCGACGCGGCCAAGGAGGTGTTCCGGCGCTTGATGGACGCCGTCGACCCCGCCACCGTCGAACTGGCCGAGCGGAGCGCCGCCGAGGTGCCCGGAGTGCGCGCGGCGAAGGACGTGCGCATGCGCTGGATCGGTCACAGCCTGCGGGCCGAGCTGGCTGTGCGCGTCGACAACTCGCTGACCGTTGACCGCGCCCACGAGCTGGCGCACGAGGTCGAGCACCAGCTCAGGCAAACGGTGCCCCGGCTCACCGCCGCGGTCGTCCACATCGAACCGGCAACGGGTGCCGACATCATCCACGCCCGCGCGCATCGCTGAGGCGTCCACGGCTCCGACGAAGCACGAAACCCGTTGGCACACATGGGCATTCGCTTGCGCATCCGCCATAAGCCGACACTGACAGGGCTCGTCCCGAACGCGGATCTCGCCGTCCCGGGCGGGGGACTCGCGGAACGCGGCGACCCGGCGGGTTCGCTCAGGAGCCCCTGGCGACCACGAGACCCGACTCGTAGGCGAGCACGACGAGCTGAGCCCGATCGCGGGCATGCAGCTTGGTCATCGCCCTGTTGACGTGCGTCTTGGCCGTCAGCGGGCTGATGACCATCCGGTCGGCGATCTCGTCGTTGGAAAGTCCTTGCGCGACAAGGGAAACGGCCTCGCGCTCCCGGTTGGTCAGTTCCGTCAGCACCGCGCCCGTGGTGAGTGGCCGCGTGACGTAGCGGTCGATCAGCTTGCGGGTGATCGACGGCGCGAGCAAAGCATCGCCGCGCGCGGCGACCCTCACGGCGTGCAGGAAGTCCTCCGGCTCGATGTCCTTGACGAGAAACCCGGCCGCACCGGCCCGCAGCGCGTTGAAGACATACTCGTCGAACCCGTAGTTGGTGAGGATGACGACGTGGACCCCGGCAAGCGCGGGGTCGGCCGCGATCCGCCGGGTCGCCTCGATGCCGTCCAGGTCCGGCATCTCGATGTCGATGAGCGCGATGTCGGGCAGGTACCGCCTGGCCAGCTCGACGCCCTCCCGGCCGTCGGCGGCCTCCGCCACGACCTCGATGTCGTCCTCGATGTCGAGCAGCGCCCGGAATCCGCTGCGCAACAGCGGCTGGTCGTCGACGAGCAGAACCCGGATCACGACAGCCCCGCCACGGGAAGCTCGGCCTCGACGGCGAAACCGCCCTCACCGCGTGGCGCGGCCCGAAGTCGTCCCCCGAGCGCGGTGACCCGCTCACGCATTCCGAGCAGCCCGACGCCGGGCACTGGCGCCCGGTCCGGGGTGGCCGTGCCGTCGTCGTCGATCCGGATGACCAGCAGACCGGGGCGGTGATCGATCACCACCGACGCGGTCTCGGCGCCGGAATGCCTCGCGATGTTGGTCAGCGACTCCTGGACGATGCGGTAGGCGGTGCCGCCGACCTCGGCAGGCACCCCATTCGCCGTTCCCTCGATCCTCAGCGTCGCGTCGAGGCCCGCCGTCCTCGCTCTGGCCACCAACTCGGGAACGTGGTCGAGACCGTGCGCGGGATGACTGTCGTCGTCGCGAAGGGCCTCAAGGGTCGCCCGCAGTTCCCTTGCCGCCTCCCTGCCTGCCTCCCTGATGGTCAGCAGCGCCTCCGGTACCTGCTCACCACGTTTGCGGGCCACGTGGACGGCGGCCTCGGCCTGCACCTTGATCACGGAGATCTGATGGGTGAGCGAGTCGTGCAATTCCCTCGCGACGTGCAGCCGCTCCTCGTCGGCACGGCGCCGCGCGGTCTCCTCCCTCGTGCGCTCCGCCTCCTTCGCTCTGCGCTCGGCCTGCCGCAGCGCCTCGCCCGCGGCGCCCGCGGCGATCAGCCACGCGATCTCAAGGGCGCCCCTCGCTCGCGCGAACGCCTCGCCGGTGTCGTGCAGGCCCGAGATCATCGCGGCGAGCGGAAGCGCGGCAAGCACGAGCACGCTCGCCACCACCGTGACGACACGATGTCCCGACCGCATGGCCGCGTACACCGCGAACAGGTACGCGACGGCGGGCACGTCGAATCCGGCCGCCTGATAGCCCACCGCGCACAGCCCGGTGACCGCCAGTACCACCACCGGCGCGCGGCGGCGCGCGACCAGCGCCAGCCCGCTCGCCGTCAGCAGTGCGCAGCCGAGCAACCAGAGCGGTGACGCGGAATGCCGCCCGGCCAGCCCGGTGATCAGAAGGGCCGCCGCGACGCCGAGGGCGATGACCCAGTCCGTGGCGGCGATCCGCCCGCTGCTCATGCGTTGCACCCTAGCCGGATTGCCGTCCCCCCGACTCCCGCGCGCGGATACCCGCCGGATACCGCGGGCGCGGTACTTCCCGGATCGCGCGGTACCCGGGTTACGGCGTCCACGGCAGTGCGGAATGCCCGCCCCTGCCGGACGACCAGGACCGGGTGTCCCGGCCATGCTCTGGCGAGACCCAGAACACGTTCGGAAACGACGAGGAGACTCTCATGTCAGCGCAACTCTTGGCCGCCGTCGATGCCGCCACCATGACCACCGGCAGGCTCGTGGGCGCGGTGGCGGCGCTGGTGGCTCTGGCCGGGGCGGTCTCGGACTGGCGAGACCCCGGGGCGGAAAACGGCGGGCGAGCATCGCGCTCGTGGCCGGACTGACCGGCATCGTGGCGGGCGGACTGGTGATGATCACCGCAAAGGGCGGCCCCGGCACCGGCTACGGGATCGTCGGCGGTGTCATCGCGCTGGCGCTCGGGGTGGTCGCCAGCGCGCTCGGCTGGCTGGCACTCACCCGCTCCCGCCGCACCGGGTGAGTACCGGCGTCACGCCCTGTCGTATGCGACGAGCGCGGGTTCGCCGTCGAGCAGGACCCGAAGTCCGATGATGCTGCCGTCGGTAGTGACCTGGCTGACCGAAACGCCGTCGAAGGTGGTGCGGGATTCTCCCGTCCTGACGTCGACGACCTCGATGCCCCGTTGCTGGTAACCGGGGATCAGGGCGAGATCGCCGACCACGGCCGACTGGTGCAACGCGGTGATCTTGTTTTCGATCCGCCACAGTTGGTCGCCGCTCGCCAGCTCGCGCCCGGTCAGGTAGGCGTGGGTGCCACGCTCGGGATCGGAGTCCGAGGTGATGACGACGTCGCCGTGCAGGACGGCCTGCTCGTAGTAGACAGGGGAACTCTCCGGCAACTCGGCCGACCAGTTTTCCTCACCGGTCGCGGCGTCGAGTACGGCTATCCGGTTCTCGAAAACGTCGCGCGTCTCGTCGTGCCGGGTGGAGCGCACGACGACCTCGGTCGCGGTGGTCGCGACGAGTTGCTGGGCGAAGTCCTCGTGCCCGTAGTCCCACGACGGCTCGCCGTCCTTCGCGGAGAACGCGTACAGGCGCAGCGATTCGGGAGTCTGGTTGCCGCGCTCGTCGGTGACCATCTGCCACGCGCTGGTCGCGTCGGGCCCCGCCACGCCGAAGACGATCGTGTCACCGGCGGCCTCGCCGTACTCGAAGGAGGAATCGAGGTCGATCTCGCTCGTCAGCAGCGGCTCGCCGCGAGCGGGGTCGATCATCGTCAGGGTGGCCTTGTCGTCTTCGGCCCAGCGCACCAGCGCGACCTGCTTGTCGGCCACGGCGACGGTGGTGCTCGCGGTCGCGGGCTCGCCCTCGCCGAGCAACGTGCAGCCACGAACGTCGCCGCTGTCGAGATCGACCCGCACCGCTGTCGCCCGTGTGTCGTCAGGATGCTGCGACAACACCAGTTCGCCACCGACCTTGGCGCTGCCGTAGCTGGTTCCGTTCTGTTCGAACGCCCACAACCCGTTGCCGGTACCGGCGTCGGTGGCGACGACGTCGGCATCGCCCCTGCCCGTGTCGTCGACGACGACTCCGCCGAGAAGCGGTTCGGCCGACCGCGTGTCGGGGAGCACCGTTCGCGCTGGGCCGAACGGTGCTCGCGGCGCGTCGAGGACCGTCAGCGCGTCCTGGCTCGCGACGTCCGCGACCAGAACTCCGCCGCCGTGCTCGGCGGGAGTGAGTGCCTCCGCGCACGGGTCCGGTGCCGCCCACGGCCGCCATACGAGCAGGCCGCCCGCCAGCACCACGACCAGCCCAGCACCGACCCACAGCCACACCCGACGACGCATAATCACCCCAATTGTCCGGTCAACGGCGTCAGATTAGCCCGGGTGTCCGTTTCGCGAAGCGAGTTCGCCGAACTGTTCGGCGGCAGTCCGTTCTCCCGAGCGGGCACTGAAAACCAGTGGACAGTTGCTTTCTGCCCGGCCCAGGTCGTGTCTGACAAACCCGTAGCCTGCTGCGCACGGCAGAGGTCTGTCAGACACGACCTAGCGTCAATCAGGTGATCGCTGCGGACGACGAACCTCGCTCCAGCTAGCGCGGTCGTGGCCGCGACAGCTCCCGCGATGACCGGTCGCGATTCGGCCGTGCTGTTCAGCTTGTCGCTCGCGCAGTTCACGACGACACTCGAATTCACGATCGTCTTCGTCGCACTTCCCAGTATCGGAGACGATCTGTCACTTGGCGCAGGGCAACTGCAATGGGTCGTCGGCGCGTATGCCGTGCTCTTCGGTGGTTTTCTCATCCTCTGCGGCCGGTTGTCCGACCGATTCGGAGCCCGGCGGTTGTTCCTCGTGGCAACCGTGTTGTTCGGCCTCACGAGCGCGGCGGGCGCCGTCGCCGAAACAGCGGTGGTACTGCTCGCCGCGAGAGCGGGTCAGGGATTGGCCGCGGCCATGCTGCAACCCGCGGTTCTCGGACTTCTCCAGTCCGTGTTCCGTGACGAGCCTTTGCGCGGCCGAGCTTGGGCGGTGTGGTCGGCCATCGGCGCCTCGGGTTTGGGCCTTGGCGCGTTACTCGGCGGCGTACTGACCGAGTGGTCGTGGCGCCTCACGTTCGCGATCAACGTGCCACTCATGGCGGCCTGTGCGCTGGGAGCGCTCGTCTGGATGCCGCCTGGTCCCGCACGAAGTCCCGTCAGGATTCCATTACGGCGGCCGGGCTCGCCGTCGGCGCGGCCCTGTCGCTTTCGCTTGGTCTCACCGTGGCGACCGATCAGGGCTGGCGCGCTCCCCTCGTGTACCTCTGCCTCGTCACGGCCGGTGTGCTCGGAACCCTTCTCCTCCGTCGAGAACGGGGCCGTTCGGTGAACCTGATCGACGCCGGGCTCCGCCGCGTTCGCACCTTGTGGACCGGAGCGGGCGTCACGGCCCTCTACATGGCCAGCGCGGGTTCGTCGTATTACCTCCTCACGCTGCTACTCCAGCATCAATGGCACTACGGCGCGCGTGAAGCCGGGTTCGGCTTCCTCCCTCTGGCCGCGGCTGTTTCAGCGGGAAGCGCCGTCGTGGGTGGTCTCGCGCGCCGCTGTGGCCTCACTCGCGTTCTCGTCATCGGCTTCGCGCTGTGCGCCGGTGGGCTCGCCTGGCTCGCCGCGACCGCGCCCGGCGGCTCCTACGTCCTTCTCGTGACCGGACTTGTCGTCAGCGGCATCGGCAACGGGCTGGTCTTCGCCGCGATGTTCCTGCTCGGCACTCGCGACGTGCGCTCGGGAGACGAAGGCACAGCAGGAGGAGTACTGGCGACATCCCAATATCTGTCGAGCACCGTCGCGCTGGCACTGCTCACCGTCCTCATTGGACCGGAAAGAGATTCGCGACTTCCCACTCGCCTTTCTGGCCTTGAGCGTGACCGCCCTGATCGGCCTCGCCTTCGTTGTCGTGCGCGGTCGCCACGACCGCAGCGTGCGGCGGTGGCTTCGCCGTCAGCGCGGTGCCGCTTGACCTGAAAACGACGACATAGCCGCGAAACGTATTGCAATGAAAGCGTTTCTTGGTGCAAACAAGAACTTTTCCGGCAGTCGAGGGCAAAGCGGAACGAATCGCACTACCGGGACATCTACCTTCGAAACGATGCCGCGATGAGCGAGCACGGATACGTACGAGGATGGGGACCTGGGGAATGGATCCGAATGGGAAATACTTCGGTTACGACATCAACAGGCTTCGGCAGAACCTGTCCGGCGACGGCATCACCCAGTACGTCTCAAGCTACTCGGTCACCTACAGCGCGTACTGGAACGAGGGCAAGCCACCCGAACAGCAGCAGTCGCCCCCTTATCTCTCCCCGAAGGCACAGACTCCCGCGCCCGACTCCGAGGAAGCCCAATCACTCGAAATCGAAATGATCAGGGACCGGATCATGGGCGAGCAGCCGGGAACGACCTCGGACAGGGCCACCCAGTGGTCCAGGGTCGAGTCGATGCTGTTCTTCGTCCAGAACGACCTGTTCCAGCAGACCGATTCGCTTGGCGCGGAATGGGAATCGCCGTCGGCGAAAGAGGCTTATCTGCTGAAGGTCGGCGAGACGCTGGCGCACATCGAAATGTGGCGCGAGGCCGCAGAAGCCAACCACACCGCCCTTTATTCGCTGGCGAGCGCCATGCGCACCGCACAGGACAACATGCGGGACCTCTGGCAGCGCTACGAAAAGGCGATCTGGCGATCCGTCGAGAACTATCTGGATTCACCAACAGGGCTGGGACCGGGCATACCCGTCAGCCCGTACGCGGCCGTTTCGGATGACAAGGTCGAACAAAAAATAGCCGAAATCATCGAAGAGCAACGCTGGGATCTGCCCTATATCAAGGAAACGCGGCACACGTACAACACGGAGGCACGGCAGCTCATCAACGACACGGCGAATTCGTACGCCTCCGCGATCTCGAAACTGGAGACCGCGCGGGCGAACCGGATGATTCCGATGGACGCGATCCTGCACCCCGAAGCCACCGGTATCGAGCTTCCGTCGATGCCTCCCGGCGGCGTCCCAGGCGGGCCCGGCGGGTTCGGCGGCCCTTCGCCTGCTCCACCCGGCGGGATCCCACCCGTTCCCACGTTCGACGTCACCCCGCGTCCCCCGGACGTCGGCAACGCGGCCGGTTCCCCGCGAGCCCCCGGCACCCCGGCTCCCGTGCCACCCTCGACGACACCGCGAACCTCACCCTCGGCCCCGGTTCTCACGCCGCCGAACCGGCCCGTGGGCTCGGTTCCACCCTTCGCCGCTGCCGGGCCGCCCCTGCCCGGCGCGCCATCGGCGCCGGGCCTCGGCACCGCATCCGGCAGCGTGCTCGGCGGACCGCCACCGCTCGGTACCGGATCGCCACCGCCACCTTCCAGCGGTGGCCTTCCCGGCGGAGCACGAGGCGGCCTCGGTATGCCGGGCCAGACCCCGCCGCCTCCCGCCGGAGGCAGCCCGGGGAAACCGAAGCGGGGCAAGGTACTCGGTGACAAAGTGGACGGTGCCGATCGACATGGCACGCCACCTCCGGCCACCGGTGCGCCGCCTGGCGGGCGAAACACCAAACCGGGTGCCCCTCTGGCGAGTCTCCCGACCGCACTGGAATCCCAGGAGGTGTTCAGGGCGCCGCCCGCGCAGGCGTCGCCGGTGCTCGACACCACCGACAACACCAAGAAACGCGCCAAAGGGAGAGCCGCCACCGAACGAGACAGCATGCCTTCGGTACTTTCCGGCGCCCGCGCCGAACCCAAGACCCCTGCCAAGAAACAACGCGAGCGATCCGTCCCGGAAGGCGCGGCGCCAGTCGAGTTCACGGTTCCCACCGGGACGGCACCGGTGTTCAAGGGCAGGCTCGCCGAACAAAAAGACCGCGACGACCGGCGACCACTCGGCGACGTCCCCACTGCACTGCGCGGTCCAGCCGCGGCGACGCTCGCCGAACACCAGCGACACGGCGCCCCACAAGCCGACCGCACCACCCGCACCGCAACACCCCAGCCGGAGAAACACACCCGAGACTCCTGGGACGTCGACACCCCAGGAGGGCCCGTCGTCTCCAGCACCAAACGAAACGAATACCGAGCAGAACCCAAGAAGATCCTCGGCACCAGGCAACACTGACCGACCAGCCCGGTGTGGGAGCGCTCCCACACCGGGCTGCCGCCCGACCGCGATTCCTCTTGGCAGCCAACGTAAGTACGACGGCGTCGTCGCTGGTCAGCCGACTACGACAAGCTTTCCTGTTGCGAATTACCACCATATCCTGATAGATCAAGGAAAATTTGGAACCAACCGGCTTCGCGAGGTGTCTACCGAGGAGAACCGCCAACAGCCAGAGAACGTGCCCGGTCAGATTCATCCCGGCACCGCGCGTGCGCTGACCGGCACCCGACCCGGAATCGCAGGTAAACGGGGGCCTGAGTCATGGACCCGAACTGGAAATACTTCGGCTACGACATCAACACGCTTCGCCGTAACATGTCCGGCGAAGGCCTGCCGTCGTATGCCGGTGTCTCCGTCACCTACAGCGGCTACTGGAACCAGGGCAAGCCGCTCGACGAGCAGACCGCCGCGCCCTACCTCGCCGAAGACGCTCAGACCCCCGCACCCGACTCCGACGAGGCCGAGGCGCTGACCGTCGAGACGGTCAGAGACCGGATCATGGGTGAGCAGCCCGGCACGGCATCGGACAGGGCAAGCCAGTGGTTCAACATCGAGGCGATGCTGTTCTTCGTCCAAAATGAACTGTTCAACCAGACCGACGCGCTCGACGCGGAGTGGGAGTCACCGGCCGCGAAAGAGGCGTACCTGATGAAGGTGGGCTCGACGCTGGCCCACATCGAGATGTGGCGCGAAGCAGCCGAAGCCAACCATGCCGGGCTTTCCTCACTCGCGAGCGCCATGCGTACCGCGCAGACGGACATGCGGGATCTGTGGCGGCGCTACCAGGAGGCCGTTTCGAATGCCGAGGAGCGCGACCCGTACGCCGACGATCCGACTCGCGACTACAAGGCCCCGCCGTTCGAGGGAACCGGCTTCGAATACGGTGTCGCGAGGGCGCGCTGGAAGTACGACAAGGAAGCGCGGCAGCTGGCCAGCACGACGGCTGATTCCTACGCCGATGCCATCTCGAAACTGGAGACGGCAAGGGCGAACCGGATGGTTCCGATGAACGCGATCCTGCACCCGGAAGCCGCCGGCATGGAACTGCCGCCGATGCCTCCGGGGGGCGGCCCCGGCGGTGGCCCGAGCGCGCCGGGCGGCTCCGCGCCCGCGCCGCCGGGCGGAAGCCCACCCGCTCCCGCGTTCAACGGCGCGCCGCCGCCCCCTGCCTTCGGTGGCGCGCAACCCCCCGCGGGCTCCCCGCGCGCACCCGGCGCACCAGCTCCCACGGCGCCGACGGCAACGCCCCGGATGCCTCAGACGGCCCCTGCCGCCAGCCCACCGAACGCGCCGACCGCTGGCCCAGCCGGTGTACCGCCCGGTGCTCCCGGCGCGGTTCCGCCGGTCGCTCCCGGCACGGTCCGCCCCGGCGCACCCACCGCGCAAACGCCCGGCGCCGCCCCCACCCCTGGCAGGGCCCCCGGCACGTCACCGACGCTCGGCGCGGGCTCACCGGGAGGAGCGCCATCGGCACCACCCGGCGCGGGAGGTCTTCCCGGCAAGGCTCCCCCCGCCGGAAGTGGTATGCCCGGCAAGGTCATGCCGCCCCCTGCCGGAGGCGCACCGCAGAAACCCAAGCAGGGCAAGGTACTGGGCGACAAAGACAACATGCCTGGCGCCGGCAGGCAAGGCGGTGCCCCGCCCCCTGCCTCGGGCGCGCCACCCGGTAGGCAAAGTGGCCAGCCCGGCGACACCGGCCGCCTCGAATCCCAGGACGCCTTCCGCCCGCCGCCTCCACCGGCCTCGCCGGTGCTCGACACCACCAACAGTGCCAAAAAGCGTGCCAGGGCAAAGGCCGCGGCGGACGCGGCCGAACAAGACCGCCTCTCACCGCCTCCCGGAGCGACCCCTTCGGTCCTGTCCAACGCGCGCGTCGAGTCCAAGACCCCAGCCAAGAAACAACGCAAGCGTCCCGCCACCGAAAGCGCGGTGCCGACCGAGTTCATGGCGGGTGTCGACACCGGGACGGCACCGGTGTTCGAGGGCAGGCTCGCCGAACAAAAAGACCGCGACGACCGGCGACCACTCGGCGACATCCCGGCGGCCCTGCGCGGTCCAGCCGCGGCGACACTCGACGAACACCAGCGACACGGCGCCCCACAAGCCGACCGCACCACCCGCACCACGACACCCCAGCCGGAACCGCGCACCGGCGACTCCTGGGACGTCGACACCCCGGGCGGGCCCGTCGTCTCCAGCGCCAAACGAGACGAATACCGAGCAGAACCCAAGAAGATCCTCGGCACCAGGCAACACTGACCACGGCATACACCGGAACGGGGCGGTGAGCTCGCCCGCTGCCGGAGCTCACCACCCCGCGTTCCTGGAGAATTCCGGTACCGGTGCGATGAGCCGACGGCGCGGCCGACGTATCCCTTGTACATGTTCGCCGACATCCCGACCAGGAAAGCGCAGGTGCACCATGCTGATCATCGCGGGCCACGTCGAGGTCGATCCGGGCAACCGGGACGCCTATGTGGCCGCCCACCACGACCTGATAGCACGGGCGCGCGCGGCGCGCGGCTGTCTCGACGTCGCCATCTCGGCCGACCCGCTGGATCCGGCGAGGGTGAACGTCTTCGAACGCTGGGACACACAAGAAAACCTCGACGCGTGGCGAGCGGTCGCCGCGGCGCCGGACAGCGAAACCGCGATCGTGGCCGACAACGTAATGGCCTACGAGGTGAGCGGAGAACGGCCGCCGTTCGGCTGAGCCGCGCGGGGGCACCCTTCGTCACCGGGTGCCCCCGCGCTCGCCGGAATCACCGCACCGGATCCCTGCCACCAGCAGGACCGAGCCGGCGAGCAGGGCGGCGGCTCCCGACGGCAATAGGAACCCGAACCGCAGGCCGATCGTGGCCGCCACGTCGACCCCAGGCCGACCGTCGAGCCGCATGACGACGACCAACCAGGCCCCGCGCTCCCTGTCCCATTCCACGATCCGCTCGCCGGTACCCGAGGAGGTGGCGACCCAGAACGGGCGGCCGAGTGGCTCCGGAGCACGCGTCGAGCCGGCTACCGAACGAAAAGCCGTTTGGAACGGTTCGAGGGTCGCCGACCTGAATTCCTCATGGGCGACGCCGCGAAGGAACCGCTCGACGGCGGATTTCGACCCGATTCCCACGAAAACTGGGAGCTCCGAATCGAGAGGCCGCACCGTGATCCGGCCCCTGGCCAGTTCACCGAGATCCGGATTCGGGTCGGCGGCACGCGCGACGCTCTCGCCGACGTCGATCTCGTCCGGCTTCAGCGCGGCGGTGTCCGTGCCGAAGCGGTGTGGCGGGTGATCCGCCGCGATGGGCTCGACCAGGCATCGGTGCGCAACGTCGCCAGGGAGCCGCCCTTTCGACAGGATCGCTGCGGCACTATTTCACCTCACAGTCCGAACTGCTGGCCTTCGCGCTGCGCGCGGC
The DNA here is from genome assembly GCF_002240355.1 of Prauserella marina. GTDB lineage: Bacteria > Actinomycetota > Actinomycetes > Mycobacteriales > Pseudonocardiaceae > Prauserella_A > Prauserella_A marina. Next base: position 4,700,088 of record NZ_CP016353.1, read on the forward strand.
GAATCCGGGGCTCGACGTCAAAGGGGAAACCGACCGGTTGCACGCCCTGCTGGACGGGCTGGCCGTCCACGCGGCGAGCAGGCCGGAACAGGCGACACCGCAACGGATGCGGGCCGTTCTCGCCCGGCATCTGGACGAACTCGAACGCGTCAGCGGCTGACCGCGGCGCGGCCGGTTCCAGCGAGGCACCAGCGGGCCGTCGAGGAATGCAGCGCGGCGATCACCGAACCCACAGCCAGGATCGCGGTCAGCGGACCGACGACGAACAGCAATGACCACACCGGACCGCCGTCCAGCATCGAGGGGTTCGCGCCGGTGATGAAGGCTTGCAGGCTGCCGGTGAGGCCCTGCAACGCGGCGACGACGCCGGTGATCGCGAGCAGCAACCGCCCCGCTCTCTTGCGCCGCGACAGCAACGCCGATCCGGTGATGACCGAGACGATTCCGGCGACGGCGAGCAACAGATTCACCGCGATCACCACCGTCGGCGCCGAGGAATCGCTGAGGAAATCGGCCGCGATGAAGACGAACATGAGCAGACCGGGAATGCACAGGAAAGCCAGCACCATCGCCGTGACGGCCGTGCCGCCGCCGTGCTGCCTCATCGCCGTCATGCTCACCGGAGCGGTGGTCTCTGGAGTTTCGAGGTTTCTCGTCACCGCGGGCGGGACCTGGCCACCGCCGGATCCTGCCCCGGCAGCATGTTCGGCCACCATCGTCGCGACGGCGGGCGGCAGCCATGACGTCGAGGACACGGTTGCCGCGGCGAATCCGGTCAGTTCCTCAAGGATTTCCGCGACCTCGGGACGATCGGCCGGTTCCTTCGCGAGACAGCGCGCCACGAGACCGGCGAGCGGGGCGGGAAGTCCCGCCAGGTCGGGGTCGTCGTGCACGAGGCGGTAGACCATCGCCTCCGCCGCTCCGGTACCGAACGGACTACGCCCCGTCGCGGCGAACGCGAGGACGAGGCCGAGCGAGAACACGTCACTCGGCTCGCCGATCTCCCGCCCGCGCGCCTGCTCGGGAGACATGAAGGACGGAGTGCCCACCACCGCTCGCGACAAGGTGTGGGAGGTGGCGTCCAGCGCCCTGGCAATGCCGAAGTCGATGACGCGCGGACCGTCGTCGGCGAGAATCACGTTGGACGGCTTGAGATCCCTGTGCACGAGGCCGCACGCGTGAATCGCGGCGAGCCCTTCGGCCAGCCCTGCACCGAGTACCGCGACCGCGTCGGCGGGCAGCGGACCGTGCCGCTCGACGGCTTCCTGAAGGGAAGGCCCCGGGATGTAGGCGGTGACGAGCCATGGCGGCGTGGCCTCCGGCGCGGCGTCGACCACCTGTGCCGTGTAGAAGCCGCCGACCCGCCTCGCGGCGTCGACCTCCAGCGCGAACCGGCGCAGGAACCCGGCGTCGTCGGCCAGTTCGGGCCGCACCAGTTTGACCGCGACCCTGCGACCGCTGCGCGAGCGGCCGAGGAACACCTGTCCCATGCCACCCCCGCCGAGTCGCCCTTCGAGGCCATAGTTCCCGACCTGCCGTGGATCGCCGTCCCGCAGCGGCTCCATCCACGCTCCTCCCCATCGGCTGGCGCGGGTCGCCCCGCTCGGCGCCGCTGATCATTCCAGGAAAGGGCACCCTCCGGGGCGCGCGGGGTGAATCGGGGCGATCACCCGCCGCCATCTACTACGCTATTCCAAGGAAGATTGGAGTATGGATGACTGACCGGGCGACGAGGACCGCTCTTTTCGATCAGTTCGCGCGCGTCGGCAAGGCCATGGGCAGCGGAAAACGACTGGAATTGCTCGACCTGCTCGCCCAGGGCGAGCGCACCGTCGAATCGCTCGCGCGCGCCGCGCAACTCGGCATGACCACCGCCTCGGCACATCTGCAAACGCTCAAGCAGGCGAATCTGGTCACCACGCGCAGGGAAGGAACCAAGATCCACTACCGGCTCGCCGGTACCGACGTCGCGGCGCTGTACGCGCTGGTGCGCTCCGTCGCCGGTGCACATCTTCCCGACGTGGCGGCCGCGAGGGCCGCCCATCTCGGCACCACCGACGCCGAGCACGTCAGCAGGGACGACCTGCTCCGCAGGGCCGAACGCGGCGAGGTCGTCGTACTCGACGTGCGGCCACGCGAGGAATACGCGGCAGGCCATATCCCGGGCGCGGTGTCGATCCCGGTCGAGGAACTGGAGGGCAGGCTCGCCGACATCCCAGCCGACCAGGAGATCGTCGCCTACTGCCGTGGCAGCTACTGCGTGCTCGCCTACGACGCGGTGCGGCTGCTGAGGGCACACGGCCGCACGGCGAGCCTGCTCGCCGACGGCATGCTCGAATGGCAACTCGCCGAACTGCCGATCGAGTCGGGCTGAGCCCGCGAGACTCCCCGCACACCACGGCGTCCCCACCCGGAAGGTGACCAGTGACCACTGCCGTCCACCCAGCCCAGAAACGCATTCTCGGCGTGCTGGTGACCGCCCAGATTCTCAGCGGGGCCGGACTCGCCGCCGGTATCACCGTCGGCGCGCTGCTGGCGCAGGACATGCTCGGCGGTGCCGGGCTGGCCGGGTTGCCGAGCACGCTGTTCACCATCGGGTCGGCGGCCGCCGCGATCATCGTCGGCCGCGTCTCCGACCGGCTGGGGCGCCGCGCGGGACTCGCCTCTGGCTATGCGGCAGGCGCGGCGGGCGGCGTCGGGGTCGTCATCGCCGCCACCATCGGCAACGTGCCCCTGCTGTTCCTGTCCTTCTTCGTATACGGGGCCGGAACGGCGACCAACCTGCAAGCCCGCTACGCGGGAGCCGATCTCGCCTCGCCACGGCACCGGGGCCGCGCGGTGAGCACCGTCCTCGTGGCCACCACCGTCGGCGCGGTCGCCGGACCCAACCTCGTCACGGTCACCGGCGACCTCGCCCACACGATGGGCGTTCCCCGGCTCGCGGGCCCGTTCCTGCTGGCGATCCTCGCCTACTCGGCCGCGGCGGTCGTGCTGTGGATCATGTTGCGCCCTGACCCGCTCACCACGGCACGCGCGCTGGCCGGCGGCGCGGCCACGGAAACCACGCCGGTAGCCGAGGCCGCCGGAGATACCGGGAGCAGAACGCAGCTCATGCTCGGCGCCGGAGTCATGGTGCTGACCCAGCTCATCATGGTCGCGATCATGACGATGACGCCCATCCACATGCAGCACCATGGGCACGGTGTCGGCGCGGCGGGTCTGGTCATCGCGGTCCACGTGGCCGGGATGTATCTGCCTTCTCCGTTGAGCGGTCTGCTCGTCGACCGGTTCGGGCGGCCCGCCGTCGCCGCGGCCTCCGGCGTCACCCTGCTCGCGGCGGGACTGCTCGCCGCCCTCGCGCCGCCGCACTCGGTCTGGCTGCTCGCGCTGGCACTCGCGCTGCTCGGGCTCGGCTGGAACTTCGGGCTCGTCAGCGGCACCGCGATCATCACCGACACCGTTCCACTCGCCACGCGCGCGAAAACCCAGGGAGCGGTCGACGTCGCGATCGCCCTCGCCGGCGCGGGCGGTGGCATGGCTTCCGGCCTCGTCGTCGCGGCGAGCGGCTACCCGGCACTCGCGATCATGGGCGGAGTACTCGCGCTGGCCGTCATCCCGGCCGTCGCGTTCACCACACGGCCCGGAACGGCACCCGCCGTCTCCCGCCGCTCCGGGTGAGCGATTTCCCTCAGGTATTCGATCGTTAACCCGGAGCAACGGCAGCCACGCTTGACTACGTCCGTATTGTGGCCTTTCCTGTGATACAAGTACGTCAACGTTCACATTCGTGATGGCGCACTCTGTTTCATCAGGTACGGGAGACGACATGGTCACGATCCGGCGCCGCGGGTCCCTCGGCACCACGGGCTCGTCAGCCGGGTTCGGTCTCCTTCGCCAGCGCGCGCAGCACGTACCGCTGAATCTTTCCACTCGGCGTCTTCGGCAGTTCGCCCACGACATGGACCCGGCGAGGGTAGGCGTGGGCGGCGTACTCGCTTTTGACGAGCCGTTGCAGCTCGGCCTCCAGTTCCGGCGAGCCCTCGATTCCGCGCTTGAGCACCACGTACGCCTCGATCACCTCGCCACGCAACGGGTCCGGCGCGCCGACGACGGCCGCCTCGGCCACCGATTCGTGAGTCACCAGCACGCTTTCGACGTCGAACGGCCCGATGCGGTAGCCGGCCATGATGATGACGTCGTCGTCGCGGGACGAGAAGTACAGCCGCCCTTCGGCGTCCCGCGCCGCCGTGTCCCCCGTCAGGTACCAGCGACCGTCCGGTGTGTACCGTTCGGCGGTCCGTTCCGGCGCACCGGCGTAGCCGGGAAACCACATCAGCGGGCTGTCGCGCACGTCGACCGCGAGCCGTCCCACGATGCCGGGCGGCGCCTGCTCGTCGGAATCCTCGGCCAGCACGGCACACGACCAGCCCGGCAGCGAGTATCCCATCGAGCCGGAAACGACGGGCGCCCTCAGTTCCTCCCGCCACGCGTTGCCGGCGACCATGCCGAGCTCAGTCTGTCCATAATGGTCGCGAACCTCGGTGCCGAGCGCGCCACGGGACCAGCTCACCACCTCGGGCGTGAGCGGTTCCCCCGCGGAGGAGGCGCACCTGAGCCGGGTCGGCGCCTGGCTCGCCGACGGTTCGGCGCGCAACGCGCGGTAGATCGTCGGCGCGGCCGCGAAGTTGGTGACCTGAAAACGGTCGAGCAGATCCCACGTCACCGGCGCCGAGAAACCGGCGCGCAGCAGAATGCTGGTGCGACCGAGCGCGAGCGGACCGAGAATCGCGTAGTACAGCCCGTAGGCCCAGCCCGGATCCGCCGCGTTCCAGTACACGTCGTCGTCCCGCAGGTCCAGCGCGTCGAGCAGGTACCGCCGCATGGAAGCAAGGGCGCGCAGCGGGACCGGCACGGCCTTCGGGGTTCCGGTGGTTCCGCTGGTGAACAGCAGGATCAACGTGCCGTCCGCGCCGACGCGCTCGGATTCGGCCGCACCTGGTTCCGGTGCCTCGGCGACGAGATCGTCGAGCAGGTGCCAGCCGGCCGTCTCCGGACGTCGCCCGCCCACCTGGATGACCTGCCACGGCGGGAGCGGCGCGTCGGGCTCGCCTTCGAGTTTGCCCACCTGGTCGGCGTCGGCGATCACCACGGCGGCGGAACTGCCCGTGAGCCGCAGTTCGATCGCGTTGCGGGCGAACGCCGTGAACAACGGGACGTGCACGGCGCCGAGCCGCCAGAGTCCGAGCAGCACCGAGGGCAATTCCGCCGACTTGCCCATCAGCACGCCCACCGCGTCGCCACGGCCGACACCCCGCGCGGCCAGCGCGGCGGCGACCCGCCTCGACCTGGCCTCCAACTCGGCGAACGTGAGGTCCCGGAAGCTCAGATCGGGTTCGACGACGCGGAAGGCGACCGTCGTGCCGGCGTGCCGGTCGCACAGCAGCTCAGCCGCACACGCGCCGGGTGCCGCGAACTCGGCACCGTATTCGTCGTCCTGCCCCTCACTCAGGGGCACCGCCTTCGTGTCAACCATGTCGCCTCGACCTCTTCGTCGCGTACTCGTCCCCAAGGGACCGGGATACCGTGACTGTCGCCGGTTCCCCGCGACCGCGCTACGTTCCATCGAGGGTAATGAAAGGAGCCCGGCATGCCGGCGATCAGCGACGATTCGGCGAGCGAGGCCGACAGGATGCTCGCGGCCCTCGTGCCCCGGCTGCGAGGGACGTGCGCCGTCGACCTCGCCTTCGCGGGACCGCGCGATTCCGGCAGCACCGAGTCGATCACCATCCGGCACCTTGCCGGTCACCTCGGGCACAGCCTGCGGCACCTGCGAGTACAGGCAGGCCAGGGACTCGGCGGCAAGTCACTGGTGCTCGGCAGACCGGTCGTCGCGCACGACTATTTCAACGCGAGGCACATCGAGCATTCCTACGATCATGCCGTCGCTCCCGAGCGGATCCACGCCGCGCTCGCCGTCCCCGTGCGGCTGCACGACACCATCATCGGCGTCTGCTACCTCGCCCACCGCCGGAACGTGACTTTCGGTGACCGGCTCGTCGCCAGCGCGACGGCACTCGTCCGGCGGCTCGAACGCGACCTCGCCGTCGAGTACGAGGTGCGCCGTGCCCTGCGGGCGCGCGCCGAGGCTGACGCGCGCGACGCGCGCCTGCTCGGCGAGTTGCGCGAGGAACTGGAGGCGGTGATCGCGCTGGTGACCGAACCACAGGCACGGAGCAGGCTGCGGGCCCTCTCGGCGGGGTTGCGGGAGATCACCGACGGCGGAGCCGACCCTGCCGGATCACCGGTCCGTCAGGAAACCCTGTCCGCGCGCGAACTCGACGTGCTGAGGCTCGTCGCGAAGGGCGCGTCGAACAACGACATCGCCACGGCACTCGTGCTCACTCCGAACACGGTCAAAGCCTATCTGCGAAGTGTCACCCGCAAACTCGGCGCCACCAACCGAACCCACGCCGTCGCGCTCGCCAGGGGGAACCGGCTCATCGAATGAGCAGCACAATCCACAGTGGACTCCCCAAGGGGTGACCGATGTTTGGCTTCACCTGGTGAAGGGGAACCTGAAGCGCCGGGGCGGCTTGTTCATCCGCGCAGTGGCCCTCGCCGCCCCGGCGCGCCCGTCGACTGAGGACTTTTTCCCAGGAAACCGACCGTCGGCTTATCCAGGCCGATGCGCGGGTAGCCCGGTGACATGCGACGAGAATGCCGGTTTCTCATCATCGGCGGAGGACCTGCCGCTCTGTCTGCGGCGCGCGCGTATCGCGACGCGGGCGGGGAAGGTGAGGTGTACGTGGTCTCCCAGGACACCGAACGCCCCTACGCCCGGCCACCGCTTTCCAAGGAATTCCTGCGTGGCGAAGCCGGGGAGTCCGAGTTGCCGCTGGAGGATTCCGATTTCTACCGGCAGCGGGAAGTCGAGGTGTCACTCGGCGATTCGGTGACCGAATGGGATCCGGGCGCACACAGGGTGAGCACCGCCTCGGGTGAGACGGTCCACTATGGCCGATGCCTGTACGCCACGGGCGCCGAACCGAAACCGCCCAGCGTGCCCGGCGTCGACGACCCGGCCGTCCGGACCCTGCGGTCGGCACGCAGCGGGCGCGAACTGCGCGCCGCCGCGAAGCGAGCACGCAGCGCGATCGTCGTCGGCGCGGGTTTCATCGGCTGTGAGGCCGCGGTCTCCCTCAGCAGGCTCGGTATCCAGGTCACCTTGCTCTGCAAGGGACCGGCACCACAGCACGACCGCCTCGGCGCCGAGACCGCGGAGATCATCCGGCGCTGGCTCACCTCGGCAGGGGTGAGCGTGCTGACCGGGACCGCCCTGCTCGGCATCGAATCCGGACACCGGGTGCGCACCGACACCGTGCCACTGCTCGACACCGATCTCGTGCTGCTCGCGACGGGCATCACGCCACGCGCCGAGCTTTGCCCGACGCGGGGGGCTCGTCACCGCACAGGACAGGGTCGTGACCGACCAGCACCTGCGTGCCAGCGCCGAGGACGTGTTCGCGGCAGGGGATGTCGCGCTGGCGCACAACGAATCCGCCGGAAGACGGCTGCCCGTCGAGCACTGGGGCGAGGCCGAGACGATGGGGGCGATCGCGGGCTCCGGCGCCGCGGGCGAGCAGCGGAGCTGGCGCGACGCACCCGGCTTCTGGACGGTGCTCGGCGAGCGCGTACTCAAGTACGCCGCGTGGGGCGACGGGTTCTCCGAGTCGAGGGTGACCTTCCACGACGAGCCCGACGGCGCCTTCACCGTCTGGTACGGGAAGAACGGGACCACCGTGGGCGTGCTGACCCACCAGGCGGACGAGGACTACGCCAGGGGGACCGAACTCGTCGAGCGTGGCGCCGCGCTGCCGTGACGCCGGCACCTCGGAGAAGGGCACCGTGACCGATGACCGATCTACTGGAGACGAGCGCGATCGCGAGCGACTTCCGCAGGCTCGCGGCCGAAGGACGACTCGACCTTCCGTTGCCGGGCGGCGGCCGGACGCGGGACCGGTGGCGGGCGCTGGCCGCGCTTGGCGCCCGCGACCTTTCACTCGCCAGGCTCGCGGAAGGACACACCGACGCGCTGGCGATCCTCGCGGAAAGCGGCGCGAAACCGGTACCCGGCGCGCTCTACGGAGTGTGGGCGGCGAAATCGGGCGGCACCGGCGCGGTGCTCGACAACGGCGTGCTGTCCGGAACGGTCCGGTTCTGCTCCGGCGCGCATCTGCTCGACCGTGCCCTCGTGGCCGCCGGTGACCTGCTTGTCGAGGTCGATCTGCGCGACGAGCGCATCGAGCGGGACGAGCGCGGCTGGCAGGCGATCGGCATGGCCGCTTCCGACAGCGCGGACGTCACCTTCGACCGGATCCCGGTCGGCCCGCAGGACGTGATCGGCGGCGAGGGCTGGTACATATCGCGTCCCGGTTTCGCCTACGGCGGTTGCGGAGTCGCGGCCGTATGGCTGGGCGGTTGCCGGGGCGTCGTCGGCGACGTCAGTGCCTACCTGCGCGACCGCGAGCCGGACGAGCACCAGCTCGCCCACCTCGGTGCGATGCACACCGCGATGGCGGCCTCCGAGGCGCTGCTGGAACGGACGGCGGACGCGATCGACTCCGGCGCCGTGCGGGACGCCAAGCTCGACACGCGACTGTGCCGCGCCGCGGTCGAGGATTGCGCGATGCGCGTGCTGGCGGAAGCACCGAAGGTGACCGGCCCGACTCCACTGTGCAGGGACAGGTCCTTCGCGCGACGGCATGCCGATCTGCTCGTGTACGTACGCCAGCACCACGGGGAACGGGAACTCGCGGCGATCGGCGACCGGCTGCTGCGAGAGAGAGGCACGCGATGAACGATCCGCTTCCCTTCGACCTCCGTGACATCAGGACCGCCACTGTCGTCGCGGCCCATCCCGACGACGAAACCCTTGGTGCCGCCGGGTTTCTCCAGCGCCTGCATTCCGAGGGAGTGTCCGTTTCGCTCGTGGTCGCCACCGACGGTGAGGCCGCGTTTCCCCGCTCGGATCACCGGCTGCGCAAGCAGCTCGGCGAGCTGCGCCGTGCCGAGCTCACCGACTCCCTCACCCGTCTCGGCATCGGCGACGTGGAGCCGCTGTGGCTCGGCCTTCCCGACTCCGGCTTGAGTGAGCACGCCGCCACCCTCACCGGCGAGCTCCGTGTGCTGCTGCGCGACAGCGACGTCTGCCTGGCTCCGTGGCCCGGAGATCCGCACCCCGATCACAGGGAAGCCGGGTTGGCGACGCTGCACGCGGCGCCGGACAACGCACGGTGTCTTTCGTATCCGATCTGGATGTGGCACCAGCTTTCGCCGCACGATTCCGGGATTCCCTGGCATCGCGCCGTCCGGTACGCGCTGACCGGTGCCGAACGAACCGCGAAGGCCAAGGCGATCTCGGCGTTCGTCTCGCAGACCACGCCGGGGCCACACGGTGAGGAACCGATCCTGCCACCCGAGGTGCTCGCCCACTTCGAAGGTGAAGAGGAGCTCTTCTTCCACGAGCGGCCAGGACGATCGGCGTCCGCGCGGCGATTCGCCGAGCTGTACCGGGCTTCGCCGGACCCGTGGAAAACCGAAACCCGGTGGTACGAACGACGCAAACGCTCGGTCGCGCTGTCATCACTTCCCCTGCCGCACTACGGCACGATCATCGAACCCGCCTGTGGGAACGGAAACCTGACCCGCGAACTCGCGGCACGCTGCGACCGGCTGCTCGCCTTCGACCCCGTCCCCGACGCGGTCGCGGCGGCGAGGACAGCGACCTCCGGAATGTCCCATGTGGACATCGACGTCGCCACGCTACCGGAGGGACTGACCGGGCAGGCCGATCTCCTGGTACTCAGCGAGATCCTGTATTACCTCGGCGACGCCGACCTGGCCGAGACCATCGCGCGTTCGGCCACCGTGTCGCGTCGAGGCGGTCATGTACTGGCCGTGCACTGGAAACCGTGGGCGCCGGACGCGCCGCGCGACGGCTGGGACGCCCACCGCAGGTTGCTCACCCACCCCGGTTTCGAACCGCTCGTCGCGCACGACGACGAGGAATTCCTACTGCACGTACTCCAGCGGCGATGATCGCCGCGATCGGCGTGGTGATTCCCGCCAGAGACGAGGAGTCCACCGTCGGCGCGTGTATCGGCGCCGTCGTGCGAGCGTTGCGGCGGCTGCCCCCGTGGATCGAGAAGACGGTGTGTCTCGTCGCGGACCGCTGTTCCGACAACACCGCGGAGGCCGCGACGGCGGCCCTGCGTGGCGCGTGGGCCGGCACGGTGTTGCGGTCGGAGCACACGCGCAGCGTCGGCAACGTACGGGCGCTCGGTACGCGTCGTTGCCTTTCGCTGCTGCGGAACGCCGATCCCGCCAGGACACTGCTCTTGAGCACCGACGCCGACAGCCTCGTCGCGCCCGACTGGGCGCTGGCTCATCTCGGCAGGGCGAACGAGGGGCATCACGCGGTCGCGGGAGTGGCGGAACTGCTGGATTCCGGCGAACTGGGCGCGCGGGCGCTGCGCCGGTACCGAGGCGTGCTCGACGACGCGGCCGGACCGGAGGGACACGGCAACGTCTACGGCGCGAACCTGGGTGTGCGAGCGGACGCCTACCTCGCCGTCGGCGGTTTCGCGCCGCTACCCACCGGCGAAGACCACGACTTGTGGGGCCGGTTGGGGCTGGCCGGTTTCCGTCGCTGTTACGACCGGAAAGCAAGGGTGCTCACCAGCGCGCGAGTGACCGGAAGGGCTCCGGAGGGACTGGCAGCCCTGCTCGACCGGTTGTCGGCCCGCTGACGGCGACGGGGAGACCTTCCGCGACCGGTCCCCGCATGAATCGCCGGTCGGCGGGTAGCCCGGTGGTAGAGCACGAACCGACAAGACATCGATTGGACTGAGTGTTGTGAAGGCTCTCGTGTACGACGGACCGCGCGAAGTCAGCGTCAAGGACGTCCCCGACGCGCGCCTCGAGCGCCCCAACGATGCACTCGTACGAGTGACGAGCACGAACATCTGCGGCTCCGACCTGCACATGTACGAGGGCAGGACACCGATGGAGACGGGCAGGGTGCTTGGCCACGAGAACCTTGGCGAGGTCATCGAAACCGGTGGCGGCGTGGAGCGGGTTCACGTCGGTGACAGGGTGTGCCTTCCGTTCAACATCGGATGTGGGTACTGCGCGAACTGCGAACGCGGCCAGACTGGTTTCTGCCTCAGCGTGGACTCCGACACTCCTGGCGGTGCCTACGGATTCGCCGGGATGGGCAGCTACACCGGCGGTCAGGCGGAATACCTGCGCGTGCCGTGGGCGGACTTCAACTGTCTCGTGCTGCCGGAAGGCAGCGAGGAGAAGGAAAACGACTACGTCATGCTGGCCGACATTTTCCCGACCGGCTACCACGCCACCGAACTCGCTGATGTGTCGCCCGGTGAGTCCGTTGTCATCTACGGTGCGGGCCCCGTCGGTCTGATGGCCGCCTACTCGGCGCGACTCCGGGGCGCTTCGACGGTGATGCTGGTGGATCGCCACGCCGACCGGCTCAAGCTCGCCGAGGAGATCGACGCGATCCCGATCGACGATTCGAAGGTCTCCCCCGTCGACGCGGTACTGGAGCACACCGATGGCAAGGGCGCGGACAAGGGTTGCGAATGCGTCGGTTACCAGGCTCACGACCCCGCCGGCAACGAGGTTCCCGAGTCGACGATGAACGACCTTGTCGCGTCCGTGAAGGCGACCGGCGCGCTCGGCGTCGTCGGCGTCTTCCTGCCCCAGGACGACGGCGCGCCGACCGAGCTGACCAGGCAGGGCAAGCTCCCGTTCGACTTCGGGCAGTTCTGGTTCAAGGGGCAGCGCATGGGAACCGGCCAGGCGAACGTGAAGGCCTACAACAGGTATCTGGCCGACCTGATCGCCAAGGACAAGGCGTCTCCCTCGTGGATCGTGTCCCACGAGGTACCTCTGGAAAGGGCGCCTGAGGCCTACCGCAACTTCGACGACAGGGTCGAAAGCTGGACAAAGGTGATCCTGAAACCCTGACCTCACCGAGCAGGGAGGCATCGCGGGGCGGGCAAAATGGACGGATCTCGCGCGATCGCGGTGAGGAAGTCGTTGAACGCCACGCTGGAGCGGTTGACGCGGCCGGTGTCCTCGGCACTCATACTGCGCACAAGGACAACGGCGACGGCGACCGTGCCGTCATCCCTGCGGATCTCCGTTCCCCTCGCGAGTACGCCCGGCGCGTTGCCTCCCTTGGCGCCGATCGCGAGCAGGCCGGGCTCCGGTTCGGGGACTCGCTCCACGATTCCGCGCGCGATGGCCGCGCCGGGGAAAGTGCCGTGCGCGATGGCCGACCACAGCGAGGCGAGCTGGCGAGCGGTGCCGCCGGGGCCACCTTCGACGAACGCGGGTTCGTCCGCTCCCTTCGGCACCTGACGTGAGTCCACATCAGCCCTGAAGGCGGAGTCGTAGGCATAGCGGCGGGCGATCTCCCACTCCGCTGCCCGCCGCGCTGCCCTTCCTCCTTGCCTCGGCAGTAGCTCAGGAGTGAAGAAGGAGACGGTGAGGCCGGTCGTGCTCGGCAACTCCGGGTCGGCCCATCCGACCGCGCCGGCCGCTCGGGTCAAGGCATCGTCGCCAAGCAGGTCCCTGAGGTAATCGGGGGCGGCATTGTCACTTCTGACGATCATGCGGCTCACCACCTGGCCGAGGGTGACGACCTGGCCGGGATCCCGCGCTCGCATCCCGTTTCTCGGAACACCGAGGTCGTCGAGCGCGTCGGCGTGTGCCTGTTCTCCGCCGCCGAGGACGGCCCAGCGTTCCCAGTCGCCGACCCTGACCGGATCGCCAGGCGAAACGGTCCCTTCGGCGACCGCCATCGCGTAGGCGACGAGGTTCAATACCTTGCCTGCCGAGGCCATCGGCTGGACCTCGTGTGCCCTGCGCTCGACGATCCGGCCACGGCCGTCGTCGGCCACGAGGGCGACGTCCCCTGGATGCGCGCCGAGATAGCCCACCCAGCCCTCGACCGACCCCACATCCGGACGCGCGGGGGAACAGGATCGCTCCGGCTGGGCGGGCGCGGAGCACGCCGTCGCCGCGAACAGGACCACGAATGCCGACAGCACGGCACGGCGCGCGTACTCCCGACGTCTCGTTGCCTCCACCCCTGATTCTGGACATGTCCGTCGCCGTGGGACAAGTCGTGCCGGATTGTCAAGGTCCTTTCGATGTGCGCCGGACGGGGTGTTTGTTTCAGCCGAATCATGTCTTTTTCAAGTTAATCATTGACGAAGATCCGCTGAGCCGGAATCGTGCGGCGTCACCACCTTCCCGGACGAAAGGTGTTGTTCCGCGATGAGATCCCGTCTCCTTCTGGCAGTGTTCGCGCTCGTGGCCGCGTTCGCCGCGACACCGGCCACCGCCGCTCCCGCACAGGTCACCGCCCCGAGCGACGCCTGCTACTCCTGGGACCGCACCCTCTCCGAAGGCGCGTCGGGCGAGGACGTACGCCAACTGCAAATCCGGGTGGCAGGCTATCCGGGGCGCGATGCCGTGCTGGCGATCGACGGGGAGTTCGGCCCGGCGACCGCGGCGGCGGTGTCCCGGTTCCAGCAGGCGTACGGACTCGGCGGCGACGGGGTCGCCGATCAGTCCACGTTCGACAAGATCTACGAGCTACAGGACGACGACTGCACCCCGGTGAACTTCGACTACGGCGAGCTGAACAACTGCAACTCCGACTGGTCGGGCGGCAATGTCCCGGCGGCCGAGGCGAAAGCCAACGCGCTCGTTTCGATGTGGAAGCTACAGGCCATGCGGCACGCCATGGGCGACCAGCCGATCGTGGTCAACGGCGGTTTCCGCAGCGTGTCGTGCAACGACGCGGTCGGCGGCGCACCCGCCAGCAGGCACCTCTTCGGCGACGCCGTCGATCTCGGTGCCGGTTCACAGGGATTCTGCGCGCTCGCCCAGCAGGCACGGGACCACGGTTTCCGCGAGATCCTCGGCCCCGGCTACCCCGGCCACGACGATCACGTCCACGTCGCGCACCGCAGCGGAAAACTCTGGTCTGCACCCAGTTGCGGAATGTGAGCTACCGGCCATCCACAACGGACGGCCGGTAGCGAATCCTCAGCCGTTGACGAAACCGAGACTTGTCTCGTCGTAGCGAGGACCGGCGACCCGCTCGGCCGGCGCGGCGGCCTCGATCGCTTCGACATCCTCAGTGGACAGTTCGACGGCGAGTGCCCCCACGTTCTCCTCAAGGTTGCGCGTGCGCCGGGTACCGGGAATCGGCACGACGTCCTCGCCCCGGTGCAGCACCCAGGCCAGCGCGAGCTGGCCGGCCGACACGCCCTTCGCCGAGGCGAGTTCGGTCAGTTTCGCGACGATCGCCAGGTTCTGCTCGATGTTGCCGTCGGCGAAGCGAGGCTGCCTCCGCCGCATGTCGTCGGCTGCCAGCTCGTCGACCGAGTTGTAGCGCCCGGTCAGAAAACCCCTTCCCAGCGGCGAGAACGGGACGATCCCAATACCGAGTTCCGCGCATACTGGGGCGATGTCGCTCTCGATGTCACGGGTCCAGAGCGACCATTCGCTCTGCAACGCGGCGATCGGATGCACGGCGTGCGCGCGCCGGATGGTCGCCGCGCTCGCTTCGGACAGCCCGAGATGACGCACCTTTCCCTCGGTCACCAGCTCGGCCATGGCCCCGGCGGTTTCCTCGATCGGCACCGTCGGATCGACCCTGTGCTGGTAGTAGAGGTCGATGTGGTCGACGTCGAGCCTCCGCAGCGACGCCTCGCACGCCTGCCGCACGTATGCGGCGTCGCCCCGGATGAGCGTCGGCTCCCCCAACCGGTTCGCGAAACCGAACTTCGTGGCGATCACGACGTCGTCCCTGCGGCCCGCGACGGCTCTGCCGACCAGTTGCTCGTTGTGCCCCGCACCGTAGAAGTCGGCGGTGTCCAGGAAGTTCACCCCGAGACCGATGGCATGGTGCACCGTCGCGATCGACTGCGCGTCGTCCGCCTCACCGTATGCGTGACTCATCCCCATGCAACCGAGGCCCTGCGCGGACACCGCGAGCTGACCCAGCCGCCGGATGGGAACGCCGATCATCGTGTTGCCTCCTCGACTCGAAACCTGTTCACCCCGGCAACGCTATGTGCTGGAGCGCGCTCCATGGCAAATCGCGAACCGCACCGGCGGGACAGGTAGTCCACAACGGAGCGCTCACATCGAGGGGAAGTAGCCCGCCTTCGCGTTGTCGACCTCGGGAAGCACCTCGATGACGCTGCGAAGGTGATCCCGCATCGCCTTTTCCGCCGCGTCGGCGTCACCGGCACACACCGCGTCGATGATGGTCAGATGCTCCGGCAGGGACACGGCTGGCCGTCCCGGCCGCAGCGCGAGCCGGAACTGGTGGCGGACGTTCTGCCCGCGCAAGCGATGCAGGACGGCACCGGCCGTCGCCTGGCCGCTGAGTTCGAGAATCCGTTCGTGCAGTTGCCTGTTGAGTTCCGAGTAGGCCAGAACGTCGCCATCGGCAACGGCGTCCCGCATCCGCCGCCCGCTCTCGCGCAACGCGCTCCGGTCGGCTTCGGTGGCCCGCTCGGCGGCCTTCGCGGCGCACAGCCCCTCGACCACCATGCGTACCTCGGTGATCTCGACGGCCTCTTCGAGAGACACGACCCGCACCCTGGCCCCACGATTCTGGACGCGCTCGACGAGCCCCTCGCTCGCGAGTTGCACGAACGCGTTGCGCAGCGCCGCCCTGCTCACGCCGAACCGCTCGGAAAGTTCGGCTTCGACGAGCCGCTGGCCCGGCGAGAACTCGCCGCCGGTGATGGCATCCCTGATGGCATCGGCGACTCGCGTCGAGAGTTCGGCCGGACCCCTGTCCTTGCCCCGGTTCTCTGCCGTCACCGCTCGACAATAGGCCCTGGCCCGGCGCGGCGCCTCACGCCCCTGCCGGGCCGAGGTCCCGGTCGCGGGGAAAGACCGTGCCGTCGAAGAGTTTGCGCGCGGTGCGGACCACGGTCGAACGCAGGATCCGGGGTTCGGCCGATGCGGCGAAGGTGACGCCGACGGCGAGGCTTCCCTCGGGATGCTCGATCTCCATGGCGCCGCCATCCGGTGGCCGGACGAGCAGTTCGTGTCCGGCCGCGCCGTCGAGCAGCAGCGCCGACAGCACGCTCACCCCGCCGAGAACGCCGATCGAGGGATGCGGCTTGAGCGGAATGAAGGTCCTCGCGCAGATCGCGCCCCCGCTTCTCGGCGCGGCCACCAGACTGGTCTTGGGAACGGATGCCGCGCTGACGTCACCGAGTCCCATCAGCGCGCCCGCTTCGAGGCGCAGCGACTGGACGCGCTCGGCGAGCGCGTCGTCGGCACCGAGTTCGGCCACGGACTCGTATCCGGTGATGCCGAGGTCGCTCGCCCTCGCGACGACGACCGGCATTCCGTTGTCGATACAGGTGACCTCGACGCCGCGGATCTCGTCGGTCACCCTTCCCGTCGGGAGCAGGGTTCCGCACACGGAACCCTCGGTGTCGGCGAAGTCGAGTTCGACCGGGGCCGCGGTGCCTGGGACACCGGAGATCGCGGTCGATCCCGAGTAATCGACGCGCTCTCCCGGCGTGGGGAACGATGCCACCGCGATCGAATCCGTGTTGACCATGCGTATCCGTACGCTCGTCCGCTCCGCGCCAGGAGACACGATTCCGCGTTCGACGGCGAACTGCCCTACCCCGGCGAGAAGATTGCCGCAGTTCTGCCGATCGGAGACCGTCGCGTCGCCGACACCGAGTTGCAGGAACAGGTAGTCGACGTCGGTGTCCGGCCCTTTCGAAGGCGACACGATCGCGACCTTGCTCGTCACCGGCTGCGCTCCCCCGATGCCGTCGATCTGGCGCGGATCCGGTGTTCCCATGATCCGCAACAGCAGATCGTGCAGGGCGTCCCCGCTGGAGGGCAGGTCCTCGGCGAGGAAGTAGGCGCCCTTCGACGTTCCGCCGCGCATCAACATGCAGCGCACGCCTTCGCTCATGCCAGGTGCGCCGTGACTTGCGGGTACAGCCGGACGTATGCCTCGGCCATGGTGTCGTGCGGCAGCCCGAGGTTCGGTCCCGCGTTGCGCTTGAGCTGCACGCCCCTGCGCCTGGCGAGATCGGTGTAGTAATCCCACATGTGCCGTTGCGCGGGCAGGCACTCCATGGCTTCGCGCTTGCGGTCGAATGCCTCGGTGATGTCCAGCAGCACGTCGGGCTTGAAGTCGCACTGCTCGGGCTGATGCGGCTCGAAGCAGAACACCGGAGGCGCACCGAGCGGTTCTCCCGGCGCGTCGTAGCCGATGGCCTGCGCGAGAACCCTTGCCTGCAAAGCCATGCGCGCGGCCGCGGGGTGGTCGCCGTTGTAGGGATCGGCGAGCGCGTGGGTGAGTACGACACTCGGCGACAGCTCGCGGTAGACGCGCACCAGCCGGTCGACGAGCTCCGGCGACTCGACGAGCGGGTAGTCGCCCGCGTCGAGGAAGCGGATCTCGGCACCGAGGGACGAAGCGGCCTTCTTCGCCTCGTCCTCGCGGATCGCCTTGATCTCCTCCAGCGAATGCCCCTCGCGCCAGGCGCGGGCCGACTCCCCGCGTTCGCCGTAGCTCAGGCACACCACAACGGCTCGGAGGCCGCGCTGGGCGGCGAGAGCGATCGCGCCACCCGCCCTCCACACGAAGTCCCCGGCATGCGCGCTGACCACCAGCAGACTTCCCTCGGTTGCGGACATCCGCCCTCCCATCCATCGACCGCCATCCGCAGACTGACAGAGTGAACACAGAATTGTCAACAATTTGGTTGACCAAATCACCGATACCCGCTCGCCCGCGTGGCGACCCGGGGTCTATTCTTTGACTGACCAATCAGACAATCAACGGGAGGTGTGGTGCCACGACGAGCCGATCCGCAGCGCATCGCCCGGAAAAAAGATGAGATCGCCGTCGCCGCCGGCCGGCTTTTCGCCACCAACGGCTTCGAGCGCACGAGCGTCGCGCAGGTCGCCGCCGCCGCGGGGACGAGCACGGCCAGCGTTTTCTACTACTTCAGCGACAAAGCCGCGCTCTTCCGCGCCGTCTTCGAGCGGGACCTGCCGACGGCGGAAGCACTCGTCGGGCGCTACGCCGACGCGGAAGCGCCCGTCCCCGCGATTCTCGACATGCTCTCCCAGCTCGCGGAAGACGCCGCCGACCCAGCCGCGTCCGGCATGCTCGTGGAGCTGTTGCGCCGCGTCGACCACGATCCCGAACTGCTGGCCGTCGTCATGCGCACGGCGGAGGTGATCCGCGAAGGGCTGGCCACGCTCATCGCGCGCGGCATCGCCGATGGCGACATCGACGCGGAACTCGAACCGGCCGGGACGGCGACCTGGTTGCAGGCCGTCGTCGACGCGACCTACCTCAACGCGAGCCCAGGGCACTCGCCGTTGCCCGAGCTGCGGCGCACCGCACTGGGCTATCTCGCCCCTCGCTGGAAGGAAGAAACGAAAACCCCATGACCGAACACGGCCTCACCATCTCCGTCCCGGCGAGCTGGCTCTGGCTCTTCCGCCTCGCGGGCGGCGCGCTCGGTTTCGGGCTGGCTTTCGTCGTCGGCCCCGTCGTCGACTGGCTGCTCAGCCTCGCGGGCGGCGCGCCCGGCCCACTGCGGCTCGCGGCGGAATTGCCACCAGTGTGGGCCATTCCCGTGCTGACGCTCGCCGGGCTCGGCCTCGGTTTCTGGTTCGCGCGGCAATGGCGCGACGAAGCGGGCCGCATCGAAGTCTCGGCTGAGGGCATCACCGTGCACCGCGGGGGCACCAGCAGGCACGTCGACCGCGCCACGATCAACGCCGTGTTCACCGACGGCAAGGACCTGGTGCTGCTCGACGCCCGCTCCGGCGAGCTGCTGCGAGCCCCGGTCGACGACGTTCTGGTCAGCGGGCTGCGCGCGGCTTGCGACCAGCTCGGCCACCCGTGGAAGGGCACCACCGACCCGCGCGAGGACGCGTTCGTGACCTGGATCGACGGAAGCGCCACATTGGATACTCACGCGCACGAACTGTTCAGGGCACGGCAACGCGCGCTTGCCGACAAGTTGCCCGGCGCGGCGGAGAAGGCCCGCGACGAACTTCGCGACCTCGGCTTCGCGGTCCGCGACCGCAAGAACGGTCAGCAGTACCGGATCGTCACCAGCACCGCGTGAGCAGTCCACCGCGTGATGGATCCGGCTCCCACCACAGAGGGAGGAAACCCGCCCTTCACTCCGGCAAGGTCGATCTCGCCGAAGACAACCACCAGTGAAGAGGGGCAGTGATCATGCGCAGGGTAACGAGGACGGCGATCGCGGCGACGCTGAGCGTACTGGCCGTATCGGCAGCGACGGGCGCGGCGGGTGCGGAGATGGCTTCCGGAACGGAACCGGGCCCGGCGGCCGAGTCCGCGCAGGGGGCACGGATCGTCGGCAGCGGAGGGGCGCGCCTTCCCGACCCTTCCGGCAACGGCGACCCGGTGTGGTTCAAGGTGGACGGGCGCATGTCACCGGAAGGCCAACACTCCGGCAGGTTCCACGTCATTCACCGCACCCCCGACGGCGGTCCTTTCGCCGAATTCGAGGGCCGGATCGACTGCGTGTTCGCCGTGGAGGGGCAAGGAGTCGTGACGGGCATCATCGAGAAGGTCGACGCGCCCGCGCTGCCGCCGGACGTCGACCTCATGGGGCGCAGGGTCGGTGTCAGCATCAAGGACAACCGGCACGGTCCCGACGCCATCGGCTGGAGCTGGAGCACCGGAGGTTTCGAGCAGGACACCCTCCCCTGCAACAGCGTGCCACCGTTCCTCGACATCGAGCACGGCGGCTACCACGTCTCCGGATCGATGTTCGGCTGAGGAATTCTCGCTGGTCAGGGCACCCGGCCAAAGTTGGCCGGGTGCAGACCTTCCCCCGAGCACCTCGCTCGCGCACCGTCATGGTCCATCGCGGCAAGGACCAAGCCGGGCCGCTCGAACCAAGGAGAGCACGTGGCTGTGGTGAGCAACCGCCGATGGCTCGTCGGGATCGCGGGCGGCGTCGCACTGACCATGACGGCGAGCACCATGCCGACGGCGATCGCGGCAATGTCCGCGGAGGAACGCCCCGAGACGCAAGCACAACTCGACCGGTACCAGTCGATCGCGGGCCCTGGTGCCGCCGTGTACGCCGGAAACAGCGAAACCGCATGGACTCTGTCGGCCGGAAGCGCCAGTACCCGCGAGCGCAGGCCGATCACCTCGACCGACCACTTCCCCATCGCGAGCCAGACGAAGACATTCACCGCGGCGGTCGTGCTTCAGCTCGCCGACGAGGACCTGATCGCCTTGGATACCCCGATCGAGCGGTACCTGCCCGGCGTCGTCACCGGCAACTACGACGGTACCGTCATCACCGTGCGCCAGCTCCTGCAACACACGAGCGGAATGGTGGAGAACGTCTCCGACGCGAAACCGCGTCCCGACGGCGGCTACGAGCTGGCCGAACTGGTCCGGTCGGCGATGGACGAACCCGCGCAGGCCGCGCCGGGCGAAGACGTGAAGTACTCCAACGTCGCCTACCTGGTACTCGGCATGCTGATCGAGGAGAAGACGGGGAAGACCGTCGGTGAGGCGATCACCGAACGGATCATCGAACCGCTCGGCCTGGACGGCACGTCGTTTCCCGCGCACGGCGAACGCGCCCTCGCCGAACCTTTCGTGCCCGGCTATCTGGGCGGCAGGCTGCCGCCGTTCTTCTTCTGGCGGGACAACACCACTGCTGTCGAGCTGTCGATGTGGTCGACGGCCGGCGCGCTGCGATCGACGTTGCACGATTCGGCGACGTTCTTCAGGGCCCTGCTCGACGGCGAGGTCATCTCGGCCGGAGCGCTGGCCGAAATGCGTACCTTCATCCCGGCCGGCCAGGGTGGAGCGGGACTCGGCATCGACGAGATCCCACTGTCGTGCGGAGGCACGGCGCTCACCAAGAACGGCAACCTGAACACCGGCCACACTTCGATGACGGCGGTGACCGACGACGGCCGGTTCGCCTCCGTCGTCACCAACACGCTCGCCAACACGCCACAGCAGGGCACCCAGCTTCTCGCGGTACTCGATTCGGCGCTCTGCGAATGACCGGGGTTGCCGGTGGCGTCGTCACCGGCAACCTGTCCGGTTCGTGTGTTTCGCATGCGGGACCGGGGTCGTTGTCACTGTCGGACGGCGGCGTGCTCCGGCGAGGCTGTGTTCATGTACCGATACCTGACCGCCCTGCTCCTCGGTTTCCTGATGCTGGGAGGGACACCGGCCGAAGCCCGGGAACCGGCCGCGCCACCCGTCTCGGATCTCGCCGGACGAGTGGCTGAGCTGATCGGCGAGCAACTCCGGCGAGACCGGATACCCGGCGCCGTTGTCACCGTCGTCGCCGGAGGAAAGACGGTGCTTTCGGAAGGTTACGGGCTCGCCGAGGTCTCCGGACAGCGCCCGATGGACCCCGGCACCGCGCTGTTCGCCGCGTCGGAGGCCAAGATGTTCACCGCGGTCGCCGCGGCCCAGTTGATCACCTCGGGCCGGATCGACCCCGACGCCGACGTGAACCGGTACCTGAGCGATTTCCAGATCGAGGACACCTTTCCCGGCGAGCCGGTGACCATGAACCACCTGCTGACTCACACCGCCGGATTCGACAGTGACTACGTTGGCTTCAACAGCGAAACCGGGACAGGAATCCAGTCACTCGGCGAGAACCTTGCTGAGAAGCAACCGAAACGGGTGCGCGCTCCAGGGCGCACGATGGCCTACGACAACTACGGTGTCGCGCTCGCGGGACACCTCGTCGAGGAGGTGTCGGGAAAGCCGTTCGACCGGTATCTCGCCGACCACGTCTTCGGCCCGCTCGGCATGGACGACAGCACGGTGACCCAGCCGACGCCTCCGGCGATCGCGGCGAAGCTCGCCGGTGGCTACCGGCCGGACGGCACCGATTACGTTGCCGCGAAAGGCCAGCACGGACCATGGACCCCGACCGGTGCGGGCGCGATCATGACCGCGGCCGACATGGGCCGGTTCATGACAGCTCTGCTCGAAGGGGACTCCCGGCTCGGCGACGGAGTCGCCGAACTGGTGACCCGGCAGCACTTCACCGCCGATGAGCGCGTCCCCGGCATCGCTTATCTGATGGTGGAGGGCGAACACGGCGAAGCCAGGACGGTGACCAAGGACGGCGACCTTCCGGGATTCCACCACGAAACGGCACTGGTTCCCGAGCACGGCGTCGGTGTCTACGTCGGATTCAACGGTGACGGCGTGGCCGACGCCGCGTTCCACGACGCGAAGACCGTCCGCGACACGGTGCTCGACCACCTTCTGCCCGCGAAGGCGCCGTCCAGGCCGGGGGCCGTCCCCGGCGACATGAGCTCGTTCGAAGGCACCTACCGCGCTTCGGCGACCAGTGAGTACTCGCTGGCCAAGGTCACCGCGCTGACCACGCCGGTCACGGTCGAAGCGGTCGGCGGCACCGGTATCCGGACGAGCGGGGTCAGCATCGATCCTGCCAAGGACGTTCAGGAATGGACACACGTCGGCGCCGGCGAATTCGCCGAACTCGACGGCACGGGGCGGCTGGTTTTCGACCGCCATGGCAACCTGGTGAGTACATCGGGACCGGAGGCGATGACATACGTTCCCCTTGCCTGGTACCAGAATCCGACCGCGCACCTGGTGCTGTTCGGCCTCGGGGGTGTCGGGCTGCTCACCGGCCTGCTCTGGTTTCCCATCGCGGCGCTGATCCGGCGCAAGCGTGGCGAAAGCACGACCACCGGCCGGAAGGTCTGCGGCATCGTCACCTGGTCGACATGCGCGGTCGGTGCCGGGTTCCTCGCGGGATTCTTCACGCTCGTCGCGGACGGCAACGCCATGAACGAGACGATCCTCGTCGGCTCACCGCTGTTGACCGTGCTGCCCTATCTTCCGTCGGCGATGCTCGTGACCTTGCTGGCCATGCTGGCTTTCACCGTCGTCGGCCCGGTCAGGAAATGGTGGAACCGCTGGCAAGCAATCGGATACGTGGCATTGACACTGGCGACCGTCGCCTTCCTCGGGGTGTGCGTCTACTACAACCTGCTCGCCATCGGCGACACGGTTTCCCCCGGCGGATTCCATGCGAGCTGAACGCACCCGGCCGGTAGGCTCTCTGGTTGCCCGAGGGGAGGGAAAGTCGTGACCAGCCAGATCGACGTGTTGCTCGCCGAGGACATGCATCTCGTCAGGGGCGCGCTCGCCGCCCTGCTCAGCGGCGAACCCGACATTTCCGTCGTCGCCGAGGTGGCCAACGGCGACCGGATACTTCCCGCGGTTCTTGAGCATGAACCGGATGTCGCCGTGCTGGACGTCGACCTCCCCGGCATCGATGGCATCACCGCGGCGTCGCTGATCCACGAGCACCGCCCCGGCTGCGCGGTGCTCGTGCTCACCGCGCTGGGCAGGCCGACGATCCTCCGGAAGGCGATGGCTGTCGACGCGCTCGGATTCCTGGTGAAGGACGCCGCTCCCACGGAACTCGCCCCTGCGATCAGGGCGGTGGCCCGAGGCGAGCGGGTACTCGACGCGAAGCTGGCCGCCGCCGCGTTGCGGCTGCGGGACAACCCGCTGAGCGAGCGGGAAATGGCTGTTCTGCGGCAAGCGGCCGACGGCGCCGACGTCAAGGACATCGCCGAGCGACTGTTTCTCAGCAGGGGAACGGTCCGAAACTACCTCGGCATCATCGTGACCAAATTGGACGCGCGCAACCGGCTCGACGCGGTGCGGATCGCGACGGAACACGACTGGTTGTGAGCCCGGCACGTCATTCGGCAAGTGGTTGCCTCACCACGATTTCGAAGTGCTCGCCGTCCGTGCGCGTCGCGAAGGTCCCGCCGAGCGCGGAACACCGCGCGCTCAGATTCGCGATGCCGCTGCCCTGGCCGGATTCGCCGTCCTTCCGGAGAACCCGGTCGTTGGCCACGCGCAGCAGGACCTCGTTCCCTGACAGTCGCGTCTCGACGGCACACACCTCGGCCTTGCTGTGCCTGAGCACGTTGGTCACCGCCTCGCGCAACACCGTCGCGAGCAACGCGTCGACGCGCGCGGGGAGGGCGGGGTGACCGAGGGCGAACCTGGCTTCGGTTCCCGCCGCCCGCAACACGTCGCGGGCGGATTCCAGTTCCTCGTCGAAGCAGACGTCCGCGCCGTCGTCGGGTACGGCGACCAGTTCGGCGAGTGACCTGCGGGCGAGGGTCGCGATCTCGTCCAGTTCGGCGCCGGCCGAACCGGGGACTCTCACCGCCAGCTCCGCTTTGATCGTGATCGCCGTGATCCCGTAGCCGAGGAAATCGTGCACGTCCTTGGCGATCCTTCGCCGCTCCCGCGTCACCGCGATCTCGGCGAGCTGCCGCCGCGCCTCCCCCACCTGCCCGACGACCCTCGTGGTCTCCGCGATCCCGTGGAAAATCACGGCGAGCACGGCCGTGTCGATCGTCGCGGCAAGCAGCTCGTGCGTCGCGACTCCGCGAACGGTCAGCACGAAGGACGCGGCGAGCAGCAGGGAAGTGGCCAGCGGCCAGGAAAACCGGGCCGGGAGCGAGATCAGGACCGCTCCGGCCGCGAGCCCGACGAGTTGCGAATGCGGCGGCCCCGGCAGGAAAAGCGGCACCAGCGCCAGCACGATCTCGGCGGGCAGCGTCCACGACAACAGCGGAAACCGCCGCGCTTGCGTCCTCGGCAACGAATGATGCAGCTGTAGCCCGACGACGGCACCGATCAGCAGCAGGTACCCCGCGAACAAAGGCGCGCCCGCGACGAAAAGCACGGCCACCACGAGATAGACGATGTGCACCGTGATCATGATCGGCACCATGAGCCGAGGGGTGAGATCGTCGGGCGCCTCGACCCGAACCGGATCCGGGGGTCTGCGCACCCGCCGCGCGGTTTCCGCGGCGAGCGCGATGATCCGCGTCGGATCCCCCTGCCCCGCAAGCCTGATGATCTCCGACAACGCCTTGCCGATGGAGCGCTCCAGCTCCCCGGAAGCCAGTTCTCGTTCCCTGGCAACCGATTCCTCGGCGAGCTGTCCCCTTGTCGCGTGAAGCCGCACGCGCAGCTCGTCGAGGCGGGTCAGCGCGAAGATCACCAGGCCATGGGAAATCGTGTTGCCGATCGCGTTCGCGCAGTCGTAGACCGTGGCAGTGTTCATCAGTCCCGCGGCGACCACGACCGCCGCGAAGGCCGCCCACCTGACCCACCCTCGCACGATCAGCAGTAGCGACCCCGCGAGAAACCCCGGCAACCCGGCCCACGGGAACACCGCCACCTGGATCGCCAGCGTCCACCAGCCACGCAACCGCCTCGTCGCGGGAAGGCATTGCACGACCTGCACCGCGAACATCACCGCCGCGGCCCAGCCCGGCAGTTCCAGTCGCGGCCCCACCGCGAGCGCGGCCAGGACGACGACGATCAGCACGATCGGGAATGGTATCGGCCGGCGAAAACGGCCCGTGGCGCGAAGTACGCCACGGGCCGCACCCCTTACCGATCAGGGAATGACGCGGTTGCGCAGGTTGTTCGGGTATGGCCCCTCGCCGTGGGCGTTCAGTTCCCTCGCCACCTCGAAGGTGTAGAACGGGTGCGAAGCGAAGTAGCTGTCGAGGTTGGTCCCGCCGTAGCAGATGAGGTCGGCGCCACCCGGCGAGTTCGGGCCGTTGCACAGGCTCAGCGTCGGGTACTTGAACGCGTCGTGTGCACGGAAGCCCGCGCCGCCTGGTCCCGGAACCGGAAGGTGTCCGACGAGGCCACCGGGGTCACCCTGGACGTTCGAGTCGACCGGCTGGCGCCTGCCGTCGGCGAACAGGATGCCCTGGATGTTGCGGCCTGCCGGTTCGGTCTCCAGCACCGTGCCCGCGACGAGCGCGCCGAGGCTGAAGCCCGCGATGTAGACCTTGGTGTCGAGGCCGCAGCCGTGCGTGACGTACAGGTCGTACAGCGCCTTGCGGAGGTTGGCGACGCCGACGTCGACGTTGTGGTAGAGGTTGATGTCGGTGATCGCGTTCGGGTAGGGAATGCGGACCGGGTCCGCGCCCTGCGGGGAGAACGAGCGGTTCAGCAGTTTCTCCGCACCGCCGTCCTGCCAGCCGGGGACCACGAACATCACCGGCGCGCACGCCTTGGCCGCCTTGGCCTGTTTGGCGGGGGCGGCCTGAGCGGCCCCCGAGGTGAGCACGGTCGCCACACAGGCGACCGCGGCAGCGGCGGCGGTGAACCATCGCCGTCGCCGGGAACTGAATCTGGTCGTCACAGTCCGTCCTTTCCATGGTGGTGCCGCGACAGCGGCGTGACGGATCGTCACGTCCACCGGCGAGCGGTCACCAGGTCAGCGACCGGCCATATCCGGCCGGTGATCACTGACCTGCGGTGACGCCCGACAGCACCACCCGATCCAGCGAACGGTGAGCCGCTACGGTGCGTGCCGCTGAGATCCGCGTCCAGGACGCCGAGATGCACGTTCGGGCCAGCGAGATGCGCATCCAGTGCGTGAGATCCGCACTCGGGACGGCGAGATCCGCGCTCGGGACGGTGAGATCTGCATCCGGGAGGGCGAGATCCGCGCTCGGGTCGGCACACCGTCCGCGCGGCCGTCATGGCCTCCACGGTTGGTGGGGCCGCGAACCGCGGTGCGAGATCCGAGGCGCGAAACCGTACAAACAGGACGGAGCACGACCTTGCTCCGGAAGCCCCTGCGCGGTTCCGGCGGGCCTCGCGGCGTGAGTGCGGAACTCGGCGGCCTGGGCGGGGAACTCGACGACCTGGGCGCGGAACTCGGCAACCTGGGCGGGGGACTCGACGCCCAGGTTGCGGATCTCGACGGGCTGGGCGGGGGACTCGCGGGTCCCGGGCGCCGCGGGCGGGTCCCGGGCGTTCCGGGCGAGTCCCGGACTGGTCCCGGGCTGGGCGGGGGACTCGCGGGGCGCGGGCTGGGCGCCGTCAGGGCAGCAGGGCTCGCCTCGCCTCCTCCGCCGTCCGCAGCAACTGGGCGGCGAACCTTTCCTTGTCACCACGGGAATACCGGGCGACGGGCATCGCGATGCTCAACGCCGCGATCTCACCTTCGATTGCCCCCAGTGCGACCGCGAACGCCGCGACCCCGGGTTCGCTCTCCTCGAAATTGGACCCGATGCGGTCGTGCCGGGTACCGGCCAGCTCACGATGAAGCGCGTCGAGATCCACGACGGGCCGGTCGTCGAGCGCCGCCGCCGTGTACCTGGCGTCCACCTCGTGCCTTGGCAGGCCCGCCAGCATCGCCTTGCCTGCCGAGGTGCGGTGCGCTGGCAGCCTGACCCCTGTCCGCAACCCGAACCTGAGCGCGTGGACAGCCTCGATGCCGTCGAGGTGATGGATCTCGGTACCCACGAGCACGGCGAGGTGACTGGTCTCCTCGACTCGCTCGAAGAGTCGTTCGAGAAACGGGCGCACCCTCGCCCGCAGCGACGGCACCGAGCCGGAACCGGCAGGCCGCGGATAGGCGGGTCCCGGTTCGTAGCGTTTGTGCTCGCCCTGTACCGCGAAGTCGTCGCCGACGAGCGTCACCAACAGCCGTTGCGCCGTGGACGGGTTGACATCCAGCGCCCGCGCCGCCTCGGTCACGCTCAGCGAGCCTTGTGCGGCCATCAGCTTGAGGAGCACGAGCGCGCGGTGGACCGACTCAACGCGCCCCGGTTCGTCATTGCGTATCACGCAAAAACTCTACAACATCTTGCGACATGCGCAAGACTTTGGTTACCGTTCGATCCGGTCAACCGGACGAACGCCTCCGGTGGTCACCAATCCGGCTCCGGCATGGACGGTACGAAATCGGAGCATCGCTCGGCCGACAAAGGAGTCGTATGAGCCAGGCACCTTCTCTCCCCGGCAAACGGCCACTACGGCCGAGGACCCCCGCGCCCCCGAGGGCACGGCGCGCCGTCGCGAGCGGCACCTTCGGCTCGGCGCTGGAGTGGTTCGACTTCGCCGTCTACGGAGCGATGTCGGCGACGATCTTCCCCACGCTGTTCTTCCACTCGCTCGATCCCGCGATGGGCCTGCTCGCCTCGTTCTCGACCTTCGGCGTCGGCTTCTTCGCCCGCCCGCTCGGCGGCATCGTATTCGGTCACCTCGGCGACCGCATCGGCAGGAGGAAGGTCCTGCTGGCCACATTCCTCGCCATGGGAATCTCCTCGCTGATCATCGGCCTGCTTCCGCCATATTCGGCCATCGGCCTGGCTGCACCGCTGCTGCTCGTGGTCATGCGATTCGTGCAGGGCTTCGCACTGGGCGGGGAAGCGACCGGCGCGCAGCTCATGACCATGGAACACGCGCCGACCGACCGGCGCGCCTTCTACGGCGCCCTCATGGCGATGGGCTCTCCCATCAGCCAAGTCGCCGCCAACGCCATGCTCGCGCTGCTGTCGGCCCTGCTGAGCGAAGAGGCATTCCTTTCGTGGGGCTGGCGAATTCCGTTCCTGTTCAGCATCCTGCTCGTCGCGGTCGGCATCTACATCCGGATCAAGGTCGAGGAAACCCCGGTATTCAAGGAAAAGACCAGGGAACTCGCGACACAGGCGACGACACCGGCCGCCGTGCTGCGCGGCCACGGCCGGACGATCGCCCGCCTCATTCTCGCCTTCTCGCCGATCGTCGTCACCTTCTACATCGTGACCGTCTTCGGCATCAGTTACCTGACCCAGCACGGATTCTCGACGACCGACACGTTCACCATCATCATGATCTCCAACATCCTCTCGGTGATCGCGATCTGGTGGGGCGGGCGCCTCGCCGACGTGTACGGCCGCCGCAGGATCCTGCTCATCGGCTCGGCGGGCACACTCGCCGCCGCTGTCGTCTTCTTCCCCGTCGTCAACACGGGAAGCTATCCGGCGGCGCTGGCGATGGTCGCGTTCGCGCTCGTGGCGGCCCAGTTCGGCAACGCGGGCCAGGGCGCGCTGTTCGCCGAGGCATTTCCCACCCACATGCGCTACACCGGCTCCGCGCTGGCACTGACCGGGGCGAATCTGATCTTCGCCGCCCCAGCCCCGTTCCTCGCGTCGTGGCTCACCGGCCTCACCGGAGGTTCCACCGTCTCCATCACGATCTTCTGGGTCGCAGTCACGACAGCGGCGATCATCAACATGCTGCTCATGGACGACGGCAAGACCCTCGAAGGCGGGCGGCACACCTTCGGCAGATACGCACCGGCACCGGAAACGGCACCGGCGGAAGTTCACCCCGAATCGAGGAGCACCGCATGACCACACCATCCACAGTGGATCGGACGGCGATCGTCACCGGCGGCGCGGGCGGTATCGGAGCCGCGATCTGCGCTCGCCTCGCCCTCTCGGGCTACACGGTCGTCGTCACCGACATCGCGAGCGAGGCCGCCGACAAGGTCGCGGCAGCGCTTCCCTCACCGCACGGCGCCAAGCATCGCGGGTTCGCCGGCGACCTGACCAGTTCGGCCGTCAACCGCGAACTCGCCAAGCTTGCCGATTCCCCCATCGGCGTCATCGTCAACGCGGTGGGCATCTCCCCCAAACGAAACGGCCGCAAGATCGCCTTCGCCGACCTCACCGACGAGGAATGGCACCGGATCATGGCCGTCAACGTCGCCGCGCCGTTCTTCCTCGTCCGCGAGGCGTATTCACGCATGCCCGCCGACGGCACGGCGAGCATCGTGAACCTGCTCTCCATCACCGCGAAACTGGGCTCGGGCGGCCAGGAAGACGCCGACTTCCCTCCCCATCTTCCCTCCAACGTCGCCTACGCGGCGAGCAAGGCCGCGTTGCAGAACCTCACCGCGAGCCTGTCGAGGGAACTCGCCGGACGACGGATTCGCGTCAACGGCGTGGCTCCCGGCTTCGTTCGAACCCCGATGATGGGCGAGGTTCCCGCCGAAGGGCGCCTGCTCGACCAAGTACCGATGAAGCGGTTCGCGCTGCCGGAGGAGATCGCCGACGCCGTGGACTTCCTGGTAAGCGACAGGGCTGCCTACATCACCGGCACTAGCCTCGACATCAACGGCGGCTGGCTCACCTGCTAGCAGGACCCGACCCGACAGGGAGCACGAGCATGACCCACCCCGAGCAGGTCTTCGACCTGATCGTCGCAGGATCCGGAATCGCGGGGCAGGTGACCGCGACAGCGGCCGCCGAAGCGGGCCTGCGTGTCGTACTGCTTGAGAAAACCGGAAAACTCGGTGGATCCTCCGCCATGAGCGGCGGATTCTTCGCCTTCTCCGGAACGGAAGAGCAAGTCGCGGAAGACATAGCCGACTCGTCAGAGCTGTTCCTGCACGATCTCCTGGAGTCCGGCGGGCATCGCAACGATCGCGCGCTGCTGGATGCCTACATCACCGGCCAGCACGACACCTATCGCTGGCTCAAGGAGAACGGCGTCCGCTTCCGGGCACTGGAGATCAGCTCTGGCCAGTCGGTTCCGCGCAGCCACAACACCGCGATCACCGAGGTACTGACGAGCCTGCACGAGACGTTCACCGCACACGGCGGGCAAACGAGGCTCGACCACCGTGGCGTGCGGCTGGTGACCGGACCATCGGGTGTCACCGGAATCGTCGCGGCGACGCCCGACGGCGAGCGGACCTTCACCGGGCGAGCGGGCGTCGTGCTGGCGACCGGCGGATTCAGCAGAGGAACGGACCTGCTTCGCGTTTTCGCCCCGGAACAACTCGCCGCCATTCCCTACGGTGGCAAGGGAAACACCGGTGACGGGCTGCGGATGGCATGGAAACTGGGCGCAGGCATGGCGGACATGTCGTGTGTCGCCGGCACCTACGGTTCGCATCCGGACACCGGCGAGGACTTTCACGAACTGCTCACCGCCTACTATCTCGGCGCGATCATCGTGAACACGCGCGGGCGACGGTTCGTCGACGAATCCCGGTCGTACAAGGTGCTGGGAAGGGAAGTACTCGGCCAGCCGGACGGTCTCGGGTTCGAGATCTTCGACGCCAAGGTCAGGGCCAAGTCACTACCCGGCATCCCGCTCAGCGACATCGGCCTGCTGGAGGAGCTCGGCCATCTGTACACGGCGGACAGTCTCGGCGAGCTGGCCACCATCGCCGGTATCGACCCTGCCGGTCTCGCCGATACCGTCGAGCGCTACAACGCCGCCGTCGAAGGGACCAGCGCCGACGAGTTCGACCGCGACAGTCTGTGCAACGGCGTCGGCGAGCCGTCGCCGATCGACACGGCACCGTTCTACGCCTACCCCGCGAAGTCCCTGCTGACGAGTACCTACTGTGGACTCACGATCACCCCGTCCGGTCAGGTGACCGATGTGGACGGTGAGGTCATCGAAGGTCTCTACGCCATCGGTGAACTCACCGGCGGATTCCACGGCGACGCCTACATCACCGGCACGTCACTCGGCAAAGGCGCGGTGTTCGGACTGGGTGTCGCGCGGCACGCTGCCGCGTCGCTCGGCCGGAACGCGGCCCCGGCCTCCACAGGAGACACCGCGATGCGGACAGTACGAACGGAAACCCGGCACGCCGACGTCGTCGTCGTCGGCTCGGGAGTGTCCGGCTCGGCGGCGGCGAGGGCCGCCGCCAAGCGGGGCGCGAAAGTGGTGCTGCTGGAAAAGCTCGGTAGCTTCGGCGGTTCGGCCGCGCTCTCGGCGGGGATGTTCTGGACGGCCGCCAGTTCCGATGCCTACCGCAGGCGCATCCCACTCGGGAACACCGAGCTGGGCGACGCGGTGGTGACCGACTACGAGGACGCGCTCGCGGAACTGCGCGCGAGCGGCGTCAGGGTGGCCGATGAACCCCAACGGGACATCATGAGCTTCGGCACCGGTTACTCCACCGACATCGGTGCCATCCTGTCGAGCTGCCGTGCCGACGTAGTCGCCGAGGGCGGTGAAACGCACACCTCGGCCACCGTCACCGGGCTCGTCTCCGATGGTGGCACGGTCACCGGCGTCACCGTCAGGGACGAGGAAGGCAGGTTGATCGAGTACCGCTGCGGCGCGGTTGTGCTGACAACGGGCGGATTCCAGGGAGCGCGCGACGAACTGACCCGCCACATCGGACCGAACGCCGACCGGCTGCTGTTGCGCGCCAACCCCGGCAGTGTCGGCGACGGGCTCCGCCTGGCGCGCGACGCGGGCGCGGGCGGCACGAGCGCCATGAGCACGTTCTACGGTCACCTCGTCGGCTATCCCCTCCGGCGTTTCGAAGCCGAGGACTATCTGCCGTACTCGCAGTACTACTCGGGTTCCGCGATTCTGGTGAACCTGCGGGGAGAGCGGTTCGCCGACGAGACGGGCGGCGACGAACTTCTCAACCAGGACACCACCTTTCAACCGCGAGCACGCGGCGTGCTCATCTTCGACCACCACGTGCGGGAAACGGAAGGCTCCGGTGAACCCTTCGCCGGGCTGGGTTCGCTCGACCGGTTCGACGTCGCCGTGCGCGCGGGCGCGCGGCATGCGATCGCGCCCACGTTGCCCGAACTGATCGACGCGGTCGCCGAATGGGGAATCGATCGCGACAACCTGTCCGCGACGCTGGCCCGCTACCGCGAGGTCGCCGAGGCCGGTGGCGGAGCCGCGCTGGGGATCCCGGTCTCCGAAGGTGCCCGGCCACCGTCGGCGGCGCCGTTCTACGCGCTCATGGTTCAGCCCTCGATCACGTTCACCTTCGGTGGGCTCCGGACCAACACCGACGGCGAAGTCCTCGACCACGACGGGCTGCCCGTACCCGGCCTTTACGCGGCGGGAGCCGATATCGGAGGACTCTCCAACTACGGCTACGCCGGCGGGCTGGCCCCCGGGTACATCACCGGCAGGTGGGCAGGTCGTTCAGCGGCACACCACGCGTCACTCTCCCCGGCAGGTCGCTCGACCGTCCACTCACGACGGTCGGGATGACCGCGGCTCAGTCGTCTGATTTCTTCGCGACCTCGTTCGCCGCCCGGCTGCCGACCCTGGCGCCGTAGAGCACGAACCCGAGCATCGCGACGCACGCCACGAACACCGCGCCCGCGACAACCGGTATGGGGACCGGTAGAAGTATGACGAGCGCGCAGGCTATCGAGGAGTATCCGGCGAACATCGAAGGCCGCTTCGCGCGGACGTGCGCCGCCAGCCACGCCTCGTCACTCGCCAGCGTGCTCGGCATGCGAATGCCCGCGAACGCGTTCCGCCTCAACCGTCCCGACGCGGCCGCACGAGCCAACCACACGAGCAGAACGCCCGAGCCCAGCATGACGACGAACAGTACGATTCTCACCACCAGGTCTTCATCCATCGCCGCCATCCTCTCATCGAACGGTCCCTCACTCGGTACCGGCGGTTTCCCGCAGTACGGCGAGAAAGGCGGCCAGACCGGGACGCGCCTCGGCCCCCTTCCTGACGGCGGCGTAGCCATGGCTCCGGACGCCGTGTCCCGTCGGCACGGCCGTGACGACACCGCCGGGTATGGGAAGGAGGGCCGATCTCGGGACGAGCGCGACCCCCATCCCCGCTTCGATGAGCGCGAGAATCGCCAGCCAGTCACTGGCCCTGTGCCGGACGAGCGGAGTGAACCCCGCCGCGGCACACGCGTGGTGCAGCAGCTGATCACACGCGTCACCTTCGATCGTGCTCACCCAGTCGTCGCGCTCCAACGCGGAGAGTTCGATCTCGGTTCCACCGGCGAGCGGGTGCGTTCCGGGAAGAACGAGGACGAGATCGTCTGTTCCCAGCGCGATTCTCGTGTACCTCGGGTCCGCGTCCGACGGCCCTCCGCCTGCTTCGACGGCGACGACCACGTCGATATCGCCGGTGGAGAGCGCTTCGAGACAGGACGCGACGGTGACCTCGCGGATGTCCACCCGCAGCCCGGGCTGGCGCTGCCGCAGTGTGCGGACCGCCGGGATCAGCAGGGAGACGATCGTCGAGGGAAACGAGCCAGCGGTGAGCTGCCCCAGTTCACCACCGAGAGCCGCACTGACGTCGCCCTTCGCCTTTTCGAGCTGCGCGAGCACCGCATAGGAGTGACCGACCAGCACTCGCCCCGCGTCGGTGAGGCGCAGCCTTCGGCCTTCCGACTGGGTCAGCGCTCCCCCCGCTTCGCGGGCGAGCGTCGCAAGCTGCTGGGAGGCCGCCGAAGGCGACATGTGCAGCATCGCCGCGGCGGCGTGCACGGTGCCCTGCTCGTGCAGCGCCACGAGAAGCCGCAGGCGAGTCAGATCAATCATGAAGCAAAGCTTACCGTTATCCGCCACAATATCCGCCTTGTCTTCCCATTTGCAGGAAGGAAGCATGGGCGAAGTACCGGCACCGAGCACAGGAAGGTGGCATCAGGAATGAAGGTGCTCGCCCTCAGTTCCAGTCCCCGCAAGGACGGAAACTCCCGGCTCCTCGCACAGGCCGTCCTCGACGGCGCGACGAGCATGGGGCACAAGGTGGAACTGATCGATCTCGCCGACGTGGTCAAGGCACCTCTCGGCGACTGCCGCACCTGCCGCCTCGCCGACGGTCGCTGTTCGATCGACGACGGCTACGAAGAGCTGCTGCACACGGTTCTCGCGGCGGACGCGCTCGTACTGGCGACGCCGCTCTACTGGTACGGCGTCTCGGGGCAACTCAAGATCTTCCTCGACCGGATCTTCTGCCACGCGGGCGCCGAATACCCCCGGCACGAGGAGGTCGAGCGGGGCATCTTGCACAAACGGCTCGCCGTCGTGGTCACCTCGGAGGAGAGTTATCCCGGAGCGTCGCTCGGCGTGACCGCGCATATGCAGGAACTGGCCCGCTACCTGAGACACGACCTCGTCGGCATCGTGCGCGGTACGGCCAACTCTCGCGGTGAGATCACGAGGGACCCCGCGAAACCCGTCGAGCAGGCCCACAACCTGGGCACGCTCCTGTTCGAACTGCCGGTCACCGACTACCGGATGGACACCGTCCGCGACGGGGTCGTCTGGCAAGGCGGCGCGCCTTTCATCGCGGGGAAAGCGCGCTGAAAGCACGGTCG
Organism: Prauserella marina; assembly: GCF_002240355.1. GTDB lineage: Bacteria > Actinomycetota > Actinomycetes > Mycobacteriales > Pseudonocardiaceae > Prauserella_A > Prauserella_A marina. Next base: position 4,735,172 of record NZ_CP016353.1, read on the forward strand.
CGATCGTTGTCTCACCTTCACGTGATCCGGTGACCGGCCGGCGAGGCAGCGAGAGGACCGAATCCATGGCCAACGGGTACCAGGGACCGCCGCAACCGCCTCCGGGGCAGGGCGGCGGCCCCTACCCCGGAGGCGGCTACCAGCACCGGCCCCCTTACCCGCCCACACCGCCCGAACCGCCTCGCCCGAACCGGAAACGCAAGCTCACTGCCATCGTCGTCACCGTGGTACTGGTCGTGGCCGCGGGCGTCACCGGCGTCCTGCTGCTCACCGGCGGCGAGGGAGACCGCCCGGAACTGGCGGCACGGCCCGGCGCGCAGGAGACCGCGTTCCCCGACATCGCGAGCTTCGACTACGACGCGGGTGAGGACGCCGTGTGCGAGGCATTGCTGACGCCGATGTCCTCGCGCGGCTACGAATTGCGCTCCAGCAGTTCGGAGTACGGCGTGACGTGCACGTTCGGAACCCCGACCACGTCAGCGCTCGAAGACGGCGTGACCGACCTGCACGCAAGCGTATTCCTGATCAGGGGCGACGCGGAACGCGCCTACGCCATGAAGCTCGGTAGCACCGAACGGTTCATGAGGGACTACGCGAACGACAGCGCGAGCGAAATCGGCGAGCTGCAAGGGGTACCGATCGGCGATGAGGGCTACTTCCAGAGCACCGAGTTCCCCGAAACCGGCAACACCCGCGCGACGGCCGCCTTCCTTTCCGGGAACGAGATGGTCGGCATCGACCTCGGCGGCCACCTCGTCGCACTCGGCAGGGACGCGGTAAGCGAACCGCTCACCGACGACGTGCTCTACGACGAGATGATCGACATCGTCAAGACGCTGAACGGTGATGGCACCGCTGGCGAGGCACGGATCAGCCCCTCGAAAGCCGAGGAATACCCGGACCTGCCCGAACTCGGTGACCCCGAGCTGCCCTCTGACGGCACCGGTGAGGCCCGCTGCGCGCCGGTGACCGGGGTGGCGGAGCAGTTCGGCATGGCGACGAAGAAGACGGACGCGGTGGGCGGGCAAGTTCCGGTGACCCTCTGCGAGTACGGAATCCCGGCTGAGGACAGGCACGAAACGAGAGCGGGAGGAAACCTCCATGTCTCCGTCAGCGACTACACGGGAGTGGAGAATCTCCCCGCCTCGACGGAACTCACGCGCCGCCTCAGGTTCATCATCGAGAATGTGGTCAACGAGTCCGCTCCGGACAACCACCAGAAGCTGACCCTCGGCCCGATCTACACCCTGCCGGCCGGACAATCCGGATACATGGTCTATACCAGGTCGGACGCGAAGAAGTACGGATCGGGCAGCACCGGAACGCTGGAAGCCGCATACCTGGTCGGCGAGGTCTACTACGAGATCAGGCTCCACGGAGCGACCTACCCCGGCGAGCTGACAACCCCCGAGGCCAGGTCCGAGGACGAACTCATCGGCGACCTGATGACCGTCCTCACTTCGATGGACTCGTAGCCGGGGATCCCGTGGTGGATCAGCCGTCCATGGCCTTGGCGAAGGTTTCAAGCTCACGAGGGACGTCCGGTCCAGCAGGCTGGTAGGCGATCTCGGTCGCCCCCGCCTCTTCGAGCTGGGCCAGGCGTTCCCTCCATCCGGCTACGCTCATCGCGGCACCGCTCGCGGCCAGCACCTCACCGGTGACGAAGGGGCGGTCACGTTCATTCACCGCCCACAGGTGCCCTTCGTGCAACTCGATGTGCCGGACGTCCTCCGGGATGCCGTCGTAGGCCGCGGCCCATCGTTCGCCCCCGGGAACCATGTCCAGCTTGTCGAACTCCATCGCGAAATGCAGCCACAGGCTCGCGGCGTGGCCTGCCGCCGCGATCGCCCGATCCGAACCGGATTCCTCTCCCTCGTCGAGCACGGTGCCCAGTGTCAGGTTGACGCACCAGTCGAATCCGGCGACGGGGTCGGGGACCGTGAAAACGCCGTCCGCGTGGTCGCGCGCGACGGCGAGGCCCTTCGGCCCCATCGCGGCGGCTACGAACGGCACCTCGATCGGCCGGTCCCCGGCGAAGCCTGGGTAGTGCATCATGGTGATCTTCGCCCCCTCCCAGTCCACCAGTTCGCCGCGCAGCAACCGTTTGACCACGTCGACGTAGGCCGCGACGTCGGACCATTTACTCGGCCGCTGTCCCAGGGTCAGCCTTCCGGTGAAACCCGTGCCGACGCCGATGGTGACCCGGTCGGAACCGGCGAGAGCGACGAGATTGGCGATCGCGGTCGCGGTGACCATCGGGTGCCGCAGCGCGGGCACCAGGACCCCGGTGCCGAGTCCTATGTGTTCCGTCCGCTCCGCCGCGAGCGCGAGCTGCATCCACACGTCGGCGCAGATGGCCGGCGAATCGTAGAACCACGCCCTCGTGTAGCCGAGTTCTTCGGCGATCCGCGCGTGTTCGGGACTGTCCATTGAGGTGTTCAACGCGCAGGAGCGGATCAGGGCCACGGAGACCTCCAAGACGCGGCGGGAATCCGCCGGTTCGTGCGAGCGGTTTCCGAGACGGTATTGCTGGATCCGCTCTCGTGGTTACAGCGCGGCGCACGGAACTTGCATCCGAGCGCACACGGGTAGCGACAAGAACGCCGCCGGGCTCCCGTTCCCGGTGCCGGACGGCTACGCTCACAGCGACCTGCCGCCATCGCGGACGGCGACATTGCCAGAAAGGGAGCACGAATGCCCCAGCGGCGCGGAAACGGCTACGTGGTCGAGGATTCGTCGACCGGCCACGTGTCGCCGCGCGAACGCACCGACTACTGGACCGACATCGTCACCGGCTATCACTGCGCGTTGCGGATGGACTACCCGGAACGGGGTGACTTCCGAGGCAGGACCCTGCTCCAGCGCACTCCCGCCTACCAGCTCGTGCGGTGGACTTCCGACGAGGACCTCATCAGCAGGACCCGAAGGAGCATCCGGCTCGACCCCGACGAGGACTACCGGCTCGTTTTTCCCGTCGCGGGGCAGATGACGATGCGCGTTCCCGGCCAGGAGGTCACCATGCTGCCGGGACAGGCGGGGCTCACCCCGATGAGCCAGCCCTTCCAGTTGTGGCAGAGCACGGCGACGGAGGCGATCGTGCTCACCCTTCCCCGGCACGAGGTCGATCACCGGCTCGGCCGCGACGAACCGTGGGTCACCGGGCTCGACCTCGGTTCGGGGCTCGGCCGCATCGTCCGTGAGCTGATCGTCGGGCTCATCGAGGAACGTGACGCCGTCGACCGGCACCAGTTCGATGCGGTGTGCGACCGGCTCGTCGAGCTGATCTGCCTGCTGCTACTGGGAGACGACGTTGGCATGTCCACATTGGACGAAATCGGTGTCGCGGCAAGGAGGTATGCTCGCGAGCACGCGACGGACCGCGGGCTGGATCCGCACAACCTCGCCGCTGGACTCGGCTGGTCGCTGCGCCAGGTTCAGCTCGCACTCAAGGCGTCGGGAACGACCCCGCGCAAACTGATCAAGGACGAACGGCTCAAGGTGGCGAGGGAGCTGCTCACGAACAACGGGCGTTCCCTCGTGATCGCCGATCTGGCCCATCGGCTCGGTTTCAGCTCCGCCGCAGCATTCAGCAACGCCTTCCGGGAGCGCTACGGGGTGCGTCCCAGGGACATCCGCTGAGCTTTCCTTCGGTCGGCGCGGAGGTTCCTAGCGCGCCTCACTCCGGCAGGGCGCGGATCTCGGCGTCCTGGGTGCGGATCTCGTTGACCTGAGTGCGGATCTCGGCGGCCTGGACGGGGGACTCGCGCACGGGTGCGGGACTCGCCGGGCGTGCGCGAGTCAGCGCGGCTCGATCCAGACGGTGCGGAATCTCGGGTTCTCACCCGGATCCCCGTGGTCCTGCAAGCGGATCGGGCCCGGCGACGGGCTTTCCGGCCGCCCCGCGCCGGTACTGCCGTCGATGGCAACGTCGTCGTGCACGAGCACGTCGTTCCACCACACGCTCACCCTCGCGTCAGCGACCTTGTCGCCCGCGCAGTCGAACCTGGCCGCCGTGAACACGATGTCGTAGGTCTGCCAGCGCAGCGGAGGGGTCGCGGCGTTGACGTCGGGAGCCTTCTTCGTGTAGATCGCGCCCGCGTCGTCGGTGGCCGGGTCGGCGACCCCGTACGATTCCAGCACCTGGATCTCGTAGCGCTCCTGGAGATAAACCCCGCTGTTGCCGCGAGCCTGCCCGGTCACCTCCGGTGGATAGTCCGGCTGATACCACTCGACGTGCAGCCGGAAGTCCCGGAAATGTTCCTTCGTGCGGATGTCGCCTCCGAACGATTCCATCGACCCGTCCTCGACCGGCCACGTGGCGGGCCCACCACTCGCCGACTCCCACGCGTCGAGGTCGCTGCCGTCGAAAAGAACGATCCGCTCCGGTTGAGCAGGCGAGGGCCCAGCGGAAGCGATACCAGGGGCGAGCGTGACAGCGGTGAGTACGGCGAGCTGAGTGACGAACAGCCGCATGGGCCTTCCTCCTCGGGACCGGCACGGTTCGCGACAAGCAGGGCGCACCCAGTGAAGAACGCTCTTCGGTGGAAAGTCAACGAAAGTAGGAAGGTGCTGGACAAAAGCAGGCGACCGTACCCGGTCAGCCGCGCGAGGCGAGACCGTCCAGGTAACAGGCAAGCGCGTGGGCGAACACGTCGTCGGCGCCGCCGAGTCCCATGGTCCTTTCCGGTGCGGCGTCCCCGATTCCCGCGAGCTCGGGAAATCGCCCCGACGCGACGAGCGAGGCCGCCTCGGTTTCGACGATCCGCCACCACTGCTCGCTGCGCAGCCCGGTTTCCCGCTCCGCTCTCGTCTCACCGAGTACGTCGAGCGCGTGTCCCCGCACCAGGCTCGGCAACGCGAGCGCCGCCCTCATGCGCTCCTCGTCGCTCAACGACAGTTGAGCGAGCGCGGCGAGAGTCCATTCACTGTGCATCATCATCTCGGGGGCCAGCGGCGGTCGGCTGACCGGCAACAGCTCGACCAGCCACGGATGCCTCCGGTACAACCGCCATTGCAGCCGGTACACCGTTTCGAGTCGCCGGCGCCAGCCCTCGGGAGCGGGACTCGGCAACGGGTTCGCGCCGAAGACGGTGCGCAGCATCAGAAACTCCAGCTCGTCCTTTCCGGCGATGTGGTGGTACAGCGACATCGGTGCCACTTCGAGCACCCCGGAAAGGCGGCGCATCGACACCGCTTCGAGCCCCTCCCTGTCGGCGACGCCGATACCCGCGGCGACGATCCCCGCGCGCGTGAGCCCGCGCCGGGCGGGACCCGGCGACCTCGGCGGTGAAGGCTGTGGCACAGCGCGCACGACGGTCCCCGACCCCGTGCGCGTGACGACAAGGCCCTCGTCGCGCACCATCGCGATGGCCCTGCTCGCGGTCGCCATCGCGACCCCCCACTCCCTCACGAGGCTCCGGGTGGAGGGCACGCGCTCGCCGGGAGCGAGCGTGCCGTCGGCGATCCGGCCGCGAAGCCAGGACGCGATCCGCCGCGCGGGCTGGTCACCCGAAGTCACCGTCATGAGTCAAGTGTACTAGTGCGCTTAGCGAGCAACGTCACCTGATCCACTGAATTCGAGCGACAATACCTTGCAAAGTCCACCAAGTGCACTACTTGACCCCCAGGGCGACCAGCAAGAACCATACGCTGTATGCATGGCTTCACGGAACCCACTGCGAGCATATGAGCACGCGACGATCATCGATGTCACCGACGTCACCGGCAGGCCGCTGCGACCGGACCAGACGGTGCTCGTCGACGGCGACACGATCACCGCGATCGGCCCCTCCGCTCAGTTGCCCGTCCCAGCCGAGGCGACGGTGACCGACCTGAGCGGCAAGTACGTCATCCCCGGCCTCGCCGACATGCATGTGCACAGCGAATCCGGCACCGACGACGAACGGCATTTCCCCGCCATCTACGTCGCCAACGGCATCACCACCGTCAGGGAGATGTGGGGCAAACCCCTGCTGCACGAATGGCGCCGCAAGGTCGAGACCGGAGCCTCGCTCGGCCCGAGGTCGGTCATCGCGAGCCCGCTCGTCGACGGCTCCCCCGCTCTGTGGGCCGACATCTCGGCCGACAGCCCGGTCATCACCGCGACGACGACGGCGGAAGCCCGGCGCGCGGTCGGCGAGGCGATCGACTCCGGCGCCGACTTCGTCAAGGTGTATTCCCGGCTGGAGCGCGAGCCCTACTTCGCCGTGCTCGACGAGGCGGCCAAGCGCGACATCCCGGTCGCGGGGCACCGGTCGGACAACGTGCCGCTCGCCGAACAGATCGAGGCGGGTCAGCGCTCTTTCGAGCACGTGCACGGCCTGTGGCCCGCGACGGCCGCCGACACCGGCCGGTTCGAAGCCGCGATGGCCAGTATCGCGCCAGGACAAGGGATTCAGTACGCGAGCTGGTTCAAACAGGTCAACGACATCGAGTGGGAGGCGACCGAGAACTACAGCGCCGCCGCGGCGAGTTCGCTGTTCGAGCGCATGGTCGCGGCGGACGTCGCGTACTGCCCCACGCTCATCATGCACACCGCCGTCGACCTGCCGGACGGCATCGTCTTCGACGATCCCCGGTTGTCGTATCTGCCGCCGGACACCGCACAGATGTGGGAGTTCGTCGGCGAACAGGTCTTCCGCGGCGGTGGCAGGGACGCCATCGAGACCGCGCGGCGGATAACGCTGTTCGGCCGCAGACTCGCCGCGGTCGCCGCGCTGGACGAGGCCGGGGTTCGGCTGCTCGCCGGAACCGACGCCGTCACGCCTGGCCTCTTCCCCGGTTTCAGCCTGCACGACGAGCTCGAACTGCTCGTCAGGGCGGGGCTGACTCCATTGCGGGCGCTCAGGGCCGCGACCATCGAACCCGCTCGTTTCCTCGGCCGTGCCGAGAAAACCGGAAGCACGGAGGAGGGCAAGCTCGCCGACTTCGTCGTACTCGACGCGAACCCGCTCGACGACATCGGGAACACGCGAGAGATCAACGCGGTCGTGCTCGGCGGTCGCTATCTCGGCGCTGAGGAGCGGGACGCGTTGCTGGCCACGGCGAGCGCGATCGCCGCGGCCCACGGCTGAGGGTGGGCCCCGCCAAGGCAGGGCCCACCACGCGTTGTCAGTCCCAGTCGAGCGAACCACCGGTCTGGTATTCGGTGACCCTGGTTTCGAAGAAGTTCTTCTCCTTCTTCAAATCCATCGCCTCCGACATCCACGGGAACGGGTTGTCGGTGACGCCGAAGATGGGCGCGATGCCGATCTGCTGTGCCCGGCGATCGGTGATGAAGTGCAGGTACTGCTCGCACGACGCCGCGGAAAGCCCGAGCATGCCCCTCGGCATGGTGTCGCGGGCGTAGGCGACCTCAAGTTCGCACGCCTCGGTCAGCATGTCTCTGACCTCCGCCTGGAACTCCGGTGCCCACAGATGCGGGTTCTCGATCTTGATCTGGTTGATGCAGTCGATGCCGAAATTCAGGTGGATCGACTCGTCCCGCAGGATGTACTGGTATTGCTCGGCGATCCCGACCATCTTGTTGCGCCTGCCGAGCGAGAGGATCTGCGCGAAGCCGGTGTAGAACCACATTCCCTCGAACACCACGTAGAAGGCGACGAGGTCACGCAGGAAGTTCTGGTCTGCTTCCTCGGTGCCCGTCGCGAAGTCCGGGTTGTCGAGGTTGCGGGTGTAGCGAAGAGCCCACGCGTCCTTGTCGGCGATGGAGGGCACCTCGCGGTACATGTTGAACAGCTCGCCCTCGTCGAGGCCAAGGCTTTCGCAGATGTACTGGAAGGTGTGCGTGTGCACGGCTTCCTCGAATGCCTGGCGCAACAGGTACTGCCTGCACTCGGGGTTGGTGATCTGCCGGTACACCGCGAGGACGAGGTTGTTGGCCACGAGCGATTCCGCCGTGGCGAAGAAGCCGAGGTTGCGCTTGAGCATCAGCCGCTCGTCGGCGGTCAGGCCGTCCGACGACTTCCACAGCGCGATGTCGGCCTGCATCGCGACCTCGGTCGGCATCCAGTGGTTACTGCATCCGGCGAGGTACTTCTCCCACGCCCAGTGATATTTGAGCGGCAGCAACTGGTTGACGTCGGCGCGGGCGTTGATCATCGCCTTGTCGTCGACGTTGACACGCTCGGCGCCGTGAACGATGTCGCCGAGGCCAGAGGCGGTTTCCAGATTGGTCACGAATACTCCACAGGCAGGGTCGAGCCGCGCCGGAGGCGATAGTGCCTCCGGCGCGGCCGGACAACGGGAATTACTGGCAGGCTTCGCAGTCGGGATCGTCGATCCGGCAGGCGGCACCATCGGTGGCGACGAAGTCGACGTCCGGCGCGGGACGCGAAGCCGGTTCGGGGCTCACCGGTGCGGGACTCGCGGCGGGAACCGCGTTGAGCTTGCCGTCGGTGCCGCGAAGGGTGCTCTTCTCGACGCTGGTCGCCGCGCGGGCTCGCAGATAGTAGGTGGTCTTGAGCCCCTTGTGCCAGGCGTAGCGGTACAACTCGTCGAGCTTGCGCCCGCTGGGCGCGTCGATGTAGAGGTTCAGCGATTGCGCCTGGTCGATCCACTTCTGCCGACGAGAGGCGGCGTCGACCAGCCAGCGGCTGTCGATCTCGAAGGCGGTCGCGTACAACCGCTTGAGATCGTCGGACACCCGGTCGATGCCGGCCAGGCTGCCGTCGAAGTACTTGAGGTCGGAGACCATGACCTCGTCCCACAGGCCCCGCTGCTTGAGGCTGCGCACCAGGTGCGGGTTGATGACCGTGAAGTCACCCGACATGTTCGACTTGACGTAAAGGTTCTCGAACTGCGGCTCGATCGACTGACCGACACCGCAGATGTTGGAGATCGTCGCCGTCGGCGCGATGGCCATCACGTTGGAGTTACGCATCCCGTCGGCGCGTACCTTCTCCCTCAGACTATCCCAGTCCAATGTGGACGAGAAGTCGACGTCGAGAGCGTCGCCCTCACGCGCGTCGGCGAGCAGGCGCAGCGAGTCGATGGGCAGGATTCCCTTGCTCCACAGCGATCCGTCGAACGTCTCGTACCTGCCGCGTTCGGCGGCCAGCGCGGAGGAAGCCGCGATCGCGTAGTAGCTCAGGTGCTCCATGCTGTTGTCGGCGAACTCCACGGCACCATCGGAGGTGACCGGAAGCCCGAGCGTGAACAGCGCGTCCTGATAGCCCATCAGGCCGAGCCCGACCGGACGGTGCCTCAGGTTGGAGTGGCGCGCCTGCGGGATCGTGTAGAAGTTGATGTCGATCACGTTGTCGAGCATCCGCACGGCTGTGGTCACCGTGCGTTCGAGCTGCTCGGTGTCGAGCCCTTCGGGCGTGACGTGCTTGGCGAGGTTGACCGAGCCGAGGTTGCACACCGCGACCTCGTCGGCATTGGTGTTGAGCGTGATCTCGGTGCACAGGTTCGACGAGTGCACGACACCGGCGTGCTGCTGCGGCGAACGCAGGTTGCACGGGTCCTTGAACGTGATCCACGGGTGGCCGGTCTCGAACAGCATCGTCAGCATGCGCCGCCACAGTCCCACAGCGCGCACCCGCTTGAACACCCGCAGCTCGCCCCGGTCGGCAGCGGCCTCGTATTCCCGGTAGCGCCGCGCGAACGCCATGCCGTACAGATCGTGCAGGTCGGGTGTCTCGTCAGGAGAGAACAGCGTCCACTCCGCGTCGGCCTCTACCCTGCGAAGGAACTCGTCCGGCACCCAGTTCGCCGTGTTCATGTCGTGGGTGCGCCTGCGGTCGTCGCCGGTGTTCTTGCGCAGATCGAGGAATTCCTCGACGTCGATGTGCCAGGTCTCCAGGTAGGCGCAGGCCGCGCCCTTGCGCTTTCCGCCCTGGTTGACGGCGACCGCGGTGTCGTTGGCGATCTTCAGGAAGGGAACGACACCCTGCGACTTGCCGTTGGTTCCCTTGATGTGCGCGCCGAGGCCACGCACCGGCGTCCAGTCGTTGCCCAGCCCTCCCGAGTACTTCGCCAGCAGCGCGTTGTTGCGGTAGGACTGGAAAATCGAGTCGAGATCGTCGTCCACCGTGGTCAGGAAGCAGGACGAGAGCTGCGCGCGGGTCGTGCCCGAGTTGAACAGGGTCGGGGTCGACGCCATGAACCGCTGACTCGACAGCAGCTCGTAAAACTCGGCCGCCCTCGCCTCACGGTCGTCCTCGCGAAGGGCCAGCCCCATCGCGACGCGCAGGAAGAACGCCTGCGGCAGCTCGAACCTCGTCCCCCGCTCGTGCAGAAAATACCGGTCGTACAGCGTTTGCAGGCCGAGGAAACCGAAGTCGAGGTCGCGCTCGGGCCGGATGGCCGCCGTCACCGCGTCGAGGTCGAAGGTCGCCAGTTCGGGATCGGCCAGTTCGAGTTCGATCGCCCTGGCGAGGTAGTCCCGGAAGTACGAGCGGTAGTCCAGTTCGCCGTGCCGTGCCTGCCTGCGCTCACCGGCGAGGTGGCTCAGCGCCTCGCCGCGCAGCTTGTCCAGCAACAGGCGCGCGGTGACCTGGGAGTAGTTCGGTTCCCGTTCGACGAGCGTGCGCGCGGCCATGATCAGCGCCGTCGCCAGCTCGGCCTCGCTGATCCCGTCGTAGAGCGTGCGCTTGGTCTCCTCCAGTACCGGCTCGGCGGAAACGTCGGCCAGTCCGGCGACCGCCTCGGCGACGACGTCCTCGACCCGCGCCCAGTCCACGTGCACCGACGTGTCCCGCTCGACCGGCTTGTGCCGCGCCTTGGCGCGTTCCTCGCGGTAGAGCACGTAGGCGCGGGCGACCTTGTGCTGCTCGCCTCGCATGAGCGCCAGCTCGACGATGTCCTGGATCTGCTCGATGTGCACCGCACCGGCACTCGCGTGCCGTCGCAGCGACGTCTCCACCTGCGTGGTCAGCTCACCGACGAGGTGGTGGATGCGCGACGAAGCCGCCGCGCCGTCGCCCTCGACGGCGAGAAACGCCTTGCTCAGCGCGACGGAAATCTTGCTGGCGTCGAAGGGCGACACGCTGCCGTCCCGCCGGAGCACCCGCAACGTGCCACTGTCGCCGTCGTCGCCCGCTCGGTCATCGGGCACGGTCACACTGGAGGTACTGGAAGTCCTCGATGTCACAGCTCTCTCCTCGCGAGCTCGCATGGGCCCAGCGCGCTCGTGGCGCCGGGTCTCCGCGCGCCGGAGGGCGCACGGGCCGTGGCAGGTCTTCGGACTCGCGGGCACCCCGGCGGCCGCTGCCGCCGGACCTAATGGCCGTCCGCTTCCCAGGCTCGCGCGCGCCCAGTGCGTTGGTTGACGGCTTTCGTTCCCACTCACCGCTGCGGGGGCAGTCCCGGACTCCCACCGGGTTCCCTCTTGCCTCGCTCAGCCGTTGTCGACTGGAGCGAACCACCAGCGGCAGTGACACTACATGTTGTGCCTGTTGCGGCGAAATCACCCATAACGTGGGCGTGTCGACGTAATCTTCACCTCATGCTTCACCGCATGGGAAGGACCGGATCCGGTCAGCCAGGCGACTCGGGAAGGACCGACCGCACCGCCTCCGGCGAGCGGGCCACGACGGTGGTCCCGTCGTCCGCGGTGATGATGGGCCGCTGGATGAGGACGGGGTTGGCGGTGAGCGCCGCGATCCACCGGACCCGGTGCGCCTCGTCGCGCTCCCATGAATCGAGCCCCAGCTCACGGGCGACCGGTTCGCCGAGCCGAGCGACGTCCCACGGCTCAAGGCCGAGCCGGGCCAGCACGGCGCCCAGCTCTTGTTCGGTCGGCGGCTCTTCGAGGTAGTGGCGAACCGTGTACCCGGCCCCCTGTTCGTCCAGCAGGGACAGCGCGGAACGGCACTTCGAGCAGTCGGGGTTGATCCAGATTTCCATCGGTGGCGGCCCTTTCGATCGACCCGCAGGCTACCCGACCGCGGCGAGGGCACGACGGAATGACTCGGACGCCCTTCGAGAGTCCATTGTGGACTAGAAGCCGGACACGCCGAAGACCGGTCACACCTCGCGGGCGACCGGTCCGGCACCTCAGTCGCACATCACGGGTAACCGCCGATTCCGGCACGGAGCCCGGTGTACTCGATGGCCGTCCCGGAGTTGATCACTATGTTTCCTCCAGTGCAATCGGAATTCGAATGCAGGCGCTGCGTGAATCCGGTGCGATTGTAAGCGGACATATACCCGAATACCGCGGGCCATTTACAACCACCGGGCGGCGTGGCGGTCAGTTCGTACTTCGCCCCGCTGAACCCCGGACCCGTCCACACGCAGATATACCCCGACCTGCACGTCGCCTGCGCTCGTTCCACTGCGTCCGCTGACTGGACACGCGCACCGGTCGCGCTCGCGGGAGCAACCGCGAAGAGTCCGCACATCAGGGCGAAAACCGCGACGATCCGTGACAGAACAGCCTTTTTCATGATCTATTTCCCCCACCTCTCGGCATAATAGGCCGATGACATCTTCGGGCAACCGAACCGCAATTCCACACAATCGCGAGAGAATCACCCGAAGATACCACCGGAGAACGCATGCCCCCTCGCGTTTCATTTCCGCGAGAGCCGTCCGCTCCCAGATCCACAGTGGAGTGTCCGGCACGGCCAGTGCACGGATCCCGTTTTTCCAAGACCCTGACCATCGCTCAGCGCAGACTCGGGTACGGCAAGCTATTCGTTCGACAGCGTGAAGGACAGACCATGCCCCTCCCCCAGCCCACCCGGATCATCTCCTACCTCTACCCGGAGGACCTCACCGCGGCCGCGGACTTCTACACCGGCGTCCTCGGCATGGAGATCGTCATGGAGACACCCGTCCTGTGCCTCAGCTCCCCCGCCAACCCTTCGGCGCAGGTCATGCTGTCACCTCCGGAAGAACCGCGACCAAGCATCGGCGCCGATGCCGGCACCCCCGCGGCCGTCGACGCGGCCCACGCCGAGGCACTGAAGCGCGGACTGCGGATCGTCCACCCGCCGACGCACGAATCCTGGGGCGTCTACCGCTTCTTCGTCGAGGCCCCCTGCGGCACGATCGTCAATGTCCTTGCGCATGTCACCTGAGTTCACCCTCGGACTCCTGATCGGGCGCGTTGTCCACGACCTGCCCCGGTGCGCGCCTGACGAGCAGTGCGAGAAATCCGGCGAGCACGGTGACCCCCGCCGCGATCAGGAAGACGTCGTGCAGCCCTTCGACGAACGTGCGGTGCGCCGCGCTGGTGATCGCGGCGAGCACACCGGGATCATCTGAACCGAGCAGATCGCCCACCTCGGCGCGCGCCGAGGGAGGGAAGCCCAGCGTCACGGCTTGCCCGACATCCGGGTTGCCCGCGAGCTCGGCCGCGAGCGCGGAGTCGCCCTCACCGAGCGCACCGGCGAGGTTCGGCCGGAACCGGTCACTCACGACCTGGCTCAGCAGCGCCCCGAACACGGCGATACCGAGGGTGCTGCCCAGTTGCTGCGTCGACTGTTGCACGCCGGATGCGACCCCTGCCTTGTCCTCCGGAACGCTGCCGACGATCGCCTCGATCGCCGGAACCATCATGAGACCGGCACCGAGCCCGGCGATCAGGAACGCGGGCAGCAACGACAACTGATCCGAGCTCGTCTCGATTCCGGAGAACAGGAACAGGGCCAGCGCGGTGAGCGCGGCACCAAGCAGGAGCGCGAGCCGCGAACCGAACCTCGTGCTGATCCAGCCGGCCAATGGTGAGGCGACGACGAACACCGCGGTGAGCGGCAGGATCGCGACCGCGGCTTCGATGGCGCTCTTCGCGAGCACACTCTGCAGGAAGAACGTCAGGTAGAACAGAATCGCGAAGAATCCGAACATGGTCGCCGCCAGCAACACCGACCCGGCCGTGAACGATCGGTTGCGGAAAAGGGAAAGCGGCACCATCGGGTGCTTCCGCTTGTTCTCGATGACGGCGAACACCCCGATGAGCACGAGTCCAGCCGCGAGGAAACCGAGGGTCCGGGCCGAGGTCCAGCCGTGCTCGGCGACCCCGTTGATCGCCCACACGATGCTCACCATGGCCAGGGTCAGCGTGAAGGCGCCAGGCAGGTCGAGGCGTGCCCGCGCGGAGGGACGGACCGAGGGGATCACGGCGAGGGCGACGAGAACGGCGACGACACCGAACGGAAGGTTGATGAAGAACGCCCAGTGCCAGGTGGCGTACTCGACCATGAGCCCGCCGAGAACGGGACCACCGGCCAGGGCGAGTGCCGACACTGCGCCGAACACCCCGAACCCCATCCCCAGCTTCTCGGGAGGGAACACCGTGCGGATCACCGCGACCCCGGCCGGTCCGAGCAGGGCCGCGAAGACACCTTGCAGCACGCGGGCCGCGATGAGGAACTCGACCGACCAGGCCAGCCCGCACAGCAGGGACGCGATCGAGAAGCCCGCGATCCCGATGAGGAATGCCTTCTTGTGGCCGATGCGGTCGGCGACGTTGCCAGCCGGGATGAGCAGACCGGCGAGCACGAGCAGATAGGCCGTCGTCACCCAGGCGATCTGGGACAGATCGGCGCGCAGGTCGGCCGCGATCGCGGGATTGGCTATCGACACGACGGTGCCGTCGAGCTGCACGACCAGTATCCCGAGCGCGACGGCGAACAGGCTGAGCCACGCGCGGCGCATCGGGTGAGCCGAGGAGGGGCCGCGCGGGGCGGCCGTGGACATCGCTTCCATGAGAGAACCCAATCGAACAGTGTACGAGTTCGGACTCGAACACCGTACCAGTACTCTCGAACACTGTGCGAGTAGCAGGTGGACGCGCATGCGCCGGTCTCGAACGTCGTTCGAGACCGCGGGTAGGGTGAGCACATGCCACGCGAGACCCTGACCAGGCCCCAGATCGTCGAAGCGGCAACCGGCCTGCTGGACCGGGACGGCATCGAGGGACTGAGCATGCGCAAACTCGGCGCGACCCTCGGCTCGGGAGCGACGTCGATCTACTGGCACGTGTCCAATCGCGACGACCTCATCCGGCTCGCCGCCGACAAGGTGTGGGCCGAGATCCCGCTACACGATCCAGCCGAGAAAGGCTGGCGGCAGGCCGCGGCCGAGGTCGCCGACGACACCTATCGCATGCTCGCCAAGCACGTGTGGCTGATTCCCGCCTTCAGCAGTCACCTGCTCTACGGCGAAAGTTTGGCCCGCTACGAGGATCACTGTTACTCGGTCTACGAGGCGGCCGGATTCACCGGAACCGACCTCGACTGGGCGTTCAACACCGTCTTCACCTTCGTGCTCGGCACCGCGCTTGGCGACGCGGCCGAGCGTTCGCTACGCAGGACGGGCGCCGGAGAGCACGGCGCACTGGCCGACGCGAAACGTGAGGCCGACGAACTCGCCCAGCGGTACCCGCGACTGCGAGCCCGGCTTGACGCGCAACGCGACATCGACCCGCGCGCGGCACAATTCGACAGCCTCGATTTCGGGATCGCGACCATTCTGGACGGACTCGAAGCTCACCTCGCCCGGTCGCCCGAGCGCGACTGAGGGGTCCGCCCCGCAACCCAGCCTGACGCCCTGACCTGCCAGTACAGGCTATTCTATCCACGTATACACGCAGTGCATACGTCATGTGTATAGTGCTCAGCACAGCTACCCCGAACCAACCGAAGGGAGGCGCCATGTCGGTCTCGCGCACGCTGCTCGCGCTGCTCGAACCGGGGCCACGACACGGCTACGACCTCAAACGCGCCTACGACGAGCAGTTCGCACAGGGCAAACAGCTCGCCTACGGACAGGTCTACTCGACGCTGTCCCGCCTGTTGCGCAACGGACTCGTCGAGGAGGCGGGTGTCGAACACGGCGCGGGCCCCGACCGCAAGCGCTACACCATCACCGACGCGGGCGTCACCGACGTCGAGAGCTGGCTCGGCACGGCCGAGGCGCCGGAGCCGTATCTGCAGAACACCCTGTACACCAAGGTGGTGCTGGCGCTGCTTTCCGGCCGCAGCGCCAACGACGTGCTGGACACCCAGCGCTCGGCCCACCTCACCGTCATGCGCGACCTCACGAAGCGCAAGACCAGCGGCGATCTCGCCGACCAGTTGATTTGCGACCACGCCCTCTTTCACCTTGAGGCCGACCTGCGGTGGCTCGAACTCACCGCGGCGAGGCTCGACGCACTCGCGGAGGTAGTGCGCTCATGACCGAACCATTGCTCGTCGGACGCGACCTACACAAGGCGTTCGGGCAGACGGAAGCCCTGCGCGGCGCGGACGTGTCCGTGCGTGCGGGAGAGGTGCTCGCCATCATGGGCCCCTCCGGATCCGGCAAGTCCACCCTGCTGCACTGCCTCGCGGGCATCGTGCGGCCGGATTCCGGCTCGATCCAGTATCAGGGCGGCGACCTCGTCGCCATGGACGACGCACGCCGCAGCGCGCTGCGCAGAACCGATTTCGGGTTCGTCTTCCAATTCGGACAGTTGGTGCCCGAACTGACGTGCCTTGAGAACGTCGCGCTACCGCTGCGGTTGAACGGAGTCAAGCGCAAGCCGGCCGAGACGAAGGCGCGCCAGTGGCTCGACCGGCTCGAAGTCGGCGACCTCGGCGCCCGCAGGCCCGGCGACGTCTCGGGAGGGCAAGGCCAGCGCGTCGCCGTGGCGAGGGCGCTGGTGGCCGACCCGAAGGTGGTGTTCGCCGACGAACCGACCGGCGCGCTCGACTCGCTCAACGGCGAGACCGTCATGCGACTGCTCACCGAGGCCGCGCGCGGAACGAACGCGGCGGTCGTGCTCGTCACCCACGAAGCGAGGGTCGCCGCGCACTCCGACAGGGAGATCGTCGTCCGTGACGGCCGGGCAACCGACCGAGAGCTGGTGGCATGATCCGCGATCTTCTGCTGGGGCTCCGGCTGGCCGTCGGGGGCGGCCGGATCTCGGGGCAGGCGCTGCTGCGCCTGCTCATGACCACGCTGGGCGTCGCGCTGGTCGTCGCCGTGCTGCTGCCCGCGGCCTCGATCAACACCATGGTGGGCAAGCAGTCCGAACGCTCCGAGGCGCAGACGGCCACGGCCGAGCCACAACCCGGCGCCGATCCGCTGTACCGCCTGCACTGGTTCATCGACTCCGGCGACGACTACCTCCAGGCCACCGTCCTCGCGCCTGGCGGACCGAACGCCCCCGTTCCGCCGGGACTGGACCGTCTCCCGGCTCAGGGCGAGGTCGTCGTCTCACCGGCCGCCGCCGATTTTCTCGACTCGGAGGCGGGCGCTTCGACAAGGGCCCGCATCGGCGGCACCATCGTCGGCGAGGTCGGCAAACCGGGCCTTGTCAAGGCGGGCGACCGGGTCGTGTTCGTCGGCGCATCCGCCGATCAGATCAAGGACGAGAGCTACACCGAGACCGTCTACGGGTTCGGCATCCCGCCGAGCGAAAGCAGCGGCGGCGGCATCGACATCGTCACGATGGCGCTTGTCGCGCCGATCGCCGCGGTGCTTCTCGTGCCCCTGCTGATCTTCGTCACCACGGCGTCGCGCATGGGCGCGGCCCAACGCGAACGCAGGCTCGCCGCGTTGCGGCTGCTGGGCGTCAGCGGGAGGCAGGTCCGCAGGGTCGCCGCCGCGGAATCGCTGGTCGGCGCGCTGGCGGGGCTGCTGCTCGGGGGTGCGCTGTTCCTGGCGCTGCGGCCGTTGGTCGGCAAACTCGACCTGTTCGGTCTTCGCTTCTTCCCCGAGGATTTCGTTCCCTCGTGGCAACTGGTCGTGTTCATCGCATTGCTGGTGCCGGGACTCGCCGTCGGCGCGGCGATCTTCGGACTGCGGCGCACCATCGTCGAACCACTCGGCGTCGTACGGCACGGCAAGGCTTCCCAGCGGCGGATGTGGTGGCGCTGGGCGATCGCGATCGCGGGCGCGCTGATGATGGGCGCCACGCTGTTGGCGGAAGAGCGATCGAACGCGACGACCGTCGGGCTCGCGCTGTCGGCGGGAAGCACGCTGTTGCTGGTCGGGGTCGCCGCGCTGCTTCCGTGGGCCGTCGAAAAGATCGTGGCCAGGATCAGCGGCGGCTCCCCGTCCTGGCAGCTCGCCGTACGCAGGCTCCAGCTCGAAAGCGGCACGGCGAGCAGGGTGGTTTCCGGTCTCGTCGTCGTGCTGGCCGGTGCCATTCTCATCCAGACGATGGTCGGCGCCATCAGCACGACGGATCCGGAGGGCAGCACATGGCAGCCGGAACAACCGGTCGCCGCCCAGCTTCAGGGCGACCGGCTCCCCGAGGCCGAAGAGTTGCTGGCCGAGGAACCTCGCGTCTCCGCGGTACACCAGATCACGGCGACGACGCTGAACAAGGCGGAGGGCGGCCACGCACGCGGCTGGACGGTGCTGATCGGTGACTGCGCGGCGCTGGCGACGAGGGCCGAACTCGGTAGTTGTTCCGACGGCGACGTGTTCGCGGTCGGCGCTGGCTCTCGTGAACCCGAACCGACGGCGGCCGAGGAGGGCGAGTCCGCTCGCTTCATATCCTATCTGGAGGGTGAGCCGCTGCTCGGTCCAGAGTGGACGATCCCGGCCGGGGTCACGCGAATTCCCGCCGACGAGGCGGTCCGTGAGGTGTCGTCGACTCTGCTGATCACGCCTGGCGCGCTCGGCGGGATACAGCCGCCGGACACTCAGGACATGCTGTTCGTGACCGGAACCGGTGACAGCAAGGCGATCTTCGAGGCGGCAGCCGTTGCGGTCAGTCCGCTTGGCTGGTCCCTCGATGTCTGGCCTCCATTGGGAATGTACGAGTCGGACCGGCTCGACGAGACGACGGCGACGATGCGGGGCCTGATGCTCACCGCTTCGCTGTTCGTGCTGGCTGTCGCCGCGCTGTCGCTGTTGATGCTCTCGATCGAACAGATTACCGAGCGGCGCCGTCCACTGGCCGCGCTTTCGGCGGCAGGGGTCCCGCTGTCGGTTCTGGCGCGGGGGTCCTTGTGGCAGATCGCGATCCCGGTCGGCGTCGGGGTGGTACTCGCGGTCGTCGCGGGTATCGGCATCACCCTGCCTACCCTGCGCTACGCGGGGCTTGATCTGAGCCTCGACATCGGGCTCATCGGGGTGGTGTGCGGCGCGGCGATAATGGCCGTGCTGGTGACGACGGTGCTGACCCTTCCGCTGCTGCGCCAGGTGACCAAACTGGACAGTCTGAGGGCCGAGTAGCCGGTAGGGGCGGTGCGGTGGCGGTGCGGTGGCGGCGGGGCCTCCGCACCGCCAGTTCCGCGTTCAGGGCGGCGAGATCTGCGTCCGGGACGGCGAGATCTGCACACGGGGCGGCGAGATGCGCGTTCGCGGGCTCGGCACCCGAGCAGTCCGCCTGTACCGCCAGGTTGGCCCGCGCATGCTTACGCGGCAGGCGTTCGGCGCGAAACACGTGGAGTTGCTGACGAAGCGCGGCGGGCAGACTGCCGCCGCTGTCCGGTGCCGTCGCGGCGTCGCCGCCGCTGTCCGGGCTGCCGCTGTCCGGTGCCGTCGCTGTCCGGGCTGCCGAGATTCCCCGGTGCGGATCTCGGCGACCCGAGCGCGGATCTCACCGACCTGGGTGCGGATCTCGGCAGCGCGAGCGCGGATCTCACCGGCGCGGGTGCGGATCTCGGCAGCGCGAGCGCGGATCTCACCGGCGCGGGTGCGGATCTCGGCAGCGCGAGCGCGGATCTCGCCGACCTGGGTGCGGATCTCGGCGGCGCGGGCGGGGGACTCGCGCGGTCGGCACCTGCCTGTCAGCTTGGCGTGCTCCCAGCACTGCGTGCTAATTTTCGCGTCACCCTCGACACACACCCGATCCAATCTTGATTGATTCCAGAAAATGCGGCACACTCCAGGGCGTGCCAACGGCTACGGACTTCGAGCGCATGCTGCGTGAGGTCGCGCTCCGCGTGACGCGCCCCCGCGTCGCCGTGCTGTCCGTGGTGCACGGCCATCCGCACGCCGACACGGATTCGATCATCGGTTTGGTGCGCGAAGATCTCGGCGGGGTGTCCCACCAGGCCGTCTACGACGTGTTGCGGGCTCTGACCGCCGCGGGACTGGTGCGGCGCATCGAACCGCAGGGTTCCGTGGCCCGCTACGAGGCACGGGTCGGCGACAACCACCATCACGTCGTCTGCCGGTCGTGTGGCGAGATCGCCGACGTCGACTGCGCCGTGGGCAGCGCACCCTGCCTGACCGCGTCCGAGAGCCACGGATTCGTGATCGACGAGGCCGAGGTCACCTACTGGGGCCTGTGCCCCGCCTGCTCGACCGTAACAAGTAACTGAGCAACACCGCTGAGCCTGGAAGGATTCCCGTGTCTGACAGTCCTGACGCCGTTGTTGGAGAGATGAACGTCGAGGAGGCCGGAGGCTGTCCGGTCGCCGCCGGGCGGTTCAAGCACCCGACCGAGGGTGGCACCAACAACGACTGGTGGCCGAATCAGCTCAACCTCAAGATCCTGCGCAAGCACCCCGCCGTCGCCGACCCCATGGACGAGGACTTCGACTACGCGGCCGAGTTCAACACTCTCGACCTCGACGCGCTCGCCGAGGACGTCGACAAGGTGCTGACCACGTCCCAGGAATGGTGGCCAGCCGACTTCGGTCACTACGGCCCCCTCATGATCCGCATGGCGTGGCACAGCGCGGGCACCTACCGCATCCAGGACGGCCGTGGCGGCGCCGGTGCCGGAATGCAGCGTTTCGCCCCGCTGAACAGCTGGCCGGACAACGGCAACCTCGACAAGGCACGCAGGCTGCTGTGGCCGGTCAAGAAGAAGTACGGCCGCAAGATCTCGTGGGCCGACCTGATGATCTTCACGGGCAACCGCGCGCTGGAGACCATGGGATTCAAGACGTTCGGCTTCGCGGGCGGAAGGGCCGACGTCTGGGAGCCCGACGAGGACGTCTACTGGGGCCCCGAGCGGACCTGGCTCGGCGACGAGCGCTACAGCGGCGACCGCGACCTCGAAAACCCGCTCGCCGCCGTCCAAATGGGACTCATCTACGTCAACCCGGAAGGCCCCAACGGCAATCCGGACCCGCTCGCCTCGGCGCGCGACATCCGCGAGACCTTCCGCCGCATGGCGATGAACGACGAGGAAACCGTCGCGCTCATCGCGGGAGGGCACACGTTCGGCAAGACCCACGGCGCGGCCGACGCGGACGTGCACGTCGGCGCCGAGCCGGAGGGCGCGCCCCTTGAGGAGCAGGGCCTCGGCTGGAAGAACAGCTTCGGCAGCGGCAAGGGAAGGGACGCCATCACCAGTGGCCTTGAGGTCACCTGGACCTCCACCCCGACGCGGTGGGGCAACGGCTTCTTCGACAACCTGTTCGGCTACGAGTGGGAACTGACGAAGAGCCCTGCCGGTGCCCACCAGTGGCAGGCCAAGGACGGCGCGGGCGCGAACACGATCCCCGACCCCGAGGACGGTTCGCTGAACCGCCCGCCGACAATGCTGACCACGGACCTCGCGCTGCGGTTCGACCCGGTCTACGAGCCCATCTCGCGGCGTTTCCACGAGAACCCCGACGAGTTCGCCGACGCCTTCGCCAGGGCGTGGTACAAGCTCACCCACCGCGACATGGGCCCGATTCAGCGTTACCTCGGACCGCTGGTTCCCCAGGAGATCCAGACCTGGCAGGACCCCATCCCCGAGGTGACGCACGCACTGGTCGACGCCGACGACGTCGCCGCGCTCAAGAAGCAGGTCATCGACTCCGGGCTTTCGGTGTCGCAGCTCGTGTCCACCGCGTGGGCCTCGGCTTCGACCTTCCGGGGCAGCGACAAGCGCGGCGGGGCCAACGGCGGCCGGATCCGGCTCGAACCCCAGCGGAGCTGGGAAGTCAACGAGCCGGAGAAGCTGGCAACGGTCTTGAAGGCGCTTGAGGAAATCCAGGAGTCGTTCAACAGCGCGGCCAGTGGCGGCAAGCGGATCTCGCTCGCCGACCTCATCGTGCTCGCGGGGTGTGCCGGTGTCGAGAAGGCCGCTGCCGACGCCGGTCACGACATCCGGGTTCCGTTCACTCCCGGCCGCGCGGACGCCGCGCAGGACCAGACCGACGTCGAGTCCTTCGCGGCACTGGAGCCCGCGGCGGACGGGTTCCGCAACTACCGGGGCAAGGCGGCAAGGCTGCCAGCCGAGTACCACCTCGTGGACCGCGCGAACCTGCTGAACCTGAGCGCCCCGGAGATGACCGTGCTCGTCGGCGGTCTGCGGGTGCTCGACGCCAACCACCAGCAGTCGAAGGACGGCGTGCTCACCTCGGCACCGGGCACGCTGACCAACGACTTCTTCGTGAACCTGCTCGACATGGGCACGGAGTGGAAGCCGGCGGAGGGCGCGGGGTCGCCCGCCGACAGCTTCGATGGCAAGGACTCGGCCACCGGCGAGGTCAAGTGGACCGGCACGAGGGCCGACCTCGTCTTCGGCTCGAACTCGGAGCTGAGGGCACTGGCCGAGGTCTACGCGAGCGACGACTCGCGGGAGAAGTTCGTGCGCGACTTCGTCGCCGCGTGGGACAAGGTCATGAACCTCGACCGGTTCGACATCGCCTGATTCCGTTCGGGTGATTCACGCCGAGCCCCGGTGTCCGGTATGGACACCGGGGCTCGGCTTTTCCGGCAGCCGCAAGGCGAGCAGGAGCAGACCGGACGGCAACGCGACCGCGAGGAAGAGCGCGGTCAGCAGCAGCGCGGCCGTCGATGGCGCGAGGTGGCCGATCATCGAGATGTGGACGACGAGGTGCGGTACCGCCCAGGTCAGGTACATCACGAGCGCCGTGCGGGTCAGCCACGTCCGTGTCCGGAGCGTCGCCGCCCCGAGCACCACGGCGCTGGCGAGCGACATCGCGCCGTAGTCACGCATGAGATGTTCGTTGTAGGCCATCCCCATTCCCACCACGTCGAGGGCGAAGAACCGCGCGGGCAGAACCAATGCCCACAGTCCGACGACGAGCTGGGTGGCGCAGAGGAATCCGAGCCCGAGCCTGAGCCATCGCATCACAGCGCCCCCGATCCCGCTCCGGCGAGGAAATCGGCGAACGTGATGCGCCCCATCACGGCCGTATCGGCGAGATTGTGTCCCTCACGGAAGCCGCGCATGATCTTGCCAGGCAAGGGAATCGCGCTGACCGGCCGACGACGGCCCTTCGCCCTCAGGTAGTCGCGCGCCAGCCCCGCCGCGTCCCGCACCTCGGGGCCGCCGATGTCGGGCGCCCGGTTCGCCGGTGCGCCGGACACGATCGGCACCAGCGTCGCCGCGACCTCGGTGACGTCGACCGGCTGGAACCGCACGCCAGAGGGCACCAGGGTGACCGGCGACCAGCGCTGCGCGTGGAAGATCGCGGCGATCAGTTCGTGGAACTGGGTCGCGCGCACGATCGTCCACGGCAGACCCGAGCGTTCCACCAGCCGTTCGCAGGCGAGCTTGGTGCGGTAGTAGCCGAGCGGAATGTCCTCGACTCCGACGATCGACACGTACACCAGATGCGGCGTTCCGGTCCGTTTCGCCTCTTCCACGAGGTTGCCGGTCGCGGCGAGGTCCCCTCGCCCGTTGGTGGTCGCCAGGTGAATGACGACATCCGTTGCGGCCGTCACATCGGCGAGCCCGCCGGGCGCACGCAGGTCGCCTACCGCCCACCCCACCGGGCCGTGCTCGCGCCGCCGCCTGGTCAGCACCCGCACCGGGTGACCGGCATCGAGCAACCGGGGCACCAGCACTCTCCCCAGCCTTCCGGTCCCGCCGGTGATCAGAATCCGTTTCGCCATGTCTCGCTCCGTAGTGGCCGACCGTCGCCGTACACCTATAGGGACCGGGCGACTCCCCGAAACGTGACAGCCCGCCGGGTTACCATCGCCCGACTACCCACCTCGAACTTGGGGAATCATGCGCCCGCTACCACCGTCCCCGACTTCCCGCTCCTCGCTCACAAGCACACGCACATCAGCGAACACATGACGAAGTACCGGCGTCCGGCGAACACGGCGCCCTCGTTCCGGTCGCTCAAGGAGCGCTGCTGATACCGCACCCGGACGAGTTGGCAGGCGCGTCCGAGCGCATCGTGAACGCGCTGGCCTTCGGTGCTTCCCCGTGGACGCGAAGCGGGCTGGTCGTGAACGGAACGACGCTGGAAGCCTGGAAGCTCCGGTTCACACGTCACCAGATCGCCGTGGCGAAGTTCGACAACGTCACGGTCGCGGTGATCCACAACAACCCGGAAGCCCGGACCCCCGAGCTTGTCTCGCTCCCCTCGGACGCGATCCGGAAGGCATGGGTCCGCTAGGACCCGAAACGTGACAACGCGCCGAGCTGGGCGCCGAGGTAACGGAGTTTCACCGGGTCGGCGACGATGCGGATGATGGTGATCCGCTTCTCGCCGATCTCCGGCACAAGCACACCGACCGGCTTCGACCCGGCCATGGCGAGAATCGCGGGCTCCCCGTTCACCTCGGCCACGGCGATCGTGAGTTCCTTGGCGTAGCGGCCGGTCACACTCGCCAGGTACCTGGCCACCTTCTCGGCGCCCCGCACCGGAATCCTGGCCACACCAGGCGTCTCGCCGCCATCGGCCACCGAGACGACATCCTCTGTGAGCATGCGTTCGAGCTCAGCGAGATCGCCGCCGCGCGCTGCGGCGAGGAACCGCTCGACCAGCACCCGGTTCGCCTTCGAGTCACCAGCCCGCCGGGGCAGGGCCTCGGCCAGCCTTTTGCGTGCTCTGCTGTGCAGTTGCCGTGAGTTCTGCTCCGAGAGCCCGGCGAGTTCGGCGATCTCCCGGTGGCCGTAGCCGAACGCCTCTCGCAACACGAAGACGGCCCGCTCACCAGGCGAGAGCCGGTCGGCAAGCACCAGGAACGCCAGCGACACCGTGTCCCGCTGCTCCGCGGTCTCCACCGGGCCGAGAGCGCCGTCGGAGGTGAGCACCGGCTCGGGCAACGAGAATCCCGCCTGGCGCTCCCTACGGTGCCGGGCCGACGTGAGCCGGTTCAGGCACAGGTTGGTCGTGACCTTGACCAGCCACGCCGACGGCTCAGCCACCGATGCGGGCTCCGTGCGGTTCCACCGGAGGAACGTGTCCTGAACGACGTCCTCGGCATCTGCCGCCGAACCGAGCATCCGGTAGGCGACCCCGAACAGCCGCCTCCGGTGTCGTTCGAACTCGAAGGCGGACGCGTCGTCCGCTCCGTTCCGCTCAGCCATCTCGCTCCACTCCGCACACTCCGCGTCCGGCAACGATGATCCAGCATCGGCGAAACGCCACGTCATCCGCTGTTACAGTGAGCCGGCTTTCGCACCGAGGACGTCTCCGGAGGCCGGTCATGCCCCATCCCGCGCAACTCCCACTGTCCGGGGTGACCGTGGTCGCCGTGGAGCAGGCGGTCGCGGCGCCGCTCGCGACCCGGCATCTCGCCGATCTCGGCGCACGGGTGATCAAGGTCGAAAGAGAACCCGGCGGCGATTTCGCGCGAGCCTACGACACCACGGTTCTCGGGCAGTCGAGTCACTTCATCTGGCTCAATCGCGGCAAGGAGAGCATCACTCTCGACCTGAAGTCCGAACGCGGCATCGACGTGCTGCGCGCGCTGCTTGCCAGGGCCGACGTCTTCGTGCAGAACCTCGCCCCCGGCGCGGCCGAGCGGATCGGCCTCGGCGCCGAGAGCCTGCTCGCCGACCATCCTCGGCTGATCGTGGCGAACATCAGCGGCTATGGGCCGACCGGTCCCTACCGGCACAAGAAAGCCTACGATCTGCTGTTGCAGTGCGAAACCGGCGTCGTGTCCATCACGGGAACACCGGAGGAACCGGCCAAGGCGGGCATCCCGGTCGCCGACATCGCAGCCGGGGTCTATGCCTACTCCGGCGTGCTGGCCGCGCTCTACGAGCGGGAACGCACCGGCGAAGGCCAGGTCGTCGAGATTTCCATGCTGGACGCGCTCAGTGAGTGGATGGGCTACCCCCGGTACTACAGCACCTACGGCGGGACACCACCCGCGCGCAGCGGTGCGCGGCACGCGGCGATCGCGCCGTACGGACCGTTCGCCACGAGTGACGGCCAGGTGTTCCTCGCCGTGCAGAACGAGCGCGAGTGGGGCGTGCTGTGCGAGAACATCCTGGGTGATCGCGGCCTCGCCGCCGATCCGCGCTTCGCGACCAATACCGAAAGGGTGGCCAACCGGGCCGCGCTCACCGCCCTCATCGAGAACCGGCTCGCCGGGCGCACCACGAGCGAGGTGGAGACACTGCTCGACGAAGCCCGGATCGCCAACGCCCGCATGCGCGACGTGAACGACGCGGCGGTGCACCCGCAACTTCTCGCCCGCGACCGGATCCGTTCCGTCGGCACTCCCGAGGGCGAGGTGCGGACGCTGCGGCCTCCCATGCTCAACGACGACCGCGAGACGGCGCTCGGCCCGGTACCGGCGGCGGGAGCACACACCAAGTCCATTATGGACTGGCTGGGCTTCGGGGACGACGCCTGAGCCGCGCCGACCGCTGCAACCCCGAGGCGATCAGCAAGGCGACGCCACCGATCGCGGCCATCACAAGGAAAACATCGGAGTATGCCTGGCCTTCCGAAGCGGAGTACAGCGGATTGAACGCGTCCGCGTCCGCGCGCGCCGCCGCGAGCACCCCGAAGACAGCAGGCCCTGTTCCGGCGCCGAGAAACTGCGCTCCCTGGAGTATCCCGATTCCGGCACCGGCTTGCCCGGCAGGCAGCACCCCGGCCACGGCGCCGATGAGCGGGGTCAGCACGAGCAGGAAACCGAGACCGATCCCGGCCATCCCGGCGCCGGCCGGAACAACGGAGGAACCTCCCGCGAAGGTGGAAAGTGCCAGCGCGGACCCGGTGATGAGCGCGAGACCGGTCAGCACGAGCGGGCGGGCTCCGAACCGGTCGGCGGCGCGGCCGATCGCGGGGGCGAGCACGGCGGCGACGATACCGGCCGGGATCATGACCAGGGCTCCCGCACCCGGTGTGAGGCCGTTGACCTCCACCACCAGCAGCGGAACGAACACGAGCCCACCGAGATTGACCATCATCGCGAGGAACACCACGACGAGCGCGATGCGGTAGACCCGGTCGCGCAGCAACGAAAGCGGAATGAACGGCTTCGCGGCGCGGGCCGTGCGGAACCCGAAGAGCACGAAGGCCGCCACCGCCGACACTAGGCTTGTCCACGCGGCCGGATCGGCGAAACCGGCAACCTGGGCCCTCGTCATGCCGAACAACGCCAGCCCCGCACCGGCTCCGAGCAGGATGCCGCCGAGCATGTCGAAGCCGCCCGCGCCAGCGGGTCGTTCACCGGGAAGCACCTTCCAGGCGGCGGGCAACAGTGACAACGCGGCCACGAACATGATCCAGAACAGCGCGGGCCAGCCGAGCAACTGCCCTGCCCCGCCACCGATCGCGGGGCCCGCCGCCGCTCCGATCCCCGCTCCCGCCGAAACCACGCCGATGCCCATGCCCCGCTTGCCTTCCGGCAGTGTTCTGGTCACCGCGACGACCGAGAGCACGGGCAACCCCGCGGCCCCCATGCCCGCCACGACGCGCCCCGTGACGAGCACGAGCAGGCTGGCGGCCAGCGCGCACACCAGAGTGCCCAGTGCGTAGACCAGCAGTGCGAACACGAAAAGGCCGCGCAGGCTGAACCGGTCGGAAACCCGGCCATAGAAGGGAATTCCGACCGAGAAGGTCAGCAGGAATCCGGTCACCACCCAGGCCAGTTCCGGCTCCCCCGCGCCGAACGCCGTTCCCATCGTCGGCAGCATCAAGGTGACCATGTCGCTGGCCACGACCGTGACGAGCACGGCGGGCACGAGCACCGCCAGCAACGCCGGTGCCGACCGGGCTCCCGCGACGGTGGATACGGACGTCATGCTGGATGCCTCCGGAGTATTTATTGCAACCAATTTGGTTACAGTTAGGGCAGCGAAAAAGCGGCGCTGAACAGCCGTCCTGTTCAGCGCCGCGACGGCAGGGAGCGCTCGGCGATCAGCACCTGCGACACGAGGTCGTCGATCGTCGTCCGGCCAAGCCGTTCCCGCATGGCCTGCTCGGCGGCCTGGAACTCCACCTCAAGAATGGCCTGGATGTGCCGTCCCACCTCGCATTCCGAGTTGGGCGGATGCGGATGCCTGGCCAGCACCTGTTCTGCCTCGACGGCGATGTGCGCGTCGTGGAGCGTGATCTCCCTCGGACCGCGGGCGAGCGACCAGCCGCCGCCGCGCCCCTCGCTCGACAACACCAGACCCGCGTCGCGCAAGCTGCCGAGGATCCGTCGCACGAGGACGGGATTGCTCGCAAGGCTTTCCGCGATCTCGGCCGACGTCAGCGAACGTTCCCAGCGAGCGAGCATGGTGAGCGCGTGTATCGCGACCGCGCTCCGGCTACTGAGACTCACCGCGTTCCTTCCACGCCGACCATCAAACTGCCATCAAGCTAGTTACAGTTCGAACCGCTGTCAATCACCCGACTTGCACAGCTCGCCGTCGCGCGTTATGCATGAGTCATGCATGAAAGGGTCGCCAATCTGCTGGGTGCCGCCGCACTGGCCGTGACCGACCGGGTGCTCGCCGGAGCGCGGGCCAATGCGGGAGTGAGCGCCAGCGGCGCCGCCGCCCTCGTGGTGGCATCCACCGGCCACGAACTGAGTGTGACCGAACTGGGACGCAGGATCGGGCTGAGTCAATCGGCCGCCGCGCGCATGGTCGACTCACTGGAAGGCAAGCGTTTGCTGGAACGGCGGCCCCGGCACGGCAGAGAGGTCGCCGTCGGGCTCACCGACGAGGGCCACAGGGTCGCCCGTGGCCTGCTCGACGCGCGCGGCACCGGGCTGGAGAGCCTGCTCGACGCGCTGAGCCCAGCCGAACAGAAGCAGCTCGGCGACTTGCTGAGCACCCTGCTGACCCGCATCCACCAGGACGTCGGCAACGCGGACCTGCTGTGCCGGTTGTGTGACCGCGCGAGCTGCACCACCGACGCGGTGTGCCCGGTCGGGCAAGCGCAGCGGGACGGACCGGGCTGAGCGATGGGCGCGCTGCTCGCCCTGGCATCGGCGATCTGTTACGGCCTTTCCGACTTCGTCGGCGGGCTCGTGGCCCGCAGGGCGCCGTTCGCGACCGTCGCGTTACTCGGACAGGCCGGCGGGCTGGTGTTCGCGCTCGCCTTCGTCCCGGTCGTGCCCACCGGCGCGGTGGGCGCCGCCGACCTCGGCTGGGGAGCGCTGTCGGGGGTCGGCACCGGAATCGGCATGCTCTTCCTGTTCCGTGGACTGGCGGATGGCGCGATGAGCGTGGTCGTTCCGGTCAGCGCGGTGGGCGGTGTCGCGTTGCCCGCGCTCGCGGGAGTCGCCTTTCTCGGTGAGCGACCTCCACCGTTGTCCTGGCTGGGAATCGCGGTCGCCGTTCCCGCGCTGTGGCTGGTCTCCCACACTCGCTCCGGCACCGGCGGTGTCCCCGGCCCCGTCGCGAACGGGCTGATCGCGAGCACCGGAATCGCCGTGCAGTACCTCGCGCTCGCGCAAGCCACGCCCGCTTCTGGCGGGTGGCCCGTCGTCGCTGGCCGCGTCGCGGCGATCCTCACTGTGCTGCCGTGGACCCGCGCCCCCAGACTGCGCTTACGACCCGCTGCCATTCCACTGCTCGCGGCGCTCGCCGGGATCGCGGCCGCGCTCGCGTTGCTGTGTTATCTGCTCGCCACGCGGCACCAGCTCGTCGTGATCGCCGTGGTGCTCTCCTCGCTCTATCCGGTCATACCTGTGGTGCTCGGCATTGTCGTTCTGCGAGAACGACTGCGTGCCACACAAGTGGCCGGACTGCTGGCCTCGGCGGCGGCCGTCACGCTCCTCACCGCGGGGTGAGAGATCCGCGAAGCGAGCCAGTTTCACCATGATGCCAACGGATGAATTGGCGGTGACCCAACAGGTTGCACATCGTAGGCATTTCGACGGAGTGGGATTTGAAACTCATCTGCTTACGGTGACAAGCAGCGGTGAATCAAACCCCTCTCCGGCGACGACCTCGGAGACAAGCGTCACCAGCCAGCCAATGGCAGCCAATGGCAGCCAACGACCATTCCACCACCCTGAACCGAAAAGAAGATTAGTACACAACCGGAACATTCCAAAATGCCCCGGAATCTCCGGTGAACCGGCGCAGGCATGACCTTCGCTTGCTGGATGGATTTCTGACTTGATGATCTTTCGGCTAAATCTTGCCAACCGTCGTTCGAACGATCCTTCGGTTGAGATGACGGAATTCCCCCGACCTGCGCTCAGTGCAACAAGCACGTCTACGTCGTTATCTGATCCAATATCAGAGAACCAGCCTGAGTCCTGAATCAACTGACCAGCCTTGGCCTGTTCCGGCAATTCACCTCGTGAATAAATTCCGTCCAACGGGAGCAAGATCTGCAAGGCATTCACGTTGACGTTCCCGATTCTGGAAACAACATCACCCGCACATGCGAGAAAGGGGCTGAACCCGGCAGCAATTCACCCGACAAGAGATCAGTAACGGAAACCTGAAACCAGCCAACACTTCATTCCCGGCGGATGAGCGGTTCCACCAACGCCCACGACTCGTCGAGCACCAGCCGCCGCGACAACTCATCCATCACGAGTCGTGATCTTGCCCGCACCTCAACCAACATCCAACCGAGACACACTCTTAGCTTGGTCCGGATCGCTGCCCGCCTGGCCAGAAGCTCTTCAACAAATCCTCGCCCCAGTTACCTGAATTAGCGGTGCTGAGCGGAACGGTAAGGCGGCGCTCGTGCGCGAGGGTACCACGGCCGAGCTCACAGTCGTTCTGATCGATGACGGCGCTGATCCGCGGCCCGGGACGGTGCCGAGTTCCGCGCTACGGTGCCGTCGACCTCGAGCCGTCTGCTCCCTGACGCCGAGAGATTGTTGAACAATACTCTTGTCCTCATAATCAACACTGGGTTACAGTGCGCCATCGCTTCCGACAGGAAAGGATTTTTGATGAAGTCACGCATGGGTGTCCGCGCTGCGGTCGCCTTGTCGTCCGGAGCCTTGGCGGTCCTGGCCTTCCATGGCACCGCTTCAGCAGCCCCGGCCCCGCCCGGCGGGGGCAGCTGGGACCACACCTGGTCGGGCGCGGCCGGTGATTTCAAGGTGTACGTGAAGGAATACGGCGACGTCATCTCTGTGTGCGACACGAAGAAGGACGGCAAATCTCCGACTGTGTGGGTCGGCCCCGGGTCAACCACGCGGTACAAGTTCACGGTGCCCGGCGGCACGGGCAGTTGCGCAACGAAGAGCGCTTCGCTCGGCGGTAAGTACAACCTGCCCGAGGGGCAGAAGTTCACGGTCACGGCGTGCAGCTGGGGTTGTGGCGCCAAGCCGTTCGTGAACGATCACTGAGCCAGGCCTGGGGAAATACCGGTCGCCGGCGAGCCAATGCCGATCAGGCTGCTCGCCGGCGGCAACCGATGATGGAAGGCCGGGCCGATTTGGCCGATCGCGAGAATGGCGGGCTCGCGGTGCGCCATAGGTAATGGCCTCAGGCGTGGGCCCCGGCGCTGAGTTCCGCCCATGCGATGCCTCCGGTAATCTGCTACGAGCACATCCGGCAGAGTGTGGTCTGCTGGTGGTGCGCCTGCCCCGGCGTGGCCGCTCCGGCCGGGGGAGATCCGCGCGTGGGGTGCTCGCCAGACCGATGCGCTCTCCCGTAAAAATTCACGCGCCAAGCTTTTGCATAGCATCTTGCATTCAAGATACTTCAACGAGAGTAACGGACACCGAACAATCGACTACGAATCGGAACGAGAATAACCCGCTGAGCAGAGCTGCTGATAGTGCAATTAACATCGCGCGGCGACCAGCAAAGCCGTGGCACGCGGATACGTTCGAGCGAACATCGGGTTCACGTATCAGCTTTGTCCCATCGCCGTCAGCGCACAACCGGCAAGCCTCGCGGCGATACCCGCGATCTGGTCCGCCACATCAGACCCGACCAGCACCGACCCTCAGCCAGGCCCCGCCTCGCATGAACGCATCCTGCCCCCGGAACGGCCTGGTCCATTGTGGACTCCAAGTCGCCCCGAATTCTCCCGACAGACGCTCGTCGGCACCGAGCCGGAAGCAGCCCGATCCGAATCCTGCCGCGACTCCGCGACTCGGTCACCCAACCCCGTACGGGCAACACTTCCGTCATCCCAACGCACGGCGATCCTCCCCCTCACGCCGTTTCGCTGTCATTCACGGCCGAGATACTCCCCATCCGGCCCGCAACGGCTTCAGCCAGCATCGACCATAGCCACCCGCACGGGAACACCGCAAGCGATCGCGCGATGACGACCAGGTTTGCGGCAGCCCTTACCGGCGCGCTAGCCTTCTGCTACAGATGTAGCAGAAGTGATCGGAGTTGCCGCATGACCACCATTGGCGAAACCGATGAGCCGCGAGCGGCGCGCCGCTTCCGCGATCACACCCTGGCCTACGCTCCCGGCGAGCTGCTGCGGTGGCTACACCGGCGACGCGGCCCGCTCGCGAAAATCGGGATGGGCACGGCGGGTTACACCTATCTGCTTGGCCCGGAGGCCAACCGGTTCGTCTTCGCCAACTCCGACCGGTTCCGCTGGCGGGACGCGTTCGACTGGCTGGTTCCCGTCGACGGCGAAACGTCGATGCTGCTCAGCGACGGGCACGAGCACCGGAGGCGCCGCAGGCTCGTGCAACCGGCCATGAACCACCGGCAGATCGCGGGCTACGTCGACACCATGACCG
Source organism: Prauserella marina (assembly GCF_002240355.1). Classification (GTDB taxonomy): domain Bacteria; phylum Actinomycetota; class Actinomycetes; order Mycobacteriales; family Pseudonocardiaceae; genus Prauserella_A; species Prauserella_A marina. The sequence continues at coordinate 4,767,857 of NZ_CP016353.1, forward strand.
GCAACGCCGACCTCGCGATCGACTCGTGGCGGGCAGGGGAACGGATCGACGTCTACCGGGAATTGCGCGCCGCGATCCGGCGCAGCACACTACAGGCCCTTTTCGGTCCGAGACTCGCCGCCGACGCCACGTTCTTCGGCGATCAACTACAGATTCTGCTCGACCTGTGCGACGGGCTTCCGCAGACCGTCGCGTTGCGAAGGAGACTGTCCACACCGGAATGGCGGAAGGCAATGGCCGCGAGGGACCGTGTGGACGAACGCATCTACGCCGAGATCGAGCACGTGCGCGCGGCCATTCCAGGGAAAGAGCAAACCGTACTCGCCTCCCTCGTCCACGGCACGGACGAAGAAGGGCTTCGACTGTCTGATGTGGAGATACGGGACCAGACGGTCACCCTGATCGTCGCGGGATACGAGACGACGAGCGCCGTCCTCGGCTGGGCCGTATACGCGATGCTCAGCACGCCTGGCGTGTGGGCCAAAGCCAAAGCCGAGGTTCTGGAGGTACTCGGCGACCGCACGCCGACGGCCGCCGACCTCAAGAATCTCAGGTACCTGACCAACGTCGTGCACGAGACATTGCGGCTCTACCCCGCCGTTGTCGTCGTCGGCAGGAGAGCGAACGAGGACATCGAGTTCGACGGCTCGCTGATCCGCGAGGGAAGCATGGTCATCATCAGCCCCTACGTCACCCATCGCATGCCGCAACTGTGGAGGGAACCCACCCGGTTCCGGCCTGAACGCTGGGATCCCCGCGACCCGGGATACCGCAAGCCGACCCCGCACGAATTCCTGCCGTTCGGTTCGGGGCCGCATCGCTGCATCGGCTCGTCCATGGCGAGTACCGAACTCATCGTGATGCTGGCCAGGTTGCTCGCGAGGACCACGCTGTCCCTTCCCGCGCAACGTATTCGCCCTGCCAGCATGATCTCCCTCCGGCCCGCACGGGGCCTGCTCGCCGACGTGGTCGCGACCGGTTCCCGTGCGTGATGCTGTAATGCGGGCATGAGCAACACGCCCCTGCGACCCCGGCAAACCGTGCGCAAGCAGCGCGCGGCCGACGCGGCGATCGAGGTGATCGCGGCGGACGGGTTACGGGGATTGACCCATCGTGCCGTCGACGTGCGGGCCGACCTTCCCTCAGGGAGCACGAGCAGTTGTTTCCGGACCCGGCTGGCGCTGCTGAAAGCGGTGCTCGACCGGATGGTGGAGCTGGATTCGGAAATGCTCGACCGGATTCCGGTGTCGGGGTGGAGCCTGGCCGGAAGGGCTGGGCGCGCGGCGATCGTGGACATGCTGACCGGAGTGCTGGAGTACGCGCTGGGGCCAGCGCGGTCGCGGACCATCGCGAGGCTGGAGTTGTACCTGGACGCGACGCGGCACAGGGAACTCGAAGCGGAGTTGATCGCCGCGAACCGGGGGTTCGTCGAGCGGGTTGCCGCGGGAATGCGGGCGGCGAACGTGGCCGATCCGGAACGCGCGGCGCGGTTGCTGACGGCACAACTGGACGGATTGCTCTACGACGCGCTGGCGAGGCCGTTTCTCGACGGCGGCGACAGGGACACGTTGCGCCGCGGGATCGAAGTGATCGTGCACGGCTACACCGTTCCCGGCCTGCGCGGTAAACGCACCTCATAGGAGCGTCACTGGCCGATCTGGGGAAAGAAACCCCGCACGTAAGGGTCGGGGAGAGCACGCATCTCGGCTGGCGCCCCGGTCGCGACGATGCGGCCGTGACGCATGAACACCATCCGGTCGGCGCCCCCGGCCTCGACCGCCAGCGTGGCGTCGTGGGTGATGGTCAGTAAGGCCGCACCGGTGTCAGCGTAGGTTCGCAGGTTGGCCCACACCTCGTGAGCGGTACCCAGGTCGAGGGACGCGGTGGGCTCGTCCACGACCAGCAGATCGGGGCAGGGCAGCAAGGCCGCCGCCAGCGCGGCACGCTGGATCTGACCACTGGAGTGCTGGTCCGGATACAGGTCGAGCACGTCCGTCGGGTACAACGCCGCCGCGCAGGCGTTCTCGACGCTCCGGCAGGGGCGCGGCCCTCGACGCTCGTGGAGCTGCGCCCCAACGGTGCGCTCCGCGGCGAACGCCGTGACGCCGGACTGCGGCACCAGGCCGACGGTCCCTGAACGGAGCCGCCGCCACTGCCGCTCATCCCGCACCACCGTGCCGTTGACCCGGACGTCTCCGGTGCTGCGCGCGACCGAGGGAAGCAGGCCCGTCAGCGCGGCGGCGACCATGGATTTGCAGCACCCGGATTCGCCGAGCAGCACGGTGATCCGCCCCGCGGGGACCACGAGATCCACCGAATCGAGGATCGTCTCGTTCCACCGTCCCGTGTCGACCTCGACGGTCAGCTCGCTCAGCTCGGCGGTCGACATCGACCGATCCTCGCACGCCGACCGCTCAGCCCTCGGAACACCTGGCCAACACCTCAGACAAGCGGATGGGTACGGTGTGGCGATGCCCCCATTCGTACAGCGCAGGCCGCTGACGTCGCTGACGGCCGATGCGCTGCTCGACGACATCCGCTCAGGACGGTGGCCGCTTGGCCAGCGGCTGCCGGGCGAGGCCACTCTCGCCGCCCAGCTCGGTGTCGGCAGGTCGACGTTGCGCGAGGCGATCCGTGAGCTGGCAGGCAAAGGCGTGCTCGATTCGCGGCAAGGCGCCGGTGTCTTCGTCATCGCCACCGACGTCACCGAAGACTGGGACGCCGTGCTGCGGCGCGCCTCCGTCGGTTCGGTCATCGAGGCGCGCATGGCGATCGAGACGGAAGCCGCCGCGCTCGCCGCCGAGCGCAGAACCCCGGCCGACCTGCGGACGATCAACCGCGCGCTCGGCGCCCGCCGCTGGTGCGACCGCGACCTCGCCGACCACGTCGACGCGGACATGGTCTTCCACCGCACCGTCCTCGTCGCGGCTCACAACGACGTGCTCACCGAACTGTTCGACAGCTTCGTGCCAAGGGTGCGCAAGGCGATGGTGGACATGCTCAGGATCCGGCCGCTCGACTCCCCCGACGACGACCACACCGCACACGCACTGCTGGCCACCGCCATCGCCGACCGCGACCCCGTCGCGGCGGCCGAGGCGAGCCGCACCCACCTGACCGACCTGAAACGGCAGTTCACATGACCGAGGAGCCCGAAGGGACCGATGCTGTTCTCGAACTGAGGGAGGTCACCTTCCGCAGGCAGGGAAAGCAGATCCTGACCGACGTCAGCTTCACCGTCGGCAGGGGTGAGCACTGGGCGCTGCTCGGCCCCAACGGGGCGGGCAAGAGCACGGTGCTCGGCTTCTGCGGGGCGCTGACCCATCCGACGGCCGGCGCCGTTCACGTACTCGGTCAGCAACTCGGCCGCGTCGAACTACAGGCGCTGCGCCGCGCGATCGGTCACGTGAACCCCAGGCACCCGCTGCGCTCGCCGCTCACGGTGCGGGAGGTCGTGCTCAGCGGCATCACCGGCAGCATCGACCTGCCACCCCGCTGGCGGCCCGTTCCCGAGGACGTCGACCGGGCCGAGGCGCTGATCGACGTCCTCGGCCTTCGCGGGAAAGCAGGCGATCGCTGGCCGACGCTCTCCCAGGGCGAACGCGGGCGCACGCTGCTGGCTCGGGCGCTGATCTGCGGGCCGAGGCTGCTGTTGCTCGACGAACCCTCGACGGGGCTGGACGTCGCCGCTCGCGAACAGTTGCTGGAGACGGTCGACCTGCTCGACGAGACCCATCCCGGCATCGCGTCGGTATTGGTCACCCACCACCTGGAAGAGCTGCCGACCACGACGACCCACGCGCTGCTGCTCGCCGAAGGCAAGGTCGTCGCGGCCGGTCCGGCCGCCACGACGGTGACGACCGCGAACGTCTCCTCGGCCTTCGACCACCCCGTCGAGGTCGGCTACCAGCACGGCCGCTGGTCGGCGAGGGCGGTCAGGAGCAGGCGCGCGGCGGTGGCGACGCTCGGCTGAGCCGGGCGGCGGTTCGGTGGACCTCCGGGTCGACATCGGTGATCACCCCGATGTGGCGTGGCTCGGAAGGTCGTAGGTTCCTCACTGCCTGGCCACCCCGGTCTGGTGAATTCGCTGGATTGGGGGCCGAAATGACGGCTGGTCTTCGATGGGCCACGAGCGCTGCCGGGTTGTTCGTGTTGTGGGGCCTGCTGCACATGGGGCTCGGCGTCTCGATGGTGATCGACGGCTTCGCAGGCGGGACCGCCGGTGAACTGGAAGCCGAAAGCCTCATGTTCTTCATCTGCGCGACCGTGCTGGGAGCGCAGGCCGTCGCCGTGGCGCTGGCCATGAACCGGATCAACAGCAGGCTGGGGTATTGGCTCAACATCACCGTCCTCGGCGTGGTCGACGTGGCGTTCCTCTTCGTTCTCGTGATCCCCGGCCACGTGGACCTCATCGGCGGAACGTCGGGACCTGTCATATGGCTGGCCGCGTCCGTGTGTGCCACGGTGGCGTTGCGGCGCGAGCCGGTGAGCGCCTGACGCCGTGCTCATTGTCGGCCGACCGCTCCGTCAGCGAATCTTCTCCCCGTAGACGTGGCCGACCTTCAGCACCATGAGCACCCTGCGATCGGACACCATGACCGACCGGTATTCCTCCCAGTCAGGGTGTTCTCCCGCCGCGCTGCGGTAGTAGTCCACCAGTGCCTCGACCTCGGCGCCGTGCGGGTCGGTGCCAGGCCCGATGAGCGTCACCGTGCCCTCGGCCGTCGCCCACGCCCAGCCGTCGGAGCTGGTCACCTCCAGCGCGGCCCTCGGGTCCCTCCTCAAGTTCACCGTCTTGGCCCTGCCCTCGGTCATCGAGACGTAGATGGTCTGGTTCGCGCGGTCGAAGAACGGGGTCACAGGGGAAAGCTGGGGAAGACCGTTGGCCTTGATCGTGGCCAGTACCCCGAGCTTGCTCTCGGCGAGCAGGGCGTGGGGGTCGAACGACGGTGACATGAAAGGGCTCCTCTCGGGATGGCGCGACTCGCCTCCATCATGAACCTTGACACCGGTGGCAAGGTCAAGCACGCCGGGAGATCAGGCCCTGCGGTTCCAGCCGAGCAGCCACATCAGGTAACACCCGCCGAGCGCGCCGGTGACGACGCCGACCGGCAGGGTGTGTTCCGTGGCCGTGGTGGCCAGCACGTCGGATGCCTGCAACAACAGGGCGCCCATGAGCGCGGAAGGGATCAGCGGGCATGTTCCCGACCGGCACAGCAGTTTCGCGAGCTGCGGCGCGGCGAGCGCGACGAACGCGATCGGACCGGCGGCGGTGACCGCCGCGCTGAGCAGAGCGACACCGGCGGCGATGAGCAGGAACCGGTCCAGTTCCACGCGAAGGCCAAGTCCTCGTGCGTGCTCGTCGCCCATCTCCAGCATCCGCAGCGAGGGCGCCAACGCCAGCACGAGCGGAACCAGCACGACCAGCGTGACACCGACCGTGGCTACGTGTCCCCAGCCCCTTCCGTCGAGGGTGCCGATCAGCCAGTTGGCCGCCGACTTCGCGTCGTAGAACTCCGCGCGGGCCATGAGCATCGAGTTGGCGGCGACAAAGATGGCGTTCATGCCGATGCCGACGAGCACGAGGCGATGGACCCTGATGCCGTTGTTGAAGGAGACGAGGTAGATGAGCGTCGCCGACAGTGCGCCACCGGCGAGCGCGCCGAGCCACGTCGGCAGAGCGGCCGTGCCGAGCACGGTCAGCGACAGCAGCGCGCCGGTCGCCGCGCCGGAGCTGAAACCGAGAATGTCGGGGCTGCCCAACGGGTTGCGGGTCAGGCTCTGGAACACCGCGCCGGAAAGTCCCAGTGCGAGCCCGACTTCGATGGCGGTGAGCGCCCTCGGCAGCTGCCAGTCGTAGACGATGGCCTCGTCGCCGGGACTGCCGTTGCCGGAAAGTGTGTTGAGCACGGCGGAAACCGGCATGACATCGGAGCCGGGCAGCAACGCGATGAACCACAGGACGGCGACGGCGACGGCAAGCGCGACACCGACGAGCAAGCCTCGCGGGCTCACCCGCAGCGACAGCGAGCCGAGCCGGACCGTAGGTGACCTGACCGTGGTGCTCACAGCTGCGCCAACTTCCTTCGCCTTGCCAGCAATACGAAAACGGGGCCGCCGAACAACGCGGTCATGATCGCCACCTGGATTTCGCCGCCTGACAAGAGAATTCGTCCCGCGATGTCCGCGGCGAGCAACAGGACCGGAGCGAACACCAGGCAGTACGGGATGAGCAGCCGGTAGTCGGGACCGGTGACGTATCTGACGAGATGCGGGACGGCGAGCCCGACGAACGCGATCGGGCCGACCGCCGCCGTCGTCGCGCCGCACAGCAACACGATGGCGCCCATGCCGACGATCCTGGTGAGCCTGACTTTCGAACCGAGCGCGCTCCCGGTGTCCTCGCCGAGCGCGAGCGCGTTGAGCGGCTTCACGAGGGCCAGCGCGATCAGCAGGCCGGCGGCGACGAACGGAACGGCCTGCCACGCCGAGGTCGCGTTGGGGACGTTGAGCGAACCGATCACCCACGACCGGTACTGCGCGAACGAGGTGTTGTCGAAGTAGACGAACCCGTTGGTGAACGCGGTCAGCGCGGCGTTGACGGCGGTACCGGCGAGCGCGAGGCGCATCGGGGTCGCCGCGAACCTCGCCCGCGTGCCCAGCAGGAACGTGGCCACCGACGCGATCGCCGCACCGAGGAATCCAAACCAGACGTAGGCGGTGAAACCGGTCAGCCCGAACGTGCTGATGGCGGCGACGACCGTCGCCGAAGCCCCCGCGTTGACCCCGAAGATCCCGGGGTCGGCGAGCGGATTGCGGGTCAGCGCCTGCATGAGCGCCCCGGCGATCGCGAGCGCGGCACCGGCGGCGATGCCGAGCACCGTGCGCGGCAACCGCATGGAATGCACCAAAGTGGAGTCGTAACCCTGCTCCGGCGACCACAGCAACCGCAACGCCCGGGCGAAGGACAGCTCGCCCGATCCGATCCCGATGCTCAGCACGGCGCAGCCGAGTAGCGCGAGGACCCCCGCGGACAAGATCAGCGCGTGTGGCATGGTCCGTCCTCGCGCGCGCCGCCGTGTTCGTTCCGTCCGCTCGGGGAGTGCTGTTACCCCTGCCACAAGCCATCCTCTCTTCCCTCAATCCGCTCATGAGGTTAGCCTCACCTAAAATAAAGCGGTAGGGCGGCATGGCGAGGAGAACACGGGGCATGACGATCTTTCGGTCACCTGTCACGAGGCGGCGCTTTCTTGGCGTAGCGGCGGGAACGGCGGCCACCGCCGCGCTCGCCGCCTGCACCAACAGCGCCAACACCGGCGATGACGGGAACACCGGCGACGCGGGGGCAACGCCCTTCGACTTCACCGACGACCGGAACGAGCGCGTCCAATTGCCAAGCACACCAGGCAACATCGTCATGTACGCGGGTTCGGCGGCCGCGCTGTGGGAGTACGGCATCCGGCCTGCCGCGCTGTTCGGCCCGCAGCGCCTCGGCGACGGCACCCCCGACCCCCAGGTCGGCAGGGTCGATCTCGACTCGGCCGTCGACCTCGGCAACGCGTTCAACGAATTCGACGTACCCCGCTACATCAAGACCCAGCCCGATCTGCTGGTCAGCATGGTCGTCAACAACCAGCAGGGATTGTGGTATGTCCCGGAGGACTCCGCCGACGAGATCATGAAGCAAGCCCCCTCAGCGGGAATCATGATGGTGCAAAAGAACGCATCGGCCGTCATCGAGCGCTACGAGCAACTGGCGAAGGCGCTCGGCGCCGACATCGAGGCCCCCGGCATCACCAAGGCCAGAGGTGACTTCGAGAAGGCCACCGCCCGGCTGGCCGACGTCGCGAAGAGCAAGAACGGCCTGCGCGTACTCGCGGTGTCCGGCACGGCGGAAACACCGTATCTCGGCAATCCGCTCGCGCACGCGAGCCTGCGCTATCTCCACGAGGCAGGGGTGCCCATCATGAACGTCGGCGACCAGCCCGAGACCCAGACCTGGGCACCGGACATCACCTGGGAACAGATCAACAAGTACCCGGCCGACGTGATCCTGCACGACGTCCGCACACAGTCGCTGACACTCGATCAGCTCAAGGAGATCGACGTGTTCAACCAGCTTCCCTCGGTGCAAGCCGGAGCGCTCATCCCGTGGCGCACAGAGAACCCGTACAGCTACCACTCCTACGCCCAGATCGCGGGCGAGGTCGCGGACGGCCTTGAGCGGGCGAAGGCGGGAATCGCCTGATGGCGGGAACGCCCGCCCGCAAGCCCATACCCTGCGAATAAAGGAATCCGCCCGCGATGCGCCTCGGCCGCCTGCTGATCGACCTCAGCCCATTGCGACAGAGCCCCGGATTTCGCGTCGTGTTCGCCGCGCGAACGGTGTCACTGCTCGGACTCGGACTCGCGCAGGTAGCGCTGCCGTTCCAGGTCTACCAGCTCACCGGATCCTCGGCGCAGGTCGGCCTCGTGAGTCTCGCGATGGCGGTGTCGCTGCTCGTCGGCACGCTCACCGGCGGGGTACTCGCCGACCGGATCGACCGCAGGAAGCTCATCGTGCGCGCCCGCACGCTCGCGATCGTCGCGGGGGCGGTGCTGCTCGGCAACGCGCTCATGCCGGTGCCTTCCCTGTGGGCGCTGTACGTCGCCGACGTCGTCAACGGCTTCGCCGGGGGACTCAGCTCGACCGTGCTGATGGCGGTCTCCCCCGCGCTCGTCGGCCGCAAACACCTTGCCGCGGCCGGAGCGCTGATGACGCTGACCACCCAGGTCGGCGCCATCGTCGGCCCCGCGCTCGGCGGCGTGCTCATCGCGGGCCCCGGCCTCGGCACCACCTACGCGTGCACGCTGGTCGCGCTGGTCGCGACCGCGCTGCTGCTGCGGTTGCTGCCCAGCCTCCCGCCCGGAGGGGAACCCGGCGAAGAGCGGCAACATCCCTTGCGGGCCATGGGCGAAGGACTGCGCTACGTGGTCCGGACCAAGGTCGTGCTGGGCCTGATGGTCATCGACCTGTTCCCGATGTTGCTCGCGATGCCCTACGCGTTGTTTCCCGCGGTGGGCGCCGAGCGGTTCGGTGACGATCCCGCGGCCGTCGGCCTGCTGTACACCGCGCCTGCCATCGGCGCCATGCTCGCCGCGTTGACCAGTGGCTGGACCGGCCGGGTACGACGGCCCGGCTGGGTGCTGAGCGCCTCGGTTCTGGTGTGGGGCATGGCGATCGTCGGTTTCGGACTGTCCACTCCGATGTGGCTCGTCGTCGGATTCCTCGCCATAGCGGGATTCGGGGACAGCGTCTCGGAGATCCTGCGGCGCGCGCTGCTCCAGGCGCACACCCCCGATCACCTCCAGGGCAGGGTGTCCGCACTGTGGCTGTCGCAGGCGACGGTCGGCCCGTCGGCCGGCAACGCGGTGTCCGGATTCGCGGGACGGCTACTCGGCACGAGTGTCGCGCTCGTCGGCGGCGGCGCGCTGTGTGCCGCCGGTGCGATCGGTTCCGCGCTCGGCATGCGAGGGCTGCGCGAAGCCAAGCTCACCGGGCCGGAACCCTCACCGGAAAGCACGGAACGCGCGACCGAAGGCTGACCGGAATGCCCACTGTGGGCATTCCGGTCAGGACGGCCGATGGCGCAGCAGGTCGCCAGGCTGGCAGTCGAGGACTTCACAGAGCCGCGCCAGCGTGGAAAACCGGATGGCCTTCGCCCTTCCGTTCTTGAGCACGGACAGGTTCACCACGGTGATGCCGACGTGCTCGGCCAGCTGGGTGAGCGTCATGCCCCGCTCGGCGAGCAGGTCGTCGAGATGCACCGAGATCGGGGACTCTTCGGCGCGCTCTTCCGGTGGCATCAGATGGTTCCTTCGAGTTCTTCCCGCATCCGCACCCCGATACGCAGGATGTGGGCGAAGGTCAGCGCGGTGACACCGGCGGCGATCGACCACCACGGGAAGGACCCGAACCAGTCGGCAGGCCAGCCGTCGCCGGGCGAGCCGACAAAGAAACCGCCGCGCAGAACGAAACCCGACACCGCGAGCAACAGCCCGGCGAGCGGGACGCCGATGAGCACGAACCAGCCGAGCGAGGACAGCGCACGGGGCACCGAGGCGGCGTAGGGGCCTTCCCGTGCCGCGGCCCGCAGGAAACGCAGCAACAGCACCAGCGCGATCAGCGTGACGATCGCCTGCGGAAGCTGCTGCCCGAGACCGGCGGCCTGCTGAGCGAAGGTGGGATCATCGACGCACACCCTCGCCCCACCCCGCGTCGAATACGCCCCTGACGCCAGCGGGCCCGCACCGCCCGCCGCGTCGGTACACACGGGCTTGGCTCCGGTGCCGGGAAGCCAGCCGAGCGCGGCGACGCCCGCGATCGCCACCGCGAGCGCGGCGAGCCCGATCCCCCAGGTCACCACGCGCGTGATCCGCGTCAGCAGTCCGAGGGGATTCCATTCCGTCCGCACTGCTCGCACCTCATCGCTCCACGACGCTTATCGAATCTCGATAACAACGATAAACGATATTATCGAGATTCGATATGCGCAACCGCGCGCGCTAACCGTGCCGGTCGAGCGATTCGGCCAGCACCGCCACCGTTCTACCCTCGAACACCTGCCTCGGGGTCAGCTCGATTCCCCACTCCTTCGCGGCGTTGACCAGCCGCACGGCGAGCATGCTGTCGCCACCGAGTTCGAAGAAGTCGTCGTCGGCGCCGACCGTGTCCAGTTCGAGCACCTGAGCGACGACCTCACACAACCGTCGCTCCCCTTCGGTGCGCGGCGCCCTGCCGGTGACGAGCGACGAGAAGTCCGGCTCCGGCAGCGCGGCCACGTCCAGTTTGTTGTTGACCGTGTAGGGAAGCGCGTCGACGGCGACGACGACCGAGGGAACCGCGTGCGGCGGAAGGACTTCGGCCAGTCTCGCCCGCAGTGGCCCCGGATCGGCGACGACGGCGTAGGCGACGAGCCTGCGGACCCCGCCCGCTTCGTGCGCGATCACCGCCGCCGCGCGCACGCCCCGCTCGGCCCGCAACGCCGTCTCGACCTCACCGAGTTCGACCCGGAATCCCCTGATCTTGACCTGATCGTCGGTTCTGCCGAGGTAATCGAGTAGTCCCTCGTGCGTCCAGCGCACCAGATCGCCCGTGCGGTACATGATTCCGCCTCCGAAGGGATCGGCGACGAACCGGGACGCCGTCCTCGCGGGATCGCCGTGGTATCCACGGGCGACACCGCCGCCCGCGAGGTACAACTCGCCTGGCACGCCCGGCGGGACCAGCCGCAAGCGCTGGTCGAGAACGTAGGCACGCGCGCCACGCACCGGCCTGCCGATGACCGGCCGCTCCGATTCCGCGACCGGCGCGATCGTGGAGTCCACTGTGGCCTCGGTCGGACCGTAGAGGTTCACCGCCTCGACACCGGGAAGTTCCCGCATCCGCCGCCATTGCGGTTCAGGGATGGCTTCGCCGCCGACCCCGATGGTCAGCAGCGCCGCCGCGCCGCCGCCTTCCATGAGCCCGTTGTCCATGAGGGCGGCGAACACGCTGGGCGCGACCTCTATGAAGTCGATGCGGGCCGCCCTCAGTTCCCGTGCCATCGCGGCGGGATCGCGGCGCAGCTCCTCGTCGAGCACGTGCACGGCGTGTCCCCCGTACAGCCACAACAGCGGCTGCCACGACGCGTCGAAGGCGAACGACCAGGCGTGCGCCACCCGCAGTCTTCGTCCCCCCGCGCGCAGCACCGCCGGTTCGTGCAGATCAAGGCGGTGGCTGTGGAAGAGATTGACGATGTTGCGCTGTTCGACGACGACGCCCTTCGGGGTTCCCGTCGACCCCGACGTGTAGATCAGGTAGGCCGCGTCCGTTTCGCTCAGCGGGCCTCCCCTTTCCTTGTCGCCGACCGGCTTCGGTACCTGCTCTTCGGGTGGATTCAGTACCGTCAGCAGGGTTTCGGTGTCGATCGTGACCGATGGCGCGGCGTCGGCGATCATGAACCGGATCCGCTCGGCCGGGTATCCAGGGTCGACGGGCAGGAACGCGGCGCCGAGCCGGTGCACGCCGAGCACGGCGGCCACGAATTCGGGGACGCGGTCGAGCACGAGCGCCACGATGTCCCCTCGGCGAACCCCGCTATCGAGCAGCCACCTCGCGAGCCGGTCCGCCGCGAGGTCCAGTTCCGCGAACGACCACCGCTTTCCGTTGCCGGTCAGCGCGATCGCCTCCGGCCGGGTGCTCACCTGTTCGGCGAACAGGTCCGTCAGTGTCTGCCCTGCCGACTCGGGTGCCTCCCTGCTCAGCCACGAGGTCACCGCGGCGTGCTCGTCATCGGTCAGCAGCGCGATCGATGCGGCGGGGCGGCGCGGGCCGGAGACGACGGACCGCAGCACGTCTTCCAGTCCGCGCGCGGTGCGCTCGATACGGGTGCGGGCGAACACGTCCGGCCGGTACTCCAGGACAACGCGGAAACGTTGCCCAGGGTAGACGGCGACGGTGAGCGGATAGTGCGTCGCGGAGCGGCCACCCGCGCGCCACACGTCGAGTCCCGCCGCCCGTGCCTCGGCCCGCACCTCGTCGGCCGCGACGGGAAAGTTCTCGAAGACCAGCAGCGTGTCAAAGAACGCGCCAGGACCCGCTTCCCGCTGAATATCGGAAAGCCCGACGTGATCGTGATCGAGCAACGCCGACTGTCGTGTCCACAAGCGACGGATCTCGTCGGCGATCGTTCCCGGCCCTCCCGTGCTCACGCGCACTGGAAGCGTGTTGATGAAAAGCCCTGGAACCGATTCGGCGCCTGGCAGCTCGGGAGGACGGCCCGAAACGGTGGTACCGAAAACGACGTCGCAGCGGCCCGTCGAGGCACCGATGACGACGCCGAGCGCGTATTGCACCAGCGTGTTGATCGTGACGCCCAGCTCTTTCGCCGTCGCCGCGAGCTGATCGACCAGTTCCGACGGGAGGTCGAGAACCACGTCCTCGCTGTCGGCGAGCGCCGATGGCGGAGCGCTCTCGGCGAGATAGGTCGGTTCGGTGACCCCGGCCAGCGCCTTAGCGTACGCCGAGGTCGCCGCCCGGACCGATTCGGCACTTCCCTTGTCCCGCAACAGGTTCAGGAAGTCCCGGTAGCCCGGTCCTCCGCGCTCGGTATGAGTTCCCGCGTAGCGCGCGAACAGTTCCCTCGACAGCAACGGCAGCGACCAGCCGTCGAGGATGATGTGGTGATTGGTCAGCACCAGTCTGTGCTCGTCGTCGGCGAAGCGCACCAGCAGATACCGCAGCAACGGCGGCCGGTCGAGGGCGAACCGGCGCCCCCGCTGCCCCGCGAGCAGATCACCAAGAGCCGCTTCCGGATCGGGCTCGGCCGACACGTCGGCGAGCGCGAATTCCACGGCGGTGGGCTCGATTCCGAGCTGGTTCGCGGTCAGCGACACCACCTCGTCGGTGCCCTTCGGTGCCGCGAATCCCGCCCGCAGGTTGGGATGCGCTTCGACGAGGCCGGTGATCGCCTCACGGATCCGGCCGACGTCGAGCGGACCGCTGATCCCGAGCACGAGTTGCATCGTGTAGACGTCGAGGCCCGAACCGTCGAATGTGGACAGGAAGTACAGGCCGCGCTGCAAGGGGGTCAGCGGAAGCGGCCCCTCGCGATCCTCCGGCTCGTTCACCGGTGCCGGTGCCGCTTCCGACGCCTCGGCGAGTGTCGCGACGGTCGGGTTGTCGAAGACCGCCTTGACGTCGACCCGCAGCCCCTTCGCCGCGGCGAGGCCGACCACGCGCATGGCCGCGATCGAGTCGCCACCCAGCGCGAACAGATTGGCGTGCCTGCCAACGGATTCCATACCGAGCACGGTGGTGAACACGTCGTGCAACGCGTGCTCGGCATCGCCGCGCGGCGCCTCCTCGCCCGCGATCGCCGAACGGTCGGGAGCGGGCAACGCCCGCTTGTCGACCTTCCCCGTCGCGGTGAGCGGGAAGGAATCCAGCTCCACGACGAAAGCCGGAACCAGGTAATCGGGTAGCAGGGCGGCCACGTGTTCCCGCACGGCGCCGGGATCCAGCGAACCGCCGGAGCCGACGACGTAGCCGACGAGGGTGTTGCCGCCTTCGGCGAGCGGGTGCGCGGCCGCCGCCGACGCGGAGACACCGGGATGTGCGCTCAGCGCCGCCTCGACCTCGCCGAGTTCGACCCGCTGCCCTCTGATCTTGACCTGGTCGTCGGCCCTGCCAAGCAGCAGAACGTTCCCGTCGGGGGTGATGACACCGAGATCGCCCGTGCGGTACATCCTCGTTCCCGGTTCGGCCGCGAACGGATCGGCGACGAATCGCGCCGCGCTCTCGGCCCTCGCGTCCAGATAGCCACGCGCGAGCCCCGTCCCGGAGAGGTACACCTCGCCTACTACGCCGTGGCGAACCGGGCGAAGCGCCGTGTCGAGCAGGTAGCAGCCGGTGTTGTCGATCGGGGTTCCGACCCCGCTTCCCGGCTTGGCCGCGAGGCAGGCAAGGCTGTCCCCGCTTGCCTCCGAACTGCCGTACAGGTTGGCGACAACGGCGCCGGGCAGCAGCGCGCTCGCGCGTTCGGCGAGCGCGTCGGCCAGCGGTTCGCCACTGCACACCCATTCCCGCACCGAGGAGAGCAGTCCCTCGTCCGCGCAGTCGAGCAGCACCGAAAGCAGACTCGGCACGAGCGTGATCCTGCGTGCCTGATACCGGTGGGCGAGTTCGGCCAGCGCGCGGTGATCGCGTACCGCGTCGTCGGCGGCGAGCACGACCCTCGCTCCGGAGAGCAAAGCCGACAGCAGCTCCGTCGTGGCGTCGACGAACGTGATCCTGCTCTTGGCGAGCACGGTATCGCCGATGTCGAGCGGCCTGGTCCGCGTCTGCCATGCCAGCCGGTTCGCGAGCCCACGCCGCGTGCCGAGCACCGCTTTCGGAGTCCCCGACGACCCCGAGGTGAACAGCACCGAGGCCAGGTGTTCGCCGCTGACGTTCCCGAGCCGGGGTCTGCCGGTTCCTTCCGCCTCGGCGGGATCGATGACCCGCGCCCCTGATTCGGGCAGCAGGGCGCGGTGCGTCGCGGTGGCGAGAATCCACTGTGGCCGCACCGTGTTCAGCATCGAGGCGAGCCGGTGTCGTGGCTGGTCGACGTCCAGCGGGAGGTAGGCCGCGCCGCTGATGAGCACCCCCAGCAGGCCGATCACCAGTTCGGCCGTCCTCGGCAGCGCGATCCCGACCACCGAGTCCGCATCGGCTCCCTCCCGCTGGAGCAGCGCCGCGACGTCTTCGGCCGCCGTGGCGAGTTCCCGGTAGCTCCAGGTGGTGTCCCCCGCCACCAGCGCCGTCGCGTCCGGAATCCTGGCCGCCTGCTCGACGAACCACCTGCCGAGGTCGGGCGGCACGGCGACGCTGTCTCCCCGCGACACGCTCCCGCTGTGCTCGTCGTCGCCGGGATCGAAAGCGCCGAGCGCGCGTTCCGGCGTGGCCACGAATCCGGCGAGCAGCGACGACACCGTCGACAGCAACCCGGCCGCTTCCTCACCGGAAAGCAGGTCGACCCGGTAGGAGAGGCGGAGCCGGAGCCGGTCGCCGAGCGGATCGACAAGCAGCATCGCCGGATAGTGGCTGCTGTCCTCCGGTTCGACGGCTTCGATGGAAAGCCCGCTGGCGCGCTGGATGGCGGCCAGCCGATCGTCGTCGATCGGGTAGCTCTCGAACACCACGGTCGTGTCGAACAGTTCCGGCAGTCCCGCCGCCCGCTGGATGTCGCCGAGCCCGAGATGCTGGTGCGCCACGAGATCCGCCTGCGCGGCCTGGTGGGCGCGCAGGAAACCCGGCAGCGACTCGGCCTGCCGCAGCTTCGCCCGCACCGGGACCGCGTTGATGAACAGCCCTATCATTCGCTCGACGCCGGGCACATCGGCGGGACGGCCGGACACCGTCATCCCGAACACCACGTCGTCGCGTCCGGTGAACCTGCCGAGCGTCATCGCCCACGCGGCCTGAACAAGCACGTTGAGCGTGACCCGTTCGGAGCGGGCGAGCTCCCGCAGTCCCGCCAGCAGTTCGGAGCCGACACCGCCGGTGAGGGTCACCGATTCCGCGGGGTGACCCGGTCGCGGCGAGCCGATCAGCGTGGGCTCGGTGAAGCCCTCCAGCGCGCGCCGCCAGGCCACCATCGCGGCTTCGGTGTCGCGAGTGGACAACCAGGCCAGATGATCGTGGTAACGCGCAGCGGGAGGCAGCGCCGCCGCCGACCCGCCATCGGCGTAGACCGACAGCACCTCGCCGATCAGCAACGGCGACGACCAGCCGTCGAAGAGAATGTGCTGGGTGAACACCACGAGCCGGTACTCGGCGGGGCCCTTCTTCGCGACGAGCACCCGCATCAGCGGTGGCCGCGCCAGGTCGAACGGCTCGCGCCTCAATTCGCCGACGCGGGCCCGCAGCGCGGCCTCCTTGTCCGGCTCGGCACTGACGTCCACATCGGACCAGGGGATCTCGACGTGCTCGGCGATGACGTTGACCGGCTTGCGCAACCCTTCGCCATAGACGGCGCCGCGCAGATTGGGGTAGCGGTCGAACACCCGCTCCATCGACCGCTTCAGCAGCGCGGAGTCGAGCGGGCCCGCGAGATCGAGCGACAAGGTCACGGTGTAGAAATCAGGGCCGAGCGCCGACTGTACGTAAAACCCTTGCGCCAGCGGCGACAACGGCAGGATCTCGGCGAGTTCGCCGTTGCCCTCGCGGGCCCAGCGGGACCGGACCATCGCCTCCTCGTCGGCGGTGAGTCCCGGCGTCGGTCGCGTGCTTTCCGTCGCCGGTTCGCCGGTGAGCCTGGCGGTGACACCGGCGAGCCCGCCGAGGGTGGGGTGCTCGAACACCGCCCTCGGTTCGAAAACCCAGCCCGCTTCACGCGCACGAGCCAGCAGTCTGATCGAGATGATCGAGTCACCGCCGAGCGCGAAGAAGTTGTCCTCGATCCCGGCCTTGTCGAGTTCGAGCAGTTCCGAGGTCAGCTCGCAGAGCACCTTCTCGGCGGCCGTGCGCGGCGGCACGTACCCGGCACCGTTGCCGAAACCGGGATCGGGCAGGGCGGCGACGTCGATCTTGTCGTGCACCGTCAACGGAAACTCGTCGAGTGCGACAACGGCGGCGGGCAGCATGTAGTCGGGAAGAACGGACGCCGCCTCCGCCCGCAACGCGGCGGTGTCCAGCACGCCGTCTCCCCTGACGTAGGCGACGAGCCTGTCACCGGTCGTGGTGACGACGCACTGCCGGACGCCGTCCTGCGCGGCGAATGCGTGCTCGATCTCGCCGGGCTCGATGCGCAGTCCCCTGATCTTGACCTGGGTGTCGGTGCGGCCGTGGTACAACAGGTCGCCCTCCGCCGTCCACGTGCACACGTCGCCCGTGCGGTAGAGCCGCGCGCCCGCGGGCCCGAAGGGATCGGCGACGAACCGTTCCGCCGTGCGCCCTGAAAGCCCGAGGTAGCCATAGGCCACCCCGGCACCGCCGAGGTACAACTCGCCGCGCACGCCGATCCCGACGGGACGCAGCCATTCGTCGAGCACGTAGCAGCGCTTGCGCACATCCGGCTTGCCGATCGGGATGATCGCTCCCGCGAAGCCGGGATCGGCGGCCCACATGGTCGAGTTGACGGTCACCTCGGTCGGCCCGTACGCGTTGACCATGCGATGCTCACCGGCCCACCGGGCGACGAGTTTCGCCGACATCGCCTCGGTGCCCACGGTGAGCGTGCAGCCGCGAGGAAGGCATCCCGGCCCTGGAAGGGAATTCACCACCGAGGGCGGGATCACCGCGTGTGTGAGCGCGGCCCGCTTCGCGAACTCCCCGAACGCCTCCCCCGCCCTCGCGTGTCCGGGGACGATCACGAGCGTTCCGCCGGAGAACAGCGTGTGCGACAGTTCCGCGAACGTGACGTCGAAGCCGGGGGTCGCGAACTGGCCGCAGCGGCAGCCGTCCAGCGGCCCCACGGCGCGCTCGAACGTCGCGACAAGGCTGGCCAGCCCCGAGTTCGGCACGACAACGCCCTTGGGCTTGCCCGTCGATCCCGACGTGAAGATGGTGTAGGCGGGATCGGCAGCGCGGGTCAGCGACTCGGTCGCCAGCGGCTCGGCGCTGGCGGCGGCCCGCTCCGCCGCCACCGCCGGGTCGTCCACCGTGAGCACGGGGGCGCCGGATGCCTTGTCCGCGAAGGCATTTGTGGTGAGGACCAGCCTCGCCGAGGCGGTCCGGAGAATGTGCGCGATCCGCGCGGCGGGGTAGCCCGGGTCGACGGGAACGTACACGGCGCCCAGCGCCGCGATCGCCAGCATGCCGGTCCACACCTCGGCCGAGCGGGGCAGCAGCACGACGACGTTGTCACCGGAGCGTACGCCCCGTGCGGCCATGACCCGCGCGAGTTTTCTCGCCCTCGCGGCGAGTCGCGCGTAATCGGTCCGCTCGACACCATCCACGATGGCCTCACGGTCGGGTACCCGTTCGGCGTGCGCGAGGAAGAGCCGCCACAGCGTGGTGTCAGGTACGGAATCCGCGCTCCCGGCCGTATCGGAGCTGGCGGCGCTGCTGTTGAATTCCTCGACCACTTTGGCGTGCTCCGCTTCGCCGAGCACGGGAACGGAACTGAGCCTCGCCGATGGATCCGCGAGTACTCCGGTGAGCAACAGGGTCAGCGCGTCGAGCAACCACTCCACGGTGCGTTCGTCGAAGAGCGCGGTGGCGTAGGAGGCCGCGACCGTCAGCCGCTCGTCCCACTCCGTGAAGTCCAGTGCGAGGTCGTACTTGGCGACCGCGTAGTCGGGCCGTTGCCTGCGAACCCGCAGTCCCGGAAATTCCGGCGTCCGCTCCGAGCGGCGGTTGTGGGCGACCGAAACCTGGAACAGGGGGTGTCTTGCCAGCGACCTGCGCGGGTTGAGCAGTTCCACCACGCGTTCGAAGGGCAGGTCGCGCCAGGCGAAGGCTTCGGCGTCGGCGGCCCGCACCCTGCCGAGTAGTTCGGCGAAACTGGGATCGCCCGACACGTCCGTGCGCAGCACGACGGTGTTGACGAAAAGGCCGACGAGTTCGTCGAGCGCGGCGTCCTCTCTTCCGGAAACCGGGGCTCCGAGCGGAATGTCCGTACCGGCACCCACGGCGCGCAACAGCGCGGCGACGGCGGCCCGCACCACCATGAACGGGGTCGCGTCGTGCTGCCGCGCCACCTCGGTGATCCGGCGAGCCAGCGCGGGCGGCAACTCGCGCTCCACGATGGCGCCCTCATGACCGGCGTGAGGCGGGCGCGGTCTGTCCGTGGGGAGCGGGATCTCCTCAGGCAGATCGGCAAGCGTTCGTGTCCAGAACCGTTCGGCCTCGGCGACGGGCTGCTCCCACTGCCATTCCGCGTAGTCCGAATAGCTCACCGGAAGCGGTTCGAAAGAGGGCGAGGTACCCGCGATCCGTGCCAGGTAAGCGGTCGCGAGGTCGCGAAGCAGCGGCGTGACCGACAGTTCGTCGGCGGCGTGATGGTGCAGCAACAACAAAAGGCTGTACTCGGGCCCGGCTTCGTGGTGCAGGGTGACCCGCAGCGGCGGTTCCTGGTCGATCGCGAACCGGTGGTGCAGATCAGCGGTCGTCACGGGACCGCGAAGATCCACGACAGGCGCCGCGCTCTCCGAGGGAAGAACCCGTTGCCCCGGCACCCCTCCGGTGTCGGCGAGCAGCGTACGCAACGGCTCGTGCCGGGCGACGAGATCGGCAAGCGCCGCACGCAACGCGCCGACGTCCGGCTCCCCGGTGATCCGCAACAGCAACGGGATGTTGTAGTTCGAGGCAGGCCCTTCCAGCCGGTACAGGAACCACAACCGTTGCTGGGCAGGCGAAAGCGGCGCGTCTCCTTCGCGAGCGCGACGCACCAGCGGTGCCCCGGCGGTCTCCTCACGGGCGGCAAGCCGCTCCGCGAGTTCGGCCACGGTCGGCGCCGCGAACACGTCGGTGACCGAAGCCGATGGGAAACCGGAGGCCCGCAACGTCGCGACGAGGCGTACCGCGAGCAGCGAATGCCCGCCGAGACCGAAGAAGCCGCTGTGCGCTCCGACCTCCCGTGCGCCGGTCAGCTCGGCGAACAGTCCGGCAAGCCACCGTTCGGTCTGAGTGCGAGGCGCGACGGGGGCTCGCACGTCGTCCAGGTTTGGCCCCGGGTTCACGACGCGGGTCACGCCTGAGCCGTGCATGCGCAGGGCCGGATCGGCGACGACGGCCCTGAGCAGCGTCAGCCAGCGCTCGATCAGCGAGGCGATCCGCTCCCCTTCGAAAAGGTCGGTGCGGTACTCGACCGCTCCGGCCAGCGCCGCTCCTCCATCGCGCTCGCTGAGGTTGACCGTCAGCTCGAATTTCGCCGTTCCCGTGCTGACGAGCCGTTGCCGCACGGAACACGACCCGAACTCCTCGGTCGAGCCCAGCGGAGCGTGGTAGGCGAACAGCGCCTGGAACAGCGGATGTCTCGCGGTCGATCGCGCGGGGTTGAGCTGCTCGACAAGACGCTGGAACGGCAGATCCTGGTTGTCGAAAGCGGCGAGATCAGCAGCGCGAGCGCGCCCGACGAGTTCGGTGAACGTCGGCGAACCCGAGGTGTCGACCCTCAGCACCACCGAGTTGACGAAGAACCCGACGAGGTCGTCCAGCGCCGTGTCGGCCCGTCCGGCCACCGGGGTACCGAGCACGATGTCGGAACCGGCGCCCCAATCGTCGAGCAGCGCCGCGAAAGCCGCGTGCAGCACCATGAACAGCGAGGCGTCGGTGTCCTCCGCGATGCGCCGCAGGCCGTGCACCAGCTCGGCAGGCAGGTCGAATTCGAGGGTCGCGCCTTCGGTGCCAGCCACCTCCGGATATGGCCGGTCGGTGGGAAGCGCCAGCTCGGGCGCACCGGCCAGAGTCTCGCTCCAGAACGCGAGTTGCCTGCTCGCGAGCGCGCTCGGCTGCTCGCTCTGGCCGAGCAAGGTGCGCTGCCAGCGCGCGAAGTCGGCGTAGGTGGCCCGCAACGGTACCCACTCGGGCGCCTCGCCGCGCTCGCGCGCCGCGTAAGCGAAGGCGAGGTCGTCGACGAGTGGCCGCAACGACCATTCGTCGCCCGCGATGTGATGCAGTACCAGGAACAGCACGTGCTCACCGGTTTCGGTGACGCGAAACAGCCTTGTCCACAGTGGAATCTCGGTGGAAAGGTCGAATTCGTGCCGGACCGCGTCCGTGGTGACCTCGGCCAGTTCGGCTTCGGCGATGTCCTCGGCCGATGGCGCGAGACCGGTGAGGGCGCTCAGGGCACACACGCGCTGCGACGGCTCGCCGGGTGCGGTGTCGTCCACGACCGACCTGAGTACGTCGTGCCGCGCGACGAGATCGCCGAGCGCCGCTCGCAGCGCGTCGATGTCGAGTGGTCCGCGCAGCCGCAGTTCGAGCGGGATGTTGTAGGCGGGTCCCGTTCCCGACAGCTGCCGGAGGAACCAGAGCTGGCGTTGCCCGAAGGACAACGGCTCCGGGCCATCGGAGGTGCCGCTGACGATTCGGGGCCGGTCGTCGGCTGCCACGAGTCGCGTGGCGACCAGCGCTGGGGTGGGCGCGTCGAAAAGGTCGCGTACGGCGAGCCGGGACCCCAGCCGCTCTCGCACCAGAACGGAAAGCCGTACGGCCAGTAGCGAATGACCGCCGAGCGAGAAGAAATCGGTGTCCGGCCCGACGTCGTCGGCGCCGAGCAGTTCGGCGAACAACTCGCACAGCACGCGTTCGGTCTCGGTAGCCGGTTCCCGTGCGGGACCGGGGGCCCCGCTCGCCGTCCACACCGGAGGCAGCTGTTTCCGGTCGGTTTTTCCGTTGGGGGTCAACGGGAACTCGGCGAGTACGACGAACGCGGAGGGCACCATGTAGTCCGGCAGCACGGCGGCGATGCGCGCTCCGACGTCCTCGGTGTCCAGCCCCGGATCGGCGACCAGATAGGCCACGAGCCTCATGTCGCCCTCGGCGAACTCACTCGCAACGACGACGGCCTGTTCGACTCGCTCGTCGGCGCTCAGCGCCGCCTCGATCTCGCCCAGTTCGATGCGGAAACCCCGTACCTTGACCTGGTGATCGGTACGGCCCAGCACGATGAGCGCGCCGTCGGCCCACCTGGCGAGATCACCGGTGCGGTACATCGTGGTGCCGGATTCGCCGAACGGATCAGCGACGAAGCGCTGCGCGGTCAGCCCCTTCCTGCGGTGGTAGCCGAGCGCGACCCCGGTACCCGCGAGATACAGTTCGCCCGCCATGCCGTCAGGCACCGGACGCAGCGCGTCGTCGAGCACGTAGGCGCGGGTGTTGGCGATGGGCGTTCCCACCGGAGGGCTCGCCTCGTCGGCGAGGTGCCGGCTCGCCGACCAGATCGTCGTCTCCGTCGGGCCGTACACATTGGATACCTCGGCGCCCGCCGCCCGCATGGCGGCCACCAGTTCCCCTGGTACGGCTTCACCACCGGCCAGAGCCCGCAGTCCGGCAAGGGAATCGGGAGCCAGCTCCACCATTCCCCGCCACAGCGAAGGCGTCGCCTGCATGACGGTCACGGCATGCTCACCGATCGCGTCACCGAGCAGGGCCGGGTCCCTGACCGTGTCGTGCCCGGCCACCACGAGTGTGGCCCCGCTGAGCAACGGAAGGTAGAACTCCAGCGCGAAGATGTCGAAGCCGACGGTGGTGACGGCGAGCAGCGAATCACCCGTCTCCAGCGGAAACCGATGCGACATGCCGTGCAGGAAATTGACGAGTGCCTTCCTCGGCACCACGACGCCCTTCGGCCGCCCCGTCGAGCCCGAGGTGTAGATCATGTAGGCAGGGGCGCTCGCGGGTGGCCTCGGCTGCTCCGGTAGCTCCTCGCGAGCGGCCCAGCGGTCACGCGCCTCGTCGAGAGCCAGCAGCGGTACGAAATCCGACCTTGGCGCGAGATCCGTTGTGGACACCAGCAGCACAGGATCCGCGTCATCCAGCATGAAGCGGATCCGGTCGGCCGGATAACCGGTGTCGATGGGCAGGTAGGCCGCGCCGAGGAACTGAACGGCGAGCAGCGCGCACACCACGTCGCTCGTCCTCGGCAGTGCCACCGCGACGAGGTCGCCCTCGCCGACCCCGCTTTCGGACAGCAATGTCGCCAGCCTGCGCGACGAGGCAAGCAACTCACGGTAGGAAAGTTCGCCGTCAGGGGCGCGAACGGCGATCGCGTTCTCATCGGCCCGCGCGGCTGCCGCGATGAGACCGGGGACCGTCGCCTGCTCGTCGAAGGAGAACGCGGTGTCGTTACGGTGCTCCACAAGGACGTCACGTTCCGGAGGCGATACGAGGCTCAGGTCGGCGAGCGTCGTCTCCGGCGAGCCGCACCACTGTTCGAGCAGCGACAGAAACCGGTCGCGATGAACGCCCAGTTCCGCCGCGGAGTACAGCCGGGGGTTGGCGTCGAAGGTCAGCCGCGGCGCGTCGGAGCCGTTGGCCACCGCGACGGTCAACGTGAGGTCGTCGACGCCACCTGCCGCGAGCGGAACGCTCTCCACGGCACACTCGCCGAAGGTTTCCGCCGTGTCGAACGGTTTGACGTTGACCCACGGCCCGATCAGCCTGCGACCGGAACCGAGCAACCGCAGATCCCTGCGCAGTTCCTCGGAACGGTAGCGCTGGTGACGACGCAGCTCACCGAGCTTCGCCGACACGGCCGCGATCAGCTCACCGACTCGCGACGACGGTTCGACCCGCAAGCGCAACGGCAGCACGTTCACGGTGGTACTCGGCACCCGCATCGCGACGGAGCCGAACCTGCCCATGAACGGCATTCCCAGCACGATGTCACGCAGGCCGGTCGCGAGGTGGAGGTAACAGGCGAACGCCGCCGTGATCGCCTCCGGCGTACTGGTTCCCGTCGCGGAGACCAGTTCGGCCAGCCGCCGCGAAGCCGAAGGCGGCAGTTCCCCTTCGTCTCGCAGGAATCCGGGCGCGGGCAGTGCGGTTCCCGGCGCGAGCCCGGTCACCTCGACGCCGTCGGCGAACTCCGTTCGCCAGAAGTCACGGTCGTCCCGCCGTCGCGGCGAATCGAGGTAACGGCGGTCGTCGGCGACGAGTTCGGCGAGCGGGGCGAACCTGGCCGGTGGCAGGTCGGCACCGGTGGTCGCGCTGGTGTAGTGCGCGGCGACCCTGCGCACGATCATCGTGAACCCGAAGGCGTCGGCGAGGATGTGGTGCAATCGCTGATACCACAGGCAACGCCGCCGTCCGACGACGAAGATAACCTGACGGGCGAGCGGCCCCTCACACAGGCCGACCGGGGTCGCGAGGTCGCGGGACATGGCCTCGCGGGCCGCGGCGACCGGGTCTGCCTCGCCGGTGAGGTCGACGACCTCGGCCGTACCGCCCTGACCGGAACCGAGTACGCGCTGCCTTGGCTCACCGTCCTCCTCGGTCAGCACCAGCCGCAGTACGTCGATCTCGGCGGTCGCGGCGCCGATGGCCGAGCACAACGCCTCGACGTCCACCGGCCCGCTGAGATCGACGTAGCGGGCGGTGAGGTAGGCGGGGCTGTCGCGGTCGAGTTGTTGTGCGGCCCAGATCGCGTGCTGCGCGCCGGTGAGCGGCAGCGTGTTTCCGGTGTCCCCGGCCTCACTCATCGGGTTTCGGTCACCTCGTCCACCACTCGGCCGGAACGCTGAGCGGGATCGCCCGGCACCGGTTCGGCTGGATCGTCGCCGAGCGCGATCTGCCGGTTGCGCGCGTCGACGTGGACGACGGAGGGCCGGTGAGCACGTGCCTCGGCGTCGTCGAACGCCGCGTAACTCATCACGATCACCAGGTCACCCGGATGGACGAGATGAGCGGCGGCGCCGTTGACGCCGATGACCCCGCTGCCCGCCTCGCCGCTGATGGCGTAGGTCTCCAGCCGGTTTCCGTTGGTGATGTCGACGACCTGCACCTGTTCGCCCTCAACGATGTTCGCCGAGGCGAGCAGGTCGGAGTCGACCGTGAGCGAGCCGACGTAGTGCAGGTCGGCCTGCGTCACGGTCGCCCTGTGGATCTTGCCGTTCATCAGAATGCGCTGCATACCTGGTCCCTGCTGGATGTGTGCTTGAGCGGCCTCGTCATCGGGAGCCGGTGACGGCCGTGTGCCAGCCCCTGATCGTGGGTTCCTCGGCGAGCTGGACGAAGTTGACGTCGGCGCCCCTCGCGCGCCACCGCTCGACGAGGTGCATGATGCGGATGGAGTCGAGTCCGATGTCGACGAGGTCATCGTCGTCGGAGACCTCGGAGCTGTCGGCTCCGAGAAGTTCCAGCACGTCCGACCTGATCGCGTCGATGCTCAGTGTTTCGCCGGCTGAGGCCATTGTTCGTCCCTGGTCGTATCGGTCGCGAGTTGTCTTGTCAGTTCCGTTGTGGACAGCACGACTCCGCAACGCGCTGCCGCGTACCGCAGCGCCATCTCGTGATCGGCGAGCGAGAAGTCGGCGACCGCGTCCGCGACGAGAAACGGCTGCACGTCCTGCATGAACGCCTCGCATGCGGTGAGCAGGCAACCCATGTGCGCGTATATTCCGGTGACGAGAAGCTGATCCCGGCCCCATTTCGCGATCCGGGTCCTGAGATCGGTACGCTGGAACGCGCTGTAGCGCCATTTCGTCAGCAACAGATCATCGGCGGCTGGGGTGAGTTCGGTGATGATGGCTTCTTCTTCCGGAACGGCGCGCAACCCGGGCCCCCACAGGTCGCGGAGCAACTGCCGGTCGGCCGGTCGCTGGTCGCCCGGTTGCGCCGAGTAGACGACCGGAATGCCGAGTGCCCTCGCCTCGGCGGTCAGCCGCATGATGTTGGGCACCACCGTGGCCAGCGGCTGACTTTCGGCTGCGTAGGCGGCGACGAAGTAGCGCTGCATGTCGTGTACCAGCAGGACGGAACGGGCCGGATCGGCCACCCAGCCCGCCGTGCTCTCCGGCAGCTCGTGCTCGGCCGGTACCCGGTAGGGAGCGATGGTAGGCAGAGACAACTGTTCAGAACTCCTTTCGCCGCAACGCTTCGGTGATGGCCCGGCGGAGCGCGGCTTTGCTCACCTTGCCGACGGGGGTACTCGGGAATTCGGCGACGAGACGGATCCGGTCCGGAAGCTTGTAGTCGGCCAGTCCTCGCTCGCGCAGAAACCGGCGCAGCGTCACGGGTTTCGGCTCCGCTCCGGACGCGGGGATCACGAAGGCACACGTGCGCTCGCCAAGGAAGTCGTCCGGCATGGACACCACGGCCACGTCGTGCACCGCCTCGTTGGCGAGCAGGTGGTTCTCCACCTCTTCCGCGGCCACCTTCTCGCCGCCCCTGTTGATCTGGTCCTTGGCTCTTCCCTCGACGACGAGGTTGCCCTCCTCCGTCATCCGCACCACATCGCCGGTGCGGTAGAAACCGTCCTCGGTGAAGGCACTCGCGTTGTGCTCGGCCGCGCGGTAGTAGCCGCGAATCGTGTAAGGGCCTCTGGTGAGCAGGTTGCCTTCGGTACCGCGTGGCAGGTCGCGGTCTTCGTCGTCGACGATCCGGATCTCGTCGTCCGGCGATATCGGCCTGCCCTGGGTACTCACGAGCACGTCGCCGGAATCGTCGAGCCTGGTGTAGTTGACGAGCCCTTCCGCCATGCCGAAGACCTGTTGCAGCGTCACGCCGAGTTCGGGACCGACTCTTCGCGCGGCCTCCTCGCTGAACTTCGCCCCGCCCACCTGCAAGACCCGCAGCGAGGACAGGTCGTTTTCGCTCGTCTCCGCCGCCCGCAGCCAGGCCAGCGCGAGCGGCGGAACGACGGCGGTGATGGTCACCCGCTCCGATTCGATCAGCGGGAAAGCCACGTCGGGAGCAGGTGACGGGGCGAGCACCACGGTTCCGCCCGCGAAGAACACGCCGAGCGACCCGGGCGAGCTCATCGGGAAGTTGTGCGCCGCCGGCAACACGACCAGATAGATACTGTCCTCGGTCAGCTCGCAGATCCGCGCGCTTTCCCTGACGCTGTACAGATAATCGTCATGGGTGCGCGGGATAAGCTTCGGGGTTCCGGTACTGCCTCCGGACAGTTGCAGGAAGGCGAGGTCCGATGCGGACGGTCCGGAAAGGACACCCGTTGCCCGCTTCGCCGCCAGGCTTTCGTAAGCGAGGTAAGGTCCCGCCTCACCGACCACGATCACGTGCCGCAGTCCTGGAACGGCGGCGGTGACCTTGTCGGCGAGTTCGGTGTAGCGGAAGCCGCCGTGCCGGTCGGCGATCACGTACGCCACCGCTTCGGTGAACTCGCAGAAGTAGCCGATCTCCGCGAACCGGTGTGCCGGAAGGGCGAACACCGGAAGGGCACCGAGCCGGAACAACGCGAACAGCAACTCGTAGTACTCGCCGATGTTGGGCAACTGCACGACGACCTTGTCGCCTCGGCGGATACCCAGTGCGGCCAGTCCATCGGCGATCGCGTTCGCCCGCTCGTCGAGTTCTCGGTAGGTCCAACGGCGCGTGCCATCGATGACGGCGACCCGGTCAGGGCTCCGGTGTGCCCGATCGGCCAGCAGTTCCCCGAAGGTCTGCCCGTTCCAGTACCCTGCCTCGCGATAGCGGGCCGCGAACTCCTCCGGCCACCCTGGCGCTTCGGCCGCGTTCACGGGGTCAGCTCCAATCCCATGGCACGCAACAAGGTCTGAAACTTCGCCGAGGTCTCGTCGAGCTCGGTGACCGGATCGGAACCGGCGACGATCCCGCCTCCCGCGTACAGGCGCATCGCCGATCCGGCCAGCTCGGCACAGCGGATCGTGACCGCCCACTCGCCGTCGCCGTCGACGTCCATCCAGCCGACCATGCCCGCGTAGTGGCCCCTGTCGAATGGTTCGAGTTCGCCGATGACCTCACGAGCGAGATCGGTCGGAGTGCCACACACGGCGGGTGTCGGATGAAGAGCCGCGGCGAGCTGGAGCGAGGTGACGCCAGGATCCCTCAGCACCCCCTCGATCGGCGTACCGAGATGCCACATGGTCGGCGTCGCCACCAGTTCCGGTCGCGGGGGAACCGCCAGCGTCTCGCAGAACGGCCGCAATGCGGCGGCGACCGCGTCGGTGACCATGGCGTGCTCGGCCCTGTCCTTGGCCGAGGCGACGAGCGCGGCGGCGTTGGCCTTGTCCTCGGCCGGATCGGCGCAGCGGCGCGCGGAACCGGCGAGTGGATGCGAGCGCACTTTCCTGCCCTCGCGGGAAAGCAGCAGTTCCGGACTGGCGCCGAGCAGCGTCGGCTCGTCGCCGACCGCGAAGGTGTAGCCGCCTGGGTTGCCCCGCACCAGGTTGCGCAGGATCAGCTCTGCCGGTACCGGTTCGGCGAATTCGAGATCAAGCGCCCTGGCGAGTACGGCCTTGCGCAGTCCGGTCGCGGCGATCCGGTCCGTCAGCGCGCTCACCGCGGCACGGTGTTCCGCCCGGCCCGGCAGCGAGCGCACCCGCGACGGCGGCACAAGTGGCGGTTGCGGACCCCTGGCGCCGCTACGCGGAAGCCCGCCGCCGACCTCCACTGTCTCGGGTATGGTCAGCGCCGCGCCGACCTTGTCGTGGAAGGGAAAGGCCCCGACCACAAGCGGTGCGCCCTGACTGTCGAGCGCGGCCAGCGCGCGCTCGGCCAGCGAGACCGCGTTGTCGGCGTGGACGTGCGCGGCGGTGCCCTCGCAGAGAATCGTGCGGCTCTCGGTGGCGAAAAACGAGCGAGGAGGCCGGTAATCGCCGAGTATCGTGCTCGCGTCGCGGCGGGTCATCTCGTCAGCCACCAAGAGCCGCCCCTCCGTCCACAAGCAATTCCTGCATCGTGATGTGCCCCGCTTCGGCTGAGGCGAGAAACAACACGGCCGCCGCGATGTCGCGTGGCAGCGCGATCTTCTCCAGTGGGATCCCTCCCTTGTGGTCGGTCGGCGAACCCGCCACGAGATCGGCGATGGCCTCGCCGGGATCCCTGTTTTCCGGCCACATTCCGCGCAGCATCGGCGTGTCGGTCGAGCCGGGGGCCACGACATTGCAGCGGATGCCGTGGCGGGCCAGTTCGAGGCCGAGCGACTTGGTGAACATGGTGGCGGCGGCTTTGGACGCCGCGTAACCGGCCATGCCCGCCCTCGGAACGGCTCCGGCATTGGAACTGATCGTCACGATGGCACCCGAGCGGCGGGGAATCATGTACCGCGCCACCGTTGTGCTGGCAAGGAAAACGCCGGTCGCGTTGACGGCGAACAAGGCGGCCCAGTCCGCCGTGGACATGTCGGCCGCCGCTCCTGTTCTCAGTACACCGGCTCCGTTGACCAGTACTTCGATCGGTCCCAGCTTCCGCTCGACGTCGGCGACGACCGCAGTGAGCGCGCTTTCGTCCGTGACGTCGACGGGAAACGCGGTGACCGCGTTGCCGCCGGCCGCGAGTGAGGCGACCGTCGCGGTCAGCGCGGTCGCGTTCGCGTCGAGCGCCGCCACGGTAGCTCCGCTCTCCGCGAAGGCGGCGAGTGTCGCGGCCCCGATCCCTTGCGCCGCGCCGGTCACCACGACAACCTGATCTCCGGAAGGCACCCCACGTTCTCGCACGGGGCCATCAAACATTAGGCAAGCCTTGCTTAACAAGAGGTAGGTAAGGCTTGCTTAATATCGTCGGACGAGGTCTTCGCCCTGGCCATCCCGCTGACCAGCCGTTATTCACCAAGTGGCGACGGTTGACGTGATTTCTTCAACACCCGACCGGACCAGCGGCAACAGCCACGGCCAACGGAGGCGCGGCCGCCGACGTTGTCCACATTGGTCAAAGCGGCGTGCTCGCTTGCGCCGGGCGATACGGGTGGGGTGCCGCCGACCCCGCCGGTTCGCTAAGGTCGCCCCCTTGCAGGCACATTCTTCGTGCGGGAGGTTCTCCGTGTCCGACGGCGTCACGATCATCGACGAGACTGTCCCCAGCGTGGCCAGGGTCTACGACGCGTTCCTCGGCGGCAAGGACAACTACGAGGCCGACCGGGAAGTGTTCCGGCAGATCGACGCCGTCGCGCCGCAGATGAAGGACCTCGCCCGTTCGGGACGGCGGTGGCTGATCCGGATGACCCGCTACCTCGCGAGGGAAGCCGGGATGACGCAGTTCCTCGACTGTGGGGCGGGACTGCCGACGGCGGAGAACACGCACACCGTCGCCCAGCGCGAGAATCCCGAAGCCAGGGTCGTCTATGTCGACAACGACCCCGTCGTCGCGGCACACGGCCGCGCGCTGCTTGAGGAAAACGACAGGACCCACCTCGTGATGGCCGATCTGACCGAGCCAGAGGCTCTGTTCAGCCACCCCGAGGTCACCCGCGCCATCGACCTCGATCAGCCGCTCGCGCTGTTCCAGTGCAGCACCCTGCACCATCTCTCGGACGAACGGGACCCGTGGGACATCATGCGGCGCTACCGTGACCTGCTTCCCGACGGCTCGTATCTCGCGCTGATCCACTTCCACGATCCCGAGGACGGCGGCGCGGCCAGCGAACTCGCGCGCTTCGTCGAGGACATATTCGCCAGGGGCAACATGGGCTCCGGCTATTTCCGTACACGGGAACAGATCGAGCGCTTCTTCGGCGACTTCGAGGTGCTGCCGCCCGGCCTCGTCCGGCTCAACGACTGGTGGCCGGACGGCCCCCACCTCCAGCCACACACCGTGGCCGACGACGTCGCGCTCGCCGCGCTCGCCCGTAAGTGACCCGCTTCCCCCACCCCGCGGTTCGCCGACCACGTCGGCGACCTGCTGGTCTCGACCTTCACCTTCGGTGATTGACCACTCGCCGAACGTGTAGCCGTTATCGCTGCCGGTCTCCCTCGGCGCACGGACTCGGGCCGGTGATGGTTGGATCAGCCGCGGGCGTCGAACACGCGGCGGATTCATGTTCGACGTGACACCCGAGGAACCTCTCGCGATGCGACGGCGTCCTACTCATCCGAGAGGGCGCTCCGCCGGGCGCAGCGAGCTACGGAAGGCACGGTCATGACCTACCCACCGCAACCAGGGCAGCCACAGTTCGGTCAGCAGCCAGGATGGCAGCAGGGCCAAGGCGGCGGTTTCCCTCAGCAGGGCGGCGGCTACCAGCAGGGCGGCCAGTTCCCGCAGGGCGGCGGCTACCCGCAACAGAACCCTTACGGCCAAGGCCAGGGCGGCGGCTTCCCTCCCCAGGAGCCGAAGAAGAAGACCGGGCTCTGGATCGGCCTCGCGACGGCCGTCGTCGTCATCGCGGCGTTCGGCGTCACCGCCTTCCTCGCACCGGGGTTCCTGCTCAGCGACGATGACGACAACCAGGCCGGCGGCAACGGCGGCACCACGACCAGCGAGACGCAGGCGCCGCCGCCAAGCGACGAGCCCTCGGAGACTCCGGCGATGCCCGGCACGCCCTCCGACACTCCCGAGGTGCCTGCTGGACAGGCCGGCGGAGCCCAGGAGCTCGCCAACTCCGTGGCACAGGGCTTCCAGAGCCAGGACGAGACCGCGCTGAACCAACTCGCCTGCACCGGCTCCGAGGACAAGATCGGCAGCTTCACCAAGGACGTCAACATGGTGACCAAGTACGAGCTGTCCGGTGACGTGCAGGAATCGGGAAGCACCGCCACCGCGACCGCCGATGTCACGCTGGAGAACGGCGGCCAAACCGCGAGCGGCGTCGTGACCATGACCTTCGCCAACGACGGCGGATCGTGGTGCTGGGACGACATGGAAGCCAACCCGAGCTGACCAGGGACCCGCACCAACGGGCTCTTTCCAGGGGCGAGGAAAAGGCGCGAACCATGATGGTTCGCGCCTTTTTCGTGTCACATCCGCGCGGCGGCCGGTGTCGGGGTGGTGACAGCCGACCGCACCGCACCAAGGAGCCCCGATGTCCACCGCGCACCTCGTCCTGACCCTCCTCGCCGCCGCGATGGTGGCCTTTTCCTCGGTATCCGTTTTCGTCAAGGCGGCGTGGGTGGTGGAGCCGCTTGCCGACTACGGCATTCCGCGATCGTGGCTGCCGTGGCTCGGCGCGGCCAAGGCGGCCGGAGCGGCGGGCCTGCTCGCCGGTATCGCCGTTCCGTTCATCGGTGTGATGGCCGGTACCGGTCTCGTGTTGTATTTCGCGGGCGCCCTCGTCACGGTGATCAGGGCCCGTTCCTACTCGCACATCCCGTTTCCGTTGCTCTACGTCGCACCGGTGGTCGCCGCGCTGACGGTGGGGTTCGCGAGCTGAACCATCCACACAGGACGGACCGCTACTCGTCCGGTCTGCCCGCGACCAGATCCTGCGCGCTCGTCTTGATCCGCATCACCCTCGCGCGGATCTCGGTGTCCCTTCGCAGCGCGCGCTCGCACCCTACCGGCGCGTAGAACCAGCGTGCCCACGGCGAACCCGGTCTCGCCAGCCGGATGGAACCCACGATGGCGAGCACCGGCACCAGCAGGCCGAGCACCCCGCTCCAGATCTTTCCCTTGAGCAACGTGATCACGACGAAGCACAACATCGGGGCCACGTAGAGGTAGCCGAGAACGGTGGTCAGCCTGGTTCGCTCGCCCGACCCGTTCAGCACGATCACCGTGTCGAACCCGAGCGGGCGGGCACCGAGCAACAACAGCCCGGAAAGCCCCACCACGAGGAAGATCGCGTCGACCGACACCCTGCCCTGCCTGCTCCAGTACACGTCGTCGAGGTGCAGGATGAGCGCGAACTCGTCGAGCACGAGCGCCGTGCCGACGCCGAAGGCCGCCGCCGCTGCCAGCCGCCAGCCGGTCACCTCGCCGTCGAGCACGGCACCGGTGACTCCGCTGAGCACCATCAGCACGACCCCGAACACCATGTGGTGGATGTGCACCCCGCCCGCGGAAACATTGCCGGGCCACCAGCGCACGTTGGCCCTGATCAGCCGCACACTCACCCTGATGATCAGGAATGTCGCGACGAAACCGGTGAAGAAGAACAGCAATCGCAGTTCCGCGTGCCGAGAGAGCATCGGAAACCAGCTCCTCCCTTGCAGGGAGTCAACGTTAGAACGGCCGGTGGCGCCGCGCAGGCCGGTCGGTTACGGCCCTCGACGCTCCTCGCGCCGCGGCGACGACGGCCGCGACGTAGGGCGTCGCCGTCAGCTCGCTCGGCACGACGACGGCCATCGCGGCGACACAGCGCGCGGTACCGTCGGTGATCGGGGCCGCGACGGCCAGCGCGGGAAGCGGCATGCTGCTGTTGGTCACCGCGACCCCCGACCCGCGCACATCGGCGAGCACCCCGCGCAAGGTCGCCGGGTCGGAGAGGGTCCGGTCGGTGAACCGTTCGAGCGGTCCCGCGAGTACCTCCTCCTGCTCCTCAGGGGATGAGAAGGCCAGCAGCACCTGGCCGACGCCACTGGCGTGCAAGGGCAGCCGCCCGCCGATGCGGGTCGCGGTGGCGATCGCGTTCCGCGCGGCGAAGTGCTCGACGACAAGGGCCTCGCCGCCGTCCCGTACCGCGAGCTGCACGTTCTGTCCGGTGGCCTCGTAGAGGTCTTCGAGGTAGGGCCGGGCCGTGTCACGAAGACCACCCGCTCGCGGAGCCGACGACGCGACCTCCCACAACCGCAGCCCGGCCAGGTACCTGCCGTCGGCCTGCCGTTCGAGACCACCCCATTCGGCGAGCGTGCGCACGAGCCGGTGGGCCGTGCTCACCGGCATGCCCGCGCGCCGGGCGATCTCGCTCGCGGTCAGCCCCGACGGCGACTCGCACAGCGCGTCGAGGATCGCGCACACCTTGGCGGCCACGCCGCGCGAGGACGTACTCATGGTTTCCCGACTATAGGGAAGATCGTTGCGCCGACAGGGGGACGGTCACGCACGATGAGCAGCGATCCGGAACACTCGCGAAAGAGGGCTCATGTCACCGGTTTTCACGATGGCCTGTCAGGGATACGACCGCATGCGGCCGTTGCTGGACGGCACGGTCGGCCTCGGCGGCGCCGAGCTGAACTTCCTGGATCTCCCCGTCGAGGAGACGTTCTTCCGGATGCTCAAGTATCGCGAATTCGACATCGCGGAGCTGTCCCTGTCGAGCTATGTGCTCACCCTCGGTGAGGACGCGCCCTTCGTCGCCGTCCCCGTCTTTCCCTCCCGCGCCTTCCGGCACAGCGCCGTCTACGTGCGGCACGACTCGCCGGTCACCGAACCCGCTCAGCTCGCGGGAGGCACCGTGGGGGTGCCGGAGTACCAGATCACGGCGGCGGTGTGGATCAGGGGAATCCTGGCCGAGCTGCACGGACTCGGCGTCGCGTCCGTGCGGTATCGCACCGGAGGTCTCGACGAACCCGGCAGGGTCGAGAAGATCGCGCTCGACCTGCCATCCGACGTGGACGTCGCGCCGATCGCAGAGGGCAGGACTCTGTCCGGCATGCTGCTCGACGGTGAACTCGACGCGGTCTACAGCGCACGCAATCCCGGTCCGTTCAACGCGGGGGGCGGAATCCGGCGGCTGTTCACCGATCCAGAACGAACCGAGAAGGACTACCACGCCAGCACCGGCATCTTCCCCATCATGCACACGCTCGTGATCCGCTCCGACGTCTACCGGCAGCATCGCTGGCTGGCCACCGAGCTGGTGAAATCCTGTGAGCTGGCCAAAACGGCGGCGCTGGCCGGTATCGGCGAGACGGCCGCGCTGCCGTATGCGCTTCCGTGGTTGTGGGCCGAGGCCGAGCGAACCCGCGCCGCGCTCGGGTCCGACTGGTGGCCTTACGGGCTGGAAGCCAACCGCGCGGCGCTGGAGACGTTCCTGCGCTACTCCCACGAGCAGGGGCTGGCCTCCCGGCGCTACGAACCGGAAGAGCTGTTCGCGCCCGAAACGCTGTCGAAGGTCGTCGTGTAGGGCCGGGTCACAACGCCAGCACCGCGCGGGCGATGAGGAAGTAGATGATCAGTCCCGTCGCGTCGACGATGGTCGTGACCAGCGGAGCCGAGATGACGGCCGGATCGATGCCCACCCGTTTCGCCACGAGTGGCATCGTCGCCCCGATCGTGGCCGCCCAGCAGCACACGAGCACGATCGACAACGCGACGGTGACGGCGATCGGAAAGTCGACGAGCAGGGTCCCGACGCCGAGCGCCACCACCGCCAGCATCAGCCCGAGCACCAGCCCGACCCTGCTTTCCCGCCAGGCGACCCGCGGGAGGTCGCGGGTGCGGACCTCGCCGACGGCGAGCGCGCGGACGGCGGCGGTGGCGGCCTGCGCCCCCGCGTTGCCACCCGTCCCGACCAGCAGCGGGATGAACAACGCCAACGTGGTCACCTGTTCGAGAGTCGCCTCGAAGAACTGGAGCACGTTGACGGTGAAGGTCGCGGCGACGATGAGCAGCAGCAACCACACCGCTCGGGACCTCGCCAGCTGGACCACGCTCGCCGACATGTAGTGCCCGCTCAGCGGCGCCGCGGCGGCCTGCCGCGCGACGTCCTCGGTGTCGGCCGCCTCGATGACCTCCACCGCGTCGTCGATCGTGAGCAGCCCCAGCACCCTGTCCTCGCTGTCCACGACGGGCAGGGCGAGCAGGTTCGCCTCCTGCATGAGCCGCGCGGCGGCCTCGGCGTCGTCGGTGGCCTTCACGCGCGGAGTCTTGGTGTCGGCGAGTTCGGTCACCGGCCGCTCCGGCGCGCTCAGTACCAGGTCACGTAGTTCGAGCGTGCCGAGGAACCGCCGGTGATCGTCGATCACCGGCAGGGTGTAGACGGTTTCCGCCTCCTCGCCTCTCGCTCGCACCACGTCGAGTGCCCTCGCCGCGGTGAGGTGCCCCCTGATCGCGACCGTCCTCGGGCTCATGTACCTGCCGACGGAGCCTTCCGGATAGCCGAGCAGCGCCGCCGTCATGGCCCGCGACCTGGGGCTGAGCCCGTCGAGGACCCTGCGGGCGAACTTCGCGGGCGCCTCGCCGAGCAGCCTGGCCCTGTCGTCGGGGTCCATGCCCTCCACGACGTCACCGAACGCCTTGCCGCGCAGTCCGGACAGCACGTTCTGCTGCGCGCCGGGATCGAGTTCCTCGAACACCGTGAGCGCGCTGTCCTTGTCGAGCAGCCGGAACATCAGCACGGCCCGGACCGGGTCGGCTCGGGCCAGCTCGTCAGCGATCTCGTGGGGAGGATGCTCGCCGAGCCACCGCTGTAGTCCCGCGACGTCGCCCTCATCGAGCAGCCCGCTCAAGGTGTTGCCTGTCATGCCCTTCCCTCGCTGGCCGGGAGCCCTGAGCGGAAGGGCCCGCCGTTCACGCCGGTGACTCCACAAGGTGGCCGTAGACGATCAAGTTCTCCTCGTAGCTTCCCTGTTTCCGGTCGAAGGCACCACCGCAGGTGATCAACCTGATCTCGGCGCCGGTGGTGTTGCCGTAGACGGCCTCGGTGGGAAACCGGTCCTTGTCGACAATTTCCGTGCGGTCGACGACGTAGGTGACCACGGACTTGTCCACCCGGTACACGCGCACGAGGTCACCCTCGCCCAGTTCGTGAAGCCGCAGGAAGATGCCAGGGTCGGTGTGCGAGTCGATGTGCCCGAGCACGACGAACGGCCCGGTCTCCCCCGCGCCCGGCCCCAATTCGTACCAGCCTGCCTGCATGGCGTCCTCGACCGGCGGAACCTCGATCGTCCCGTCCTTCTCCAGCCCGAGCGGAATGAGGCTGGACTCCGCTTCGATGCCGGGAATCTCGATCCGGTCAGGCGACTCGGCCGTGCGACCCGCGTTTTCCCCGTTCCGCCCCGCGATGACCACGACGACGGCGAGACCGGCCAGCAGGGCGAGCACGGCCGGAAAGCGGCGCGATCCACCTTGGGAAGTACCTGGCATGGTCGTCTCCACGAAAGCTCCGCGCTCACGGCGAGCGGATGGCCGTGGATCAGCCGCGGGAATCGGCCTTGCGCCGCAACACCAGCCAGGCGCCGACGGCACCCACGGCAACGACGCCGAGCGTGCCGATCAGGCTACCACCTCCGCCTCCGCCGGATGCCTCGTCGGCGGTACCGCCACCACCGGTGTGCGCTGGCCCGGAGGGACGGGTGCTGACCTGCGATCCGGTGACCTCAAGCGTGCCGGTGGCTTGCTTTCCCGCAGTCTGGCACCGCGCGGTGATCGAGTACGAGCCTGCCTGGACGTTCTTGACGGTGCCCTGCCAGGCCGTTCCGTCGGCCGCGGCGTGGATGACCGTGATGTTCGACAGCGCGCCGGACTGCGGGACACTCGGCCCGGGACAGGTCACGCTCGCCACCAGCCGCATCTCGACGAGCGTCCCCGGGCTCGCGGCGGGCGGCGAAACGGCCAGCACGTCGCTCGCCTGAGCCGTCTGGGCGACGGCCGCCGGTGCCCCCACCAGTACGCAGGTACCGATCATCGCCGCGGCGATCGTCGTGGCGAGCCTTCCTTTGCTGCCCATCGGTCCCTCCCGGCCTCGCCGACACTGCTCCCCGCGTCCAAAAGTACTTTTCGAACAGTGCTCGCGCCCGATTCGGCGCCGGTTCGTACCCTTCGGAGCGACAGCGGCCGGTTCACACTTCCCTGATAGCGGGAAAATCGCCGCCGCGATCACGACGGCGATTCGTCTACTGTGGACCAGCCGGTCATTCGCACGCGATGCCGTCGCCGTCACTGTCGAGCCCGTAGATGTCGCTGCCGACGACCTCGACGGGACCACTCACGTACGCGGGCCCGTTGCCGCTGCCTCCAGCGCAGTCGACGTCGGAGGCGATCGGCACACAGCCGGTGTAGTTGGGGTCGCACTGGGACACCGGCGCGGGCGGTTCGACCGGTGGCGGTGGTGGCGGCGCGGGCGCGCTCGGCTCGACGGGCTCCGGCGCCTCCGGCGGTGGCGGAGGCTCGGCGGCCTCGCTCGCCGGTTCGTCGGGCACGGGCTCGACAGTGGACGGAGCGGGCTCGGCGACGGTGCTGCTCGTCGTGGTGACCGCGGTGGCCGGTTCCGCCGTCGTGCTGTCCGCGACCGGCGACGAGGGCTCTTCACTGTCACCACCCGCGCTGAGCAGGCCGCCGAACACCAGCACGGCGACGACCGCCACGGCGATCCACAGCGGTTTACGCCACGGGGGCGGCGCCTGCTCCTCGTGCGCGGGAGGCGGCGGGGGCTCAGCGGGAGGTGACGCGGTCACGGCAGGCAGGTACCGCGTCTGTTCTCGCTGAACCGGGATCATCGTCGGAACCGTCGGTTCCGTGCCTGTCGTGTGCGAAGGAAGCCGGAGCAGCACCTCCAGCTTCCGGTCCCCTGCCTGGATCAGCGCGGCGCAGCCGGGCCGCCCGCCCCGTTCCAGCACGCGGTCGATCATCGGTTCGTAGCGCCGCGACATGAGGTAGGTCAGCTCACCCACCCGGTGACCGCCGATCCTGACCTCGACGGCGCGTTCGCCCTGGTACTTGCCCGAGGCGATGGTGCACCAGGCCAGCTCCGCGGTCACACTCGCGCCGCTGTTCCAGCCGGAGAGAATGTCCTGGTGCCGCTCCTCTCGGGTCACCGCGACGGCGACATCGCCTTCCAGCAGCACGAAATCCCGGGAATTCCCATCCACAATTCACTCCGATGCAGGACGAATGAGGTATGTCCGGAAATCGGAAAAACATCGGTGGCGTTACCGGAAAATTCGCACGAATAGCACCGGGAAAAGGTGATCGTGTCACGAAACCCTCGCGCTCTCGCCGGGGAGCGCGAATCGGTGCAGGATATGGACATGGGTGAGGTCACCGATTACGTCGGCACACTGGAGGAACCGGCTCGTTCACTGGTCGGCAAACTCATCGCCCACGCGGGTGAGCTGGTTCCCGAGCACGAGGAGGGCATGAGTTACGGGATGCCCGCGCTGCGCTATCGGGGGCGCCCGCTGGTCAGCATCGTCGTGACTCGGCGGGGTTATTCGTTGTTCCCCTTCAGCTCCACCGTGGTCGCGACGGTGACCGAAGGTCAGGACATCGAGACGACCAAGGGCGGCATCCGGTTCACCGACGCGAGGCCCGTTCCGGTCGCCGTCGTCGAGAAAGCAGTGCTGGCGCGCAAAGCGGAGATCGACGCGAGCTACTGACCCGGCGCGAATCCTCCGATGAGTTTTCCGCGCTCCCCTGGTCTACCCCCACCGAACAAGGATCGGAGCCCATCATGAGCAAGGTGACCTGTGGTATCGCGATGTCGGTCGACGGATTCGTCGCCGGGCCGAACCAGACCCGCGACAACCCGCTCGGCGAGATCGTCGGCGACCGGTTGCACACCTGGATGTTCGAGGAGCCGGAGGCCAACGCCGCCGAGATCGCGAAAGTGACCTCGGGAGGGGCCTACGTCATGGGCCGCAACATGTTCGGCCCCATCCGAGGCGAGTGGAACCCGGAGGAGGAATGGACCGGCTGGTGGGGCGAGGACCCGCCGTATCACGCTCCCGTATTCGTGCTCACCCATCATCCGAGGGAACCGGTGGTGATGAAGGGCGGCACCACCTTCTACTTCGTGACCGACGGCATCGAAGCCGCGCTCGCCGAGGCGAAAGCCGCGGCGGGCGATCGCGACGTCGCGATCGCCGGTGGTGCCTCGACGGTGAACCAGTACCTCGCGGCCGGGCTGATCGACGAGCTGGACCTGCACATCGCCCCGGTACTGGTCGGCGAAGGCGAACGGCTGTTCACCGGCGTGGGGAACCTCGATCTCGAACGGACCCGCGTGCGCGCGACCGGCCTGGTCACCCACGTCAGTTACCGGTTTCCCAGCCGGTGACCGCCGCGCGGGTCGTTCCGAGAAACCGCACGTGCGGACGGCCGCCCTCGCCGACGGGCGTCACCTCGGCGCGGACGCCGTAGACCTCGGCGATCAGGGCCGAGGTGACGATGTCCCCCGGCTGCCCCTCGGCGACCACCACCCCCTTGTCGAGTACGACGAGCCGGTCGCAGTACATCGCGGCGAGATTCAGGTCGTGAAGCGCGATCAACGTGGTCACCGGCAAACTCGCCACGAGCGCGAGCAGCTCCAACTGAAACTGGATGTCGAGGTGGTTGGTCGGCTCGTCGAGCAACAGTTCCCGTGGCTGCTGCGCGAGTGCGCGCGCGAGCTGGACGCGCTGCCGTTCCCCGCCCGACAGGGTGCGCCACGACTGTCCTGCCAGCTCGGTAAGCCCGGTGTGGGCCAGTGCCTCCGACACGGCGGCCGTGTCGTGCTCCTTCACACCCGCCCACGCCGAGGTGTGGGCGATGCGGCCGAGCCGCACGACGTCCCGCACCGTCAGCTCCACCTGGGTGTCCGCCTGCTGTTCGACCACCGCGATCCGGCGGGCAACGGCCGCGCGGCGCAGCCCGGCAAGCGGCTCGCCGTCGAGCCGGACCACCCCGCTGCCCGGAGCACGCAGCCCGGCGAGCAGCCGCAGCAACGTCGACTTGCCGGAACCGTTGGGACCGAGCAGCCCGACGGTGGCGCCGTGCGGCAACGAGATGTCGACGCCGTCGACGATGAGCCTGCCACCCGCCGACCAGCTCACCCGCTCGGCGCTGAGTCCCCGCTGTCGCTGGCTCACCGGCCGAACCTCGTGCGATACAGGACCAACACGAACGCGGGGACGCCGATGAGGGCGGTGACCACGCCGACCGGTATC
Source organism: Prauserella marina (assembly GCF_002240355.1). Lineage (GTDB taxonomy): Bacteria > Actinomycetota > Actinomycetes > Mycobacteriales > Pseudonocardiaceae > Prauserella_A > Prauserella_A marina. The sequence continues at coordinate 4,808,465 of NZ_CP016353.1, forward strand.
TCCTGCGGGTCCAGCAGCGTGCGGGCCGCGGTGTCCACCCACACCAGGAACACCGCGCCCGTCACGGCGGCGACCGGAATCAATCTGCGGTGGCCTGATCCGACGAGCGCCCTCGCCGCATGCGGCAGGACGAGCCCGATGAACCCGACGGCGCCGACCGAACTCACCAGCACCGCGGTCAGCAACGCCGTCACGCACAACAAGACAAGCCGGGTCCTCGCCACCGCCACCCCGAGGCTCGCCGCCGCGTCCTGGCCGAACGCGAACCCGTCGAGCGATGTGGAGTAGCCGAAGCACACGAGCAGCACCCCGCCGAGCACCACCGCGCACACCAGCACCTCGGCCCAGCTCGCCGACGCGAACGAGCCGAGCAGCCAGAACAGCACCCCCCGCGTCGTTTCCGCGTCGGCGGCGGTGAGCACGATGAACGAGGTGAGCGCCGAGAACAGCTGCATGACGGCGACCCCGGACAACACGACCCGTTCCGTCGTCGCGCCCAGCGTCTGACCGAGCACGAGCAGAACGCCGAACGACAACACGGCGCCGACGAAAGCACCGCCCTGCACGGGAAGCGCCCCGCCACCGACGCCGAGCACGATGACGAACACGGCACCGGTCGAAGCTCCGGACGACACTCCGAGCACGAACGGATCGGCCAGCGGGTTGCGCAGCAGTGCCTGCATCACCGCCCCGCAGACGGCGAGGCCCGCGCCGCAGACAGCGGCAAGTAATGCCCTCGGCAGTCTCAGGTTCCAGACGATCCCGGTGCGAATCTGACTCAGTCCCGATTCTCCGAGCCCCGTCTTCGCCGCCAGCACCGACCAGACGTCGCCGACACTGAGGTCAGCGGGCCCGATCGTGATGGCGACGGCGACGGAAACGGCGAGCACGGCAAGGCCGAGTGCACAGAACCAGACCGTGCCGAGCCCGCGTACCCTCCTCGCGAGCCCCGTGGTCTCTACCGTGTCGATCACCCGGCGAGCCCGAACTCCCGCAGCCCCGCCGCGACCTGTTCGGTGCCGTCGACGATGCGCATGCTCGGGTTCAACGCCTGCCCGCTGAGCAGGATGTAGCGCTTGTTGCGGACCGCCGTCATCTTGTTCGTCACCGGATGCGATTCAAGGAACTCGATTTTCTTCTCGGCCGCCTCCGCCGTCTGGGACCGGCGGGTCAGATCCCCGATGACCAGTACGTCGGGGTCGCGATCGGCGACGGTCTCCCAGTTGATCTGTGGCCATTCCGCCGAGGTGTCGTCGAAGACGTTCTTCAGCCCAAGCGCCTCGGTGATCACCCCCGGCGCGCCACAACAGCCCGCGAGATAAGGGGATTCGGCGTTGGCGAACCAGTACAGCACGCTGACGTCGTCTACATGGGACTCTTCGGTCGCCGCTCGCATCCGTTCCTCCAGTTCGGCGACGAGCTCGTCCCCTCGCTCCTCGACGTCGAAGATCGTGGCGATGTCCCTGATCTCACCGTAGATGTCGGCCATGGTCAGCGGAGCCGAACGCACGCCGTCGCCCTCACCGGAGTTGTCCTTGACGCAGTCGCTCGGCGAAATGTAGGTCGGCACGCCGAGTTCGCCGAACTGCTTCCGGGTCGCCACGCCTCCCGTGCCCAATGTGGACACGAAAGAGGCCGCGACGAAATCCGGCTCGGTGGTGAGCACCCGCTCGAAGGAAGGCATGTTCTCGGCCAGCCTCGGAACCGACGCGTTCGCCTGTTCCAGTTCGGGCAGAACGGGGTCGGTCCAGGTCGCCGTTCCCGCCATGCGGTCGGCAAGCCCGAGCGCGAGCATGATCTCGGCGCTGCCCTGGTTCAGCGCGACCGCCTGGCGCGGGGGCGCGGGAATCGTGACCCGCTCGCCACAGTTGTCGACGACCTTCGGGTAACCCTCCACCCTCGGTTTTTCCGCCCCCTGCCCGGAACTCGTGGCACAGGCGGAACCGGCGAGGACGATCACGAGCAACGGAACGAGGAACGAGAAGGAGCGCGGCATCGGCCATCCCCTGCGTCGAGGGCCCATGCGCGGGGCCCGTTCGTACGGTTTCCCCTCGCCCGGCATGACCGGACTCGGGCGCCAGCAGGTCTTCGGACTCGGGGTCAACCGGGCGGAGACGCCTTCCCGGACCGGGGTCCAGTGGCCGTGTTCCCGCCCGTCGCCGCTCACCGCTGCGCGTCAGCTCCGGATTCTCACCGGATTCCCTGACCCACGTCATGGGCGTGGGTACGACTGGCTCCGGCAAGTTAACACGGCCAGGCGCGGCGTCAGGAAGGTCTTCATGGCGCGGCCCACACGGAATCGCCGAGATCCGCGCCCAGGCCAGCGAGATCCGCACTCACGTCGGCGAGATCCGCACTCACGCACACCAGTAACGGGTCGGACACGTTGAGTTACTGTCGTGGCCGTGCGGGCGCTCAGGTGGAGCGCCGGTGGATCGGCAAGGTAGCTCGCATTTTGCACGGAGCCGGATGGCTACCCGCTCTGACGAGCGACCGGTGGGTGAGTGCCGCAGGTCAGCCGAGCGGGATGCGGAACTCGGCGACCCGAGCGCGGAACTCGCCTACCCGAGTGCAGATCTCGGCGGCGTGAGCGCGGAACTCGGCGGCGTGGGCGGGGGACTCGCGGTCCGGCTCGCCGCACGGTTTTCGACGTTGTGATACCGCGGCGCGAGGTTGTTTGGAAGGATCTTGGGGTTGTTGTCGTCATCTGCTGGGGGCGTTGTGGGGTTGCGGGTCACGGATGTGAGCGCGGTGGGGCCATACCGGGTGCTCGGCGAACTCGGCAGGGGCGGAATGGGCCGAGTGCTGCTGGGGTGCGGTGTCGACGGGCGGCTTGTCGCGATCAAGGTCGTGCACGAGCAGTTCGCGGTGGACGAGGGGTTCAGGGAACGGTTCCGGCGGGAGGTGGAGGCGTCCCGCGTGGTATCGGGGGCCTACACGGCGGCTGTCGTCGACGCGGACGCGGACGCGCGGTTGCCGTGGCTGGCTTCGGTCTTCGTGCCAGGGCCTTCGCTGGACGAGGTCGTCGGAGTCGCGGGCGGGTTGCCGGTCGAGTCGGTCATGCGGTTGACGGCGGGGCTGGCTTCGGCGCTGGTCCGGATTCACGGCGCCGGTCTGGTGCACCGGGATGTGAAGCCGTCGAACGTGTTGCTGGCCGACGACGGTCCAAGGGTGATCGATTTCGGGATCGTGCGGGCCGCGGGCGACGGTGCCGACGGACTGACCCGATCCGGTTGGCTGGTGGGCTCTCCCGCGTTCATGTCTCCCGAGCAGGCCCGGGGCGAGGTGGTGTCGGGCGCCTCCGACGTGTTCTCGCTGGGATCGGTCGTGGTGGCCGCGTGTTCGGGGGTGTCGCCGTTCGCGGGCGGCGCGACGCTGGAGACGCTGAACCGGATCGTGGGCGGGGTCGCGGACGTGTCGGGCTTGCCGCGCGAGGTGGCGCGGGTCGTGGAACCGTGCCTTGCCAAGAACCCTGGAGACCGGCCCTCGGCGGTGGAGCTGGTGGACCTGATCGGGCCGATCGCTCCTTCGGTCCGGCCGTGGCCGGCCGACGTGGAGGAGTTGATCCGCCTGCGCTGGGGCGACGTGGCGCGGTTGCTCGATCCGGACACGACGCTGCTGACCGAGGACCCCGCCGGTGAGGCCGGCGGCGGGGCACGCATGGTGCGCGTACACACCCGCGCCACCAACACAGACAACGGCGACAACACAGACAACGCAGACACGGGCGACACCGACACCGCCACCAAAACCGGCCTGCCGCCGACGCGCGTCGAAGAGCCGTCCACCGGCACCCTGCACGACAGCGACAGCGACAGCACACCGCCGCCGAAGGACACGGCGATCGTCGGCTCCGGCCACGCACCCGCAGGGCGCCGCTCGCTCAAGATCGCGCTCGCCGCCGTTCTGGTGATCGCCGGTGTCGTGGCGTGGACGCTGCGCCCGCAAAGCACCGCCACGACGGAGGAACCGGCAGCGGCGCTCGAACAGACCGGCGTGTTGACGGGACCCACCTCCGTCAGGGACGGCGTGTTCAGCCCGGACGGCCGCATCATCGCGACCGAATACCAGGACGAGACCGTGCAGTTCTGGGACGTCGCCAGCCGCAAGCAGGTCGGTCAGATCATCGGTCCCGTCACCGGACTGACCAACGTCGTGTTCACCCAGGACAACAGCACCGTCATCACCTTGACGATCGACGGGATCGTGCAACGGTGGGATGTGAACACCGGCAGCCGCATCGGCGAACCATTCGAGATCACCACCGGGCCGAACTGGGACGTGAGCGGCGACGGCTCGACCATCTTCATGCAGACCTACAGCGGTGGCACCGAGATCTGGGACGTCGCGAGCGGCGAACTGACCACGATTGTCGACGACGGCGGCTTTGCCGCCATCAACCACGACGGAAGCACCATGCTGATCTCCGGTTCCGCGGAGAGCAGCTTCGACGAAGAGAAGAACTATTCGACCGTCCGACTGTGGGATGTGGACAGTCAGCAGGCCCTTGGCGAGACGATCACCCTTCCGCAGGACGGTAGCTACGAATACCTGATCAGCCGGGACAGCAGCAGGCTGCTGACGATCTCCAGGGCAGCGGAAGGCACTGTCCTGCGACTGTGGGACACCGCTAGCGGGAACCAGATCCGGCAGCCCATCGACATCCACGTCAACCTGGACGCGATGGAAGCCCACAGCATCCTCAGCCCCGACGATCGCACGATCATGACCATCGAACGCAGCGAGGTGCGGTTGTGGGACGCGGAGAACGGGCGCGAGCTCGGCTCCATCGACGCTGACCACGCGCGAACCGACGAATCCGAAGAGGACGAAGACTCCGAAATCCACTCGGCGAGGTTCAGCCCCGACGGGAAGACACTGGCGACGGCCAACGACGACCACACCCTGCGGCTCTGGAAGATACCGGAGCGCTGACCCGACGAGGCGCAACCGTTGCGGCGCAACGGATTCGCGTGGCCACGGCGCCGTGGCCACGCGAGCGCCGTCAGTTCTTGCGGCCGACTCCACCGGTCATGAACCGCACGCCGATGGTGGTGGCGTCGGTGACGAGCTCGTCGGGCCGCCACAGCGGCAAGGGCACGATGCCGGGAGGCAGAATCTCCATGCCGTCGAAGAATTCCGCGAGTTCGGCCGGGGTGCGCACCCTGCCGGTGCCGAGCTGCGACAGCAGAACCCGTTCCAGCTCCTCGCTTTCCGGCGAGTCACTGAGCCTGGTGAAGTTGGTGATGAAGAAGTAGGAGCCGGAGGGAACGGCGTCGAGCAGCGCCGACACGAGCCCCTTCGGGTCTTCCTCGTCCATGAGGTGATGCAGGATCCCGCACAGCATCACGCACACCGGCTGGTCGAAGTCCAGCAACTCGCGCAGGTCGGGGTGAGCGAGCACCTCGGCGGGATTGCGAATGTCGGCGGTGACGACCTTCGTGTTCGGGTTGTCGGCGAGGATCGCCCTGCCGTGGGCGAGCACGATGGGGTCGATGTCGACGTAGACGACCTTGGCTTCCGGGTTGGCCTCCTGCGCGACCTCGTGCGTGTTGCGCGCGGTGGGCAGTCCCGAACCGAGGTCGAGGAACTGGGTGATTCCCTTGTCCTTGGCAAGAAAGCGCACCACCCGATGCAGGAGCGCCCTGTTGTGCAACGCGATTTCCTTGAGCTCCGGCATGACCCCGAGGCTGGCCTCGGCGACCTGCCTGTCGATCGCGTAGTTGTCCTTGCCGTTGAGCATCACGTCGTAGACCCGCGCGGCGGTCGGCAGGCCGTCGTCGAGCACGACGACCTCGGACTCGCTCGGTGTGGTGTGGTCGGTAGACATTTCTTGCGTCGTCTCCTCGTCATCCTCGGCGCATCGCGGTGCCCGACATCGTAGAGGTCACGATGCCACACCCTGTGTCGGGAGTCACCAGCCCTCCGTTTTCGTTGCCCCGTATGGCACCTTCGACAACGACCTGCGCCTACTGTCCGTGACATCGGCGATTACCTTGCGGCACAAGGGTCGCCGGATACGTCAGTAGGCCGCTGTGAATCTGGCTCCGCGCGAACGCGGTGTCTCCGCCTCGTCCAGCAACGCCACCGCGAAATCCTCCAACGAGATGACCGAGGATCCTTCGTCGTCGACGACGAGTTCGTCACCGCCACGGCGGTACCGGCCCGTTCGCTGCCCTGGTACGAGGGCGGCCGGCGGGCTCGCGTAGGTCCAGTCGGTACCTTCGGCCTCCGCGCACACGTCGAACTGGGCGAGGCAGGCGAGCGCGATGTCGCGATACCCGGCCGACAGGTACCTCGGGTCGTCGAGCACCCTGCGTCCCCCTGTTCCCGGTACGACGAGACCGGCGGCCCCGCCGACGACGACAAGCCGGGTACCGGCCTTCGCGGAACCCGCGAGCAGGGCGCGCGTCATCGCCACCAACTCTTGCTCGCGTCCCTCTGCCGGCCGGGTAGCCGCGACGACGACGTCGTGTCCCTCGCTCAATGTCGCGACGGCGTCGGGGTCGCTCACGTCGCCGACAGCGACGGCGACCTCCCCGGGAAGCACCGAGGCGCGCTCAACCGACCTCACGACCGCGGTGACGCGGTGTCCTCGCCGCACTGCCTCGGCGACGACCCGTCCGCCGACGTTGCCGGTCGCACCGAACACGATGATGCGCATCTGATCCGTTCCTTTCGTTACTGTCACCGGTCGCCCTTACCTGGCGACCGGAGTCGGGGTTTCCTCGGGAAGAAGGGGCGCCTCCCGGCGTGGGCGCCGCGCGATTTGGGTGCTCGCCAGTGCCGCGAGCACGATGACCGCGCCCACCGCCTGGAGCGGTGTGAGCGACTGACCTAGCGCAAGCCAGCCGAGCGCGGTCGCCACCACGGGACTGAGCAGGCCGAGGAACGCGGCGCTCGTCGGCGACATCATGCTGATGCCCCTGAACCACAACGGGTAGGCGATCACGGCACCGACGATCATGAGGTAGCCGTAGCCGATGAGGTTCTGCCCGCTCAGGTCCGTCGGCGGGGTTCCTTCGACGAGGAGCATCACCGGCAGCAGCACGAGCCCGCCCGCCACGAGTTGCCAGCCGGTCGTCGCCAGCGGCGACGCCGGTGAGCGCCAGCGCTTGCTCAGCACGACCCCGGTCGCCATCACCAGCGCGCCGCCGAGCGCCGCCAGTACACCGATGACGTCGAGCCGCGCCTGCGCCCTGAGCACGAGCAGGCTCACGCCCGCGACACCCGCGATCCCCGCGAGCAGCATCCTCGTCGTCAGCTTTTCGCCGAGCAGCAGGAACGACAGCCCCATCGCGAGCAGCGGCTGGATCGCGTTGACCGTCGCGGCGACCCCGCCGGGAAGCCGGTACGCGGCAAGGAAAAGCAGCGCGAAGAAGGCGCCGATGTTGAGGGTTCCGAGTACGAGCGAGCGCCACCACCACGACCCGCGTGGCAGCTTCCTGGTGACGGCGACGAGCAACAGCCCCGCCGGAAGCGCCCGCAGCACTGAGGCGGTGAGCGGCCGGTCGGGCGGCAGCAGCTCACTCGTCACGGCATAGGTGGTTCCCCAGACCATCGGAGCGATCGCGGTCAGCAGCACGACGTTCCATCGGTTGTTTAGCACTAAGCTAAAGTAGCTCACTGCTAAGCTACTTGGCCAGACCTGTCAGGTACCTCACTGCTAAGGTATTGACATGCGCCGTTCTGGACTTCCCCGATGACCGACCACGTCGACCGCATCCTCGACCAGTGGGCGACACAGCGTCCGGACCTCGACGTATCGCCCATGGCGGTACTCGGCAGGATCAAGCGGTTCGCCCGCGTCGCGGAGGCCGAACTGGCCCGCACCTTCGCCGCGCACGGCCTCGACGCGGCCTCCTTCGACGTGCTCGCGACCCTGCGCCGCAACCCGCCGCCGCACCGGATGACGCCGACCGAGTTGATGCGCGACGCCATGGTCACCTCGGGCGCGATCACGCAGCGGCTCGACCGGCTCCAGGATCGCGGGCTGGTGACGAGAGTCCGCAACGACGCGGACGGCAGAGGCGTTCACGTCAGCCTCACCAAGGCGGGCAAGGTACTTGTCGACAAAGCACTTCCCGATCACCTCGCCACCGAGCAGCGGGTACTCGCGGCGCTGGGCACGCGGGACCGCGACGAACTGGCCCGCATACTGCGGACGCTGCTGGAATCCTTCGACTGACCGCGAAAATCACGCCGGTCGGCCGCGAAGGGCGAACACCTCGTCGAAGACGCTCCACCCGTCGAACTCCTCGGCCCCGTCAATCAGCCCACCCCTGGCCGATACGCTCTCCAGCAGCGCCCTGACCGTGCCGGGCAAGTGCAGATTCAAGGTTCTGTCCGGCGCGGTGCCGACGCGTCCCGACGGGATCAGCCCGTCGGGAACGATCCGGCCGGGACCTTCCCGGAAAACGATCCGGAGCCGTCTTTTGGCCCCGTCAGGACGGATGCCGAGAATTTCGCGGCACCCGGCATAGCGGCCGTCGCCCAGCGCGTCGTGGTCGTGACGCAAGGACCAGAGGAACAGCCTGCCATCGACCACGAGCCGTCGCGCGCTCTTCTCCTTGCGGGCCATTGCCCGATGTTAGCGGCCGGTGACTCGGCCGAAACCGAGTCACCGGCCGAAGCGGTCACCACTGCCGCGGTGGCTCCTGTGCCCGCGCGGCCACGCGACCACGGCGGATCAGCAACACCGCGCCGAGCCCGGCGCCGGCCACGATCGCGCCACCGCTGAGCCACAGCCACAGCGGATCGATCGAGGACCCGGTGTCGGCGGCGGTCACGACGTTGTCCTCGGAAGGACCGCCCGCGCCCTCACCCTGCTCGCCGCCGGAGTCGGTGATCAGCCCACCTGGCTGGCCCTCCGGCGGCGCCGCGTACTGCGGACCTTGCGCCTGCTCGCCGGCGACGTTCACGTACAGCCTGATCGGAAGGGTTCCGCTGAACTCCTTCGTTCCGGCCTGCACCGTGATGTAGTGCCAGCCCGCGATGGCGGCGGCACTGCTGTCGTTCCGGTTGTCGTAGAGCACCTTCGGCATCGTCAGTTCGTCGGTCGACTCCTGCTCCTCGTGGATCACGACCGAAGAGGTGCTGTTGCCGGACACGGGAGAGCGCACCGAATTCCGGGTCGCGACATCGACGCTCAACACCTCGTCGATGGCCCTGCCGTCCACATTGACCTGTGCGCCGAGACTCTGTCCCCAGTCGAGATTCACCTTGTAGGTCGCCATCTCCCCCGGACCGAGTTCGTCGGCATAGACGCCGGTTCCGGACAGCTCGGTGGCATCGTTGAAACTGCCGCCGCCGGTCACCGGCCGCTCGTCACCGGTGGGGAGTTCGAAAGGCACGTTCGCGGTGTTGGCCTCGGGGCCAGGAGCTCCCCGCAGCGGCGGTTCGAGGGTCACCAGCAGTTCGAGGTCGTAGCTCCACACCTCCGGGTCGTCCGGCCCGCTTCGCTCGACGGCGAGCAGAACCTCGTCACCGGCATTGCAGTTCCGTGCTTCCTCGCCCACCCACGACAGGGTCGAGGTGACGTGCGAAACCCACATGGCCTCGGTTTCGCTGGAACTCTCGCATTCCTTGCCCGCGGTGTCGAGCAGCCGGGTCTCTACGGACACCACACCGTTGCTCTGGCTGTTGGGAATCACTGTCGTCGCAGCAAAGTGGACGGTGTAGTCCTTGGGTACGTTCAGCCGGTAGTACTTGGTCTGGTTCGGGTCGATGCCGTCGATGTACTGCCCCGCCTTGATTTCCGGCGCCTGCGGGTAGTCCTCGGTCCCCGTAATCGGCGTGCCCTGCGCCTCGTAGGTCCGCTGGGCCCTGCTGACCACCTGCGGCAACTGCTCTTCGAGCGAACCGGCATCACCGGCGTCGGTGTAGGTGCCGTTGCTCTTCTCCGCGATGCAGGAGAGTTGTTCCCTCGCCTCGTCGTCTACCTGGAATCCGACGGTGTGCACGGAAAGGTCGACGCCCTCGTCGGCAAGTTCCTCGGCGACCTCGCACGGATCGGGCGGGGCACAGGTGTCGAGGCCGTCGGAGATGAGTACGACCGCGCGCGGTCCCTCGTCGGGCAGTTCGTCGGCGGCGGCGCGCAGGGCGTTGCCGATGGGCGTGAACCCGGACGGCTCGACGCCGTCGACGGTGCGCTTGAGCGCGTCCGCGTCGACCGGCCCGACCTCCTGAGCGGTCACGATGTCCTGGCAGCCCTCGGCCTTCTCGCTCTCACTCTCGCCTGTTTGCGTTCCATAAACCTGCAAACCAAGCTGCGCGGTCGAGTCGAGGCCGTCGATCAGGTTGTTCAACGCGGTTTTCGCCGCGTCCATCCTGGTCTCACCCGCCGAGGTCTCCCGCGTCATCGACCCCGAAGCGTCCAGCGTCACCATCACGGGCGCAAGCTGCTCGTCTTGCTCTTGTTCTTGCTGTTGCTGGTACCTGTCGGCGGGCGTGGCCTGCGCGGGCACCGTGGTCAGCGCCGTGGCGAGAACCACGCCGAGCAAGCCCGCTCTGGCGAGGTTCCGCCGTGTCCTTTCCCGATTACTCACCGGGCCTCCTCACGTGATCACAACCATGTGTCGGCCCGTGAGACCCGCCATCGCGTTTACTGGTTGCAGACGCATCGGTCGCCGCTACATTCGCGCTACCCCCCTTCGGGGATCCCGATGGCGTCGAACAGCGTCACCGGCACGATCCGTTCTCTCGCGCCGATGGCCTCGATGACCTCACGAGCCCGCGCGGCGTGCTCGGCGGCCTCGGCCTCCCTGCCGAGCGCCCTCAGCGACCTCGCCGTTCTCGCGCGACATTCGGCCGTGCCGTATCCGTCACCCAGTTCCTCACACAGCGGCAGCAGCGTCATGGCACGCCGGAGCACGGCGTGCCGGTCTCCCCGTTCCTCGTGCACGCTCGACGCGAGGTTGGCGGTGCCGATCCTGCCGAGAAGGTTGCCGTCGTCGCGGTGAATCCGGTCCGATTTCTCCAGCAGGATCAGCGCGTTGTCCGGTTCGCCCCTGACCTGGTGGACGAGGGCGAGGTTGGCCAGCGCGGCCGCCTCCAGCCGGGAGTAGCCGTGTGCCACGGCGATGTCAGCCGCCTTCCGGCACGTCCGCTCCGCGTTGGCCACATCCCGTGTCAGCACCAGCACGGCTGACTGGCTGAGCAGGGCCGTCACCTTGTCGAATTCCGCCTCGGCAAGCGTTTCAGCGCGCTTCGCCAGCCGCAGCGCCTCGGCGTGATTGCCTCGCTGCCGCTCGATGTCGGCGAACTGGGTCAGCGCGACCGGCTCCAGTTCGGGGCGGCCGGTCTCGGCGAGCGCGAGAACACGTGCCGCGAGCCGTTCGCGTTCCCCCCAGCGAAGGGTCAGATCGAAGTAGGGCGCGAGCGCGTGGACGAGCGGAGGGGCGAGTTCGGCTGCCCCGCGTTCGCGATGCGCCGTGAGCGCGGTGAAGACCTCGACGATGGGCCCGATCTCGGCGGCCAGCCAGTTCCGCGCCTCGCGGACCGAATCGAAACTCACCGGATCGAGAGCGGCGACGGAACGGCCTTCCGGGAGACCGTACGGCGAGCGCGGTCCGGACAGCCGCTCCATCACACGTCTCACGGCGGCGAGATACCAGCGGCCCGCCCTCGACAACGCGTCGGCCATTTCCCCGTGCGGCAACGAGGACGCACGCTCCCTCGCCAGCACACCGGTGAGGTCGTGGAACCGGTAGCGGCCCGGCGAAGGGCTGAACACGAGCCGGGCGTCGGCAAGGGTTCGCAACGTCCGTTCGGCGCCCGTGAGCGGCACGCCGGTCAGCGCGGCGGCGAGCGCGGGCGTGTATTCGGGGCTTGGCAGCGCGCCGAGCAGATCGAACAGCGACCACGCGGCCGCGCTGTCGCCGCCCAGCCCGGCTTCCAGGCTCGTCCTCATGTCCATGTCGTCGTGGCACAGCTCGGCGAGCCTGCCGCGTTCGTCGCCGAGCAACTCCTCCCACGCGGCCAGCGACCAGTGCGGGTTCGCCGCCGCCCTGGCGCCGAGCACCCTGAGCGCCAGCGGGAGTCCTCCGCACAACCTCGCCATGCCGAGCGCGTGGCGCGGCTCGGCTGACACCGCGCGGGTTCCGATGAGCCTGGCGAGCAGGTCGACCGATTCGACATCGGACAACGGTTCCACCGGCACCCGCGGCGCCGAGGAGGGTCCGCCGCTCGGCGAGCGGCTGGTGACGATCGCGGCGCAACCGGGCTCCGATGGCAACACAGCGGCAACCTGGGAAAGACTGCCCGCGTTGTCGAGCACCAACAGCACCGGCCGCTCGCGAAGCCGTGCCCGGTACCGGCTCGCCAGGTCGTCGGCTTCCGCCTCGATTCCCAGTTGTCCCGCCAGCGACGCCAGTACCCCGGCTGAATCGACACCGCCGAGATCCAGGTAGGCGACACCACCGGGAAACCGGTCGGCGAACCGGGCAGCCGCGCGCAGCGCCACAGCGGATTTCCCTACCCCTGCCTGCCCGTGCAGCAGGCACGTCAGCGCGGCGCCTTCCGATTCGCGCAACGCGTCGAAGTGGCCGCCGAGTTCGGCGAGCACGTCGTCTCTTCCCACGACGTGCACCGGAGGCGGGGGGAGCGGGACCGCCTTGCCTTTCGCGACGGTGACCGGGGAGGCGACGCGATCGACCGCGAGGGCCTCGGTGTCTCCTCGCAGGATGGCCTGCTGGAGTTCCCGCAGCCGAGGTCCCGGTTCCACGCCCGATGTCGTGATGATGGTCGCGCGCATCCTGCGGAAACAGGCGATGGCCTCGGCAGCCCTCCCCGAGTGGTAGAGGGCGAGCATCAGCAGTGCACCGATGCGTTCGCGCCGGGGAAATTCCGCGTGCACACGTGCCAGCTCGGGGACGAGCCTCGCCGCTCTCCCCAGCCGCAGTTCCAGCTCGAAGCTCAACTCGGCAATGGGGAGGTAGCTCTCTTCGAGCCGGGGTCCCCACCAGGCCCGCAACGGAACGTCTCCGATGCCGAGCAGCGGAGGCCCTTCCCACAGCGCAAGCGCTTGCCGCGCGTGTTCGACGGCGGCGGCGGGCGAGGTGTCCGCCAGCACGTGCGCCCGCTCGCCGAGCCCGGCCAGCAAGGTGGCGTCGACCTGCCGGGGCGAGACGACGAGCTGATAGCCCGAGTGGGTACTGACGAGCGTGCCGTCGGGCAGCAGCGAGCGCAGCCTGCGGATGTAGTTGCGAATGGTCACCTTCGCCGACGAGGGCGGCGCGCCGCCCCACAGTTCCCCGGCGATGGCCGCGGTGGGAACGGGAGCGCGATCTCTCGACAGTAGTACGGCGATTACCGCTCGTTGCATCGGCGCGGTGACGGGAACCGGAGCGCCTTCGCGCTCCACTCGTACCGGCCCCAGCACCGAGAAACGGAGCCCCGCCGGCCCGCTCATCCGGCGAACTCCGGATACGGCCCGCGCCCGGCCCGGGTAGCCGTCCCCCGCATCATGCCGGGACCCTAGCCGATCAGCCCACGGCGACCGGCCGATCGCATCAGGTGATCAAGGATCACCCTTGCCGGATGCGGCACGCCGAACGCTTCGAGAGTCCACAAAGGACGCCCGGTGCGGGAGCGAACGTCATCGCCTGCGGTTTCGACTGCCAGAAAGCCGCCGTCAAGCCCGTAGTTGACCAGTACCACACCCGACGAATCGGACATGAGCTCTGTGACCTGGTAGTTTTCGGGTCAGCAAATGGAAGGAGGTGCCAATCAAGTGCCAGCGAGAGCCGCGAAGCTGGACCGAGCCGAGAGAGACCGTTCGCTGGACCGCTGTCCGACGAGCCGGACAAGGACTTGTGTGCCCATCACCGACGACCCTGACCCGCATTCCCGCGGACACCTCGGCCCCCAGTCGGCGCCGAATATCGTGAGCAAAGCAAACGATATCGCACAGGGGCCCCTCCCGCAAAGGAAAGAGCACCAGCGAAAACGCGAGCTCACGTGTCTCGTGCCGCCTCGAAGATCCTTCCCGTGATCAGCACGATCACCAGCACAGACACCATGGCCGGTGCGGCCGGAAAACCCGTTGTGGACATTCACTAGACTGCCCACCGCGAAGGGTCTCTCCGGCTGTCCCGGCGTCAAGCTCCCCGCTTCCTCCGGGGCGTGGAATCAGTACGTGCCATCACGACTGGCGCGTTCCAGCCCTGCTTTCATGATCGGATACCTCGCTGACATGTCGCTGACACTCTTCTGTCACTTCGGGCCGGGCAGATCCGGCCCTCCACTCCTCGTCCAGGGGCGATCACTCAGCGTGCTACTGGACGGCTGTGGACAGAACACCGTGTCGGGTAGCCAGGGGCGGCTGCCGTGACCGGGCCCGCTGGTTCGCTGCGGCGGATCGACAAGCTGATTCAGGAGTTTCGCCGCAGGGCGGGGATGACGCAGCAGCAGGCAGCGGAACTGGCCGGGGTGAGCCTCGCCGGACTACGTGACCTCGAACAGGGCAGGGTCGCCAAGCCGAGGGTCGCGACGCTGCGCAGGCTCGCGACCGCGCTCGCGCTGTCCGCCGACGAAACCGACGAACTCATCGGGCTCTCGCTGAACACTCAGATCCCGGGCTACGACCTGTGGGTCCAGGTACTCGGCCCGCTGTCGGCCCAGGTCGCCGGTGCCGCCGTCGATCCTGGTTCGGCACGCCGGAGGATGCTGCTCGGACTGCTGGCACTCGCCCCGAACGAACCCGTCGCCCGCGATTCGCTGCTGGAATGGTTGTGGGACTCGGAACCGCCGGAGACCGCGGTCGCGCTGTTGCAGACCGACGTGTCCCGGCTGCGCCGCAGACTGCTGCCCCGCAAACCGGATGCCTCAGCCAACAGGCTCGTGATCGCCACCCAGTCCGGATACCAGCTCACCCTTGGCGACCAGCAACTCGACCTGCTGGCTTTCCGCAAGCTGGCCTCGGCTGCCGCCGAGTCGCGTAAGCAGGGTGATCTGGTCGGTGCGTGTGAGCAGTTCAAACAAGCGGTGAACCTCTGGCGCGGCGAACCGCTGACGAACCTGCCCGCGCTGCGCGTGCACCCCGCCACGGTCGCCCTCGGCCGCGAACGCCAAGCCCTCGTCCTCGACTACGCCAGCACCGCCGGCGAACTCGGCCGCCACAGCGAAGTACTGCCCTTCCTCCGCGACGTCGCCGAATCCGACCCACTCCACGAAAACATCCACGCCGCACTCATGATCGCCCTCGCCGGCAGCGGACAACAAGCCGCCGCCCTATCGGTCTTCACCGACCTACGCAACCGCCTCGCCACCGAACTCGGCGCCGACCCCGGCCACGAACTCGCCCAAGCACACCAACGCGTCCTCCGCCACGACCTCACCCGCAGCGAACAACCCGCCACCGCCACCCGCGCCCACCGCCAACTCCCCCGCGACATCGCCGACTTCACCGGCCGCGAAACCGAACTCTCCGTCCTCCAAGCCCGCGCCGCCCGCAACGCCGAACACCACACCGCCACCACCATCGCCAACATCGTCGGCATGGCAGGCGTCGGCAAAACCCGCCTCGCCGTCCGCCTAGCCCACCAACTCCTCGCCGCAGGCAAATACGGCGACCAGCAACTCTACGTCGACCTCCACGGCCACGCACCCCAACCACCCGCCGACCCCAACACCGTGCTGGCCTCCTTCCTGCACCTCCTCGACGTCCCCGGCGATCAGATCCCGCAAGACCTCGACAGCAGGGCCGCCCTCTACCGCGACCGCCTCCACGGCAAGAACGCACTGGTACTGCTCGACAACGCCGCCACAGCCGAGCAGGTACTCCCCCTCCTCCCAGCCGGGGCAACCCACCTCGTCCTGGTCACCAGCCGCAGAACGCTCGCCCTCGACGGCACCCACACCCTCCCCCTCGACGTCCTCAGCCCCACCGACGCCAAAGCACTCCTCGTCCAGATCGTCGGACCCCAACGCGTCAACGCCGAACCCACCGGAGCCCGCGACGTCGTCGAACTCTGCGGCCGACTCCCCCTCGCGGTCGCACTGGTCGCCCACCGCCTCCAAGCACGACCCGCGTGGAGATTCGAAGACCTCGCCCTCCGCCTCCACGAAGCAAGCGACCGCATGAGCGAACTCGCCGCCGGAACCCGCCGAGTCCGCGCCGCCTTCGACCTCTCCTACCAAGCACTCACCACCGAAGCACAAACCGTGTTCCGACTCCTCGGCCTCCACCCCGGCGAGGACTTCACCGCCGCGTCGACGGCCGCGCTGGCCGGACACACCCCCACCCACACCCGAC
The DNA here is from genome assembly GCF_002240355.1 of Prauserella marina. Classification (GTDB taxonomy): domain Bacteria; phylum Actinomycetota; class Actinomycetes; order Mycobacteriales; family Pseudonocardiaceae; genus Prauserella_A; species Prauserella_A marina. Next base: position 4,824,720 of record NZ_CP016353.1, read on the forward strand.
GAGTCCTCGACCACCTCGTCGACGAACACCTCGTCATGGTCACCAACGGCGACCGCTACCGCCTCCACGACCTACTCAAGGACTACGCCCGCGACCTCATCAGCGCCGAGGACATCGGCTACCGCAGGAAAGCGCTGCGCAGGCTGCTCCGCTGGTTCTCGCACTCCGCGGTAGCGGCGCGGGCGCGGCTGCTTCCCGACGACCCGCTCTTGTTGCCCGCGTGGAGTGAGGGCGCGGAGCATCTTCCCATCTTCGCCAACGAGGACGCGGCCTTCCGCTGGCTGGAGGCGGAAAGCGCGACGCTCGTGAGCGCGCTGCCCGCCGCGCTCGAACACGGGCTCCCCGGGGCCGCGTGGCGGCTCTCCGTCGCGTTGCAGGCTCATTTCCGGTTCACGAGCGATCGGAGTGTGTGGCTGGACGTCGCCAAGACCGGGCTGGCGGCGGCGAGGGCTGCCGAAAACAAGCAGGGCGAGGGCTGGACGCTCAACGACCTCGGCGTCGCCTATGCCGAGACCGGCGACATGGACAGGGCGGCCGAGTTGTTCGCCGAGTCGATCGCGATCCGCACCGAACTCGGGGAATTGCAGACTCTCGGGCGGGTGCTCGGCAACTCCGCGATCGTGCACGCGTTCAAGGACGAGTTCGCAACCGCCATCAGCGAGTTCGAGCGGGCTCGCGAGATCGCGAGGGACGTCGGCGACGTCTTCTTCGAGATCGGAGTGGTGAACAACCTCGGCGAGACCTACCAGAGAGCAGGCCGCTACGACGAGGCGATCGCACAATTCCGCGAGGGCATCGCGATGTCCGACAAAGCGGGGCACACGCGCAACAGAGCGCTCAGCCTGCACGGGCTCGGTAGCGCGTTGGCCCGGCTCGGGCACCACTCCGAGGCGATGGAGCCGTTGCGGGAAGCCATCGACATCCACCACAGGGCGAAGTCGAGGGCCGACGAGGCGGAAACCTTGCAGACGCTCGGCAACGTCCTGCGTGAACTGGGTGACGAGGCCGGCGCGATCGGCTGCTGGGAACAGGCGCTGACCCTGCTCGAACAGATCGCGCACTCCAGGGCGGCCGAGGTACGGAAGCTGCTCGACAACGCCGTGCTCAGCGCGTAGTCCTCGACGAGGGCGTGCCCCGCGGATACCACCGCAGGCACACTTGTGTCTACAGTGGACTAATCCGGCCTGCCGCCGATGCCGGGCGGCGTCAGGGGTGGTGGCCGCAGGAACGGCGGCGGCTTCTCCTCGCTCGCCGTGCGGAACGACCACGGGGTCCGGTCGATCTCGCGGGAGAGGCCCGCCTTGTCGGCGAGCGCGACGTAATCGGGGTAGATCTTCTCGGCGATCAGTTCGTTCAGGCCGTCCAGGATCTCGTAGATCATCTGGGCGCGCAGCGGCGAGATGGGCTTACCGTCCCAGTTCGCCAGCAGGTTCAGCAGGTCACCGACAAGCACGCCCCGCTTCTGGTACCAAGCTCGGGTCGCGGAAGTGGTGTAGGCCGATCCCGCGGCGATGGCGATAGGCAGCACCAGCCCACCCGGCTGGAAAGGGCCTTCCTTCGTGACATCCAGAATGCCACGTCGCACCACACCGGCAGCCCCAGCCATCCCCAATTCCCACGACGACAGCGTGGCCAGCCCCGGTATACCGATCGAGATCTTGTGGAACCCCTCGGCGAGAACTCCCAGTGCCGCGAGCAGTTCGGGATACCCGGCGGCCGCGTCGGCGGCGCTGACGGCAGCGACCGCGTTCGAATCGACGTTGTTGGGCCACACCCTGGTGGGCTCTCCCGGAACAGGGGCGACGAACCGCACGAACATCTCGTGCGGATGCTGTCCCAGCAGGGCCGCGCCGATGTTGCCCGGACCCGGCCGCCGGATCTTGTCGACGAGCAGTCTCGCCTCCCTGTCCCCGATCAGCTCGACCTTCCTGACGTGGGGAATCTTGCCGGCCAGCTCACCGCTCTCGACGAGCTCACGGAATCCTTCGATATTCCAGGACCCCTCACCGCTTTCCCGTTCGAGCAGATCGCGGTACCAGGCCCGGTCGGCTTCCGTGACGAACTCGGGATGCCGTTCATGCAGTTCGGCTGTCGCCCGCACGAACCGCAAAGTCCTGGCGATCGCGATCCGCACGTAGTCGTCCATCATGCGGCCGGTCGGGGTCTTGGTGTCCACCGGAACGAGCCCGCCGTCGATTCCCTTCGCCGCACTCTCGCGGGGAGCCTTCGCGCCGAACGCGGCATCGACGAGTGCCTGCAAGAAGCGGAACGCGTCGCTGCCGGCGGAGGTCCGCGCCTGCGATCGCTGTTGTTCGGTCGCGGTGGGGTCCTGACCGGTGACGAGGTAGGAATAAAGCGCGTTGGGCCCCCCTTCCGGCAGGGTCGTCCAGCCTGCCTGCCTGACCACCTGGCCGACGGCGATCGGCTGTAACCTTCCCTCCCTGTCGATGATCTGGCCGAGCACTTCGCCGAGCCGGGCGTTGCGCTCGCGGGCCGTCGAGTAGCGCGGCAACGCCATCAGCAGCAGCCGGTCGCCCACCCCGTACGTCTTGTGCACGGTGGACGGTGAGAAATCAGTGGGAATATCGGGATCGTGGCTGAGCCGGATGGTGACCTTGACCGCACGATCGAAACGGAATTCCCCTTTTCGCCTTGGTTTGTGCGTCTCGATCACCACGTTCGGCTCACCGGTGGCGGCGTTTTTCTCGACCGCGACGGAACGCACCTGCCGCGCGGTCGCGTGTGCGACGAGGTCCTCGGCAGCCGATTCGAGCAAGGTGCCCGGATCGTCATCCAGCCGCCGCTCCTGCCCGTCAAGGCTCTCCGGGGGGAGGTGCGCCTCGGCTTCTCTCGACATGCGGTCCAGGAGCTCGGTAACGCCAGCCAATGCGGCAACGGCCCGCTCCGCGATGTCCTGCCCGGTCACCGGACCGTCCGGTTTCCCGTCGCCCAGCCGTGCTCTGCGGGCGTCCTCCCAGATCTGTCTCGCCAACGACCATTCACGGAAGTCCTTGTAGCCGGTGAGGGCGATGCTCAGCCGCCAGCCGAAATTTCCGCCGAGCGCCTGCATCACCAGATTGGCTGTTTTGGTGACCAGACCGAATGACAGCGTCACGAGAATCTGCACGAGGAACGGCCAGATCTGGACCAGCACCATCGTCTTCAGGATGATCGCCCGCCACAACAGGCGCGCCTCGAACAATCCGGAGAGCAACTGACCTGACAACGTGTGCCACAGCATGTCGTCGTCGGCATCGGCCAGCCGCGACGAGTGCGGGTACACCACGGTGACCTCAAGTTCGCCCTTGCCACGAGCGAAACCGCGCACCATTCGCTGCGTCGCGTACAGCCCCGTTCCGGCCGCCACCCGGATGTTGATCCGGATCCCCGGCCCCAGAATGAGCCGAATCGTCTCGTTCTCGGCATCCCACCGCGCGTCCCGGGCACTCCCGATCAACTCGCGGTAGCTGCCCTGGTCCAGCAGGTCGGGGGGAAGCGGACGGCCAGGCGTCTCTTCCGCTCCCAGGGCGGCGGCCAGCTCCGGTACAAGCGCCCGGACCCGGGCGTCGATCCGTTTCCGTTGAGTGGGGGTGGCGGGTTCCGACAGCATCTCCGCGGTTTCCGGCAGGTTGATCCCGCGTTCCTCGGCGAAACCGTCCCACTTGCGCACGGAATCGTGTGCTGTCCTGGTGATCCTGCGTAGGCCGGGACCATGATGCCCGCCACGCCAACTCGCCGCCATCCTTCTGGCCTGATCGCTTGCGATGGCGAACTGCCCCTTGTAGGTGTGCGTGAGCGAACCTTGGACCAATGCCATATAACCGAACTGGCCGAGCGCCGCGAGCAGCAGCAGCGGGTCGGCCCCCAGGGTCATGTATCCGAGACCGAAGCCCGCGACGGTACCTGCTATTGCCCCGATGCCCTCATCACGAGCCATCTTGAGGAAAACCGCGGGTGACGGCAGCGGCATCACATATCCGCGGATCTCCCGGCGAATCAGGTCGGTGAGGGCGGCGTCGGCTTCGGCGATCGTCTCATGGCCGGTGTCCAGCACCAGCCTGCGGCTGCCTTCCACCCAGGCGGCGTCTTTGGCCAGTTCACCTGTCTTGACCGCCGCGTCGAATTCCTCAAGCTGGATCGAGAAGGCGGGTTTACGCCAGGGAAAACGGCCGTCGGAAGGGCCCTTCTTCTCCCCGAACCACACATACACCTGGTAGGAGTTGTAGTCGTCCGGTGTGTCAGAGAGCGCCGTGTCAGCCAGAGCGTGGTCCCGCGCGGTGATGCGTCGTTCCGAGGTAGGAACGACGGACACCCACAGCACCGAGTCCTCAGCGGCACCATCGTCGAGCGAATCGCCGAAGTGGAAGTCCTTGGAGAACAACATTCGCCGGGTGCCCTTGTGTTTGAGCAGCCACTCCAACCTGCCGAGCCTGGGATTGGGGTGCTGCTCCAACGTGGTGAGGTGCTCGACGAGCCCGCGGCCGGTGTCGGTGACACTGCCCGCGAATCGCGAATGCGACCACATCCGGTTGAGGAACCGGTGCCTGCGCTCGCTGCCGTAGGTCGTCTCGTTGAGCCCCATGGTGTACAGCAGCCTGCGCGCCTTTTCCTGGTCGTGCACCAACTCCGGGGCATGCTCGGCCAGCACGGAATCGGCGAAGTCCTCCGGGACTTTCCCGTGGTAGCCGTTCTCGGCGAGCGTGACGAGGCCGGTTTCGATGTCGGCCAGCACCGCCGACAGCGTGTCGAAGTAGGCGATGTCGCCCTTCGAGGGCCGCAGGCGCAACGGTGGTTTGGGACGCCGGTCGAACAACACCGGCCATTCCCCCGAAACGCCGGTGTCGAGCAACCGCTCCGGCTGCTCCAGCTCCACCATCCGCTCGCCGTCGTTCTCGACCGAGGGCAGCAATTCCCTTACGTTGTCGGCGATTCTCGCGATGTGCGCGTCGAGGAACAACACCTCCGCAGCGTCCAGGTCGCTGCTCTCGTCGCGGGCCTGTTCCCCCAGCAGGTGCGCGATCTCCAGTGCCTGCCTGGCTTCGGTCAGCTCGGAAGCAAGCCGCCGCAGTCCCGCCGCGAACCGCCGCCTGGCCACCATCCGGTTGTCACCGGCGGGAGCGTCATGACCTTCGGCCAGCTCCTCCAGCGCCGCCACCAGTTCGCGAGCCTGACCGGCCAGCTCCGTTGGCGGCGTGGTTCCGTCAGCACGCAGAATGTGGGCGCTCAGACTCGCGGCGTCGGCGAGCGCCCTTTCGGTGGCGGCCCACCGTTTCGGGAACTCGGTGAAGCGGATCGGTGGTGGCGCGTCCGGGTCGGCGGGCGGCTGTTCTTCCTGGGGTCGCGGCAAGGAGGTCAGGAAACTTAGCGCCGACGCCGCCGACTCCTGTGCCCAGCCGTCCAGTGCGGCCGGAAGGGCGTCGACCGCAGCGCCCAGCATCGCGCCGATGAAACGCGTTGTCCCAGAAGGGACATCGGGAACGGGTGGCACCACGACCCGGACGGGGCTGCTGGGGACGGCGACGAGTTCGGTCGCTCCGGTAGCCAACGACAACCGCGACGACGGCGTGAACACCGGTGGCCGGATCGCTGCCTCCCGCGCGTCCGGATCGACGGTGATCTCGACGTCGACAGCGGTGCCCTGCCACCTGGTCCGCCACCGCAGCGGCGAATCCGTCGGCTGGTACTCCACATCGGAGCGCTCGAAGAACTCGGTCACGGCAGGGGCGATGTCGCTGACCACCGGGCCGTCCAGTCGTGGCAGAGCAGGCAGGGCGTGAGGTTCGAGGACGGCGGGCTTCGGCCCCTCTCGCGCCTCGGCGGGCGAGGGAGTCACGGCGCGTTCGGTCCTGAGCTTCCTCAATGCCGCCTTCGGTCGCGGTGCGCTCCCCAGCTCCGGCGTCGCGGCACCGACCGGTTCGCCGCCGAGCTCCGATACGGGCACGTAGATCACGACGCTGCCGAACCGCCTTCGCCGCTCGCTTGGAGCCGCGACGTCCCGCTTTCTCAACTCGGCGAAGAACGTGGCGGGAACCCGGAACGCGGCGAACTCGCCATCCTTGCCGGAAAGCCCGGTGACCCCCAGGAAATCGGCTTCGTCGACATGCTGTTCCATCCGCGCCGAGACCGTCATCGAATCGGGGCCGGAGAACAACCGGTGCTCCGGAACGGGCAGGGTGGCGTGGATGCCGTCGCGCACGAGGGCCCGGTAACGCTTTTCCAGGTTTTCCTTGCGGAACGTATGATCCAGCCTGGCCATGCTGTACAGCCGCGTCCGCCTGACGTGTCTGCTCCACGCCGTCTTCTTCTCGTAGACGGGGTCGCCGTCCGGCACGAAAGCCGCCGTGGGCACGAGACCGGCCGACTCACTGATGGCCATCACCACTTCTCGCAACGCCGCCACCGCGTTGCCGCGCCCCCGCCGCCCCATCGGATGCCGGACGGTCAGGTCCCGCGCCACCCCGCCCCGCACGTCCGTCCTGCCCCCGCGCGTCAGCTCGCCCAGCCTGCGCACCGCCCATTCCGGATCGATGCCCCGCCGGAAGACCGGTGCCGCCATTCCCGAGGGAACCGGCACACCGTAGGCACGCGCGTCGTCCGCCCGCATCCGGGTCAGCATCGTGCCACGCACCTTGACGGTGTCGATTTCCTTGCCGAATTCGTCGAACGCCGTCAGCTCATGAATCACACCCGGCCTGCGCAGCGGATCGCCGGGGTCACCCCACTGGTGCGTCAGCTCGCCGTCCGCGTCCGCGACCAGCGTCGCGTTGGCACGCTCGACCGTGATGACATGCCGGACGACGACAGTGGTCTTGCCGCCGCCCGCGACGAACACATGGCCGTATCCTCCGCCCACCGCGTCCGCGAACGCCTCGCTGTCGGGCAGTTCGCCGAGATACCGGTGGATCCGCTCACGAACGGTCGCCTCGACCGCGATACCTGACTCGCCGAGCTTGCGGATGAGCTGACGCGCGGTCCGATGCCGCTCAGTCAGCTCCAGCAGCTCGGCTTTGGGAAAATCCGGCGTTCCCACCACCTCTGCTCGAACCGGCTCGCCCGGCTCGGTACCAGCGCCGGTCAGCGCGACCCTTGCCCGTGCGGCCTTGTCGCCGACGATCACCGGTTCACCGAACCGGTTCGTCTGCCTGTTTCGCTCGCTGAGCTCGAACTCGATGGCGGTCTCGGCGATGCCGTCCGCGAACTCGGGGTCGGTCAACCGCATCCGCACCCGGATCTCGCTGCCGTCGACGTCCCATACGTCGCCTCCCAGTCCGGCGAGCCGGTGGAACCGCTCCCGCACGCGCAGTTCGACCTCATCGGCGTCGAACCGGCCACCGAAGTGCTCGTTGAGCTGTTCGGCCAGTTCGGCGATGAGCGGAAGACGGAGCGGAGTTCCGGTCAGCAGCGCGGCCCGCTCGACCGGGCCGAGCAGGGGCTCCCGCACCTTCTTCGGCTCTGGGAGCAGCGGAAGCGTCGCCATCGCCGACAGTTCGGGATCCCTCACCGCGAAGGCCCTGCTCAGCCATTCCACGTCGGCGAAATCGCGCCGCTGCTGCTTGGTGTACCGGCCGTGGATGTAGAGGTCGGTCGCGATGGCCCGCAAGACGTCGACGTCGTGGCTCGACAGTTGATCCGGAACGCCAGCGCTGAGCAGCAACCCCGCGAACGCGGCGAGGTCGTCGGCGTTGCCGCTGTCGTAGCCGAACAACTCGGCGAGGTCGTGGAACTCGCCACGGGGTTCGGGTTTCCGGAGGAAGGCAGGGAGCAGCCTGGCCACCGGCCGCACCGTGGAGGCGACGCGCGACCTGGCAGCCTCGGCCTTGCGGTCCCGGCGCGACCGGAAATTCAGGCTTTCCGCGCTGATGTCAGCCGGCAACGTGAGCACGTGGTCTTGTCCGCGCAGCGCGGCGAGCTTGGTCGCCGCGCCGAACCTTTCGTCGCCGAACCGCTCGTACAGCCGGGGCAACTCGACCTCGTGCTTGGCGAGTTCATCGACGTCGACGTCGAGGGCACGCACGGCCCGCTGAAAACCATCGTCCTGCCGCTCCTCGGCGATACCACCGTCGGCGTCGAAGGTGAGCACGACGAACCGGGGAACGTAGATCCCCGCCCTGCCGTGGATGTCGGCCTTGTCCCGGCTGCTGACGTTGTAGGACACCACGAGCCTGCCGGGACCCCGGTCGATCTCGGGATGGGCGTGCGCGTTGTAGGTGAACACGTCGTCGCTGCCGTACGTGCCCTTCGCACCCGCCTCCGGCGTCGTGTACAGGTGCGCCGGACCGGTGAACGGGCCGAACGGCGTCCGCGCCACGTAGCCGACGATGTCCGGACTCGACGGTGTCCTCGTGTCGTGCGTGATCAGCAGATACGTATCGCCGACCCTGGTCACGCTGAACTCGTTGGCGACCCCCGGCATCACCCTCGCAGCGTCGGACTCGAAGATCGACCAGCGCCGGTCCTCGGTGTAGAACTCCCACTGCCCCGCGAGACTGTCATCGGCTACCCGCGCCACGCGCAGGTACTTCGTGTCACCGAGGTCTTCGACCCCGTACACGTACCGGTAACCGTCGTCCGTGTCGTGCAGAACCGCCGCCGTCCAGTCGACGCCGGTCACCGAAGGCAACTCGTACACCTGCGCGGGAGCGCTCAGGTCCCCGTCGCGATACCGGGCGACGACGTTGCGCCCCCGGTTCTCGTCCGCACCTCGCTCGCGATAGGTGACCTCCGGCGTCCCGTCATCCCTGCGATTGAGATCGCCAGGCCAGTACCACCTGCCGTCGTCGGGATGCGGCATCGGCTCGACGGGGATCTCGCCGTCCCTGCCGAGGACGGTCTCCAGCTCGCCGTCGGGAGGGATACGAACAAAAGCGTTGCGCAGGAACGGAATCGTCTCGCCGTCCACGACGGCCTGCAACCGGCTCCCGTTCTCGTCGACGGTGCCGAGGAAGGCGTCCGAAAAGGACATCAGGTAGGAGCCGTCCGGAGCCGCGATGCCGTACGTACTGCCGCCGCCCGTGAAGGTCTCCGGATCACCGTTGCCGATGTGCCTGGCGAACGCGTCCGTGAGTTGTTCGTCGACGTCGACGGACACGACCGAAAGAGTGGTGGCATCGCTGCCGTACCTGACTGCCACGGCATCGGCGACCTCCGCGAAACCGAACGGCTCCAGCGTGGTCCTGATGTCGGTGGCGACGTCGTCCCACCGCTCCCGCTGGACGGGGTCCTCGGCCAGCTCGAACAACGCCCGCCGGAGCGTCGCGACGACGTCCGGCCGCTCCTCCTCCGGTGTCGCGCGAAGCCGCTCCACCGCTGCGCTCAGCAGCACCTGATGCGGCTCGCCGTCACTGCGTGGCGCGCTCGCCGTCGCGGCCTCCGGCCCGTGGCCCTCGTCCTCGGCGACGGGGGGTTCCACGGGCGAGCGCCGGTCACCGATGACCGGAGGCGCCACCGGCGGCGGCGAGAGCAGTTGCGGCGGCGCCTGCTCCGCACGGGGTGTGCGGAAGACCCACGGTGTCGTGTCGGGGTCGCGGGAAAGCCCCGCCTTCCCCGCGAGAGCGACATAGTCGGAGAACACTTTGTCGATCAGCTTGTACGTCGAGGTGACGACGCCGTAGCCGATCTGGGCGCGAGCGGCGGCCATCGGGCCACCGTCCCACGCCACGAGGCTCCGCAGCTTTTCGTCGGCCTGCACCTCAAGCCGGTCGTACCAGCCGTCCGCGGCGACCGAGACGTAGGTCGCGGCGGCGGCGAGCCCCAGTGGCACCGCCAACTGATCGACCCCGTACGGCGCCGGTTTCAGCGAGTCCAGGACGATGCGCCGCACCGCCGAGGACGCCGCGCCTTCGCCGAGGTGGTACAAGGAGAGCGCGCGCAGCGGGGGGACGCCGGACGGGGCTTTGTGGTACGCCTCGACGAAACCACGGAGCAGCGAGAGCAGCTCCGGGTATCCGTTCGCCGCGTCGACCGGACTGAGCGAGACGATGCCCACCGAGTCGCCATCGTTGAATCGCAGGGTGGTCGGTTCTCCGGGAACCGCGGGAACGAACCGCACCTGAACCTCGTGCGGATACTTGCCGAACGCTTTGGCTCCGATACCGAGGGGGCCCCGCCGCGCGACGTTGTCGATGGTCAGTCGCACCTCCCGGGGTCCGGTCAGGTCGGCACGCAAGAGGTGGGGCAACTGGTCGACCAGCCCACCCGATTCGACCAGTTCCCGCCACTCCGTCAAGCTCTCCGGCAACGAACGGAACTCGGCGGGGTTCCACCCCCGGTACCACTCACGGTCGGTTTCCTCCGCGAACTCGGGGTACCGCTCGTGAAGAACGGCGGTCGCCGCGAGGAGGCGTTGCGCATCACCGACCAGGACGTCGAGATAGTCGTCCATCATGCGCGGCGTCGAGGTCATCGTGTCGACCGGCGCCAGGCTTCCCGTGATCGCCCCTTCCGCGTTCTCCCGATGGCTGAAGACCTCCGTGCCGGCTTCGACGGCGCGGAGTCCGACATCGATCGTGTCTCGGACCGCCGACACCCTCGCCTGTGTCCGAGCGGCTTCGGACACGGTCGGGTCCATACCGGGCCCGAGCAGGGAGTAGAGCGCGGTGGGCACTCCCCCCGCCCCTGCTTTGATCAGGCCCTCCAAAGCAAGCGGCCCCTTCCCCAGCGGGAGGATCGAGCCTTCTCTGTCGAGGATGTGATCCAGTTCCTCGGCGAGTCGCTCGGTTCGCCTTTCCGCCGTGGAGTACCGGGGAAGCGCCATTCGCAGCAGCCGCTCCTTGACCGCATACTGCTTGTGCACAGTGGACGGTGAGAAGTCGTCGGGGATTTCGGGGTCGTGACCGAGCTGGATGATGGCGGTGATCGTCGGCGAGTCCCGCCGTTTCCACGCGTTCCCCGGCCTACCGGTCTCGATGACGACCTGCCGCCTGCCGGTGTCCACACTCGTCTCGACGGAAGCCGAACGCACGTCGTGCCGGGTCCGCGCGTGCGCGACCAGATCCTTCGCCGCGGCCTCGATCAGGGTTGCGGGGTCGTCGTGCAGCCGGTTCTCGCCTCCGCCTCCGGCATCGGCCGGAAGGTGCGCCTCGACCTCGGTACGCATCCGCCTGACGACCTCGGCGGACGCGGCGAGCGTGCCCACCGCGTGATCGGCGTAGCGGTTCAGCGCGGTGGGGCCGTCGATCATCTCGTCCCCGAGCAGCACCTTGCGGGCACCGGCCCAGATCGTCTCGATGAGCTTTCTCGCCCGGATGTTCCGATATATGGCCACCGTCCCCGCGATCTGGGCCCCCAGAGCTCCGCCCACGGTCTGCATGACCAGACTCGCCATGTTCGTGACCCAGCCGAACACCCCGATGACGCCAGCCTGCAACAGGAAAGGCACCAAACCGGTCCACAGCAAGGTCCAGAAACTCGCGAGCCGCCACACGACGCTCGCCCCATGCAGCGCCGACAGCAGTTCGCCCGAAAGGTTGTGCCACAGCGTTTTGTCGTCGGCACGGGCGAGATAAGCCGATGGCGCGTACGCCACCTCAACCTCGATTTCCTTCTTCACCGCGTCGCCATTCACGACACGCTGGCTGGAGAATCGTCCTTCACCCGCGACGAACCTGACCGTGACCTTCTCGCCGGTACCAAGGGTCAGCGTGATTCGTTCGTTCTCGCTGTCCCACCGCACATCGGCGACATCCGTGACCAGCTTGCGAAGGCTGCCCTGTGCCAGCAGGTCGGCGGGCAACTCCCGGCCGGGAGCCTCCTCCGCTCCCAAAGCGGCCGCGAGTTCCGGAGCGAACGCGCGCACTCGCGCGTCGAGCCGTTCCCGCTCGGCCGCTGTCGCCGGTTCCGAGGGAAGCTCCGGCGGCACCGGCAGCCTCACACCGAAGCCGTCGGCGTGCTCCCGCAACTGTTCGGCGGTCTGCCACGCGTCCTTGGCGAGCCTGGTCAGACCCGGACCCCCCAGTCCGCCTCGCGAGCTCGCCATCCACCTGCGGACCTCCTCCGTGGCCGCGTTCTTCCGCCCGACCAGGTTGTGTGCCACCGGACCGTGAATGGTGCCCCCATAGACGGCCTGCGACACCGCCGCGATGAGCAGCAGCGGGTCCGCACCGATGGTCGCGAGCCCCACGCCGTAGCCAGCCGTGGTGCCGACGATGTTGCCCCCGGCCGCTGAATGGCCCCATCTCAGGAAGTTCGCCGGTGGGGCGGTCCTCGTGGGGTACTCCGCGATCGCGGTACGGATGATCTCCCTCATCGCGTTCTCGGCATCGGTCATCGAGGCGTACCCGGCTCCCAGCACGATCCTGCGGCTGCCCTCGACCCACAGCACGTTCCCGGCGGCCGGGATGTCACCGGCGCGCTCCGGCTCCTCGATCTGGACGGTGAAACCGTAGGAGCGCCACCCGAGCCACCCGCCGGTAACGCCGTCTCTCTCGCCTGCCCAGAAGACCACTCGGTAGACGCCGTATCGCCGCGGCGATCCGGGCATGGTGGCGTTGCGGAGAGGGTGGTCCCTGGCGTCGATAGGTGGTTCGTCGGCGGGCTCGATGATCACCCGATGCACCGGGCCACCATAGAACGTGTCGTCCATTGGATCGCCGAAGTGGAAGTCCTTGATCAGGCCCAGCTTCCGGCTGTCCGTGTACTTGAACAGCCACTCCAGCTGGCCGACTCCGGGAATCGGATGCTGGTCCAGCGTGGTGAAGTGGGTGACGAGCCTCCGCCCGGTCTCGGTGAGCCTGCCTTCGAGCCGGGAATTCCGCTGAATTCGCTCGAAGAACTTGTGACGGCGTTCGCTGCCGTACGTCGTCTCGTTGAGCCCCATGGTGTAGAGCAACATGCGGGCTTTTTGCTGGTTGTGAACAAGGTTCGGCGCGCGAACGGCCAGCACGGGGCTGGGGACGTCTTCCGTCGTGAAGCCCTCGTACCCGAGTTCCGCGAGCCTGCCGAGGTCGGCTTCGATTTCGGCCAGCACCGTCAGCACGGTGTCGGCATAAGCGACGTCGCCCGCTGAAGGCCGGAACCGCAGCGGCGGCTTCGGACTCCGGTCGAACAGCACCGGTTGCTCATCCGCCGCGTCGGGGGCGAGCATCCGTGCCGGTTCCTCCAGCTCCAGCAACCTTTCGGCCCTGCTCTCCAGCACGGCCAGCGTCCTGTTCGCCCTGGCCGCGCTCCTGGCGACGTCACTGTCCAGGAACAGCAACAACTCCATGACGCCGGCCTCGCCTGCCCGTTCTCCGAGCAAGTTCCCCATTTCGAGCGTCTTGCCCGCTTCCGCGAAGTCCGAAGCGATAAGCCGCAGCCCCGCCGCGAAATCCCCTCGTGCCGCGGTCCTCGTGTCACCGTGGGGAGCGTCGTGCCAGGCGGCGAGTTCGCCCAGTCTCTCCGCGAGCTCACGTGCCCGCACCGCCAGTTCCGAGGGAGGGGCCTCCCATTCGGCGCGTAACAAGAGATCGCTCAGTTTCGCGGCCTCGGTGAGCGCTCTTTCGGTCGCGTCCCAGCGTTTCGGGAACGCCATGATCCGGGTCGGCGGCGTGTCGGAATCGACAACCTCGTCAGTGTGCCCAGCTCCCTCGGCCAGCGCAGCGGGGCGCGAAAGGGCGGTCGCGTCGGCACGGGCCGAGGACACCACCTCGTGCGCCCACCCGTCCATGGCACCGAAGAGCGCGTCGACGGCGGCTCTCAGCGGAACGCCGACGAGTTCGGTGAGGCCCGAAGAAACATCCGGGAACGGCCTGAGCACGATCCGGACGGGACCATCGGGAACCGCAACCACGTCGATCAGCCCGGTGAGCCCCGAGGTCTGAGGACGCACCGTGAACGAGGGAGCTTCGATCCGCGACTCGCGCGCCAAGGGGTCGACCACGATGTCCACGTCGACATCGGCGCCATGCCACGTGGACCGCCACCGCGACGGCGCGTCCCCCTTCCGGAACCCCTCGCCGTCACGCTCGAAGAACTCGGCGACGGCACCGGCGATGTCGGTGACCGTCCAGCCAGCCCTCGCCGGCAGCGTCGGCAGGCGGTGCGGTTCGAGCACGACGGGTTCCGGCGGTTCGCTGGCCTCGACCGGAGGCGCGGTCTCGGCGGGCTCGGCGCGCATCACCGGCTCATCGCCGAGTTCGGACAAGGGCACGTACACGACGGCATCGCCGTACCGCCGTCGCCGCCAGCCGCCCATGACGGTGTCGTGCTTGCGCAACTCGGCGAAGAACGCGACCGGTATCCGGAACGCGGCGAATTGCTCGCTCTCACCGGCAAGTTCCGTCACACCAAGGAACGCGGCATCGCGCACGTGCTGTTCCATACGCGTCGTCATCGACATCGCCTCGGTGCCGGAGAGGAAGCGCGTTTCCGGCACCGCCAGGGTCACGTCAAGACCGTTACGGACCAGCGGCCGGTATCGACGTAACAGATTCTCCTTCCGGAGTGCCCGGTCCAGCCTGGACATGTTGCCCAGCTGGGCGCGCCGCGCATGCCTGTTCCTCGGCATCATGCCGTCCGCTGCGAATCGGGCACCATCGGGCAGGTAGTCGGCGGCGGGAACGAGTTTCGCCTGCCCGGCGAGGCTCATCGCCATTTCTCGCCCCGGCGCCACCGAGTTGCCGCGTTTCCGCTCTCCCGGGGGACGATGCACGGTCAGGTCCCGCAGAACTCCGCGCGGCGCTTCGATCCTGCCCTCTCGCGTGATCTCCCTCAGCCTGGTCACCGCCCATTCCGGATCGATGCCCTGACGCATCGCCGGTGTCTCGGCCCCTGCGGGAACCGGCAGCCCGTAGTCATGGGCGTCGGCCGCCGTCATCCGGGTCAGCATCGATCCGCGCACCTTGACGACGTCGAGTTCGGCGCCCGTGCCGGTGAACACGGTCAGTTCGTGCACAGCGCCCGTGGAGCGAAGCGGATCGGTCGGATCTCCCCACTGGTGGGTCAGTTCGCCGTCGCCGGAAACGGCGACCAGTTTCGCGTTGCCGTGCTCGATCGTGATCACGTGCCGGATCACCACGCTTGCCTTGCTTCCGTGCACGACCAGCAGGTGCCCGTCACCACCACCTACGGCCTCCGCGAACGCCTTGCCGCCGGTCAATTCGCCGGCATAACGATGGATCTGTTCCCGCATCACCGGCTCGACGGGGAGACCCGATTCGCCGATCTTGCGAATCAGTTGGCGCGCGATCCGGTGCCGCTCCGTCAACTCCAGCACGTCGGCTCGCGGGAAGTCCGGGAAGCCGGTGACCTCCGGCCGCGCCACGTCCTCGAACTCTGGACGACGGCTGGTCAGCGCGACGGTGATCGGCGCGCCGTCCTCACCGACGACGACCGCTTCGCCGAACCGGTCCGTCTCCTGGTCCCGTTCACTGACCTCGAACACGGCGTCGACCTTCGCGATGTCGCCCTCGAACTCGGGGCGGGTCAACCTCAGCCGCACCCGTACCTCGCTGCCGCCGACCTCCCACAGATCGCCCTCAGGGCTCACGAGATCGGAGTAACCCCACCGCAGCCTGCGCTCGACGTCGTCGACATCGAACCGGCCGCCGAACCGCTCATTGAGGTGCTCGATCAGTTCCGCGACGAGCGGAAGGTAACGCGGGGTCCCGATCAGTAGCGCGGCACGGTCGACAGGGTCGAGCTGAGGACCCCGCGGCTTCTCCGGCTCGGGCAGAGCGGGAAGGGCACTGATGGCATGGCGGTCCGGGTTCCTCACCAAGAAGGCCCTGCCCAGCCATTCCACGTCGTCGAACGCCCGCCGCTGCTGTTTCGTGTAACGGCCGTACACGTACAGGTCGGTCGCGATGGCCCGAATCACGTCGATGTCCCTTGTGGACACTTGCTCCGGAACTCCGGCACTCAGCAGCAGGCGAGCGAATTCGGCCACCTCACCATCGTCGGTAGCGTCGTAGCCGAACAATTCGGCGACGTCAGCGAGCGGGCCCGGCGCCGGTTTCCTCAGGGAAGCCGGGATCAGCTTCGCGGCGGGTCGCACGGTGGACGCGAGCCGGGTCATGCCGCTTCGCTTCGCCTCCTCCGTGCGCAATCGAGCAGCCAGAGTCTCCGCGCTGATCTCGGAAGGAAGCGCGAGCACGTAGTCGAGGCCGCGTACCGCCGCGAGCCGGGTCGCCGTCTCGAAACTCTCGTCACCGAACCGCGCGTACACCGCGGCCAGATCGACCTCGTGCCTGGCAAGGGCTTCGACATCGACCCCGCCCAGTTCCCGCAAGGCCCGCTGGAAACCTTCGTCCCCATGTGCCTCGGCGATCCCGCCGTCACCGTCGAACGTGAGCACGACGAACCGGGGAACGTAGATGCTCGCGTCGCGGTAGATGTCGGTTCTGTCGACGCTGTTGACGTTGTAGGACACCACAAGCCTGCCGGGACCCCGGTCGATCTCCGGATGGGCGTGCGCGTTGAAAGTGAAGACATTCGCGCTGCCGTAGGAACCGTCCTCACCGGACTCCGGCGTCGTGTACAAATGGGCCGGACCGGCGAACGGGCCGAATGGAGTCGGCGCCGCGTAGCCGACGATGTCGGGACTCAGTGGTGTCCTCATGTCGTGCGTGATCAACATGAACACGTCGCCGACCCTGGTCACGCTGAACTCGTTCGCGACACCCGACAGCACCCGAACCGCATCGGACTCGCGCGGCGACCACGCTCCCCCTTCGGCGAAGAACTCCCACTCACCGACGAGGCTGTCATCGGCGACGCGTGCCACCCGCAGGTACTTCGTGTCACCGAGGTCTTCCACGCCGTACACGTAGCGGTAGCCGTCGGCCTTCAGCGTCGCCGCCGTCCAGTCGACCCCCGTCGCCGACGGCAGCTCGTGCACCTCGGCCGGAGCACTCAGCTCACCATGTCGATACCGCGCGACGACGTTGGCACCGTGCTGTCCATTCAGGACCGGACCGTGTTCCCGGTAGGTGACCTCCAGGGTCTGCTCGTCGACCCGGTACGAGTCACCAGGCCAATACCACTTGCCGTCCTCGGGGTGCCGCATCGGCTCGACCGGGGCGTCGCCGTCCTGCCCGAGGACGGTCTCCACGCTGCCGTCCGGCCGGATCCGCATGAACGAGTTGCGAATGAGCGGGGTCCGCCCGCCGTCCTGCACGGACCAGGACCGGCCGCCCTGTTCGTCGACAACTCCCAGTGTCGTGTCCGAGAAGGACAGAACATAGGAACCGTCCGGCAACTCACGGCCGTAGGTGGAGCCACCACCGGTGAACGTCGCCGGATCACCGTTGTCGATGTGCTCCGCGACCGCGTTCGTGAGCGCCTCGTCGACCTCGACCGACACCACCGAGGGGATTCCCGCGACGACGGACCGCTCCTCATCATGCTGGGCATGCCTCGCGGCCAGCACATCGGCACCGGCCGACCCCAGCACGGATCTGACATCGGCCAGCACATCCGGCAGCAAACCATTGTTCCACCGCCGACGCTGCACCGGATCGTCGGCCAGCCCGAACAACGACCGCGTCAACGCGGCGACGACATCCTGCCGTCCCGAATCCGAAGCCGCCGCAAGCTGCTCCGCCCCGGCACTCAGCAACACCTGATGCGGCTCGCTGAACCGGCGCAACTCGGCCAGCCGGGCATCATCCAGCCCGTGTACCGAAGGCAGGACTGGAACGCCCGAACCGTCCACTGTGTACCGCAACACCACGTCGCGCAACTCGTCGAGGTTCGTCACCTCGGCGTCGGCACGCGGCTCCGGCGAAACGGCTCCGCCCGCCCGCTCGTACGCCCCGGCCAGGACGCTCCGCAACACCCGCGCCCGCTCGTCGGGCAACCCCGCCGTCCGCTCCCTCAGCTCGTCGGCGAACGTACGGGGCTGGTCACCGATGACCGGAGGCTCCACTGGCGGCGGCACCAGCAGCCGTGGCGCTTCCCCTGCGTCGTCCTCGGCCTTGCGGAATGTCCACGGTGTCGTGTCGGGATCGCGGGTGAGACCCGCGTTGTCGGCAAGCTCGACGAAGTCGGCGTAGACCTTCTCCACGATCAACTCGACCAGCTTCTCGATGGCGTGGTAGGCGATCTGGTTGCGCGCGGGCGCCGTCGGGCTGCCGTCGTAGTACATCAGCATGCGCATCATCTCGTCGACAAGGAACTTGAGCCTGCTGTACCAGGCCGCCGCGGCGACGCCGACGTATCCGGATGCCGCGGCGAGCGCGGCAGGGGCGGCCAGCCTTCCAGCCGAGAGAGGTCCGGGCTGGAGCGAATCCAGGAGGATGCGCCTGACCATCGCCGAGGCGGTTCCCGGCCCCAGTTCGTAGGTCGAGAGCACACCAAGCGGAGGCACTCCGGACGGTGCCTTGTGGTATGCCTCGACGAAAGCGCTCAGCAGGCCGAGCAGGTCGGGGTAGCCGTTCGCGGCGTCGACCGGGCTCAGCTCGATGATGCCCAGCGAGTCGAAGGCATTGAAGCGCAGCTTCGTCGGTTGTCCAGGAACAGCGGGAATGAAGCGCAGGATGACCGCGTGCGGGTGCTTGGCGGTCACCCTCGCCTTCCAGCCGAGTGGCCCTGGCCGCTCGACCTTGTCGACGATCAGTCGCAGTTCCCTGTCGCCGATCAACTCGGCGCCCGCGAGGTGAGGAATGGCGTCGACCAGTTCACCGGATTCGACTTGTTCGCGGAGTCCGGACACGCTTTCCCACAGCGAGTGGTTCTCTTCCGGATTCCAGTCGCGGTACCAATCACGGTTGCGCGCGGGTGCGGCGTCGGGATGCAGTTCGTGCAGCTTCCCGGTCGCCGCTATGATGCGTCGTGCCTCCGCGACGGCGACTTCGAGGTAGTCGTCCATCATGCGCGGGGTCGAGGTCGCCGTGTTGATGGGCCGCAGGTCTCCCGACAACGTCCGGGCCGCTTCCTGCCGGTACGTCCTGACTCCATAGGCTGCCGCGATCGCCGCCTGCAATACGTCGATCATGTCCCGCACCGCCGACGTCTTCGCCACCTCCCGCGAGGCCGCACTCGCGCTCGCGTCCATCCCGGGGCCGAAAAAGGAATACAGCGCGTTGGGGGCACCGTCCGCGAGACTGACGATGCCTGCCTCCAGCCCGAGATCGGCCCCGGAGACCGGCTGGATCTTGCCTTCCCTGTCCAGGGTCCGGTCAAGCGCTTCGGCGAGCTTGGCCGTTCTCCGCTCGTCCGTCGAGTAGCGGGGCAGCGCCATGAGCATGAGGCGTTCCCTGACGGCGTATTCCTTGTGTACCACGGAAGGCGAGAAGTCGTCGGGGATATCGGCATCGTGCAGCAACCGGATCGTGAGCCTGACCGCACGGGCTGACCCGCGAACCCACCACTTCTTGGCGCCGCTGGTCTCGATGACGATCTCGCGCTCGCCCGTCTCGTTCTCCTCGATGACGGCCGACGCCACGTCGTGCCGTGCCAGCACGTGCTCGACGATGTCCCGCTCCGAAGCTGCGATCAAGGTCTCCGGGTCGTCGTTCAGGCGCTCCGCGGGCCGCTCACCTCCCCCGGCAGACAGGTTTTCCTCGATCTCGACGCGCATACGCCTGAGGGACTCGGTGAGCGCGGCGAGGGCACTCACCGCGTCGTCGGAGTACGTTCTCAGCTTGACGGCCGAGTCGTTGAACTTCTCGTCGCCGAGCCGCTTCTTGCGATCGTCCAGCCAGATGGCTCCCGACAGCTTCCGCTGTCGCATGTTCACGTAATCGGCGAGTGTCGCGGCCAGCATCCTGCCGAGCCCGCCACTCCACGTCTGCGTCGCCACGCCGAACGTCTTGGTGAGAAACGCGAAGACCGCAACGGCGACGGATTGCCCCCCGAACGGCACCAAGGCAACCTGCAGCATCGTCCGCAAGGAAGCCATCCGCCACACGATGGATGCCTTGTGCAGACCGGAAAGCAGCTCACCGGAGAGTTCTCGCCAGAGCACGTCGTCGTCCGCCTCGGCCAAATAGGACGAAGGCGGGTACGCCACCTCGATCGCGAGTTCCCGTTTGCCGGCGTCACCGTCGACGAGGTGCTGGGTGGAGAATCTGCTCTCGCCCGCGACGAAGCCGACCGTCACCTTCTCACCGGTTTCCAAGGTCAGCCGAATCCGCTCCGCCTCGCCATCCCACCGGACGTCGCGGCTGTTCTCGACCAGTGAGCGGAGGCTCCCTTGCGCCAGCAGGTCGGCCGGCAACGGGCGGCCTGGTTTCTCCTCTGCGCCGAGAGCGGCGGCAAGCTTCGGCGCGAGCGCGCGCACCCGCGCGTCGAGGCGTTCCCGCTGACGTGGCATCGCCGGAGGTGAGGGAAGCTCGGGTGGAGCAGGCAGGGTGACGCCGTAGCGTGCGGTGACGTCCCGCAGCAGAGCGTTCACCTCGTTCGCCTTCTTGGTGAGCCTGGTCAAGCCAGGGCCGCCGAGACCGCCGCGACCGCTCGCCGTCATCGTCCTGACCTGGTTGGCGGCCGCCTCGTGATGCCCGAACACGTAGAACACGATCGATGGGTGGAGGAACATCGAGTAGACGGCCTGCCCCAGCGCGGCGATGAGTAGTGGCGCGCTGGCGCCGATGGGCATACCGAGCGCGTATCCGGCGAGGGCACCGATCATGGCGCCCGACGCGGCCCACACTCCCCACCTGACGGCGTTGCTCGGCGGGGGAAGCGCCACCGTGTACTTGGAGATCGCCGTACGCAACAGATCGGTCAGCGTCTTGTTCGCGTCGGTCATCGAGGTGTCCCCGAGTTCCCACACGAGCCTGCGGCTGCCCTCGACCCAAGCCATGTTGCCCGCGGGTGAGGTTCCAGCGTCAGCGGGGTCCGGCTCTTCCAGCTGGACGGTGAAGCCGTAGCGGCGCCAGCCGAGCCGGCCACCGGTCGGCCCCTTCTTCTCGCCTGCCCACCAGAACACCTCGTAAGTGTCGTAACCCTCCGGCGAGTCGGAGAGCTTCGCGTCTTCGAGCTCGAAGTCCCTCTGGTAGACCGACACCGCCGTGGTGGCCCGCGCGGTCCCCCAGTGCACTGGGCCACCGTGGGCCCCATCGTCCATCGGGTCGGCAATGTGCGAGTTCTTGAATACCAACAGCTTCCTGTTTTGGTTGTTCTTGAACAGCCACTCCATCCTGCCCTTACCGGGAATGGGGTGCTGCTCCAGCGTGCTGAAGTGCTCGACGAACTTCCGCCCGGTTTCGGTGAACCTCCCCTCGTACCGAGGCAGATTCATGGCCTTTTTCAGGAACCGGTGGCGACGTTCGCTGCCGTGGGTCGTCTCGTTGAGCCCCATCAGGTACAGCAGCCTGCGGAGCTTTTCCTGGCTGTGCGCGAGATCCGGAGCGTGGGCTGCCAGTGCGTCTCCCGCGAAGTCCTCCGCGAAAACCCCTTCGTGCCCGTTCTCGGCCAGCACCTCGTGAGCGGATTCGATGTCGGCGAGGATCTTCACCAGGGTGTCCAGTTCGGCCAGGTCGCCGCGCGAGGGCCGGAACAGCAACCTCGGCCTCGGACGCCGGTTGAACAGCGATGCCCGCTCGGTCGCAGGGACGGAGTCGACCAGTCGTCCGGGATCTTCGAGCTCCAGCAGCCGCTCACCTCCGCGGTCGATCGATCGCAGAAGGTTGTAGGCGCTGGCCGCGTTGCGGCCGACGTCGCTGTCGAGGAACAGCAGCAACTCCACGGCGTCCAGGTCTCTCGGTTCGCCTGAGCTTCGCTGCCCGACCAGGTGGGCGATCTCCAATGTCCGGCCCGCCTCGGCCAGTTCGGAGACCAGTGACCGCAATCCCGAGGCGAAATCCCTTCGGGCCGCGGTCCTGGCGTCGCCACCGGGGGAGTCGTGACCATCGGCCACCGTGTCGAGGCGGGCGGCCAGTTCCCTCGTCCGCGCGATCAACTCGACGGGCGGCGCGCTCCCGTCACCGTGCAGCAGGCGGCCGACTAGGACCGATGCGTCGGCCAGTGCCTCCTCCGTCGCGGCCCACCGCTTCGGGAACATGATGGCTCTGATCGGTGGCGGTGCGTCCGGTTCCGGTGGCGGCTTTTCGTCAGTTTCCTCCGGTGGCCGGAGACCGGTCAGCGCGCCCAGCACCGGCGAGACTGTCTCCCGCGCCCACTCGTCCAGTGTGGACGGAAGCGCGTCGACGGCGGCCCTGAGCATCGCACCGACGAGATGTGTGAGCCCGACGGGGACGTCCGGCAACGGGGGCAGCACGACCTTGACGGGACTGCCGGGGACGGCGACGAGCTCGGTCAGCCCTGTGCCGGGTGATGTCCGCTCGTGCATCGTGAACGCCGGTGGGTCGATCCGCGCCTCGCTCGCCGTCGGATCGACCACGACGTCCACATCGACATCGGCGTCGCGCCACCGGGTCCGCCACCGCGCGGGAGTATCCGTCGACCGGTACCCCGCGCCTTCGCGCTCGAAGAAGCCGGTCACGGCGGCACTGATGGCGGCCATGTCGGCGGCCTCCGCGCCCGGCCTCGGCGGAAGGCTCGGCAGGGAACGAGGGTCGAGTACGACGGGTTCCGGTTCCTCGCCCACGACAGATCGGGCGGCCTCGGCTGGTCGGGCGGGCTCGATGTATGCGGGAGGATCGTCGCCGAGTTCGCCCAGCGGCACGTAGACCACGGCGCTGCCGTACCGCTGCCGAACGGCCGTCGTGGTACCCCTTTCGGCGCGCTCGACGGAGAACGTGACCGGAACCTGGAACGCGGCGAACTCGGTGTCCTCACCGGGAAGCACGGTCCTGCCGAGGAAGTCGGCGGTCTCGACGTGCTGCGTCATCCGCGTCGTCAGTGTCACCGAATCCGGCCCGGAGAACAGCCGGTGCCCAGGCACCGGCAACGTCACCTGAATGCCGCTGCGCGTGAACGCCCGGTAGCGGTTTTCCAGATTCTCCTCGCGGAATACCCGGTCCAGCCTGACCATGTTGTCCAGCCGGGTACGACGCGCGTGCCTGCTCCACGTCGCCGTCGCGTTCCGGCCGGTGTCGGAATGGCCGTCCGGCACGAAAGCCGCGTCGGGCAGGAGTTCGCTTTCCCCGGCCACCGACATCGCCAGCTCGCGCAGCGGCGCCACCGCGTTGCCGCGTCGCGGCTGGCCGGGTGGCCGGTCGACGGTCAGCTCACGCAGGAATCCGGGGGCTTCCGTCCTGCCATCACGGGTGAGGTCCCTGAGGCCGCGCAGCGCCCACTCCGGATCGATGTCCCTGCGGAACACCGGTACCTCGGTGCCGGCGAGCACCGGCAGCCCATAGGCACGAGCATCGGTGGCCGGCATGCGGGTGGTCATCGCGCCCCGCACCTTCACCGTGTTCAGTTCGACACCGGTACCGGTGAACAGGGTCAATTCATGGACGACACCCGCGGTAGTCCGAGGATCGGCGGGATCGCCCCACTGGTGGGTCACGCCACCATCCACAGTGGCGACCAGCCGAGCACTGCCGGTTTCGGCGGTGATGACGTGCCGGAGGACGACACTCGCCTTGCTTCCGTGCACGGCGAACACGTGCCCGTCGCCTCCGCCGACGGCGTCCACAAAGTCCTGTCCTCGCGGCAATTCGTCGACATAGCGCAGGATCTGCTCGCGCATGACCGGCTCGACCGGAATACCGGACTCCTCGATCCTCCGGATGAGCTGTCGCGCGATCCGGTGCCGCTCCGTCAGTGCCAGGACCTCGGCCCGGGGGAAGCCCGGCGTCCCCTCCACATCGGTCCGCACGGCGTCGGCGGAATCGACGCCGGTACCCGCCATCTCGATCCGCGCTCGCGCGCCTCGCCTGCCGACGACGACGGGGTCACCGAAGCGGTTGGTGTCCTGGTCTCGCTCGCTGATCTCGAACGCGGCGTCGGCCTCGGCGACTCCGCCGTCGAATTCGGGGTTCGTCAGCCGCAGGCGCACGCGCACCTCCCTGCCGTCGACGGGCCAGAGGTCGCCTTCGGCTCCGACCAGGCGGGAATACCCCTGGATCAGCCGTCGCTCGACGTCATCGACCTCGAACTCGGTGCCGAACCGCTCGTTGAGCCGCTGGGTCAGCTTCGCGGTCAGTGGGAGGTAGCTCGGGGTTCCGGTCAGCAGTACGGCGTGCTCGACGGGTTCCAACCGGGCTTCGGCAGCTTGTTCCGGTTCGGGCAGTGGCGGGAGCGCGGAGATCGGATGCTGATCCGGATCCCTCACCGAGAACGCCCTGCCGAGCCATTCCGCATCGTCGAAGGCCCGCCGCTGCCGTGCCGTGTAACGGCCATGCACGTACAGGTCGGTGGCGATGGCCCGAAGAACGGCGAGATCCCCGCCGTGCAGCGTCTCGGGAATTCCGGCTTCGCGCAGGAAGCCGACGAACTCGGCCAGGTCCTCGGCGCTGGTCCCGTCGTAGCCGAACAGCACGGCGACCTCTTCCAGCCCTGACGTAGCCGACCGCGTCGCGGAACCGGGAATCAGCCTGGCCATCAGGTTCGAGCGTTCCGTTTCACGCATCGTTGCCGAGCGGACCGCGGCGACGAAGTCGTCACCGGAGTTCCGGTACAACTCGTACAAGTGAACGCCTTGCGCGGCAAGGCTTTCCAGCGTCGTGACGTCGACGTTGTTCAGCTCCCGCAGAGCCCGCCGGAAACCGTCGTCCGAGTCCGCCTGAGCGATACCACCGTCGCCGTCGAAGGTGAAGACCACGAACCGGGGGACATAGATGCTCGCGTCCCGGTACACATCGGACTTGTCGAGGCTGTTGACGTTGTACGACACGACAAGCCGCCCGGGTCCGCGATCGATCTCGGGATGGGCGTGCGCGTTGTAGGTGAACACGTTCCCGCTGCCGTACGTACCGCTCTCGCCTGCCTCAGGCGTCGTGTAGAGGCGCGCGGGGCCGGTGAACGGGCCGAACGGAGTCGGCGACGCGTAGCCGACGATGTCCGGGCTCGACGGCGTCCGGGTGTCGTGGGTGATCAGCAGGTACCCGTCCCCGACCCTGGTGACACTGAACTCGTTGGCCACCCCCGGCAGCACTCGCGCGGCATCGGACTCGTGCGGCGACCAGTCACCATCGGCGGTGCGGTACTCCCACTGCCCGACAAGGCTTTCACCGGCGACCCTCGCCACCCGCAGGTACTTCGTGTCGCCAAGGTCTTCCACCCCGTAGACGTAGCGGTAGCCGTCGGCCTTGACCGTCGCCGCCGTCCAGTCGACCCCCGTCGCCGACGGCAGGTCGTACACCACCTCGGGAGTGTCCAGTTCGCCGTCCCGGTAGCGCGCGACGACGTTGCCGCCTGTCCGGAGTCCACCGTTACCCGTCGCGCTCCACTCCCGGTAGGTGACCTCGACGGCACCGTCCTCCGTGCGGTGGAGATCCCCCGGCCAGTACCATTTGCCGTCCTCGGGATGCGGCATCGGCTCGACGGGGATTTCCCCGTCCCAGCCGACCACGGTGTCCAGCTCGCCGTCGGGGTTGACCCGCACGAAGGCGTTGCGCACCAACGGTGTCGACCCGCCGTCCGCCACGACCGGTGACCGGCTGCCGTCCTCGTTCACCGTGCCGAGGAAAGCGTGCGCGAGCGACATGACCGAGGAGCCGCCGGATTCGGCGACCCCGTACGCCCCGCCCGCTCCGGTGATCGTCGCCGGGTCGCCGTTGCCGAAATGCCTGGCGAACGCGTCCGTGAGCGGCTGGTCGGGCTCGACCGACACCACGGACGGCATCCCTTCGGGCAGCCTCGCCGCGGTGGCGCCCGTGTCGTCGGTCCCCTCGTACCTCGCCGCTACCTCGTCGGCGACCTCCGCGAAGCCGAACGGCTCCAGCATCGTCCTGGTATCGGCGAGGACATCGGCGAGCAGTCCGTCATCCCAGCGCCCGACCTGGACGGGATCCTCACCCAGCTCGGACAACACCCGCTTCAGCTTCGCCGCGACGGCCTGCCGTTCCTCAGGCAGTGCCGCCCGAAGCTGCCCTGCCCCGACATCGAGCAGAACACGGTGCGGCTCAAGGTAACGACGCAACGCAGTGGACTGCTCGTCGGTCAGCTCGCCGGACGACGGGACAAGCGGATCACCCGCTTCGTCCACCGTGTACCGGAGCAACAGGTCGCGCAGTTCCTCGATGTCCCAGGCGCGGGCCTCGTCAGAACGGGCGGAAACCCACGCCGCACGCGCACCCGGGTCCGAGGGAAGGGCTCCGCCCGCACGCTCGTAGGCGGCAAGCGCGACGCCGATCAGGCCGTGCGACCGATCTCCCGGAACCTCGGCGAAAACCTCGGTCACGACATCGGCGAACGTGCGGGGCCGGTTCCCGGCCGACCTTCCCCCGATGACGGGTGCCGTCATGGGCGGAGGCGACAGCAAATGCGACGGCGGCTTCTCGTCGCCCCTGTCCCGGAATTGCCACAGTGTCGTGTCGAGATCGACGTCGAGTCCAGCCCTCTCCGCGAACGCGACGATATCCGGGAACACCTTCTCGACGATCAGCGCGTGCAGCTTCTCGACGATGTCGTAGGCGATCTGATCCCTGGCCGGGGACGCCTGACTACCGTCCCAGTAGGCCATCATCTTCATCTTCTCGTTGGTGAGGAACTTCTCCCTGAGGAACCAGGAAGTGACAGCCACCGAGACGTACGCCGACAACGCCGCGATACCCGTCGGCAGTGCCAGCGCGCCCGCCTTGAACGGCCCGTCCTTCATCGAGTCCAGCAGAATGCGCCTGACCATCGAGGAGGCCGCGCCGGGCCCCAAGTCCTGCAGCGCGAGCGCGAGCATCGGAGGAGTCCCCGGTGGCGCCTTGTGGTACGCCTCGACGAACGCGGTCAGCGCTTCGAGCAGCTCGGGATATCCGTTGGCGGCGTCGACCGGACTGAGCGAAACGATCCCGAGCGAGTCGAATTTGTTGAACCGCAGCTTCGTGGTCTCCCCCGGCACCGACGGCGCGAACCGGAGCAGAATCTCGTGCGGATGCCTGCCTCGCACCTTGGCCGCGATGTTGAACGGGCCCGGCCGGTCGACTTTGTCGATGATCAGGCGGACCTCTCTGTCCCCGATCAACTCGACCTTGGCGAGATGCGGGATCAGGTCCAGCAGCTCACCGGTTTCCACGAGCCGCCGGAATCCCTCCATGGTTTCCGGCAGCGAATGATTCTCGTTCTCGTTCCATTCGCGGTACCAGTCGCGAGTGGACTCATCAGCCGCGTCGCCGTGCAGTTCCTGGAGTTCGGTGAACGCCGCGATGATCCGCAGGGTCTGGCCGACCACCTCGTCGGTGTAGTCGTCCATCATGCGCGGAGTCGAGGTCGCCGTATCGACCGGCAGCAGGTCCCCTCTGAGCCGCCTCGTGGCCTTCTGCCTGATGCCGGTGACCGTGGCGCCCCCCTCGACGCCGGTGGTCACCACATCGATGGCGTCCCGTGCGGCTGACAGCCGTGCCCGCTCACGCTGCTGGTCGGTCGCGTTCGGGTCCATACCCGGCCCGAGGAGCGAATAGAGCGCGTTCGGCCCGCCGTCCGCCGCCGCGACGACGACGGCTTCGATGACGAGCTTCAGCATCGAGATCGGCTGAATCCAGCCTTCCCGCACCAGTGTCTGGTCCAGCTCCGTGATGAGCCGCTCGACGCGCTTGGCGTCCGTGGAGTATCGCGGAAGCGCCATGTGGAGCGTGCGCTCCTTGACCGTGTACGACTTATGCACCGTGGACGGTGAGAAGTCGTCCGGGATTCCGGGGTCATGTGAGAGCTGGATCGTGATCTCGACCGGACGGGCAGCGCGACCGGCCTGCTTGTCGCGTGGCTTGTCGGTCGTGATGACGATCTGCCGGGCCCCGGTTTGCTGGTCCTGACCGACAACGACCTTACGCACGCCCTGCCGGGTGCTGGCATAGGCGACCAGATCCGCCTCCGCCGAGGCGATCACGATCGCTGGATCGTCGTCCAGCCGGTCGGCTAGCTCTTCACCATTCTTCTCAGGAAGATGCGCCTTGATGGCGGCTTCCATGCGATTGAGGACCTCAAGAACCGCGGCGAGCATGCCGACCGCGTGGTCGGCGTGTCGGGCCAGCGCGGTGGGTCCGTCGACTAGCTCGTCGGCGAGCAATGCCTTACGGACATCCGTCCACACCCACCCCTTGAGGGAGGTGCGCTTCTGGTTCCCGAACCCCGCGATAGTCGAGAACACAATGGAGCCAAGTCCGCCGAGCAGTGTCTGCATCACCAGGTGCGCCGTGTTCGTCAGCCAGGCGAAGAGCCCCACGACGCCGGTCTGGATGGCGAACGGCCACAGCCTGATCATGAGCAGGGTCCACAGGCGCTCCATCCGCCACACCAGTGATGCCTTGTGCAGTCCCGAAAGCAGCTCGCCGGACAGGGTGCGCCACAGGGTCGCGTCGTCGGCGCCCGCCAGGTAGGCCGACGGCGCGTACGCGACGACGAGGTCGATTTCCCTCTTGCTCACGTCTCCGTCGGCAAGACGCTGGGTGGAGAACTTCCCATCGCCCTCGGCAAAGCTGATGTTGACTCGCTCGCCGGTACCGAGGGTCAGCGTGAGCCGTCGCTTCTCCGGATCCCAGTGCGCGTCCTTGCTCTCTCTGACGACCTGGCCGAGGCTTCCTTGCGCGAGCAGGTCAGGCGGCAGCGGGCGCCCAGGGGTTTCCTCCGCGCCCAAGGCCGCGGCCAACTCCGGCGCCATCGCCCGCACCCTGGCGCCGAGTTCTTTCCGTTGAGCGGGAGTCGCGGGAGGTGATGGCGGCTCGGGTGGGACGGGAAGCCTGACGTTGAACGAGTTGGCGATGGCCTGCCACAGTTCACCGACCTGGTGGCCCTTCTTGGTGATCCTGGTAATCCCCGGTCCGCCGAGTCCGCCGCGCCCGCTCGCCGCGGTCATCCGCTTGACCGCTTCTTCCGCGGCGGCCCGCCTGCCGCCGAGGTTCTGTGTCAAGGGCCCATGGGTCAACGTCGCGTAGGCGACCTGTCCCAGCGCGGCGATGAGCAGCAACGGATCGGCGCCGAGGGTCGCGAGACCGATCCCGTAACCGGCCACCGTCCCGAGGGCGGTTCCCGCGTTCGAGGCGTTTCCCCATCGCAAGTAATTGCCCGGACGGGGTACCGAAGTCGCGTATCCGGTGATTGCCTCACGCAGTAGCTCGGTGAGCGTCGCGTCGGCCTCGGCCATCGAGGTGTTACCGGTTTCCCACACCAGCCTGCGGCTGCCCTCGACCCACGTTATTTTTCCGGCTGAGGATGACGGAACGCCTGTCGCGTGCTCGAACTCTTCGAGCTGAATCGTGAAGCCGTGACGCCGCCAGGAGAACCGGCCGCCCGAGAGTCCCTTTTCCTCTCCCGCCCACCAGAACACCCGGTAGGTGTCGTAGCCCTCCGACCCTTCGGGAAGCTTGGCATCCTCAAGGTCGTAGTCCCTCTGGCCGATGGACAGCTCGTCGGTCAAATCAACTGTCACGTGGTGCAGAGGCCCGCGATCGAAGGTGTCGTCGAACGCGTCACCGAAATGGAAGTCCTTGAAAAAGCCCAGCTTCCTGGTGGGCTTGTACTTGAGCAACCACTGCATCCTGCCGAGACCAGGGTTCGGGTGCTGCTCCACCGTGGTGAAGTGCTCGACGAGCGCGCGCCCGGTTGCGGTGAGCCTGCCTTCGAGAGGCGGGTGCTCCAGGATGCGATCGAAGAACTTGTGCCTGCGTTCGCTTCCGTAGGAACTCTCATTGAGCCCCATCGTGTACAGCAGTCTGCGGACCTTCTCCTGATTGTGAACGAGATCTGGCGCGTGCAGAGCCAATGCGTGTGCTGTGAAATCGTCAGCTGTCGTTCCCTCGTGGCCCTGTGCCGCGAGTGCGCCGAGGTCGGTCTCGATGTCGGCCAACAGCCTCAGCAGGGTGTCGACATGGCCGACGTCGCCCTTGGAGGGCCGGAATCGCAGCGATGTTTTGCGACGCCGGTTGAACAACACGGTCCGTTCGACCGCGAGGTCGGCTTCGAGCATCCGCGCAGGCTGCTCCAGTTCCAGCAATCGCTGGCCCCTGCGCTCGATCGCGGGAAGCATGCCGTACGCCCTGCCCGCGCTTCTGGCGATGTCGATGTCGAGGAACAGCAACAGTTCCGTGGCGTCGAGGTCGCGGCGACCGCCCCGGAATGCCTGCTCGCCGACCAGATGCCCGATCTCCAGGGTCTGGCGCGCCTCGGCGAGGTCGGCGGCCAGCAGCCGCAGACCTGTCGACAGGTGTCGTCGCGCGGCGGTCCTGGTGTCGCCGTCGGGCGCGTCGTGCCAGTCGGCGAGTTCGCGGAGCCGGTCCACCAGAGCGCCCGCCTGCTCGGCGAGTGTCGCGGGGGGCGCTTCCCAGTCACCCCGCAGCAGGTGGTCGCTGAGCTGTCGCGCTTCGGCCAGTGCCCGCTCGGTGGCGTTCCACCGCTTCGGGAACGCGACGGCGCGGGTCGGTGGCGGCTCGTCCGGTTCCGGCGGCAGCGCTTCGTGCTCGTCGGCGCCGACGGGCGGGGCAAGGGAGGTGAGGGAAGTCAGCGCGGCCGATGTCGCCTCACGCGCCCAGCTGTCCATTGTGGCCGGAAGGGCGGTGATGGCGGCACCGAGTGTCGCGCCGACGAGGTGGGAGAGTCCCGCCGGCACGTCCGGGAGCGGGGGAAGCACGATCCGGACGGGGCCATCGGGGATCGCGACGGGTTCGGTCAATCCCGTCAGTGGCGACATCCGTGAGTCCGCGACGAAGGCGGGTGGCTGAATGTGCGCCTCGCGCGCCGTCGGGTCGACGGCGATCTCCACCTCGACATCGCTGTCCCGCCAACGGGTTCGCCAGCGCGCCGGCGATTCCGTCGGCCGGTAGTCCGCTTCGGTTCGCTCGAAGAATTCGGCGACGGCTGGAGCGATGTCGGGAAGGACCGAGCCGGGCCTCGGCGGGAGGGTCGGGAGTGAACGCGGGGCAAGAGAAAGGTTAACCGGAACCAAAAAGGAGGTATCGGAAGAGGGATCCGATGCGGTAGAGTCGGTGATCTCGACAACATCGGAATTGGCCGGGAGCAACGCGGAATCGGGAATCGCTCCCATTTCGCTCAGGGGTACGTGCACGACGGCACTACCACGGCGCTTTCGTTGCCTGCCAGCGGAGATGGCGCCGCGTTCCCACATTTCGGCGAAAGCGACGACCGGTACACGGAACGCGGCGAACTCACCTTCCTCATCGGAAAGCGTCGTCACTCCAAGGAATTCGGCCTCGTCGATATGTTCTTTCAGTTTGACCCGCACCGTCATGGCTTCGCGACTTGGCGGAAACCTCCGCTCCGGCGCCGAAAGGGTGATACTGAGGCCATCGCGGGCGAACGAACGGTAGCGGGCCTCCAGTTGATCACTGCGGATCGCGCGATCCAGGCGCGCCAGGTTGTCCAACAGGGTGCGGCGAACGTGCCTGCTCTTCCTCGCCACCGCGTTCTCACCGGCCGAGGGATCGCCGTTACCCACGAACGCCGCATCGGGCACGAGGCCCGCGTCGGCGTCCCCTGCCAGACCGATCACCATTTCCCGCAGTGGCGCCACCGCATCGCCGCGCTGCCGCTGACCGGGAGGACGCACCACGGACAGCTCGCGCAGGACGGCACCGGGTGCCTCCTCCGTGCCCTCGTGAGTGAGTTCCCGCAGGCGGCGCAGCGCCCAGTCCTTGTGGATCCGCCGTTCGTACCGCGTTTCGACCGGCTCGTGGACCGGGAGCCCGTATGCGTACGCGTCGGCGGCCGCCATCCGAGTGAGCAGGGCGCCCCTGACCTTGACCGCGCCGAGCCGGGCACCTGCTCCACTGTAGACAGTCAGCTCATGGACGACGCCGGGGGTGTTCAACGGTCTGGCCGGATCGCCCCACTGGTGGATCACCTCGCCGTCGTCGTCGGCGATCACCGTCGTGTTGTCCCGGTGAAGGGTGACGACGTGCCGGATCGCGACGCTGACCTTGCTTCCGTGGACGACCAGCAGGTTGCCGTCGCCGCCGCCCGCGGCGTTCGCGAACGCCTGTCCTGACGGCAGTTCGTCGACGTAGCGATAGATCTGCTCGCGCATCGACGGCTCGACCGCGACACCCGATTCATCGATCTTGCGGATCAGCTGCCGAGCGGTCCGGTGCCGCTCGGTCAGCTCCAGTATCGCCGCCGAGGGGAAGTCCGGGGTGCCCTGGACGTCGGCCCGCACCGGTTCACTCGTTTCCCGGTCCACCTCGGCACGGGCTGCCGCGACGGGCTCGGACAGTGCGATGCTCGCGAACGCGCCGTCCTCGGCCACGACGACCAGTTCGCCGAAGCGGCTGGTTTCCGGGTCCCGCTCGGTGATCTCGAACCTCGCGGCCGCGGTCGCCACGCCGCCCTCGAACTCGGGGTTCGTCAACCGCAGGCGCATGCGTATCTCGCGGTCACCGACCCGCCACAGGTCGCCTCCGGCGCCGACGAGCCTGGCGAAACCGTCGTCGAGCCGCCGTTCAACGTCATCGAGGGCGAAGTCGGCACCGTAGCGCTCGTTGAGCTGAGCGGTCAGCTCCTCGGTGAGCGGAAGGTAGCGGGGCGATCCGGTGATCAGCGCGGCGTGGTCGGCGGGATCGATCCGGGACTCCCGTGGCTTTGCCGGTTCCGGCAACGGCGGGAGCGCGGCGATCGGATCGTGTCCTGGCTCCCGCACCGAGAACGCGGTTCCCAGCCATTCAGCGTCGTCGAAGGCGCGCCGCTGCTCCATCGACCAGCGGCCGTGGATGTACAGCTCGACCGCGATGGCCGTGAGGACGTCGAAGTCCCTGCCGTACAGCGCTTCCGGAATTCCCGCGCGAAGCAGGAAAGCGGTGAACTCGGCCAGGTCGTCGTCGGTGTCTTGGTAGCCGAACAGCGCGGCGACCTCGGTGAACCGGTCCGGCTCCGTAGTCTTCAACGAAGCCGGAAGCAGCTTGGTGACCGGCTTGATCTTGTTGCCGACCGACTCCACCGCGCCGTGCTTGCGTTCCTCGAACCGCAGTCGCGCCTCAAGACTCCGCGTGCTGATGTTGCCAGGAAGCGCGAGTACGTAGTCGATCCCCCGCAGCACGGCGAGCCGGGTGGCCGTGCCGAATCGATCACCGAACCGCCTTGACACCTCGGACAGGTCGGCTCCTTGCTCGGCGAGGGTTTTCAGGCCCTCGGCCGAGACGTCCAGCCCGCGCAAGTCCCGTTGGAATCCCTCGTCGTTGGCCGTCGCCGCGATGCCGCCGTCGGCGTCGAAGGTGAACACGATGAACCGGGGAACGTAGATGCTCGCGTCGCGGTAGGTGTCGGTTTTGTCGAAGCTGTTGACGTTGTACGAGACGACGAGCCTGCCGGGACCCCGGTCGATCTCCGGGTGGGCGTGGGCGTTGTAGGTGAAGACGTTCTCGTCGCCGTACGTACCGTCCTCACCTGTCTCCGGCGTCGTGTACAGGTGCGTCGGGCCGGTGAACGGGCCGAACGGCGTCGGTGCCACATAGCCCACGATGTCCGGGCTCACCGGTGTCCGGGTGTCATGCGTGATGAGCACGTAGCTGTCGCCGACCCTGGTCACGCTGAACTCGTTGGCAACCCCCGGCAGCACCCTTGCCGCGTCGGACTCGAAGATCGACCACCGGCCACTCTCGGTGTAGAACTCCCACTGCCCCGCGAGACTGTCACCGGCAACCCGTGCCACCCGCAAATACTTGGTGTCCCCCAGGTCTTCGACCCCGTACACGTACCGGTAGCCGTCCTCGGCGTTGAGGATCGCCGCCGTCCAGTCGACCCCGGTCGCCGAAGGCAACTCGTACACCTCGGCCGGGGCACTCAGGTCACCATTTCGGTACCTTGCGACGACATTGGCGCCCTGCTGCCAGTCCCAGATCTCCCCGCTGAGGCTGCTCCACTCCTGATACGTGACCTCGACCGCTCCGTCATCCATCCGATGCAGGTCACCCGACCAGTACCACTTGCCGTCCTCGGGATGCGGCATGGGCTCGACCGGGATGCTCTCGTCCCTGCCGACCACGGTCTCCAGCTCGCCGTCTCGCGGGATCCGAATGAAGGAGTTGCGGAGGAACGGAGTCGGTCCACCCTCCTGCACGACGGGGTCACGGCTGCCGTCCTCGTTGACCGTGCCGAGATAAGTGTCCGAAAAGGACATGAGGTAGGAGCCATCCGGCATGGCGAGGCCATAGGTGCCGTCGGCGCCGGTGAACGTCTCGGGGTCTCCGTTGCCGATGTACCTGGCGAACGTGTCCGTGAGCTCGTCGACCTCGACCGAAACCACCGACGGCATCCCGGCGGGGAAGCTGGTCGCGGTGGCGTCCTCGTCGCCGTACTGGTGATACCTCGCGGCGACCAGGTCGGCGATCCCGGCGAGGCCCACCGGGGTGAGCATCGTCTTGATGTCGTCGAGGAATTCCGGCAGCAAGCCGTTGTCGAGGCGGTCCCGCTGCACCGGGTTGTCGACGAGGTCGAACAGCGAGCGGGTCAGCTTCGCGACGATGTCGTTCCACTCCCCAGCAGGGGCCACGCGAAGCTGGTTCACGGCGATTCGCACCAGGAGATAGTGGGGCTCGCCGTACCTGTTCAGCGCGTCGAAAGACTCGGTGACGTCGTCATCGGCGGGATCCACCGGATTCCGACGCACCAGCTCGCGCAGTTCCTGGATGTCGGCGGCGACGCTCTCCGCTGCCGCGGGCGACAGCACTCCCGTCGATGCGGTCAGTTCCGGCGGAATGACACCGCCGGCTCGCTCATAGGCCGCGAGGAAGACGTCGACGAGCGATTCGCGTTGCTGCGCCGACATGTCTGGCGTACGAGCTTCGAGATCAGCGAGGAACGAGTGCACATCGGCGGCGGTCGGGGTCTTCGGCCTGTCCTCGGCAGGCTCGACGGCGGCGGGGGTGAGCGTGACCCGGTCGCCGTCGACGTGGAACGCGTCCAGTGTCGCCGCGCCGTGGATCGTCCCGATCCAGACGGG
This sequence comes from Prauserella marina, assembly GCF_002240355.1. Lineage (GTDB taxonomy): Bacteria > Actinomycetota > Actinomycetes > Mycobacteriales > Pseudonocardiaceae > Prauserella_A > Prauserella_A marina. The sequence goes on from NZ_CP016353.1 coordinate 4,859,581, forward strand.
GCCCCATACGAAGGCGTCTCTGATCCGCTCGCTCAGTTCGCCGACATCGGCGAGAGCCGACAACGGCCCTGCGGACAGCAGCGTCCGGTACGCCTCTTCGGCGAGTTCAGAACGGCCGATCTCCATCGGCGCAGTGTCGAAGAAGGACAGTTCGTGGGAGCGGTGCAGGGTGGCCAGCTGTGCCGCCGCTCCCTCCAGCGCTGTTTCGAGCGCGGCGATCGAGGCATCCGACGTACCTGCCTCGGCCGCCAGATCCGCGACGGTGCGTGGCTGCGGGCTTGGCGAAGGCAGGTTCGGTTGAACGCCTTCGTCGCCGGTGTAGTTCCACTTCGGATCGAAGAGTCGACCGAAAAGGCCCCTGCGCCGTGGTCCGGCTTCGCCCTCGACGGGGAAGTCGGGGCCGTGCTGCCGCACCGGGTCGGGGGCCGGAAGCTCGTCGGCCGCGTCGGCGACGGCCTGAGCGAGGTCGAACAATGCGGCCGCACTGTCAGCTTCGCTCGCTCCCAGCGCCTTGAATCGGGTCCACAATGCACCGACAGCGGCCGCGACCTCGCCGCGCACATCACCCGGGATACCGATTCCGGCCCGGTAACCGGCGAGGAACCGGGACTCCAGCAGGACGCCGACGTCCTCGATGCCGAGGCTTTCGGTGAGCCGCTTCAGGTAGTCGAGGTGGTCGGCGACCTGGAGCCCGGGGTCGCCGGTCGGCTTGCCGTTCTCCCCGACCGAATAGCCAGCGGTGTCGAGGTCGATGAGCCCGGCCGTACCACCGTCGACATCGATCAGAATGTTGCCGGGATGCGGATCGCCGTGGGTGTAGGCAGTGCCCGACAGCTCGGCGTCGGCATCCGCGGCGGCCGCTGAGCGCACCCTGCTCGTCGTGTCGCCGAGTGCTGCCCTCGCCTCGGCGGAGAGCCCGCCGAGCGTCGCCGAGAGCAGTGTGGCGGAACCGGTAAGTGGGTGCTCGCCGTGCGCACCGAGTTCGGCGTTTCCAGCGCCCGTGTGCTGAGCGGCGAACGCACGCCCGGTCAATTCAGCGGCGTCCGCCAGTCTGGTCAGCGCGTTTTCGACGTCCTCGGCGGACGATTCGCCGTCGAGCAGCGCCGTCCGGGTCTCTACCAGCAACTCGTGCAGCGAGGTCCCGGGGACGACGCTCTGCAGGACCAGTCCGGCATCGCCCTTGAGCTGCCACGAGCCGAGCACGTCGGCGGTCACGAGCGGGTGCGGCAGGCCGCCGAGAGCGTCGTGGGCGGCGAGCACCCTGGACAGGTTCGTGGTCAGGACGAGGTACGCGACAGTGTCACCGTTCTCGGCTCGGACCCGCCACACCGGGTTGGTCGTGTCCTGGACCCGCTCGACGGTGACCCCCTCGCCGAACTCCTCGGCTGCCAGTGAGCGCGCTTCGCCGTCGTTCACCGTCACCAGATTCGCGAACCGGCCGGTCCGCGAGTGGTACTCCACCCTGCGGTCATCGGCGGCCGCGGCGACGTCGTGGACGTACTCGGTGCCTTCGTTCGCCGCACGGGTCGCCACCACGTGCTCGTCGAGGGTGCGCGTCGCAAGCTCGACGATGTCGGCAGGCAACTCCTCCTTGCCGGGGAGGCCGTACAGCCACCGCGCGGCCAGCGACGTGATTCCCTCGACCGCGACCTCCTGCTCCAGCACATCGCCAGGGGTCAGCCCCTCGGGACGCTTGCCGAAGGCGGACTCGTGAGGACCGCGCAGATCGACAACGGTCCAATGGGCGACCTCGTGCAGCACCCGCATCACGAGGTGGGCGACGGTAACGTCGTCGCCGACACGCAGGTGCAGGCGGGGCAACAGTTCGTTCGGGTCCCAGATCAGGGCCGCGTCAGGTCCTTCCGTCCCGACGGTCACCCGTGCTGGGTCGAGCAGCCACGCCACCATCGGCTCAGCCCGCGCGGCAAGATCGGCGGGCAGCACCTCGCCGAGCCCCGACGTCACCAGCGCCTCGACGTACGGGCCCAGAGCCGCGAAATCCCGCTCGGAAGCAACCGCCGCCGTGAGCCCTGCCGCGCCAGGGCTCGTCGGCAGTCCACGGCTCACCGCCGCCATCAGCGCGGCAACCGTCTCCAGTGCGATGTCGGCGCGGATCAACTCGTCCGCGATGGCTGGAGCCTTGGTGTCGCGCTGGGCGGCCAGCCGGTTCGCGGACAACTCGGCGTCGAGCGCGGCTAGCGCGGCTTTGGCCGCCCTCCGCAGACCCCGGATGGCAACAGCGATGCCTGCCCTGCGTTCCGCGTCCTTCAGTACCAGGTCGATCGCATCGTCGGAGAATTCCTCGACCGCGCTCGCCCAGTTCTCGACATCCCGCTGTACCAGTTCGTCATGCTGGACGATGTCCGCGCTCAGCAAGGACAAGCGATCGGTGAGACTCACCAGTTCCGAACTATCCACACCGCGTACCGTCGCCGCCTTGTACTCGGCTTCGGTGTTCCGCCGGGCGGCGCGCAGCTCCCTGGCGGACGTGATCTCGCTGCGCGCGTCGTCCCATGTGGACGAGAAGTCTGCCAATGCCGTCGCCCAGTCACGGATCGACCACGGCATCTCGTCACCCCGGCTGGCGCCGTCCTGTGGTGGCCTGCCTGCCGCTGCCGCGAGTCGCCGGAGCGCGATCTCCACCTCGACGAGGATCGCCCTCGCGCGAGCGGGGCCACTCGCCGCGAGCCGCCACTGCTCAGCCGCGTTGAGGTCGCCACCACCCACGAAGGGAAGGAGGCTGTCGAAAATCTCGACATCGATATCGTCAAGGTCCGGCCGGGGCGTCAGCACGTCATCGTGCAGCAACGTGAGAAGTTTTTGCGCGGCGTCGTGGAGCAGATCCGGCCTTGTGGCTACCAGTTCAGCCGTCAACTCCGGGATCAGCAGGTCGAACTTGTTCAGCGACACAACCGCGTCCGAAAGAGCTGTCGCGACGTCGCGCTCACCACTTTCCGCGAGCCTGTTCACATCGCTGAGCAGATCCAACGTGGGAGTGCCAGAGGCCAAGACATGCCCGGGGTCGAAAGACGGCGCTTCGAAGCCCACGCCGACCCCGCTGGTGCGTCCGTCCGGTTCGGACTGCCTGCTGAACCGGACTGGCGTCGCGGTACCGAGGGTGACCTCCAGCTCGCCTGGCGCGGCCGAAGCCTCGATCCGTTCCGGGCCGCCCAGACGGGGCACGACGACACTGACCGGATCCCCGAGAACGGCGGTGCCGTCGTTATGGGTGATGGGCTGGGCGAAGCCCTCGTACTGGTCGTTCTCCTCGGAATACCGAACCCGCGCCCGCCACAGCACGTGCGGCGACGATTCCAGCGACCTCGCCTCCACGATGGCGGTGTCCGGCCAGAACCCGGCCTTGACGACGAGGCTGTACCTGATGTCGCCGTTCTCGCTCTCGTAGCTCCAGCTCTCCCGCTTGGTGGCCATTCCTTCGAAGAACGTGTCGAGGTTCCGCTGCCACGCCGCACTCAGCCGCTGAAGCCACGACCCCTGATCGCCTTCGGACCGGAACGCGATCTCGTCACCGGGGCCCCGCTCGGCCGCGTCGCCTACATACTCGGCGTCTTCGGTCCTCTGCCTTACCCGCTCGGCGATGTCACCAAACGACGTCCCAGCCAGCTCGTGAATATCCGTCGTCAAACGATCCGCTCCTGGCAGACTCGTCAACCACCGCGCCGTGACCTGTGACACCAGATCCGCGACAACCTCGTCCTCGACGACCCTTGACGCCGGCAACCCCTCTGGCCGAGAAAGACCAGCATTCTCCGCAGAACGCTGGCTTACCAAAACCCAGTGCCCCACCTCATGCAGAACGCGCAACACAAGATGGCCCACCGTGACATCGCGGCCGACTCGCAACTCCAGTCCGGGCACATTCGAGCCAGGCGCCCACACCAATCTCGCGTGAGGACCACGGCGGCGACTCACGATCCTCACGGAGTCGAACAAACCCGAGATCATGGTGCCCGCGAAAGGCGCAAGATCCCCGAAGACCTCGTCGACCCCACGGACGACCATGGCCTCCACCACCGCCGAGACTTCGCCCCAGTGGCCGACAGAACGAATCACTCTGCCCAGGTCTACGGTAGATTCCGCGTTCTCCGGTCCAGACTGATCACGAATATTTCCTGCCCATGCCCGGAATCGATCACCAACCACCTCAGCTGTCTCGACGTCATCGTCAAGAAGCTTCCTGGTCGCATCGACGACGACACGCCGGGCGAGATCGAACACGGTGGTCCCGTGGCCTTCCACGGTGTGGGGAAGGTTGTCGAATGCCTCGTTGAGCGCCCCCACAACCTCGGCGTCCGCAAATGCCCCTCTCTCGCCGACATCGCCTGCCTGATAAGAACGACTGATCTTCACATATTGAGCACCCATTTTGGCGATATAGGCCACGGTGTCCGATACGTTTCCCGTCACGAAATCCACAACGCTATCACCGGGAAGCCACAAACCAGTCGGCAATGGTTGTTTCGTTCGATGCGAACTTATTCCGGCGCGCTCGGCCGTCTTGCCAATTTTAGCGAGGCTTTCACCAGACTCGACTCTGTCGTCGATAAGAGTAAGACCACGGATGACCTCGGCGTGATAGTCGAACCGCACCGACGGCCTTCCTGGCCGGAACAATCGCCAGTCTCCATACGTCGGCGAATCGGAATCCGGATCTTTGACAACCGCCGCCGGGTAAAAGCCATCGACGGGAGACCGACTTATATCGGTCTCAGGCGCAAGTACCGACACTCCTAGCCGGTTCGCGAGTTTTTGAGCGTAGCTCGACCGTTCCATCATGGTCGCCACGTACTCGATTCCGGCACTCAACCACCGAAGGAAGCTATTGTCCCCGATCGCATTGCCGACCTGGCGCAGCGCAGCGGAACGGCCCATTCGTCTGCTCATCGGTGAATCGCCAGCGCGGCAGACGGACAAGATTATCCCTCTACCCGCGAGCGGTGTCGTTCTGAGAATCCTGGCCATGTCGGCCGCAGTTGGCGGCTTCTCGTTGCTGTCGTCGAAGTCCAACCCTACGAAATGGCCTTCGTCGTCGAGGACTCCGTGCGCATGGACGGTGTAGCGGGTCGGATGGTGGCCCAGGGGGAAAGCTCCCCACGGCTCCGCCCGGGAATAGAACCCGTCGGGGAGCGTATTGCCGCCGGTCTCTGCAAACCACCGCAGCCGTGACGGTAGATAGAGCATACGTTCGCGTAGCGCCTTCACCTGCTTGTGAGAAAGGGGGTAGCGAGCTTGATCAGCGGCCATAAGGTAACGCTTTTGCTCCAGGTACTTCACCCCTGCGGCGTCGGCAGCATCAGCGGCCGCGGCGTCGTCGATTTGTCTCACTCGCTCGTACAAGCCGGCGAGCGTCCCGACCTGGAAGGAAATATAGTCATTCAGTGGAACAACCTGATCCAACGCATACGGGCTGAACGGACCACGCGCACGCACATACAGGTCGAGTTGCGATTTCAGGTCAGCAGAGGTGTCGAATGGCAAGACAACCTTGTCATCTATCCAGGCGATTTCGCTTCCGAATGGTGTCAATAACACCTTCGTAACGTAATTGTCCGGTCGCGGCCACCGAAGACCCGCCACGATGCCATCGTCTCTGAAGACGTAAGTCTTGAACAGGGATTCGTAGGCGGGCTGGTGGAGAATCGCCAGCATCCGTTCCGTGAAATCACGGACGTTTTCCCCTGACGAAGACCGGAACGCGATCTCGTCGCCGGGGCCCCGCTCGGTCGCGTCGCCTACATAACCGGCGTTGTCGGCACCAGCACGCGTCCCCTCCGCGACCTCACCAAACGACGTTCCCGCCCGCTCGTGGATATCCGCCGCGAGACGATGCGCGCCCGGCAGACTCGTCAGCCATTGCGCCGCGACCCGCGTCAGCAACTCGGCGGCGACCTCGTCCTCGACCACCCGCAACGCCGACAATCCTTCGGGCCGCGCAACACCCGGGCCCTCGCTGGAACGCTGACTCACCAACGCCCAATGCGCCAACTCGTGCAGAACCCGCAGCACGAGATGCCCCACCGTCACGCCAGGGCCGATCCGCAACTCCAGCCTCGGCACATCCGAACCCGAATCCCACACCAGCCTCGCATCAGCGCCGCTGTCCCGAGCCACGAAATTCACCGAGTCGAACAAACCAGGAATCATGGAACTCACGGAGGGCGCGAGATCTCCGAAAACCTCATCGACGCCAAGGGAAACCATCGCCTCCGCAACAGGCGCCACGGCTGCCCATCGTTCGACGGAATCGACAGTACGCTCGAAACCCACAGTGGACTCGGTGCCCACGGGTGCTTGCCCCGGTTCAACATGGCTCATCATCCGGGCGTGGAATCGGTAACCGGCCGAATCCGCGGTTCCTTCGTCTAGGCCATATTTTGTCTGTACCGCGTCGACGAGTACTCGCCGAGCGAGATCAAGCACGGTTGTCTGTTCGTCTTCCACGACTTCGGGAAGACGAAGTACCGCGTCGCGGATCGCTTTCGCGAACTCCTCGGGCACCGCTTGCGCCGACTCGGCGGGGTAAGTCACCTCATAAGGAAGACTGTTCGCCACATCGAACCAGCCCTCCAAAGCGACATGGGAAACCGTCGCCGTTACGTAATTACTCATGGACTCCACAACGGCATCCGCAGGGAACCACACACCGGTCGACAGCGGCTGCCTCGTTCGATGCGAATGAATCCCGGCGAGTTCGGCTTCCGCACCGATATCGGCGAGGCTCTGACCGGAGTCCGGCCTTTCGGCTAGGAGCGTCCTAGCCGTATCGGTCTCGTTGCGAAGATCGAACCGACGCGGCGGCTCCCCCGGCAGGAACAGTAGCCAGTCGTCGTAGGTCGGCGATTCCGCTTCAGCCTCGTCTACGACCGACCTGACGTATGCATCGCTGTCGAAGGGGGTGTGAGTAGTCGACACGGGCGCCACCACCGACACTCCCAGCCGGTCCGCGAGCGTCTGAGCATAGTTCGTCCCCGTCGAAGTCGGGCCGCCCGCCCTGCAGGACAACAGGAAAATACCTCTTCCCGCGAGTGGCATCGTCCCGAGCAACTCGGCCAGTTCGTCCGCGGACAGTGGTTCCTCACCGGAAGCACGGTGTCCCAGGCCGACGAAATAGGTCGCGTCCAACACCCATCCGTGCGCCTCGACGGTGTAACGGGTGGGATGGTGGCCGAGCGGGAAGTCCCGCCACGGTGACTCCATCGAGTGGAATCCGTCGGGCAGCACCTTGCCCTCGTCCCGAATCCACCGCAGCCGCTCCGGTAGAGCGCGGTAGCGGCTTTCCAGTACAGCCATCTCCTCTTGGGAAAGAGGGTGGCGCACATCCGCGGTCATCAAGTCATGCTGTCGCGCGTAGAGTTCCGGAAATTCCTTGTGCACCCTGGCGACGGCTTCCCGGACCGTGACTTTTTCGACCCGTGCGAAGAGCTCGGCGAGCGTTCCGACACTGTAATTCGGGGAGTAATTCAGCGAAGCGAACTGCGCCAATGCATGGGGGCTCATCGGACCACGAGCACGCACATATCGGTCGAGCTGTGGCGCCAACTCCACCGAAGCGTCGAATGGCAGGACCAGCCCACCGCGTTTCCAGGCGATCTCCTTGCCGGACGACGTGAACGTCACCGTCGCGGCTACCCCGTCCGGCCACCGCACCGTCGCCGTGACGCCGGTTTCCCGCACCGCCGGACCGCTGAACAGAGAACGGAAATCAGGTTCCTCAAGAAGCCTCGCCATCCGTTCCGCGAAAGTACCGGCATTCCCTGACCGCGACGCGATCTCGCCGAGCGACGTCCTCGCCAGCTCATGAATGTCGGCGGCAAGATGTTCCTGGCCGGGCAATCCCGTCAGCCACTGGGCGGCGAGCACCGAAACCAACTCGGCCACGACCTCGTCCGCGACCACCTGCGACAACCCCTGCGGCCTGGAAAGCCCGGCCACTCCGGTTGACCGCTGGTTGACCAGAACACGATGCGCCACCTCGCGCACGGCACGCAACACAAGATGGCCCACCGTCACGTCACGGCCGACCCCCAACTCCAGCCGCGGCACATCGGAACCCGGTACCCACACGAGCCTCGCGTCCGTACCCGGTTGTCCACTGAGGACATGGAGCGAGTCGAACAGACCCGGAACGAGCGGCTCGACGGAAGAGGCGAGATCGCCAAGCACTTCGCCTAGTCCACGGGTCACCATGGCCTCGACAACGGGAGCCGCTTCTTCCAGGTCCCTGCTGGAAAGCACCACCCTGTTGAACTCCACCGCCGATCCTGGCCGCAACGGCCTGCCGGAGCGGAAAATCCCGCCGGTGACCTCGGCGCGGAAACGGTCGCCGACGATCTCGGCCGTCGCGGCGTCGCCGCGAAGGATCGTGGTCGCCGCGTCCATCACGGCCTGCCGCGCCAGATCGAGCACGGTCGTCCGGTGTCCTCGCGTGACCTCGGGAAGACGGTGGATGGCCTCCTCGATCGCGTTTTCCGCCTCACTGACCGAGACGAACCGCGCCCGAAGACCATTCCACGGCTGGAAGAAAGCACCCCGCGCGACGACTCGCGCACCCGCCATCGCGACACCGCGCACTGCTTGCCGGGTCAGGTCTGTCACCGTGTCGACAACAGTGTCGGCGGGAAGCAACAACCCGGTCGGCAACGGCTGCCTTGTCCGGACCGAATCCGTCCCGGCACGCTCGGCACGCTCTCCGATATCGGACAGCTGGTTTCCGGTTTCGACCCTTTCCGCGATGAGCGACCTTCCGGCCTTGATCTCGGCATCCCGGTCGAATCGCGCCGAGGGCTTACCTCGCAGGAACAGGCGCCAGTCCCCGCGTATCGGGGACAGACCTTCGAAATGCCGCTCCACCGCGCTCAGGTACGGATCGTCGCCGGGAACATGCGCGCTCACCGCGAGTTCGGGGGCGACGACGGAGACTCCCAGCCGGTCCGCGAGCTCCTGAGCGTAGGTTCCCCGTTCGATCATTCCGGCGACGTACTCAAACCCACCCGAAAGCCAGCGGGTCAATGCACTTCCGTCCAGCGTCTGGCCGAATTCGCGCAACCGGGTGGCGATCCCCGACTTCCGGGTCCCCGGACGGGGCCGTCCCGAATCCTGAAGATCGAGGAAAATGCCACGCCCTCCCACGGGGAAGGTCTCGATCAGCGCCGCGAGCTCGGTCGGCGTCAGCGGCTCCTCACCGGGCACGTCGTGCACGGTGACGGTGTACCGCGTGGGATGGTGACTGACCGGGAAATCGCCGCCCATGACGAAACCGTCGGGAAGGACGGTTCCAGCGTCCCTGATGGCGCGCAGCCGCTGCGGAAGCTGCTCATAGCGGATTTGCAGCTCGCTCATCTCGTCGGCCGACAGCGGGTAGCGCGCTTCGGCAGCCGACATGAGGTACTGCTGCCTTGCGTACATCGGCGTCCGCGGAACGTCCGCGGCGAAGGATTCGGCATTCCGGCCGGTCTGCCGAGCCGTGTACTCCGCGTAGGTCCCGACCCGGAAATCCTGGTTCATCGCGGCAAACCGCGCAAGTTCATGCGGGCTCAGCGGACCATCCGCCCGCAGGTAGTGACCGAGTTGCGGTTCGAGCTCGGCTGCCGGATCGAACGGCAGGATGAGCCTGCCTTTTCGCCACGCGAGTTCGTTGCCGAACGGCACGAGTGTCGCCGGAGCAATCACCCCGTCCTGCCACGACACGAGCGCTTCCACGGAACCGTCCACTACGGACGAGACGGACAAGGCGTCACTGAACTCGGGATCGGCCGCCAACGCCCGTGCACCGGCCACGAAATCGGCATCCATGCGATCGGCAGGCGCGGTGTGAAGCGCGATCTCGGCACCAGGTCCCGACCCCGCGACACCGTCCACATAGGCCGACCCCTCGACCGCTTCCCGCGCATCGCTCGCGTGCTCGGCGAAGTCGTGCCCCGCCAGCTCGCGAAGGTCGTCAGGAAGTCGCTGGCCCTCCGGCAGCCGTTCCGCCAGCCAGCGAGCAGCCGACCGCGACACCAACTCGGCGGCGACCTCGTCCTCGACGACCCGCGACTCGTCGAGCCCTTCGGGCCGGGTCGTCCCGCGCTGCTCAACCGAAAGCCAATGGGCCACCTCGTGCATCACCCAGGTGACCAGATGGGCCACCGTCACGCCGTCGCCTACTCGCACCTCAAGGCGCGGCAACTCCGCACCCTGGTCCCACACCAACCGTGCATTCGGGGTGCCGCCTTCGGCGACCCGCGAGACCGACCGCAGCAACACCGGCACCAGTTCGGCGCCCCTCGCGGCAAGCTCGCCACCCAGAGCCTCGTCCAGGCCCGCCGTCACCATCGCCTCGACGAACGGACTCACCGCGACCAGGTCACGTCGCGAACGCACGGATGACAGCAAATCGACCCGCTCGCCTCTCGGCGGCTCCCCCGTCGGCATCCCCCGCCGGATCTCGGTCAGCAGCGTGGAAACCCTCGCGAACCCCGCGTCCGCGCCGGAAAGGGCGTCCGCGACCAAGAACGGCGAGCCTGTCTCGGTACCGGCGAACTCGTCGGCCCGAGACTCGCTGTGGATCGCCACCTGAGCGGTGATGGCGAGCCTGCGCAGGCCCGCCGCGGCGCGGGCATAGTCGGCCTTGCCCTCGTCGGCCGCCAGCACGAGGTCGGTCATCCACTCGGCATAGTCATTGACCTCGGCGAGCCAGTCCTCGCCCGTCTGCCGCAGCAGATCGCGTCGCGATGCCAGCGTGGTCTCCAGCACGGCCCGGCGTTCGCCGCTGCGCTCGGCGTTGGCGAGGTCTCCCCTCGCCAACGCGGTCTTCTCGTCGCGAGCCGCCTCCCGCCAGTCCGCTCGCAACTCGCGCAGGGTCGCCGCGTCGCTGCGCCATGCGTCCCAGTCGAACGACAGCTCGTTGATTCGCCACGCGGTGGAGCGAACCGACGTCGGCATCGCCCCGTCGTCGCCCCAGCTGGGTTCGGGCCGCCCTGGCGCGGCCGTCGCGGCCACGAGCTGCCGCACGGCCGTCTCCAGCTCGACGAGCCGGGTCGCCGCGTAGTCCGCGCCCACGGCGGCCAACTGTCCTTCATGGACTCGGGAGAACAGTCTCCCCGATGCGGCAAGGGCTCTGCGGATAGTCAGCCAGGCACGGCCTTCGGCATCGGGCCGGGCAGCCATGACGCCGCTCAGGAGCGAGCGCAACCCGAGTAGGGCGTGTTCGAGTTCCACGAGGTGTTCGTACGTCGGCTGTGTTTCGGCGATCGCCGATACCCGCAGATCCAGTGCCGCCACGAATCTCGCGACATCGGCCATCGCGGTCACGAGACCGGGTTCCGACAACGCGCGGACGTGAGCCACCAACTCCCGCGCGGTCACGCCGGAAGCCAACCGGTGGGCGGGATCGAAGTGACGTGTGGCGAAACCGGTGTCAGGCCGGTGGGGATGTTCGGCGACCAATCCGAACGGTCGAGGCTCTTCACCACCGACGCTCACGGAGACTTCGATGGGGGCGAGCTCGCCGAACCGGCTCGTCTCGCCCTGCCCCAGCACGGCCACCGTCACGGGAGTGCCCAGCGAACCGCCGTCGCTCACCCTGTCGTCGTCGACGAAGCCCCGGTAGACACCATCCTCTTCGGAGTATCGCAGTCGAGCACGCCACAGCATCCGTCCCGCCCCGTCGGGCGACCAGCCTTCGACGATCCCGGTGTGCTTGTGGAGATTGGGCCGCACGGAGAGCGAATAACTCCTCTCGTCGTCCGCACTCCGATAGTTCCACACCACTTCACTACGGGTGATGCCTAGCCGTACCAGGTCGATATTGCGCGTCCACGCGGCGATCACTCGTTCGCCGAGGGTCGGCTCGCGCCGTTCCGGGATTGGCGAGACCGGAGATTCGGACTGTCCGGAGTGGAAGGCGATCTCGGCATTGTTGCCCTTGCCCGCGATACCCGCGGCGTAGTCCGAACCCTCGGTCGCATTCCGCACGGTGTCCGCGTACTCGGCGAACTCATGTCCGGCCAGCCTGCCGAGATCCGCTGGCAACCGCTGCCCCTCCGGCAGTTTCTCCGCCAACCACCGAACGGCCAAGTGTGACACCAGTTCCGCCGCGACCTCGTCCTCGACGACCCGGGATTCGGGCAAGCCCTCGGGCCGCCCAGGACCCCGTTCACCCACCGTGAGCCAGTGCGCGACCTCGTGCATCACCCACACCACAAGGTGAGCCACCGTCACATCGGAGCCGAGCCGCACCTCAAGCCGAGGCAAGTCCGCGCCCTTGTCCCACACCAACCGCGCGTCCTCGTCGACGTCATGCGGGGTGTCCGAAACCGAATCCAGCAACACCCGCGCCAGCTCCGCGCCGCGCGCCGCCAGGTCACCACCCACGACCGCATCGAGCCCGAGCGCCACCATCGCACCGACCGAAGCGCTCGACTCCTCCAGGTGCCACGGGGAAATCACCTTGGTCATCAGACCCGGCGTTTCCGGCCACCGCGGTTTCGGCTCCAGCAGATAGTCGCGGCTCAGGTTTCCATCGACACCGCGGACAGCGGAGAGCGCGGCGTCGGCACGTGACCGCGCCTCCTCGATCGCCGTACCGGTTGCGTCCGGCTCGCCCAACAGCCGGTCGAGCTCCCGTTGGGCTTCCGTCCACTTCGCACCGGCGCGGGCGTAGTCGCGGAGAAGCACCGCGGCGCGCACGAGCTCGCTCTTCCGCTTCGGGACGATCTCGACTGATCCGGCCGCGGCTGCGTGGGCGTCGGCGGCATGAACCGCGTCGTCGGCGTAGTCGGCCAGCCTCTCCGCGTCCGCCACCCAGTCCTCGGACGTCGGCAGCAAGCCGCGCCTCATCGCCAGAGTACGGTCCAGCGCGGTTCGCCCGGCTTGGATCCGGTCGACTTCGACGAAGTCGCCTCGGTTACGCGCCATCAGCTCGTCGAAACCGGCCTTCCGCCATTCCGTACGCAATAGCAGCAGGTACTTCAGATCCCAGCTCGTCGCCTGCCAGTTACGCCGCAATTGCTCGATCTGGCCGAGGAAACGCTCGGTCAACCCCGCCGCGCCCTCCTCACGCGGGTCGAGAAGCGAAGGGTCCACCGGACTTGCCGCGATGGCGAACCGCCGGAACGCGGTCTCCAGGGCAACCAGCCGAGTCTTGACGGCATCACCATCCGGTGGCCGCACCGCACGCCAAACGTGACCGGTTACAGGCTCTATGGCCGCAAGGGCACCGCGCACTACCTGCCAGGCCTCGTCCTCAAGATCAGGACGTTTCACGACGAGCTGTTCCAGCATCACGCGCAGGTCATCCAGCCCTGTTTCCAGCATCTCAAGCGTAAGCTCCTCCGACGGGTCGTTCACGAAGCGGAGCAGATGCTTGTTAAAGTGACCGACCGTCCGGGCGATCCGTTCCGCCATGTTCCTGAATTCGGCAGTGCCACCGTCAGTCGAGTACGGCGAAATATTCCTGGCCCATTCGAGCAAGGCAGAAAGTGTATTACCCGAAGCCAACTCTTGTTCGGCTTTGACGAATTTTGCAGCGTACCCGATAAATCGGCGTCGGGATGGAACCTCCCTGAACAACTCGAATCGTTGCTCGTCCTCGGAACCCACCCGGATCGATAGCGCTTCGTGCGCGGCGTCGCTGAACCGCTGCTTCCCTGGCCGCAGCACTACGGCGGCTCCTGGCGAAACACCGCCGCCACCCGATTCGGAAGTGCCGACCACACCCTCGTAGAACTGGCCGATTCTGGAGAACCGCAGCCGGGCCTCCCACAGGACCCGGCTCACGGCATCAGCCGATTCCGCCCGAACGACCAGCGTGTCCTTGCGACGAGGCCGCGTCACCACCAGCCGGTAGGACACGGCCGGATCAATACTCCGGTAGGCGAAGAACTCCTCGGAATCGCGTTTCCTCGACGCGGCGAACCGCTCCAGCGGGCCCGGGTTGCGCCGCGTCTGCTGCCGCGAGTTAGACCCTTCCGCGCCGGACACGCTGCCAGCGTCGGACTCCCCCGCGCCTCCAAGCCGGAGTGCGGGCAGTGCGGCCGGATCGAGCATCGAGTCCGGAAGGCTCGTCAACCACCGGGCGGCAAGATCCGACACCAGCTCAGCGGCATCCACAGTGGACGGTTCGGCGGGCTCGCCCTCGACCGGTGCCGCTTCCCGCCCTCCTTCCGACAACCAGCGGGCGACCTCACGCATCACCCATTCGACGAGGTGCGCCACCGTCACGAAGGCGCCCACGCGCACCTCAAGGCGCGGCAACGCCTCGCCCCGATTCGGCACGAGCCTGGCGTTCGCGTCCACCCCCTGCGCGAGCGGGGACACCGACGCCAGCAACGCGGGTACCAGCGCGGCTGCTCGCGCCCCGAGTTCGCCACCCACGATCTCCTGGTAACCCAGCGACGCGAGCGAACCGACGATGCCGGAGACCTCCGAGAGGGCATGCACCGAGGTCACGAGGCGACCGAGGTCGAAAGCAGGGAGACTGCTCGCGACCTCGTAGCCGTTCCTCCACTGCCACGGGACGTCGACTGTCTTCCTGGACCGGGTTTCTGGCGATCGACGTGCGGTGACCGCTTGGTTCCTCGCTTCGGCGATCGCCTTCTCCGCGGCTCGCCACGCCTTGTCGGCGGCCTCGGCGTACCACGCGGGGTCGCCGTTCCCGACACCGGCCACGATGTCGTTGGCCACGGCCTCGGCGTGCAAGGCGCTGCCGATCGCCATCGAAAGCTGGTTCAACGCGCCGACAGACTCGGCAGAGCCTTCGCCGGCGCTGTCCGACACGGCCGATTCCATGGCCCTGACGTGCTCCGCCACGGCGGCCTGCAATTGCCTTGCCTGATCGGCCAGTCCGCGAGGCTCCCGCTCCAGCAGGTCGCTCAGACGTCGCGTCAGCGGACCTTCGCGCAACTGTGCGGCCTCGGAGGGCAGGCCCTCCTCTTCGAGTTTGGCGGCGATGTCGGAGAGTTCGCTCCACTCGGCCCGCCAGGTCCGGATCGACTCCGCCGCGCGACGCGAAGCCCGCGAGCCGGGAAGCAGGTCGGCGAACCGGGGCCGAGCCCCCTCCGGCGTGTCGGGGCGCAGGTACGGCGGAATACGGGTTGTGTGCGCGAGTCGCCGGACGGCGTGTTGGAGAGCGTCCACGCGGGCGCGCGCCTGCCGGACCCCAATCTCGTCGAGCAGTGCGGCCACCCGGCCTGGCAGCGCGTCGTCGGTCAGTTGCCGACGGCGAGACAGCGCGTCGGCGACCGCGCGGGCCTCCGTCAGCACTCGTTCGGCGTCCAATGCCAGATCGGGGCGAACCGGTACTCGCGTGGGCCGCAGCAGCGCGCTCAGTTCGTCGGCGACCTCGCCTGCCTTCTGCCCGAGCAGCTCCGTTGACAGCCCGGAGGAATCCCGGGCAAGCTCGTCCAGCCTGGTCACGAACTCCATGACGTCGGCAACGGTGACCGTGCGCTCCGGCCCCGAGATCACCGTCATCGCCGCCAACTCGCCAGAGACGAGTGGCTCAGCGGCTTCGGTGCCGGTCTTTTCCGGTGCGAGCACCACGCTTCCGGGGTGGAGGGACAGTAGTTCCGCGAGCCGGGACCACGCTCGGTCCGCGTCGTCACGAGCACCCGTCACCTCGACGAAAGAGCCCGGCGTCGATCGGTCCAATCGTTGCGTCGGACGAGTTTCCGCCGCGATGACCGCGCCGACCGCGTCCCGTACCGCCGAGAGCCGTACCGCCAGTTCGGTCAACGATGTGGTGTCGGTGGGTTTCGCCGCGGCTACGAGACCGGCGGCCTTCGCCGCGGTCACGAGATCTGCGACCAGTGCGTCGGTGTCGCCGATCAGCCGTCCCGGAGTGCCCTCTGCATTGGATCGCATCGTGCTGAACCCAGCCAGCCTGACGTCGATGCGGGCCCGCAGCCGGTCCTTGTTGTCGCCAAGTTCGGAAACGAACGCGTGAGGCGCGTCCTGAGCACGCAGGTCCGCCACCGCGCTCTCGGTCGCCGACAGCAGGACCGTGTCCGCACGCAGCTTTTCGGCGACATCGCGCAGCGCCTGCCGCTGCCGGTTCAGTGCCTCGAACCGGGGCAGGACCGCCTCCAGTGACGGCTCCATCGTCTGCTCTGCCAACGGACTTCCGACGGCAGCTGTGCCATCGGCCGTCCCGAGTCCGCGTACCGCCCGCTCCAGCTCAAGGCCCAGTTCCGCCGCGATGTTCCAATGGAGAACGGCCCGGTGCCGCGACGTACGGGCCGCTACCTCGTCGCCTCGGATCGACGCGTCGACAGCGCGCAGGGCATGTCCCTTCGCGCCTTGCGTGTCCACGAGAACGTTCCAGGGGTTGTCCGCATCGCTGCCGAGGTGGCCGGTGAGCTGGGACCGGTAGGCGGTCAGGACGTTCAGCACGTGCTCGATCCGGCCCGCCTGGCCCGGCGCAGCGGCCATCGCCTTACGCAGAAGTGAACCGAGTTCCATTGTGGACCGGTCGATCTCGTCCTCGACGGCACCCGGCACACCACGTTCGCCCCTGCTCGTACCGACGAACCGGTCTTCCACCGCACGCCGGTGCCGCAGCCGCAGTGCGTTGAGTTCACCGACCCGTTCGAGCACCTGACCAACGGTGAGCGCCGCGCCGACACCGGTATCGACCAGTTCACCGGGGAGGTCCGACACGAACTCACCTGATGGCAACAGATCCGGCATTCTGGCTTCCGCGATCAGCTCGCGGACCGCCTGGAATCCTCGCCGCGTCTGCTCCCGGTACCTGGCCACCACCCTCGGCGGTTCACCATTGGCGACCGCCGTGTCGGAACGGCCGATCGCCAGGACCCACGCGTCGACGGCAGTGGGCAGCGCTTCTCGCAGAATCCGCGCGGAGTGGTGGTAAGCCGAGACGAACGAAGGCCGTGCCGAAGCGGCCGAGTCCAGATCGACGGCAAGCGCCTCGGCGGCGGACACCAGCTCTTCCACCGTGGTGCCGCGCCGGAACATGTCGTGCCCCGCCGGAAGCTGGTAGAGACCATCGGCAAGCGAGGACAGCTCGCGCTCGGCCCGTCCCCCGGGGTCCGCCTGCTGCTCGGCCCGCGCAACGCGCAGCCGCTCCACGGAGGAGACGACCTCGCCCATCGTGCGATCGAGGGACCCGAAACTCAGCCCGCCAGACCGCAGCAGCGGCGAGGAAGGCAGGGTCCTCGCGAACTCCGGCGGCTCGGTGACCGGCTGCGCCGCGTATTGGGCGAGCTGGGCGACGGCGTAGTCCAGCTCCCGCAGGTGCGCCGAGGCGGTCTCCCACGCCTGGTTGGCCTTGTCGCGTATCTCCGCCGCGAAGACCCCGCCGTCGACGGCGACGACAGCGACGCTGTCGCTCACGAGCTGGAGCGCGCCGTCGGTGCCGAGGACAGCGGCCTCAATCGAGTCCAGTGTGGTCCGGACCTGCTGGGTCCGGTCAGTCATGGCCGCGCGCCTGCCGTCCAGCTCGTCGAGCACGTCGCGCAGCTCGCTCATGGCCGCGCGAAGGAGACCACCGTCCGGTGCGGGCGGGCGTTGTTCCCCTGCCAACCGTGCGTCGTCGGCGTCGTCAGTGTCGTCAGCCCAGGTCCTTGCCGCCTCCCGTAGCTCGGCCTGTGCCGCACTCAACCGCGCGACGTGCCGCAGTACGCCGCCTGCCGTCACCTCGGGCACGAACCGGGTGGCGCTCGCGAGCACAACGTCCTCGGCAACGGCCTTTTCGACGGAGCGCCCCGACGGCAGGCCGGAGTGGAGTGCGATCTCGTCGTCGCCGCCCTTACCCGCGACACCGTCCACATAGGCCGACCCCTTGACCTCCGCCCGCACCACGTCCGCGTGCTCGGCGAAGTCGTACCCAGCCAGCTCGCGAAGACCATCAGGCAAACGCTCGTTACTCGGCAGCAACCCAGCCAACCACCGAGCGGCCAAATGCGACACCGACTCCGCCGCGACCTCGTCCTCGACAACCCGCGACTCGGTCAGCCCCTCCGGCCGCGACGTCCCCCGCTCACCCACCGTCACCCAGTGCGCGACCTCGTGCATCACCCACGTGACCAGGTGAGCCGCCGTCACCCCGTCGCCGACCCGCACCTCAAGCCGGGGCTGCTCCGCACCCTGGTCCCACACCAACCGGGCATTCGGGGTGCTCTCGGCAACCACCGACACCGAATCCAGCAACGACGGCACCAACTCCGCCGCCCGGCTCGCAAGGTCACCACCGACGACCTCGTACAACCCCCGCGTCACCATCGCCTCGACGAACGGACCCACCGCAGCCAGGTCATGCCGCGAACGCACAGCCGAAAGGAAACCGACGTGCTCTCCCGTCGGCATTCCTCGCCGGATCTCGGCCAGCAGCGCGGAGACGTCCTTGATCGCGAGGTCCGCCTCAGCAAGGGTCGCACCGATCGCCACGGGCTCCTTGTCCTTGGTACCCGGCCCTTCGTCTGCAGCCAACTCGGCTTCAATCGCCAGCCGCGCACTCCGCGCGAGCTTGCGCAAGCCCGTCACGGCACGGACATAGTCGGCCCTGTCCTTGTCAGCGACCAGTGCTGATTCGGCCATCCGGTCCGCGAAACCGTCGACATCCGCTGCCCACTTTTCGCCTTCGCGCCGCAATTCCGTACGCAGCTCGGCAAGACGCAGCTCATGTTCCGCCAGCAGAGCGCCGTTCACAAGCGCTTCGGAAATGTTCCCTCGCTCCAGGGCGATCCGCTCGTCTCGAACCGTCTGACGCCAGCTCGCGCGCAGATCGCGCAAATACAAGGTTTCGGATCGCCATCCGTCCCAACCCGACGAAAGCCTCTCGAATTCGGTCGAGCCGAGCCGGAGTGGGCGTGGCATCGTCGCATCGTCACCCCAGTGGGGTTCGGATCGCGGCGGCGAGCCCGCCGCGATCGCGAGCCTGCGCAGCGCGATTTCCAGTTCGATGACGAAGGTGGTCGCGTATTCGCGTCCCACGAAGGACAGTAGCCCGTCGCTCATGGGGGAAGAAATCCGTCCTAGAACGACATTTGCCCTGCGCATCGTCAACCAGGCAAGGCCATCGAGATCGGGACGGCCCGCCATGACCTCACGCAAAAGCGAACGCAACCCGCGCACCGCTCGGCGCAGTTCGACGGCGTGCTCATGCTTCCAGTGTTCGTCCCCGATCCGCGTCAACCACAGATCCAGCCCAGCCACAAACCGTGCGAGCTCCGCCATCACGGTGGCCAGCTCCGGGCCGCCCAGTGCGCGAACGTCGGCCACAAGGTCACCCGCGGTGGTCCCCGAGACCAGTTGATGCCCCGCCTCGAAGTTCCGCTCGGCGAAGCCGGTGTCGGGGCGCTGGGGACTTTCGATGATCAGCTCGAACGGCTGAGGCGGGCCACCATCCACACGCAACAACGCCACGGCCGGTCCAAATTCACCAAACCGGACGGCGCTTTCGGGCCCTGGCGCCGTCAGCATCAAGGGCCCAGTTCCGGAAACGAAGCCGCGGTAGGCATCGTGTCTCTTCGAATACCGTAGCTCTGCTCGCCACAACGTACGGTTTGGATCGCTCCGCGACCACAGCTCGGCAGTCACCACGTGCTTCAGTCTCGTGGGGAGGATGGAGAGCACGTGATCGCTTGCCGCATCCGCGACGCGATAAGTCCAGAATCCGTCGATGCGAGCGAGCTCGCTGACAGCGCGCTTCCAGGCCGCGATCAATCGTGCGCCAAGAGTCGACTCTCGCCACTGGCCGAAGTCCGGTTCCTCCTGCCAGTGCCAGCCTGGCTGTCCGGAGTGGAGTGCGATCTCGTCGTTGTCGCCCTTACCCGCGACATCGTCCACATAGGCCGAACCCTCGGTCCGTTCCCGGACGGTGTCGGCGTACTCGGCGAAGTCGCGTCCCGCCAGTTCGCCGATGTCCTCCGGCAACCGGCCCGCACCCGGCAAGTCCACCAGCCACCGCGCGGCCAACCGCGACACCAGCTCCGCCGCGACCTCGTCCTCGACAACCCTCGACGCAGCGAGTCCCTCAGGCCGGGCGGTCCCCCGCTCACCGACCGTCAGCCAGTGCGCGATCTCGTGCATCACCCACACCACAAGGTGTGCGACCCGCACACCGGGACCGAACCGCAACTCAAGCCGAGGCAGCTGCGCGCCCTCGTCCCACACCAACCGGGCGTTGGCGTCGAGCTCGGAATGAAGCTCCGACACCGACCGCAACGCCACGGGCACCAGATCGGCTCCCCGCGCAGCCAGCTCGCCACCTACCACCGCGTCGAGCCCGAGCGTCGCCAGCGCACCGACGAGCTGCGAGACGTCGGCGAAACTCTCCGCCGAGTCGACCACGCGGACCAAGTCCAGGTTGGGGTCGACATCGACATCGCGGTCGGGGACGGCTGGGACGACGTCGAGGTCGGCCTCGGGCGCCCTGCGCCTCCGCTCCCGCACTCGCTGTGCTTCCATCGCCGCGGCGGTCTGACCGTCCAGCGTTACCGGGTCGACGAGATCCTGGTTGCGCGCGTGTGCCAGCGCCACCTCGGCTTCGCGCCATGCTCTGTCCGCGATGTCCGAGTACCACACGACATCGCGGTGCCCGTGCCTCGTCATGAGGTCGTCGATGGCGGTCTCGGCGTACAGCGCGCTGCCGATCAGCATCGAGAACTGGTCCAGCGCGCCGACAACGCTGGCGAACTCCGCGGTGGTGTCGTCGGCGGTGGCCAGCTCCAGTGTTTCGATCTGCTCGACGGCGAGGGTCTGCACCTGTGCCACCCGGTTCGCCAGATCGCGAGTAGCGCGCCTGAGTAGGCTCTCCAGCGCCGCCTTCCGGGCACCATCGCCAAGTGCTTCGTCGAGGTCCGTCAGTCTCGATTCGGCGTCACTGATGCCCCTCCACTCTTCTCGCCGGATCCGGAGCGTCCTCGCTGTCTCCCGCAGCACCCGCAAACCGCTGTCAAGCGCGTTGTAGCCCCTCCGCACCCCGGCGGCCGGCTGAGCGTCTTCCGCTTGCTCGACCGGCAGTTCGCGCAGCGGATCAGCGGCCACGAGGGCAAGTCGCCGGATGGCGCGTTCAAGGGAGAGAGCACTGGTCCATGCCTGCTCGGCGCCGACGATGTCGAGCCAGGTGGCAAGCCTGGCGAGCACGATGTCGTCACCGAGGACCGCCCCTTCGGTGTCCCTGATTTCTTCGGCGAACCGCTGACGGCGGGACAATCCGTTGACGATGAAGTTGGCCGCCGCCATGACCTGTCCGACGAGCGCGGTCAGCTCAGGCCGCGCGCCGAGAACCGAGGACAGCAACAGCTCTCCCAGCTCATTGAGCAGCCTCGTCGCTTGCTCCGCGACCTGCTCGGCGGACTCCACCGGAGAATCCGCTTCCATCCGCTGGACGAGGTGGTCCAGTGCCGCCGCGTAGGCGACGACGTCGGCGACGGTGACGCCTTGTTCTCCGGAAATCAGCTCGACGGCGCCGTGCTCGTCGAGCAGTACCCCGACCGGCGTCCCCGAGGCGAGTAGCGATGTCCTCTCGACAACCGGTCCGGCCTCTGCCGGGGTGTCGTCGATGACCAGCCGACCTGCGAAGCCTTGCCCGACGGTCAGCTCCATCTCGCCGGGTGCGTGCTCACCCACCAGACCGATTCCGGAATCGCGGGTCATCAGCTTGACCTGCTCCCCGGCGAAGTCGACGCCCGGAGCCGGTTTCACCGTGCCGAGGTACGCCGCTTCCTGTGCGTCGAACCGCAAGCGGGCGTGCCACGAGCCCGGCTGTTCGACGTCCACTACGACACCGGAAGCGGCGGGCGTGACCACGATCGGGTCGTCCTGGTCTCCCGTCCGGTAGAACCACGACGGGCGCGTCGCGTCGGGCGCATCGGCGGGACCGGTGAAGGGCGACAGCAACATCGCGAGCCGGACCCACGCGTGCTCGGCCTCGTCACGGGCCCGTACCAGCGCCGCGACGTCAGCGGGATCGCCCAGGCGCAGCAGATCGTCCGCACGGCTCTCCGCCGCGACGGCCTCGTTCAGCACGCCCCGCACGGCGGCGAGGTCCTTCGCCGCCCCGGTCAGCACCTCGATGTCGGCCTGCGAGATGTCGCCGCCCCTCGTCTCGACGACGAGGTCGGTGGCGAGTGCTTCGGCTTCCTGAATCAACTGGTCGACGAGTGCGGGCTCTTCGGCCGAACGACCCCCGTGCAGCGTGGCCTCGTGCTCGGCAAGATCTGCACGGAGGTTGCGCTGTCCCTTGCCGATCCCGGAGACGAACTCCCTCGGCACGTGCATGGCACGCAGATCCACCACGGCACGACCGGTGGCGTTGAGCCGGATCCGGCTCGCCCGCATCGTGTCGATCGTGGTACCGAGCCTCGCCTGCAACTGCTCCAGCGCGTCGAAGCGGTCGAGGTGACGCCGCAACGGAGCCGCGACCTGCTCGGCGTCTCCTGGTTCCGGATGGCTGAGACCGGTGACGGCGGCCATCCCGAGTTGCCGGACCGCGCGCTCCAGTTCCATCCCGATCTCGGCGGCATTGCTCCAGTTGACCACCGCCCTTCGGCGCACGGACATCGCCGACCGCTGGTTGCCGCGTTCCGCGGCCATGTCGGCATGGTGGGCGAAGAAGCTCGCTCCCTCGGGGTCGGCGAGGGCATGCCAGGCATTCGGATCATTGCCGGGGAGATTGATGAGCTGGGACCGGAAAGCCACCAGCGTCCTCAACACGTGGCCGATCCGCGATTCCAGTTCGGGCCTCGCGGCAGCCGCCTCGCGAAGCCGTGCGTCGAGCTCCCTCACCGACCGCTCGATCGCGTCCTCGACGGCGCCGACCGCGAGCCTGCCGTGCCTGCGATCTTCCGTCGTGTTGCCGAGGTGGTCCTCGACCGCGCGCCGGTGCCGCACTCGGAGGGCGTCGAGTTCGGTGACAGCCGAGAGCACATCGCCGACGGTGAACACCGGTTCGGCGATCCTTGGTCCGATGTGGACATTCGGGGAGCCGATGTCGATTCCGAGGAATTCGTCGCCGAAGTCGAAGAGGAAACCGCCGGAGGGCAGCAGATCCGGCCTGCGAGCCTCGGCAAGAAGCTCGCCGACGGCCTGGTACCCACGTTCAGCGAGCTCCCGGTACCTGGCGACGACATCCGACCGTTCGCTGTTCGCGGTGGCCTCGTCGGCGAGGGCGACCGACCGCATCCACGCGTCGACGGCGGTCGGCAGCACGTCACGCAGAAGCCGTGCGGCCCGGTCCAGCACCTCGGCGAAAACGGGCTCGTCCAAGGCGAGCGTGTTCAGCTCCGTCGCACGTTGCCTTGCCAGCGCGACGAGTTCCTCGGCCTTGGTACCGCGCCGGATCGTGTCGCTTCCGGCCTCCCGCGAGTAGAGCTCACCGGCGAGCGCGGACAGCGTGCGCAGGTCATTTTCGCTGTGCTCGGCCAGATAACCGGGGGCTTCCACCTTGCCGGTCCACTCGGCCCGCGCGACCCGAAGCCTCCCGGCTGAGCCGACGACGGCGCGCCAGGCGCGGTCGAGCGGAGCGGCATCCAGCCCGGCTTCCCGCAACAGCAGCGACGAGGGTGCCCGCTCCCCGAATTCCGGGGAGGCTGTCGCCGGCTGCTCGGCGAAAACCCCGAGCTGGACGACGGTGTTCTCCAGCTCCCAGGTATGCGCGGCGCCGACCTCCCAGGCAAGGCCGGCCCTTTCCCGCTTCTCCCGCGCCGCGTCCGTCCTGCCCGCTCCGCGGTCGTCGGCGGCCTCGACCATGAGCCGCACGGCTCCGTCGCTGTCGGTCAACGCGGCGAAGATGAGGTCGAGCTGGGTACCGAGCTGCTGGGTCCGGTGAGACATGGCCTCGCGCTGGTCGTGCAAATCGCGCAGCAGGGCCCGCAGTCCGGCGATGGCACGGTTGAGCGCGGAGCCGTCCGGCGCGGCCGGGCGTTCGGCGACCGTCACGCCCTCGGTCTCGGCGAACCAGGCGGTGACCTCGTCCCGCAGATCGAGCCGCGCCATGTTCAACCACTCGACGTGCTCAAGGACGTCTTCGATCATCACCTCGCGCCGAGTGCTGCTCCCCGCGACGAGAACACCCTCGTCGAAGTCGGCGGCTACCTCGGTGACGGTGCGCCGCGACGGCAGCCGTCCCTCGCCTGGTCGCCGGTCCTGCGAGTGATAGACGATCCTGGTGCCCTCGTCGGCACCGGCCAGACCCGTGACGTAGTCGCCGCCGACGGGATGGACGCCGCGCACCTCGGCCACCGTCTGGTCCGGTTCCCTGAACGCCAGCCGCGCGAAGTCGATGGGCAAGTCGTCGGCGCCGGGAAGGTCGACAAGCCAGCGGACCGCCAGCGAGGACACCGATTCGGCCGTGACCTCGTCGCCGAAGACCTCGGCGGGGGAAAGGCCGTGCGGCCGGTGATTCCCGTCCTGGCTCTGGGTTCGCTGCTCGGCGATCACCCAGTGCGCGATCTCGTGCAGCACCCGCATGACGAGGTGGGCGACCGTGACGTCCTCGCCGACCCGCAGCTCCAGTCTCGGTACCGATTCGCGTGGCTCCCAGACGAGCGCTGCCCCAGGGCCACGGCCGTCCGGTCCGGTGACGCGCACACCGTCGAGCAGCGGGCCTACCATCGGCTCGGCCTTCGCGGCGAGATCGGCAGGCAAGACCTCGCCGACTCCCCTGGTCACCAGCGCCTCGATGTAGGGCTTCAGCTCGTCCAGATCCCAAGGCTGGCGGACCTGGGTCGCCAGGCTCGCCGTCCCCGCTGCCGAGTCGGGGCTGGTCGGGCCGTCTTGCCAGATCGCCGACAGCATGACCCTGACCTTCGCGAGGCCCTGCCCCCCGCCGGACCACAGAAGCTCGTGAAGCATCGAGGCGTCGGCCGCGTACTCGGCCGCGTCGCTGACCCGCAACTCGGCGTCGACCACCGACCGAGCGAGGCCCGCGAGCCTGCTCAGCCCCGACGCGGCGCGCGCGTAATCGGCTCTCCCCTCGTCTTCCTCCGTCACGAGGTTGCCGAATCGGGTAGTAAGCCTTTCGACCTTCGAAATCCAGTCCTGAGCTTCGCGCTCCACCACCGCGCGGCGCTGATCGATATCGATGCGGTAAGTGTCAGCGGTCTGCTGGTCGCCCCCGTTGACGAGGTCATGCCAGATCTGCCACGACTCTCGCAGCGTCACCAGTTGATGAGCCAGCACATTCCAGGTGGACATGAGTCGCCCGAAGGCAGCCGACCAGAATTGGAGCGACGACGGCATGATGCCTCTCGACAGCTCGTCCACCGTTTCCGGGAACCGGAAACCGGCGTTGTCGACTCTCCTGCCGGCCAGCTCGACGATGTCCTGAGGAAGCCGGTCGGCACCGAACGCGTCTCGCAACCCGCGCGCGGTCAACCACTCGGCCAGCTCCGCGGCGGCTTCGGTTCTCGACATCGCGGATTCGGAAAGCCCACCCTGTGCCGCGAAATCCGGATAATCCACGACCTGCGAACGCACGGCCTCACGTCCCACCCGCAGCACCAGGTGCGCGACCGTGACTCCGGGGCCGAATCGCAACTCCAGACGCGGCGAATCCGCACCCTCGTCCCACACCAGCCGCGCGTCCGAACCGGCAGCCGAAGAGATCTCGCTCGCCGAACTCACCAGCGCGGGTACCAGTCGCGCCGCACCAGCCGCCAGCGCACCACCAACCGCGTCCTGCAAGGCCAGCACGGCAAGGTCGCTGACCACAGTGGACGTTTCGCGGAACTCGTCCGGCGAATGCACGTCACCATCGAGGTCGGTGCCGTCCGCCACCACCGTGACCGGCCGGTCCTCCGTGATCTGGAGCAAGTTGCCGACGGTCGACGCGACCAGACCCTCGTGGACGTCTTCCCGGTCGAACTGAGCCTCCCTTGCCCGGCGAGTGTTCGCATCGAGCAGGCGCGGATCGACCTCGGACGCGTGGCGGGCGTGAACCAATGCGTTCGCGGCTTCGTTCCACGCATTGTCGGCGAAGTCGTAATACGGCACGAGATCGCGCTCCGTGATGAGCGCATCCGCCGCGGGTGAGTTGGCGACGATACTGTCGGCGGTCTCCTCGGCGAGCACGGCATTCGAGATCAGAATCGAGAACTGATTCAGAACCCGTATCGCCCTTGCCCCCGCGTCCCCGCGTTCGGCGAGCTGTTCGGACAGTTCCTTCACACCGACATGCAGATGCTGCTTCCAGCGAACAAGTTCCTGGATGCGGATCTCGGCTCCCGAAGCCAGTTTCCTCCGCCGATCGAGGTCGCCGACGACGTCATCGGTGTCGAACTCGACCACCGTCGAAAGAAACTCGTTCAACTCGGCGCGAGTGGCACGTAGTCGAGCCGCGACGGCTCGCAGGGTCAGCACGGTGTCGGCGAGGAAATCGAAGTCGTCTCGCGCGTCATCGAACTCCGGCGCGATGCCCGCCTCGTCGCCCGGCGGTTCGACGAGCGGCGTCGCATTCGCCGCGAGCACGAGTTGCCTTACCGCGCGCTCAAGGAGAATCCGGTGCGCGGCAGTCTTTCGCTTCGCCTCAGCGAAAGCCGACCTGTCAGCGGGGGACTCCATGCCGCTCAGTCCTGCTCGGACAGTACCGACCTCGCGCACCACCTGTGCGATGTACTTTTCGAGTTCCGGCAGGGACGGACGGAGGACCGTCCACAACAGATTGATCAGATCCGCGGCGGTTGCCTCGGCGCGCTGCGACAACCGCGGAAGGGGGGTGCTGCCATCGGGCGTCGCCGCGGCGTCGATCGCGACGGCCAGCTCATCGAGCTTCGCCGTGAAGGCGACGACGTCCGCCATCTCCACCCTGGCTTCGCCTTCGACAGCCACCAGTTCGACGGTGCCGGTTTCGTCAAGCAGGTCACGCACGAGCGCACCCGAGGGGAGCCGGTGTGCGGGATCGACGGCCGGTGTCTCGACCGCCCGCGGGAGGATCGCCTCGCTCGCGGTGAAGGTCCGGCGGCTGCCGTCCTCGGCGATCAGCGCGACGTCGGGTGCCCGCCCGTCGACGAAGCCGATCCCCTCGTTTCCGAAGGTCTCCAGCCGCAACGTCCGGCCTCGCAACGGATGGCCGGTACCGCCGTAGACCGTCCCCACGTAGGACCAGGTCTGCGCGTCGAATCGGAGTTTCGCTTGCCAGCCTTCGGGCCCGTCGACGTCCAGCAGATGCCGGTCGACAAGGGTGACGGTGAGCAGCGCGTCGGTACCGTCCTCGCGGTAGGAAAGGGTCGGTCCGTCCACTCGCCACTGCGCGGCGGCCGATCCCACCGGGTCGTGCGCGGCCCGGTACAACCGGTCGAACTGGTCCCAGTTCTCCTCCGCCCGGTCACGGAAGCGCACCAGCCCCGCGATGTCCGCATCCGGATCGTGCGCGCCCGACCACAACGCGGCGGCCTCGAACTCCGCGTACAGCGCGCCCTTGAGTGCGTGCTTCATCAGGTCGACGTGCCGCGCCGCGGCGGCGAACACAGCGGCACCACCGGACGAAGGTGGTTCCGCGTCGGCGTAAGTCCGCAGGTCGGCGGCCAGCGCCTCGATGTCGCGGATGGCGTATGCGGTTTCCCAGCCCTCGGGAGCCTGCCCGCGCAAGCGCGAGGTGAGCTGCTCAAGCTGATACCGCAGGGGAACCTGGCGATGATCGATGGTGTCGACGAATTCCCGAGGAGCGTGCTGGGCCTCCAGTTCGACCACGGTGCGTCCGAGGCCGCGCAACTCCAGTCGCCGCGTGCGCATGTCGACGACGGCTTTCCTGAGTTCGACAACCGCGTCACCGATGGCACGCAGCCGGGGCGCGAACGGTTCGAGTAGCGGGGCGGCGACCGGTTCCTCGGCGGGCGGCCGAGAAGGCCGCGGGTTCAGTATTTCCGTGCCGAACTGCCGGATCGCCAGTTCCAGCTCCACACCGTAGGCGGCGGCGGTGTTCCAGTTCAGGACCATCATCCGGCGCAGGCCGATCGCCATCCTGTGAGCCTGCGACGCCGCGTTCCGCGCCGTGTCCGCGTCCTCGGGGCTCTCGGCGGCCTCGACGCGCGCATCGGCAAGAGCAGCCTGTGCCTCGGCGGCGTCGAGATGCGCAAGGTGCTCGCTCGCGCTGTCGAGGCCGATGAGCTGCGACCTCAGCATCGCCAGCATTCGCTGCGCGTAGCCGATCAGCCGCTCCGACTCCGGCTTCAGCGCGGCGGACTTTCGAAGCCAGGCATCCAGCGCCGCGAATTCCCTTTCGAAGGCATCCCTGACCTCGTGCTCGGCCCGCCGGTCGGCACGCCGGTCGTCCGGCGAAGCCGTGATCCGCCGCTCGACCACCCGCCGATGCCGGATCCGCAGGGCGTTGAGCTCGGTAACCCGCGCCAGTAGATCGCCCATCGTGAACGGGGTTCCGTCTTCCTTCAGTCCCGCGTGGACGGTCAGGAACTCGGTGGCCAGGTCGGAAGCGGCAGCGCCGGAGGGCAGCAGGTCGGGACGACGCGCCTCGCCGATCAACTCGCCGACGGCGCGCAGCGCCCGCTCGGCCCGCTCCCTGTACTCGGGGATCGAGGCGAGTTCGCCGTCGAGAATGGCCTTGTCGACACGTGCGATCGCCGCGACCCACTCCTCGATGGCCTGCGGTACCGCGTCGCCGAGCACGTTCGCGGCACGGCGGAGCTGAGCGGCGTGCTGCGGGTTGCGCCCGAGGAACGTGGTCAGGTCACGTGCGAGATCTCGCGCCGACGCCGCCAGCCTCTCGGCATCACTGCCACGTCGGACGACACCCTGCTCGGCGTCATGGCTGTAGATCTTCGCGGCGGAACCGTCCAGAACTTTGCGCTCAAGAACAAGCATCTCCGGGGGATACTGTTCCAACTGAATGTTCGCCAGGTGCCTGACACGTAGCCGCCACAGGTTCTCCACGCGCTGGCCGAACCGGGCGACCGCGGAGCCGAGATTGCCGAGATCAACCGCGAGCGCGCCGACGAGCGGGGAGGTGCCCGAGTTCTCCTCGAACTCCGGCGAGGTCGTAGCGGGATAGCGTGCGGCGAGGGCGATCCTCACGACGGTGTGCTCAAGCTCCGTGGCATGGCTGGCGGCGCGCAACCAGCGCGCTGTCGCCTGCGCGCGAAGATCGGCGGCGTACTCGGGGTTGTCGTCGGCCAGCTCGTCGACGGCGGCGACCGCGAAGTGCATCGCCCCGTCTTCGAGGCCGCGCAGTGTTTCGACGGTTTCGCCAAGCTCGGCCTTCGCCGTCACGATCAAGTAGTCGAAGCCGGTACGTCCGTACTCGACCTTGTCGTCGGCCTTGCGCCGGGCGCTGATGTCGTCGAGCAGGCGCCTCAGCTCGACGGCGGCCGTGTTCAGCGACACGTCGGATGGGACGAGCGGGCGCTCACCCTCGGCGAATTCCTCGCCGTCGACGGCGAGGAACCACCTCACGGCGGCGTCCTGGTACTCGATCCGCGCGGTGTTCACCCGCTCGACGTGCCGCAGCAAGTCGAGCACCGTCACGTCGGCGGCGGTGTCGGTGCGGTTGGCGAGCACGACATCCTCGAAGCCCGCTCCCACCTCCTCGACGGTTCGCCCCGAAGGCAACGGCTCAGCGCTCCATGGCGAGTGGCCCGAGTGGAAAGTGACCGTGGTGTCGGCGTCGGCGTCCGTCAGCCCGCTCACATAATCGCCGTCGACGGGGTTCTCGTCGCGAACCTCGTCGGAGACGTCGCCGGGGCCGCGCCTAGCCTGCTCGACGATGTCGGAAGGAAGCGCGTGCTCACCCTGCTTGTCGAGCAGCCAGTTCGCGGTCAGCCACGACATGAGCTCGGCGCGGACCTCGTGTTCGCGTGCCGTGGCGGCGTCCAGTCCCTCGGGCCGTTGCTGCCCGCCGTCGGTGATGGTCCACCAGTGCGCCGTCTCGTGCGCGATCCGCTGCACGAGGTGGGCGAGCGTGACATCCTCGCCGAGCCGGACGCGCATGCGTGGTGTCGTCTCGCCGCCGTCCCACACGATGCTCGCATCCGGGCCGGAACCGTCCAATATGGCGTCGGGGCGACGCATCGAGTCCATGAGCGAAGCCACCAGCGGCGCCGCCTCGGAAACACCGAGCACATCGTCCACAACGGACGTCACAAGGCCCTCGATCAGCCCCGACACCTCGGCGAACGCGGCCTGCGAATCGACGACGACGTTCAGGTCGGCCGTGGGACGCGCGGAGTCGGCGGGTTCGGTGTCCTGGGTGTCCTCCCCCAGCGCCGCCACACCACGCCGCCAATACTCGCGAACGCGGTCCAGCATCGACCTTCGGCCCGGCTCGGTCGTCGTGGCTTCCTCGGGAACAGAAGGTGCGCTGCCAGGCTCAGCGATGGGAGCGAGATCGTTCACCGACTGCCGCAACGCGGCCCATGCCACGAGCGAACTCGGCATGACCCGCTGCAACTCGACCGTGGCCACCGGCCCTTCCGCCGTGGCGGCGACATCGGCCTTCCAGTGCAGCACGTCGGGGCTGATGCTCACCCGCAGCGTGCCGACGCGACCGTCGGGGAAGGTGACCTGCCAGCCGTCCGCCTGCCGCGCGGCGCGCGCATCGTGCGGGATGGCCTTGTTGTGTTCCGGATCGAAGAACGCGTCGACCTGCTGGCGCACCGCCTCGGGAAGCGGAGTAGTGGTGTCTTCCGGCACCGTCTCTTCCGGCGCCGGTTCACGCGGCGCGGGCGGTCCTGCCGGTTCAGGCGGCGGTTCCGGTGGGCGCTGCTCGCCGAACGGCGGCGGATCGCCCCGCCACACCAGCGGCTGTGCGCGCAGCAAAGGCACGAAGTGATCGCCGTTGCGCAGCAGCAACAACTCTCGCGAGTCGGAGGGGCCGGTGCGGTACTCGTCGCCGAAACTGGTGCGCTGCCCCTCGCCGTCGACGACGGCGATCGGCAGTTCCAGTTCCCGCGCCGCGGCGTCGAGAACGCCCTCCGGGGTGGCGATGTCGTCGGTCGTCTGCCGGAACGTTTCCCATTCCGCGAGTTCCGTGACCTCGTCCCACGCGGCCCGGTACACGGCACGCTGCGCCGCGCCCGCGCCCGGGTAGCCCGGCAGGTACTGGGCCCTGCGGCTGCGCTGTCGCGTGTAGGCACGCTGCGCCTCGCCGACGATGTTGAGATCGCCGGACCGGAAGTACTCCGCGTCGCCTGGCGCGGGGGCACCAGCCACGTAAGCGCCGTGCGCGGGCCCGCCCCAGTAGGTGGCGACGAGCACGTCCTGCGGAGAAACGGGATCGGCGACCCACGCCGTCCGGTCCGCGCTGTCCAGAATCGCGTCCACTGTGGATTGCAGACGATCCCGTTCGCCAGGTTGCAATCCGGCGATCTCCGCCTGCAGACCGGCCGAGCGGTCGGCGAACGATCCGGCAACCCTCGCCAGCGGGTCGGCGTCGACGACCCTGCTGTTGACCGCGTTCGTGAACCACGCCGGATTCGACCTGATGTAGTCGGCCCTGCTCTCGCTCGTGTAGTGCCCGCGCACGTACAGGTCCGCCGCGATCCCGCGCAACTGGACGTACTCGGGAAGCGACGCCGTCGCCGGGGCGATACCGGCTCCGGCGAGGAGGTCGTCCACTTCGGACGCAGAGAGGCCCAGCAACCGGGCGGCGTCGGCGGTGGAGCCGGGCAGCGGCACCGCGTTCGAAGCGGCTTCGGCCCTGGCACCGGCAAGCAACCCAAAGTTGGCTTCTATCGTCGCCTGCTCACGCAGTGACGTGGCGGTCTCGCCGCCCCATTCACCCGCGATGACGACTCCCTCGCGACCGAGGCCAGCCGTCCCGTATGCCTCAGCGATCTGGTCGAGATCGACATCGTGACTGGCGAGCCGGTGGATGTCGCCCGCCGTCAGCACGCCAGCGAGCTCCCTGACCCCTTGCGCGGCACCGAGCGACCCGCCCCGCAGGGTTGGCCCTCCGGCGTGAATGAAGCCGCTCTTGTCCACAGTGGTCGGACCGGAGCGAGGCGTGTCCGCCGATGGCGTCTCAGGCGCGGAAATGACGCCGGGCTGCCGCCACTGCGCGATCCTGCGCCGCCATGCGTCGGCGGTACTGCGCAGTGCGCCCCGCCTTGGCTCGGCGGGAGATGCCGACTCGGCGCCCTTGTCGACCTCGCCGTCGTAGGTGCTCGTGGAGCGCGGCCCGCGGATCCGGTTCCACGCGCCCCGCAGCGCGATCAGCACCGGTCCGGATACGGCGACCGCGGCGCCTGCCGCGTCCACGACGGGGTCGCCGCTGGCCATCATCATGGCGACACCGATGAGCGAGGAACCGGTCACATAGGTGGCGGCGGGGATCTTGCGGCTCGATCCGCGACCCAGGTTGAGGTCCGCGTCAATGCCCACTTTGGACAGATAGCCGGTCGCGGCGGTCAACGTGGCCGCCGAAACCGCCATCAGCCAATCGCCGTTCATCGCGGAGTTGACAGTGAGCAAGGCGTTCGCCACCGTCAGCGCGGGAAACCCGAGGATGTGCTGGATCCGCCGGTAACGCGCTCGCATGCTGGCGTCGAAGCCCGCCCAGCCCGCGACGGCCATCGGCACGGTCGACGCGGCGAACAGCAGATCGACCAGCGCGTAGCTGGCCGGTACCCACATGTCCATACCACTGCCCGCGAGGATGGCCTCACCGAGGTGGCCGCCGAGGTTGACCATCCAGGTACCCGCGATGACCGTGTTGAAGATCTTGCCGACCGTTCCCGCGTGAGCGGTCAGCCGGTTCGCCGATCCGGTGTTCGCACCGACGGACCGGTTGACGTGGTCGAGCCAGCGGGAAAACTCCTTGATCGCGACCCACATCCGGTCCTGCGAACGCTGGCCCGCTTGCAGCGGCAGGTTGACGATGGCGTCGAACTCGTGGAAGAACTGCTCGGTGTAGGCGTCCACCTCGCCCTTGACCCGCTGCTCGATCTCGTTGAAAAGACCGCCGGGGTTGACGTCGTAGGGCAGCAACGTCTGCAACATCGTGGCGAACTGGCGGGCGGTCTCCGGCGACAACCGGCCACGTTCGACGAGACCTTCGGTCATCACCCTGATCCGCTGGGTGTGGATGGTCTGCATCACGCTCGCGCTGCCCCGTGACGTGAACGCGATGACGTTAGCCCACTGTGGCCACATCGCGGACAACCCGCCCAGCACCGTGAGTCCTGTCGCGACGCCCGTCGCCGTCAGCCCGGTCATGGTGAGCAATCTGGTGACGAGCCAGCCGGTTCCGGCGCGGCGCTCGAAGAACTCGCGCAGATCGGACAGCCCCTCGATCGAGGCGAGTTGCTCGCGTTCGACGGAGTCCACGTTGCCGATCAACTCGGTCAACAGCGCCTGGCGCTCGTCATCGGGCAGCGTGTCCAGCGCCTCCCGCGCGCTGATACCGGCGCGTATGGCGGCCAGCGTGGTCGGTGTGTCGATGAGGTTGCCGGTGTCCTGCACCGGAGTCGGCGCATGGCGATTCCGCCACCGAGCCGTGAGCTCGTCGACCCTGCGGCGGAACTCGTTGACGGCGTCCCGTGCGGCCTGCCCGATGGCATACCGGTAGAGCGGCAGCGTGTTGACGCCGTTCAGCGCGCGGGAGTCGACGGCGTTGTGCACCCGCAAGCCTTCCAAGAGCTGCGGGTTGTTGCTCCAGTCCCCAGGGCCGGAAGCGGTGCTGGTCGCGGTCCGGCCGTGCTCACGCTGCTCGGCTACCCAGTCGAGCAGTTTCTCCCTGCGCCAGGACACCAGTCCGGCCAGCGCTTCGTCCCACGCTCCGGAGGTGATCTCGTCGAACGCGTACTGCTCGCCTCGTTCCTTCGCGTTCGCCCTCAGCCGCACGACGTTCTGGCGCAGCAGTTTCCGGATGGCCTCGTCGCCACCAGGGCGCTTTTCGATCTCCTTGAAGATCGGCAACATGTCCACGACGTGCCGCAACGCGTGCCCGCTCGGCTGCGGATTGACCGCGTCGGTACCGAACATCAGCCGGTCGGGATAGTCCAGCACGAACTGGATGAACGTCTCCCGCACCGAAGGGTCGGCGTTGAGGTGCTGCTCGATGACGTTCCACGACACGTCAAGTGAAATCGTCGTCGTGTCGAGCACCCGGCGAAGCCATTCGAAGTGCTCGACCGTCAACTCGGTCCAGTTGCCGACCCCGAGGTGCGCCCAGACGATGTTGGCGTTCGCGTACTCGGGCTGCTGCAACAACGCCAGTACCGGCTGGAGATTACGCTCGTCGGGAGCGCCCAGTTTGAAAAGGCCGTTCGGCTGCAATCTGGCCAGGCCCATGTCGTTGTGCAGCAACAGGATCTGACCGGTCTCGACGATGGTGTCGAGCATGTCGAGCAGATTCGGGTTGTACTTCGGCGGTTCTACTTCGGATAGTGTCCGCGACATGGCGGATCGGCCGGCTCGAACCAGCGCCTCACGCAACGCGCCGACGTTGCCGATGAGCGCGTCGTAGAAGTCCAGTTCGGACAGCGAACTGGGACGCCGGTCGCGCGGGAAAAGCTGCCGCAGCTCAGCGGGAAGACCGGAGTAGCCGAGCTTTCCGTCCACGAGGTCCTGCTTGATCTGGGAAGCGGCTCCCATGAGACGTTCGACGTGGTTCAACCAGTCCGAGTTGAGCACCTGCGCCGCTTGCGGGCCAAGCTGCTCCGCGACACCTTCCTTGGCGAAGGTGGTCTCCGCGATGAAGTAACCGTTGTGCGGATGCAGGATCTTCATGAGCCGCAGGTAGCCACCGACCCCCGGCCGGTAGAACTCGGTACCGGAAATACCGGGTACGAGACGCCACTTGAGGTTTTCCGGCAGCGCGTCGGCAGCGTCGAAGTAGCGGGCGTCGGTGAACTTGCCCTTCATCACCAGCGGGCGCCTGCCGAAGGTGATCTCCCTTACGGCGTTGAGCCAGCCGTAGTAGAACGCCTTGCCGCCTGCCTTGCCGCGCTGTCCGATGGGCGAGTCGAACTCGACCGTGAGCATGCCCATCTCACGTTGCCACGCGGGCATCTTGGCGAGGTTGACGTAGCGGTTGTCCGAATAGTCCGTGGGGTGATTGTGAATGTTGTGGTACAGCGGCAACACGATGGGCTCGACGAGATACGCCGCGACCCTCGCGCTGACACCTCTGCTGACCAGCGCCTGTTCCAGCTCTTCTTCCGGGACGATCAATTCCGAGAACGGCGACGGCGTCCGCTGATTCCCCTTCAGCGTCGTGACCAGCCTGCCGGCCCAGTCACCGATGTCGAGGACCTTGTCCACAATGGGCAGGAAGTCCTGGTCCTGCTCCGGTTTGCGGGTGACCTTCGCGACCGCGTCCATGGAAAGGCCGGTGATGCCCGAGATCTCCCTGTTGGTGACACCGGCCTTCGTCGCACGCTCGATGTGTCGCCACAGGCCGTTGACATAGGCAATCTGGGCTTGGTCGCGCAGCTCCTCGGCGGCGCGGACCTGCGTGATGCTGTCTTCCAGTTCGGTGCGGGCCGCGACGGCGACGTCGACGTGCGTGTCAAGCTCTTCCGTGGGTTTTCCCGCCTGGCCGCCGTTCACCATGGAGTGGTATCCGGCGAACAACGCGGAGGTGACGACGAACCCACCCGGGTTGTCCTCGTGATGGACCGCCTGACCCATTTGCGCAAGGAGCCGGGTCTTGGAACGACTCAGTTCGGAACGCGCGTTCTCCAGCCGTTCCAACGCCTTCCGGTAGGCGGACTCGGCGAACCTTCTGGCGGGTTCGGATTCGCGGACGGCGTCGGCGAGGTCACGGCGTACACCCAACGGCGACCACACGGTGCGCAGATCGGGGGGAAGCCACGCGATTCCGGCGGGTTGGTTCGCGCTGGTGTCCTCGACGGCGACGCCATGCAGATCGGCGACCGCATCGGCCACTCGCTCGGCGCCCAACTGGGCGGGCAGACCCGCCTCCTCGGCCGCGATCCGGGCGGCTTCGATCTCGCGCAGCGCCGCATCCCGCGCGGCGATCCAGTCACGCTGCGCGCTCACCAGGTTGATGCTCGCCTTGCCAAAACCCTCGACGAGGCTTTCGGTGTGGGCCGCGACGGAACCCAGCAGTTCCGCCGCACCCATTTCGTTGATCTCGGGAGCGAGCGCGGGCGGTGGCTCCGCCTTCACACTGTCGTCGATCACCACGCCGAGCACTTCTTCCGGGCTGGCGGGAGACATCGTCGCCACCATCGTCAGCACCCACGGGTCGTCGGCGCCGGTACCGGTGAGCGTGCCGAGCTGCTGTGCCACCCACTTCGTGTAGGGAATCTGCCCTTGGGTGCGCTCGATGGTCTCCGCGTGCTTCTCCTGCGCCGCCGCATAAGCGTCACGAGCGGTCTGCGCGTTGCCGACGGCCTGCCTCGCGGTCGCTTCCAGCGCACCGCCTTCACGCTGATACAACTCGGGAAGCCCGCCGCCCCACGGGGTTTCCATGCCCGGAATGACCTCGGCGTGCTCGACCCGCGCGTCGTCGGCACCGATATCGGCCAGCCGCCGCGTGTACGGTCCGTCGACCGGGTACGCCTCGCGAATGGACTCGACGAGGGCGATCTCGTCCTCGTCAACCCTCGGTTCGCCGACGTAGCCGCGCAGCCAATCATCCAAAAGCGACTCGACCAGTGCCGCGCCGACCTCACGCTGCTGTACGCCCAATGCGCGGTCTTCCGCCGACTCGTCCTTCGGCCACGTCTGCGCCGTGTGCAACAACTCGTGCACAACCCTGCGAGTCAATTCGGCGATGGAAACCGGGCCGTCGAGCGGAACCTCCAACGTCCGGTTACCGTCGGCATCGGTGATGAGCCTCGCCCGCGGCGACACCTCGTCCGGCTTGACCATGACGAACCTCAGGCTTGACAGGAGTTCATCGGCCTCCCGGACCGCCCATGCCGGATCACCGCCGAATACGTCGTCGGCCGCGTCCCGCAGCAGGTCCATCACGACCTGTCCTGCCCAGTGCTCATCACCCGGCTCAAGAGCGATGGTGCCCAATGCGGCAGCACGCCTGCGCTGCTGCTCATCAGTGTCCCCGGAACGCAGCGCCGCCCAATTCCGATGCGCGTGCCGAGCCCGCTCGGCCAACTCCGCGGTACTCGCTTCCCTGACCGCGGGAAGGGAATGCCCCGGCACACCGGAGTCCTGGTACCACAGCACCGCGATATCCCGGATATCGGCGCCGTCCATGAAGAGAATCTCGATGGATGTCGAGGGCGCGAGATACATCTCGGAAGGCCCGACGAGTATCGTCCCGTACTCGGGGTGTTCCGCCCAGTACCCGGATCCGGGCTCGTCGGACACCGGACGCAGCGACAGATCGAGGTCGTAGCGCGTGCCCTGTTCCCCCACGACGAAGCCACGGATGGAACGCATCCGCCCGTCGGGTGCGGTCACGGCGACTGTTCCCGCGGACTCCGAGTGATACAGCCATTCCGCGCGGTCCAACGAGGCCAATTCCGCTGGCTGCCAGCGAGTCGACGTATACAGGTTCATGATCGAGGACAACAGCGGAACCGCGACCGCGGAAGGCAGGCCGTTGACGATCGGCCCGGCCAGCGCCCGGAAGCTCGCGCTCGCCTCCGGCGAGCCGCTGTCCTGACCGTACGCGGAAAGGTGGTACCCGATCGCTTGCGCCCGCTGTCCTTCCGGCACATCGACGCCGCGCGCGACGGCATCGACGATGCCTGTGCTCAACGCGACCCGCTGACGCCAAACCCCGAGATCCAGCGAACCGTCATAGACCCGGAACTCGACGTGATCATTCTCGTCCCCGAGGACCCCTTTGAAACCGAGTGCTTCGTGATTGGTACGCCGATCGTAGAGGTCCTCCGCATCGAGGTAGCCCTCAACGGGGAAGGCACCCGGAGTCGCGTATCGCGGGCCCCGGTGCTCGCCACGCACCGGGTCGCTCGCCATCCGGAACAGCACGTCGCGGTGCGCGTCGAAGAAACGGCCGAGATCGTTGTAGCGGTCGAAGCTGCCCGCGAAGTCGCCGGTCCCGACGTGGATATGCCCACCCGTCCGCGCACTCACTGTCGCACCGTGTCTGCGCAGGATGTCCAGTACCCGCTCCACGTCCCGCCACGTCTGCGGGCTGTCGAAGAGAATCGGAGACACGATCTCACCCGCGACCGTGGCATCGCGGACGACGGTCCACGCGTTCCGTTCGGTCGAGTATTCTCCTTGGCGGCTAAGCCGGTCCTGCTGGCTCAACCCCGCGCCGTGAAGCTCTGCCGCGATCAGGTCAAGCTTGCTTCTGCGGCCGTCGCGAGCGAGGGGTTGCTCGAAATCGAACTCGATCTCAAGACCAAAAGCCCGGGTACTCGCCCTCGGCAGCCACAAGTCGGTTGGCTCCGCGAGAGACGGCACCGTGCGGAACGGACGCTGTCCAACGACGTTCTCGTACACCCGGCGGAACACTTCATACGGCAGAGTTCCACTCTGCGGAGTCTCCTCCCCGGAACGGAACTCGGCGTGCTCGACCCGCTCGTCCTCGGCACCGGTATCGGCCAGCCGCCGCGTGTACGGTCCGTCGACCGGGTACGCCTCGCGAATGGACTCGACGAGGGCGATTTCGTCCTCGTCGACCCTCGACTCGCCGACATAGCGGCGCAACCAATCGTCCAAAAGCGACTCGACCAGCGCGGCACCGATCTCCCGCTGCTGCACGCCCAGCGCGCGGTCCTCCGCAGACTCGTCCTTCGGCCACGTCTGCGCGGTGTGCAACAACTCGTGCACGACCCTGCGGGTCAGTTCGGCGATGGAAATGGGACCTTCGAGTGGGATCTCCAGTGTCTGATTGCCGTCAGCACCAGTGATGAGCCTCGCCCGCGGCTGCGCCTCGTCCGCCCTGACACTAGTGAACCGCATCCCGACGAGGAGTTCCTCGGCCTGCCGGACCGCCCAGCCCGGGTCACCGCCGAACACGTCGTCGGCAGCTTCCCTGAGCAG
Source organism: Prauserella marina (assembly GCF_002240355.1). Lineage (GTDB taxonomy): Bacteria > Actinomycetota > Actinomycetes > Mycobacteriales > Pseudonocardiaceae > Prauserella_A > Prauserella_A marina. The sequence goes on from NZ_CP016353.1 coordinate 4,898,446, forward strand.
ATCCAGGACGGCTCGCCCTGCCCAATCCTCGTCACCTGGTTCGAGAGCGACCGTGCCAAATGCCCGCGCTCGCCTGGCGTTCCGCTCGTCGGGGTCGCCGGCACGTCCCTCTTTCCACCGCCGGTGGGCTAGCTCAGCCTCCCCTTGCAGTTCCGAGTCGGTGGCTTCGCGAACCGATGGCAGCGGCCTACCGGGTACGGCCGAGTTCTGATACCACAGCCGGGCGACGTCCTGGATATGACTGCCCACCATGAAGATGATTTCGATCGAACTCGGCGGGGTCGTGTATGGATCGGATAGTCCGATGAGGACAGTCCCGTATTGTGGATGCTCGGCTTTGAACGTTGAACCGGTGTCGTCGTCCCGGTCCGGTACCAGCGAGAGATCGAGTTCGTACCGTTGGCCCGCGGCACCAAGCGCGACCCCGCGAACGGAGCGAGGCTTCCCCTCCGGGGCCGTCACGGCGAGCGTGCCCCCCGCTTGAGAATGGTAAAGCCATTCGGAACGCTCGGACGAAGCGAGTTCGGCGGGCTGCGGACGCGTGGTCGCATACAGACCGATGACGGAGGACAGCAACGGGATCGCGACCGCAGGCCGGACGCCATCGACCATGGCCCCGAGCATCGACCGGAATCCCGCGGTCGCTTCCGGTGACCGGCTGTCCTGACCGAACGTGGAAAGGTGGTGTCCGATCGGCTGTGGCTGCGCCGGCGACGCGACAGCCCCAGCGGCCACGGCATCTACTATCCCGGTGCTCAGCGCGACTCGTGCACGCCAAGTGCGGAGATCAAGTGAGCCATCGAAAGCCCGAAACTCGATGTGGTCGCGCTTGTTACCAACGATGCCGTTGACGCCGAGCATTTCGCGGTTGGTTCGCCGGTCGAACATGTCGCCCGGGTTGCGGTATCCCTCAGCGGGAAACGTGCCCGGGGTGGCATACCTGGTGCCTCGATGCTCACCACGCACAGGGTCAGTGCTCAGCCGGATCAACTCGTCCCGGTGGGCATCCACGAAGCGGCCAAGTTCGTTGTAGAGATCGAACCGGCCCACGAAGTCGCCAGTCCCGACATGGATGTGTCCCCCGACCCTCGGACTCACCGTCGCACCGTGTGCCCGAAGAATCTCCAGCACGGTAGCAACGTCGCGCCACGTCTGCGGGTTATCGAAGAGGATCGGGGATACGACCTCGCCGGCCACAGTCTCGTCGTAGGTGAGGGCCCAATTGTCCCTATCGGTGGAGTACCCGTACTCGTCGACCCCGCCGAGCCGACTGTGTTTGCTCAGCCTCTCGGTATGCAGCTGCGCGGCGATCAGCTCCAGCGTGGAACGCCAGTTGCTCGGATCACCAGGAAGCTCGAACTCGAGTTCAAGGCCGAAAGGCCGAGTACTGCCCGTAGGCCGCCACGGATCGGTGGGGTCCTCCTGCGGCAGGATCGCGCCGAGCCGTCCGGCAAGAAAGGCATTGTCGTGCAACGAGCGGAATATCTCGTACGGCAGGGTTCCCGGCTTCTCCGGGGTCACGGCTGGTGGCCCGTTGAAGACATACCCCCTGCCCGATTCCGGCCGCGAGACGACACCCTCACCAACGAGGATCGTCATCGCGGCGCGAACGACATCGGCGGAGACACCGATTTCTCGCTGGATCTCCGACATGTTCAGCCGCTGGCCGATGTCCAGGTTCCCGGCCTCATGAAGGTCGGCGTACAGATCCTTCAGTTCACCGGCGACCCGTTCGGCCAGTGGCAGCTTCTGAAGCCGCCTCACGGAAGCGGTCAGCTCGCCGAACGGGCGTGAGCTGCCGCTCGATCGCGCTCCCCAGTCGCCGCCGGTCGCGTAGACCGTGTTGTCGACCTTGGTCCACTGCCGCACCACCGACCGGCCGGTTCCGCTTTCGTCCAGCTCTGGCAGGCGCGCCGAACGCCCGCCCACGTCACCGGGGGTCCAGTCCGGCCGACCGCGCGCGACATGCCACTTGTTCGCGGAGAACTCGACAAGCCCTTCAGCTTCGAGTAGCCGCAAGCCCGACCGGACGCCGTCGCGCGTCGTGCCGATCTCGGAGTGGAGCCTGGAGATGACCAATTGTTCACCGGGCTGCCAGTGACCGTCGCGGATCAGCTCCCGCAGATGGTCCGCGACGCGTTCGCCCAACGGCGGCCGTTGCCAGTTCGGGCTCAAGTAGTCGGGGCGGCCACCGGTGTCCCCTCCACGAGCCGGTCGCGCACCCCAGTCACCGCCAGTGGCGTGGACGGTGTTGTCGACCTTGGTCCACCCTCGCACCACGGACCGGCCGGTTCCGCCTTCGAGGTCCGGCAATCGGCCGGATCGCCCACCCCCGCTCATGTCGTCGGCCAGCCAGCCGGACCTCGGCTTCAGAACCCGAGGTGCTTCGAGCGCCGCGACCACCTGCTGCCGGATCTGTTCGGGCGCGGTCGCGTCAGTGGTCAGCCGCGTCGGGCTCAGGGTGATCTCGGTCGGTGTGGTCTGCCTCCACTGCCCGCCGTCGTACCGGTACTCGCCGGGTGTGATGTCGACCGTTCCGTCGCGGCTGTCGACGAGCCCTTCGGTGACCGGCCGGAACCGGAACCGGACCGCTTCTGTACTGCCGTCGCCGCGGTGCAACAGGGCGGTTCCGGTGTCGGCACCGGAGACTGCGACGACGTCCGAGATTCCCTCGCGTACGACGCCTGACACCGCCATGTTCACGAACTCGGCGTCGGAGGTTCGCAGGCTCATCACCGAAGCCGGTGATGCGTTCCTGGGCCGCCCAGCCCAATGCTCGAAGACCGCGACGCTGCGGGTCTGGTACCTGCGGACCTGCCCCTGCCGCGCGGTTCCCTCGCTCTCACTCCTGCCGTCAGACACCACCGGGTCACGGCCGTGGGTCAGAGGACGCTGTGCGGCCATGGCGTGTGCCTGGCTGCGGGCGTGAGCCAGCTCAGCGGCGACGTGAGCATTGGTGGCCGCGGCAGTCCCTGCGGCGTGCGGTGGCAAGACGTAGGTGAACGGAGCCGACTGCTGCCAGCCGGTCCCGGTGAGTATGAAGGTCCCGGGACGGACACTCGACGTCGCCGCGTCCGCGTCGATGACGTACTGGACGGCGATCCTCGTGCCATCGCCGAACACCTCGACGGCCATCGTCTGGTCGGTACCCATGACGCCGATGACCTCGTCCGATCGCGCACCGTCCTCAGCGGACCGTTCAGCCCGCAGATCGGCCTCGATGGCGTCCCGCACGGCTTCCGCTTGGACTGTCGTCGCCTCGGCCGTCGCCTCCGGCGGCCTGGTGTAGGGGGCGGGCTGCCACGTCCGCACCTGCTCGATGCCCAGCTCACCGTCGGGCTTCATGACCGGCCGCACGGACTCGACGTCACCACCGTGATGCAGCAACCCGAGCCGCCGCGCGATGGCCGTCCCGTCCGCGAAGTCTCCCCGAGGCGGCAGGGGCGCGGTACTCGCCACGTGTTCCTGAATCGTGATCGGCCCCCGGGGCGCGGCATCGCCGCTTCCCGCCTTCTGCCACCAGTTCTGCGCGGGACGCGCGTGGAGGTCGGAGAGCGTGCCGTCCTCGGCGACCTTCATGCCGACCGAGGCCCGTTGCCCGTCCTCACCCCTGAGGGTGCCTTCGATGCGCCAGCTCGGTAGTTCGGCGGTACCGACCTCCCACATGCTGCTCGCCGAAGGCGATTGGGCGACACCCCGTGCGAGACCGATCACCGCCTCGACGGTCTGCTCGGGCGTGAGCCCGAGCCGCTCGGACAAGGACCTGATCGCCTTGCTCTCCGCCATGGCCTCGGGCGCGACGATGGTCTCGCCCGTCGGGGGTACCGGCCGGGTCGGTGCGGGCTTGCTTTCGGGCGCGGCAGGGGCGTCGGCCGGTTCACGGGGCAGCCGCTCAAGAGAGACGCCCACATTGTCGTACGCGACGTGCTGCGGAAGCGGCACGAACCGGGTGCCGCCCTCCCACGGAACGTGGATGCCCCTCGTCTTGACTGAGTACTCACGTCCGTCAGGGCCCCGCCGAAGTGCTTGCCCGTCCCGCGCGAACGACGGCGAATTGTCCTTCTGCTCCCAGTAGGCGGTCCGGGAGATGTTGCCGGTGAGCCGTTTGGTGACGATCTCGCCCCGCTCGTTTCCGACTTCCTGGAGGACCTTGTAGCCTCCGCCGAATCGGCGGCGGTATTGCACCGTGATCTGGCCGGACTCGGTGACCCCCGGCACCATCAGCCGCCGGGTGGTTGTGCCGTCCGCGTTGGTGGTGACCTCGTAGAGGTCCCACTTGCCGTCCCCCTTCTCGGTCCACACCACGGACTTCTCGGGCGGAGGAGGAGGTGGCGGAGACTGCGGGACCGGCGGTTCCTCGCTCACCCTGGGCGGCCGGGTGAAGGTGTCGCCCGGCGGCTTCCTCAGCCGGAAGTCGTTGATCGTCGCCGATTCCCGCTCCGGCCGGGACGTACCGGTGTCGGCATCGGACCGTGGCGGACTGTGCACCCCACCGGTCTCCGGCGTGCGCAACAACTCGATCCGGATGGAACCCATGTCCGACGGCCGGGGCACCGCACCGAACACCTCGGCTTCGACCTTCGCCTTGCCCTGCAACCAGTCGGGGCTCGTGCTGTGCAGCGCCTGTGTGTGGGCCAGGCTCGCCCTCGCCGACGTCGCCTGCGGGGTTTCGAAGACGATGAGCAGCTCGGCACCGCCGGGCTGGCGCACCTGGACGAAGGCGCCGGGCTGTCCGCGTTGCCAGCCGTCGGCCATGCCCAGAACGGTGTGATCGGCGGCGACCAGTTTGCGCAACACCGTCATCACGTTGCGGCCGAACCGCTCCGCGGGAACTGTCACCGGAAGGACCGGGGTTTCCGCGGCCCGGTTTCCTGTCGTGGCTCCATCGGTAAGCGTGTTGGACACCGTGCTTCGAGGGAAGTCCGAAGCGGACAGTGCCGAGACGGAAGGAGGAAAGACCTTGCTCAGTTGCCGCGAAGCGGAAGCGGGGAGAACTTTGGCCATCGGATCGGCGGCCGACGCGCGGACCACATCGACCGTCGCCCGCATCGACGGGCTTGCCGCGTGTGTCGCCGCCGGGTTCGCCAGCGGTCCCATGCCCTTGGTGTCGGAGACGATCGTACCGAGCGCGTCCCGCCACAACTGCCGGGTGGCCGCGGGTGAGGTGCCATGTCCGATCTCGACCTTCATCGGCTCCAGTTGCCGGGTGACACCGTCGATGACCGCGAGCCGGGGCCTCGACACCCTGGCCGTCCCCGGATTGAGCTCACCGGTGGTGGTCGTCCGCACGGTCACCACCGACGACGACGTGTGCACGTTGACGATTCCGGCGTCGGTGGTCCTCGTCAGCGCGGGTATCCCCGCCGGCCCGAACGCCGTCATCGACGGCGGCACGGGGTGCCCTGCCCACTCGACGTCCAGCGCGTCCCTGACTGCCTTGTCGGCAGCAGCGTCACCGGGCGATCTCGGATCGAAGTGAGCGCTACCGGTATCGGATGACCTGGCGCCGTCGACGTGGAGGAGCCGCGACCTGCCTTCGCCCTCCGACCACACCCAGGTCGCATCCGGGTTGTAAGCGGGGGGAACGTATCCGTCGCGTGCCCTCGGCCCAGCAGGAACACTATCGGACAATGTGGACAGTGCCGACTCGATCAGAGTGACCTGCTGTTCCCGCAGACCGCTTCCCTGGCCGTACTCCCGGGGCAGGACGATGCTGTGGTTGCCGTCCTGGCGGACGATTCCGTGCTGAAATCGGGTTTCCGACTGTTCGATGCGGACCGATCCCGCCGAAACATCGGAACTCGTGGAGGTCGTGAACGCCAGCGCCGAGCCGTCGGGACGGACAAGCAGGTGGGTTCCCGAATCTCCGGCCACGATGTCCTGACGAACGGTTCCGAGCTGCTGAACCGCCTGCTCGGCCTCTGCCTCGGCCCAGCGGTTCAGGGTCGCGTTCTCGGCATCGCCGACCTGGGTCACCCTGCTGGACGCGGCCCAGCGGTCGCCCTGGGTGGCCGAATCCGGCGCCATCGTCCTGCCGACCTCGGTGGCCGGAACCGGATCGACGAGCCCGCCGCCCTCACCGGCCCGGTATTGACGCAAGGCACCTTCGATCTCGGCGCGGACGGCGTCGGTCTGCATCTTGAAGAAGTCCGGTATTCCGGCTTCGGGTCGCCCGAGCTGGAACAGCAGCGGCCTGCCAGAGCGCCCCGTACTGGCAAAGGCGTCGGCAGGCCACCGGGTCTCCGGCGAGATCGCGATCGTGACCGGGCTTTTCTGCACCCTGAGCCCGCCCACGTTCTCGAACTCGGCCCCGGTTACGCGCACGTCGCCCGCCTGGAGACCACGATCGAGCTCGATCTCGCCCCACAGTCGCGATCCGTCACCGAAAAGGAACGTCTGGTACGTGCGGTGCTCAACCCACGGTGTGCTACCGGACTCGTCGGTCACCACGACCTCACGCTTGACGAGATCACCGGTGGCTCCGACGAGATCGCCGGGGACTCCGTTGAGAAGCCGTGGCATGGGCAGCCGCATCTGCTTCAGCAGATCCTTGACGACGATCGTCGCCGATGCCTGCACCGAAGGCAGCGTGTCCACGGTGACCGGCCCACCGGCGTCAACGCCCGGCGTCGCGTCCGTGGTCGCCGAGTCGCCGTCCGTGCTGGTTCCGGTGTCCTCCGTCGCGGTATCGGGGCGGGTCGCGTCCGGCTCAGCGCGCGGAGCGCCCTGTGGTGCGCTCTCCAGCGTGCGCAGGCGCTCGTAGGCGGCCGACAGCTCGGCCCGCGCCCTGTCGAGTTCGGCTTGGGCCCGCTGGACATCCGCCTCCCGCAGGCTCAGCCGGGCCTCGGCGAGGTTGCGGTCGAGCGGCCGCGGCGATTCGAGTTCCGCCAGCCGCCGCGCTTCCACGGCAATCTTGTCCCGCTCCACGACGGCGGCGTCGAAGGTCTCCTTCGCCCCCCGCGCCCGTTCGGCCGCTCTGCCGAGGTCCTCCTGAGCTCGCGAGTGCTCAGAGCCGGTCGACTGCTCGGTACCCGTCGAGTCCACCCGCGAACTCTCGACGCGCTGTTGTGCGTCGACGACTCCCGCTTCGGCGTTGTTCAGCTCCGTCATCGCCTTGTCGACCCTGGCCTCGTGTGTGGTCAGCCAGGCTTCGGCTTTCGTCCGCTCCAGCGGTTGCGGCTCTTCCAGCCCGCGTAGCCGTTCGGCTTCCCTCGCCACGGCGTCCCGCTCGGCGACCGCCGCGTCGAACTCGCTCCGCGCCCGCTGCGCGCGGTCGGCCGCATTGCTGAGCTCTTCCCTTGCCTGCGGGGTTTCCGGGCCGTCCACTCGCGACGGTGCGGCATCGCCGGTGCTCTGCTGCTGTTCCGGTGCCCTGCTCTCGGGCGTGCTCTCCCGCTGGGAACCGCCGTCGGCGACGTCGCTGTCACGCGACCCGGTCTCCCTCGGCTCGGGTGACGGCTGCGGCTGGCGCGGCTGCTGGGATTGCTGGTCGGCCGCTGCCGGTTCGTCGCCACCACGCGAGGGGGCCGCGTTCTCGGCGCGCGCGTTCTCCACGACCGAACCCTGTGGGCTCTCCGGCGACGTTGGCCCGCCGCTCTCGGCTGTGGCGACCTGCCCCGCCGGGCGTTCCGGTGCTTGCGGGGGCGACGCGGAAGACTGCGGGGCGGTCGTCCCCTGGGAACCGCTTGTCCCCGAACTCGCGGTCTGCGAGGGGGCGCTCGCCGTGGGACTCGCCGCCTGCGCTCCCGCCGGTGCGGGTGCGGCCGCTCTCGCGCCGGAGAGATCGGAGATCAAGCCGGGCCGGTTGAGGACGGTCGTACCGCCCACCCTGATTCCGTTCGGCGCCTTGATGTCGGCGCTGAAATTCCGGATGCCGGAGCCGAACGCCGACGCGGGGGTGGTGATCTGGGGTATGCCCTGGAAACCGATCGTGGCTTCCAGGAATCCGTTCGCGGCCCCCTGAAGCCAGCCGGGCTGGTCTCCGCCTGGAGTGCGACGGCTGGCGTCCGGCACGGCGGGAGTGACCTCGCCGACCGGGTTGATCTTGTGGAACCTGGACAGCTCCGGATCCGCCGCCGCCTGGGCCGCGAAATGGGCCGCCATGGCGTTGCCGAGCGGCTGGGCCAGCGCGCCGCCCGCCGCCCCTGCCGTGGTGAACTTGATGATCGAGCCGTTGAAGTACCTGGTTATCGGCACGCTGTTGGCGAAAGGAAGGAAAGCACTGGTGACGGCCGTCGAGGCCATGGTGGTCAGCAACGAGCCAGGTGCGGGCTTCCAGGCGCCCTCCTCGAACCCCATCGCCGCAAGCTGGTTTTGGGTCTGCGCGGTCGCGACGGTGTGCATGGCACCGGCCAAGCCCGCGCTGAAACCTGCGTAACCGGCTACCGCCATGCCGAGTTCCCGCAGCGCGGAAACCTGGTGCATCGCTGCCGTCTGCACGAAGGGACGTGCCGCCGGCGCGACCCTGGCGAGGTTGCGCGCGGAAGGGTTCACGAGCGCCCTGCGCACGGCGGGCGACATGAGCTGTGCCGCGAGCCGCGACGTCGCGCCGTTGCGGACCGCCTGCGACACGAGTTGCAACTGCCCGCGCATGGCCCATGACGAGCGGGCGATGTAGGTCGGGGTGAACGACCTTCCGGCTTCCCTCGCGAATTGCCACGAAGCCGTCCCCGCGGTGCGAAGCCCTGACGCGGCGCCCGCGCTGATGGTCCTCATCCCGGACCGCGCACCGGCCGCCGCGCCGCTCCAGGTCAGCGAGAACGTGTAGCGCTTGATGTTCGACGCCGTCATCGCCTTGATCGCCGAAGCGATCGCGCCCAGCGCCGCCCGCAACAACGCTGGGAAGGCAGCCACCCTGCCGAGCGCGGCGACGAGGCTGGAACCGGCCGTGAACAGGGCAGCGCCGAGGTAAAAGGAAACTTCGATCCACAGTGCGACGTTCATCGTCGCGTACATGTTGATCGCGTTGACCAGCTCACCGATGAGGTAAGCCTGCTGCATGACGATCTCGCCCTTGACCCTGGCGATGTCAAGGAAAGCCTGGGCGACCTTCGACGCTTCCAACGCGAAGATCGTCGGCGCGCCATCACCGATCCAGACCACCTGGATGCCTTGAGCCAGCGCGGCGACCTCTTTCGCCCGCTCACCGAGCGCCCTTACGGTCGCGAGTTCGTACTCGTAGGCCCTGAGAAGGCCGTCGAGCGAGGTCTTGGGCCGTTCGCCGATGATCGCCGCGACAACCGTCGAGACAAGCTTCGACTCGTCGATGACCTTGGCACCCGTCATCCGCGCGAACGGGTTCCAGGAATTCACGATCCATTCGTCGGCGGCGGTCGCGAATTGCTGGATCTGCGCGTCGTATCCCTCGAAAAAGCTGTCGTACGAACTCACCGCGCGGTTCCGGTGCCGTTGTGCCGTACTCGGTCAGTGAGGTCAGTACAGCTGGACATTGTCGGGGATCTCCACCCGCTGGATGTCCTCGGTGCTCTCCGCTTCGGCCACGCCGTACTCTCCGCAGGCGTTGATCACCGCTTGGGCAAGCTCGGTGAGCGACTCTCCTGTCTCGACGATCGCGTCCCGGAGTTCGGTGATCTCCGCGTCCGGATAGTTCTCCGCGAGTGCCCTGTCGATTCTGGTCGCGTCACTGAACACCGGGTTCTCGACTTCAAGGGCGTTGCTCATGGCCTCGCCGACCTCGCGCAGTCCACTGGCCCCGGCGATGGCGACGGCCGGGTCCTTGACCTCGACGTAGCTAACCACGACCGTGCTCCTTCCTGTCCGCGAGGATCTCCGCGTCGACCTTGAACAGGTCAGCCGCCATCGGGTTCGGCTCCGGCTGTTCGATTCCGTACTGAGCCGAGAGCTTGCCGATGTCGTCGGGGAAATGGCCGTTCACGAGTTCCTGGGAACGGGCCATCACGGCACGGACCGCCGCCGTCACGGTGTCCATGATGGACTCGGAAAGCTTGGCAGCGTCCGGCTCCCGGTAGACCCGGGGGTCGAGTTCGAGTTCGACGAGTTGACCTCGTGGTCCGACGACGACCCTGATCAGTTCGTCGTCGGACCATTCCTCGGCGGTGAGCGACATCATCTCGGCCTGGATCTCGGGCAGTCGCTCCATCGAGCGGTTGAGATCGTCCATGACCGAGTCGAGTGCCGAAAGATCCGGCAATTCGATGTTGCGCGGAAGCTGCCCCTCTGGCGACACCATGATGGCGCGCTCCTTCCTGCCGAGTGAGTCTTTACGTGTCAGTCGAATCAGGCGCCGAGACCGGCACCCGCGCGCTGGTCCGCCGAGACGATGTTCACGGCAGAACGCTTCGTCGCGTTACCGCCGGCGTCCTCCGAGGCGGCCAGTGCGTCGCATTCGGCGTGGCAGCCGGAGTACTCGGCGAATACCGACTGGGCGAACGTTCCGGTGAAGTCCTCGCCGGTGATCGTCTTCACCTTGGTCATCAGTTCCTCGATGATGCCGCGGATGGCGGCTGCCGTCGACACCCCGGAGTCACCGGCGGCGTCGACGTCACCGACCCGGTACCGTGTCACGTCTTCCATCGTCTACCTCGCAATAAGTCGTTGGTGGATTCGCGTCGCGTGGCGGGGAAGGGCGATCAGAGCCGGGAGAACTGCATTCCGCCGCCGCCCATGCTCGCCGGGTCGACCACGGAGAGGTCCTGGCCGCTCTCCTCTTCGGCGGCATTCACCAGGTTCTGGCCGCTGAAAACCGCTTCTTCCATAGCGGTGATGCGGCGGTTGATGGCCTGCTCGTAGGGCGCGATCCGGCCGGAGAACAGGTTGGTGGCCGCGTTCAGCGCGGTACCGAGCCAGGAGCCACCCCTGGTGGAGTTGACCGTCGTCTCGGTGTTGGTCGTCAGCTTGTGGACCTGATCCCTGGCCTCAGCGAACGCCTGCCGCAACTCCTTGATCTGCGCGTGGGTCAGTTGAATGTCGTTCACGGCACAAGTCCTCCAGATCGATAGGCGCGGCGGACAACGCCGATGGTGGGTGTCAATGGTGCTTTCGCTACCCCATGATCAGCGCAGCCACTGGCACCACGCGGTCGACGCTGACACTCGACCTGTTCAAGAAAGTCGCTGGTCAGAGACCTGATTGTGGACTCAGTAGCCCCAGGTACGGATTCACTATCCAGATGGGCACCACCCCGCTGGAGCGAGATAATGGCCATCGCCTTGATCGGTGCCGTGCGGTGTGGTCAGAATTGACGAAGCCGCATGGTATGTGTTCCGGCAGCCCGTCAGTAGGTTCTCGCGACCACCGCGTTGTGTTCGAAAGTAGGTCAGTCTCTCGTGGCGACGATGATTGTTAGGCGTCCGTTGCGTCGTCCGGCGCCGGAGTTGCCTTCTGGGGACACGATTTTGGAGGCGCCGCCGGAGAATCCTGAGCCGAGTGGTAAGGGTTGGACTCGGATGCTGATGATCGTGCCGATGTTGGCGATCATGGGCGGGATGATCTTGATGATCTCGATGCGGTTCAATTTCGGGCCCATCATGTACATCGCTGGTGGGCTGATGGCGGTGGGGATGGGCGGCATGATGCTGTTCATGATGCTCAACCAGTCCAATCAGGGCACGAGTAAGCAGGAGATGATCCTGAACCGGCGCCGGTATATGCGGCGGTTGAGCCAGTTGCGGGTGAAGGTGCGGGACAGTATCGGTAAGCAGCAGGCGGCGATGTATTACCGGCATCCGGATCCGGCACGGTTGTGGTCCACGGCGCAGAGCGCCCGCCTGTGGGAGCGGCGCCCGCTGGACTGGGATTTCCTGGTGGTGCGGCTGGGTGTGGGTGAGCAGGAGTTGGCGACGCCGTTGGTGCCGCCGCAGACCCGGCCGGTGGATGAGCTGGAACCGTTGTGCGCGATGGCGTTGCGGCGGTTCGTGACGAAGTATTCCACGGTGCCGGATTTGCCGATCGCGGTGGCGTTGCACGGTTTCTCCCACATTTACGTCACCGGTGACACCGGTGCGAAGCGGGCGCTGGCGCGGGCGATCACCGCCCAGCTGGCCACCTTCCACGCCCCCGGTGATGTGATCCTGGGTGCGGTCACGGTGCCGGACGAGCGGGCGTCGTGGGAGTGGTTCAAATGGATTCCCCACGCCCTGCACCCGAACAAGGCCGACGCGGTGGGCAACATCCGCCTCGTGACCGACAGTGTGGTGGCGCTGGAGTCCATGTTGGACGATGTGTTTTCCACCCGCCCGCGTTTCAACCCCGGCACACCCCCGGCCGAGGGCCTGGCCCACGTGGTGGTGTTCCTCGACGGGGGGCCGGTGTCGGGGTCGGAGCATTTGATGGCTGATGGCGGGGTCGAGGGCGTCACCGTGGTCAATTTGGCTGATCCGCCACCCCGTGTTTTGGATGCCTCCACCCTGGTGCTCGACATCGCCACCGACGGTGAACTGACCAGCAAAACGATGGACGGGGAAGGCAAAGTCGGCACCGCTGATGCGCTGGACCTGTCCGACATGCGTGGCCTGGCCCGGATGCTGGCCCCGCTGCGCCTGTCGGTGCAGACCGCCACCGACCAGCCCCTGGCCGGGGGTCCGTTGGAGTTGACGGATCTGCTCGACCTCGGCGACCCCCACGCCTTCTCCCTGGCCGAGACCTGGTCCTCGCGCTCCAACCGCTCCCGCCTGCGGGTGGCGATCGGCGTCCACGCCGACGGCCGCCCGATGGAACTCGACCTCAAAGAGTCCGCCCAGGACGGCATGGGCCCGCACGGGCTGCTGGTCGGGGCGACCGGGTCCGGTAAATCCGAGTTGCTGCGGACGCTGGTGCTGGCGTTGGCGACCACCCATGATCCGGAAACGTTGAACTTCGTGCTCACCGACTTCAAAGGTGGCGCGACGTTCACCAAACTCGACCAACTCCCCCACACCAGCGCGGTCATCACCAACCTCGAAGACGAACTCCACCTCGTGGACCGCATGCTCGACGCCATCCAAGGCGAACTCATGCGCCGCCAAGAACTGCTGCGCAAAACCGGCGACTTCAACTCCCAATACACCTACGAAAAAGCCCGCGCCGCCGGGGCACCGCTGGAACCGCTGCCCGCGCTGCTGGTCATCGTCGACGAATTCTCCGAACTACTCACCGCCCGCCCCGACTTCATCGACATGTTCGTCCAAATCGGCCGCGTCGGCCGCTCACTCGGCGTCCACCTCCTACTGGCCTCCCAACGTTTGGACGAAGGCCGACTCCGCGGGCTGGAATCCCACCTGTCCTACCGCATCGCGCTACGCACCTTCTCCGCAATGGAAAGCCGCACCGTCCTCGGAGTCCCCGACGCCGCACAACTGCCCCGCTCCCCGGGCAACGGATTCGTCAAAGCCGACTCCGAACTCGCCCGCTTCAAAGCCGCCTACGTCTCCGGCCCCATCAAAAACAAAGCCGCCGTGCGCACCGACAAAGCCGGCAACCGCATCGTCCCGGTCCAGGAATACACCACCCACTACCTCCGCCCCAAAATCACCGACAAACCCGAACCCGACACCACCACGGCCGCCGACAACGAGAACACCGAAAGCCTCCTTGAGGTCCTCGTCGACCGCATGAAAGGCCAAGGCCGACCCGCCCACCAAGTCTGGCTGCCCCCCTTGGCCGAACCACCCACGCTGCCTGATCTCGTGGGCCCGCTCGGCAAGCACGACCGCCGCGGCCTCACCACCACCACCACGGCCACCCACGGCACCCTCTCAGCCGTGGTCGGGATCATCGACAAACCGTTCGAACAACGCCGCGACCCCTACTGGATCGACCTGTCCGGCGCGGGCGGCAACATCGTCGTCATCGGCGCCCCCCGCAGCGGCAAAAGCGTCGCCATCCGCACCATCCTCGCCACCCTCGCCCTCACCCACACCCCCGCCGAAGTCCAATTCGCCTGCCTCGACTTCGGCGGCGGCGGGCTGACCGCCATCCGCGACCTCGCCCACGTCAGCGGCGTCGCCACCCGCCGCGACACCGACACAGTCCGCCGCGCCATCGCCGAAGCCCACGGACTCCTGCAAGAACGCGAACGGGCCTTCGCCGAACACGGCATCGACAGCATGGCCACCTACCGCAGGCGCCTGCGCAACGGCGACTTCCCCACCGACCGATTCGGAGACCTCTTCCTCATCGTGGATGGCTGGTCCACCCTGCGCACCGAATTCGAAGACCTCGAACCCACCGTCGCGGAAATCCTCAACCGCGGCCTCGGCTACGGCATCCACGTCATCGCCGGCTGCAACCGGTGGATGGACCTGCGCATGAACACCCGCGACATGTTCGGCACCCGCCTCGAACTCCGCCTCGGCGACCCCCTGGACTCCCAATTCGGCCGCAAACACGCCGCCAGCGTCCCCGAAAACACCCCCGGCCGCGGCATCACACCCGAAGGCTTGCACTTCCTCGCCGGAGTCCCCCGCATCGACGGCCAGCACAGCGACGAAGGACTCGGCGAAGCCACCGCCGCCCTCGTCCCAGCCATCAACAACGCCTGGGACGGCAACCCCGCCGCGAAAGTCCGCCTCCTACCCGCGGTCCTGCCCTACGAAGACCTTCCCCCCGCCGACACCGCACCCACACAAGGCATCGCGATCGGCATCTCCGAACGCGACCTCCAACCCGTCCACCTCAACTTCGACACCGAACCCCACCTCCTGGCCATCGGCGACGTCGAAACCGGCAAAAGCTCACTACTACGCGCCCTGGCCACCAGCATCATGGCCCGCTACCAACCCGACCAAGCCCAAATCGCGCTCATCGACTACCGCCGCAGCATGCTCGGCCTCGTCCCCGACGACTACCTCATCGGCTACGCCACCAACCAAGCCTCCGTCAAACGCATGACCGCCCTCACCGTCGACGCCATGACCAAACGCCTCCCCAGCGACGACATCACCCCCCAACAACTCAAAAACCGAACCTGGTGGACCGGCCCCGAACTATTCCTCCTCATCGACGACTACGACCTCGTCACCAGCGGACACGACAACCCACTACCCACCCTGCTGGACTACATGACCCAAGGCCGCGACATCGGCCTCCACCTCATCATCACCCGCCGCTCCGGCGGCGCCGGAAGAGCACTCTTCGACCCCGTCCTCTCCCGCATCAAAGAACTCGCCTCACCCGCCATCATGCTCTCCGGCAACAGAGACGAAGGCCCACTCTTCGACAACAGAAGACCCCAAAAACTCCCACCAGGCCGAGCCTGGCTCATCACCAGAACCACCGGACACCAAATGATCCAACTCGCCCACCTACCGATGGCGACTTGACAGGCGGCTGTTCTTTGGAGACCAGGAACTTTCTCCGCACCGGAGGCCGCGGGTTCGCGGAACTGACAGCGACACGGCAGCACAGGAGAGGGACATGAGCTACATCAATGTGGACTCGGCCAGTTTCGACACCAGCGCCGAAGCGGTCGTCGACGTGGCGGGAGAGTACGCCACCGGCACCAACACGCCGTCCTTCGGCGGCGGAGGCGATGTCGTTATCGGCGGCCAGCTGAACGGAACGGGCGACCACACGGCCATCAGCAACGGCGAGTTCATGCCCGGTCTCGCCGCGCAGGAGGTCGTGACCGAGAACGCCGGACTGTGGTCGAACAGCGCGATCAACACCCACCAGAGCATCGAGGCACTCAGCGCGGCATTGTTCGGTATCAGGGACATCTTCGCCGGAACCGACAGCGCGAGCGCCGGTGACGTCGCCAACGCGGTCAACTTCATGTTCACCGACCCCAGCGCGACCACACCAGGCGGACTTCCCGGGTACATCGACCCCGAGGCGACGACGGAGTCCATGGAGGAGTCCATGGAGAACGACTCCGCCGAAGGAGCCGAGTCGGGCGGTGACAGCTCTCCCGCACAGCTGCCGACGACCACGTCGACTCAGGTTTACGACGACGCGGGCTGCTACCTCTACACCCACCACGAGACCACCTCGCCCGGTGCGGACGGCAGCGCGGGACAACACAAGATCGAATATCCCGATGGGTCGGTGGATTACTACCACACCAATGCCGACGGCGAACGCTACGGCGATTTCTCGGTCGACCCCCAGGACACGATTACCACCGGTGAGTCGATGGATGAACAGACTCGTTTGTTGGACGAAGCGCTTGAGGAAGGACTGCCCGAGGACATCGGCAACTGATCCGACACTCGCTCACGCCGAACCGAATCCGGAGCTGAAGAATGGAACCACCACCACCAGGAACTGGCGGCGGTACCGACCCCATGCAGGTCGACCATGTCGCCATTCAGCTACAGAATCTCAGGGTCAGCGGCGAGCATTACGGGACGACAGCCGCGATCGGCGCGGCGTGGGCGACGCAGGCGGAGACCGTCCAAGCCGCCTACGAGGGACTGGACGACGCTCTAGCCAAACTGGACTTCGACTCACCGGTGGCGCGTGACGCATTGTTCAGCCGGGTCGACAAAGTCAAGGATTTCCTTTACGACCAGGCCGCGTCGGCCAACGCGATGGCGGGGGCGCTGGAAGGGCTGGCCGGCGCTCAGGAACAGGGCGTGCAGGACATGCAGGCGCTGTTCGAGGAGTACGAGACCGAGCACGCCGCCGCCGATGCCAACATGGTGCCTCACGATTGGCACGGCAACTACCAGCCGCCGGGGTTGACCAAAAAGGACAAGAGCCTCGATACGCCGGACGAGGTGCAGGAGAAGTACGACCAGCTCGCCTACGAGCTTGCCAAGGAGATCGCGAACAACTACGCGCCGTTCATCGCGGTCATGAAGGCGAACAAGCCGCCGGACGTCACCCCGCTGGAATACGTGCTCCATCCCAGCGTGCACGGCTTCGAGCCGCCCGCGGTTCCGCCTGCTCCTCCCGGTGGTGCGGGAGCGCCGCCTCCAGCCCCGGCGCCGGCGCCCGCACCGGCACCAGCCGCCCCGGCACCGGCTCCCACCCCGACCGGAGGAGCACCTGCCCCCGCGCCGGGTATGACCCCGCGCATGGCTCCGGCTTTCGCGCCGGCGGGCGGCGCTGCGTCCGGGGGCGCCGGTACCGCACCCGGAGGCGCTGGTGCCGCCGAGGGCGGTGCGGGCGGTGGAGTGCCCGGCGCAGCACCGGGTGCCCCGGTGTTGCCGGGCGGGATGGGTAACGTGATCGGCGCTCCTGGTGTGGGTGTCGGCAGGCAGGGTGGTGACGGTGGCGCGGGTGTGATCGGAGGGGGCAACTCGTCGGGGCCTGGTGTGGCGCCTGGTTTCGCGCCAGGGGCGGCAGGGAGTGGCCCTGGTGTCGGTGCTCCGGGGGGTGTAGCCCCGAGTCAGGGTTCGACACCGGGCGTTCCCGGGTTCGCCGGTGCTTCCGGTGGACCGCCGGGTAACCCGCAGACACCCGGGTTCGCGCCGCCCGCGTTCAATGCCGGGCCGGGGATGACGCAAGGTTTGATGCCGCCTGCTGTTCCGGCTTCGTCGACCTCGCGGCCGAGTACACCGCAACAGGTCAGTCCCCCCAGCCCCCCACGGCCGCCGGCTCCGCCGACGCCGGAGGCTCCGCCGACGACGGCACCGCCGCGGACTCCGGTGCAGTTGAACGAGTTGCCGCCGGAGACGATGGTGCCTCCGACACCGATGATCCCGCCGATGTCGATGATGCCCCCCGGCGCCCTCTCAGCGCTCAACCGCGGGGCGAGGGCCCCGAACACGGCCCCGGAAACCGGCGAGGCCGCCGGTCGCGCCGAGGGAACCGACGCGTTTCCCGGTGTCGGCACGGCAGGGCCCGCCGTGCTGGGCAGCAACACCGCCCGCACCCGCCCCGGCAGCACAGGTGAAGCGCCCGTGGTGTCGGAGGGCATGCCAGGTGCGGTGCTGGCCAACAACCACCGCGCCACCGAAAAAACCTACACCCAGCGCCGCAAAGAACGCGAAGCCGCGCAACGCGCCCGTTTGAAGCGCGGCACCGTGGCGCCGGAGTCGGAGTTCAGCCGCGACCTCACCGCCAGCGCCGACTCCGTACTGGAAGCCCCACTGTCCCTGGAACAACTCCGGGCACGCGCGAAGGAAGTACCCGGCTCGCTGCGCCCGAGTGTCCACACCGGACAAGCCGCCCCGCCCGGACGCAAACGCACCACACCCGACCAGGCACCCCGCCGCGCCACCCAGGAAACCACGTCGAAACCATCCTCGACCACCTCCGAGCGCATCGACGAAGCCGCGTGGGAAGTCGCCACCCCCGGCGGCCCCGTCGTCGCCAAACAACAAGCCCGCAAAAAAACCCAAGAACCGCCACCAACCCTCAACGCGGGAGCATGATGAACCCGCACGCAACGAAACCAGACCAGCGGTGACCCGGAAACACCACACCAGAAAGCCGCTCGCCGCTGTCCTCGCCGCACTGGTACTGACCATCACCGCATGGGGCGGCGCCACCGTGGTCACCGCCCCAGCGGCCGTGGCACAGGACCGCTGCGTACCACCAGGCACACACCACGCTCCCGTGCCATGGCCACAACACCTGCTCGCCCCCGACCAGGTCTGGCCACTGTCCACCGGACGCGGGCAGCGGGTCGCGGTCATCGGCACCGGCGTGGAAACCCCACCCCAACTAGCCGGAAAAGTCTCCGCCAGCACCGATCTGGCCCCCGCCGACACCACCGGCCGCGACAGCGGACGCACCGACTGCCTCGGCATCGGCACCGGCGTCGCCGGCATCATCGCCGCCAACCCCGAACCCGGCACCGGATTCCGCGGCATGGCCCCCGGCGCCACCGTGCTCTCCGCCAAGGTCGTCGGCGACAGCTACCCCACCCAATCCGGCGACTCCGTCGACCCCGGGATACTCGCCTCCGCGCTGGACTGGGCCGTCGGCGAAAACGCCACCGTGATCGCGGTCCCCGTCGTGTCCTACCGCGACAGCCCCGCCCTCCGCGCCGCCGTCGATCGGGCCCTGCGCGCCAACACGGTCATCGTCGCCGCCGTCGGCGACACCAACGGCCAGGACGACGCCCCCCTCACCCCCTACCCCGCCGCCTACCCCGGTGTCCTCGCAGTCGGCGCGATCGACACCACCACCACCGCGGCCGGGTTCTCCCGCACCGGCCCCGTCGACCTCGTCGCCCCCGGCGACAACATCACCACCACCCAACCCGGACACGGACTCGCCCCCGTCTCCGGAACCGCCTACGCCGCCGCCTACACCGCCGCCACCACCGCACTCGTGCGCTCCTACTACCCCGACCTCCCCGCCCCCGCCGTCGTCGCACGACTCAAAGCCACCGCCGCACCCGCCCCCGAAACCCCCGGCAGCACCCGCTACGGCGCAGGCATCATCAACCCCCACCAAGCCATCACCGAACACACCGGCGACGGCGCACAAACCTCCCCGAACACCTCGGTCTCCCGGCAACCACCCACCGACGAGGAAATCGCCGCCGCCCAGGCCACCATGAACGGACAAACCCTCGGCTACACCCTCACCGCCGCCGGAATCGCACTCACCCTCCTCATCGCCGGAATCATCGTCTTCGGACCACTCGGCAAACGCCGAAACTGGCGACCCGGCAACACCCCCACCAGCGAAGAACACCTACTCCGACACCACCAACCCGAACCACCACGCAACCTCTTCGACGACCTGAACCAACGAAAACGCCGCTGATCGGGCTGGTCCGGGCCCGGACCAGCCCGATCAGCGGCGTCAGTCCTGACGCCTGCGCGTCTGCCGCAGCTCGCGGTCAAGCGCCCACGCGTCGCCGACCGGCCCGAGGTGACCGAGCTTGTCGGGGTTGCTCACCCCTCGAATCGCCTGGATCTGCCCTTCGAGCATGTCGAGCACGACGATCTGCAGCACGTTGCCGTCCCTGTCGCGGAAGATCGCACCGGGCTGCCCGTTGAGCTCCCGCTGCTCGAATGCCACCTCGGCCCTCGCCAGCATCGAGAAGCCCGAGCCGAGCACCCTCGCGACGTTGTCCGAGCCCACGATGGTGTTGGCCAGTCGCGGTGCCTTGCCTCCGCTGTCGCCGATGAGCTGGACGTCGGCTGCCAGCAGGTTGCGGAGCCCACCAACGTCACCATCGGTCATCGCCTGGAAGAACCGTGTCGCCAGTTCCTGCCGTTCTCTCCGGTCCGCCTCGAAGCGCGGCCGCCCCTCCGCCATGTGCCGCCGCGCCCGCACCAGCAACTGTCTGCACGCCGACTCGGTGCGGCCCACGGCCGTCGCGATCTCGTCGAACCCGAAGGCGAACACCTCACGCAGTACGAAGACCGCCCTTTCCAGCGGACTGAGCCGTTCGAGCAGCAACAGCGCCGCCATCGACACCGAGTCGGCGAGCTCCGCCGCTCTGCCGGGATCTTGGTAGGGGTCGGTCAGCAGCGGCTCCGGAAGCCAGGGACCGACGTAGGACTCCCTGCGCATTCGAGCGGAGCGCAGCACGTCGATCGAGATCCTGGTGACCGTCGCCGAGAGGAATGCCTTGACCGACACCGGCTTCGTCTCCGAGCCGTCGAAGCGCAGCCACGTCTCCTGCACCGCGTCCTCGGCCTCGCTGACGCTGCCGAGGATCCGGTAGGCGATCGAGAGCAGCAGGCCCCGCAGCTCCTCGAAATCATCGACCTTGCTCACGCGGCCCTCCCTGCCGGGCTCCCCGCCCCTGCCGGGCCACCGTAACGCGCGAGCGCCGGCTGAGCCTCCCTCACCGTTCAGTGGAACTGTCCTGGCTGGTAGTCACCCGCGGTCTGTTGCCTGGTGATGATGTTCATGCGGTTGACGGTGTTCATGAAGGCAACCAGGATCACGAGCGCGGTGAGCGCTTCCTCGTCGTAGTGTTTGACCGCCCGCGCCCACGCCTCGTCGCTGACTCCTTCGGCGGCGTCGGCGACCCTGGTTCCCTGCTCGGCCACCTCAAGCGCGGCCCGCTCGTCCTCGGTGAAGACGGTCGCCTCGCGCCATGCGGCGACGAGGTTGAGCCGGAGCTGGGTCTCCCCCGCCGCCGCAGCCTCCTTGGTGTGAATGTCGATGCACGGAGCGCAGCCGTTGATCTGGCTGACCCGCAGTGCCACCAGCTCCTGGGTGCTACTCGGCAGCGAGGACTCCTTCAGCAGCTTGTTCAGCGATATGAAGTGTTTGGCCGCCTTGCCAACGGCCGGGCTGGCGAGAAGGTTCAGTCGCGCGTCCATGGTTGCCTCCGCTGTCGTCGGTGGTGACAAACCTGGAGACGAGACGGCGGCAGTTCCCTGTGACATCGGCCGGTGTGAGCCAGGGCACGCGCGAGTTCCGCGCTCAGGCACGCGAGACCCACGCCCGTGCCGCCGAGAGCGGCACCCAGCTCGAACCGACCTAGTGTGTTTCGGGTGTGGCGGGCGTTCCCGCTGCCGCGCTCGACAGGGTCGGGCCCGCGGGGATGCGTTGTACCAGCGCGGCTGGCATCGGGACCGCCGTATTCGGGTCGTAGCCGAGACTGCTGAGTTCTTCGTCGGTGGGCACGGGGTAGCGGACGCCTTCGTCGGTGACGACGTTGAGTGCTCCACCTTGTGCGGTGTCGGAGGGCATGGCCCGGACGACGGCGACCTGCCCTGGTGGGACGTGGATGCGGTCGGCGAGGACACCACCCGACTGGGACTGCCCGACGGTGGGCGCGCCTTCGGCTCCGGCCAGGCTGCCGGTGGTCATGGACACCGTGGAGCGGGTGCCCGCGCCGGTTGTCGTGGCGCAGAGGCTGACGGGTTCGCTGTCGGGGATGTCGGCGACGGGTGGGGGGTTGGTGGGCGGCGCGGTGGGGCCTTGTTGTCCGTTGAGGACATCGGCGACGGGAACGTTGCCGGCCATGGATGCCGATACCGGTGTGGGTTCGGTGGAGTGCTGGCCGAGGATGATCCGCATCTGCAGCGGGGTGATGGGCGCGAGTCCTTCACGGAGCACGACGTAGTACTGCTCGCCGGTGCCGACCGGGTGGTGGAGCAGGTCGCCGATCTGGTGTCCTGGGACGGCGGCGGTTTCTCCGCCGTGACCGTCGATGCCGATGTCACGCAGGTCGGGCCCGGCGGGCAGGGCGTTGAGCCAGGCGGAGCCGACGTCGACGATGCGGTTGCCAAACCCGAAGATGGAGCGCAGTAGCCGGTCGGGGTCGGCTCCGGCGAAGCGGTAGCGGTGGTTGTTCCAGATCAGATACCGGGTTCCGCTCTCGTTGTCACGCACCAGCAGCGCCGAGTTCCCGAGCGAGTCGCGTTCTGTTTCCTCGACCCCGACTCTGACTTCGGTGGAGATGGAGGGGCTGCCGGAGGCGTCTTGACCCAAATGGGTGCAGGACATCCACGGGGCGGTGATGGCCCGGTCCGGGGGTGGCAGCGAGTCGGGTGCTCCGGCGATGCCGACCATGGGTTTGCGGGGGATCCCGGCGAGGCTCTTGCCCGCGACGCGGAATGGTTCGCCGGTGTTGGCGGCGGCGCCCATCCGGCCACCCCGCATGCCGGCGGCCGCGGCGGCGGGGGTGGAGCCACTTCCGGCGAGCAGCCGGGCGGAGGCGTAGTTGAGGACGGGTTGGAGTTCGCCGTCGAGGTAGACGAACGCGGCGCCGGTTTCGCGTTCGATGACCACCGATCCGTCGGATTGCCAGCTGGATCCGCCGGTGTTGGTGAGTACCCCGACGATGCCGAACACGGCGGCGATGATGGCGGCGATCATGACGCTGCCGAACACCGCCCCCACGGAGCGGCGCAGTGGGGTTTGCTCCGGGTCGGTTTCGTGCACCATCACCGAGGACACGACGCGTTGCATCATGAACTGGTAGGAGTGCAGTTGATCCTTGCGTGAGGCCATCAGCTCAGCCGATCCCCGCCATCAGTTCCTGCACGTGGGTGTAGAAACCGGTGATGTAGAAGGCGAAGGGCACCAGCGCCAGCACCGAGATGACGTCGAAGATGTCGGCGATCCTGCCCAAATACGGGGACGGGGTTTTCTTGCTGTAGGTCAGCCCGCCATACACCACCAACAGCGCCACCGCGAGGATCCCGAACAGCAGCAACATGCGGGTGCCGTTGGTTTCGGCCGCGATCACCCGGTCGGCAACGCACAACAAGCCCGCGAACCCCCCGGCCAGCAGCAGCGGCACTCGCTGCCGGGCGACGGCGAACAACCTCGCCCGCAACAGCAGTGACAGCGCCGCCGCCAGGACCATCAGGATTCGGGTGGTGCTGCCCTCCCCGGTCAACACGAGGGCGCACACCACGGCGGCACCGGACACGGCGATCAAGAACCCGGACAGCAGCTCGTCGGTGCGGGCGGCGGCGGCGTAGATGTTGGCCACGGGTGGTTGTTCGGCGTCGTTGAACAAATCCGAGGAGCGTTGCGGGAGTTCGGGCAGTGGGATGCGCCCGAGCCGGATCGCCAGCAGCGGATACGCGGGCAGCAACACCAGACTCACCGTCAACACCACCGCGGCGGCGCCGTCGGGGGTCATGGTCCCGCCGAGCAGGCCACCGAGGACACCCCAGAGTCCGCCGAGAATGGCGGCGGCGAACCAGCGGGCCTTCGCCGGAACCCCGACATAGCCGAGTGCGCCGAACACCAGCGCCGCCGTCGACCCCAACGTCAGCTGGGCGGCGCCGAATTCGGTGAACGGCAACCCCTCGGGTCCGGCGACGAGCCAGCCGCCGGCGAAGGCGTAAGCGGTGGCGCAGGCGGCGATCACCGCGCCCGCCTCCGCGTCTCCTACCGCCCGAGCCAACGCCACCCCCGCCGCGAGCAACACTCCAGCCGCGCCCAACAGGGCGAGTCCGGCGGCCCACCACGGAGAGGTGAACGTCAACGCCGCGCCCAGCCCGGCCAGCAGAATGATCGCCGCCGCCGCGAGGCTGCACCGGCGGGTGGCCGCACCGCCCCAGCTGCGGCCGTAGCGGCGGGAGCCGCTGGCGATCGACTCGACGACGTCGTCGTACTCGACCTCCGGCCATTCCGACTGCCCCGCCACCAGATGCAGGACTTCGCCGTCCATGACGCGCTGCGTCGCAAGCGTTTTCGTCGAGTCGATCACCGCTCCCCCGTGGCGGCGCAACAGCCAGCCACCATGCCGCTCGCCGGTGTCGGCGGCCTCTTCGCCGACATGCTGCAGCAAATACGGGACCAGATCCGCGGCGATCACGTCTTCGGGCAGAGCGATGTCAATGGAGCGTTTCGCCGTCACCACGGTGACTCGCGTCAACGCGACGCCGAGTGCGTGGGTCACCTCGACACCTCCATCGCGGGCGGCGCGAACCGCTCCCGCTCGGATTCGGTGAAGTCCAACCAGGTGACCGCGCCACCGGCAGCGGTCCGAACGATCATCATGTCCTCATCCAGCACAGGTAGGTGCGCGGCCAGTTCTCTGCTGAGCACCCCGGCTCCGGCGAGTTCGCCCGCCACACCAGGACTTGTTCTGCTCAGACACAACACATCCGCGTCGCGCGCGAACGCGAGATGTGCGGGGGAATGATTCTCGACCGCGATCAACCGCGACGTCCACGCGGGCAACGACTCCGACACCGCGGGCCCGTCACTGGCCTTGTGCACCCGCAACACCGGCGCCGACGCCGACGCGGTCAACGCGACGTCCGCGCCCGGTTTCGGCAGGATCACCCGCTCGGTACCCAGCCGCCGCCACGGACCGATATCGGAACTGAACGCCACCACCCGCGCGCCCGTCCGCAACGCCCGCAATGCCAGCAACTGCGACACCACAAGCTCGCCGAACACCACCACCGTCACCGGCTCCTCGGCGAACAACGATGCCACCACCGGCGCACCACGCTGGTCCCGGCCGAACCGGAAACCACACCACGCGGTCGACAACTGCAACTGCCCCAACTGCTCCGGAGTCACGTCATGCCAGCCCACCCGCAACCGGGACAACCTGCGATGCCTGCGATGCCGCCAGTTTCCTGCATGCTCGACACTCGCCGCGGCGGCCTCGGCTCTCGCAGCCCCCTCGGAATCGCCCTGCTTACCATCCCCAGCCGCCATCCCGCGAGCCTGCGCCGTGCCTTCCGCGGCCGCGCTGGAGCGCACCGTTGCCCCCGCGGGCGCCTCAGCGGTCGCGGGATCGGTCCGTGCCGCCGTGTTCTCTCTCGGCGCGGCCGGAGCGCCCAGCACGGAAGCGACCGGCTGCGCCTGCTGCTCTGGCGCCGCCGGTGCTTGAGCAGCCGCGCCCTGGGCGGGACCTTCGGGCAACTGGGGCTGGGTCATCGGGCCATCCCTCCGCTCGGGGCCGACAAATATGTCGCCACTGCCTGCTCTCCGTTGAGCCGCATGAGCTGACCTCCGAAACCGGTCACCGTCTGGGAAAGGTCGGCACAGGCCTGTTCGTGCCGCGAGGAGGGTTCGCCGACTCTGATGAGACAGCGCAGGGTCCCGTTCTCACCGTCGGGAACAAGCTGGAACGCGACACTGACCAGCGCGACCGGCAGCGCGTGCACCGCGCCGATCAGCCGCTGTGCCTTTCCGAGTTCCGGCCACCGCTTCAGCCAAAACGAACTGTGCGCCAGCCGCACGGAATTCCACGACTTCCAGCGCTCACCGACCACACCGCTGTTTCCGGGAGCCAGGTCGCAGCACAACACCAGCGCGTCGAGCAGTTCGTCCGCGTCCAGCAGCCGGGACCGCAGTCCCGAACGGTGCAGCACCCTGTCCACCCGGCGCGACAGCTCACGCAGCACCTCGGGAACATCGGGTTCACCGTTCGCGTCATCGAGCACGGCTTCGGCAACGGCACGCGAGTCGAGGCGGATCGCGACCCACATCGCGTGCCGCTTACCCAGCTCCGGATTCGCGGGGCGCTCGGCGGCGAACCCGACGACCTGCACCGAAGCCCCGAACTGGGTGGCCTCACCCGCGATGTCGAAAAGCTGCGCTAGCGGAACGGGGGGTTGCACGGTGTCGTGAGTGACCAGAACCTCGTGCACGGCGAACCAGCCCGCACCATCCGAGCCCATCCCGAACACGGCGCCGGTCCAATCGGGAATGTCCTCGACCGTGACATCCGGAACAAGACTCCGCACCGCGCTCAACCGAGGATCGTCGGCCTGCTGCGCCTGCTGTTTCCGTCTGCGCCACAGCCGGGCCGCGAGCGGAATACGGTCGGTCCACCAGCGGTCACCATGTCTGCCCAGCAAACCGGCCAACGCCAACACGCCGAGTACAACGCCGGTAATCGCCAGCCACATTGTCTGGACCAGCAGGATCAACACGACCGCGTGGACAACGACGATCGCGATGAGTCTGCCAAAACCCAACGGCCCCAGCCTGCCCGGCCTGCGCGCAGGCCGGAGAAACGCGGCCGCCCCTTTTCGGGGTGTGCTGATGTTACTAGCCACAATTCCCATTGAACCGCCGCCAAGCAAACAACCCGGCCGCGGAACCCCGCTCAGGACAAGCACTTCGGTGCCTGTGCGTGTCTGACATGGACAACAGAAAGCAACCACTAATCCGAACTCAGTGCGTACTCCCTGCGAATCTCCTGCACCATCCGAACCGTATGCGGGTTCAACTGACTCGCGTGATCACCTTCCAGCAACGTCGTGTACATGTGCTCGGCCAGCTCGCCCAAACCCGGGCGGTGGTACTCGCGACAGAACAACACCAGCGTCCGCCACAACCCCTCCACCCGAGGCAGCAACGTCAAACCCTGCCGGATCGCCCACTCCACGGTGTCCAAATCACCCGAAGCCGCCGCGACCTCAGCCGTACCACGCACCACCCTGACCACCTCGGAACCCATGTGCGCGGTCAACGTCCGCAACGTCGTCCGCGCGTGCGGGCCCAGCGTCGCACCGGTCGGCAACTCACCCCTGATCAACGCCAGCGCATCGACCAGCGCACCCAGCTCGCCCTCACCGTAGGCACCGCCGACGAGGTGACCGAAAACGTCGACGTCCAGCCTGATTTCCCCAGCGGGGAACCAGTTTCCCGACGAACCGGCCACCATCTCCACCATGGCCTCGCCGACGGGGATCCGCAGATGCCCGCCCGCGACCGTGGCCTTGGGAGCGCCAGGTGCCCGCAGCAGCTCATCGAGAACCGGGGCGGGAAGTCCCTCCGGATGCCGCGCCCCGAGCACGATTTCGGCGAGCACGGGGTCGGTGGTCTCGGTGGCCCTCCCCTGCACCGTCACCGAAACCGGGCCCAGCAACCGAATCTCGGCCATCGCCGGTTTGACGGCGGTCTGCTCGTCGAACGGCTCCTCCGGCGCGCGGACCTCCTCATGCTGGGGCGACTCCCCGGCGATCGCGAGGCGGCTTGAACTCACCAGCGAGCCACAGCGGTCGCGGGCGTCCGCGATCTCCTTCTCGATCGAGGCGAGTTGCCATTCGAGCGGCCGGAGCCGAACCCCGCCCTGCCACGCCTCCAGCGTCCACTGAGCACTGTCGCTCCAGCCGAGGTACACCACGCTCAGCACACCGGCGTTGGCAGCGACCAGCTCGGCGAGCCGGTGCGTCTCCCCCGCGGTCGGCACGGAGGCGAGGATCAGCGCGATCCGTTCCCTTCTGACCGCGAGCGTTTCCAGTTCCGCCCACAGCTCTCCCAGACCGGAGGCGTACCGCACGGCACCTGGGCGGGGAACCCCCGCACGACCGGAGAATCCGACGAGCACCGGCCGCACGTCCCTCGTCCACGGGTTCGTGGTCAGCTCGAACACCACCGACTCGACCAGCTTGCAGGCGTCGGAAGGGTCGCCCTCGATCGAGCCGATCGCTCCAGCCGAGGCGAGATCCAGCAGCACGGGGCCCGCCGTCGAACGGCCGACGGTGACCAAAGTGGACCGGCCTGGGGGAAGCCTCGCCCAGCGCGGAAGCTCGGAGAGGTCGGCCATCCAGGCCCAGCCCGCGCTGTCCTGGCGCGGGCGCCAGTCCCTTCCAGGGGGCTCTTCGAGTACAGCGGTGAAATACACGCTCACCACTCCGGATTCGATGACCATCGCCCGCACGAGCGCGGCGGCGTGCGGACGCATCGCGGCCAACGCGGCCGACACGATCCCGCTGTCCCGGGAATCACGCACGACCCAGCGTCCCGGCTCGACGTCGGGCCTCTGTTCCTTGCCGTGGCGCATCCTCCGGTAGACCCGCTCCCCCCAGAGCGCACACGCGCCGACCGCGACACCCGCGGCCGCCATCCACATGGACGCGCCGGGCACGGTGTCGAAGGCGAAGGCGACAGTGTGCGCCTCGCCGACAGGCCAGCTTTCCGGCCCCTGCTCAGGAAGCCACCAGCTCATTGATCCCCTCGTGCGGCAGAATCAGTTCAGCACTGGTGCCAGGGTTCAGGCACAGCACGTGACCGGAGCCCGGCCACGAGTCGACCAGTTCGCGGAAGCCGACCGTGACCCGGTCGGGCTTCCCCGGCAGCAACCGGTCGAGCAGTTCCTCCGAGCTGAAGACGGGAACGACCCACACGTCGGGACCGGCGATCGCCCGGTAGGGAAAGTCCGGCCCGCCGTGCTCACTCGATTCGAGTACGACGACCTCCGCCGCGAGCAGCGCCGCCAGGAAGGCATCGAAGTCCATGTCGTCGACGGCCGCCAGCATTCGTTTTTCGGACTGGTTCGCCGAGTCACCCGCGAACGCCGCCATGGCGGCGTCCCTGTCGATCTTCAGGCCGTCGATGCACAGGGTCCGCATACCGGCCAGCATCTCGTCGAGCATGGCTTCCTGGACGCCGCGCATGGGCAGCAGCCCGACTTCGCCGTTGGCGATGCCCTCGACCTCTCGCAGCGACATCGCCGCGCCGATCGGCGTCGCGGGGTTGATCACGAGCTGTCTTTCGCCTGGCTGGTCTTTCGTCGCCTCGGCGAGAGTGGTCTGCTCGAAGGAGGTGACCCCACCGCCGGTGACCCAGGTCAGTGACTGCGGGGAGGTGAAAAGAATGATGGGTGAGGTGTCGTCGGTCTCGTAGACGGGGAGCGGGATGAGACCTTCCTCTACCGACTCGGGATCGGGCACGAAGAACGGGGCCTCCCGCAGCAGTCCACCGAACCGTGGACTGTCACCGGCGGTGAGCGCCTCCACCATGCCGCGCTCCACCGAGTTGGCTGGCTGCCATGCCGTCATCCGCCGCCCACTTCCCGCATTTCTCGTTCCCGACGCGGGCGCCGGGCGATCGCCCGCGCAGTCCCGCGTAGCAAGCATCGACCAGCCCACTGACACCCGCCGGACAGTCGCCACCCTGTAAATGTGGATGAACCCGCAGGTCAACAGACTCTCGCGGCGACGAAGCCGCGAGCTACGGACGCACTACGGATCACCTCGCACGAACGTGCGGAGCCAGCGAACAGGCGCGGACGGCACCCGGCACCGGTTGTCAGCTAAACCGTAGCCGCCCAGGACCGTCCCCACCACGGGTTCGGCGAATCCCGTGACGTGCGCTTTGTTTCCGAGCGACGACGCGACGCGCTGTCAGCGCCGAGTCAGCACCGGAGCGCACTCTGTTCTACACAGCGTTCTGTCCGTGCGCCTTGGAGTGCCGGAAGTCTGCCGAGGGAGGACCGCCGTGGAAACCGGGAGCATCGGTGACACCGCCGCCGACCGGCGCGCGGCGAGGCGGCGCCTTTCCGGCGATCCGCTGCGTCACTACTTCAACGGCATCGGCAAGACCCCGCTACTGACCGCCGAGCAGGAAGTCATGCTGGCCAAGCGGATCGAAGCCGGACTGTACGCGGAGCATCTGCTCGCGAATGGACAACGCGCGGCCGCCGAAGCCGACCTTGCCGTCATCGTGAGGCAAGGAGCCGAGGCCAAACAGCGGCTGATCGAGGCCAACCTGCGCCTCGTGGTGAGCATCGCGAAACGCTACCCGGGACGCGGACTGCCGCTCATCGATCTCATCCAGGAAGGCAACCTCGGCCTGATCCACGCCGTCGAGAAGTTCGACCACACACCCGGTTTCCGGTTCTCCACCTACGCGACCTGGTGGATCCGCCAGGCCATCACGAGGGCGATCGCACAGCAAGCCAGGATGATCCGCATCCCGGCCAAAGTGCTCGAACAGGTCAACAAGGTCGCCGCCGCCCTGCACGAGCTGACGGTCGAGCTGGGAAGGCACCCGCGCAGCGACGAGATCGGCTCCCGCGTGGGCCTGCCCGCAACCCAGGTGATCGAACTGCTCGAATACGCGGAAGAACCACTCAGCCTCGACGGTACGACGGGCGAGGAGGGCGGCACGTCGCTCGCCGACGTGATCGACAAGGTGCGCCGGGTGCATGCCGCCGATCAGTTCGGCGACACCGGCCACCGCGAGGCGGTCCGTGATCTGCTCGGCAGCCTGAAACCGCAGGAGCGGACCGTGATGCGCTTGCGCTTCGGGCTCGACGACGGCCGCCAGCGCACGCTCAACGAGGTGGGCCAGGAATGCGGCCTGACGAGGGAACGGATTCGCCAGGTCGAGAAGCGAACGCTGACCAGATTGCGCGGGTTGTCCACGCCGCCGTCCATGACGGGCCGCCAGGTGCGCGACAGCGGAGACGAGATACTTATTCCAACGGGCTGACACTATTCATTTCGGGAATGTGATATCGCCCGTTATTCGATTCATTCCGATTGACAAAAAGGCGGGCCCCGCAACTCGCTTGCCCACGACGGATTATCGCCGTGTCCATTGTGGACACGGCGATAATCCGCGTTACACCATCCGGACGAATTCGTTCACCCATAAGGTCTTGTGTGACCACTCGGTCGCAGGTATGGTCTGCCGAACGAGGCTTTTTCCCCAATTTTCCGTATCCAGCATTCGCATTGCCGAATGACAACGCCGACAACCACTGATCCGGATATTTCCACGCCACTCCTGACGGATCACGTGGTTCCGCCGAGCGCGCTCTGAAGGATTTCGCCGATGTCCGAGAAAATTCATGACCGACAGTGGATCGACGTGACGACGCTCGGCGATCTGCTCGATCGTCGCGCCGAGGCCGACCCGCATCGCACCGCGCTCACCTTCCCGGATGAGACGGTCGGCTACGCGGAACTCGCCGCGAGGGCCGACTTCTTCGCAAGGGGGCTGCTCGCGCTCGGCCTGCGGCCCGGCGACACCGTCGGGGTGCTGTTGCCCAACGGTGTCGACTCCATCGCGACCGTGTTCGGCGCGATGAAGATCGGCGTGATCCCGGTACCGGTCAACGCGAGGTTCAAGGAGTTCGAGCTGCGCACCGTCGTCCGGCATTCCGGGATGCGGCTGCTGTTCACCAGCGCGCCATCGGCGGATGGGCCGGACTTCCCCGCACTGCTGACCACGACGTTTCCCAGTCTGACCGAGCCGGGCCTCGCCGATGCCCCCGAACTGACGAACGTCGTCGTGCTCGGCGGCGACCCGCGCCCCGGTTTCCTGACCGGTGCCGAGTTCGCCGCCGCCGCGGAACGCGCGGATCCGGCGGAAGTGCGGCGCAGGCAGCGAGAGGTCCGTGTCAGGGACACCGCCGTCGTCATGTACACGTCGGGAACCTCGGCGAGCCCCAAGGGCGCCATGATCAGCCACGAGGCGTTCGCCCGGTTCGCATCCGGCGCCACGCACGACCGCTTCGGGCTCACACCTGAGGACCGGGTCTGGACAGCTCTTCCGCTGTTCCACATCGGCGGCCTCGCGTTCGCCTTCGCCACCATCTACGCGGGGGCCACCTATTGCCACACCGGGTTCTTCCGGCCGGACACGGCACTCGATCATCTGGAGGCCGAGCGCGCGACCGTGGTGCTGATCGGTTTCGAGACGCTGTGGCTGCCGGTGGTGAACCAGCCCGATTTCGCCGAACGCGACCTTTCCTCCATCCGGATCGTCATGTGTGTCGGCGTACCGGAACGACTGCGGGACCTCGCGAGCAGGCTGCCCAGCGCGATCCAGGTGTCGTGCTTCGGTATGACCGAGGCTTCGTCGTTCCTTTCGCTCAACGATCCCGGCGACACCCTTGAGGAGCGGGTCACCACCGGAGGACATCCGATGCCTGGGATGCGTTGCAGGGTCGTCGATCCGGCCACCGGCGCGGATGTTCCGCCCGGCACCGAGGGCGAACTGTTGTTCCGTGGCAGCAATTGCTTCGACGGGTACTTCCGGGACCCGGAGCTGACCGCACGCGCTTTCGACTCCGAAGGCTGGTTCCACACCGGTGACGTGGCCACCATGGACGCCGACGGCAGGGTCACGTTCGTCAGCAGGCTCAAGGACATGCTCAAGGTGGGTGGCGAGAACGTGTCGGCGGCCGAGGTCGAGGGCTATCTGCTCGGGCACCCCGCTGTGAGCATCGTCGCCGTGGTGGGCGCGCCGGACGACTACTACGTCGAGGTTCCCGCCGCCTACATCGAACTCAAGCCGGGCGCCGACGCGACCGAGCAGGAGATCATCGACTTCTGTCTCGGCAAGATCGCGACCTTCCGGGTTCCGAGGTACGTCCGGTTCGTCACCGAGTGGCCGATGTCGGGCACCAAGATCAAGAAATATGTGCTGAGAGAGCGGATAGCCGGGGAACTCGCGACCGCGGGCATCAGTGTCGCGCCGAAACTCGGTACGACGGACAACGTGGTCGTCGCGCCATGAGCTTGCTGACCGACACCACCACCGGCATGCGGCTGTACCGGTCGCGGCTCCGGCTGCTTCGCTCCGCGATGCTCGGTGATCCCGTCGCTTCGATACTGGGCATGCCGCGCGGCACGGATGGCAACGCCAGGTACGAACGGCTGCGCGAGCACGGCGAACTGGTGCGCGGGCGCAGCGGACTCTACATGTCGGCTTCCCACCGCGTATGCAGGGAAGTGTTGCGAGGCAAGGACTTCGGCGCTGTTCCCACCGCGACGGCGAAACTGCGGCTGCGCCCACCGTCGTGGCAGCGCGGCGACCTCCTCGTTCACCCGCTCGACGATTCGTTCGCCTCAGCCGACCCTCCCGACCACACCCGGCTTCGCAGAATCGTGGCACCGTTGTTCACCCCGGCCGCGATCCGTGAGCGAGGCGCGTTCGTCGAACGGGTCGTCGCCGAGGAACTGAACCGTCTCGACACGCGGGAACCGGTCGACCTGATCGGCGAGTTCGCCATCAGGGTGCCCAGCAGGGTGATCAGCGAATTCCTCGGCCTTCCACCGGGAAACCACGATCGGTACTGCCGCTGGGGAATCGAGTTCGGCGCGGTCGTCGACGGCGCCCACGGCCCTGGCGAACTACGCAGGACCCGGCGACTGCTTGCCGAGATGGCCGACCATTTCGCCGACCTCGTCGCCGAGCGCCGCCGCGCGGGCAACAAGGGGGACGACCTGCTCTCGGTGATGATCGAGGCGGCCGACCGAGGTGACCTGACCGAAGCCGGGTTGCTCGCGACGGCCGAGGCCCTGCTGATCGGTGGCTTCGTGACGACGGCCAACATCATCGGAAACGCCGTGATCGCGTTGCTTGCCACCCCCGAGCAGCGGGACCTTTTCGCCGCCGACACCAGCCAGGCGGACCGGGTGGTCGAGGAGACGCTGCGTCTGGTGGCCCCCGCGCAATACAGCGTCAGGGTCGCCGCGAATCCGGTCACCGTCGGTGGAACGCAACTACGCGAGGGCACCCCCGTCGTCACCCTGCTCGCCGCGGCCAACAGGGACCCTTCGGTGTTTCCCGACCCCGGCCTTTTCGACTTCACCAGGCCGAACGTCAGGGAGCATCTTTCGTTCGCGGCAGGCGTGCACTACTGCATCGGAGCGGGGCTGGCCCGGCTGGAAGGCGAGATCGCGCTGCGGGCTCTGTTCGACCGGTTCCCCGGCCTCACGGCGGCGGGACGGCCAGAGTACTGCCCTTCGAGGGTCATCCGTGGCCCGCAACGCCTGCTGATCCACCCGCGTTGACAGGAAAGCCGATGCTCCACACTCTTTTCGAGAACCAGGGCACGACGCTGCGCACGGTCGTCCGTCGTGCCCTCGACTACTTCCGCGATCACCAGCGGCCCGACGGCGCGATCGCGGAAGACCCCGCGGTGACGGTGTTCCAGGAATGGGACTCGGTGAACGCGCTCAAGGCCATGGCACTGTGGTCTGACATGGCGGAGACCGAGCACCTCGACGCAGCCGAGCGCATCGCGGAATTCCTTGCCGGAAGGGAAAAACCGAACGGGATGCTGAGCTGGGGCGCGCTGCCGACGGGCCCCGGTGACTACTGCACGGAAACCAGCAGCGAGTACACCTCAGCGCTCACCCTCCTCGGGCACGTCTCCTCCGCGAGGGCGAAGGCCGAGTATCTGCGTCGAGGGCAACTGCCTTCCGGCGCATGGGAGGAACCACACCCGCACATTCCCCGCGCGTTCCAGACCGAGCCCTCGGTGACCGGTTTCGCCTCGATGGCCCTCACCGGCCTCGACATCGAACCACGCTACGTCGACGAAATGCTCGATTTCCTCGGCGGACGCCAGAAACCCGACGGCCATTTCGGGATCAACTGGTACTACTACGGCACCTACTACTACCTGCTGGCACCCGCGACGGCGGCGCAGGCCGCCTTCGGCGACTATCCGGCTCTCGCCTCCGCACGCCGGTTCGTCGTCGCGGAGCAACGGTGTGACGGAAGCTGGCACGACGAACTCGACGGTTTCGGCGAGTACTCGTCGGCCGAGCAGCACACCGCACTCGCGCTCGACACCTTGGCACAGACCGGAATGGACGCGCGCGAGACCGAGACCGGCCGTGCCGTGACCTGGCTGCTCGGCAGGGCGCGTCCCGACGGTTCGTGGAACGGCGGCCGGTACCCCTATCCGGACACCGACAGCTACCGCGGTTTCCACGCCACCCAGCACGTGTTCACCACCGCAAGGGTCCTGTTCGCCCTGCATGCCCTCTACCGCATGGAGAACTCATGAGTTCGTTCGAAGACCACGACGGTGGCCCGGTCGCGATCATCGGCATCGGCTGCCGGCTTCCCGGCGGGGTGACCGGCACCGAATCGTTGTGGCGGCTGCTGACCTCGGGCACCGACGCCGTCGGCCCGGTACCCGAAGACCGCTGGGACGTCGAAAGGTACTACGCGCCACACGCCCAGCGGCCGGGCAGGAGCACCGCGAGGGAAGGCGGCTTCCTCAGCGAGGTCGACACGTTCGACGCGTCGTTCTTCGGTATCTCCGCGCGGGTCGCCGAACAGATGGACCCCCAGCAGCGACTGCTGCTGGAAGTGAGCTGGGAAAGCCTCGAAGACGCCGGCATCGTGCCGGATCACCTCGCCGGGCAACGGACCGGTGTCTTCATCGGTGCGAGCAGCCAGGACTACGGGAGTTTGCAGGCCGCTCCAGGCGAGGTGCACGGGCTCGGTCCGCATTCGGCGACCGGAACGTTCATGAGCATCCTGTCCAACCGGCTCTCGTACACGTTCGATCTGCGCGGTCCCAGCATGACCGTCGACACCGCCTGCTCGTCGTCACTCGTGGCGCTGCACCTCGCCGTCGAGAGCATGCGCAGGGGCGAAAGCGACATCGCGCTGGCAGGCGGTGTCAACCTGATGCTGACCCCGCAATTCGGGATCGCGCTGAGCCAGGCCGCGATGCTCTCGCCGGACTGCCGGTCCCGCGCCTTCGACGCGTCGGCCAACGGCTACGTGCGCGGCGAGGGCTGCGGCGTGGTGGTACTCAAACCGCTGGTACGCGCGCAGCTCGACGGCGACCGGATCCACGCGGTGATCAGGGGAAGCGCGGTCAATCAGGACGGCCGCACCCAAGGCATCACGGTGCCCAACGGCGAGGCGCAGGAGGCCAACTTCCGGGCCGCGCTCGCCTCGGCACGGGTGCCTGCCTCCGAGGTGGGCTACGTCGAGGCACACGGGACCGGCACGCCGGTCGGCGACCCGATCGAGGCCACGGCGCTCGGCAGGGTCCTCGCCGGTGACGAGGGGCCGAAGGCGACGACGCTGATCGGCTCCATCAAGACCAACATCGGACACCTCGAAGCCGGTGCCGGGATCGCGGGACTACTCAAGGCCGTACTGAGCGTGCAGCACCGCTGGATCCCGGGAAACCCGCACTTCAGCACCCCGAACCCGGCCATCGACTTCGAAGGGTACGGCCTCGCGGTGCCCGCGAGCGGAACACCGTGGCCCACCGAGTACGAGCGGGCCCTTGCCAGCGTCAACTCCTTCGGTTTCGGAGGCACGAACGCCAACGTGGTGCTGGAAGGCCCGCCCGCGGCCGAAGCCGGGGCGTCCTCCTCCGGCGTCGACCGGCCAAGCGTGCTCACGATCAGCGCGCGCGGCGAGGCCGCGCTACGGGAACTCGCGGAGAACTACGCCGACTGGCTGGCGAAGCGACCGGATACCGACCTCGACGAGCTCGGGGCCGCCATGGCGTCGCGGCGCTCGCATCACCGGCACCGCGTCGCGCTCACGGCGACCACCGCGGCGGACGCGGAAGCGACCCTGCGCGCGTACCTGCGGGGCGAAGCACCTTCCGGGCTCACCGAAGGTGTCGCCCGGCCAGGCCGCACCGGAAAAACCGGGTTCCTCTTCAACGGCCAGGGTCCACAGTGGTATGCCATGGGTCGCGTCCTGCTGGAGACCAGCCGCGTTTTCAGGGCGAAGGTCATGGAATGCGACGAACTTGCCATGCCTCACCTCGGCTGGTCCATTCACGACGCGCTGACCGCCGACGAGACCTCGTCGAAGGTAGGCAAGACGTACTGTCTCCAGCCCACCATGTTCACCATCCAGGTCGCCCTCGTCGAGCTGTGGCGGGAATGGGGTGTCGAACCGGACGCGGTGGCCGGGCACAGCATGGGCGAAATCGCCGCGGCGCACATCTCCGGCGCGCTGGATCTCGCCTCGGCGCTCAAGGTGATCTGTGTCAGGGCCAGGATTCAGGAAAAGGCCGATCCGACAGGCGCGATGATGTTCGTCGCGCTGTCCGCCGCCGAAACCCGCGCGTTGTGTGAGCAACGCTCGGGCGACCTGTGGGTCGCCGCGGAGAACAGCCCCACGACGACCACGGTGTCCGGGCGCAAGGAAGCCCTCGATCAGCTGGCCGCCGAACTCGCGGAGCGCGGCGTGTTCGCCAAGGTCCTGAAAGTCAACTGCGCGTGTCACAGCCCTGACATGGACCCGTTGCACGACGAACTCGCCTCGGAATTGGCAGGGATCCAGGCGAGCACGTCCTCGATCCCCATGTACTCGACCGTCACGGGACACAGCGTCGACGGCGCCGAACTGGGTTCTGCCTACTGGTGGCGCAACTTCCGGCAGCCGGTGTTGTTCGAACCGGCCGTTCGCGCGATGCTCGCCGACGGCGTCGACACGTTCGTCGAGCTGAGCCCGCATCCCGTGCTGGCGAACTCGGTACGGGAAATCGCCGACGACGCCGCAACGGACGCCGTGGTCGTCTCGTCACTGGTGCGCCGCAAGGACGACTGGGAGTCCTTCCTCACCGGGTTCACCACGCTGTACGCCGAGGGGCGCCGGATCGACTGGCGAGCGCGTCATCCACACGGGACCAGGATGCTCGATCTTCCCGGCAACCCCTGGATCAGAGAACGCTACTGGAACGAAGGCGCCGTCTCGCGCCTGCACAGAGCCGGCGGTCAGCAGCACCCCATGCTCAAACGAACGGACGCGGTGCGGCCGACCTGGGACATCGCCTGGGACGACCATCGCATCGGCTGGGTACACGAGCACGACGTCCTCGGCGCCGTGATCGTTCCCGGCGCGGCGTACGTGGAAGCGGTGCTCGCCGCCGCGGCGGAACTCACCGGCGAGCAGTGCGCCCTGGAGTACGTGGAGTTCGAAAAGGCCTGTGTACTCGGTGACGAGCCGCTGCTGAGCAGGCTCGAACTGAACGAAAAGGACGGTACGTTCGAGTTCCATCACCGTGCCGTCAGGGGCGAAACCTGGACCCGCGCCGCCACCGGCCGGTTCCACCGGAGAGGCGGGGGCCGCCCTGACATCGTCGACGTGGCCGCGATAAAGGCGAGAGCCACGGCGACGCACCGGTCCGTCGAGGTGTACGGGGCGTTCCGGGACAAGGGATACACCTACGGTCCGGCGTTCTGCGGAATCGCTGAGGTCCACATCGGACAGGTCGAGACGCTGGCCCGTATCCGGACACCGAGGGTGCTGCGCAACCGGCGCGAAGGATACCTCTTTCACCCCGCCGTGCTGGACGCCTGCTTCCAGAGTTCGATACTGCATCCCGCCGACGGCGATTCCGAGCTTCTTCCCTTCTGCTACCTGCCCACCGGCATCGACGCCGTGCGCGTCCACGGCGAACCGGCCGAACCCGTCTGGTGCTACACCCGGGTTCACGAACTCGACCGCACCGGGCTCGCGGTCGACATCCTGCTGCTCGACGAACACGGCACGGTGCTCGCCGAATTCACCCGCCTGACGGGAAAGACCGTGCGCTCGGCAGGTTCGTCCGTCGCGGACGACGTGACCGGCAACCTCTACCGGTACCGATGGCAGGCGGCACGAAGGGAACGAGTGCTGCCGTGCGCGTTCACCATCGGCCCTGCCGAATTGGGTTCGCGACTGGGGCCGGTGACCACGGCGCTCGCCGAACGGATGTCGAGCACCGGCTACACCGGTGACTATCAGGACCGCGTCGGCGACCTCTGCGCGGCCTACGTCGTGCGATGCTTGCGTGAACTCGGCGTTCCGCTCGCCGAAGGAGACACGTTCGGTATCGCCGAACTGAGCGGAGTGCTCCCGAAGTACGACAGGGCGGTGGCCCGTTTCCTCGACGTGCTCGTCGAGGACGGGGTGCTGGGCGAGCGGGACGACCGGTATGTGGTGTACCGGGTTCCCGAGGTCGAGCCGGAACGGTTGTGGGCACAGGCGCTGCGCGGACACCCCGCCGCGATCTGGGAACTGTCCCTGTTGCGCCGCACGGGAAACGCGCTGGCAGATGTGCTGACCGGGGCTGCCGATCCGCTGACGTTGCTGTTCCCCGACGGCTCCGGCGAGCAGACGGAGCCCGTCTACCAGACCTCACCGATCGCCCGGATCCACAACAGACTGGCCGTCGCGGCGGTGGACAAGCTCATCCGGTCCAGGATTCCGGGAAGGACGGTACGCATTCTGGAAGTGGGCGGCGGAACCGGCGGGCTCACCTCGGCACTGCTGCCGTCACTGCCGCCAGAAGGTTGCGAGTACGTCTTCACGGATGTGTCGCCCGCGTTCCTTGCCACGGCGAGAGAACGATTCGCTGACTACTCCTTTGTGGACTACCGGATTCTCGATCTGGAGCACGACCCCGAGGATCAAGGGTTCACTCCCGGCGCGTTCGATCTGATCGTGGCCGCCGACGTCGTTCATGCCACGAGTGACCTGAAACGCACGCTGCTGCACCTCGGCGACCTGCTGGCGCCCGGCGGCGTGCTCGCGCTCATCGAGGCGGTACCAGGCAACCGCTGGCTGGATCTGACCTTCGGCCTCACCGAAGGCTGGTGGTCGTTTCGCGATCTCGAACTCCGCGCGGACGGGCCGCTGCTTCCCAGGTCGTCGTGGAAACACCTGTTGGCCTCGGCCGGCTACACCGAACCGACCGTGCTCAACGGTACCGACGGTGCCGAGCTGCCAGGCGGGCAAACCGTTCTGCTCGCCGCCGCTCCGGACGGGATCGAGTCCGGCTTCCCTTCGCCGGAATGTTCGCAACCGGATTGTCTACAAGGCGAGTGGCTGATCGTCTGCGACAGGGACAACGACGAATTCGGTGCCCTGCTCGCCGGCGGCATCGCCGACCGGGGCGGAACCCCCGTTCGCGTCACGCCGGAGGCTCTGCCGGACTATGCCGGACCGGCGCCATCCTCGATCGTGCACCTCGTACCCGCGGGCCCCGCCTTCCGCGATTTCTCGGCGGAGACCCTCACGGGAGCGGGCGCCGACGTCGCGGTGACGGCCCAACTGGCCGCACTGATCGCCCGGCGCGCCGACGGGTCGCCGCCGAGGATGTTCGCACTGACGAGAGGTGTCCACGGAACAGCAGCGCCAGGCAGGTTGCGGGGAGCGGCCGCGTGGGGCGCCGCCGCCGTGGCCGAACTCGAACTGTCCGGAACCGGATACACGATCATCGACCTCGACGAGGAACCTTCACCGGAAGAACTCGACACCGTACTCGCCGCACTCACCGCCGACGACGGGGAACACCAGCAGCTACTCCGGGGCGGAGAACGGTTCGTGCGCAGGCTGGACCGGGTACCGCCGAAGGACACCCGGACCTTCGACGCCCGTGAACTGCCGGAAAGCAGCGGCTTCTCACTGGGCATGACCGACTCGGGTTCGCTGGACGACCTGCGCTTCACGGCCAGGACGCGATCGATCCCCGACGCCGGGCAGGTCGAGGTCAAAGTCTTCGCCGCCGGACTGAACTTCCTCGACGTGATGATCGCCCTCGGTCAGGTTCCCCCGCTCGCCGGTACCGGTGGCTACCGCTTCGGCGCCGAATGCGCCGGTGTGGTCACCCGCGTCGGGCCCGGAGTCCGCGACGTGGCCGTGGGAGACGAGGTCATCGCCGTCAAGGCCACGCAGGGAACGCTTGCCTCACACGTGATCGTCGACGCCGACGGTGTCGTCGGCAAACCGGCCGCGCTTGGCTTCGACGAGGCGGCGACCGTACCGATCGTCTTCCTCACCGCCTGGTACGCGCTGCGCAAGCTGGCCAGGATCGCCGAGGGCGAACGGGTGCTGATTCACGCGGCCGCCGGTGGCACCGGCCTCGCGGCGGTACAGCTCGCGATGCTCAGCGGTGCGGAGGTCTTCGCGACCGCGGGCACACCGGAGAAACGGGACCTGTTGCGGGCGCTCGGAGTGCGCCACGTCATGGACTCACGATCGCTCGACTTCGCCGACGAGATACGCGCCGCGACCGGCGGGGCAGGGGTCGACGTCGTCGTCAACTCCATCGCAGGGCCCGCCGTCGCGCGCAGCCTCGCGTGCCTCGCGCCCTACGGCAGATTCGTCGAACTCGGAAAACGGGACCTGCAAGCCGACAACCACCTCGGGCTGCGCCCTTTCCTGAACAACCTCGCCTACTTCGCCTTCGATCTGAGGCAGTGGCTGACCGACCGCCCCGACGAGGTGCGCGCCGACCTCGTGACGCTGCTGTCGCTGTTCGAGGAGCGAAAGCTGCACGCACTGCCGTTCAGGGTGTTTCCTCCAGCCGAGATCGAGACGGCGTTTCGCCACCTCGCCGCCGCGAAACACGTCGGCAAGATCGTCGTGGCGATGGACGAACATGAAGTGCCTGTACGCCAACGGAAAATCCCGCACATGTCCGGGACGTGGCTGGTCACCGGCGGCCTCGGCGGCGCGGGCCTCGCGATGGCGGAACGGCTCGCCGCATCGGGAGTCCGCGACCTGGTGCTGGTCAGCCGGGCCGGACACCCCGGCGAAGCCGCTCAGGCCGCGATCGACAAGTTGCGCGCGAACGGGGTTGGCGTCGACGTCGCCGCCGTGGACGTCACCTCACGGGATCAGCTCTCGCGCCTGCTCGACCGCATCGGAAGGGAACTTCCCCCGCTGCGGGGCGTGATGCATTGCGCGATGGTGCTCGACGATGCCCTGCTCACGGATCTCGACGGCGAACGAATCGCGAAGGTGCTGGCTCCCAAGGCCCTCGGAGCGTGGCACCTGCACGAACTCACCTCCCACCTGCCGCTGGAGGCGTTCGTGCTGTTCTCCTCTGCGGCCTCGATGGTCGGCAACGTCGGCCAAGCGAGCTACGCGGCGGCGAACGCGATGCTCGACCAGCTCGCCGAGGCGCGCGTGGCCGCGGGGTTGCCCGCGCTCGCGGTCAACTGGGGCGCGCTCTCCGACGCCGGCTACGTCGCGCGGCACACGCGGATCGCGAAACAGGTGGAGGCCGTTGGAATGCGCGGCTTCCCCGTCGACTCCGCGTTCCACGCGCTGACCCGGCTGCTCGGCGACCACTGGCCACGCGTCGGCGTGCTCCCGATGAACTGGGACCGCTTCGTCGGCGAGCACGACGCGGGCCGCGCCCGCTACGAGCATCTGCTCGACGGCGGGCAAGGTGACCTCGTGGACGCCTCGCAAGATCCACTGCGGAACCGGCTGCGCTCCGGCGACGCCGCGCGGGGCGAGGTGCTGCGCGAGGCGCTCACCAACCGGATCGCGACGGTGCTGGGAATGCCGCCGGCCGAACTGGACGAGCAGCTGCCCCTGATGGACTACCTGGATTCGCTGCTGGCCGTGGAGATCAGCTCGTGGATCGAGCGGGAGCTGGGCACGAAGGTGACCATCATGGAACTGATGAAAGGCCCGAGCATCGTCCAGCTCGCCGACCGGCTGCTCGACGGGATACCGGAGAGGGAGGCGACGTAGGTGGGCGCCGAGGAGTTCGCGGTCCGCTTGCCACGCGGCGGGATGACGTTGCGTGGCAAGCGGACCGGCGACCCCGAAGGCGCACCCGTGTTGTGCCTGCACGGCTGGCTGGACAATTGCGCGAGCTTCGACGCGCTCGCCGACCGGTTGCCCGAAACGGATCTGCTCGCGATCGACCTGCCGGGGCACGGCTTCTCCGACCCGATCACCTCGGCGACCTGCCAGTACGCCGACTACGTGGCCGCCGTGCTCGAACTGGCTCACACCCTTGGCTGGCAACGGTTCCGGCTGATCGGCCACTCACTCGGCGGCGCGCTCGCCTCGCTGATCGCCGGAACTCACCCCGGCGCGGTGGAGCGGCTCGTGCTCATCGACGCGATCGGGCCATTGCCGGCTCGGCCGGAAGACAGTGTCGCCGCGCTGGCCGGATACCTCACCGAATACCTGAAAGGTCACCGGTCCCCCGTCTACCGCACCCGCGCCCAGGCGGTGAAGGCCAGGGTGAAGCTGGCCGACATCCTGCTCAGTACCGCCGAGGTGCTGGTGGAGCGCGACCTGCGCGAGGTCGAAGGCGGCTACACGTGGCGGCACGATCCCCGGCTCAAGAAGTCGTTGCCACGCGGTTTCACCGAGGAGCAGGTGCTGGCGTTCCTATCCGCGATCACCGCGCCCTCTCTGCTGGTGCGCGCGGAGCGGACGGCGTTGCGGGAGGATTTCTATCCGCGCCGGTTCGAGACCGTGCCCGGCCTGCGCGTGGTGACCCTGCCGGGAGGGCACCACCTGCACGTCGAGAATCCGGACCAGGTCGCCGGGGTGATCCGCGACTTCCTCGGGTTCAGTCCCGGATGGTGAGCGCCGCCGTGAGTACCCTGCCCCGCTCACCGTCCTTGACCGAGGTGGCGAGCAGCAGTTGACCTGTCGTCCGCCACACCTCGGTGTGCAGCGTCTGACCAGGAAACACGACCCCGTCGAACCGGGCCGTGTAGTCGGCGATCCGGTCGAGATCGCCGTGCAGCACGGCGTCGGCGACCGATTTGGCGACCATTCCGTAGGTGCACGCACCCTGCAAGATCGGCCTTTCGAATCCGGCGGCGGCCGCGACCTCGGGATCGACGTGCATCGGATTTCGCTCCCCGCACAATCGGTACAGCAGGGCCTGCTGCGGCAATGTCGGGGTTTCCAGCACGAGATCCGGGGCACGAACGGGCAGGTCCGGTAGCGGCTGCGTACGGTCGCGGTCGCCGACACCGCCGGCGCCGCGGACATGGATTCCCGAGAACGCGGTCACCAGCGGAGCCCCGTCGGACAAGGTGACGTCGGTGCGCTGCAGCAGGACAGCCGCCCTGCCGGTGTCCTCGACACCGGTCACCTCGGTGCGGACGGTCGCCGTGCCGTGCACCGGCACCGGGCGGTGCGGCACGATGCGCTGCCAGGCGTGCAGCAGGTCGCGCAGGTTCAGCTCAAGACCGGGGAACCGGATTTCGGGAGGCGAGGAACGATAGTGCTGGGGTGCCGCGACCCCGAAAATCGAGGGCATCGTCATGACGAACGTCGGCAGCACCCTCAACCGGGGTTCGTAGACGTAACGCAATTCGTTGTCATCGATCGGATCCGCACCAGCGCCGAGGGCGAGGTGATAGGACACGACGTCGTGCTCTCCCCAGGAAAACTCGCACTCCGGCAAGCCGAGCCCCGTGGCGAGGGTGGTGTCGATGAGCATGGTCTCCCCTTGTCGTTCCGGCACGTACTCGCGCCACAGGCGACACAACGGACCTTACCGAAGCCGTTTACCGTCACCCGGTCGACAGGCACATCACAATGCGTTGCCGCAGCCTGTGTCCACCCGCAACACCGCCGCACGACAGTAGTCAGACAGATCACTCACCAGATATCCGACGCTCGATGTCGGCGGTGTCAAGCCTCCCGGCCCCCACCGTCAGCCTCGCGGCCGTGATGGTTCCGTTGAAAGGGAAAGGTGGCCGATACTCTTCACACACCGGAAGGCCAAAGTCGCGCGCCAGAAGAAGGCGTCCCCCCAGCCCGCCTGCGATACTCGCGGCCGGGTCCACCGCCACCTTCCGCTGCGCAACAGCGACACCGTCGATACTGAGCTTCGTCATCGCGGTCCCGCCATGTGCCCGGTATTCCATCCGCAACGCGTGTGGTCCCGAGAGATCTACTGCCTCAGTACGCACTAACTGTTCAGCTCGGCCGTCGTTCACAGCGAGCACGAGGCTTCCGAATCGGAAATAAAGAGCCCAGCCGCCATGCCAATCACCGTGAGCACAGAGGACACCGGTTGGCATCTCGCCCTGCCCGCAATCTACCTCCACGGACAACGTGAACTCGCCGTCCAGCGACAAGTCGGGCGCCGCGTAGAGGACGTCGGGCAACAACTCGGCACTGTGACCCGACCAGCACGCTCGAATGGACTCGGATAACGGCCGATCCAACCCGTCCATCAGCGGAAGCACATTCCTGCCCTGGGTTT
Source organism: Prauserella marina (assembly GCF_002240355.1). Classification (GTDB taxonomy): domain Bacteria; phylum Actinomycetota; class Actinomycetes; order Mycobacteriales; family Pseudonocardiaceae; genus Prauserella_A; species Prauserella_A marina. The sequence continues at coordinate 4,943,177 of NZ_CP016353.1, forward strand.
CCAGAGTCCAGCGATCCACCATTTTCCGCAGCAGATCAGGCTCCCTAGCCGACAGGTCAAAGGTTTCAGCGAAATCCTCTTCAAGGTTGAAAAGAAGCCACGAGTCTTCGGAAAAGTTACGGCTTCCCTCGATCAACTTACGCTCGGCAGCCAAACTACTGTCCACATGATCGGTCGTGGCCTTCCATCCCTGCCAATATATCGACCGAGAACCCATAACCTCGAAATACTGGGCATCCCTCGACGTCGGCGCGCTCGCGTCGTTGAGAGCGGAGCCAAAACTTCGACCTTCAATCGGTAACTGGTCAACATTATCCACATCTTTCGGCGGCGAGACTCTTGCGAGCTCCAGAAGCGTCGGCATGATGTCGATCGCATGACAGAATTGACTCCGCACGCCCCCGCTCTTACTTGCATCGATTCCATCCGCCCAATGAATTATCAGCGGCGTGCGGGTACCACCAAGCCAGGCATACCGCTTCCACAGTTTGAACGGTGTATTACCCGCCCAAGCCCAACCCCAGGCATAATGGTTATTAGCCCTAATTCCACCCAATTCGTCAACGCGACTGGACATGACGTCGAAATCCGATCCGCGCCCGGAACCCGAGAGGTCGCCCCACGAAGGCTTATTGAAGTGACCGAGTGGCCCGCCACCGGAACACGCGCCATTGTCGGACAGAATCAAGAAGACAGTATTGTCAAATTTATCGACACGGCGGAGAAAGTCCAGAATTTTGCCGATCTGCTGATCCGTATGAGTCAAGAAGCCGCCGAAGACCTCCATCTGGCGCGCGAATACATGTTTCACACCAGGCGACAAGTCTCGCCACGACGAAACCCAAGGCGGGCGACGATGAAGGCGGGTTCCATCCGGCACCACACCGAGTTCCAGTTGTCGGTGAAAGAGGTTATTTCGCCACTCCTCCCAGCCCGCGTCGAAATTTCCTCGGTATTCCAATGACCACTTGGTATCGACCTGATGTGGCCAATGGACGGCACCAGTAGCCAGATAAAGAAAGAAAGGAGACTGATTCTTAGATTCGACATGTCTGCCCAGCATTCGAATGGTCTCGGCGGCGAGATCCTCAGTCAAATGATAACCCTCATCAGGATTACTGTCCGGCTCTACAAAATCGGTACCACGCACGAGATCCGGCGCCCAATGATTTGTCCCACCACCGAGGAAACCATAGAATTCATCGAATCCCATCCCCAGGGGCCATCTGTCGAATGGGCCGTTCTGCCCCTCTTCCGAGCCCGGTGTCATATGCCACTTTCCCACCGCATACGAGGAGTACCCGCCCTCAACGAGAAGTCGCGGAAGAGTAGCCGCAGACAACGGAATACGGCCGGTATAGCCCGGCAAATCCATCGGAACTTCCGGAAGAAACCCCATCCCCACACTATGATGATTTCGACCAGTGAGGAGACATGCCCGCGTCGGAGCACAGAGCGCGGTCACATGAAACCTGTTGAAACGAGTTCCTCCATAGGCCAGGGAATCCATGTTTGGCGTACATAAATCCGACCCGAAGCAACCTAATTGACCGAAGCCAAGGTCGTCGAGCACAACCATGACGATGTTCGGGCGCCCTCGCGAGATACCCCCCTCTACCGGTCCTGCCATCCACGCCCCTTCGTCACCGTCAGCACCCCGACCGAAGCAACCGAAGTCATCGACGGCGCCTCACATGCCTCAAGCAGGCTAGCATACACGAAACATCTATTTCATCTAGCAAGATAAGGCACAGCGGCCGGGAAGGGATCGTCCAGGAGCGCTCTCGCCAGTCGCCACACGAGCGCACCGGCCGCACCCGAGGAACGGCGGCTGGATGGCAGTACACACGGTCGCAGCGATCAAACGTTTACGCCGGGATAGCGTTCATAGTAATAAGAGAAGCGTTCTCGTAAATCGACCGGTGCGATATTGAAGTCCCTGGCCAGATCGTAAACGATCTGGCCATCTTTTTTCCGAGGATGCCCAGAGAGGTAACTATTCATTCGTTCAAGTTGGGTCAAATGGATCTCCAAGTCAGCTGATTCATACACTTTGCGCACGACGTCAAGTTTATGAATCATGAAATCTTGAAAATCAACTTCCACGAGCTGGCGCTCCGGCACGAACCGAGCACCGTTCATGCCACCACGCAGAAGGCGATCGATGCGATCCATCCAGTATTCTCCCAGCACCTCCAGATCGACAGCGCGATACTCAAGACGAGACAAATAAGCCGCGAGCGTCGCAACTGAGCTCACAATTGCCAGCGGGTCGCGGTATGTGACAACCACCGTCGCATCTGGAAATACTTTCATTAAAACATCCAGATGTTCGGCATGGTGAGGGGCCTTCAATACCCAGCGACGTGGCCCGCGCTGCCATTGCAGAGCCTTCAACATGTCTCTCATGAAGATGTAATGAGGGAGCTGATCCGCATGACTCATCGAGACGTCCGGCCAAGGCCGGACGATCGCGAGCGTTTCCCACCGCAGCAGGCCAAAATCAGGTCCGAAGAGTTCGACATCCTCGTGAACATGATCGGGCTCCACTGGCCGCATCGCTCGTAACATAGGAAGCATCTCATGCAGTTCATGCCAGGCCCTCGCGCCAGTTTCCCGGCGGATACGCATGTCCTCATCGACCTGGAGGTTCGATGCACGAATCGGTTCGTAGCTCTCCCAGAGGGGAAGAGAACGCAACCTCGAGTCGGCCGCGAGCAAGTTGACGAGGTGCGTAGTTCCGGACCGAAAAGGTCCGACTATGACTATCGGAGCTTCTATCGTTTCGTCAAGAATTTGCGGGTTTCGACTGATCAAATCCGTAAATCGGAGCCGCGTGGAAACAAAACGTACACAAAGCTGTCGGATCATCGCGCGCCCGAGTTCCGTACGATCATCTTCGGCGTCCGCAATTTCAAGCCACGCTCGCAAACGTCCTTGAAATTGTTGTTCTCCCACATTCTCCAGACGTGTCACTCTGGATGCATCTCGCAGAACCGATTCGCTTGTCATAGACACCGGGTTATCTTCGAAAAACTCCATTTTGCGCGACTGAGCTAAAGTGGGATCCGGAAGCGCCAGATCGGAGATTCTGCCACTTGCGAATTGAGACAACGCAATCACCTCTGTTGGGTCAACATGATCAACGACTCTGAACCGAGGAATTGGTAGTATCACAGCGAGGAGCGCCCAAGCAGGTGGCACGTTACACTGCCAATACTGCTGGAAACGGGAGATCGCACTGGTAGGTGGCCCATGGTGCTCAGCAGCCGTCCGCGAAATGCTCGTCGTCGTTCCCGGTGACATCGACACGTCAATGAATAAGGCAGCCGCATAGCAGAATTTGGTCATTTCAAGTTCAACCGACCTTGCCTACCATGCACCGATCAGTGGATCCGGCTCCGCCCAGCCGTCCCCTCCAGCGGTTGCTGGGTATCGTCGGACTCGTGCCCGACGACGCCCAGCCACCCGCTCTCGACCGGCCCAGCGCCGGCCGGATCTACGACTATCTGCTCGGCGGAACCAACAACTACGCCATCGACAGGGAGTTCGCCGACAAGCAGCTCGCGGTCGCTCCTGGCATCCGCGAGTCGGCCCGCGCGAACCGCGCCTTCCTCGGCAGGGCCGTTCGTTACGCGATCGACCTCGGCATCCGGCAGTTCATCGACATTGGCAGTGGCCTTCCGACGCAGGGCAACGTGCACGAGATCGCGGACGAGGCGGCGCCGGGCGAGGCCAAGGTCGTCTACCTCGACAACGAACCCGTCGCGCTGGCACACGCACAGATCCTGCTGGAGGACACCGCCGACCCCGAGAGGCACCGCGCGATCGCCGCCGACTACTTCGACGGCCCCGAATTGTGGCGCAAGGTGATGGACGAAGGCATCATCGATCAGCGTCAGCCGATCTGCTTGCTCGCGGTAGCGCTGCTGCACTTCATGCCGCCCGAACAGCAGCCCGAACGACCGCTGGCCTACTACCGCAGCCGTCTTGTGCCCGGTAGCGCGCTCGTGATCTCGCACGGCAGCCTCGACTCGGCTGGTCGGGAACGGCAGGACTCGTTCAAGAAGGTGGCCGACAACTACGCGAAGCAAGCGACCCACAGGGGCGCGTTGCGCGACCGCGGTGAGATCGCCGAACTGTTCGGCGATTTCGAGATCGTCGAGCCCGGGGTCGTGTGGGTCGACGAGTGGCGTCCCAGCTCACCGGTTCAGGGCGACCCTTCGCTGACCGGGATACTCGGCGCGGTAGGCCGTCACTGATACTCAACGCTGGGTGAGTGACTGAGGGTAGTCGGTGATGATGCCGTCAACACCGAGCTCCAGCATCTCGCGCATGCTGCCCGGTTCGTCGACGGTCCACACGTTGACTCCCATTCCCAGCTCGTGAATGCGTTCGACGAGGTCCGCGTCGGTCACCGTGTATCGCGGGTTCACGTCGTCGGCCCATTCGCTGAGCTCGGTCAGCTCGGCGTCGGTCGGCCGCTCCGCGTCGAGCACACCGATCGACACCTCGGGCAGCAGCTCGTGGAATCGCTTCGCGTCCTCCACCTCGAAGGACTGGACCCCCAGACCACCGCTGGCGAGCGCCTGACGAAGGTAGCCCGGCGCCGCCCTGAGTTCGGCGGCCAGATCGTCGGGAAGGCCCGTGTAGTGATCGCACGGACTGATCTCCGCCAGCAGCCCGATCTTGCCGCGCACCTGATTGATCACCTGCTCGACCGAGGGAATCGGCTCACCGGCGTACGTGTCGTGGAACCATGAGCCCGCGTCGAGCGCCCGCAGCTCCCGCCAGGTGAAATCGGAGACCCGGTAGGAAGGGCGGCCCGGATAACGCTGTTCGACGTCGGTGGTCCGCTCCAGCGTGCAGTCGTGAAAGTTCACCAGCTTGCCGTCCCTGGTGCGCTGAACGTCGATCTCGACGAAGTCGGCGCCCTGCTCGATGGCCTTGCCGATCGCGGCCTCGGTGTTCTCCGGTGCGACTCCGGAAGAGCCGCGATGGGCGATGACATCTGCCCCTTGAGTCTCGTGCGCGACAGCGGGCAACCCCGCCACCGCCATCATCGGCACGCACAGCACCGCGGCGAAAACCGTCCTGCGGAAAGTGGGCAGTCGCATGAGAACCTTTCCATTTTCGCCAGGCTTCACACCCGGCCTGATTTTTCGAGCCGTCGCCATCCTGTCCTGTCCCGGTGACCTCTGAACGAACACGAGCCAAACCCGGGCTTTCCACGACGAGACGGAGCACGCACCAACCCACCACAGTGGATGGTCCGGCTTGCCTTCGCTTGTTGATCGCCTCCGCATCAGCTGTGAGAAAACCACGCTTTCCCGTTCCGTGCAACGATTCCGTGGCCTACCGGTCGAGACCTGGGCGGGGGTCGCCGTTGACTTCGGCTCCTTGCTCGACCTTTCGAAACACGTTAGATTGAATGGGCCTGCCTGCCCTGGTCCCTGGCATCAACCCGACAACGCGGTTGCTGTCGAGATCATTTGAGGCGAAAACACATGAATCCGGAACCCGCTCCCCCACATCGGCGGGATACCGAACGAAAGCAGGCCGGCCGGGAACTCGACCGGCACGCGCTCGACGAACTACTCACCGATGTGCGGCATCGACTGGCGGACCTGACTCGCAGTCGTGACCAGCTCCAAGGCCTGCTCGACGCCGTACTCGCCACGAGCGACAACCTCGACCTGCGCCCGACTCTGCAACGGATCGTGCAAGTCGCGACCAAACTCGCCGACGCCCGCTGCGGGACCCTCGAAATACCGGATCAGACGCGGCTCGCCGAGCCCTCCGTGTTCACCTACGACAACCACGACCTTCCACGCACGGAACCAGGGAGTCCTGGCGCGAGGTTGCCGTGTGTTTTGCCGCCGACCTTGACCGGAATATCGAGAACCGAGATCGTCGTGGGCGCGCTTGCCGCGGTCGCGAGTGTGACGGTCGCGAATGCCAAGCTCTTCGAGCGGTCACGACTACGAGAGCGCTGGCTCACCGCCATGGCCAAAGTCAACGCGACCCTGTTCGCGGGCGCCCCCACCGAGGACACGTTGCGAGTCGTCGCCATGTCCGCGCAGGAACTGGCCGCGGCTTCGGCGGTACTCGTGCTGCTCGGCGAGCGGCACGGCACGGACTTGCTGGTCAGTGCGGCAGCGGGCGAGGGAGTGGAGGAACTGGTCGGTCACCGGTTCGACGAGACCCGCCCCCGCCATCGGCGATGTCGCCCGCACCGGCAACGCCAGCTCGCGTTGCTCGGCGAACGAGACCGCATCGCGCAGGAATTGCACGACCATGTCATCCAACGGCTGTTCGCCACCGGGATGGGACTACAAGGAACGCTGCGCCACATCACGGACGACAACGCCCGTCGGCGAATCGTGACCGCCGTGGACCGACTGGATCAGGTGGTGAAGGAAATCCGGGTCTCCGTCTTCGACCTGCACGAAGACCTGGGGTACGGCAAGACCAGTATGCGGCAGCGAATACTGGACGCCGTCGCCGAGTTGACCGGCGATACGCGCGTATCGCCGACGATCCACGTGGACGGCACGATCGACACCGCCGTCGGCGACGAACTCGGTGCCCATGCCGAAGCGGTCGTACGGGAAGGAGTGAGCAACGCGCCGCGGCACTCGGGCGCGACCGAGTTGGCGGTCGATGTCAGGGTCACCGGGCAACTTCGCGTGGTCATCACCGACAACGGCAGCGGTATCCACCTCACGACCCGGCGTAGCGGCCTTCGTAACGTACGGGCGCGGGCAGCGAGGCTCGGCGGCGCGGCAACGCTCACCAGGTCCGAAGCCGGAGGTACCACGTTGACCGGACCGTCCCGCTCCCGCGGTGAGCACCACCACCGGTCACGGCCCGGCAGGCAAGTACGCTGGTCCACATTGGACTATGAAGGCTCGTCGAAGGCCGGCACGGAAGCGCTTGCCCACGAGGCACGGCGTGCAGCATCCTTGGACGGTTGATCCATCCACCGGCCCGCCAGCGGGCCGAGGCGCCGAGGAGGCCATATGGACATCGCGGGCGCGGCCGCACTCGTCACGGGAGGCGCTTCCGGGCTGGGCCTCGCCACGGTGCGCGAGCTGCACCGAATGGGCGCCTCGGTGGCGATCGTCGACCTGCCTTCCTCGGACGGAGCCGACATCGCGGCGGAACTCGGCGAGCGTGCCGTGTTCGCGCCCGCGGACGTGACCAGCGAAGACGCGGTCTCCGGCGCCCTCGACGCCGCTCAACGGCTCGGCAACCTGCGCGTCGCGGTGAACTGCGCGGGCATCTCGACCGCGAACAAGACCGTCGGCAAGAACGGTGCTTTCCCGCTGGCCGACTTCACCAGGGTGGTCACGGTGAACCTCATCGGCACGTTCAACGTCATCCGGCTGGCCGCCGAACGCATGTCCGCGCTCCAACCGCTCGGCGAGGAACGCGGAGTCATCGTCAACACGGCGTCGGTCGCCGCGTTCGAGGGACAGATCGCAGGCGGCCTACTCGGCCTCGAAGGGCGGCATCGTCGGCATGACGTTGTCGATCGCGCGCGACCTCGCGGGTCTGCGGATCAGGGTGGTGACCATCGCGCCCGGTCTGTTCAACACTCCCCTTTTCGGCACGCTGCCCGAGGAGGCCGTCGCCTCGCTCGGAGCGCAGGTCCCGCACCCTTCGCGGCTCGGTGAGCCCGCGGAGTTCGCCGCGCTGGCGAGCCACATCGTGGCGAACCCGATGCTCAACGGCGAGACCATCCGTCTCGACGGCGCCATCCGCATGACCCCGCGCTGAATCCCGGCTTCAATGTCCACTGTGGATCAGGCGAATCCTCTCAGTACCTTCGCCGGAGCGCGCTGCCCGAGGATCACCGCGACCATGTCGAGCGTCTGACAGGTTTCGGCGACGTTGTGGGCACGGAAGACCGCCGCACCCTGCCACGCGCAGATCGCGGTGGCGGCCAGCGTTCCCACCAGCCGATCCCGCACGTCCGCACCGAGTGACTCGCCGACGAAATCTTTGTTGGAAAGGGCGACGAGCACCGGCCATCCTGTCGCGGTGAGCTGGTCGAGCCGCCTTGTCAACTCCAGCGAATGCCAGGTGTTCTTGCCGAAGTCGTGTGTGGGGTCGATCAGGATTCCGTCCCTGGGGACGCCGAGCGCGGCCAGCGCCTCAGCCCGGCGCGTGACCTCCGCGATGACGTCGGCCACGATGTCGTCGTAGGCGACCCTGTGCGGCCGGGTTCGCGGCGTCGCGCCGCCGGTGTGGGAACACACGTATCCCGCGCCGAACTCCGCCGCCACCTCGGCAAGCCTCGGGTCCGCGCCCGCCCAGGTGTCGTTGAGCAGGTCGGCTCCCTCGGCGACAGCGCTTCGCCCCACCTCGTGCCTCCAGGTGTCGACGCTGATGGCGAGACCGGGAAAGCGCTGCCGCACCTCGGCGACGAACGGCACCACCCTGCGAATCTCCTCGGTCACGTCGACCGTGGCGCCGGGGCCCGCCTTGACACCCCCGATGTCGATGATGTCGGCTCCCTCGGCGACGGCCGTCTCAACGGCTGCGAGTGCCTCGGCGGTGCCGTAGGTGGAGCCACGGTCGTAGAACGAGTCGGGCGTCCTGTTGATGATGGCCATCACCAACGGCCGGTCGGTCCGCATCGTCCGCCCCCGAAACCGGATCTCCCGTTGTCCACCGCGCTCCATCAGGGCCATTCCTCCGCACAGGTTCCTGTCGGCACGATCCTGCCGACCAGGTCAAAAGTAGCCGATCCTGACCTCCGGCCGCCGGTGGCGCGGACCGGCCCCTCGTTTGGTCCACAGTGGATCAGGAAGCATCCCGATCACGGCGACGCGGATCTTTTCTCGCGCTCTGCCGGATCATCACCTCCCAGCTCACGGCTGTCCCACCGGCTGGTCGGCCGCGCCGAGCAACCCGCTTAGTTCCCGCAGCATGGTGATCGTCTCCGTCAATTCCGGCAGGGACACGTGGCCGCCGATCCGGTTCGCCCAATCCGCCTGCCGTCGCTCCACCTCGGCCAGCGCCGCCCTGCCCCGCGCGGTCGGCTCCAGCAGTTTGGCCCTCCGGTGCCGGGGATTCGGCTGGAACGCGATCAGCCCGGCGCCTGCGAGCGCGTCGGCGGTCTGCCGCACGCTCTGCCGGGTCAGCCCCATGGTGCGGGCAACCTCGGCGACGGTGGCCGGCCGGTGGTCGATCACACCCAGCACCTGCCAGCGGGCGCTGGTCAACCCCGCCGGCTTGGCGAGTTCGTCACCCGCCGCCAACAGCAGGCCGTTGAGCCGGAACACCTCGATCGCCAGCTCAGAGTAGGCAAGCCCGCGAGGGGTGAGCGTTTCCTGGGGCGTCATGGGCCCATCTCACCAAGTTGACAGGTGCCTGTCAACTTGTTTCAGGCCGGCTCGATCCGCACCCTGCCGTCGTTCTCAAGCCGGTAACCGACGCCACGGACCGTCGTGATCAACGACGAACCGGCTCCCAGCTTCGTCCGCAGCTTCCGGATGTGTACGTCCAGCGTGCGCCCTCGCCCGGTACCCCTCTTGACGTCGGGAAGCCCCCACACCTCGTTGATCAGCTCCTCACGTCCGCACACCCTGCCCGCCCGCCTGGTCAGGAAACAGAGCAGATCGAATTCGAGCCTCGTCAGCTCAACCGGCGAACGTCCAGCCCACACTCTGCGTGAGGCGACGTCGATTCTGACGGAACGGCCCTGCCCGTAACGGGTGTGAGGAACCGCGACCCGCAGCACCCGTTCCGACGTACCGTGACGCACCATCACGCTCCGCGTCCCCACTGGCGCCGGAAACTCCGAGCTGATCGCGGCGGCGAGCACCGCCGCCGCTTCCGACACCTGTCCGGCGTCGCCGCTGCCCCTGATCACGACGTCGAGAACGACATCGACGTCGAAGGGGCCGGGCGGAGCTGGTGAATTCACCATGTTCTCCCTCCTCGCTGTTCCACGTCACCAGCACCGGCCAAGCAGGTCAAAGCCGTTTCGAGGGGTGGACAAGGTTGACGTGGACGCGAGTTGACCGGACGTCTCGGCTGCTCCTAACTTCGATCAGATGCGCTCCGACGAGACGAACTGGTCGACCACGACGTCACACTGGGGCGCCTATCGCGTTCGCGCCGTCGGCGACACCGTCGAAGTCGCGGCGCATCCACTCGACAAGGCGCCCTCTCCGCTGCTCGGCAACGTGGCCGCCGGCTCACGGCACCCCACCCGGATCAGCGCACCCGCCATCCGGCGCGGCTGGCTCGATCACGGCCCCGGCCCCAGCTCACGCCGGGGGCGCGACGAATTCGTCGAGGTCACCTGGGACACCGCACTGGACCTGCTCGCCGAGCGACTCGACGCGACCCGCAGGACGCACGGCAACTCCGCGATCTTCGGCGGCTCCTACGGCTGGGCGAGCGCGGGCCGGTTCCACCACGCGCAGAGCCAGCTACACCGCTTCCTCAACGTGATCGGCGGCTACACCTCCTCACGCAACACCTACAGCACGGGATCGTCGTCGGTCCTGCTTCCACATCTCGTCGGCGACGCCGACACGCTGCTCAGGAACGCGGACACCTGGCCGACGATCGCCGAGCACACCGATCTCCTGGTCGCCTTCGGCGGGCTACCTGAGAAGAACGTGTCCGTGACGCCGGGTGGCGTCACCGAGCACGCCACCAGCACGGCGCTGCGCCAACTCGGGAACTCCGGTGTCGAGGTCGTCTCGATCAGCCCGCTCGCCGACGACGCACCCGGCACACCGGGGGCTCGTTGGGTGCCCATCGCACCGGCCACCGACGTCGCACTGATGCTCGGGCTCGCCCATACGGTGCTGACCGACAATCTCCACGACCCCGTTTTCCTCGACCGCTACTGCGTCGGTTTCGACGACGTGGCCGACTACCTGCTCGGCCGTCGCGACGGCGTCCCCAAGAACGCCGAGTGGGCCGCGAGTTGGTGCGACGTCACCGCCACCGACATCCGTGCGCTCGCCCGAAAGATGGCCTCGAAAAGGACATTGATCACCGTCTCCTGGTCGCTGCAACGCATCGAGCACGGTGAGCAGCCGGTGTGGGCCGGTCTGACTCTCGCCGCGATGCTGGGGCAGATCGGCCTGCCCGGCGGTGGCTTCGGGCACGGGTACGGGTCGATGGGCGATGTCGGCGAGACCGGAGCCGCTCTCCCATTGCCGTTCCTTCCGAGGGGACACAACGCGGTCAGGTCATTCATTCCGGTCGCGAGGATCGCCGACATGCTGCTGAGCCCCGGCTCGCGCTTCGACTACGACGGCGGCACATACCACTATCCCGACATCCGACTCGTCTACTGGGCGGGAGGGAACCCGTTTCACCACCATCAGGACCTCAACCGGCTCAGGCAGGCCTTCGGCAAACCCGACACCGTCGTCGTGCACGAACCACATTGGACGGCCACGGCCCGGCACGCCGACATCGTGCTACCCGTGACGACGACACTCGAACGCGAGGATATCGGCGCGGGCAGGAGGGACACGCACCTCTTCGCCATGCCACGGGTACTCGAACCGCACGGACAGGCGCGCGACGACTACCGCATCCTCGCCGACGTCGCCCGCAGGCTCGGGGTCGGCGACGAGTTCACCGAGGGACGCACGCCCGCACAATGGCTCAAGCATCTCTACGGCGGCTGGCGCGAGCGGCTCCGCCGCGAGCGCCATGACATCCCTTCCTTCGCCGAATTCTGGGAGCAAGGTTCCCTGCCGCTACCGGCCGGGCACCGTCACCCGACCCCGCTCGCGGCGTTCCGCGCCGACCCCGACGGCAATGGGCTCGCCACGCCGAGCGGCAGGATCGAACTGGCCTCGGCGACGATCGCGGGGTTCGGCTACGCGGACTGCCCTGGACAGGCGACCTGGTTCGCGCCGAGGCGGGACGCGACGTATCCGCTCCACCTCATCGCCAATCAGCCGCGAACCCGGTTGCACGGTCAGGGTGACATCGGAGAAACCAGCCAGAACTCCAAGATTTCCGGCAGGGAACCCATCACGATGCACCCGCGTGACGCCGCGACTCACGGCGTGGGCGAAGGCGACGTCGTACGAGTCTTCAACCGCAGGGGCGCATGCCTCGCGGGCGTCGTTCTGTCCGACCGTGTCCGTCCCGGTGTCGTCGTGCTGGCGACGGGCGCATGGTTCGACCCGGTCGATCTTCCCGACGACGGCGCCGGTGCTTTTAGCGGGTCCGTCGTCGCGGACAAGGCACTGTGCGCGCACGGAAACCCGAATGTGCTCACCTCGGACATCCCGACATCCGCACTGGCCCAGGGCTGCGCTGGTCAACACACCAGGGTTGACATCGAGCTTTTTCCACATCCACTTCCCGCACCGCGCACTCTCCTCCCGCCTGCCATCGAAGCCGCGTCATCCGGTGAATTGAATACAGAACACGTGCCGAACTGATGCATTTTGTCGACCGAGAATAGCCGACAGGGCTCCGGCGCCAATCTGGTATGAATTTTCACCATGTTCGGTAGAGGGAGCGCGAATCAACCAACGCGACTCGACAAGGTTCGCGACAAAGCCGAAGAAATGGACCTCGGAGCCGAACTGAGAGCATTCGTCCAGGAAGAAGGAGCATCAAAAAGTTTCGCCATCGCCTTCTACGAACGTGGTTTCGTGAGCGCGCTCAACCGCATCGCCCCTGAATGCTGGCACTGGGACGACGTCGTCAAAACCGACCAGGTTTTCGAGACCGGCCCCCGCGGCGACCGCACGCTCACCAAGGTTTCCGTCCACGGCGACACCGTCGGCAGGGCCGCCCACTACAAGGCATCGACGTTCCGAAAGTGGCCCGGCGTCGATCCGCAGGAAGTCCTGCGGCTGCTTTCGGCCAAACTGGACGCCACGCACGAGGCTTCCCGCCGCTTCGTCGACGATGTCGTCACCACACTCGCGCAGGGACGGCAGCATTTCTGGCGGGACTCCTTCGTCCTGGGCCCCGACGGTGTCCACGCCGGCGCCCGCACCGTCCGCTGGGACGAGTTGAGCAGAGTCGACCGGCGCGACTACCATCTCGCGCTGTTCGACAACAGCGACCACCCGCAACCCGTCTTCGTCGCGGCATTGCGCGCACGCGACGAGTACGCACACTTCTCCGAGGTCGCACAACGGATGTTCGACCGAAGTGGGGCAAGCCACCAACTCTTCGTCGCTCCCACGTCAGGGCCTGCCAAGCGGCGGCGCCGGTGGCTGGACGCCACTGAATACCTCATGTTCCCCGAGATAGGAGAACCGGAACCACCCGCCGATCTCGACGATCTCGCCGACCGGATGCGGGTGGAGGGAATGCGGCACGGGCTCGGCGACGACGCCCGCTGGTTCGGTACCGACATCATCCGGGGTGCCGGCCGACGCCTCGCGCTGTACGAGGACGGCATCGTCGTCGGCAACCACACCGAGGTCATCGCCGTCACCTGGGGCGATCTTTACTACGTGTGCCTTTTCGATCGTCCAGGGGCAACTGGCCTTCAGGAACTGCGCGCCATTCGCCGCGACGGCGAGACCGTTCTCGGCGGAACCCTGGTCTCGGCCGGGATGGGCGACGTTGTCGGCCTGACGATTCTCCAACTCCACGCCGACCACCTGATCCGGAACTGGTTGTCGGCCCATCAACAGGGAGATTCGTTTTCGTGCGGCCCGAAGACCACCGTGAGTCCGGCGGGTCTGCGCCACAAGAACCGCGACATCGCGTGGGACCGGGTACGCGATATCGACTTCTCCTGGACCGCGACCGACCCGCTCGCCACCGTGCGCTCGGACGGGCGGCGCACGCTGCGCATCCCGCTGACCGAGCTGCGTAATGCCGCCGCGTTCGCCAAGATCAGCGGACTACTCACCACTCGCGGTCCGGAGCGAGTCGCCCCCTGACCGCACGCCGCACTGTTCCGTGACCACCCCGGAGACATCCGACGGTCCACTGTGGATGTCGTCAGCCCGGCCGCGCCGCCGGAACGACGTCAGCCGTCGGCAAGCCGCGAAGGAAAGCCCCCGGTCGCGATGGGCCCCCATCGTTCGATGCCGATCCTGATCAACGACTTGTTCTGCCTGACCATCGCTTCCCTGTACTCGGCCCAGTCAGGGTGCTCCCCGGAAATACAACGGAAGTACTCGACGAGACCCTCGACGGCATCCGGCATGTCCAGTACCTCGGCGATGCCGTCGACCTGGACGTAAGGTCCGTTCCACTCATCTGAGAGCACACACATCGACACGCGCGGATCGCGGCGCGCGTTGTGTGTCTTGGCCCGCTCCGGATAGGTCGAAACGACGAGCCTGCCCTCGCCGTCCACACCGCAGGTGACCGGAGACATCTGTGGCCCGCCGTCAGCTCTGCTGGTCAACAGCACCCCGCGATGGCGAGGCTTGAGGAACTTCACGAGTTCGGCTCGGTCGACACGGTCGGCCGCGGCCACGGATGCCATGCGTCGCCATCCCTTCAGTCGGTTACCGCCGTCAGCGCTCGCTCACACGAGGAAACTGAACAGCGGACTGTCCGGTGAGACCTGTTCGATGCGATGCGGAGCGGCGTCCATCCGCTTCAACATGGGTTCCAGATCCTCGGGCGCGCCCAGTTCGACGCCGACCAGCGCGGGCCCGGTCTCCCTGTTGTTGCGTTTGACGTACTCGAACAACGTGATGTCGTCGTCGGGGCCGAGCACGTCGTCGAGAAACCGGCGCAGTGCTCCCGGCTCCTGAGGGAACTCCACCAGGAAGTAGTGCTTGCGCCCCTCGAACACGAGCGCCCGCTCGACGATCTCGGCGTAGCGGCTGACGTCGTTGTTTCCGCCGGAGAGAATGCACACCACCGTCGCGCCGGGTGCGAGCCCGAGATCCAGGTTCAACGCGGAAGCGGCCAGCGCGCCCGCCGGCTCACTGATGATGCCGTCCGACTGGTAGAGGTCGAGCATTTCGACACAGATCTGACCTTCGGGCACCGCGACGAGTTTCGGGTTCCGCTCCGCCGCGATCGCGTAGGTGAACTGCCCGACCTGCTTCACCGCCGCACCGTCGACGAAGGGATCGACCTCATCCAAAGGCGCGGGTCCGCCTTCGGCCAGTGCCAGCGCCATGCTCGCTCCGCCTGCCGGCTCGGCGCCGATGACCGTGACGCCGGGGTGAGTCTCCCTCAGCCAGGTCAGAGTTCCCGCGAGCAGTCCACCACCGCCGACCGGCACGACGATCGCGTCAGGTGCCTTACCGAGTTGCTCGATGATCTCCTTGACCACCGTGCCCTGCCCCGCGATCGTGCGGGGGTGATCGAACGCGGGGATCAACGTCATGCCCGTGCTCTCGGCGTGGTCACGAGCCGCCGCGGCGGCATCGTCGTAGGTCTCGCCCTCGACGACGATCTGCACGTGAGCGCCGCCGAGCCTCGCGACCCTGTCACGTTTCTGCCTCGGCGTGGTCCGCGGGAGGTACACCCGCGCGGTGACGCCGATGGAGGCGCAGGCGAAGGCGACCCCCTGGCCGTGGTTGCCCGCGCTCGCGCAGACGACACCACGCTCCCGCTGCTCGGCGCTCAGCCCGCTGATCAGGTTGTAGGCACCGCGTCCCTTGTAGGAACGGACGGTGTTCAGATCCTCCCTTTTGATCCAGACGTCGAGATCGTGGCGAATGGAGAGCCGTTCGTTGCGCTGTAGCGGGCTTGCCGGAATCACGCCGGTAAACCGTTCGGCCGCGGCAAGTACGTCGGCCATGGTCACCACATCCGCTTGACGCGGGGCGTTCTCAGACAACGCCGTCCTCCTGTCGTATCTTCGACGCCATGAGTAGCCGCGACGAGCATGGCCGGGATCCCGCGGCCAAAGCGACCGAAGGGGCCACGCACACGCCGCTGCTCGTGTTGGGCAAGATCACGGAGATTCTCAACGCGTTTACGCTGAAGCGGCCGTCATTGACCTTGCGCGAGATCCAGCAGTCTACCGGCCTCCCGACCTCGACCGTACAACGGCTCGTAACCAACCTGGTCGCGAACGGTTTTCTCGACCGCAGCGAAGAGGGATTCCGCATCGGCGTCCGCATGGCCTACTGGGCGGCGGCCGCCGCGAAGGACCTCGACGTGCTGGCCGTGGTCAATCCTGTGCTCAAGGACCTGCGCGACCTCACGGGAGAGACCGCCTGCTTCTTCCGCGCCGAAGGTGACTACCGCGTGTGCATCGCCGTCGCCGAAACCCACCACGCCCTGCGCAGGGACATGGCGGTCGGCCGGATCGCGCCCATCACGGTCGGTTCCTCAGGGCGGGTCCTGCTCGCCTGGACCCCTCAGCTGGCGGAGGAAGTACTCCAGCACGAGCTTCCCCAGCTCACCGAGAGCACCATCACCGACAAGGACGAGCTCAGACGTCTCATCAAACAGACAGCCGCCGACGGTTACGCCATCACCGTCGGCGAACGTGTCGACGGCGCGTCAGGTCTCGCCTCGCCGGTGTTCGATTCGGCTGCCGACCTGGTGGGCGCGCTCGTCATCCAGGGGCCGACGCTGCGCATGCCGCACGAGAAATGCGTCGAGTGGATCGACGTGCTCGTGGAGCACGCGGAGCGCATCACCCGCGCGCTGGGTGGCCGGTTTCCGGGCTGATCCCGGGTTCACCGGCGTTGACCGGATGGCGGGGCGGCTCACCCACCGCCATCGCGACGGCGTTGTCCGCGCACAACTCGGCCATCCTCGCCCGCACCGACCTGGTCGCGCTGCCGACATGCGGCAACAGCGTCGTGTTCGGCAACCCGGCCAGCCCGCTCGCCAGTCGCGGCTCGCATTCGTAGACGTCGAGGCCCGCGCCGCCGATCTCTCCCGACCGGAGTGCGTCCACCAGCGCCTTCTCGTCGATAATTGGACCGCGCGCGGTGTTGATCAGAAACGCCGTCGGTTTCATCGACCGCAGGGTGGCGGCGTCGATCAGATGCAAGGTGTCCTCGGTCAAGGGCACGTGCAGCGACAAGAAGTCGCTTGTGCGCACGAGTTCGGTCCACGGTAGATAGCGCACCCTGCCGGCGAGCTCGCCGAGTTCGCCGTCCGGAATCGGACCGCGACGCACCGTGTACCGAACGTCCATGCCGAAGCCCAGTGCCCGCTTCGCCGTCGCGCGTGCGATCCGGCCGAATCCGGCGAGCCCCAGCGCCGCACCGCTCACGTCCGCGCCGAGCAACAACTCGGGACGCCAGCCCTCGAACCTTCCCGATCGCGTGAACTCGTCCGCCTCGACACAACGCCGGGCCGTCGCCAGTATCAACAGCATCGCCAGGTCCGCCGTCGCCTCTGTCAGCACGCCGGGCGTGTTGCACACGAGAACGCCGTTGGCGGTCGCGGCTGCGACGTCGACGTTGTCGAAACCGACCGCGTAGTTCGCGATGCCCTTGATCGAAGCCCGCGCCAGCAACGCGGCGTCAAACCGGTCGGTGAGCTGAGCGACGACGACGTCGTAATCACCCGAGGCGCACGCGATGTCCAGTTCGGACGCTGAAAGCGGCCTGCTGGGGAGCACGACCTCACCCGCGGACCGCAGCATGGTCATTCCCGGCTCCGGGAGCGGAGCCGTCACCAAGAACACCGGTGCGGTCACCGCGCGTCCCCGACCGCCCAGGAAAAAGCAGTGGCGCTGGCGCGAGCGCCCTGAACGGCACGCGACCGGTTGGGCTCGCCGAGTTCGTCGAGCAATTCGCCGGTCAGTCCGACGAGGACAGCGAACGATTCCGGAGTCAGCCACGAAGGACGCAAGGCGAACAGCAGGTCCTCCGTCGCGGCGTTACCGCTCGCCCCCGGTGCGAACGGGCAGCCGCCGAGGCCGCCGAGTGAACCGTCCACCTCGGACGCGCCCGCGCGCGCCGCGGCCAGTGAATTGGCCACACCCAGCCCCCAGGTGTCGTGGCCGTGAAAACCGATCCGGCGTGGTGGCGTGCGTTCGGCGACATGTCGGACGAGCTGTTCGACCTGCGCCGGAACCGCCTGCCCGAGCGTGTCGCACACGATCACGTCGGCTGCGCCGTCGGTGCGTGGATCGTTGACAATCTCCAATACTCGCGCCTCGGGTACCTGGCCGTCGAAAGGACACGTGAGCGCCGTCGCGAGACAGAGCTGGATCCGGCCGCCCACCGCGTGCGCGAGATCAATTGCCTTCGGCATCGCTTCGATGCTCGCTTCGGTCGGCCGGCCGATATTCGCCTCGTTGTGCTTATCCGAAACGGAAAGGCAGTACTGGAAGTTCACCGCGCCCGCGGCGGCGGCCTTCTCCACGTGCCGAGGTGTCGCCACCCACACCCAGCACCTCTTGAGTTCTTCTGGCGTGAGCCGCGCGAGCACGTCGAGAGTGTTGGCCATGGGCGGCACCAGGTCTGGTCGGGCCAGCGAACCGACTTCGACACTCGGCACGCCCATCCGTAGCAATTCGCGAACCACGGCGACCTTGCGGTCGGTGTCCAAAGTCTTGCCGGTGAGCTGTAAACCGTCCCGCAACGTGACGTCCCTGACGGTCACGGCGGGCTCGAACCGGTAGCCGGTCATGCACGTTGCTCCATTTCCCCGATGAGCTTGTCGATGTCCTGTTCGCCGTGTCCGAGTACGTCGCCGAGTACCTCCCTCGTGTGCTCGCCCAGGTCGGGGCCGACCTGCCTCACCGGAAGCGAAGTCTCACCGAGCACGGGAACGATGCCGGGAAAGCCGACCTCGGCCGGAGTACCGGCACCGACGTCGACCGGAAGGTGCTGGATCATCCGGCGCGACCGATACTGTTCGTCGGCGCAGATGTCGGCGGCGGTGTAAATCGGTCCCGCCGGGACACCGGCTTCGTCGAGCACCCTCAGCACCTCCGCCCTCGGCAGGCAACGCGTCCACGCGCCGATGGCCCCGTCCAGCTCATCCCTGCGCTCCCACCGCCCCGCGTTGGTTCGCAGCGCGGGATCTTCCGCGAGATCAGGTCTGCCGATGGCCACCATGTAGCGCTGGAAGATCGAATCGCCGTTGCCCGCGATGACGACGCTGGAACCGTCGGCGCACGGATAGGCGTTGCTCGGCGCGATGCCCTCCATACGACCGCCGACACGCTGCCGCTCGACACCGTAGGCGGTGTAGTCGGGCACCAGTGACTCCATCATGGAGAACACAGCCTCGTGCAGGGCTACATCGACCACCCTCCCCGACAGTGGCCCTGCCTGACCGCCGTCCTTCTCCCGTTGCAGCAACGACACGAGCACTCCGAACGCGGTGTAGAGCCCGGCGATCGAATCACCGATGGAAACGCCGACCCGCGACGGCGGACGGTCGGCCTCCCCGACCAATTGCCGCAAACCGCCCATCGCCTCGGCGACAGCGGCGAAGCCGGGGCGCTCGGCGAGCGGCCCGGTCTGGCCGAACGCCGAGATGCGCGCGAGAACGACGGCGGGGTTGGCGGCTTCGAGTTCGTCCGGCCCGAGTCCCCAGCTCTCCAGCGTTCCGGGGCGGAAGTTCTCGATCACCACGTCGCAATGGCCGACCAGCTCGAGCACCAGTTCCCGGCCCCGCTCCGACTTCAGGTCGATGACAACCGACTTCTTGTTCCGGTTGATGGTGCGAAACAGCATCGAAACGTCGCCCGCGTACAACCGCCAGTTCCGCAGCTCATCGCCCCTGCCGGGACGTTCGACCTTGATGACCTCGGCACCGAAATCCGCGAGCAGGCGACCAGCCGTCGGACCGGCGATGTAGTTGCCGAGTTCCAGTACCCGCACGCCCTCCAGCGGCAACCGCGTCCCACCGTTGTGCATGTTCTCCCTTCCCGATTCGACGTGGTCACGCTCAGAGGAACACGCTCAGCAGGAGGATCGGGCCCATCGCGATGACGGACGCGACGGAAACTCCGACCGAGCAGGTCTTGAGCGTGCCGCGCGTCGTCTGTCCCATCAGCGATTGCAGCAGCCAGAAGGTGTTGCTTGTCAGGTGGACCATGAACAGCGAGCCCGCGCCCGCCGCCAATGCGATCAGGACGGGGTCGAGGCCGAGACTCGGCGCCACCGGCGCGAGGAGACCGGCCGCTGTGATGGCGGAGATCGTCACGGAACCGACAGCGACATGCAGTACCGCCGCGATCAACCACACCACGAGCAACGGCGCCCAGGTCGCCGCCGAGAGGTACTTACCGAGGATGTCGCCAAGCCCCGCGGCGTCGATGACGGCGGCGAGTGAACCACCGACACCGGAAAGCAGGAGGATCTGTCCACTTTGCCGGAGCCCGGAGGCCAGCGATTCCTCCACCGCGGGCTGACCCATGACGTATCGCCCGATGACGCAGGTACCGACGAGCCCGATCAGCAAAGCGACGGTCGGTGTCGAAAGGAACGCCACGACCGGGTTGCTCCAGTTGGCGACCTCGGTGATCGCGCCGGTCGCGACCAACAGCAACGCGAGCGCCAGCGGCGCGAAGAGCAGCGCCAGGCTCGGCTGTTTCCTCGTTCGCGGTTCGGCCATCGTGCTCACGCCACCTGACGCGGAGACAGTCGTTCGCTCCTCGGCGGTGGTGTCCGGCTCACTGGCATCGGGCCGCTCGGCGGAGGGCGCCGCCGTGGCTCCCGCCGGTGTGTCCGGTCCGGCCGCCTGCTCGTCGAGTTCAGGCTTCCACCAGCCGCGGGTCAACACGAATGTCATGACCGTGATGGCGATCGCGACGGTGGGAATGACGACCAGCAAACCGAACAAAAGGTACTTCCCGAGCGACACTTCCAGCAGCCCGGCCAGCGCGAGCGCCCCCACGCCAGGGATCGTGAAGACAATGCCGCATTCGAGTCCGATCGCGAGTGCTGTCGCCATCCGGGCGGTCCCGTACTTGCCGAGCCTCGGCGCGATACCTCTGGCCAGCGGCGCCGAGATCACGAGCAGCACGTCAAGATAGATCGACTGCAAGAAGGTCGTGATGGTGAGCGCCATGCCGTGGGGAACTCCCCTCGGGCCCAGCGCATGGAGCAATTTGTCCACCAGTCGCTCGATCGCGCCGAGATCGCGCAGGACTGCGCCCATCAGCACACCGAACGCGATGAGCAGGCCGATTTCCGCCATGATGTCGCCGAAACCGGCGCTCACGGTGTCGACCGTTCCGCCGGCTCCGAGGCCCGTCGCCAGCCCCAAGTAGCAGGCTCCCATGACCAGCGCGATCAGCGGGTTGAGCTTGAACCGAACGATAAGCACCACGATGGCCACGATCGCGACCGCCGTGTTGATCAATATCGCCGTATCTGACATTCCACCGTTCCATTCTCGTGCGACGTTGCACTGACCACGCGGCTACACCGCTGGCTGCTCACATTATGAACACATGCCCACAATGCGGGTCAATAGCTTGTCGCCTCATCCGTCCAGGACGACACGTGATCCGTCAGCCGATCACGGAGAGTGCACCCACGAACGCAAGACCCGCGTCGACTCCTCGGCCGGATACTAAGAAGGGCGCCAGGTCATCGACCTGGCGCCCTTCTTCAAGAGCCGAGTGCCGGGGCCACCGCCCGGCAACATCGGGTAGCGGCTAGCTCGGCGGTCGTGTCGACGGACCCGCGGGAACCGCACGATGAGCGCGATCGTCCCCGCCGGCATTCCCGCTGTCGGCGACGTCGTGAACGACGGTCTTGCCCGCCGAAGGTCGGCCAGGCGTTCCATCGACGACCACGGCGGGCACGAGCAACACGGCGGCGATCGGCACTGCCAGCGCCAATGCCGCCAGCACGAAAACCGGGAACAAGAACGAAAAGACCTCGGTGCCCGCCGGGTCGGGCGCGGCCATGTCCAACCGCACCCGCACCGCGGCCATGCCGGTGTAGTGCATGCCGGTCACGGCGACACCCATCACCAGACCCGCCACCGCGCGATGGCCAGGTTTGTTCAAGCTGGCGGTGAACCACAGCGCCGCGGTCGCCGCGACGACCGCGATGACCACGGACAGCGCAACCAGGCCCGCGTGGTAGCCGATGCTGCCCTTGACCTGTACCGCCCACATGCCCGTGTAATGCATGAGGTTGACCGCGAGCCCGGTGATGACACCCGCGACCACCAGCCGCCACCACGCGAACCGAGCCCGCACACCGAACACGAGCAGGCCGAGGAAGACCGACACGATCGCGAGCAATGCCGACAACACCGTACGACCGATGTCATAGCGCACAGGAAAACCAGGAGTCGCGAACCCGAGCATCGCGATGAAGTGCATGACCCAGATACCGACACCACCGATCGACACCGAGGCCAGGGCAAGCCACATCAACCTGCCCCTCGGCGTCAGCGAACCACGCGCCTGCAACGTACAGGCGAGCCCGAGCGTGCAGCCGACAGCGGAGGTCACGTACGCGAGGACAAGCAGCCACTGCCCCATCTCGAAATGCTGCATGTGGTCCATTGAGGACACCTCCATCGATAGCCTGTTAGTCGCCGACATGCCGGGAAACCGGACGTCGCACCGCGATAGCGTGTTCGCTCGCCGTGATCAGCGCCTGCTTGATCGACTCGGCGGACCGGGCATCACATCTGATCACCGGAACACCGGCCCCGACCGACACCGCCTCACGTACCTCAGCGGATGTGTGCGGCCGGGCCCCGGGAAACTGGTTGACGGCGACGACGAACGGAAGTTCCTTCGACTCGAAGAAGTCGATGGCGGGAAAACTGTCCGCGAGCCTGCGAGTGTCGGCGAGCACGATCGCACCGACCGCGCCACGCGCCAGGTCATCCCACATGGACCAGAACCGGTGCTGCCCCGGTGTTCCGAACAAATGGAGAACCACGTCGCCGGCAAGTGTGATGCGCCCGAAGTCCATCGCGACGGTCGTTGACGTCTTGCCGGGCACGTCCGGGTTTTCGTCAACGCCAACGCCCGCGGACGTCAACTCGGCCTCGGTACGCACGGGAACGATTTCCGAAATGGTGTCGACGAACGTTGTCTTCCCGGAACCGAATCCCCCTGCCACGAGTAGCTTGGCCGAGACGGCCCGCTTCGGGTCAGAGCGTGCGAAGTCCACTCAGAACCCTTTCCAGCAACTCGTGACGTTCTTCCCACGTCGCGTCCTCACCGAGCGTGTCCCTGACCAACACGAGCCCGGCCCCCAGCAGATCGGCAACCAGCACTCGCGCGACCCCGAGCGGTAACGACAGATATGCCGCGACCTCTGCGATCGAGCGTGGCTGCAAGCACAATTGGGTGACCGTCGACATCGCGCTTGCCCTGTTGTAAGGGACAGCTCGGCCCTCCGGTGTGGTCTGCACAAGGGCTTCGACCGCGAGTTCGACGGTGGGCAGGGTCCGGCCTTCCGTCCAGGCGTACGGACGTGCCAAGGCTGGAGCGGGACGAGCTTCCTCGTCCCAATGTTCAGTTCGTTCCCCGGCACTCACGGCCTGCCCTGTGGCATGGGCACTTGACGAACCGGGGTGTCGACCATCTTCCCGACTCTGTCGACAAGCAATGTCATCTCGTAACCCACCAGGCCGATGTCGCACCCGACGCTGGCGAGTACGACGAGATTCGAACCATCGCCGACGCTCATCAGCAGGAGGAAGCCTTCCTCCATCTCGATGACGGACTGCACAACCCTGCCGGCTGCGAACAACTCCGCGGTGCCCACGGCGAGACTGGAAAGTCCCGACGCGATGGCCGACAGTTGGTCGGCACGGTCTTTCGGCAGTCCACTGTCGGCAGCCACCAGAAGGCCGTCCGCAGACACGAGAGCGGCATGGGCGACCCCGGAAACCTCCTCGGTGAACGCGGACACGAGCCAACCGGGGCCCTGTTCGGACGCGCTCGTCCCCCTGTTCGGGTGACCGGTGCCCGCAGGCGCGTACACCCGAGTCTGATCGTTCGTCATGGATCCGCCTTTCCCTCCCGATTCGGCGCAGGCTCTTCGGCGGCCTGCCGCCGGGCCGCCTGCATGCCCTGGTAGTGCCGTGCCAGGTTGCTGCGCACCGCGGCCGGATCCCGGAACGAGGCCGGTTGGGCCGGCGTTCTGCGCCGTGGCAGTGCCGCGCCCGGCGAGAGTTGCGCCCCGGGTTTGCGGGTGGGCAGACCGGCGGCGGTGACGGCGGACTGAGGCAGCTCGGCCGACGGCCGTGCGGCTTCCGACGGCTCCGCCACACGTTCGCCGGGCGCATCGGCGAACCAGTTCGACACCACGCCGTCGAAGATGGGAGTACGGCCGGGCCTCGCGACAGGCCGCACTCGGCCAAGGCGCATCGCGGTCGAGGTACCCGAAAGCTGGTTCCGGTCCCCAACGACGCCGCGAACCGCAACACCGTTGACCGGCCGTGGAGCGCCTTGTCGCACGGTTCCGTCGGCGATGATGAGATCGCCGGGCACGTGAACGCTGGCCGTGACACCAGGACGGTCCTTACGCGCGTTGGTGGATCGCAGCCGGACTGTCACTCCATGCAGCGCTGCCAGCCTGCCGACCACGAACAAGCCCATACGCCGCGTGGTTTCCGGGCTTACCGCGTCGCCTGCGGCGAGTCGTCCGTTCGCCGCGGCCAGGTCCTCCGGCGCCATACCAAGGCCGTTGTCGACGACCTCGATCAGCAAGCCATTCTCGGCCCCACGATCGGCAGTCAGCACGACCCGCTCCTGAGGCGGTGAGAACCGGATCGCGTTCTCCAGGAGTTCCGCGAGGACGTGGACGATGTCCGCGGCGGCTTGAGAACGAACCGAGCCGTTGGGCGCGTTGACAAGCATGACCCGGCGGTAGTCCTTGACCTCCGAAGTAGCCCCCCGCAACAATTCGGCCGACGACACGGGGCCCGTGTTGCGGCGGGCTGGACTTCCCCCCGCGAGCACTTGCAGGTTTTCGCCGTTACGGCGCAGCCGCGTCGCGAGATGGTCCAGCCGGAACAGTTCAGCCAGCCGCTGCGGATCACGCTCTTCCGCCTCAAGTTCCTCGATCACCGAAAGCTGGAGCTCGACAAGCGACTGGCTGCGCCGCGACAGGGTCGTGAACATCTCACTGACCTGGGTTCGCAGTTCCGCCTGTTCCCCAGCAAGCCGCACGGCCTGACGGTGCATGTCGTCAAAGGCACGAGCGAGCTGTCCGATCTCCTCGTCCTCGTCGACGTCGACTCGCGCTGACCGCGGATCGGGAACTTTGCCACCGGACCTGACAAGTCCGATGGTCTCGGGCAATTGACGGTGAGCCACGTCGAGAGCCGCCGCGTGCAACCGGCGAACGGGACCGATCAGCGAACGCGCGACAAGTAAGGCAACCGCGAACGCGCCAAGCAGCGCGGCGATCACGAGAGCCGTGTCACGCAACGCCTCTGATCTCGCCTGGTTCGTCCATTCACCTACCTTTGTGGACAGCTCGTCGATCCGGTTCGCCAGCAGGGTGTTCAATGTCGCCAACTCGTCGCCGAGGTCCGGCAGCAATGCTCCCGGCTCGGTCAGCCGGTTGGCGACGAGTGCGTTGTGCAGTATGTCCTGCCTGCTGCCGGAAAAACCTGCCACCTCGGCGAACTGACGCAGTTCGTTCTCGGGAAGGCCACGGTCTATCTGTCCGCTGATGACCTCCTGCTCAGCGGCGGCGCGGCTTGCGAGAGCGAGTGCGGGACCCTCAACCGGGTCCGTGCCCGCTCGCCGGAGTAGTGCCTCGGTGACAGCCAGACTGCTACGCAGCTGCATCACCGCGCGAACGGTCCCGGCGATACCGTCGAGATCGCTGCTACCGGCGACCGCGATGATTCCCGATGGCGTCTCACTGAGCCCGAACGCCGTCGCGCGATACGCCTCGATCATGTCGAGCCGGTCGGACCCTCCGTCGTTGGTGCGCAGCCCACCGAGCCAGCCAAGGGCAGTGTTCAAATCTCGCTCGGCCTGCTGCCCGAGATCAGCCACGGCCACATCACGTTGCAGATCAAGCGCCTTGACGTCGACAGCTGAGGCGCGCTCCCGCGTGGTTGCGCTGTCCGTGGGCGCTACCGCCGCGACCAACTCGGCGTCGACCAGTCCAGCCAATTCGACGACGGTCCGCAAGACTGAAAGTTGATCACGAACGGAGCTGAGTTTGCTGGCCTCAGCCAGTTCCGCACGTACGCGTAGACCCCCGAGGATGAGCGCCACCAGAACCGGCAACAGCAACACGACCGCGATCTTGGCTCGAAGGTTCCATCGTCGCGGATGCCAGCGGGCGTCGACCTTGCGTCTTCGGGTCGATACTTCTTCCATTTCTCCGGCATCCTGGTTTGCCACTACACGGAGTGCTACTCCGATTGACAGTCAAACGGATCGTGTTCGGTACCAACGTTCATGACCCAACACCTCCCAGGACGCCCGTCGGCAACCAGAACAGTATTGAGAGGTCCCCATGTGATCAATAATGAGGAGACAACCGCAGAAGACTCCCTTTGTCAAGGCCGGAAAATCTACCAGAACAGTCAATAAAAGGTGATCTAACGGGCGCTCGGCCAAATGCAGTAGCCCGCCGCAGACAAACGCTCTATCCGGTCATGACAACAACATCAGCGAGATGCAACTCTCGTTATCAATTCTCATCCGACAACAATTGGTGATTAATTTTCATTCCAGGTCAGCAGTGCGAAAGTACGGCGTCAAGTGCCCGATACTCATCCCTGTCCACGCTGAGCTGATAACTGGTCTTGACCTGTATCCATCGAGTCACATAATCACAACGCCCTAACTCTGGCAGCCAACTCGCCGGATCCTGATCTCCCTTCTGCCGATTGGAGGTCGCTGTCACCACGATCAGATGATCGAGATCGTTGGCGAACTCCCGTCGCTGTTCACGCGTCCAGCTTCTCGCGCCACTGCGCGCAGCCTCTGCCAACGGAACGAGGTGGTCCAGGTCGGCGTCACCTGCGTCACGAACGACGATCCCGTCGTAGTCACTGTGCCAATTTCCCTCGACAGCACGGCACTCGTCATCGACGCGAACATTTTGCCCCTGCTCGCGCAGTGCGACCTCACGTGTGTTGCACCCTTGCCCTTGACTGACCCAATGCGGCCAATCATCTCGGTCATAGCGGTAGCCGGTGTCCTCCTCGGCGACAACGAGTTGCCCCAGTAGCACACGCGCATCAGCGAGATCTGCGCCGTCAACGGCTTCCCGGCCACCCTGGCCGGCATCGGAGACCGGACCGGAGGCCCCGTCTTGCTGAGTCCACCACGCCCCGACTCCGACCAACAGCGCAAGCAACAACGACGCCGCGCTGTACCTGGTTCGACGACGACCTGCCTTGGAACCCATGTCCAACCTCTCATCCAACCCACACCAAACCTAAGTTGATCATCGCGGACCCGTCTCCATCTCTCAAGCCAGACTTGGGGTGCCGATCGCGACAACGTTTCTTCGCGCTCACACCACTCGGAGCAACCACGCAATGTGGCCTCCGCTATCGAGGACAACACCCTGACGACACCGATGCACTGTCAACAGCTGTCCTTCGCAACGTGAGGAAGCCGACCGCGGAAAAGCGAGAAGTAGAGGCATCAATATGAACTGACGCAGTTAGTCAGTCGAATCCTTCAGGTTCGGACCTCGAAGTTCGCCAGCACAGCCACCTGCGGGCAAGATGATCGGACCAACCATCTTGGTATTGAACCCGCCTGAATTAACCAAACTGCTTAGACACAAAAAATATGTCCAAACCAGACGGTTCCGTACAGCCATCCGTATGCCAGCCTTGCTGACATTTGAGCAACACTCGCTCTACAATCTCACTCTGTACGACCCGTATTGCGCCCAATGTTCGCGGACTTCGCATCGCAGCACCGATATCACGCCACCGTTTGGCTTGTCGAGGCATTTGGCACCCCAGTTAAATACACCAATATTCTAGGCGGACATCAATCACTACTCAAGAGCATCAAGGACCACTGGTAACCGATGAACAAAGAAGAATTGCTAAAATTGATGGACATACCCGTCGGAAAAGAACTGCCTGAACATCAGAAGCTACGACAGACGGTCATGCACTATTTCGAATGGGGAACGGCCATAACCAAAGATGCCTCCCAGGCGCCTCCAGGAACGGACCTGGGCGAACCGAGTCCAACTCCACGCCGGGGCTGATCTGGACATGCCCAGCATGACCAGATTCAAAGCCATCCCTGCTCCGAGTACCTCTCCCACGACCACGCGATCTTCGCCTTTTTCCAGAACGCCGACGGGAGCCTTGTTCACTCTCGTTGAGTATCGTCTGCCGCGGAGAGACACCTACACCAAGAAGACAATTCCGAGCATCACGAACAGGAGACTCCTTCACACCGGACCCATCACACATCGCACCTGAGCGGGCACTTACTGCCTGCGACTCCGGGTGGCCAACCCGCCCCGCCACCACCGATGAACTCAACGCCACCGACCCCTTCCGTTCACAGCCGACAGACGCGGGCGAGCCCCTACCGGCACCTTTTGTGACACCGACAGGTTTCAACAACGGATCGATTCGAGCAGAGAAGTCGTCAGCACCGCGTCTCAGCAGCAGATCCGCGAACACGTCCGCACGAATCTGATCCAGTGTTCGATCTTCATCGTCCCTTGTGGATTTTCTTCTCGCGATACAGTCGATGCGATCAAATGCCTCATGAGCGGTCTCAGCGGAAAGCTCCGCACCGATCGTTGCCGTATCCGGGCCGCCGCGAACAATCATGGCCCGCCGCTTCGAGTTCCTCGCGGACGAACGAAGGGCTGCCCCTATGGGATCAACCTTCCGCACCACGTCGTTGACTCGCCGCCGTAATCGCGCCGACTCGACATCCAGCCTGCCGATCAACATGACATCAACACTTCGAGCGCTCATGTCGTCGATCGGCGCCGTCGGTTCAACCACTTTCGCTGCTTGAGTGGCACCGATGACGCCTTCTCGTAGAGCTGCCATGGTATGAGGCAACCTTCTGACGAGCGCGTCAGCACACTTAATCTCACGTCGTGCCCTCTGTTCACTGATCGACAACGCGACAGCAAGTTGGCTGACCGCATCGGAGCATCTTCCCGCACCAGACCAGAATGCATCGATCTCCTTGTACAACAGCCCTTGCAAGCGCCCGATCCTTTTTCTCAGCAATCGAATGCGACCAAGGCTCGACGTGCACTGTGTATCCATGTTCCTCCCCCAACTTGCCGTTGACCTACGCTATCGAACTAATGTTCGATTAGTGACTACACGATTGAGTGAAGGGGGTGGTTCAATCCAGACCCCCGAAACACGGGCCCGGGCAACCTTCATCGTCGCGCGAACGTGGACTTTGCGGCGAGGGCGCCAACACACAGGTACTAGGGGAATCTGATGTCACTACGCAGAAGCGCAGTTGCCGGAGCGGCCGTCGCCTCGACCGCAGCAGTGTTGCTCACCATCCTCGGCGGTACAGGGTCAGCCGGGCAGGGACTTCAAACACCGCTGGCGGCAAAATGCGCGTACACGCCTACTGGTGCGTCCAGCGGCTCATCCGGCACTGAGCAGGAATCACCCATTGACGAGCGCTACAACACCGAACCAGACTTACGCGAGCTACTCGGAGCACCCACGGGGGAGGAAGTCGGTGACGGCATCCGGTTCCGGCCATATGAAAACGGCAGAATGTACTGGTCCGAGAGCACCGGACCGCGGGAGACCCACGGTGACATCCTGACGAAATACCTGGCCAACGGAGGACACGAAGCTTTCGGTGCGCCGATCACCGACGAATGCCCCGCTGTGGGCAACGGCAAGTACAACCATTTCACCGGCACCTCGGCGACCGGCGTCACTTCGATCTATTGGCGGCTCGACCTTGGCGCGCACATCCTTTACGGGCCGGTCCGGGAGCATTGGGAGCAGGCGTCCTGGGAGGGAGGTCTTTACGGGTACCCGACAAGTGATACGTCCGCGACACGTGATGGGGCTGGGCTGTTCAATGACTTCGCCGGGGGCGACAATGCCGGCGCGTCGATCTATTGGTCACCGGATAGTGGTGGTCATGGTGTCAAGGGTGCGATCAGGGATCGCTGGTTAGCCTTGGACGCCGAGCAATCCTTCCTTGGCTACCCCACGTCGGACGAGTACGACATCCCGACGGGCAAGCGCAGCGACTTCCAAGGCGGTTACATCACCTGGAATGCCTCGACAGGTGAAGTCGTTGTGTTCACCCATTAATTGACAGAGAAGGCACACCGATCGTCGGCGACCACGTTTCACGACGATCGGTGTTGCCTGCCCCAGCCCGGCTTTCGGTAGCAGACAAGCCAGTTATGTCCTATGTAGATAGCATCGTTACTGGGTCGCGGCCACTGAGCGTTCGCACATGTTATCGACTGGTGTCGACACTCGGCTCAGCGCACAAGTGGACCGGTGGCCCTGCTTAACAATCGCTCGGCTCGCAGCAGGACTGGCCGATCGACCATCTCTCCTCCGTAGACGGCCACCGACTCTCGCGCGGCAGCTTTGAGCACGCCCCGCGCCCATTCGACCTCCGCCTCATCCGGCGCAAGTGCAGTATGGGCAGGGCTGATCTGGCTGGGGTGCACACATAGTTTGCCGGTGAAGCCCAGTTCGACCGCATGCGCGATGTCGCCGAGTAGTTGCGTCTCGTCCCGCAACGCCGTTGTCACGCCGTCGATCGGAGGTGCGCAACCTGCTGCCGTGGCAGCGAGAACCAGCGCGGACCGAGACGTGAGAAGCGCGGTCCGGGAACCGGGATCGACCCCAAGCTGAGCGGCCAGGTCGATGCTGCCGAAAGCGGGGCGGAGAGTTGCTTCGGCAGCGCAGACCGCGCCGGCCTCGATGACTCCCCTCGCGGTTTCAACCAGTGGAATCACCTGGGCGCCACTGTCCGCGGCGACGCGATCGACATCACCGGCACGTTCAGCTTTAGGCAACATGACCACAGTCGCGAGACCGGCGCATGCCGCCACATCAGCCTCATACCATTCCGTGTCAGCACCGTTGATCCGCACGACAGCAGAGTTTCCACCGGCCAGCCAATGCCGAACATGTTCGCGCGCTACCGCTTTGTCAGCGGGCCCCACCGCGTCCTCAAGATCCAGCACCACTCCGTCAGCCCCGGAAGCGACCGCCTTGTCGAACCGGTCAGGGCGGTGACCCGGCACGAACAGCAGTGTGCGCGCGGCTGCGACGTCATCGATATGCATAGCGGTCCCTCCGCGATACCTTCTGGCTCTTGGAAGAATACGTGTTCAGGGCCGGAAGCCCGCCATGATGTCGCCGAATGCGGGATCATTGTCGACAACACCTCGCGACACATCATGCAGCCGCAGGCTGTGACTTCGCGCGTAGGCCCTGAGCGCGCCGAAGGCAGTGTCGACATCCGTGTCGTAACGTTCGGCGAGCACTCCCTTCGCTTGCTCGATGAGGATGCGACTGTTGAGTGCTGACTGAAGCTGCGAAGCAAGCGTCTCGCGATCTCTGGCCGTTCGTTCATGCAGGATCCCGATGGTCGCGATGTCGGCAAGCGCCTGCCCGATGCCCAGCAGCTCAGGATCGATACTGCCGGTTTCGGTGCCGAACAGGTTCAATGCGCCGATGACGTCGTTCCGCAATCGCAGCGGCAGCGCGTGGCTGGCCAGAAATCCTTCTGTTCGGGCGACGCTGACGAAACGAGGCCACCGTGAACTCAGGGACGCGAGGTCAGGTGCCTCGACCGGAAGACCGGTGCGGTAACAGTCGAGACTGGGGCCCTCGGAATTCTGCAGTTGAAACAGCTCCATCAACCGCGCTTGTTCGTTGGAAGCCGCGACCGTGTTGAGAGAGCCGTTGTGGTCTGCCAGTAACAGGCCGACCTCACCCACGCGCAAGGTCTCCTTACACCGCGAGGTCAGCATCTGCAGGAACGCGATCAGATCGAAGTCGTCGACAAGCGTATCTGCCAACTCGACGAACGTACGAGCCACGCGTGCTTGCGGCAAAGTCATTGGTCGCTCTCCGGCTCAGGCTCCGAGATGTGCTCGTCGTTGCTGGCGAACCGCAGTTTCCGCTGCACCACTGCCCGCGCCAGGTCAGTCAACCGGACGTTGTCGGCAAACGCGTGGGCACGCAGCCGAAGCAGAGCTTCCACGACAGGTATTCCCAGTTGCACGGAGACCATGCCCGCTGCCTGGTGTACCTCGACGTTGCGCAGTACCGCGTCGTTGTCGGCCCCACCGACGCCGGAGCCGACCGTGATTCCGCCCCGGTGATCGAGAACGAGCAGGAGCGCCAGATCCGCCAGTGCGTACGCGTCGTTGAGTTCCCCTGCGGTGAGCTCACCCGTCGTAGCTCGGTACACGTTGAGAACACCGACCTGTGCGGCACCGACACCCACCGGGAAGCTGAACATGGCGCTAGTCCCGTGCTGGGCCGCAGCGGGTGCGAACACCGGCCACTTCGATACGCTCCGAAGGGAGCCGAGGTCAGGTGCGAAGACGGGCTGTCTCAACGACAAAACATCACAACCCGGCCCTTCGCCCACGGTCGCCTGCAACTCCTCTATCTCGTCGGCAGGTGAACCTGAGACCCATATCGGTTCGAAAATTCCCACCGTACCCGCCAACGCAAGACCTGCTCCACGGGCCGACAGCGTTTCAACGCACGCGAGGCAGACGTGACGTGGGGATACCACTTCCCCCGCACGCTCGGCCTGCGCAGCGACAGTCCCCCACATTCTTGAGGCACGGTCACTGTCCACGACTCACCCGCCCCGCCAGAAGACCAGGCGCATGTGACCCTGAGCAGTGACCACTACCTGAAGTACGCAAGCTACCACTCCGCGCACCATGGGCACGTGCTGACACTCCAGTCCCTCCACCCAACCGCTTCCCGTCCAACGGAAGAAGACTACGTCGTCTGACGTAGCGGGACGGTCCACGTCAGGCGAGTACCCACCTGGTCGCGGGCACCGAGTGCCAAATCGCCACCCAGTGCGCGTGCACCGTCTCGGAGCCAGCTCAAGCTCTCATACCGCGGGTCACCGGAGAGGTCTCCGTCGTCGGCGATGTCGACCGTCAGTACGTCGGCGGCACTGACGTCGACGGTGATCCAGCTCGCACCTTCGCGGGCCAGTGCGTCACGCATACCCTCCCTGACGATCCTCTCCAGGTGGTTCGTCAACGTACGGGGAACGAGCGCGTCCACCGCCCCATCGATGCGGATCGACAATGACAAAGTCGTATCGGAAGACAAGTCCGCGATGATGTCGTGCAATCGCCGCCGTAAGCTCCCATCGCTTCGTCCTGACGAATGCAGTTCAAAGATCGCGGAGCGGATCTCCCTGACCGTCTGGTCGAGATGCGCGACGGCGTCCTGAATGCGCTGCCGTGAGTACGGGTCGGCAATTCGCCGCAGCGTTCCCTGCAACCCCATGCCCGTCGCGAAGAGCCGCTGGATCACGTGGTCGTGCAAGTCCCGCGCGATGCGGTCGCGGTCGGCCAATACGACGAGCTGCCGTTCGGCCCGCTGCTTGCCGGAGAACCGGACCGCGACCGTCGCTTGCGCGGCAAGCGAGGACAACACAGGCAGGGCAGCCTCCTGGAAAGGTTCGGCACCTCGTACACGGAGAACGACGAGATAGCCACTCGTGTCACTTGTGTTTGGCAAGGGAGCCACGGCAGCGTGCTGGAATCGGTCCACGAGCGGAGCCTGCTCCGACCAGACAAGTCCGGTGAGATCAACCACCGGCGTGGCGACCGCTCCACCTTGCCCGAATACAGCGTCGGCCGCGCCGACGGTGACTCCTTTCAAATCGTCAGTACCGCCGCCGGCGGCCGCCACGACCCTCAGATCTCTGCTGTGTTCGTCGGCGAGCAGGACGAGTGCGGCGCTCGCCGACGTCAGATCGTGGGCGAAGTCGGCGACCAAGCACAGCGTGTCCTCGGCGGACGCGTCAGCGAGGATGGTTTCGTTGACTCTGGCGACAGCCTCAAGCCATCGCTCCCTGCCTCGTGACTCTTCGAACAACCTCGCGTTCTCGACGGCGACCCCCGCGGCTGCCGCGAGGGACCTGAGCACGATTTCGTCGTCATCGGCGAAGTCACCTCCGTCGGCCTTGTCAGCCAGGTAGAGGTAGCCGAAGATCTCGCCTCTGACCCGGACCGGCACACCGAGAAAGCCGCGCATCGGTGGGTGATGCGGTGGGAATCCGACGGATTCGGGATGGTCGGCGGTGTCCGAGATACGGATCGGTTGAGGATCCCGGATAGGCAGTCCGAGCACACCACGACCTAGCGGCAGACGACCTATCCGCGCGCGGGTCGCCTCATCGAGGCCGTCGTACACGAAGCGGGACAATTCACGCTGATCGTCTCCCAGCACGCCGAACGCGCCGTACCTGGCGTCCACGAGTTCGACGGCGGCCCTGACAACGCGCCGCAGGGTCGGGTCGAGGTCGATCCCAGCGCCCACCGCGAGAACCGCTTCGAGCAATCCCTGGAGTCGATCGCCGGTCTGCCCGATCGCGGTGAGCCGTTGTCGTATACCGCTGAGCAGTTCGTCGAGACGAAGCCCAGCGAGTTCGCCGGCCTCCGTTTGGTCCGCCGCGTTTTTGTCGGAATGATCGGGCACCACGACCATCCAAGCCGGCTCCGGTTCAGCTTTGGTTTCCTTGCGATACGCGCCTGCGCATCACTCTGCCGGGGTCTGGGGCGCCGCGACCAACCTAGCCCCTCGACAGTGGGGGCGACAATGCCCCGCATAACGGAAAATGCGACCTTTTCGGCCAACACGTTTGCGAATTCTCGACAGTTGTTCATCGCGTTCGCGACTATCGGCAACTCGCCAACCAGGCAACTTTTCTTTTCGAATCAGACGCTTGTTGTTCTATAGTGACCGCTGTTACGTTGCGTGCGAGTCGCGAAGCAACCCAGGGGAGAACAACCATGACCGGAGTACGCGTCCTGGTCGGCACTCGCAAGGGCGCCTTCATATTGACCGCCGATGGCAAACGCCGACAGTGGGAGGTCAGCGGTCCGCATTTCGCGGGCTGGGAGATCTACCATCTGAAGGGGTCACCGGCCGCCCCGAACCGACTCTTCGCCTCCCAGTCAGGCGGCTGGTTCGGTCAGGTCATCCAACGTTCCGACGATGGCGGCAAGAGCTGGAACCCAGTCGGCAATCAGTTCACCTACGAGGGTGAAACCGGAACGCATCAGTGGTATGACGGAACGCAACATCCCTGGGAGTTCGAGCGCGTCTGGCATCTTGAGCCTGCGATCGACGATCCGGACACGGTGTACGCGGGTGTCGAGGACGCGGCATTGTTCAAGACGGTCGACGGAGGCGCGACCTGGAACGAACTGCCCGGCCTGCGCCGCCATGAATCCGGACCGTCAT
Organism: Prauserella marina; assembly: GCF_002240355.1. Classification (GTDB taxonomy): domain Bacteria; phylum Actinomycetota; class Actinomycetes; order Mycobacteriales; family Pseudonocardiaceae; genus Prauserella_A; species Prauserella_A marina. The sequence goes on from NZ_CP016353.1 coordinate 4,978,451, forward strand.
GGCAGCCTGGCGCGGGCGGAATGTGCCTGCACACCATCATTCACGACCCCCGGAACACCGGGCGGATCTACGTCGCGATCTCGGCGGCGGGCGCGTTCCGGTCCGACGACGCAGGCACCACCTGGCGGCCGATCAACCGGGGCTTGCGCTCCGAGGGAATTCCCGACGAGGACGCCGAGGTCGGACACTGCGTGCACAACCTAGCGATCCACCCGACCCGCCCCGACGTCCTTTTCATGCAGAAACACTGGGATGTGATGCGCAGCGACGACGGTGGCGAGTCATGGCACGACATCGGCGGCAACCTGCCAACGGATTTCGGCTTCCCCATCGACGTGCACGCGCACGAGCCGGAAACCGTATACGTCGTGCCGATCAAGAGTGATTCCGAGCATTTCCCTCTCGACGGCAGGCTGCGAGTGTTTCGCAGCAAAGTGGGAGGAAACGAGTGGGAGCCGTTGACCGACGGCCTGCCCCAGCGCGACTGTTATGTGAACGTTCTACGGGACGCGATGGCGGTTGATTCGCTCGACGAATGCGGTGTGTATTTCGGTACGACCGGCGGCCAGGTGTACGCCTCGGCCGACGCCGGTGACACCTGGGCGCCCATCGTGCGGGACCTGCCAGCCGTCCTCTCGGTCGAAGTCCAGACGGTCCCGTGAGCCGCACGATCAAGGTGGCGTTGCCGACGCACCTGCGCACGTTGGCCCATATCTCCGATCGGCAGATCGAGCTCGATGTCGCGGGCGGGCCGACCGGCAAGGTCACCATGGCCGCCGTACTCGACGCGCTGGAAACCCGTTACCCAGCGCTGCGAGGCACCATCAGAGACCAGGTCACCCTCAAACGGAGAGCGTTCGTCCGTTTCTTCGCCTGCGAGGAAGACCTGTCACATGACCCGGCCGATCAGCCCCTTCCTGAGCCGGTGGCGGCCGGTACCGAACCACTTCTGATCGTCGGCGCGATGGCAGGCGGCTGACCCGGCGCTCAGGACAATGTCACGGGCAGGTTCTCCACGCCGTAGACAATCGACACCTTCCGGAACGTCAGTTCGTCGGGGCTGACGTTCAGCCGCATCTCCGGGAAGCGCCGGACCAGCGCGGGGTAAGCGGCGCGCAGCTCCATGCGAGCGAGTTCCGCCCCGATACAGCGGTGGGCACCGTAACCGAAGGCGACGTGCGAGGTGGGGGTTCGCGAACCGTCGAACGTTTCGATGTCGGCTCCGAGCGAGTCGTCCCGGTTGGCTCCGCTCAGCGAAACGACGACCATGTCGCCCTGCTTGATGGTCTTGCCCGCGACGGTGACGTCCTCACGTGCGAAGCGGGGGAAAGCGACCTGGACGACCGTGAGATAGCGCAGAAGCTCCTCGACGAAGGGGCCGACGGAATCGTCGTCGTCGCGCACGTTGACGAACGACTCGTGGTCCTGCAGCAACACCAGGGCACCGAGCGCGAGCATGCTCGCCGTCGTCTCGAAACCGCCGGTGAGAACGCCATCAGCGAGGCCGGCCAACTCCCGGTCGTCGACCTGGTCGCCGTGTTCCTTGATAATCATGCCGAGCAAACCGTCGCCGGGGTTCTCACGTTGCTTGCGCACGACCCCGAGCAGGTAATCCAGCGACTCCGAGATCGCACCAAGCGAGGCGTCGGCTCCGCCGAAGAGGTCGAAACGCGCGACGGCGAGGTGCTGGAACGCGTCTCGCTCCTCGTAGGGGACGCCGAGTAGCTCGCAGATCACCAGTGAGGGAATCGGAAGGGCGAACTCCTCGACGAGGTCGACCGGCCCATCGATCTTCGCCATGGCATCGAGTCGCTCGTTGACGATGGCTTCGATCCCGGGCTTGAGGCGGCCCAGCCTGCGCATCGTGAATTCAGGGGTCAACAACTTGCGGAGTCGCGTGTGCACGGGAGGATCGGCGAAGCCGAGGCCACCCGGGTTGTCGTCGGCGGCTGCACCCGTCTTGCCGACGAGGTTGCCGAAATCGTTACTGAACGATTTCACGTCACCGAGCACGGTCTTCGCTTCTTCGTGACCGGACACCAGCCAGAGGTTGAGCCCGAAGGGCACAGGAAGCTTACTGACGGGCTCCTCAACCCGCTTGCGGCCCAGTTCCGGCACCGGGTCGAGGCCTTCGCGGCGCAACGGCATGAGTACCGCGTCGGGCAGGATGGCCATCTTCGACAGGTCGAGGCCCTTTTTCTGGGCGCGAGCCAGGTACCTGCGTGTTACCCAGGAAACGATACGTGAACGGAGATTCCCCACGAATACGACGCTACCAACCAGGGACGAAGCACCGGACAGCGATCCGGCGACCAGCGTAGCGGGACGACGCACAGTACTTGGTCATGCACTCAACGTCAACATCAGGTTTGGTCGTCTGTAGGCCTGCTCAGCAGCCCGGGAATGTCGGACCCTCTCCGTATCGTGGGCACGGCCATGACGGCCACGTGAGACAGGAGCGCCGATGCCAAGATCTTCGCTTTGAATGCGACTTCGCGTCGCGGGAACCCCGGTCAGCGTCCACAACGGACCTCAGGGCGCACGCGCGACCGCATGTCGGCCGTGGCTCGCTGCCGTGCCCTGCCCGCTGTGCCGGGGCAGGAAAGCGGCAGACGACTCACGGCTCCGCGCGGACCGGTTTCCCGGCGGTACATCGAGTAGATGCTGATCAGATCGCGACGCGGGCCATCCGGCACGGACCGCGACCAACGCGCGGCTCACCGCCTGGAATCGAATGACGCGGTATCGAGGTCGACCGCGCGGCGATCGTGGTATAGGCAGCATCGCGACATTCGCCACGGTGCGCCGCTCGCTCACGAGTCGATCCGGAGACACGGCGGGCGCTCACCCCATGACCATGGCGTCGTTCCCGCGGGCGACGGCTTCGGTGACGAAGCCGTGGCGCGCCGCACGCCACGGTTTTGTCAACGTCGGTTTTGCCAACGTCGCCCCTCTACCCTTCATCGGCGGTTTCATGCGGGACGCCGGATCCACGGCTCCCGATTTCGGGCGATCGTGGCCCTCACAGCAGGGCTGTCGCCGGGAGGGCCGCTCGCGCCGCTGACAGTGCGAACAGCCCTCCGCCTGACGACCGCGACAACCGTCGGTTTCGCTGACTCAGGCACCTGCGAAGAGTTTGTCGACAACTTCCTTGTTCTGCGAGGCCCAGTCCTGCGCCGCCTGCAACTCGTTGCCGCTACCCGCCTTCTGGATCTCGTCCTCAAGTGCTCCGAGCTGCTCATCGGTCACCTTGAACGACTTGATCATATTGGTCAGCGCGGGGAAGTCCTCGCTGAATCCCTTGCGGCCGAGCATGTGCAACTCCTCGCCCTCACCCATCGCACCCTTCGGGTCCTCAAGATCCTTCAGGTCGTATCGCGAGTACGCCCAGTGGGGATGCCACAGGGTGACCACGATCGGATCCTGGTTCTTGATCGCCTTGTCGAGCGACGTCAGCATCGCGGTGCTGGACGAACTTTGCAGCTTCAGCGCGCCGTCGAGTTCGTACTGCGGGATGACCTCTTCCTGCACGATGCGCATCTCGCCAGCACCGGGATCGATACCGGTGATCGTGCCGCCGAACATATCGGCGTTGTCCTTGAGGTCCGCGATCGAGTTGACGTTCTCGACGTAGGCGGGGACGGCGAGGTTCAAAGTCGCGTCGCTGTACCAGGAACCGAGATCCTCAAGGTCATCCTTGTACTGCTCCCAGTACTGCTCATGGGTGGTCGGCAGCCAAGCGTCGAGGAACAAGTCGATGTCGCCCTTCGCCAGTGCCTGATAGGTCGGAGCCACATCGAGTTGTTGCAGCGTGACCGTGTAGCCCTTTTCCTCAAGCTGCGCTTTGAACAGGTTGGACAGCGCGATGTCCTCGTCCCAGGCGATGTAACCGATGGTCAGCTCCTTGCTACCGCCACCGCCGTTCCCCGAGTCGCTCGCGTCACCGGAATCACCGCCGCCGCAAGCCGTCGCGACCATGGCCGTCGCCATGAGGGCGGCCATGGCAGGCAGCAGCCGGCCGAACCTCTTTCGTTTCATCCTCTTTCTCCTTCCTGAAGACCACGTACCGGAGTCCGATCACGCCGTACCCGCGAGGCGGCGTGCACGGTTGACCGCGGAGCGCGCCGCGAGCGCGGAAGTGAACCGGTCGAGGTAGATCGCGAGAATCACGACACCGAGGCCGTATTCGAAACCCGCACCGAGTTGGAGACGCGTCACGGCTTCGAACACGGAGGCACCGAGGCCCGGCGCTCCTACCATGCCTCCGATGACCACCATGGACAGCGACAGCATGATGATCTGGTTCACGCCGGCCATGATCGACGGCATCGCGAGCGGAATCTGGATTCCGGTGAGGATCTTGCGCGGTGGTGAACCGAATGCCTCACCCGCTTCGACCATTTCCTTGTCGACCTGGCGGATGCCCAGCTCGGTCAACCGGACCCCCGGAGGGATGGAGAACGCCACCGTCGCCACGAGCCCGGCTCCAGCGCCGACGGAGAACAAGGAGACCGCCGGAATCAGGTAGATGAACTGTGGCAGGGTCTGCATGAAGTCCATGACCGGCTTGATGATCCGGCTGGCCACCTGACTTCGGGCGGCAAGTATGCCGATGGGGATGGCGATCAGAATCGCGACGATCCCGGCGATCAGCACGATCGACAGGGTCTCCATCGCGCCATCGAAGGCGTTGAGGCCATCGATGACGGCGAACCCGATGAGCGTCGCGAGCCCGAATTTCCAGCCCCGCACCCACAGCGCGAGCAGCGCGAACACGATGAACATGACCCACGACGGGGGCCATTGGAGCAGCTCGGAAAGCCACGCGACGCTTTCCTTGATCGCCGTGTCGAGACCGTCGAAAACGTCGCCAAGCGTGGTTTCAAGCCAGTCGAGCACGGCCTCGAACCACTCACCGACCGGAATCCGCGGTACTTGCCAGCCTTCGGCGGCGGAGAAGAGTTCACGCATCCGCTACCACCTCTTTCACCGCGCCTTCCACTCGCCGGTCGATCTCTCCCAGAGCTCCCAGCAGCGTCGCTGTGGGAACGACTCCGAGCAGGATGTTCCGCTTGTCGACAACCGGCAGCGGCAACGCGCTTGCGGCAGCTGGAGTGAACAGCTCGTGGACCGGGGTGTCGGGGTGCACGACCGGATGCTCACCAGTGAGCGCTTCGTGTAGCCCTTTCGAGCCGCGTTCGGTGGCGTCGGCCACGGTGGTGTCGGTGACAACGCCGACCAGTTTCCCCTCCCTGTCGAGCACATGAAGGCCCGGATACCTGCTCTCCCGCAGGGCCGCCCTCGCGGCGGAGGGCGAGGAGTCGACGGTGATGGTCTCGACGGCAGGCTCCATCACGGAGCTGGCCGTCAACACCCTCGTCCGGTCGACATCCCGCACGAACTGCGCGACGTAGTCGTTGGCCGGATGAGCGAGGATGTCCTCCGCGGTGCCGATCTGCTCGATCCTTCCCTGCCGCATCATCGCGATGCGGTCGCCGAGCCGCATGGCCTCGTTCAGGTCGTGGGTGATGAAGATGATCGTCTTTCCGAGCTGGGCCTGTAGTGACAGGAGCTGGTCCTGCATCTCCCTTCGGATCAGCGGGTCAAGCGCGCTGAACGCCTCGTCCATGAGCAGGATGTCGGTGTCCGCGGCCAACGCGCGTGCGAGACCAACTCGCTGACGCATCCCACCGGAGAGCTGTTCAGGCAGGTGGTTTTCCCAGCCGCCGAGGCCCACCAAGTCGAGCGACTCCTGTGCTTTGGTCAGGCGCTCCTCGCGCTCCATACCTTTGATCTGGAGGCCGTAGGCGGCGTTCTGCAACACGGTGCGGTGCGGGAACAACGCGAAATGCTGGAACACCATGCTCATGGTGCTCCGTCGCATCTCGCGGATCTCCTTGCGTGACATGGCGGTGATGTCCTCGCCATCCACACACACTCTTCCCGCCGTCGCGGGCAGTAAGCCGTTCAGCATTCGGATCAAGGTGGATTTACCGGATCCGGAGAGCCCCATGACGACGAAAGTCTCGCCACCGTGCACCTCGAAGGATGCGTCGATCACCGCGGGAGTGACTCCTGGAATGTCCAATTCGGACACTGAGGTTCCGCTCTCAAGATCACGTACCGCCTCTAGTGCACGGCGCCCGAACACCTTATAGAGATTTTCAGCACGAACAGTCGGCAATGTATCAGGGTCCCTTCGCGACGGTCGCGTGGACAACGGCTACCCAATATTCATTGCTAGCACCATATTCCAGTTGCCGACAGAAACAACACTTCGGCCGAAAAGTAGACACGTGCGTTATGCATCCATTTTTCAGTCGACCAGATAATCACGAACTGACGACCAAAGGGCCACGAAACGACTGTCGATCGGCCGCCGAAGCGGACATAAGGCCGAAATCTTCTTGACTACGGCGATTATTTTCGACTTGTCGCCACACTGCGGATTCGCGCGACAATTCGGATGCCCTCGCGTCGACGTGAAAGGGGCCCCGCCGGATGGTCCGGCAGGGCCCCAGGATTCGACCGAATGGCTGCTAGCAATCTCGCAATTCTGGACTCTGATTCAGCAACTGCCCTCGCACGGAGACGAAGTCGCGGTACTCGTCGCCGTCAACGGCGACCGGCCGGAAAACGGCGACCCGGTGACAATTCTGGAAGGCGAGCTTGACCCCGAAGTGACGTTCGAGCCCGCCTCTGATCGCGTCGGAGGCCAGTGCCCGCAAGAGCTGTCCACGTTCACTCTCACTCGGTGGCGGCGTCGTGTTGTCGGCGAACTCGGCGTTGCCGGTCTCCAGGTCGGCCACCACGTCGCTGATCACCTGCCACGCGTAAGGCAGGGACTCCCGCACGCACGCGACGAACTCGGCATCCTCCACCGCGCCTCGTTCGGCGCGCTCCAGCAACTCGGTAGGCACGTGCAACGACATCGGTCGCCTCCAGCGTGATCATCGATCGGTCAACCAGCCCTACCAGTGCTACTGGTATTGAACTTCATGTGCAAGAGAGTTGCTCATCTGCCACCGATACGGAGGAGTGCCGCAATCGATGCCGGTCACGGATGCATGGTCGCACCTTTGAGCACTTTGTCGACGGCGTTGCGCGGCCCGTGCACGGCAAGCCCGACCAGATCGAGCCCGGTCGCGGGCACCGAACGCACCGCGGCGCGATTGTCGACGTCATTACCGGTGCCGAAGAGGTCGGCAGTGAACACGGCGATCGGCATTCCTCGCCGAAGTGCTCTGGCATGCGCACTGGTCAGCACATCTTTCGACGCGGCAAGCACCAGCACCGGTTGCCGGAACATCGCCAGGTAGGCATTGCCGTCGGCGTCGGCGTAGGGCTCCCCTACCCGGTCGGGTTCGGCGGCCGCGATGCCACCGCTGAGGAACGCGCATACGTTGAGCCGCTGCCACGCCTCCAGGTCGTCTCGCAGCACCACCGCGATCTTGGTGGCGAAGCGAACGGGCGCCACGCCCTCGGCGTCGTTCGAAACTTCCACGGTCGCCGCTGCTCGTCCCGGCACGCCGCACCCCCTCGCCATCGCTGTCCCCTCGTGCACGTCCGCGTCCTTCCCGAGCGGCCTCGACACCTCGGAACATCGACGTTCCCGGGGAGCACCACCGTGGTGAGAGCCACTCCGTCACCGAATCTGCCCGACCACCGCGCGTCTCGTCTTGTACGTTGTGAACATGGTCGGCCAAGCTGACGTCACGGCGTGGCGGCCGACGGTGCCCGGCCTCCGCGAGGTTTTTCACGCCAGATTCGGCGATCACGCCTACCCTCGGCACACGCACGACGCGTGGACCCTGTTGATCGTCGACGAGGGCGCCGTCCGCTACGACCTCGACCGCCACGAGCACGGCGCCCTCGGCACCATGGTGACGCTGCTGCCGCCAGACGTCGCACACGACGGCAGGTCCGTCCGCCCGCGCGGCTTTCGCAAACGGGTGCTCTACCTGGACCGCGAGCTGATCGGCGACGAACTCATCGGCAGGGCCGTCGATCATCCCGACCACGCCGATCCGATGCTGCGCGACCGGATCGACCTGCTGCACACCACGCTGGCGACGCGCGGCGAGCCGCTTGAGGCCGAAAGCAGGCTCGCCCTCATCGTCGATCGGCTGCAAGGTCGGCTCGTCCTCGGCTCAGGACCCAACAGACCTCCAGCGCCGCGTCCTGGCCTCGCCGGCACGCTGAGGGACCTGCTCGACGCGCGACTTCCCGACGACATCGGCCTCGCCGAGGCAGCGGCCCGGCTACATGCCCATCCGGTTCACCTGGTCAGGGCATTTACTCGCGAAATCGGCATGCCACCCCACCGGTATCTGATCGGCCGCCGAATCGACCTGGCACGCGGGTACCTGCTGGCCGGGCATGGCCCCGCCGAGGCAGCCGCCCTTTCCGGTTTCTACGACCAGTCGCACCTGGCACGGCACCTGCGGCGAATGATCGGTGTCCCACCAAGGCGTTACGCCAGAGGGCCAGCCTGACTCCGGGTCCCGCCCACGGTCAGCACCTGGGCGTCGGCCAGCAGCTTCGGCACGAGCTCGGCCAGTTCGACCCTGCCCTCGATACCTTCGAATTCGCCGGGACCAGTCCTCGTCGCGACCCGAGGCGGCGCCAGCAGCGCGCAACAGTCCTCGTCGGGCAACGCCGAGATATCGGCCGTCCCGATCCGCTCCGCCTCGGCGATGATCTCGCTCTTGTCCCAGGTCAGCAGCGGCCGCAACACCGGAACGGACGACGCTTGTTCGACGGTGGCGAGATTGCTCAGGGTCTGGCTGGCGACCTGGCCGATGCTGTCACCGGTGACAAGAGCCTGTGCGTTCAGTTCCCTCGCCAGCTCGGAGGCGAGCCGCACCATCAGCCTGCGCTGCGCGATGACCTGGAGCTTGCCCGCTCCCGCGGTCGCCAACGCACGTTGGGCCTTGCCGATCGCGACGACATGCAGCCGGGACCGTCCCTGGTAGCGGTCGAGTTCGCGCAACAGCGCGTAAGCCTTGTACGTCGAGGAGGGATCGGTGTAGGGGGCGCCGCTGAAATGGACGAACTCACAGCGCAAACCTCGGCGCATGGCTCTGTGCGCCGCGACGGGCGAGTCGTAGCCCCCCGAAAGCAGCACCAGCGCCCTGCCACTGGCCCCGGCCGGAAGTCCGCCCTGGCCCCGGTGGCGCTCCAGCGAGACGAACACTTCTCGCTTGTCGGCCTCGACGACGACCTCGACGTCGGGCTGCCCGAGGTCGACTCGCCAGCCGTGTACGTCACGCACCCGCTCGCCGATGTGGGCGGCCAGCTCATGCGACGTCATCGGGAAGGTCTTGTTCCTCCTTCTCGCCCTGATCGCGAACGTCCGGGCGCCGCGATCGTGGTCGCCGTACTTCCCGGCCAGCGCGAGCAGGACGGCCTCGGTCGCCGCGCCGACATCGCAGGCGGTACGCAGCGCGGGCTGCACGACGCTGACGCCGAAGACGTGCACCGCCCGCTCCATCAGTTCGTGTCGCGGCAGTCCGTGCGACAGCACCAGCACGCCTTCTCGCCGGCTGATCCTCACTTGCTCGCCGTCGGTGCGCATGGCGTGCTCGACGGCCTGGAGAAGGTGCCGCTCGAACAGTCCCCTGTTCCGGCCCTTCAGCGCGAGCTCACCGTACTTGAGCAGGACACACTCCTGAGGTTCCTGCCGGGTCATCCCGCGCCGGCCGGTTCGGGGTGAGCATGAGCTCGTTGCCGGGGTAACGAAGGACGGGCCAGTTCGTCCTCCTCCGGCAGTGGCTCCGTCAACGACACCATCTTCGCCAGCACCTCACGAGCCGACCGCAGCTCACCGGAAATCCGCCCGCGCACCTCGCGCAGTCGTCGTACTTCGGCCTCGGCCTCGGCCACCTGTCGTCGCGCCGTTTCCCGTGCCTCGCTCACCAGCGTGTCGGCTTCCGCCCTCGCGGCGTCGGCTCGCTCGTCGATGGCCCGCTGGGCTTCGTCCCTGCGCGCCGCCATGCTCGTCGCGAAATCGCGGTCGAGCTCTTGCCTGCGCCTCGTGGCCTGCTCGTCGAGTTCCCTTCGCCGCCGCTCGGCTTCGCGCGCATCGCGGGCCTCGGCCTCCGCTCGCTCCTCGGCTTCCTGCCTGACCTGACGCAACAGCTCCTGGTGTTCGGCTTCCCGCTGCTTTGCCTGCTCGGCCAGTTCGACGAGTTGCTGCTCGTGGCGAGCGCGCAGGCGGGTAGCGGCCCTGCTCGCCGCCGCGGCAGTCCGGTCGGCGCCCTCTTGGGCACGTTCGACGATCTCGTCGGCTTCCTCGTGCGCGAGTTCGACCATGTGCAGCAGACGCTCGGAAAGGCCGTCGCTCTCGATCGGCTCGGCACAAACCCTGTCGAGCTTGGCGCGCAATTCGTCGTTCTCGTTGCGCAGCTGTTCGAGCTGTCTGGCCAATCGCTCCGCACAGTCGGCCGCCGCGTCCCTGTCGGCGGTCACCAGGCGCAGCTCTTCCTCCACCCGCTCCGAATACCGCCGCACGTCGGCGCGGTGATAGCCGAGCCACGCCGTGCGGAACACGGTGGGCAACGGCCGCACGCCTTCGCGGCTGTCAGTGATCGTCATGCGCGTCCTACTTCCCGCCTGTACCCGACAGGGTATGCACGTCCTGCGCTCAGCCGGCCGACGATCGACCGTCGCGCCCGGCGAATGGTTTCGTCAGGCATCACAAGGAATTGTGCAACGCCCAGGGCTCGCGGTGAACCCTATGGCAAGGTTTCGCCGCGATTCCGGCTGGGTGGTCTCCGCGAGTTTCTTTCGCGAAAGCCTTGCTGCGCAAAGGTTTCCTCAGTCGCAACGGGTCCGAGCATCGTTGGCCGCTCAGCAGAAAGTCGTCGCCCGCCCTGTCACCGGGCGCGACCGGATGTTCATTCTCTTGGCGCAAGACTACCCAAAAGATCGATCGTCAGACACCCGCGCAGCGGGTACTCCAATGTAGGAGGGACGTTGGCACGCCTGGCGGGAACGTCCACTCCCAACCAAGACCGACACGACGAACCAGACAGAGGTCACGACCATCGCCTTACAGCTTCGACGTTGGAACGTGATCGGCGGGTAGTCGGCAACGGCCGGTGTACGGGGCGATTCACCCTTCGCTCGCCGACGCGAGAGAAGGAGCGAACGTGGACGCTCTCAGCCTCACCCATCGGGACTGCCTTGATCTTGTCAATGAACGGGGCGGAAGCCGAACTGCCCTCGTTGCCGTCGACGGGCGGGAACCGGTGTTGCTGGCCTGCTTCGTCAGAAGAAGCGGCGACATACTGGTGCCAACCGGCAACGACTCTTCACTCACCCGCAACGCGATCGGCAGACCGGTGACGATCGAATTCGCCGACGACGAATCGGCATGGACCGTCGTCGGTGTCGGCCTCGCGATACCGCTGGAGCACACCGACCGGCCTGCCGGTTCCCACACTGACACGCTGACGATGCGATACGCCTTCGACAACGGGATCCTCGTCCGCATCGCACGGCTGACCGGTCAACGAGTCGCCGAAACCCACATCCCGAGCCAGCGCGCCGACACCGTCGAGGAAACGGCTCCCCCGCTGGAGGTGGAAGCGGAGCCCAGCCAGGCCACCGCGTAGCGGGACAGCGGGATATGGAGCGGGGCGGCCACCGCGTCCGGTCGCCGCCCCGTCCCCTCCCCAGTCACCGGCGAGCCAGATCCGGCGTCTCGTTCCTGCGACAACGCAGCTCGTTGACCACATAGACCACGCCGATGACGTGCGCGGCCAGCCGGGAAACCAGCTCGGTGTCTTCTCGGCACTCCAGTTCACCGCTCAAGGTCACCACACCGCGGTCGACGGTCACGTCGACCGCGGCCGTCTCGCCGCATGCCTCCCGCAGGACGTCGGCTTTGATGACCGCGTCGGGTCTGACGAATGCCTTGAGGAGGTCACCCCTCGACAGGACGCCGACGAGTTTCCCGCCTCCCGTGATGTACAGCCTGTGGACGCCAGATCTGCCGAACTCCCTGGCCGCCGCGCTGAGCGGGTCACCGGCGTCGAGTGTGAGCACCGGCGTCACCATGAGGTCGAAGGCCCTGCTCGCCCACGCCATGTTCCAGCGCTCCCTCGCGCGCCTTCTCGCGTAGGCGGGAGGAAGCCCCTCACCCTCCGGCATTCCCTCGTGGCCCCGCATCAGATCGGCCTCCGATACGACACCGATCAGCGCACCGCTGCGCGTGACGACCGGAACGGAACTGACGTCGTGGCTGAGCAGGACTTCGATGATGGTCTTGAGATCCGCTTCCGGTCCGACGGAGATGGGATCCGGCGTCATCACCGCTCCCACCGTGACCTGATACATAGCAGGCTCCTCACCCAGACCCATGCCGCTGGTGAACCACGGTCGCCCGATTCGTCCCTCACCGCTAGGGGCTTAGTACCCTCCCTCAGCCCCGCCACACCCCACCGTGACGACCGGGGGGCCACCACGAGTCCCGAGGTCACCCGACCGGATCAATACCGGTGACAGGACGGCGATCACCGGCGGAACTCGCCGACGAGGTCACCGGACGAGCAGCCCCGCGACGAAGCAGGCAGCCGCCACGAGCGAGGCCAGCGTCCGCACGTGGTTCCACGCCGTCCAGACCGGAACGAAGCTCCGCCACAGGCGAGCTCCCTCGGCTCCGGCGGGATCTACCCGTCCCAGTGCCTCGTTCCTCGGGATGTGCGCCATTCTGGTGAGCACGAAGGAGCCGGCCAGATAACCGACGCCACCGGCGAACGACCACCACCCACCCGCGGCGTCGCCGACGAGCGGGCCAACGACCACGAGCAAGGCCGACAACACCGCCGTCAGCGCGAAGACCAGCAGGAACGCCGACCGGAGCACCGTGACGTTGATGGCCTGCATCACCGCGATTCCCTGCTCGGCCGGCAGTCGCCGCAGCGCCGCCACCACGAAGGTGGAGAAAGCGAAGAAAACCCCCGCGACGAGCGCGGCGCCAAGGGCCGCCGCGGCGAGAACGATGAAATACACCCCGTCTGACATACCGGAAAGTCAACAGGCGAGACCGCCGCCACACCATCGGCGAGACGCTCTCCGGCATACGCGACCGGCTCAGCCTCACCGGGCCAGAGGTGGTGGCCGTTCTCCGTTGAACGGCCACCACCAGTTCATGACGGCGCCGAAACGGCGAGTGGCGGGGCCGGCGACCGCAACCCGAGCCGGTCGACGAGTTCCCTCGTCGCCTTCGACCTGTTGAACGTGTAGAAGTGCAGTTCGGGCACGCCCTCGTCGAGCAGTCGCTCGCACAGCTCCGTGACCACGTCGAGCCCGGCCGCCCTGAACGCCTTCGCGTCGCCGGAAAGGGGTTCGAGCCGGTCGGTCAGCCAACGGGGCGGCGTCGCACCGGACAGCTCGATGGTCTTGCGCAGGGTCTTCGGCGTCGTCAGCGGCATGATGCCGGGCAGCAGCAGCGCATCGCTGCCAGCCGAGGCGACCCGGTCGCGAAGCCGCAGGAAGTCCTCCGCTTCGAAGAACAACTGGGCGATCGCGAAATCGGCGCCTGCCCTGAGCTTGCGCACAAGGTAGGTGGTGTCGATGTCGAGGTCGGCCGACCGGGGGTGACCGTAGGGAAAGGCGGAAACACCGACACAGAAGTCGCCGAGTTCCCTGATCAGCCGAACCAGTTCCTCGGCGTAGTTCAGCCCCTGCGGGTGGGCGACCCAGTCGCCCATCGGGTCACCGGGAGGGTCACCGCGCAGCGCCAATATGTTGTGCACGCCGACGGCGGCGAAGTGGCCGATGACGTTGCGTAACTCGGCGACCGAATGATCGACGGCGGTGAGATGGGCCATCGGCACGAGTGTCGTGTCGGTCGCCACCCTCGCGATGTTGCGGATGGTGCCTTCCCTGCTCGACCCTCCCGCGCCGTATGTGATGGACATGTAGGCCGGATCCAGCGGCTCCAGTTCCCGGATCGACCGCCACAGCACAGCCTCGTCCTGCTCGTCCCGTGGCGGGAAGAACTCGACGGAGAAGGTCGGACGATGTGCATTGCCGAGCCGGTCGACGACCCTACGCACAATTGGCTCCCGTCAACATGTCGTCAGGTGATGGGTCGCGGGGGCGGGCCGGTGACCGGCCCGCCCGGACACGACCTAGTACCGGTAGTGGTCCGGCTTGTAGGGACCCTCCACGTCGACACCGATGTAAGCTGCCTGCTCCTTGGTCAGCTTGGTCAGCTTCACGCCGAGCGCGTCGAGGTGCAGCCTCGCCACCTTCTCGTCGAGGTGTTTGGGCAGCACGTAGACCTGCTTCTCGTACTCTCCCGGCTTCGTGAACAGCTCGATCTGCGCCATCGTCTGGTTGGTGAAGCTGTTCGACATGACGAAGCTCGGGTGACCCGTCGCGTTTCCGAGGTTGAGCAGCCTCCCTTCCGACAACACGATGATCGAGTGGCCGTCGGCGAAGGTGTACTCGTGCACCTGCGGCTTGATCTCGGTCTTCTTGATGCCGGGGGTCTTCTCAAGACCCGCCATGTCGATTTCGTTGTCGAAATGGCCGATGTTGCCGACGATCGCCTGGTGCTTCATCTTCGCCATGTGCTCGGCGGTGATGATGTTGAAGTTGCCGGTGGTCGTCACGAAGATGTCGGCCGTTTCGACGACGTCGTCCAGTGTCGTCACCTGGAAACCGTCCATCGCGGCCTGTAGCGCGCAGATGGGGTCGACCTCGGTGATGATGACGCGCGCGCCCTGCCCTCGCAGCGACTCGGCGCTGCCCTTGCCGACGTCGCCGTATCCGGCGACGAGCGCGACCTTGCCACCGATGAGCGTGTCGGTCGCCCTGTTGATTCCGTCCACAAGCGAGTGACGGCAACCGTACTTGTTGTCGAATTTGGACTTGGTGACCGAGTCGTTGACGTTGATGGCGGGAAACAGCAGCTCGCCGGTCTTGGCGAATTCGTAGAGCCGGTGGACCCCGGTCGTGGTCTCCTCGGTGACGCCCTTGATGTCCTCCGCGATCCTGGTGAACCGCTTGCCGTCGGCGGTGAGGCTGGCCCGTAGCGTCGACAGGATGACCTGATACTCGTGCGGGTCGTCCTCGCCTGCCTCCGGCACGACGCCGGTCTTCTCGAATTCGACGCCCTTGTGCACGAGCAGGGTCGCGTCCCCGCCGTCGTCGAGGATCATGTTCGGCCCGTTGTCACCGAACTGGAAGAGCTGTTCGGTGCACCACCAGTAGTCTTCGAGCGTTTCGCCCTTCCACGCGAACACCGGGACACCCTTCGGCTGTTCCGGCGTGCCGCCGGGGCCGACGACGACGGCCGCGGCGGCCTCGTCCTGCGTCGAGAAGATGTTGCAGGACACCCAGCGAACTTCGGCGCCGAGCGCTACCAGCGTCTCGATCAGCACGGCCGTCTGCACGGTCATGTGCAGTGACCCGGCCACCCTCGCACCCCGCAGCGGCTTGGTGTCCGCGTATTCCCTGCGAGTCGCCATCAGGCCCGGCATCTCGTGCTCAGCCAGCCGGATCTGGTGCCGACCGGCCTCGGCCAGCCTCAGGTCGGCGACGGCGAACTCAAGGCCGTTCACCTTCTGCAACTTCGCGCTCATGTCTTCCTTTCCATACCTAGCAACACATCGCGGGTTTTCCGGGTGCTTTTTCGTCAGGTGTTGAAGTACTTGGCTTCCGGGTGATGCAGGACGATCGCGTCCGTCGACTGTTCCGGATGCAACTGGAACTCCTCGGAAAGCTCGACGCCGATTCGTTCGGCTCCGAGCAGTTCCACGATCTTCGCGCGATCCTCAAGGTCGGGGCAGGCGCCGTAACCGAGCGAGAACCGCGCGCCCCGGTAGCCGAGTTTGAAATACTGCCGCACGTCGTCGGGGTCCTCCGCCGCGACCGAATCCCCGCCGGTGAACAGCAGTTCCTGCCGCACCCTCCGGTGCCAGTACTCAGCGAGCGCTTCGGTGAGCTGCACTCCGAGTCCGTGGATCTCCAGATAGTCGCGGTAGGCGTTCTTGGCGAACAACTCGTTGGCGTGGTCGGCGATGGGCTGCCCCATGGTCACCAGCTGGAGGGGAAGCACGTCGACCTCGCCGGTCTTCTCGGCCTTGTCCTTCGAACGGAAGAAGTCGGCGAGGCACAACCTGCGGTCGCGCCGCTGCCTCGGAAAACTGAACCGCAGCCGTTCCGGAGCGTCCGGTTCGTCCTTGTCGAGTACGACGAGGTCGTTTCCGTCCGAGTAGCAAGGGAAGTAACCGTACACGACCGCGGCGTTGGCGAGGATTCCGCGAGTGGACAGCTCGTCCATCCACGCCCGCAGCCGTGGCCTTCCCTCCGTCTCGACCAGCTCCTCGTAGGAGGGGCCCTCTCCCTTCTTGGCCCCGCGAAGGCCCCACTGGCCGAAGAACGTCGCGCGCTCGTCGAGCAGTGAGAGGTATTCGGCGGTCGCGATGCCCTTCACGACCTTCGAGCCCCAGAACGCGGGCACCGGCACGGGCGCTTCCTCGTCCACATCGGACCGCGTCGTGTCCTCCAGCGACGGTTCCTCGCTCTGTTCGGCCTTGCGCTTCTCCGCGATGCGCAGCGAGCGTTCCCGCCGTGCCTTGCGTTCGGCCTTCTTCGCCCGCTCGGCCTCGTCCTCCTCGGGGCTCTCTCCCCTCTTGATCGACATCAGCCGGTCCATGAGGTTCAGCCCCTCGAAGGCGTCCTTGGCGTAGCGGACGTCGCCCTCGTAGACCTCGTCGAGATCGTTCTCGACGAACGTACGCGTGAGCGCGGCACCACCGAGCAGAACGGGGTACTTCGCCGCGACTCCCCTCGCGTTCATCTCTTGCAGGTTGTCCTTCATGATCACCGTGGACTTGACGAGCAGGCCCGACATCCCGATGGCGTCGACCCTGTGCTCCTCCGCGGCGTCGAGGATGGCGTTGATGGGTTGCTTGATGCCGATGTTGACGACGTCGTAGCCGTTGTTGGACACGATGATGTCGACAAGGTTCTTGCCGATGTCGTGCACGTCGCCCTTGACGGTGGCCAACAGCAGTTTGCCCTTGCCGCCGGAGTCGTCCTTCTCCATGTGCGGTTCGAGATAGGCGACGGCTGCCTTCATCACCTCCGCCGATTGCAGCACGAACGGCAACTGCATCTGCCCCGAGCCGAAAAGCTCACCGACGACCTTCATACCGGCGAGGAGGTTCTCGTTGATGATCCGCAGCGGCTCCTTCTCCGCCATGGCCCCCGCGAGATCCTCGTCGAGACCGTTGCGCTCGCCGTCGACGATGCGCCGCTCCAGCCGTTCGAACAGCGGCAGCTTCGCCAGTTCCTGCGCCCTCGACGCTCTTCCCGACGACGCGGTCTTGCCCTCGAAAAGCTGCATCAGCTTCTGCAACGGGTCGTAGTCGCCGGTTCGCCTGTCGTAGACGAGATCGAGAGCAACCTGCCTCGGCTCCTCCTCGATCTTGTTCATCGGCAGGATCTTCGACGAGTTCACGATCGCCGAGTCGAGACCGGCTTGCCTGCACTCGTTGAGGAACACCGAGTTCAGCACCTGCCGCGCGGCCGGGTTGAGGCCGAACGACACGTTGGACAACCCGAGCGTGGTCTGCACCCGGGGGCGCCTGCGCTTGAGCTCGCGGATGGCGTTGATCGTCTCGATGGCGTCCTTGCGGACCTCCTCCTGCCCCGTGGTGATGGGAAACACCAGGCAGTCGATGATGATCGCGGACTCGTCGAGACCCCAGTTGCCGGTGAGGTCATCGATCGCGCGCTCGGCGACCCGCAGCTTCCAGTCGGCGGTTCTGGCCTGGCCCTCCTCGTCGATACAGGTGACGACGACGGTCGCTCCGTGCTCGACCACCATCTCCATCACCCGGTGGAAGCGGCCGCCCGGCTCCGCTCCGTCCTCGTAGTTGACCGAGTTGACCGCGCACCGGCCACCAAGGTGTTCCAGACCGGCCTCGACGACCTCGGCCTCCGTGGAGTCGACCATGATCGGCAACGTCGAGGCCGTCGCGAGGCGCGAGGCCAGTTCGCGCATGTCCCGCGTGCCGTCCCTGCCCACGTAGTCGACACAGAGGTCGAGCATGTGCGCACCCTCACGGGTTTGCGACTTCGCGATCTCGACGCAGTCGTCGTAGCGCTCGGCAAGCATGGCCTCCCTGAACGCCTTCGAACCGTTGGCGTTGGTGCGCTCGCCGACGTTGAGGATCGAGGCATCCTGTTCAAAGGGCACCGACTGGTACACCGACGACACCGAAGGCACGATCTCCGGGGTGCGCTGCTTCGGCGTCAGGTCCGCGACCGCCTCGGACACCGCCCGAATGTGCTCGCCGGTCGTACCACAGCAACCCCCGACGAGGCGGGCGCCGAACCGCGTGATGAAACCGGCGAGTGCCTCGGCGAGTTCGTCCGGTCGCAGCGGGTAGACGGCCCCGTTCGGGCCGAGTTCCGGCAGGCCCGCGTTGGGCATCACCGAGATCGGCACCGTCGCGTGCTGGGCGAGCACCCGCAGGTGCTCGCTCATCTCTGCGGGACCGGTCGCGCAGTTCATGCCGATGAGGTCGATGCCGAGCGGTTCGAGCGCGGTCAGCGCCGCACCGATCTCGGAACCGACCAGCATCGTGCCCGTCGTCTCCACGGTGACCTGCGCGATGACGGGCACCTGCCTGCCCGTCATCGCCATGGCCCGCTTCGCGGCGACGATCGCCGCCTTCGTCTGCAACAGGTCCTGCGATGTCTCCACCAGTACGGCGTCGGCACCGCCGTCGAGCATGCCGAGCACGTTGTCGACGTAGGCATCGCGCAACGCCGCGTACGGCGCGTGACCAAGGGTGGGCAGTTTCGTGCCAGGCCCGACGGAGCCGAGCACGAACCGCGGCTTGTCCGGAGTGCTGAACTCGTCCGCGCACTGCCTCGCCAGCGCGGTCCCCCGTTCGGCCAGGTCCCTGATCCGGTCGGCGATGCCGTATTCACCGAGGTTGGCGAGGTTGGTGCCGAAAGTGTTGCTCTCGATGGCGTCGGAGCCCGCCTCAAGGAAACCGCGGTACACCGCGCTCACCACGTCGGGCCGGGTCTCGTTGAGAATCTCGTTACAGCCTTCGAGCTGGGCGAAGTCGTCCAGCGTCAGGTCGTATTCCTGCAACGCGGTGCCCATACCGCCGTCGGCGACCAGCACCCGCCGGTCCAGTTCGGCGAGAAAACCGCTCTCCATCATCACACTCGCAGCTTCGACTCGATCTCGGCCGCGGCATCGTTGCCGTACGTCTTCGCGACGCGCTTCGAAAAGTCAGCCCGGTCCAATGTGTATTCCTGGGTGCCAACCGTTTCGAGCACGATCGCGGCGAGCGTACACCCCACTTGAGCCGCGCGTTCCAGGTCCAGTTTCGCATGCACGCCCCACAGGAATCCGGCGCGGAAGGCGTCCCCGACCCCGGTCGGGTCCGCGCTGTCGCCGACGTCGTGCGCGGGGACCGAAACGGGGGGCGCTTCACTCGACTCGATGCGCACTCCGTCCGGTCCGTGTGTCATGACCCACCGTCCGACCTTTCCGAGCACCTCGGCCGCCGTCCAGCCGGTGACCTGCAACAACAAGGACGTCTCGTATTCGTTGGTGAACAGGTACGAGGCGCCGTCGACCAGTTTGCGCACCTCGTCGCGCCCCATCCTGGCCAGCTGCTGGGAAGGGTCGGCCGCGAAGGCGTATCCGCGCTCCCTGCACTCCTCGGTGTGCCGCACCATGGCCGTGGGGTCGTTGGGCGCGACCACGACGAGGTCGAGACCACCGAGCCGGTCGGCGACGGCCCTCAACTCGATGTTGCGGGCCTCCTCCATGGCACCCGCGTAGAACGAGGCGATCTGGGCTTGTGATTCGTCGGTCGTGCACAGGAATCGCGACGTGTGCCTCGTCTGTGACACGTGCACCGACTTCGTGTCCACGCCGTGACGTTCCAGCCACGAACGGTAGTCCTCGAAGTCGGAGCCGACGGCACCGACGAGGATCGGGGTCATGCCGAGGCTGCCGAGCCCGAACGAGATGTTGGCCGCAACCCCTCCCCTGCGGATGTCGAGCTGGTCGACCAGGAACGACAGCGAGACCTTCTCCAGTTGATCCTCGACGAACTGGTCGGCGAACCGACCGGGAAACACCATCAGATGGTCGGTCGCGATCGAGCCGGTCACCGCTATGCGCATGGCAGGACACACTCCTCGGGTCGGGGGAACTGGGGCGAGCTCTTCGACAACGTCGCGGGGAAGGGCCTCACGCCTTGGCCGCGTCCTTCAGGGCCGGTGCCCTTTCGGTGCGTTCCCACGGCAGGTCGGCGTCCGGCCTGCCGAAATGGCCGTAGGAGGCGGTCTGCGCGTAGATGGGACGCAGCAGGTCCAGGTCGCGGATGATCGCGGCCGGGCGAAGGTCGAACACCTCGTCGATCGCCGCCTGGATCTTCTCGGGCGCCACCTTTTCCGTTCCGAAGGTCTCGACGAACAAACCGACCGGAGCCGCCTTGCCGATGGCGTAGGCGACCTGGATCTCCGCCCTGTCGGCCAGTCCGGCGGCGACGATGTTCTTGGCGACCCAGCGCATCGCGTAGGCGGCGGACCGGTCAACCTTGGAGGGGTCCTTGCCGGAGAACGCGCCACCACCGTGGCGAGCCATCCCGCCGTAGGTGTCCACGATGATCTTGCGACCGGTCAGCCCCGCGTCGCCCATCGGACCGCCCACCACGAACCGGCCCGTCGGGTTGATCAGGATCTTGGGCTCCTCGGCCTGCAAGCCGAGCGACTGGATCTCCGGCTTGATGACCTGCTCGGTCAAGTCGACGGCGAGCATCTTGTCGAGGTCGATGCCCTCGGCGTGCTGGCTGGAGATCACCACCGTGTCGAGCCGCACCGGCTGGTCGCCCGCGTACTCGATGGTCACCTGAGTCTTGCCGTCGGGACGCAGGTAGGGAATCGTTCCGTTCTTGCGGACCTCGGTGAGCCGCCTCGACAACCGGTGTGCCAGCGCGATCGGCAACGGCATCAACTCAGGAGTGTCCGAGCACGCATACCCGAACATCAACCCCTGATCACCAGCACCCTGCTTGTCCAAATCGTCGAGCGCGTTCTCCAACCGCGACTCATACGCCGTGTCCACACCCTGCGCGATATCCGGCGACTGCGACCCGATCGCCACATTCACCCCACACGACGTCCCGTCGAACCCCTTCGCCGACGAGTCGTACCCGATCTCCAGAACCTTCTCCCTCACCAGGTTCGGAACGTCGACGTAGGCATCCGTGGTCACCTCGCCGGCCACGTGCACCTGGCCGGTGGTGATCAACGACTCGACGGCGACCCTGCTACGCGGGTCCTTGGCGAGCATGGCATCCAGGATGGTGTCACTGATCGCGTCACACATCTTGTCCGGATGGCCTTCGGTGACGGACTCGCTGGTGAACAACCTTCGATTAGCAGTCACAAGTGTTTCCTTTGTCTGTCAGAGGCGAAAACACGCCAGGTTTCGTATCCGACGCGTTCGCCGCGCGTCGGCAAAGCACCCTCAGGCTCAGGAACGGATGTGGAAAATACCCCACGCGAGATTGCCGGCAAGCCCACCGTCGACCCAGTTTTTCAGCCCCACCTTCATGCGTGTCAGATATTCGGTACTAACGCTGCCGGAGATGTCGTCGTTACGTCGCTCCGTTTCCGCCAGCACCCTGCCGTAATGCGTGGCCAACTGCGGGGTGTGGTCCTCGAAGTCGATGGACGACATCCCGAGCCGGTTGAACTCGCGCCGGTAGAATCCCGGAGATCCCATCGTTTCTAGGTGAAGCCGGTCGAGGATTGGCTTCAGCAGCGTCTTGTCACAGTCGTCGGCCGCCATAGGGTCGGTGAAGAGGAAGTCGCCCTTCGGCTTCAGCACCCTCGCGACCTCACGCAGCACCTGACCACGGTCTCCGCTGTGCAGCATGGCGTCCTGCGACCACACGACGTCGAATTCGTTGTCGTCGAAGGGCAGATCCTCGAAGGAGCCGTCGACGACGTCGATCAGCTCCGCCAGCCCAAGTTCCGCGTTGAACTGCCGGTTGCGCTCGTTCTCCACCTCGCTGAGGTTGAGACAAGTCACCTTGCAGCCGAACGTCTTCGCGAGATACCGCGCCGCACCGCCGTATCCCGAGCCGATGTCGAGCACGTGGCTGCCTGAGGTCAGCGTCAGTTTGCCCGCCATGCGTTCGACCGTGCGCCTGCTCGCAACCGCGATCTCCTCGTTCTCGCTCTCGTACAGTCCGACGTGGATGTCCTCGCCACCCCAGATGGAGTAGTAGAAATTGTCGGCGTCGCCGGAATTGTAGTAGTCGCGGGCAACGTTCACCGCCGCCGAATAGGTCGCCGAGTCGTCGGCTGGCTTGATGTAGCTCTTCTCCGCGACGTGGATGAGGAAGTCGGGGTCGTCGGCGCCGAAGGTCTCCTGGAAGTCACCGAACGTCTCGACCCGCTGGAAGCCGACCTCGCGCAGCAGCCTGCGCACATAGTCTTTCCGCAGCGGGAACATGTTGAGGTGGTACTGCGACTTGTCGGGGAACTGGTACCGGAAGCGCGCGAGTCCCTCGTCGACGTACTCCGGCTCGGCGGTGACCTCCTCGCCGCAGTAGTAGTAGGTGTGCTTGCTGGAAAAGCCGTTGTCCAGTATCGCGTCGTAGTTGCGCTGGTCGAGGATCAGGACGCCGTCGTGTTTGAGCACCGCGTAGAACTCGGCGAGCGCTTTGCGCCGGTCGCGTTCGGAGAAAAGGTGGGTGAACGAGTTTCCGAGGCACACGACCGCATCGAACTCGCCGTGTACGTCCCTGTTGAGCCATCGCCAGTCCGCGTGCACCACCTGGAGGATGTGTCCGCCGTAGTTGAGGCCGTTCTCGAACGCCTTGGCGAGCATTTCCGCGCTGCCGTCCACGCTGACCGTGTCGAAGCCGTCCTCTACGAGGCGAACAGAGTGGAAACCCGTTCCGGTCGCGACGTCCAGTACCGACTTCACCCCACGCGACTTCAGCAGATCGACGAAGAACTTGCCCTCGCTCTCGTAGCGCTTCTTCCAGTCGATCAGTTCGTCCCACTTCTCGACGAACCCGGTGACGTACTCGTCGGTGTAGTGGTCGGAATCGCGCACTTCCAGTGGATCCGCACCGAATTCCTGTTCTGGATGCGCCTGCGCCCGGCTTATGTCCGCTGCGGCGGCCACCGGTACGTCGGCCTCGCTCGCGACTGAGTCCTTCATTGCGTTTCCCTCCACGTTCGGCCGGATTCGGAGTGCTATTCGTTCTCCTCGCGCGGCGCAGTCACAACACTTTTTCGTTTCCTCTCACTCGCGGGCCGGCATGCGGGAGCACAGCGCACGTTCCAATTCGCCGGAAAAAGGCGCGCGAAAATCCAGGCCGACGACCGGCGGCCGACTGACTCGCGGCCGACGTAAAATTGCAGCCCGCAACGCTCCTGAAGTGCAGCCGAGTTCGCAAGCCCTGTAGCGAACGCGGTGCCTCACCCCGACTCGGCGAGATTGCGGCTCATCCGCGCTGATCTCCGCAAAACCGCCTCGACTCAATCTATTGAGTGGGATGTCAGGCTTCAATGGGTCAATTGCGTGAATAAGGATTTCACCCCGTGTATAGCGCGCATGCTCACGATCCGCACTGGCGGGCGCAACGCGCACACGCGCCCGGGGGCCACCCGGGACAGGCATACCGTGTGGTCGAAGCGCTGCCACGACAACTTCTCACCAAGCCCTTGACAGCACAACCAAGAGCAATGTGTCACAAACAACAGCTTCACTCGTTCAGTCCAGTCGATGCTACTGAAGGTTGCCCTGGGTTGCTATTCAGCCGATGCTTTAGTCCGCGAGTTTGACACGGACCCGCCCAGACGAGTTCGTAGCGTATCCAGCAACGTGTTGCGTATCGAACAACAACTCACCTGCCAGAAGCCATGGGTGAGCGGACGGCCACCGTGGGCGACGAACGTGGAGGTTGATCACGGGGCCCTCGACCGCGGTGCTCGGGCTCCCCCTGACCCTGCCGTCCCCTGCCGGCCATCCCGGCACACGTGATAGCCAACGGGCGTTACGTCCTCGCCAATTCCCGCACGGCGCGCCGGATACGGTCTCTCGTCGGAAGCACCGCGTTTTCGAGTGAACGCGCGTAGGGAATAGGAACGTCAGGAACACATACCCGTACCGGCGGTGCTTTCAGCAATGCGGGATTTCGTTCCACCACTCTTGCGATTACTTCGGCTGATACTCCGTACGAGAGATAATCCTCGTCGACGACCAGCAATTTGCCGGTTCGTTCCACCGAATTGACAATGGTCTCGACATCCAGCGGAACGAGACTTCGCAAATCGATGACCTCGCATTCGACGCCGTCGGCGGAAACCGAATCGGCGACGTCGAGCGCGTGATGCACCGACAGGGCGAGGGTCACGATGGTGAGATCGGTGCCCGGTCTCACCGTCGCGGCCGCGCCGATGGGCGTGAGGAGGGCTTCCTCCGCGACATAGCCCTTCGCCCTGTGGTTCTCCGGCAGCCACGGCAGTCCCAGTACGCCTTTGTGGAAGAGGAACACGACCGGGTTCTCGTCCCGAATCGCCGACACCATCAGCCCTTTGGCATCGGCGGCCGTACTCGGCACGACGACCTTCATCCCGGGAAGATGAGCGAAGGTACCCCACAGGCACTGCGAATGGGCCGCACCATCGGAGTAGCCACCACCGACCGCTGCCGTCAGCACCATCGGGACCGTCACCGCGCCACCCGAGGAAAACCTCGCCTTGGCCATGGCGTTGTAGACCTGCCCGAGACACAAGCCGATGTCGTCGACGAAAGTCAGTTCCGCGATGGGGCGCAGGCCGGCCAGCGCCGCACCGACCGCGGCGCCGACGAACGCGGTCTCCGAGACCGGTGTGTCCATCACCCTTGCCGGTCCGAACCTGTCGAGCAGCCCCGCCGTCACGGCGAAGGCGCCGCCGTGCACCCCGACGTTCTCACCGAGCACGAACACACCGGGATCGCGCAGCATCTCCTGCGCGATGGCCTCGGTGATCGCCTCGCCGGTGGTGAGCAGCCTTCCCGCCGAGACCGAGCCGCTGTCGGGGATGATGATCGCGCCTTTCGTGCTTGACACTGGGTCCTTGCCCGCGAGTCGTCCTCGCCGACCCTAGACGAAGACGTAGTCCAGAGCCGTCTCCGGCGAGGGTTCGCCGCCACGTCTCGCGAAGGCGATGGCGTCGGCGACCTTCTCCCGCGCTTGCTTGCGCACGAGCCTCACCACGTCGTCGTCCACCAAGCCCTCCGCCCGCAACCTCGCCTCATAGGCGGGAATCGGATCTCGTCCCGGCACGGAGTCCAGGTCGAACCGGTATGCCTGGTCATCGCCCTGAGCGTGCCCCCACAACCGAAGGGTGCGGACCTCGACCAGGCTCGGGCCTTCTCCCGACCTCGCTCTCTCGACGGCGGACCTCGTCACGGCCTCGACCGCCTCGACCGAGTTGTCGTCGACAAGCTCGCCGGGAATGTCGTAGGCGAGCGCTCGCTCCACATGTGCAGGCACACTTGTCGAACTGATGTATGGCGCGGAAAACGCCCAATCGTTGTTCTCCACAACGAAGATGACGGGCAACGACCACACCGAGGCCAGGTTGAGCGATTCGTGGAAGACTCCCCTGTTGGCGGCACCGTCGCCGATGACGGCCACCGCGACCCGTCCGCCTCCTTGCCGCCGGAAAGCCAGCGCATGGCCCACGGCCGCCGGAAGCCCTTCTCCCGCGCTACCCGAGGAGCGAAAGTTTCTCGCGGGATCGACGAGGTGCTGATGACCTCCCCTTCCCCTCGCGAGCCCTTCCGTCCTGCCGAAGATCTCCGCGGCCAGCACACGCAACCGCACTCCGTGCGCGATGGCGAAATGGTGGGCACGGTGGGTCGCGGTGACGGCGTCACCCTCTTCCAGCGCGGCGCAGACCCCTACGGCCGCCGGTTCCTGACCGGCCGCGAGGTGCAGACGTCCCGGCACCGGACCCTCACTGAGGTCGAAGCGCGGCTTCTTGCCGATCGAATGCTCCCGCAGGAGCCCTTCCTCGAAGGTCCTGATCAACACCATGGCGCGGTAGAGAGTCAACCTGCCGTGTGGCTCCATCCGATCTCCTGCCGCCAAGCGAGTACTGTCGCCCCACCTGCCCGCACCCACAACTGCACCGATTTCAGATGGTGATAACCGTCAGCCGAAGAGCACGAGTGCCCTGCTCATCCGCCCCGCGGCCCGCTTGAGAGACTCGGCCTCCGCAGCGCCACGATGGCGATGCACGGGCCGGGAGATGGCGACCGCGCCGAGCACGCCCGGCGCCTGTACCGGCACGGCGACACACGCCGTGCCGAGCAGATACTCCTCCCGGTCGGTACTGATCTCCGCGCCTCGGCTCAGTTTCTCCTCCAGCACCCTCCTGTCGGTCAGGGTGTGCGGAGTCAGATCGAGCGGCCGATAACGCGAGAAGTAGTCGTCGCGCCCCTCTTTGTCCAAGCAGGACAGGATGCTCTTGCCGAAAGCGGTGGCGTGACCGGTCTCCTGCGTCCCCACCCACAGGTCGACCCTGCGCATGCGCGGACCGTCGGCGACGTCGACGAGCTCGATCTCTCCCTCGCGGTACAGCGCGAAGTAGGCGGCGCTGCCCAGTTCGTCCCGCAGCGCGCTCAGCGTCGCTCGTCCCCTGACAACCGCCGCCTGAGTGATACTGCGCCTGCCGAGGGCGTCGACCCGGTCACCGATTACATATCCCTCTTCGATCTTGTCGAGATATCCCTCGTAAACCAAGGTGCGCAGCAGGTGGTACACGGTGGGCAGGCGCAGCCCGAGTGTCCTCGCGAGAGTTTTCGCGGGTACCGGGCGCTCGCTGGCTCCAACGAGATCGAGTAAGTGCAACGCACGCTGAACCGAGCCGATGAGGGTGGGGGCCTCACCCACGGGACACCTCCTGAGGTTCGTCGCGAGCGCTTCAAGCATGCTGCCAGGCCCATCTCATGACAAGTGGCCAGGTCCGCACCACGCGCCACCCAGCACGGTCGCCGAAGGAACCGACGGGAAGGGCACGCCGACGCTCCGATACCGAGCGCTCGGTATATGTCACTGACAGGTATGGACCACTGTCCACATTCGACACAGAAGCACTGTTCACCGTCGCGCCCACTCCGCGGAGGCGTCGCGAAGTGACATCGGCTCCGACCTTGTCCCACGAGCGGCGCCTCACCCGGACAAGGCACCCGGCACGGTCCGGTTCCCGTACCGGCATCCGATGCGCGACGCGCCCGCGCTCGTCAGGCGCGCCGGGACACCGGCCGAGGGGCGTCGCGTCGGCTCGCCCGGCGATCCGCTCCCGTACTCACGGCGGTTTCCGGCCTCCGCGTGTTCACCGGTGTGCAGGGACGCGTTTGCCCAGAACCCACCGCGGCCACGCCCTGGCGACACCTTGTCCTGAACCGTCGGCGCGATCCCGAGAAAAAGCCCGCCAACAGCACGAACGACCTTGATTCGACCTTTATCACTGTGTAACGATCGGCCTACTTTCACCGAATCGGCCCAGCTTGGGGATGGGTTTCTGGAGCGGGGAGTCGCTGTGAATCAGGTGCGCTTCGCGTTTCAGCCGCTGTACAGCCTGCACACCGGGGCTGTCGTCGCGGTCGAAGCGCTGGCACGCCCTTCTGCCGGAGGAGTGGGCGAGTTACTCGGAGCGGCGCTGCGCCGGGGGCGCCTCGTCGAGGTCGACGTGAGCCTCGCCGCCCGCGCGGTCCGAGACGAGGCTCCACAGGCGACCCTGCTCCCCCTTCATCTAAACGTCACCGCGCTCACCGCTGCGGCACCGGAGGAGGCACTGCATCCGCTGTTCGACGCACTCGCCGAAACCAGCAAACGCCCACACGAGATCGTGCTGGAAGTCGGGCCGCCGTTTCACGGCATCCCGCCCACCGTCCTGCTCGCCGGCCTTGGCAGGCTCGACGAGCTGGGGTTCCGCATCGCCTTCGACGGGCTCGGCGCTGGCGACCTGCCGCTGAACCTGCTCGCCGAGGCACCGGCCGACATGGTCAAAATCGACCGGACCGCGCTGCGCCGCCTTCCGGACGATCCGGCCACGGTCGCCCTTGTCGAGGCACTCGTACATTTCGCGGCGCGGACGAACACGAGACTGGTCGCGACCGGGATCGAGACCGAGGCTCAACTCGACATCATCCGCAAGCTCGGGATCAGGATCGCGCAAGGACATCTGTTCGCGCCGGCCCGGCACGAGGTGATTTCGACAAGCACCAGCGCCTGGGTCGCCGGACCACTTCACGGACCCGCCGCGCCGCCGGTTCCCACCGGAGCGGGTGTGAAGGATTTCCTCCGCCCCGCAACGACTCTGCCCGCCGACGCGACCTGCGAACAGGTACGCAACGTGCTGATCGACCAGGACGCACCGACGGGAGTCGTCGGCGTCGACCACCGCGGCCGTCCACAGTGGTCGATCGACCGGAACCGGTTCCTGCTCGCGGTGACCGGACCGTTCGGGCACGCGCTGCACGCCAACCGGCCCGCGGGCAGGTTCGGGGACGCACCACACGTCATCAGGGACACGGCCAGCGCGTTGGAACTGCTCGACGTCATCGTCGACGCCGACTGGGAACGCAGAGGCGACGACATCGTGGTTGTCGACCGCACCGGAAAGTGCAGGGGCGTCGTCCTGGTCAACGAGATCGTGCGCGGAGTCGCCGAGGCGAAGATCGAGGAAGCGGCCGCGCTGAATCCGCTGACGCGACTACCCGGCAGCGATACCGTCGCCCGCGACGTCGACCGGCGGATCGCGGCGAGGCAGCCGCTCGTGGTCGGCTGGCTGGATGTCGACTCGTTCAAGAACATCAACGACACCGTGGGCTTCGCGGCCGGCGATGATCTGATCAGGGCACTCGGGCGCAAACTGAGCGACCTCAGCGCCGGGCTCGGCGGGCTGACCGTGAGTCACGTCGGCGGGGACGACTTCCTTCTCGCCTGCGACGTCGACCGGATCACCACGATCGCCGACCGGCTGCTCGACGTCGCGTGGTCGGCCGAACATCTCGCGGTCACGCTGTCGCTGGCGACGCTTGTCTGCACGGGTTCCTCGGTCCGCTCCTACCGCGAGATCTCCCGGCTGCTCGCTCCGCTGAAAAAGCATGCCAAGGACGTGACGGGCTCCAGTTGGGTCAACAGCTGGCCTGGTACCGACCGGATCGAAGTGCTGCGCGGAATGCGACCGCAGGATGTGCCCCACCAGCGCCCCGCGAGCTGACCCGCGCCGGGGGCGAGTGCTCCGGTGCCGCTGGGGGTCCGGCACCGGAGCACTCCTCATACCGGAGCATCCTCGGGGAGGGGTTGAGGACGCCCGGCGAGCACTACAAGACATGAAACGAATTGCGATCGCTTCATGTTTCATGCTTACGGCATGAATCTTTGATTTCCTAGGTCTCCGCCTCCGCTTCCGGTAACACCGAGACGCGCTCACCGGCACGCTCGAACCCCCATCGCAATGCCGAACCCCAGTGGATTCCGACTGTCCACATGGATGCGACGACCCGTCCACACCGGACATATCTACGAACAGCGACGTTCGAATCACCAACAGCGTCAAGGACGCGGCCGCTCGCCAGCCAACTCCCGGTACACCTCTGCTTGTCTCCGAAACTCCTCGGCTCGCCGCAGATCGTCCCAGTCGACAGTGCCGTCGAGCCGGTCGGCGAGGTAGTCCGCGTCATCGGCAAGCCGCACCAGTTCGAGCTCCGACTTTCCGGCAGCCGCGGCACGCGCCTTCTCCTCCACCATCGCCAATCCCGCCAACCGGGCATCGCCCGGCGGGACCGGAGCGGCGTGAAGTCGTGCGTCCCTGTCGAAGGTCTCTCGGACCTGCGCGGCGGCCCTGCCCAAAATCGCCGCGAGTGCCGATGCGGAACCGACATCCGCGGGTCCGGCGATCGCGTCGAAATCGTCCCACAACGCGACCGTGGCGAACGGGCCGACCGAGTCGGCCGGATGCACCCAGTGACCGTCGACCACGCTGGCGAACCCGTCGTCGGCATCGAGTTCGGATACGCGCGCCAGCGGGTCTCCCGAACTGTCCACAATGGTCGCCGCCAGCTCGTCGGCCCTTCTACGGGCCGAACTCTCCAGCGGCCCGGCCAGAAAATGGACCCGCTGCCTGCTTTGCCAGCAGCCGAGCCGGGCCCCGGTGGAGGCGGGGCCGCGCGCGACGAGTGCGGGCTCGTCCCGCTCGCCGCGTGGTGCGAGCAGACGCGCGCGGCCCGTGGTCAATGCGGCGACGTAGCTGGTGACGTGCGCCCGTTCGAAGTCACCGTATGGCGTGCTGTCCGCGCGGTGTTCGTCGACGCCGATCGGATAGTCACGTTTCAGCCGAAGCCACTCCTCAGGACTCACCTCGTCGTGACACCGAACAGGTTGTTCAACGGCGTACAAACCCGGCGTATCCCCAATACGGTGATACGGCCGACGCAGATAGCCCGTCAACCGGCATCGTGCCTCATCAGCATCGCACGCCGCCGTTCGGATCTCCAAGTGCGCGACCCACAACCGGACGGCCCTGCCACGTCTGCGCCTCTCCCATTCTTCGATCTCCGCCCATTCTTTCCGCACCCGATGGGCTTCGGCGCTCAGATCGTCGCGTGCGTAGCACTCGGCCCGCCTGCGCGCCTCGGCGACCGCCAGCGAGACCCAGGCCAGATCCCCGTGACTCATGGGAACCACTCGCCGTCGAGTCCGCGCAAGGCGCCTGACGCCAGTGCGAGCAACTCAGCTGTCAACTCCAGCACCGTCAGGCACTCGCAACAAAAACTGTTGCCGTGCCCATCGGCGAGCCAGAGCGTTTCCGGAGGCAACCGGTACCGCGGAATCGCACATTCCGCGCACACTCCGTCGCCGCCGACCACACGCAGGACTCCCGAGGGAGGCTCGGGTTCTCCCCGCCTGCCGCCCTCGGCCGCCTCGGGGCGCGTCCCGTCCGCGCCAACGCCACGCGCGATCGTGTCGCGAGGCACGACGCCTCGGCCCGCGTCCCGCCAGTTCACGGCGGCACCTGGCCGCCCGCCCGGCCCTTCGATGTCACCACCGGAATCGCACGGCTGTTCGTCGCCCGGCATCGGTTCACGACGATCCACGGCGAGCCACCCTCTTCGTGCACCATTCCGGCGCGGTCTCGACCGCTACCAGCCACTGCCTGTGACGCCATCGCCACCAGCGCCGTAACCGCCTGCGTTCCCGCTTGACGTCGACGAGACGGACGCGGTGAACCCCGGCGGCGTCGGCGGACCGCGCCTCCTCGGGATTGCCGGCTCTCCGGTATTTCGTTGCACGCACCGGCCGCACCGGGACGTGTTCCTGCCACCCCATATTTGGCTCCCCAGAGCTCGTACATGTGCTGAACCGGCGACGCGACCGTGCACCAGGGGGTTTTCACGGCCGGCGTCGCCGGGGGCTAACGTGACAGGCGTCGAACTGTACGTAGCCACGATCAAATGTAGCGCGCTACACAGGTAGTACGCTACATCTTGGCGTGGCCTATTCGGGTGACACTGCTACGCGTCGCCCGGAAGCCGAGAGGTGGCGCCTTGGTCGAGGCCGGGAAAACGGCGGTCCGAAGGGCTATCGGACGCGAGCTCAAGCGAATGCGCAACGAGAAGGGCCTCAACCTGAAGGCTGCCACCGTAAGCACGAAGAAGACCCGGGACAAGGCACTGATGCAGGTCGAACGCGGGCGCAACCTGCCGCAACTCGCCGACATCGACGTGCTGCTCTCCACCTACGACCACAGCGAGCAGATCCCGCACTTCCGCGACGTCATCGGAGCGGCGAGCGGCAGGAAGGGCCTTCGCGATTGGTGGGAAGGCCGGTTGCCGCCGGGTTTCGTCCCCGAGTCCGCGAAGTTGCTCTACAGCGGCGAAGCCTCGGCCATCGAGCTGTCGATCTACCAAACCCAGTTCGTTCCCGACTTCCTCCGTACCCCGGCCTACGCCGAGGTCATGGCACACGCGGACCATCCAGGTGCCGACGACGCGGAGATCCGGCTCTGGGTCGAGCTCTCCCAAGGCAGGCAGGAAGTACTCAACCGCGACGATCCACCGCGCGTGCGCTGCGTCGTCGACGAGGCGGTACTGCACAGGCAGGTCGGCGGACCCGACGTGCTCCGCGAGCAGATCGACTACCTTGTCGAGCTGGGTCACCGCCCGAACATCGATATCCGGGTACTCCCCTTCGCCGGCGGCGCGAGCGCCGACACCGGGAGCTTCACGAGACTCGTGCTCATTCCCGAGCTCCCGAACTATCCCGGCCTGGCCCACGTCAAAGCCACCACACACGACATCTACCTCGAAGAACCGGAAGAAATCGCACCGTTCGACGAAGTGTTCGAGCTGCTGTCGGCGCAAGCGCTGCGGCCGGAGGAATCGAGGGATCTGCTGACGACGACCTCGGACCGAATCGGCGCCCGGCCGCACTGAGCAGCCTGCTCCATTCGCGCGTTCCTCCTCGCCACGCTGCCTCTTCAGGATCATCGCGGCTAAAGTGACCGGCGAACGGTCCCAGCTCACAGCCACAAGAAAGAAGGCATCGTCGTGGTCGCGCCGACGCCCGCCGTGACAGCCGATTGGTTCGCCGGCCGCATGAGTACGTTGCGCAAGGCGAGCGGCGTCACTCCTGATCAACTCGCAGGGGCCCTCGACCGGAGCGCGTCGGGGGTCCGGCAGTTCGAGTCCTCGACCCGGCTCGCGAACAAGCGCTATATCAGGGTCGCCCTCGAACAACTCGGTCAACACCACCTGATCGAGCCTTACACCCGGGTCGTCGAATCGGCCAAGGCGAAACCGTTGTGGTGGAAGGACATCATCCCCAAGGTCAAGAAGTCGCAGCGGCCTTCGGAGTTGCACGCGCTCGAATTGCTGGTGAACTACGAGGCTTCGGCGACGGCACTGCACGTCTACGCTCCCCACTGCGTTCCCGATCTGTTGCAGACCACCGCCTATACCGACGCGCTGTGCGCGCTGAGCGAGCCACTGCTCGCGTCACTGCATCACGATTTGCAGCAGGGAAGACAGGCGATACTGCGCCAGGACGATTCACCCCGGCTGCACGTTTTACTGGGCCAATCGGTGCTGCACAGGACAATTGGTTCCCCGAAGGTGATGCGCGAGCAACTTGCCGCCATGACCGAATGGGAGTCCCTTCCTCACGTCACGATCAGGGTGCTTCCGACCGCCGCCGACGCGGGCGCCTCCGTCGAGAGCAATTTCTCGCTCATGGACATGGCCCCCGATCTCGACGACGATCCCGGCGCGGTCTTCGTCAAAACCCCTGCCGATTGGATTCACTTTCGCGATGCGGCCAAGATTGCCGGCTTCCGTTCCCGGTGGGAACTGCTGGAGACCCGAGCGCTCGACGCGGAGACCTCGGCGAGCCTGATCGGCGAGGCCGCCCTCGCATTGTCCGAGCACCAAGCAAACCACTGAACACCTCACCCCGCGACGATCGCACCCCTTGTCAGGTTGGTGGCGCGGCCACATCCATTCGCATGGGCCCCTGACCGCGCCACCAACGGCTACCTGTTGCGGATGAACGGTCCTTGAACAGCAGCCGCGCCGAGCCTAACACGGGAGTCATGTAGCGCGCTACACCGCGGCCTGACGCACTTATCGGACATAGCACCGACTGTTCGATCCATTGTGGAACATGAAAGACGCAGGCGTGGCGCCGAGTCCGGCTTGGCGTCACAAGTCTTCGTGCCCGGCAGGCCACCAGTGATTGAGCAGGCTCATCCTCGCTTCGAGCAACGCGGGATTCCGCAAATCCAGCACGTGCACCTCACGCCACGGGTAGAAACCGATCCGTTCGAGCATCCCCGCCATGCGAACGCTGGCCAGTTCCGCCGAGATCCGATCGGGTGACTGCCCCCTGAAATCCACGGGCGAGACCCTCGCCGCCGCGAGCCGCGCGGTCGGCGCGAGCGTGCGCAACGCGCCCGCGACGAGCGGACCGGCCAGCCCGTGCCCCCTCCAGTGCGTCGCGACCGTGACGTCGCGAAGTATCACCATCCGGGGCGGCCCCTTGCTGATCTGCTCGTCGAGCTCGGGATGCAGGTTGCCGTCCGTCGATTCCAGGACCGTTTCCGCGATGAACTCAAGGGCCCATTCGCCGAGAGCGATCGAATCGAGCAGATTCCGGTCCCGTTGCAGATCCGCGATAACCAGGGAAATGTCGGCGACATGCCGCAACGGGGCCGGACACAAATCCAGATCCCAGACATCGGCGGAGACCTCCCATTGTTCGGGGAGGTGATCCTCGTCGTCGATGTGCCACCACAACCGTTCGTGCTTGATCGACAACCTGATGGAAAGCGGGTTCGCCGGCAGGTCGGGTGCATCAGGCGCCATTGTCATGCGGCCACCTCACTTGCGTTGTCGGCGCCGCGACCTACCGCGGTGTTCCCTTCCCGGGCGAAGGGAACACCGGCTCTCGGCAGGCCACGTCGTCTTCGTCCTCAGGCTCCGCCTTCGGACGTTGTTCCGTCAATCATTACGACGGACGCAAGCCAAGACCGTGACGTTCGAGTAACAAGATTTCGTGCCGCTCTTTCAACAGGAACCCAGAGTGAATATGTTTCACAAATCGAGCCTCATTCACCCGGACGCCGACCCGCCAATTCTACTTTCCGTATTCCCCTCATTACCTCTTCCCGCCTTGGCCAGTGCGACCAGAAAGCCCCCGTATATCCCAGTCGCACCGCTTGCACCAAAAACGGATTGTCGGCGAAATTGTCGTCATCGGGGGTCAGGCCCTCGACGGTGGGCAGCATGACGCGGTGCCGGTCCCGCTCGGGAACGAGATCCCACAGCAGCCGGATCGTGTTCAGCCAGCGGCCGTTGGGCGAGGACAACGTCGATTCGGGTTCCGGCAGCTCCGGCGAAAGGTAGTAGACCGGCCGGAAGCGGCCCGTCTCGTCGAACACGAACTGGCGCTCGTATTCGACCGTACTCACCGACCCCTGGGGCCGCAGGACGATCGGGGTTCGCGCCGTGTCCGACTGCAATCCAGGCACCGTTCGCGTGCCCGCGCAGCGCTCCGCGAGCCGGATCCCGAGTGGTGAATGGGGAAACGCCCTGATGCCCAGGCTGTAGCCCACGACGGTGACCCCCAGCGCGAGTGTCCGCCTGACCGCCTCACGAAGCGTCTCCTCCGTCTCGCCAGGCATCCCGAGCAGCACCTCGACCATGACGGGTAGCCCGTACGAGGCGGCCATGCCGCAGACGGCTTCGGCGTCGGCGAACCGGTAGTACCGCGAGCCCCGCGCGGTGACCTTCCAATCGTCGAGCATTTCCTCGCGCACATGGTCTGGAGCGAGATTGATGCCCGCGCAGCCCGCCGCGGCGAGCAGGGCCATCAGTTCCTCGTCGAAAGGCGTCGGCTGGGCATACACCCACAGCCGGAGTTCGTGCAGCGGGGAGTGCCGGTCCCTTTCCTTGCGCCGGACGATCTCCGAAAGCACCGCCTTGCTGTGGGCGACGAGCAGGTTGAACTCGCTGTCGGTCGTGTGCAGGTCCCTGACCCCCTGCGCGACAAGGGACTCGATCTCGTCGACGACGGCGTCGACGGCCCTTCTCGTGAACGACGTACCTTTGGCATCGGGCTCGACGCAGTGGGCGCACGCGAAGGTGCACCCGTTCTTCGTCAGGATGTTGCCGAGCCCCCCTTCCCGGTAGTAGCGCAGATTGTCGACCTTCATCGGAACCCCCGACCTGCGGGTGTATCCGGTGGTCACGTTGATGGGGACGACGCCGATGTCCACCTTGGCTCGCTGTCCGCGCCGGCTTTCGAGGGGACGGCCACCGGTGATCCGCTCGACCCGGCCGTCGCCGTGATTGACGATCAGTCCCGGTATCTCGTCGGGTCTGCCGCCGTCGAGCAGGGTGTTCGCGAGCCGCACGACGAGGTGCTCTCCAGGGCCTTTGACCCCGAACGGGATGTCGAAATAGTCGACGAGCGCGAACGGCATCGAGGAGAACCCGACCCCGCCCGCGATGATCGGCGCCGCCGTCCCTTCCTTCACCGCCTCGATGATCTCCTTGTGGTCGCCGAGGAAAACCCGTTGTTGCTGGGCGTAGATGGTGTCCGTATTGCGCACGGTCACGCCGACGAGCAAGGGCGAACGCCGGGCGAAATAGCGGGCGAGCACCGATCGCCAGTCGTGCCGCTCGAAGGTCAGGTCGACGACGTCGACGTCGAAGTCGTCCGCTTCCAGCGACGTGGTGAGGATGTCCAGTGCATACGGTGTGACGGGGGGATGCACCAGATTGGGATTGATCAGTGTGACCAGCGCTTTACCCATCGATTCCTCCCGTGGCGTACCAGCGCGCGATTACGGCGTTGGTCAGCCGGGGAGGAACGGGTCACCAGCGCAACCTGCGCCCGTAACGCACCGCGGCGGCCAGTTCCTCCGACGGAACGTCGAGGGCCACACTGAGCCAGCGGCGCCAGTAGGGCCCAGGGGTCCGTTTCCCGCGTTCCCAGCGCGCGACCTCGTCCCGGCTCACGCTCTGGTTGTGCGAAAGATCGACAAGTACGTCGGCGAGTTGGTACTGGGTGAGTCCTCGGCTTATCCGGCGGCGCCTGACCAGGTCCCAGATCGGCTCG
This sequence comes from Prauserella marina, assembly GCF_002240355.1. GTDB lineage: Bacteria > Actinomycetota > Actinomycetes > Mycobacteriales > Pseudonocardiaceae > Prauserella_A > Prauserella_A marina. Next base: position 5,015,149 of record NZ_CP016353.1, read on the forward strand.
TCACCGCCGAATCCCGGAGCGGACAGCCCGCGCCTCCCGGCTGACACGCCATCGACCATAGGACGTCGCCGCCTCCGCAACGATCCGTCCTGCGCCCTGTTCTGTCCTTTTTGCGCATCGTCATAGATATACATAGTCATCATCTGTGTAGGGTCTGCGACGGGGTCTCGTTGAACTTGCGTCGATATGAAGTGGCGAACCGGCCGAGGTGCATGAATCCCCAATGGCCGGCGACCTCGCCGACCGTGACCGTGTCGGATTGCGCCGCCCTGAGTTCGTCGTGCGCCCGCTGCAGACGCACGGCGCGCAAGAAGGCGCTCGGTGTCGTGTCGAGGTGCTTGCGGAATCCCTTCTGGAGTGCCCGCACGCTGACTCCGACTTCCTTCGCGAGGCTGCCCATGGTGTGGGCCAGCTCGGGGTGGTTTTCGATGACGTCCACCGCACGGCTGATGGCCCTCGACGGAGCGGGGAGAGCCTTGCCTTGCAGCATTCCCGTGTAGTTGCTCGCCTGCGCGAGCAGCAGGCCGCCCATCAGGTTCTGCTCCATCTGGTGCACGGACAGCGGGTGAGTCAGCAGGCTGTCCGGCCGATTGATCTCGGCCACGCAGAACATCAGGTAGTCGTACCAGGTACGGGCATATCCCGAAGCCAGGTTCATGCCGAGCTCGAACTCGATGGGTTTCGGCAGCGAGCGGTCGAGCAGGTCGGACAGCGTCGCCTCCAGCGCGGTGCGCTCCATGCGCAGGATGACGAGTTCCAGTTCCGCCGACAACCGCATGCCGAGCGGCTTGGTGGGGCCCGCGACGACGGCGGTTCCGGGTGATCCGGTGACGAACTGGTTGCCATACTGGAAAAGCCCGTTGCCGGTCAGCGGCGCCTGTACGACGTAGAAGGACTCAAGCTCGCCAGGATCGACCCGGACCGCTTCGCCGTACCCGATGTAGCTGAGGCCGACGTTGTCGAGTCGCTTCGAGTTCATCCTCGCGTCGAGTGTTCCTTCGTTGCCGGTGAGCTCCATGCGGTGGGCACAGAAGACACCGGCGACCGCCTCACGGGTCACGTCGAGATCGCTGGAACGAAAGAGCTCGAACCGGTTGAGTGGTTTGTGAATCATCAGTTCGCCGGGGAACGATCACGAAAAGCCGGCTCAGACCTCCCCGCTCCACCTCCTCCCTCTCTAGCCTGTGCCGCGTCGCCGTCCGACGCATACCTCCAAACGGGTGCGATTTGCTAACCGCAAATTGCAGATTTCAAAGTTTGTTCAGGGGTCGCGTCGTGACGAGAGCGGATTCCACGCGCACCAAGAAGTGGCGGTGTACCGCGAACCGGCGCGCCCGGACCCCGTTCGCGGCCACCGCGAGCCACACACGTCACCCTGCGGTTTCCACACAAAGCAACCATGGGCTCGAACTCTCGCTTTCGAGTGTTTTCGGGTGTTCGCGCCGGATACGCCGACGCGCTGTTTTCGGATCCGTCCATCCGCTTCATTTGATGTGGCGGAAATTCCAGCCGAAGCGGCACGCCGGCCTTCCGGAACCAGAACCGCCACGATTCCTCCACATCGGATTTTCGAAAATAGGTGCCCTTCGGGCAGAGAACGCAGTAACATACACGCTTCGCGTCAGGTTTCCTCCTCTCGTGAAGGGGCCCATCCGATTCCGCCCGCGCGCATTCCGGCAATTCCGGCGCCGCTCGCGAACGGCACGAGAATCCCAGGGGTGGAAATCTCGAAAACCCGCGACATGACATCTTTTTCGTCGGCCGAGGAAGGTGAACCAGGATGAATGTCCGCGTCGAATCGCCGGTCATCGGTTGTTCACCACCTCGTATTCGAGTTCACTGAGCAAACTACACGTATCAAAGCTTGTGTGCAATGTGCCGAGAGCATCATGCACAGGACACTTGGTGAACATTGTGCGCCACCTGGCCGGAGAACGACACCATGGCGGTGTCACGTTGCGCCCGATGCCCGCCGCCCTTGCTGCATTCAGGGGTGCCCGCATGGCAGTCGGCGCTGACAGGCACACATCAGGTGTCGGAGACGCGATGAAACCGGAAAACCGCTGCGCCCCGGCCGCCGGGGTCAGGCGACCGGTTCGAGCACGGCGGTGAACTGCCGCATCCGGCCTACCTGACGGACGACGCGGTATCCCCGCAGCGAACCCGCCTTGGCGGCGACCTCGCCAGCGACCTCGGCGACGTACTCAAGGTGATTGGCCGTGTAGACCCGGCGGGGCAGCGCGAACCGCACCAGTTCCCTTGGCGCGGGCAGATCTGGCCCGCCCTCGGGGTCAGGGCGCCCGAAAACCAGGGTGCCGAGTTCGGAAACCCGCACCGCACCGGCGAGGTACAACTCGTTGGCCAGCGCCGTCGCGGGCAGCAGGGCGGGAGGAACGTGGCGGAGCAACCGGCCCGCGTCGACATAGACGGCATGACAACCGGTCGGCCGCAACACCGGAAGCCCGGCCTGTTCCAGCAGTTCGGCGAACCACCGCGCCGACTCGGCCCGGTATCGCAGATAGCGGGGTTCGGTGACCTCGACGAGCCCCTGCGCGAGCGCGTCGAGGTCCCGGCCGGCCAGGCCGCCGTAGGTCGGAAAACCCTCCGTCTCGATGAGCTGGTCCCTGCACCGATCGGCGAGCCCGCTGTCGCGCACCGCGATGAGGCCGCCGATGTTCGCGACACCGTCCTTCTTCAAGCTGGCCCAGCATCCGTCGGCCAGGTCGAAGATCGCTCTCGCCACCGCTCGCGGTTCCAGGCCGGCGAGATCGGCCGAGCGCGTCGCGACCAGGTAGGCGTTCTCGGCGAACCGGGAGGCGTCGAGCAGCAACGGAATTCCGTACCGGTCGCACAGAACCTTCGTCTCGCGCACGTTGGTCAGCGAAACCGGCTGACCACCGTTGGCGTTGTTGGTGATGGTGAGCACGACGCATCGCACGGCATCGCCTGCCGGGCCGGAGAGCAATGTCTTCAGCGCGGGAACATCGATGTTCCCGCCGAACGGGTTCGCCGCCCCGTCGGTGTGGCTCACCGGCAGGTCCACCGCCTCCGCGCCCGCGGCGAGCACGCTCGCCCTCGTACTGTCGAAGTGCGTGTTGGCCACCGAAAGATCTCCGTGCCCGAGCAGCCGGTGCAGCACTATCCTTTCCGCCGCCCTGCCCTGGTGTACGGGAAGAACCTCGGTGAAACCGGTCAGTTCACGCACGACGCTCTCGAACCGTTCGAAGGAACGTGCTCCCGCATAGGATTCATCGCCGGACAGCAAAGCCGACCATTGAGCCGCCGACATCGCGGCCGTCCCGGAATCGGTCAGCAAGTCGATGGTGATCGCCTTCGCCGGTACCCGAAAAAGGTTGTATCCAGCGGAAACCAGTGCCGCGCGGCGTTCTTCGCCGCTGGGAAACGGGATCGGTTCTACGGCCTTGATCCGAAACGGTTCCATGAACGACGGCATAGGTACCTCCCCTTGCCAGTCTCAGGCATCACCCTTTCGTTTGGATAGAGTCCAATCCCGCTGTGCCATGGCGAGCAATTCGGCGAGATGAATCGCGCGCACCGTGCTTCCCCTGCTCTTCAGTCCCTGCCGTAGTTGCCGGAGACAGCCCGGATTCACGGCGACGACGAAGTCGACCTCCGCCTCGGCGATGGCGTCGAGCTTGGGTGCGAGCACCCGCATGCTGTCCCGCTTGCGCAGCAACGAGTACGTGCCTGCCGCGCCGCAGCAGCCCGCCGCGCCCGGCAGTTCGACGTAGTCGGCGACGGCCCCGATCAGCGCTCTCGGTTCGGCGAACACGCCGAGCGCGTTCCTGAGGTGGCACGAGTCCTGCAACGCCACCCTGGCTCTCCTTCCGGCCACGCGTACCTCACCCGAGGGCACCACCTCGTGCTCGGCCAGGTACTCGGAGAACTCCTTGACCCTTTCCCTGCCGAGATGGGCGGCAAGGTGCGCCGCGCAGCCGCCCGCCGTCGTCACGATGACACCCGGCAGCCGGGCGCCGACGAGAGCCGCCATGGCTCCGCCGGTCCGCGAGTCACCGTTGTGCGCGTGCAGGGCACCACAACAGCCTTGTCCGGAGGGAGCGGCCAGTTCGCCCCGCAGCTCTCGCGCTGCCCTGCTGACCTCGGGGTAGAGGCCGCGTTCCACACAGCCGAGCAGCAGCGCGGCACCTCGCGGCTCCCCCTTTCCCCTCGCGTGTCCGCGGACCAGACCTTGCAGCCGCAGCAGCCACGCGCGCGAGACCAGTGCCATGAGCCAGCGCGCGAGAACTGGCCGCGCCGCGCCCTGCCATTGGTGATCACGCCACTGTTCCAGCAAGGTTCCGTACTCCACCCCGGCGGGACACACCGGCTCACAGGCCCGGCAACCGAGACAGAACGACGATTGTTCGAGCGAGGCTGGGTCGGTGACGTCGAGGCGCCCTTCCTCAAGCGCCCTCATGAGCGTGATGCGCCCGCGCGGCGACGCGGCCTCGTCGCCCGTCAGCGCATAGGTCGGGCAGGCGGGAAGGCAGAACCCGCACGAGATGCACCTGCCGAGCTTCTCGGCGTCGAAAACGCCGCTCACGACCCGAGCTTTCCCGGGTTGAGGATGGAGGCCGGATCGAAGGCCGCCTTGATCCTGCGCAGCAACGCGACCTGTTCCGGGCCGAGCCGGTCGAGCAAGTAGGGCAGTTTCGCCGCTCCGACACCGTGTTCGCCCGTGATGGTGCCGCCGAGTTCGATCGCGGCGGTGAAGATCTCCCCGAATGCCTTGTGCGCGCGCTCGACGGCGCCGGTATCGCCGGGATCGAGGACACAGGTGGGGTGCAGATTGCCGTCTCCCGCGTGCCCGAAGGTGGCGATGCGCAGCTCGTGTCTCTCGGCGATGTCGTCGATGCGGCCGACCATCTCCGCGAGTCTCGGTCTCGGCACGGTGGCGTCCTCCAGGATCGTGAGCGAGCCGAGCCTCGACAACGCGGGCAGGGAACAGCGCCGCGCGGCCAGCAGCGCCTCGGCCGAGGTGATGTCGTCGGCCAGCGTGACCTCAAGCGCGCCCTCGGCCACGCATGCCTTGCCGATCCGGTCGATGTTCTCGGCGACCGCCTCGGCGGGCCCGTCATCGCCGAAGAGCAGCAACGCACCCGCGTCCGTACGCAGGCCGAGCCGCGCGAACTCCTCGACGGCGCGTACGCATTTGCGGTCGAGGAACTCCAGCGTCGCCGGAAGGACGCCGGATTCGATGATCGCGGCGACCGCGCCACAGGCAGCCTCAAGCGAGGTGAAGTAGGCGACGCCGGTACCGCCGCCGGACGGGGCGGGGACGAGCGCGACGGTGGCCTCGGTCAGTACAGCCAGCGTGCCCTCCGAGCCGGTCAGCAGCCTGGTGAGGTCGTAGCCCGCGACGTCCTTCCACAACCGGCCGCCTGTGCGAATGATCTCCCCTGTCGGCAGCACGGCCTCAAGACCGAGCACGTAATTGCGGGTGACGCCGTATTTCAGGCCGCGAAGGCCGCCCGCGCACGTGGCGATGTTTCCGCCGACGGTCGACACCATTCTGCTCCCGGGATCGGGAACATAACGCAATCCCCGCTTCTCGGCTGCCTCGGAAAGGGTGTTCGTCGTTACTCCTGGCTCGACCCTCGCGAGCAACTCGCCATCGCTGATCTCAAGAATCCGGTTCAGCCTCGTCAGCACCAGCACGACGCCACCGTCGACGGGGACGGTGCCCGCGCACAGATTCGAGCCCGCGCCTCTCGGAACCACCGGCACCGAGTGTTCGGTGGCCAGTTTCAGTACGGCGGACACCTCCTCCGCGTCGCCGGGAAACACGACGGCGTCCGGTTCGGCGGAGAACAGGGGCGTGGCATCCCTGCTGTACGGAGCGAGCTCGCCGGGGCCGAGCCGGAGGTGCTGGTGGCCCACGATACGGGCGAGTTCGTCGGCGAACTCGGCGGTGAAGGGCATCTCACGCCGACCTACAGCGAGAACGTTGCCTGCCAAGCCCCGATATCTCGATCTCGACGATGTCGTCGTCACGGAGGTAGTCGAATCTGCCGGACAGCGCGACCCCTTCCGGAGTGCCGGTGTTGACGAGATCTCCCGGCTCCAGCACGAGGAACTGGGAAAGGTGCAGGATGATCTCCGCGACGCCGAAGATCATGTCCGAGGTCTTCGAATCCTGCCGGATCTCGCCGTTGACCCACGACCGGATCGCCAGCGCCTGCGGGTCGGGGATTTCGTCGGCAGGCACGAGCCAAGGGCCGACGGGGTTGAAGGTCTCGCACGACTTGCCCTTCGACCACTGCCCGCCCGGCCTGCCGAGCTGGAAAGCCCGCTCCGAGACATCGTTGGACGTGACGTAACCCGCGATGCAGGAGCGGGCTTCGGCCGGGGTCGCGAGGTAGCGCGCGGTCCTGCCGATCACGACGCCCAGCTCCACTTCCCAGTCGGTCTTGACCGAGCCCCGGGGGATGTGGATGTCGTCGTAGGGGCCGACAACGGTGTTGGGCGATTTGTGGAACAGCACGGGCTCGGCTGGAGGGTCGACCTCGGACTCCGCGGCGTGCGCGGCGTAGTTCAGTCCGATGCACAACACCGCGCCGGGCCGGGCGATCGGCGAGCCGACACGCTGGTCCCGGATGTCTATTGTGGGCAGTTCACCCGCCTCGATCGCCCTCGCGGTGAGCCGGAGCCCGTCCCAGCCGAGGAACGCGGCATCGATGTCGCCGGTCATTCCGGAAAGGTCGTAGTACTGTCCACCGTCGAATACGACAGGCCGCTCCTCGCCGGGATCACCGATCCGCAGGAACCTCATCGGGACTCCCCGATGTCGAAAGTCGTACTCTCGAAAGGAAACATCGGCCGCCTCCGGTGCTGGTAGGTGAAGCGGCCGAGGTTCATCGCGGTGACGCCGTCCGTGTCGACGACGACCATTTTGGCCGCGATGGGCGTGTACGCCGCGCGTGGTGAGTTGACCCCTTTGGCGACGACGATGTGGTAATCACGCGGGTCGACGCCGACGCTGAGAAACTGCCGAAGGCTGGAGTTCATGATCGGCTTCGACGTCAGCACGAGCGTGTGCCCGTCGGTCGTGTCGACCACGGCCGTCGGCCCCATGTCGAAGTACCGGAACCCGCCGTGCACCGCCCCGGACTCCTCGAAGTGGCCGTCCGCCAGAACTCTGATCGTTCCCCGTACCGCGACGGGGGAACCCGCCGAATGCTCAAGCTTCGCGCCAACGCACAGCGATACCTCGTTGCCGACTCCCGCAGATTCGCATTGGCGCACCGATTCCGGATCCCACAACGTCTGCGCCAGCGAGCGGAGACCGCGCTTGCACACTGCTTCGAGTATCGCCGTCGAGTCACCCGGCGCCCCGCCACCGATGTTGTCACCGACGTCCAGGAGCACCACCGGAGCACCCGCCTCGTGCTCGGCGGCGTCGAGCGCCGCGTCGACGTCCAGTCCGTGCGCCTGTAGTTCCTCCCGCTCGTTCCACACCTCAAGGGCGAGTTCCTCCACCGCGGCGCGGGCCGTCGAACGATCGCCGTCGTGGATCGCGAGACACGACATGCCCATATCCGGCACGTCGGCGTACGGGAATCCCTCGACGACGCTCGCCGAGAGCATCCCCGGCCGGGCGGCCACCCTCTCCGCTTTCGCGACGAGGCTCGACATCGGCCGCTCGGCTGTGTCCTGGCGGGCGATGTTGACGACGAGCGGAAGCCGCACCAGCTCCTGCACCGGCCGGATCTCACCCGATGCGGTCCTGGCGAGCAGATCGACGCACCGGATCCCCTTCTCCGCGGCGTCGACATGCGGATTGGTCTGATAGACAAGGGTGATGGTCAGGGCATCGACCAACCGCCGCGAGACGTTCGCGTGGAGATCGAGAACCGCGCCGACCGGCAGCTCGGCGCCGACGACCGCTCTCACCCTGCTCGCGATCTCGCCGTCCGCGTCGAGGAAGCCCTCCGCGACCGCGGCGCCGTGCACGTTCAACAGCACGCCGTCCCACGGCCCGTTGTCACGCAGCGCTTCGAGCATCTCCCCGACGACCGACTCGAAGACATCGGAGGTGATCGCGCCGGCCGGATTGACGAAACCGAAGACCAGCGGCACGATCTCCACGCCGGCCCGGGCGCCGCCTTCCAGATACCCGCCGATGGTGGCCCCGGAATCCGCGTACTGATCGACGATTTGCTCGCCGCGGAGGATCCCGCCCGCCGCGAACATGTCGCGGTCCGCCTTGACCGGCGAGAAGGTATTGGCCTCGTGGAAAAGGCCAAGTACGGCGAATCTCACTTCACGCACCTCCGAAAGCGACGACGTCGATCTCGAACTTGATCCGGTCTCCCAGACAGTTGGCTATCGTCGTCCTCGCCGGCAACGGCGGGGTGAAGTACTCACGATAGATCCGGTTGAACTCGGGCACGTCGCCCGAATTCTGCACGTAGGCGTTCACCTTCACCACATCGCCGAGCGAAAGTCCCCCGCGAGCCAGTACGGCGCGGACGTTCTCGATGGACCTCCGCATCTCCTGTTCAAATGTGCCCGTCACGATCACGCCGTTGTCGACGGAAGCCTGACCGGACACGAAGACGAACCCTCCCGCCGACCTGCACGGCGAGAACGGCGCGGCATCGCCGTTGTGCTCCGCTGCTGCCGCGGGCTCCGTTGGCATCGTCATGTTTCACGCCCGATCGGTCAGCGTCTTGTCGAATCGGGTCAGAGCGGCGTCCAATTCGTCCGCGCCATGACAGGCGGAGACGTACCACACCCCGCGTCCCGCGACCCACAGGCCGTGCGCGACCAGCTCGGGAACGAGGCGCGCATAGCGGTCCAGATCCAGCGACTGGAGCGACCGGTAGTCCGTGACCTCAGCCGTACCGAAGGAGACGTGGAAAGCCATCGGCAGTCCCTCGACCCTCAGCGGAAGATCATGTGCCTCGCCTATTCCGCGCAGTCCGTCCATGAGCGCACCTCCGTGGGAGGCGATCCGTTCGTAAGGTGGACTGTCCATCAGATGGGAGACCGTGGCATGGGTCGCGGCCATCGCGACGACGGATCCGTTGAAAGTCCCGGAGTGGTTGACACCACCTTTGTCGAAGAGCTCCATCAACTCGGCCCTGCCCGCGAGTGCCGAGGCGGGCCAGCCTCCCGCCATGGCCTTTCCGTAGGTGGCGAGGTCGGGCACGACCCCATACCGGGCGGCCGCTCCCCCCAGCCCCAACCGGAATCCTGAGATCACCTCGTCGAAGATCAGGACGACGCCGTGCTTCGAGCAGAGAGCGCGCACCGCGTCCAGATATCCGGGCGCGGGCTCGATGACTCCGGCATTGATCATGATCGGCTCCATGATCACCGCCGCGACGTCGGGCTCCTCCTCGATGGCACGCGCGAAGCGTTCCTCGTCGTTCCACGGAACGAACGCGAAATCGTCGAGATGACCGGGAAGCTGCCCCACGCTCGCTGTTCCCCAGCCGAGGGAGCCCTCCGCGGCCAGCACGTTGTCCAGCCAGCCGTGGTAGTGGCCCTCGAAGCGGATCACCCGCTTCCTTCCCGTAGCCGCCCTCGCCAATCGCAGCGCGGCCTGCACCGACTCGGTTCCCGAAACACCGAAGCGCACCATGTCCGGCCAGCCGAGCGCTTCGCAGACCACTTCGGACGCCTCGACCTCCAGCTTGTGCTGCCCGCCGAAGATGAGCCCCCGCTCGCACGCGGAGCTCACCGCCTCGACCAGGTGGCGAGGCGCGTGTCCGAGGAAGTTCGGCCCCTGTCCCAACAGGTAGTCGACGTAGTTCTCACCATCCACGTCGTACAGCCAGGCGTCCCTTGCGTACTCGATGAAGACTTGCGGGCCGCCGAGCCGCACGTTCGAGTGCACTCCACCCGGTGTGCGCACCAAAGCACGCTCTCGGAGTTCGTGTGAACGGGCGAGAAGCTGAGCCGCATCGCTCATGAGGTCTCCGTTCTGACCGAAGCTGCGGGAACCGTCCGTGCCTGCCGAGCCCCAGTAGTTTTAGACAATGAAACCGGAGGATCGTTTTCCAGTTCACGCTACGACGCCCCCGGGAGAGCGTCAAGGGGCCGGAATGGCTCGTTCGCAGGCCGAGCAGGCCCAGCATCCCGTAACGAGGCGAGCTTCCAACGCGACTTCGACTGCTGGCCCCCTGCTTCGAGCGAGCAGTCCGGCTAGGATTCTGAAATAGCCGATCCGATTTCGAGAGGGAGTGATTACGCTGGCACGCCGCAGGAACCAGGCGCAGGGTCATGGCGCCGATGAGATCTCGACGAGCGAGGAGCGTGACTACACGGTCCGAGCCGTGGAACGAGTCTGCTCCATCCTGAATCTGTTGCAGGAATCCATCGACGGGGTGTCCCTCATCGAAGTCGGGCAGGCCACGGAACTACCCAAGTCCTCCGCGTTCCGCTACCTGTGGACCCTCGAGGTGCATCGGTACGTGGAACGGGACGAGCAGACCGGCCTCTACCGGCTGGGACTCGGGTTCGTCGGCATGCAGTCACGGCATCTTGAGGTGCTCCGCGAGCGCGCGAGGCCATGGCTGGAGGAGCTCAGGGACGACTTCGAGGAGACAACGAATCTGGGGATCCTCGACGGAGACCACGTCATCTACGTCGACATCGTGGAGAGCCGCCACAAGGTGCGACTCGCGGCATCACGAGGTGACCGCGACCCGCTGCACTCCACCGCGCTGGGCAAAGCGATCGCGTCGCAATTGCCGGACTCGCGGGTGCGCGACCTGCTCGACCGCACCGGCATGGAACGGCAATCGGACAACACCATCACCTCCATCGACGCGTACATGGACGAAATCGCCAAGGTTCGCAGGCTCGGTTACGCCGTCGACAACGGTGAGAACGCGGCTGACGGACGCTGTATCGCGGCACCGCTACTGGGGACGCACCTTCCCGCCGCGCTCAGCATCAGCGCCCCGGCGGCCCGGTTCACGCTGAAGGATGTCGAGAAGGCGGCCAGGAAGCTGCTCGACGTGGCTGAGCAGATCACCACCAACCCGGCAACCTCGACCGAGACAGATGGGGAGGCCTAGCGTTTGAGCCACTCGAATGCCCGCATCACCGCCAAGCGGACGATGGCTGGGCATTCGAGTGGCCCGTCGCGGCTGGAAGCGTCGGTCACGTCAGCCGTACCCCATCCAGCAGTTCGCCCGCACGTTCGATAACCTCAGGAGAAACTTCCAGGTCACTCACGGCAATATTGGAGTCCAGTTGCGATTGTGTCGACGCGCCAATCACGGCCGTCGTCACGGCATCCCGCCCCAGACACCACTTCAACGCCAGCTGCGAGGCAGTCAAACCACACGAGCCGGCGAAATCCTTGAAATGCTGAACAGCATTCAACAGATCCATCTTGAAATAGCGATCGAACATCCACCTGCCGTCTCCGGCCGCACGACTCCCCTCCGGGACCATACGCCCGGACGCATACTTGCCTGTCAACACGCCATGGGCCAACGACGCAAAGGCGACGACTCCCAAGCCTTGACGGTCACAGGCGGAGATATCCGCAATTTCATGTTGTCTCCACAACAATGAATAATGCAACTGATTACTAATTGGCGAGTTCCAATTTCGCTCGCGACAGAGATCCATAACCTCATCGACCTGCTTGCCATCCCACTCCGAAACACCCCAGTATATTATCTTCCCACTAACCGTCAAGTCGTGCATTACCGCCACAGTCTCTTCCAGAGGGCTGTCCGGATCAAATCTATGACATTGGTAGACGTCGATATAATCCAAATTCAATCGCCGGAGAGAGTTGTTCACCTCCTCCAATACATGTTTTCTCGAAAGCCCACGCCTGAGAACTCCAGGGCCGACCGGGGCGTACACTTTCGTGGCGACGACATACTCTTCCCTTGGAAGCTGCGCCAGCGCTCTCCCGAGGACAATCTCCGCCTGACCTTCATTACCTTCAGGATAAACATTTGCGGTATCGAACAGGTTCACGCCAGAATCGAAAGCTCGACAGGTCCGCGATACGGCCTCCTCGCTCCCACCTTCTCCGCCATGCGTCAACCAAGTGCCCAAAGATATCTCGGAAACCTTCAAGCCCCATTTTCCAACTCGTCGATACTTCAAGATCAGCCACCCTTTCCCGCAGCATCAACATGTTTCTAGCATATGATGCATACCGAGAATAAGGCGGCTTCTTATACCGCGCATTCGAATCTCGCTAAACTTTGGAGGTCAAGCTTGCGAGCAGCGGAATAGCGGCGCCAGTCGGTCAACCTGCTCTTCCAGGGAATCAACACTGGTTTGAATAGGCCAGCCTTTCGGAACCGCAGTTCGCCCGAGATCTTTCCAGCCCGCGCCCGATAGGATCAATGTTGGGGTGTCCCTTTCGCTGATCACACCCCTCTCGACGTCACGTATAAGCGCAGCCACCGTTACCGCCGCCGCAGGCTCAACAAATATCCCCTCACAGCTCGCCATTAGTGCCTGGGCTTGAAAAATCGCCTCGTCACTAACAGTGACCCCCCAGCCCTCACTGGCCCTGACCGCACCTGCCGCCATAGCGCCATCGGGCGGTGAAGGGATCTGCAACGCAGATACCATACTTTCACAACGGTCTAATACCGGATCTGCAAGTTCGCCGTCAAGAAAACGAACCACCGGTGCACAACCACGTGGCTGGCACGCAACAACCCTTGCCGGTAGATTGCGAGACCTCAGACCGCGGGCCACTCCTGCCAACAACCCACCTCCCCCTACCGGAACATATACATGCGTAGTCTCCGGAGCCTGCTCGGACAACTCATAAGATATGGTGTCCACTCCACGCATTCCATCCTGATTAAACCTGTGTGCAGTAATTCCAAGAAATAGATTATGCCGCTTCGCGGAGCGAAGTACCACATCCACAACTCCCTCGATTGCTCGGGCCGTCGAGTTGTTCCCAATATTCTCCACGGCCAAAACATCCACCCGGTACGGAGCCAGAGAAAGTAGCTTCTGCGCTGGCGCCGAAGAAACGAGACACAGTACACCCGCCAGTCCAACCCTCGCACCGTACGCTGCCATCGCGACTCCAGCGTTACCGGAGGAGGTCGCGATCCATCCCGATTTCCCCTGTTCCCGCGCGAGCGACAACGACACTGCGGCGATTCTGTCCTTGTAGGATCCAGTCGGATTACACGACTCGTCCTTCACGAAAACATCTGGAATTCCGATGTTCTCGGCGAGTGACCGGAGTCGCAGCAGCGGAGTATCCCCCTCCCCGAGGCTGACCATCTCGCCAGCCACGGGGAGATCGGAGCGATACCTGTCAAGGCCGGTCCGCATTATGCCCTTCTTCCACGTCACACGCAGGTTTACCCAGCACGAACAAGACATCACCAGGGGCGATTCTGGCTTTCCTACGAATGAACATGACTATCCCGTCCTCAGGTGCTTTTACCGACGCGACGGCTCCGCCATCGATCCCATAGACCTTCCCAAGAAGATCTCCCGCAGAGACAGAGGCACCCCCTCGTGCGTTCTGAACAAAGAAGCCACCCTCATCCGCCGTTGCTCCCGCGCTCAGATCTCCATCTCCACGTACCCGCCGAGCCACGGCAGCGCGCTCCGGCGACCACGTGTTCGGGAGGAACCCGAACGCCGCCATGACCGAGTACACTCCGTCGACGTATGACTCGAGTTCGGAGCAAAGTACACTGCCACCCCCCGAACACTCGACATAAATCGCTGGAATGCCGAGATCAGCAGCAACGGTGAGGGTTCTACCCATCGCAACTTGCGAATGCTCCCAGATCAGCGGCGCACCGAACGCTCGGGCGGCACGCTCGGATTCGACCGGAGCACCTCGATTCGCTGCAAAGCCGGCAAAAAACGGCATCTCGTAGGCGACGCCGGCGGAGTGAAGGTCGATGAGCAGATCAGCTCCCTGGATCACCTCCCTCGTGATCGCGGCCGCCAGTACAGATGTCCGATCTCCCCCGCCCGCTCCGGGAAACGACCGCGCCAGGTCGGCACCGGACCGCGGATCGACCCTTGCCTCCGCCTCCCACGCATAAGGATTGGCGGGAGCGAGGGCCCTAACCGACCCCCGGAATGACATGCCGCCGAGCTCGCTGACGACCCGTTTGACCGCCAACACGCCTTCACTCTCATCTCCATGAATACCACCGATAAGCGCAAGCGTCGGCCCCGGAAGGACGCCGGAAAGCTCGAACACCCGTGCTCCTCCCGGGAGAACGCGATCGCATCTGCCGATGATCTACACACCCCCTCGATAATGAAACACGTATTCCACGTTATCGCGCAGAGGGTCGATCCCGCTAGTACTCAGGCGCGCGTCGAGCTGGCCCACGGGATGCGCACCATTGCGTTTCCAGCACTTGCCACCAACCATGTGAGCTCACATAATGAAACACACGTTCCATCTACTGCCGGTTCCAACGATGACCAGGAAGTGTGTTATCTCATGCGGATACTCATCACCGGAGCTACCGGACGAGTGGGCGCCAACCTCGTCCACAGGCTCGCCGGCTCAGGGGCTCATGTCCGTGCCATGGTGCAACCAGGCGACCCGAACTCGTCGAAACTGGCGGAGTTCCGCGATGTCGAGATCACCGAGGCGGACCTGCTCGATCAAGATGCGATCAATGCGGCCTGTCGCGACGTGACGCACGTCGTGCACCTTGCAGCGCAACTCGTCCGAGGGACGACCCCGGTCGACAGGTTCTACGACATCAACGCCTTCGGAACACTGCGCCTGCTGGAAGGCGTGCTCAACCACGGAGCGTCGATTCAACGGTTCGTACTCGCAAGTTCCGACGGAACCTACTGCCCAGGGGCCCCTCCATCCGTTCCCCTCACTGAGGAATCCAAGCAGGAACCGGCCGACTACTATGGAACAGGCAAGCTGCTCGGAGAAGTAATCCTTCGGAACCACGGCGTCCAGTTCGACCTACCCTGGTCCATAGTCCGCTTCGCGACCGTCGTCAGCCCGGAGGAAGCACCTCGAATGTTTCGGCTCGGGTTCTGGAAGGCAATATTCGAGTGGGAGAAGCTAGGAAAAGACACCCACCTCTGGCCACTTTTCAAGCGCCATCAGGGACTCCTTGACCTCCTGGCAGAACAAACGCGCGGGCTGGACGACGAAGTCGCGGTCGCACTGGTCGGGCCCGGCGACGAACCATGGTCGCTCAGTATGGTCGATGTTCGCGACGCCGTCGAAGGAGTCTATCTTTCCCTCACTTCACCGTCGGCTGTCGGAAAGGCCTTTAACATCGCCGCTGCCCAGCCCACCAGTCACATTGAAGGCGCAAGGGAGATTTCCGACTTTTTCCGAGTCGAGAACAAAATTGTTCCAATGCCATTCGCACATAGAATCGAGATGTCGATCACCGCCGCCCAAACAGATCTCCAGTTCGCACCGCGCCACGACTTTCGGTCGATGCTGCGAAGCTCGACAGGTAAGACAGTATCCCAGCGAGATGTGTTTGTGCCTGCCGAGGCTCGTTCGGGAGTCGCTTCCACTTGGACCTGAGCGACCTGTGGCCTGCCGAACCAAGGAGAATCCTGAGCAGCGGCAAGATGTGATCAACTCGGACGTGGTGAGGCCCGCTCGGGACACGAAATACCTCGCGCGCCGTGTCGCGACGCCCCAGGCATGAGCTTCCCATTTCCAGCGGAGAGCTCCACGTCCGTTGGCCGCACAGACCGAACAACTTGATAGCCGCTCAAACGCGGTTCAGCTCACGCCTGTCGCTTCGATAGCTGCCGAACGTAATCTCGCTCAACCTGAAAAAGACCCCTCCTGAGCTGAAGCCGATGCCTGCTAGGACGGATACCAGGCAGAGTGCTCGCACAACCGGGAGGGGAACTCAAACGGTGACCACCATACGAGGGGTCTGCATCTTCACCGGATCGCGTGCCGACTACGGACCGTTGCGTCCGGTGATATCGGCAGTCGCGAATGACAGAGAACTGGATCTGTCGATAATTGCGAGCGGTGGCCATCTAATCGCCCAACAAGGTTCAACGGTCGACCAGATAGAAGCAGACGGATTCCAAGTCGACGAAACAATTGACATGGTCTTGGCCAGCGATAACGCGGTAGGTGTCGCGAAATCATTCGGCCTAGGAATGATTGGTTACGCCGATTCAATACGAAGAATCAGTCCCGAAATACTCGTCGTTCTAGGCGATCGATATGAAGCGCTCGCGATCACCATATGCGCCACCCTGCAAAGAATTCCTGTCGCTCACATAGCCGGCGGAGAGGTAACAAAAGGCTCCATAGACGACCCGATAAGAAACGCGATAACCCAGCTTTCGTCCCTACACTTCGTCGCGACAGAAATGGCCAGAGATAGAGTCGTAAGTATGGGCGCGGCGAGATGGTCTGTACACAACACCGGTTCACCAAGTATCGACACCATCAAGAATCTTCAGTTTCTTCCGAGAGATCAATTGTTCGCATCATTAGAAATCCAGCCCAAGAAAGATATATTCCTCATAACCTATCACCCGGTCACCGCTGATCCGCACTCAGGTCGCGCAGGCATAATCGGACTTGTCGAAGCTTTGCAAAAATTTCCAAATGTCACATCTATCTTCACTGAGTCGAATATAGATGACGGCGGTTCAGAAATATCCGAACTTATCCATAGATTCGTCTCAACAAACCCCGAACACGCAGTCCTGGTGAAATCCTTGGGTCAGGAAAGCTATCTCAGTCTTCTTCACGCCTCGACCGCAGTGATCGGAAATTCGTCGAGTGGTCTATCGGAAGCTCCAGCGCTTCAAACGCCGACCGTCAATATCGGACCACGCCAATCAGGGCGACCACGTGCCGACTCTGTAATCGACTGCGGAACCGACGCAGCCGAAATCGAGCATGCCATACGGCGTGCAACTTCGCCGTCAAATGCCGACATTCTTTCAAGAACGAAGTCACCATATGGAATTGGCAATGCCGCCAAGGAAATAGTGTCAAAGCTGAGGTCGACCGATCTGAGCAAGCTCCAACGCTCATTCAATATCGAATGAAAGTAATCCACAGTCCATCTCAGAACATACTCGGTGCAGCCGCTAACAGACTCCTCGTGTAGTCATGGTTCGGCTCCTCGCATACCTGCGTTGTATCACCCTCTTCTACTATCGTGCCACCATACATGACAGCCGTTCTGTCAGCCAGGAACCGAATCGCTCTCATATCGTGAGAAATCAGAAGGAAGGACAAGTCTGCCGATTCCTTTAGGCTACGCAGCAGGTTCAGAATCTGTGCTTGAACCGATACGTCAAGCGCTGATGTGGGTTCGTCGGCAACGATAACACTAGGTTTCACTGCCAATGCTCGCGCCACGGCAACCCGTTGCAGCTGTCCGCCTGACAAACTTCTGACCGGACGAGAACCAATACTCGGTGACAAACCGACACTTTCCAGCAAGTTTCGTACCGTTTCACGCTGACTATCGCGATCGCCTATCCGTTGCACGCGCAGTGGGTCAGCGATAACAGCGCTCACAGAAAGCCGAGAATTCAACGACGATCTAGGATCTTGAAAAACCATCGAGGTAACGCCGCCAAGAAAACGATGTCTGGCATCGTTCCGAATCTGGTAGATATCCGTCCCTTGAAACAAGACGGTTCCCGACCGCGGACGTAGCAAACCAAGGAGAACACGTGACAGCGTTGTCTTTCCCGATCCCGATTCACCGATAAGCCCCACGGTTTCTCCTGGGCGCACATCGAGCGAAACATCATCCAATGCCTTCATGCGCACGCCTCGCCGCGAATAATCAACCGAGACACCCTGCGCTCGCAGGATCGGCATTATCTGCTCGTCATGTATCTTCTCTACCGCAGAAGAAACCATCGACAAACTCCGTCTCTCAAACGGCCAGAATCTCGGAACTATAATCATCGTCGATCCTGCGCGGATGATGGCACGCAACGTTCCTACCGTCGCCAATCCATAGGTCGGGAGACACGGTGCACTCGTCGCCGGCCAACGCACAACGAGACTGAAATCGGCACCCCACCGGGAAGTCTTTCGGTTGTTCTACATGCCCCGGAATGACCACCAGCTCTTCAGCGCCGTGCTCAAGACTTCTGCTTGCCGCCACAAGTCCAGTGGTATAGGGGTGGGTCGGGCGCGCGAAGAGTTCCCGCGTACCGCCTTCCTCCACCACCTGCCCTGCATACATGACAACTGTTCGGTCAGCCAGGCTCGAAACTAGAGCCAGATCGTGACTTATAAAGACTAAGGCAAATCCACGTTCTACCTGCAAACGTCGAAGGAGAGCGACGATTTGCGCCTGAACGGTCAGGTCAAGTGCGGTCGTAGGTTCGTCCGCTATCACCAGCTCTGGCTCGCGAGCCAGAGCCAGAGCAATGAGAACTCGCTGTCGCTGTCCACCCGACAACTGGTACGGCTTGGCCTTCATGAACCGGGAGGTCTCGTCAAGTCCTACAGAAACCAGCAGTTCTTCCGGTTGTTGGCCGGCTCCCAATCGACACACTTGTCGAAGCTGTGCGCCGATGGACATCCCCGGATTCAGGCTTGTCAAAGCATCTTGGTAGATGATCCCGATCCGATCGCCGCGTAGGGAGCGGGCTGACTTCTTATCCAAGGCATGGACGTCCATGCCTTGGAACGTCACGTGTCCGTCAACGACGGCAGTCGTCGGAAGCAAATTCGCTATACTCAGGCCAAGCAGTGATTTTCCACAACCCGACTCGCCGACCACCGCGACGCACTCGCCCCGATCAACCGTTAATCCCACTCGATCCAAGACAGGTACTCTTCCATATCGTTCAGGAAACCTAACCGACAAGTCGGAGATCCTGAGTATTGGCGTCTTTACCTTGTCCGCCAATGAGAGTTCGCGTCCCTGCGGCCTTGCACCTAAAATTGTCATCGTGACCTCAATCGTCGGCCAATAGCTTCCGAAAACCGATTGATAGTGAGCACTGTAGCCACTATGAATAAACCTGGCATAACCGTCACCCACCATGCGCCAGTATCAATAACGCCCTGACCATCATGAATGATATTTCCCCAAGACGGTGCTGGCGGCTTGATGCCGGCGCCAATAAAGGATAGTGCCGCTTCCGCAACAATAGCATCTGCCATCACAACGGTGAAATACACCAGTATCGGTCCTGCGGCGTTTGAGCCGATGTGATAGCCTACAAGCCTAACTCTTTTTGTTCCGATGAGCCGGGCAGCAGTGACATAGTCCTCGCCATATTCCGCGAACAACGCTGCTCTAACCACTCTCGTCATCGATGGCGTGTATATTATCGCCAACACGATCACAGTTGTCGTCAGACTTGGTCCGATAGCGGCGGCGAGCACAATCGCGAGAAGCACTCCGGGGAAAGCGAGACCAACGTCTGTAAGTCGCATTATCGTTTCGCCAAGCCATTTCGGCCCGACCACGGATACGGCACCGAGCGCAGCGCCACACACTAGCGCGGCCACCGCTGACACGACTGCGACAAGAAGACTCAGGCGGGCTCCATATAGGATACGTACAGCAACATCTCGTCCCAATTGGTCAGTCCCGAACCAATGATTCAAGCTGGGGCCCGCCAGCACGGCATTTGAGTCGGTAGCCGTAGGCGATTTTGTCGTGACCAAAGGAAGAACGACAAGAACGAAAGTGCTGATCAGCATTATACTAATCACCCAGCGGCCAAGAACGTCACCCGCAATCCATCGCCCGAGTCGGCCTATGGAGAAGCGACCTTCATACCGGGCACCGGTTCCAGTAGCGAGACTGTCAGCCGTCATCCGTTACTCGCCTCCACACTGCGGGGGTTCAAGAGCATCTGGACTATGTCGACCACAAGATTGACAACGACAAATGTTGTGGCACCCACGATAGCCACGCCGCGAACCACGCCAAGGTCGCTGTTATTCACAGCTGTGACAAGCAATGTACCCATTCCGGGAAGATTAAAGACGACCTCCACGAGTACCGCACCGGACATCAACGCACCCACGTAGACGCCAATGACCGTGATCGGCGTAATCAGCGCGTTCCTGAGAACATTCCGGAATATCACGACGCGCCATGCGACTCCCGCCCCTATTGCTGTCCTGACATAGTCCTTCGCGAGTTCGTCAGCCATCGACGCCCGGACGACTCTCGTCAGCGCCGCGGTAAACGGCAGGGAAAGCACGACAGCAGGCCCAATAATCGACGAGAACCAGTATGAGAACCCTTGTTGCATCGGAACATATCCACCCGACGGCAAGACGCCTAACGCAACAGCAAAGACCTGAATAAACAGGAGGCCAACCCAGAATGGAGGGGAGGCTTGCATAATAGCCGCTGCCGTGCCGATCGTTCGGTCCACCATACGCCCGTCAGAACGAGCGGCGATGGTACCAATCAGCAGCGAGACCGTCACAGCGATAACTGTCGCGAAAACAACCAGTTGCAGGGTCACCGGAAACGCCATGCCTATCAGCGTGTTGACGGATTCAGAGTGCGCAACGGAGTCGCCGAGCCGAAAATGAACCAGTTCGGTGAGGAATCTCCAAAAACGGACGGGTAGGGGGTCATTCAGTCCGTTCTCTTCCGCAAATCTGGCCCGGCTTTCAGGATCCGAGAAGAGCCCCATTTTTGCCATGGCCGGATCGTTTGGCGAGAGATCGACAGTCACAAACACCAGAAACGAAACACCGAGGAGGATGACCGGAGCTATACACAGCCTTCGGGCTAGGAAACGAACACCGATTATACGGCTGCTGGATCGGCGTCGTTCGTCGGTTCCGACAGGCCGCGAAGAAGTAGATGCAGTCACGCGCTGACCTCCCGCTTGCCCTTTAACATGATGATCTAGCTTTTCACCCGTACGTCATCAAGCGGGAATCCGATGTGTCCCAGTGGTCGGAAATTCTCGAGACTCGACGACCAGCCAGTGATTTGACGTTTCCATACGAGCGTCGCAAAGGGAACCTCGTCTTGCACACCCTCCTGCACCTTGGATAATGCGTTCTTTCGCTCTTCCTCATTTCCGGCAGCAACAGCCTCATCCAGATCGGCCTCTATCTGCCGGAGCTGCTCTGTATCCCAATGAGAGACTGTTCGAGGGAAAGCTCCATAGTATACGTATCGGAGATAGAATTCCGCCGTCGGATTGAAGATGTCAGAGGCGCCCGCTAGCACCACGGCGTGAAACTCCCCTTTGGACATTCGCGACGGTATGGCGCCCGGCGCACCTGGGACAATGCTTGGGTTGAGACCAAGTGACCGCAGGTTCTCCTCGATGATCGGCCCCTGTGATGCCACGTAGTCCGTCGACACGATTCCGATACTCATCGGCTCCCCGTCTGCGACACCAGCTTGGCGGAGCAATGACTTCGCATGCTGGGGATCGTAACGGTAAACTGTCGAAGGCCGCGTGTAGTCTGGATCATCGGGCTGTATCTGACCAGCCCACGCAGGTTCGGCCAGACCAAAGAAGGTCGACTTCACTATCGCATCCCGATCGATGCCGTAGAGAATAGCTTGACGGGCAAGTTTGTTATCGAAAGGAGCCTTCTTACAGTTGAAGCAGAAGAAGATGCGGAAGTCGCCTTTGACTGCTTCGACGCCGACAGCCGACTCCTCGGACAAGCTGTCCACCGATGCGCCAGGCACGTCCTGGATCACCTGAGCGTTACCTGTTTTCAGGCCGGCAACGCGCGCCGCCGAATCGGTAGCGACCTTGATCTCGACGTTCTGAAATTCAATGTGCCGCTGTCCGGAATATTTCCCGTACTTCCTTAGATTGAGCTGTTGCCCGGATACCCCGGATACAACTTGGTATGGCCCAGTTCCGACGGGTGACATCTTGACCGCGTCCGAGGATGCGTTGACCGCCTTCCTCGACATCACTTTGACGAGCGACAGTCGTTGCACCAGCAGAGTGGTCGGATGCTGTAGACGCAGGGTCACCTCATAGGTCCCCGTGCTCCTCGCCTCCTGGATGAACGACAAGAACTGGCTGCGGAACCCCGGCGTGTTGGGATCCTTGATCCGTTCAATCGTAAAGACCACGTCATCGGCCGTGAGCGGGCTTCCATCATGGAAAGTCACGTCTTCCCGCAACGCGATGCGGTACGTTGTCGGGTCAACTTCCTCTGGCAGCGAAGCTGCCAGCTCCGGCGTGGGATCTCCGACGGGCCGATACTGCCCAGTCCGGTACAACGATTCATAGATGAGATCATTTATCGCGATAGTGGTCGCGAAGACCGTGCTCGTCGGGTCCAAATTATCGAATTGGTCTGACATCATCGCCGAGATTCTCTCGCTGTCGATCGCGCCCGCCGCGCCCTCCGGCGTCTCACTGGTGCACGCAGACAGAAGTCCTCCGAAGGTGAAAGCTCCCAAACCCAATCCGCCGAGCTGCAGCACACCTCGGCGAGTTAACGTGCCGTCAGCGGCCAACAGGGGAACGGTTCTCTGCGCACTACGGTCCATCTCGTGACCTTTCACAAGTAAGCGCCACCCCTCCAGCGTCGCCACGGGGACTGAAACGCCTATTTCATTGAAGACTATGAGTTGAAAACGCGAGAGTCAACACTTTGAAGACGAGGAGCATTGTGTCCGAGACCTGACCGGAGAGGTACTTTCCTCGCAGCAATTTGCTGAACGCAAACCGCCGTAGTGACGGCGTCGCGAGATCTTCCGACCGGGTGGCTCGGCCTCGACCAATGCCACCAAGAACGAAGGCGGATGCCCACCGGTAATTCATGACAATCTCACGCGTCTTCTCGTCGGCAAGACGGGAGACGCGCTGAACTCCGGTCGGCGCTGCGCATCAACCTTCCGAACACACGAAACTGTTAAACCTCGCCCTGACGACGCCTCGCCCCAGAGAAACAGATCCGAAAGCCGTGATAGCGCGGCCGTTTCTCGGCAGCTTGCTGAGAGTCGACGTGTGGAAGCTCGCCTGATGCCCACAATCGGCAAACCACGGTTTTAAGGTCGCACTATTGCGACCTTGACGTGTCGCTAACACACTGCAACAATCAAACTTTCCCAGCTTGCCCGCGACCGCTACGGTAATCCGGGTCGCCAAAGTATCGACGATACGCCGCTATTGGCTCGATATCAGCAGAGAGGAAGCTCTTATGGGCACGGAAACCGACAACCTGGCTCTCGCACGTAGGGCATTATCCCACCTGGACACTAAATTCAGTCGCCGTGAATCAAATATTTTACAACCACTCTTCGATAGCTTTTCGGAAGACGCGGTGTTCTGGGTGCCTTGCGAACCGAACACGCCACGCTATGGCGAACCGGCACGAGGGAAACAGCAGATAATTGATCTGTTCATGTCGGATCCCGACTTTTTCGAAGGCGTCGATATCGAACGCCCTGTTGAATTCATCGGCGATGGCGACAGAATCGTCGCCACCTTCGCACTTCGCTACACAATCCGCCGAACAGGTGCTTCATACCGCGGGAAAGAAGTAGCCCTCATCATGGACTTTAAGGACGGCCAGATTGTTCGAATGACCGAGATTCAAGACATGTCCGCCTGGTCGCAAGCATACCCGGCGGATGCGGGTATGCTTGCAAACTGAGCCGCTGGACCCAGCATACGCTGCAGCGACACTATCTTGCGGTAGCATCTGGCTCCATGTTGCGGCCGCAAGATGTGGCGCTGAGCTTTAACCTCATATTCCTACACCACTTCCTGGAAACTGTGTTTTCCAATTAGTTCGTCACCACGCAGTCCAGCCGCCATCCACCACGAGCTCAGTTCCAGTAATGAAGCTTGCGTCGTCCGACAGCAGAAAATGGACGGCATTGGCGACCTCTTCCGCGCGACCGAGTCGTCCAAGCGGCGTTGCTTCATCGAAGCTGGCCACTAATTGCGTGTCCATATCTCGAAAACGTTCAACCTGAATCATTCCGGGAGAGACTGTGTTCACGCGTATTCCCATCCCCGCAGCGGCAACTCCCAGTTCTCTTGACAGCATTCGCACCGCGCCTTTTCCTGCCGCATATGCGACGCCTCGCACGGGCCCGGCAGGTGTATCACCTGGTATCGCATCGCCATAGAACTTATTGTTCAGCGCCACGGAACCGTACACTGATGCAATATTGACTATCGCACCCGATCGGGCCTCACGCATTCGACTCATGGCTTCAAATGAAAGAAACGCTGTCGCTTCAACATTGAGTGCGAAGTTTGCTCGCCACTCCTCCAGACTCTGCGCAAGTAGCGGCGCAAGATAGGTATCTCCGGCATTGTTCACCAACGCATCCAGAGGAACAGCCATCCTATCGACGTAGGTCATGATGTGTGCTCTGCCGACTTCCGTGGTGACGTCCGCCTGCACAGGAACCGCATACCCCCCTTCGTTTTGGATGACCTCGACCGTTTCGTCAAGGCAGTCCTTGCGGCGGCCGATAATCAAGCATCCGTACCCGTGCTTGGCAAGACGAATCGCCGTGGCTTTTCCGATCCCTGTTCCACCGCCAGTGATGACGGCGAGCTTGTCGAACTTGGCGTTCACGAGACTCGCCTGATCGAACTGCACTTTTCCAAAAGCGCGGCGCTGCGAACGGCATCGACTGCTTCATCTGTCGTTATCGCATAGGGTCGGTCGTTGACGGTCGAGTTGATGAAATGATCTAACTCTGCCCGGAGTGCACCCTGAATACTTCCTCGCGCTTCGGGCCATGCCAGGCAGTCAGGATTATCCACCCGCCCAGGCGTGTACACAGCGACTCCGTCAGAGCTCCAAGCCGCTTGGGCCACCCCGGATTCCCCATGCACCTTCAGGTCCCATCGCGGAGCCGCGCCTTCTGGTAGCGTCCATCCCGCTGCGAGGTGAAACCCCGCACCTGTGCTGAGAACGCCGGTCGCGGCAAACGCCGCGGCCCCTGACGCAGATTCGATCAATTGCGCACCGTCGACTTCGGCGATCACTCCGCCGGTCAGCCACTGTATGGTGTCGATATCATGAATGGCCAAGTGCCACAGAGGGTTTGTCGTCGCCGACACTCGTTCACCGAGGCCTCGCGGTCCCCAGGTCGAAGTCGTAAGCATCACCGGCGCCCCGAGATCGCCCGATTCAACTGCGTCGGCCACCGCCAGGTACCGCGGGTAGAAGCGCGTCAAGTGTGCCGTCATCAGGCCGACCCGGCGCCTCTCTGCCAATTCAACCATCGACATGGCATCGTCGACCGTCGTGGCAAGCGGCTTTTCGACAAGTACCGATATGCCGGCTTCGATGGCCATCGAAGCCGGCACGCGGTGGGCCGAGTCCGGAGTAGCGATTATGGCAACATCGGGTTTGAGTTCTGCCAGGGCTCGCGATAGATCAGTGAATCCTGGGGCGCCGAGATCGGCGGCGACAACTCCGACTCGGGCAATGTCGAGATCAACAACGCCACAGAGTGTAGCGGTGTCCGAATGCTTGACCGCTTTCGCGTGCAGGCCGCCCATGAGCCCTGCACCGACTACGAGGACTCTCATTGTCGGTGTCCCACCTTCCATGCGAACTAGCGCGCTGCCCGCCCGTATCCTCGGCGGGGCGCGATTCTGGTCAATTCGGAACGATGGTTTCACTGTAACCAACGCATCGATCACATGGAAGACCGCGTCACGTCAGAACGCCCCGTGGGTGAGCTGTCGTGATCCGGGAAGACCGCGCCGCCAGGCACGGTGATGTATTCGCAGAGATAAGGGACGCGCTCTCACCCCCCGGAAAGCCGGGAAAGCATACTCGCCGATCCTTCATCGGTCTTGACGAAGTCCCGGGCTTCTGTCGGGTTGGCGGCCGCCGTCCTCACCATGTCCGCATAGCTGTACATCGGCCGATATCCGATCCACCTGCGCGCAGCGCAGATATCGATTTCGAGGCGCCACGTCAGGGGCAACCTGACAACGTGCCATGGCACATCGAACGCGTGCGCTACGACCGAAGCACCTGTCAACGAACCGACCGGTTCGGCGGCCGCGATGTTGAATGCCCGACCGAGCGCACCTCGCTGAGTCAGTGCCTTCCACACCGCCTCCGCCGCGTCGCGGACATCGACCACACTTAGTGTCCATTGGCCTTCCGGGCCTGTCAGCGCCACAGCCGCATCGGCTGGGGCATTGCCGACCGCATCATCGAACACGGCAGTAAGTTGCGGCTGGTCACGGAACAATGGCCACAGGGTACTCCGGCGCCCCTGGTTCTGTTGTGTCTTCAGCCAACCGCGCAAGAAACTCAACCTATATATCTCAGGTGATTCCTCGGGGCTGAGCACAGTGCCAAATCGTAAAACCGAATATGGTATATCGAACTGATGAGCACGATTTTGCAGAACTATTTCGCTCATCAACTTACTGGTACCGTAGTAGTCGGCCGGATTCTGCGCCAAATCTTCGGTCAAGGGTGTTTTCGGAGGGTCCGCGGGTCGGTACGTAGAATCGGTACTGGCCAACACGAATCTTTCGATCCGCCCGCCAGAACCCAATACTCCCTCCAGCAGGCGGACCGTGCCCAGCACGTTGACGTCGTGGAAATCCTCCACAGACACATTGTCAAGCACCATCAAGGCGGCGAGGTGCACGACGTGCGTCACACCATCACACGCCCGGTTAATTGCTACCTGATCACGCAGGTCGGCTTCCGCCACTTCTACACCCGTGAGACGTTCCAGTTTTGACAGCCTTCGAGTTCCCGGAGTGACCATGGCTCTCACTGCCACCCCCCGATCGGCCAACTTCTTGACCACATTCGCACCGACCCGGCCCGTGGCGCCAGTCACGAGAACTTTCACCACTCACTCCTCCACTCAGGGCTGAAAGGATCGCAGCCATCTATTCGAAATGAGGAAATTCTCTTTCCTCTTTAAGTCGATGATTCGCGCTACCAGATCGACCATCCTCCGTCGACGGTCCACTCCGCGCCCGTGACGAACGACGCCTCTTCACAGGCCAGAAAAGCAACCACCGCCGCGATGTCCTCCGGTCTGCCAAGCCTCCCGAGAGGCGTCGCCCCACAAAAACGATCGATCAATTCGGGAGCGACGGGACGTTCCGGCGTCTTGATCATTCCCGGTGCGACGGTGTTGACCCGGACGTTCCAGCGTCCGCCCACGACGGCGAGGTCTCTTGTCAGCGCGGCCAACCCGCCTTTGGAGGCGTGGTAGGCGGGCACTCGCACGGGTCCGGACGCTCCGTCCCGCGGATACACGTCCTCGGGGTAGAAACGACTGTCGAGACCCAGCGAGCCGTACACCGAGCCGATGTTGATCACCGAACCGCCGCCGAACTCCTTCATGCGCTCGATCCCCCACGCGGAGAGCACAGCGACGGCAACGAGGTTCGTCTCCAGTTCGGCCATCCACACGTCACTCGACTGGCCGAACACGGGCATCGGAGTCGAGCGGGCCGCGCAGTTGACGACGAGACCGAGAGGTGTCCCGTGGTCCTCGGCCAGCCCGGTCAGCGTCGATCTGCCTTCCTCCGTCGAGATATCGCAGACGACGGAGCGGACAGCCCCCTCCGGAGCACCGATGACCGCCTCGGTCTTCTCCAGGTCCTCGGCTTCGAGGCCGGCGATGAGGCATCGCCATCCACGCTCGACAAGCGTCCTGACGATCGCGTGTCCGATCCCTCGTCCGCCTCCCGTCACCACAGCCAATCGGGCGGTCGCACCAGGCCGAGTTTCATCCATGCCGTCTCCTCATCTTGCGCTCAAACAGTCGTGAACAGACCTTCAACCGCCTTGATCACGGTCATCCGGTCGTCTTCGGAGAGTCCCGGCGAACTGGGAATGGAGATTCCCCTCGCGTAGATCCGTTCGGCTACTTCCCCTCCGAGCCGTTCAACGCCTCGGTAGGGGGCCTGCCGATGCAACGGCGGCCATAACCGACGCGCCCGCACGCCCGCCGCTTCGAGTTCGGCCACCGCGTCCACGGGTTCGACGGACTCGGGCAGCAGCACGGAATAGAGCCAGTACGAGGGCTCGGCCCACGGCGCGTGCGGCGGCAGTGTCAACGGCAGCGCGGCAAACCGATCGGCGTAAGTCGCGGCCCCCGCTCGCTTTGCCGCGAGAATGGCGGGTAGCTGTTCAAGTTGAGCAACCCCGACCGCCGCATTGAGGTTGGTCATCCGGTAGTTGTAGCCGACGGTGTCGTGGAGGTAGCCGCCTTCCCCAGCCTTCGCCTGGTTGATGAGATGGCGTGCCTGTTCGGCTTTCTCCGCCTCTGGCGAGACGATCATCCCGCCGCCCCCGGTCGTGATTATCTTGTTGCCGTTGAAGGAAAAGCAGCCGAAGTCGCCGACCGTACCGACCTGTCCGCCACCGGAATCGCCATCGTTCCAGGCCGAACCGAGCGCTTCCGCCGCGTCCTCGACGACGCGGATGCCGAACCGCTCTTTGAGCCTCAGCAGCGGCTCCAGGAACGCCGGATGCCCCAGCACATGCACGACCTCGACGATGTCGGGTATTCGCTCACCCACGCGCGCCCTGCGTACCACCTCGTCGTGGAGTCGTTCGGTGTCCATGTTCCAGCTCGCGGACTCACTGTCCACAAACAATAGGTCCGCACCGGTGTAGGTGGCGGCGTTGGCCGAGGCTATGAAGGTGAAGTCCGATACCGCGACCAACGTGCCGGGACGTGCTCCGGACAGCCTCAGCGCCACGTGCAGAGCCGCTGTTCCGGTCCCACAGGCCACCGCGTGAGGAGAACCCAATGCATGCCCGAATTCGCGTTCGAATCTGCCGACGAAGGGACCGACCGCCGAGACATATCCCGTTTCAATGCATTCCAGCAGATACCGCGCCTCGTTTCCGGGAAACCGGGGATCGACGAGCGGGATCACCGGTGATACCTCGTGACCCGTCGACCGTCGACTCTCGGCGCCAGCCACTTGACCGTCTCGGCCAGGCCGTCCGAAAGGGACCGTGTCGGATGCCAGCCGAGCCGTTCCGCGGCCAGCGCCGGTTCGGAAAGCAGCGTAAGGACTTCGCTTGCCTCCGGGCGCACGCGTTGCCGGTCCACGATCGCCGTCGCCTCGCTCTTGGTCACGTCGCGGCACAGGTCGAAGAGCTCCCCGATCGAATGGGCTTGTCCCGTCCCCAGCTGGACGAGGCTGCCTGCGGGGAGGGGAGCACAGGCCATCCTGACGAAGCCATCCACCGTGTCCGAGACAAAGGTGAAGTCCCTTTGCGGAGAAAGGCTTCCCAGCTCGACCTCGTCCACTCCGGACAGTAATTGTCCCAGGATCGTGGGAATGACGGCACGAGCAGACTGTCGAGGGCCGTAGGTGTTGAACGGACGAAGTGTCACGACCTGGGTTTCGAATGAACGGGCGTACGCTTCGCAGAACTGATCGGCTGCGATTTTCGAGGCCGCGTACGGCGATTGCCCGCAGAGCGGATGTGTTTCCCTGATCGGTACGCTCTCGGGCGTACCGTACACCTCGCTCGTCGAGGTGTGGATCATCCGTATCTCGTCCGCGTCCCGCACCGCCTCCAGCACGTTGAGCGTTCCGACCACATTGGTGTCCACGAAAGACTCTGGTGCCTGATAGCTGTACGGGATCGCAATCAGCGCGGCGAGATGGAACACGATGTCCATCCCCGAAACGATGTCCCTGACCGTGCGCCCGTCCCGGATGTCTCCGAGCCGCAGGTCGAGGCTGTCCAACCGGTCCGGATCGAGATCCTCCAGCCAACCGTGATTGCCATTGGAGTTGTAGAGGCAGAAGGCACGTACCTCAGCCCCTTCGTCCAGCAAGCGTTCGACGAGATGGCTGCCGATGAAACCGTCGGCACCCGTCACCAATACCCGCTTACCCGCGAGTTTCTCCACATCGACTCCTCCGCTACCGAGGGTTCTCACCCGTGGCCGATCCCAGTTCTCTCGCCGGTACGCCGACGACACACGTGTCCGGAGGAACGTCACGGGTGACGACGGCTCCCGCGCCGACGACCGCCCTGTCCCCTACCCTGACGTCACCCATGACGATCGATCCCATGCCGAACATGACTTCTCTTCCGATGCGCGACCGAGCGCCGATCATGACGTTTCCCGCGATGGCCGTGTGATCGCCGACGACACAGTCGTGCCCGACGATCGCGTTGATATTGACGACCACATGACTTCCGACGACGGCTCCGTACTGGATGTGCGAGCACTCCGCTACCAGCGAGCCCGGTCCGACGACCGCACGCCGGTCCACCCACGCCGCGGAGTGGATCAAGCGAGCGGGTTCCAATCCCGCCGCATCCGCCGTCGCCGCAAGCTTGCCCCGGAGTTCCGGTGCGCCGACACCGATCAGGTACGCGGCGTCGATTCCGGCGAGGACCTCATCGCCCCCGAGTACCGTGACCCCCTCGACCTCGGGGGCATCGTCGTTCGCGACGAACCCCAGAAGTTCGTAGCTTCCCGGCGCGTTCTCCGCGTCCTCAATGAGCCCGATGATCTGCCTGGCGAACTCTCCCGCGCCGAGCACCACCAGGCGCTGCACATTCATTCGGCCGCCTTTCGTCGTTGCTGATCCGGATTCCATCGCTACCTCGTACGCATTCGCCAGTTGCTCCGCGACCTCGGCATGATGTCGTCGCCCTCGTTGTCGTGCGCGAGGTGGACCGAGAACAGATTCACCGTCGCGGGCTCGGTCAGCGCATGGGAGAGCACGTCCGCGTCGACGGTCCTGATCGCCTCGTGCCGGATCGTCGTGCCTCCCCACACCTGTTGCCATGGGGGTTCGACGAACGAGAGAAGCGACATCTGGGCGTCGGCCGTCGCCGCGTGCTGTAGTTCGCGGTAAGACCGGATGATGGAGAAGGCGCCGTTGAGCAGGAAGAAGATGCTCACGTTCGCGGTGATCCGGCCGGATTCGAACCGCAGTTGCTGCGCGAGGCTCGGCAGGAACGAGGGGACCAACCTCGCCGCCCCGTCTCCGATGAACCCGAGAATGTTCTCCGGTCCGCTCAACGCCACCGTGGGGATCGCGAGCAGCGCGTCGCCCATCAAGGCTCTTCCGTACCAGCCCGAGAACCCTGGTCCTGTGCGCGGCAGGTTGCGAACCGCGGAGATACCGCCTCGGCCCACGTCGTAGAACCCGGTGTAGGAATAACCTTGCCGCTCCACCAGGTCTCCGATGACGGAACGCAGCCTCGTGAAGAAGTGCTCGTGACTCATCGGTATCGAGGGAACCCTCGCCAACGGGTCGCCCTCGGCTCTTCGCGCCCGTTCCGCCGCTGCCGCACGATGCCGGAGGACATGTGGATCGGGGTTGATTCGCTCCGAGAGGCGCCGCAGGAACGACGACAGTCGTTCGGTGACGGCGACATCGGTGAACGGCGAGACATGACCGGGAGTGTCGGTGAGCTGGACCACCCTGACCTCGTCGTGCAAAGCTTTGTCACTGAACGGGGTCGAGAGATCGGGGACCTTGCTCTTGAGGAAGAAGAGGGCGTGCTCGTCATAGGGCAGCAGGCGCCCGTCCGGATGCAGCAGCCGCCACACCGAGGTCGAGCAGCCGTACACGCTCATGGTTCCGAGGAACTCGTCGACGATGCCGCCGCGGTGGTATCTGGCCACGGTTCCCGGTCTTGCCAGCGAATCGACCAGCGCGATGCCGGTTCGTGCCGCGAGGTCGTAGACGAGTTCCCTTTCCTCCTCGTCGAGTTTTCCGCATTGGCAGACGATGACGCTCTGCTGGTTGTTGAGGATGTCGGCGACGGTGTCGACAGTGTCCTCGTCGACGGTGGGAGTCGAGACCTCCCGCCCTGCCGGCAGGTGGACCTCACCGCCGGTATGCCGCAA
This sequence comes from Prauserella marina, assembly GCF_002240355.1. Taxonomy (GTDB): domain Bacteria; phylum Actinomycetota; class Actinomycetes; order Mycobacteriales; family Pseudonocardiaceae; genus Prauserella_A; species Prauserella_A marina. The sequence goes on from NZ_CP016353.1 coordinate 5,046,915, forward strand.
CACTGAAGGCGAGGCGAGCAGCACGACAGGCCCTCGTCGCTCGTGATACGCGGCGAACGCCGAAGCAAGGTCCTCGTCGATGCGGTCGGGATCGGTCAGGTGAAAACACGGAACACCGTAGGCGTCGAGGACGGCCTTGCCGTTCTCGTGATCGTGAACGGTGCCCTGGAAAGGCTGCCAGGTGCCGGGTTCGGTCTCCCCGAACACGATGAAACCACGTGACTGGGAATCACGCAGGTTCGCCAACGTGCCCCTGAGTTCATCCACCATCCCGGCGGTGACGACGATCAGATACGGAGCGTCGTACAGTTGCCAACGCGCGAGGGCACCGCAGGCGAGGCTGTGCTCGCTGGGTCCGCGAAGCACCGGGTTTCCGCTCGCTCTCGCGATGGAAGCGGCATCCTGGATGAGCTTCGAGACGATGGAGCCGGTGAAGAAATGGAGCGCCCACGCGGTGCCTGCTTGCGCCGTGAGAAATCCGGTCAGCGCGGCCGCCATGGTGGCGGGCGGATCGCTTTCGGTCACCATCGCCTTCGGGTTGACATGCCGCGCCTGCACCAGGTCGGTGAACGAGCAGATTGTCTCCGCCGCGAGTACCCATTGCTCCGCCGGTGTCTCCCTGGCATTGCCGACGGTGCGCGCGTAGACGCGATCAACGCCTAGCTTGTCGTAAACGACAACGGAGTACGGCGAAACACTGACTCCGAGCCGGTCCCGAATTCCGCGCACGACCTCCTGAACCCGGTCGAGCCGTTCCTCCGGGTCCGCACCCCGCACGGTCCTCGTCGCCTCGACGAGGAACAACACGGTGGGCCCCGAGGTCCATGGCCTCCGGCCTTCTTCCCGTGCCTCCTCGGGCGGCGGGACGACCCGGGCCAGTCGTGCCTCGAGTTCTTCGAGGCGGGGCGCCTCGATCACCTCGATACCGGTCTCAGGGGAAAGGTTGTCGTCGAGGAAGGCACTCGCGGATTCGGTGAGTTCGTGGCACACATCCGGCCACGAATCGCCGGGCGGTGAGGGTGTGACCGCCGCACCGCCGACCCGCACCTGTCTGCCCAGTGCGGCGAGCGCGCTCTCGACGGTGTCGAGGAAGAACGAACTGTCGCTGACGGCCGCGACCAGAACGGGCCGGTCGCGTCGGGGAGCTTGCATCGATGTCCTCATCTCTCGAAGCGATCGGTCAACGCGCGTACTCGTGGAATCCGCGCCCGGTCTTCTTGCCGAGCAAGCCCGCGTCGACCATGCGCAACAGCAACGGCGGCGGGGAATAGTGCGGTTCTCTGAACTCGGCGTGCAGCGACTCGGCGACGGCGTTGATCACGTCAAGTCCGATCATGTCGACCAGCCGCAGTGGCCCCATCGGATGGGCACAGCCCAGCCGCATCCCGCTGTCGATGTCCTCAGCCGACGCGAATCCGGACTCCAGCATCCTGATCGCGGACAACAGATACGGGATGAGCAGCGCGTTGACCATGAAGCCCGCCCTGTCCGGTGAACGCACCACCTGCTTGCCCAGCTTCTCGGTCACGAACGACGCGATCCTCGTGACCGTGTCCTCCTCGGTGAGCAGAGAGGGAACGATCTCGACCAGCGGCAGTACCGGGGCCGGGTTGAAGAAATGGGTTCCGACGACGTGGCCTGCCCGTTCCGTCGCCCTGCCGAGCTTCATGATCGGTGTCGCGGAGGTGTTCGTCGCGAGGATCGCCCTTTGGTCGTCGACCACTTTGTCCAGTGCTCTGAAGACCTGTACCTTGACGGCCTCGTCCTCCAGCACCGACTCGATGACGATCTGCCGGTCGGCAAGTGCGTCGAGATCCGCGGTGAACGACAAGCGCTCCAGCGCGCCGTCGCGGTCCTGCTCGGTCAGCTTTCCCTTGCGCAGCGCGTGATCGAGTGATCTCACGATTCGTGCCCGGCCGCGTTCGGCCGACGCGGGGGAGGTCACGCACACCACGACATCCAGTCCGGCGAGCGCGCAGATCTCGGCGATGCCTGCGCCCATCGTTCCGCAGCCGACAAGCCCAACCCTTTCCGGTGCCGCGCTCACGCCGACCACCGCAGCAGGCACGAGCCGATCGACATGCCACCGCCGAACGCTGCGAGCAGTACCAGTTCACCGTCGGCGAGTTCGCCCGCGCGGTTCGCCTCGTCGAGAGTCACCGGTATGCAGGCACTACCGACGTTGCCGTAGCGTTCGAGCGATCGATGCGTTGTCGCGTTGGGCATCGCCAGCCTCTCCACGAGCTCGGCGAGCAGATTTCCGTTGGGCTGATGCGGGACGATGTGGTCGATCTGCTCACCCGTGGCCCCCGCCTGGTGCAGCAGATCCGCCACCGCGAGTGGCACCTGGTCGAGTACGAATTCGGAGACCCGCCTTCCGCGCATCGTGAAGTAGTGGGCCCCCGCGTCCACGGTCTCGTGCGACGTCGGCAGCCTGCTGCCCCCCGCGGCGACCTTGATCAGTTCGTTGGCGTCACCGCGCATGCGCAGGCGAGCGTCGACGATTCCGTACGACATCGGTGCGGGGCCGAGCACGACGGCACCCGCGCCGTCACCGAGCAGGACCGAGGTCGCCCTGTCGTCGTAGTTGAGGATGCGCGAGTAGACGTCGGCTCCGATGACGAGCGCATACGTTCCCGGATTCATGAGCAGCAGCGCTCTGGTCAGTTCGAGTCCGTACACGAATCCGCTGCACACGACGTTGATGTCGAAGCAGGCCGCGTCGTAGGCGCCGAGCTCGTGTTGCACCAGCGCGGAGGTTGGCGGCTGCGGCGAGTCCGGAGTGGACGTCGCGACGACCAGGTAGCTCAATCGATCCGCTCCGATTCCGGCCTGGTCGAGAGCCGATTCGGCGGCCAGAGTCGCGAGATCCGACGTCGCCTCAGTCGGAGCCGCGTAGCGCCTGGCCCGGATCCGGGTCTTGCGCTCGATCCATTCCGCCGTCACTCCCGCTCTCTCGGCGACCCAATCGTTGGACACCTCGTCCTTCGGCAGGTACGAACCGGTTCCGAGAACCCCGACGGACTGCCTGGTGTTCCTGTTCTCCTGTGTACTCACACCTGTCCTCTCGCTTGAGCCAATTCGTTGGGCCTGCCGATGTCCTGCCAGTGCTCGCGGAGTTTCCACAGCCCGACGGGCAGCCCCTCGGAAAGGCAGTCGTCGAACAGCGCTGTTATCGGGAACAGCTCGCCCGCGGGGATACGTGCGAGCAGACGTGGCTCCATGACGTAGATCCCCGCGTTGACCGGCCAGGACGAGGTCGGTTTTTCGACCATCCTGACCAGATTTCCCGACTCGGATTCCAGTACTCCGAACGGAACCTGGTGCCGGTATTCGGTCATGGCGATGGTCGCGACGACCTCCCGGCTCGCGTGGGCATCCATCAGTTCGCCGACCGCGAACTCGGTGACCAGATCTCCGTTCATGACGAGCAACGGTTCGGTCGGTTCGTAGCCGAGTTCGCCGATCAGCCGCAGCGGACCGCCGGTTCCGAGCGGCAGCTCCGGATCCTCTCTGAGGTATTCGATCTCGCAGCCGAATCGTGCTCCGTCGTCGAAATGCTCTTCGATGATCTTGCTCAGATAGTTCACGGAAAGGAAGATCTTCTCGATTCCGGAGCCAACGAGATGGAGAACCAACCGTTCCAGAATTGGCCTGCCCGCGACCGGGAGCATCGGTTTCGGAATGTGATCGGTCAGCGCACCGAGCCGCGTTCCCCTGCCGCCGGCCATGATCACGGCCCAGTTCTTCAGCCGGTTGATCCCCGACAGTTCCCGCTCGGCGTGAACTCCGACAATCCTGCCATGTTCGTCGACAACCGGAATCTCGGACAGTTTGAGCGCGCGCATCAGATCCAGCACCTCGGCCCGCCCCTCCGTGGACTTGACGGAGACGACCGGGGAATGCATCAGCGGGTAAGCCGGCGCACCGAGCGGGGTGCCTCGAAGCAGCGCGCGCGTGATGTCGACCTGGCTGACCGATCCGAGCAACCTGCCGCCGGCGTCGGCGACGAAGACACGTTCGACGCATTGCCCGTCAATTGTGGAAAGCGCTGATCTGACGGACGCTTCCCGACCGATCAGCAGGTCAGCGAAATGCATTGTTTCTCCTTTTGGCCGGCACCCGGGCCGTCGGCACGCTCGACGACAAGCCTTCGCCAGCGGCGGCGACAGCGGCCAGGGGTCGAGTTCAAGCCCATTGGCGGATTGACGAGATCGACCCGATCCAGAGCGGATTCGGTGCCCTGGTTCGCGAAATCGACAGCAACAGGGCGCGAAACGGACTGACCGCGGTGTGCCGGACCGCTAGCGTCAAAGGTACGAAGCCCACGAAGGAGCGAGCGGTCATGGAAGGCGTATCCGACGAACCGATCTCACAACTCATCCGATCCGCGCGAAGGCGACGGCAACTCAGCCAGTACACCCTCGCGAGAGAACTCTCGACGGTGTCGGGCAAACCGACCGTCACCCGTGACCTTGTGGCGAGGTGGGAACGTGGACACCAGATCCCCCGTTACGGTTCACGGCAATGGCTTTCGGTCGTGCTCGGCCTTTCCCAGGAACGGCTCGACGCCGCCGCGGCGGCCTCACGGCGCAGGACGCGGCTCGGTCACGCGGTCGTCACCAACAACGCCCCCGTCAAGCCGGGGCCTGCCCGGCGCGCACAGGGCACTCCCGCTTTGCTTCCCGTTTTCCGCTCACGGGTGCAGGCGGGCATCCTGGCGGCGGCGCTGCTGAATCCGCACCGGTCGTTCAGCCTTTCCGAACTCGCCGAGCACGCGGGTGGCTCGCTTGCCTCCGTCGACAAGGAAAGCAGGTTGCTTGAGGTAGCGGGCATCCTCACCAGCAGGACGGAGGGAACGATCCGGCTCATGCGGGCAGCCGATACGGGCCCGATGGTGCGGCCACTGACCGAACTCATCAAGACGAGCTACGGAGTACCGCAGATCATCGGCGAGGAGTTCGGCAGGTTGGCAGGGGTGGCGAGGATTCTGCTCGGCGGTGTGTGGGCCGAGCGGTTCGCGGGCATTCCCGGCCCCGCGCCGGACAGCATCGAGGTCCTGATCATCACCGCGCGGGCGGAGGATGTCGACCAAGGCACTGTCGGTGCCGCCGCTCGGCGGGCACAAGGCAGACTCCGGTGTCCCGTGCACGTGTCGGTACGCCCGCTCGACCCCAGGCTCGACTACCTCCAGATCCCCCACCAGCGAGCCAACCAGCCGGTGGTCGAGGTGGCACCGGTGCGACCGAAGCACCCCGGCGCGACGGGAGCACCGTGGCCGGACGGTCGCCAGGCGGTGACGAAGCTCGTGAGCGCTGGGCAGCTTGAGATGGTCGGCGGCCCGGCCACCGACCACCGGCCGTTCCTTCGGCTCGCCGAACTGCACATCGGGGCCGCGGAACAGCTCATCGACACCTCACCGCCTTCGGCGTTCCTGCTGCTGTCGGAATCGGCACAGCTCATCGCCTCGGCGCTGCTTGTGCACCAGGGGCTGCGCCCGGCGACGGGGGCGGCGGAACACGTACCCGGGGACGTGGTCACCGCTCAGTTCGGACACCAGTTCTCGCAGGTCGAGTTGCTCAGGCAACGGTCGAAGGAGTTGCGCAATCCCATCAGCAGGGACAGCCACGTGACCAACGAAGAGGTGAAGACCTACCTGGCGACGACGAGGTCCTTACTCTCCGTCTCGCACAATGTCATCGGCTCGGTCGGCACGTTCAGCGTGCAGTGACGACCAGGCACCGCCGGGATCCCCGGCGGTGCGACCGTCCGAAAAGGACTTCCTGGTCGATACGAACAACGCTGTGCCCGTTCCGCTCACGCGCGCTGATCGCCCTCAGCCGATTCCACACCGTGCAGGTACAGGTCGAGCAGTTGATCGGCGACCTCAAGGTATCCGAGCTCGCCACCCGGCCGATACCATTGATATGACCAATTGGTCATGCCGAAGAAGGCCAGCGTCGCCGTTCTCACCGGCACGTTCCTGAACAGGCCCTGCCGGATACCCGCGGTGATCAACGATTCCACCAGCCACAGGTAGCGATCCCTGCTCCTGATGATGTCGGTTCGCTGTGGCTCGGGAATGTCCCTGTGGTGTTCGAAGAACACCCTCAGGTAGCCCGGACTGGTGTCCATGATCTCAAGGATGTCGGCGATGACATGCCGCAATCCCTCGCGAGGATCGGAATCCGAGGCGACGTGCTCCTCCAGCTTGCCCAGCACACTGGACATCAGGTCGTTGTGGATCCACACCAGGATCTCGGCCTTGCTCCGCACGTAGTGGTACAGAGTCGGCTTGCGCAACCCGACCGCCTCGGCGATGTCGTCCATGCCGGTGTCGTGGTAGCCCTTCTCGTCGAAGAGCCTCGCCGCGGCGCTCACGATCGCGGCGGTGCGCCGTGTTGCCTCGGCGGTGGTCATGTTCGCATCGTATGCGCACCGTTCCGGTAAAGGACTAGGGGTCGATTCTGACGATGGGCTGGCCGACGGTGAGTTCGTCGCCTTCCTCGACCAGCAGCTCAGTGACGGTCCCGGCGATCTGACTGACGATCTCCTGGGTCACCTTGTCCGTTTCCGCCTCGGCGACGGGCTCATCAACGGCCACCTGGTCCCCGACCTGCTTGTACCACTTCAGCAGGACGACCTCCTCTGTCGTCAGGCCCCATTTGGGCACCACGATCTCGCTCATCCGGTTGCCTCCTCGGTCACGAGCCGCACGGCGGCGACCACGTCGTCGATCTGCGGGAAGTACGCGGTGCCCAAGTGGGGCGGGAAGGGCACCGGCGCGAAGACGGGACTCACGAGTCTCGGCGCCGCTCGCAACGCACCGAACCCCTCGCAGGCGGCCAGCCTGACGACCTCGGAGCCGACGCTGCACGGGCCGGTGGCGTCCTGGACGACGACGAGCCGCCCGGTACGGCCGACGGACGAGAGGATGCTCTTCTTGTCGAGCGGTGACAGGGTACGCAGGTCCAGCACCTCGGCATCGACACCCTCGTCGGCCAACGCGACGGCGGCGGCATCGGCCCTCGGCACCGTTCCACCCCAGCACACCAGGGTCACGTCCTCGCCGCGGCGACGCACGGCCGCCCGGCCGAGCGGTGTCACCACGTCGTCGTCGCCGACCTCGCCCCTGACCGACCACTGCCCCGCGCTCTCGACCACGACGACCGGATCGGGATCCCTGATAGCCGCCTTGAGCAGTCCCTTGGCTTCGGAGGGCGTTCCGCCCCACACGACTTTGAGGCCGGGAACTCCGGCGACCCACGCCTCCAGGTTCTGCGAATGCTGCGGCCCAGAACCGAGATGGGCACCGCACATCGTGCGAAACGTCAACGGAACCGAGCAGTGGCCCATCGACATGTACGACATCTTCGCGGCCTGGTTCACCAACTGGTCCATGGCCAGCGTGATGAAATCGAAGAACATGACCTCCACGATCGGCCGCAGCCCGGTCATCGCGGCACCGACCGCCATCCCGGTGAGTGTCGCCTCGCTGATCGGGGTGTCCCTGACCCTCGTCGGACCGAACTCGTCGAGTAGTCCCTTGCTCGCCCCGAACGGCCCGCCGGGCGCCGCGACATCCTCGCCGAACAACACGACGCTCGGGTCGCGCCGCAGCTCTTCCGACAGTCCCGAGTTGATCGCCTGCCAGTACTTGAGCCTGCTCATCACGCCCCCGTCCGATCGCGGTACACGTGCGCCGTCAACGCTTCGGCCCGCGCCGGGAGCTGGTCGCGGGCCCATTCGACGGCAAGGGCGATCTTGTCGGCGCATTCCTCGTCGATAACCTTGAGCGAATCGGTTGGCAGCCCCGACTCCTCGGCGCGGGCGGCCAGCACCGTCAGCGGATCGCGCTCGCGCCACGCCTCGACCTCCGATTTGTCCCGGTACCGCTGCGCGTCTCCTTCGAAATGACCGTGCCAGCGGTAGGTGCGGCATTCGAGCAGCGCGGGCCCCCCGCCCTCGCGGGCCCGCGCGACCGCCTTCTCCGCCGCGGCTCTCACCGCGAGCACGTCGTTGCCGTCGAGTGTCTCGGCCGGAATCCGGTGGGGAGCGGCATAGTCGGCGACATTCGTGGCACGCAGGTGCACACCGACGGGGGTCATCTCGGCGTAGCCGTTGTTCTCGCAGACGAAGATCATGGGAAGCTGCCACAGCGCGGCCAAGTTGAGCGATTCGTGCACGACACCTTCCGCGACGGCCCCTTCACCGAAGAACGCGACCGACACCTTCCGCCCGCCGAGCATCGAGGCCGACAGAGCGCCGCCGAGCGCGATCGGAACACAGGCGCCGACGATGGCGTTCGCGCCGAGGATGCCGACGTCAGGATCGGCGACGTGCATCGAACCGGATCTGCCGCCGCAGTAGCCCTCTGCACTTCCGAAGATCTCCGCGAACATCGCCTCGACCCTCGCGCCCTTGGCGACGCAGTGCCCGTGTCCCCTGTGCGTCGTCGTGATGTGGTCTTGCCGCCCGAGTACGTCGCACACTCCCGCGGCGACCGCCTCCTGCCCGATCGACAGGTGCAGGAATCCGGCGAGCTCACCGTCGGCGAGCAATCGTCCGGCCGCGGTCTCGAACCGCCGGATCAACGACATGGTGCGGTAGAGCCGCTCCACGAGTTCGAGGTCAGCCATCGCTTCGCGCTCCCCGTGACACCGACGATCCGGACGGCACCGCGACCACCGCGTGGCCGGGGGTGCACAGATCCCCGTCCTGGTTGTGTTCCTCCAGGTCGACCGTCACGAGCTGGAACGCGCCATCCGGCTCGGAGCCGGTCACCGTGCCGGTCACCGTCAGCACGTCGCCCGCGACGGCGATCCCTCTGTTGGTCCACCGCAACGTACGCAGCGTGGCGCCATCCCCTGCCCAGGCGAGCACGGCGTTGGCGAGAAAACAGCCGTGCAGATGCGACTGGACGAGTACCTCCGGATACCCCTCCGACCGCGCGTATGCGGTGTCGTAGTGGATCCGGTGGGCATTCCAGGTCACCGCGCTGAACCGGAAGAGCTGAACATGGTTCGTCCGCACGGTGTAGGGCGTGATCCGACCGGTCATCGTGTCATCACCTCGCGATGAAGGACTCGTGGCAGGTCACCAGGGCCCTGCCCGCATCGGTCGTGAAGCGCCGGAGGATCCGCAACAGAAGCAGAGGACCCGTTCGTCCTTCCTTCATCCGCACATCGGTGAGGCTCGTGTGGACGACCACCGCCGTGCCCGCCGGGACGGGCGCATGGAACTCCAGTTCCTGCCCCGCACCCATCAGGCGCACCCCTTCGAGCGGAAGCCCCCTCGTGTCCTCTGCCGCGGTTCCGTCGCCGTCGAGTTCGTCGTCGGGCACACCGGCCCCCCAGCCCATGACGGAGCTGAGGAACGTGGGAGGCGCGAGCACCGCGCCCGTCACGTCTCGCCGCTCCGGCTGTCCCGTCACCACCGCGAACCTGGCGATGTCCCTCCCGTCCAGGACGCCGAGCCGTTCGGCTCGCTCCCTGCCGAGTTCGGCACGCAGCGCCTCGGCATGCTTTTCCAAGTCCGCGACCGTCACAACGGCCCCCAGCCGAGCGTCGCCTCGCGCAACACCTTCTTCTCGATCTTGCCGATGGAAGTCTTGGGAAGGCCGTCGAGCACCTCGACGAGCCAGGGAACCTTGAACTTGGCCATGTGCCCCGCGCAGTACTCCTTCACGTCCTCCGTCGTCACGTCCGCTCCCGGCTCCAGCACGACGAACGCGACCGGAACCTCGTCCCTGATGCTGTGTGCGACGGACACGACGGCCGCTTCGACGACACCGGGGCAGGTCAACAGCACGTGCTCGACCTCGCTCGCCGACACGTTCTCCCCCGCGACCTTGATGACGTCTTTTCTGCGATCGAAGAAGTGAACGTAGCCGCGTTCGTCGAAGTACCCGTTGTCCCCCGTGTAGAGCCAGCCGTCCCTGAGCGCGTCGGCGGTCGCTTTCGGATCCTCGTAGTAGCCCGCCATCAGGGTTCGCCCAGGAACACCGCTCACGATGATCTCGCCGACCCGCCCCTTGGCGACGTCGACGCCGTCCTCGTCCACGATGCGCACCTGCCGGTCGAGTGTGGGCAGGCCGATCGACGGCCAGCGGCGCTCCCCGTGAACGGGTGCGATCGTCACGATGGTCATCGCCTCCGACAACCCGTATCCGTTGGTCAACTCGACCGCGTAGCGGCTTTCGAACTCCGCTTTCTCCTCGTCGAGCACGTTGATGGCGTACATGACCCTGCGCACCGAGTGCCGCTTGTCCGTTTCCTTCTTCGGTTGCGCCAGCAAGGTGCGCACCTGCATCGCCACGAGCGACAGCGCCGTCGCCCTCCTGGCCCTGACGTGTTCCCAGAACCTGCTCGCGCTGTATTCGGCAAGCAACACACACGTGGCGCCGACCGTGAGCGACGACAGGATGGTGACCGTCTGGGCGTTGACGTGGAAGGCGGGCAACGCCGTGAGACATCGGTCTTCGGGCACGAGACCGAGGATGCGCCACTCCCGTTCGCCCGCGTACAGGCAATTCCCGTGAGTCAGCATCACGGCTTTCGGCCGCGCGGTCGTGCCCGACGTGAACAGCAACTCGGCAACGTCGTCGGGATTCAACGGCACCTCGGGTGGTGTCGGCTCGCTCGCCAGCAGGTTCGCGAATGGCAGCCACTCGCCCTGTGCGGCGGTCAGCAGAACCCGCAGGCGCACGGCAGGCAGTTCGTCCACAACGGACTCTAGCGCCTCGCGGCGTTCCTCGTCGGTCACCACGGCGACCGCATCGGAGAAGGAAACGACGTGCCGCATCTCCGTCGCGGTCGAGGCACTGTTGGCCGGAACGACGACCGCGCCGATCCAGGCAAGGCCGAACCAGCACAACAGGAACTCGGGGCAGTTCGGCAGCTGGACGACGACCTTGTCGCCCTTGCCGATCCCGCGGTCGGCGAAGCCCGCGGCGACTCGGCGCACCTGCTCGACGAAGCCGCGGTAGCTCGTTTCGACGGCGGAACCGTCCTTCTCGACGAAAACGAGGAAGGTCTTGTCCCCGAACCGGTGCTCGCGCTCCCTGAGCAGATCACGCAGCGTGCGGTTGCCCACGATGTCCATTGACCCCGTCCTCTCCGGTGTCGTCAGTCGCGCGCGGAAAGGCCGAGCAGATTACGGGCGATCATCCATCGATGAATCTCCGCGGTCCCGTGACCGATCCGCCAGACCCGGACCTGCCGGTAGAAACTCTGGATCGGAAGTTCCTTGCTGTAGCCGAGTCCGCCGAGAATCTGGAGGCAGCGATCGGTGACCCGTTGCGCCATCTCGGTCGCGTACAGCTTCGCCATGAACGCCTCGTTCTCGCAGTCCTCGCCCTCGTCGGCAAGCCACGCCGCGCGATAGGTCAGCATGCGAGCCGCTTCGAGCTCGGTGACCGAATCGGCGAGCATCCACTGAACAGCCTGCCTTGTCGCGATCGGCTTTCCCCAGGTCACCCTGCGCTTCGCCCATTCGACCGCGATATCGACACAACGCCGCGCGATGCCCAACTGATAGGCGGCGATCTTCAGCCGTCCATGGGTGAGTTGCGAGGTCGCCAGTTTCCACCCTCCGCCGACCTCGCCGAGCCGGTTTGCGTCGGGCACGACGCAGTCGGTGAACGTCAGTTCGTGCGGTTCCCAGTCGTCGCCCATGGTGGGAATGGGACGGGAGAGTTCGAATCCGGGAGTTCCCTTGTCGACGAGGAAGCAGGTGACCCCCCTGGCGCCCTTCGCGGGGTCGATCGTGGCGAACAGGATGACGAAGTCGGCCCGCTCGGCGTGTGAGATGAAAGTCTTGGTTCCGTTGATGACCCAGTCGTCGCCGTCGCGGACAGCCGTCGTCCGCAACGCCGCGACGTCCGATCCACCGCCTGGTTCGGTGAACGCATAACAGCACCGCCGGTCCTCCTTGACCACCGGATACAGAAAGCGTGCTTTCTGGTCTTCCGTGCCGTGGTAGAGCACGGGCTCGGGACTGCCACCGAACTCGAACATCGCCGGGTGCTTGAACAGCTCCTCCGCGACCAGACACGAAGCCAGCACCCCCATGCCCTGTCCGCCGTACTCCTCGGGGACATCGAGCGCCCAGAACCCCTGCCGACGCGCCCTGTTCTCCAACGCGGTCCGCGTCGCGGCGTCGAATCGGCCCGCCAGCAGGAAATCCTGTTCGAGCGGCATGAGTTCCTTCTCCCGGAACCGCCGGACGGATTCGACGAACATGGCCAGCTCGTCGGGAATGGAGAACTCCACGACATCTCACCCCTTCTTCGCCTCGACCGACCAGTCGGTCGACTCAGAATCGCAGCGACTTGCACGTCGGTCAAGATGACCGAGCTGTCATTTTTCGTTGATAAAACGGACTTCTGGCATTTCTGGAATCGATCAAGGCAGCGTAGTGCGATCGTCACTCGACCAGCGGGTCGAGAACGACATCGATCGAGTGGCAGCAACTCTCGATTTCAGTACATGAAACATCGATGTCGCGGATTGGTCAAGAGTGGGGTGGAACATCATGAACACGCTCGCCCGAGCGGGCAACCGGTCCCCGTCCGAAGCACGGCGACCAGCAGTGCCGCCCTCACCGCGCTCACCAGCGACGACCGTCAACGACCACCGCTGACGTCCACAAAGGACCCGGTAACGTAGGAAGCATCCTCCGAAAGCAGCCAGGCGATCGTGGCGGCGACCTCCTCGGGGGTGCCGCCCCTGCCCATCGGGACCGTCGGCGCCAGTTCGGCGACCCTGTCCGGCCTCCCGCCGCTCGCGTGGATCCCGGTCCTGATCAGCCCAGGGCGCACCGCGTTGACCCGGATGCCACGCGCCGCGACCTCCTTCGCCAGACCCGTCGTCAACGCCTCGACCGCGGCCTTCGACGCCGCGTAGTCCACGTATTCTCCGGCGGCTCCCAGTACGGCCGCCCTGGACGACACGTTGACGATCGCCGAACCCTCCGGCATGCGCCGGACGGCCTCCCGCGCGCACAGGAACGCGCCGAGTACGTTCACGCCGACCATCCGCCGGATCCGTTCACCGCTCAGCTCGGCGACCGTGGCCTTCGGCGCGACGACGCCCGCGTTGTTGACAAGGCCCCGGACAGGTCCGAGTTCGACTTCCGCACGGTCGAAGAGCGCCATGACCTCGGCCTCGACCGCCACGTCCGCCCGTACCGTGATCGCCTTCGCGCCGGTGGCGCGGCATGCCCCGGCGACTCGCTCGGCGGCGGCGCCATCATCGCGGAACCCGACGCACACGTCCCATCCCCTTCCGGCGAGAAGGCGAGCCGTCGCCGCCCCGATTCCTCTTCCACCGCCGGTGATGATCACAAGTCCGGTCATGGCGCAAGTATCGCGCCTACCATGGTCGGATGTCCCAGGGAGCCCGCGGCGTCCAGCACGCCCGCGACACCGTCGCGCAGGCGTTGCGCGCCTTCACCCCGGCAACGGCCGAAGCTCCCGGCAGGCGCGCCGCCGTCGCCATCACACTCGTCGCCAACGAGGGAGAGCTCGGCTTCTGGCTCACCCGGCGAGTGGCGACCCTGCGCGCGCACGCGGGTCAGTTCGCGCTCCCAGGTGGCAGGCTCGACGACGGCGAGGACACGACAACGGCCGCGCTCAGGGAACTGCACGAGGAGATCGGCGTCCGGCTCGGCCCAGCCGACGTGCTCGGCAGGCTCGACGACTACGTGACCAGGTCCGGATATGTCATCACCCCGGTCGTGGTGTGGGCGGGAGCGCCGCCGGAACCGCGCCCGAACCCCGACGAGGTGGCGAGGGTGTTCTGGATCCCGCTCTCCGACCTCGACGTGGAGCCCCGGTTCGTCAGCATCCCCGAATCCGACCGGCCGGTGATCCAGCTCCCGCTGCTCGACACCTACCTGCACGCACCGACCGGTGCCGTGCTCTACCAGTTTCGCGAGGTGGTGCTGCGCGGAAGGCCGACCAAGGTCGGGCATCTCGAACAGCCCGTGTTCGCCTGGCGGTGATCGGCGATCCTGAGCTGCCGCCGACACCAGGTACGTGCCAGGCTGGAACGATGACAACCGATCGCAACGTGCTCGGTGGAGAACTGGAGCCATGCGGGACAGACCCCGTCACCGGCTTCTACCGCGACGGATGCTGCAACACGGGACCGGAGGACCTCGGCAGCCACACCGTGTGCGCGGTCGTCTCGGCCGAGTTCCTCGCCCATCAGCAAGCTGTCGGCAACGATCTGGTCACCGCGCGCCCCGAATACGGCTTCGTCGGCTTGACTCCCGGCGACCGATGGTGTGTCGGCGCCTCCCGGTGGCTGGAGTCCTACGAAGCGGGTGCCGCCCCGCCGGTCTTACTCGCCGCGACCAACGAGAAGGCCACCGAGGTGATCCCTCTCTCCGCGCTGCGGGAGCACGCGGTCGACGTACCCGCCGATCCCGGTGGATTGCTGTGAAGCCTCGTTGACGGCCCGACGCACGAACCGGCAGCAGAATCCACGCTCCGTTCAATCCGTCGTGGATGAGTCGGGTTCGAGGTGGATCCGGTGTCGAGCCGCGAGTCACCGGTGAGGGCTGACGCGCGTGCCGGTGTTGTCGGTCATTGAACTGGTGCCACCGGACGGGTCGCCGTGACCCGGTCCCGACACCGGACCGCCACTCGGCCCGTCTACATCTCCGTACCGAAGGAAACCACCGGGCTTGATGTTCTCGGCGGGGATGACGTCGAGCCCGGTCACCTTGCCCGCGACCTTGCCGCTCACCGTGAGGATCTTCGCCAGGATGTCACCCAGCTTGCCGAGCAACGGCGAGACCTCGCGGATGGTCTCCAGCAGTTTCTTGAGCAGGTCGGCGATCTTGGTCGCCCACTTCGAGATGGCGGTCACCGCCCGCGCCACCACGACCGGCGTTCCGAAACCCAGCGAGAAGACCGTTTCCAGCACCCAGGAAATGAGCTTTCCCACCAGATCCGCGATCAGACCACGGACGGTTTCCCTGACGAAGCTGACCACCTCGCCCATGATCATCACGACGGTGCTGACCGAACCGGCGACCGAAGCCGCGCCCGCGAGGGTCTCTTCCTGTTCCTCACAGGACGCCCGGTATGCGTTGGCGCCACCACCGGTCCATCCCGCCGTACCGGTTTTCACCGCGTTCGCGAAGTCGACCCGCGTTCCCTCAAGCCGGGTCGCGACGTTTCCCCACGTTTCCGAGTACGACTGAATCACCGGCGGATCGCCGCACACCGAATCCAGCATGTCCTTCAGCGGCTGGATGTGCTCCATCAAGAACGAGGCGACCGACGACATGAGCCAACCGAACGGGTCGATGGCCGCGGCGGCACTCTCCGCGGCGAGGTCGAGCGCGCCGAGTCCACCCTGGACCCAGTTTCCGTCTTCGATGTCGTTGAACGTATCGTTCGCCGGCTCGGCGATGCCGATTCCGCCCGCGTACCCGCATTCGCCGTTTCCTACGGTGAACGGGCCGGGACCGGGACCATCCTGAGGCGCGTCCGCGACGAGCGAGTTACCGTCTGGCATCATTCACCGGCCTTGAACGTATCGACGATGCCGTCCTCGGTCCCCAGGTAGCTTTCCGAGGCGTTGCGCACCTTTTCGGCGGTCGCGTTCATGGCCTCGACCGCCTCGTCGAGCGCATCGATTCCCTGTTGCTCGACCTGATCGAGCAACAGCCGGAACGGCTGGCACAGGGTGCCGTACGCGCCGGTGGGCATACTGACCCGCTGAGCGGCTTCGACCGCTTCCATGATCCCTTCCGCACAGCCGTCGAGCCGTGTGGCATGGGCAGCCAGGTCGGAACCCAGCTCAAAACCGCCGTCTGGCATGACATCCCCCTCGTGATGAAAAGTCAGGAAAGAATCGAACGACCGCCGAAATCGTCGTCGTCATCGTCGGCGCGATCCCGGCGAGGTCGCGATGGCGGATCGTCTTCTGGTGGTTGGGGGAACTGTGCCCTCGCATCGCGGAAAACCTTGTTCACCGCCTGATCTTCCGTACCGACGGTCTCGGTCATCGCCTGCCGCAACAAGCCGGGGAGGCGGGATTGCGCCATCCGCACGGTACGCATGACCTGCCGCGAGACCTCGGCCATCCGTTTCCCTTGCACCGCTTCGGAAATCGTGAGGTCGACGAGCAACCCCTTGGAATCGACGGTCACTTCGACGGCATTGTCCCGCGACCGTTCGGTGACGGAGATGTCCTCGACCCGTTCGGCCATGGCCTGATATCGCCGTGCCTGCTGCTGGACACGTCGATTCCAGTCGTCGACCATGCGCTCGCTGGCCTCGATACTGTCCGGCATCGGCGCATTCCTTCCCCCAGTAATTCGTCGGCGTCCCCATAATGACGGGCCACGCCGACGAATCGGTTCCGTTGAGTTCGCCCCCTTCAGTTTTGGTTCGGAAACGATTACCCGAAAGGCACCGCTTCAGCCCGCCTTCGTGCCTTCCACTCTCAACACGAGTGCGCTTTGCCGTGAGTGCACGATGGTGACGCCGTTGCCGGTCAGTACTTCCGCGATCTCGTCAGCCGTCGGCAACCACAGCCCGGCAGGGCCCGCGATCAGCTCGCCGAGCCGCCTGCCCATCCTTCCGCCCGGACTCGGGACCATGATCGCGACCTTTCCCCCGGGTACGAGGACCCGCGCCGCCTCGGCGACGATCGTCAGCGGGTCGGGCACGAGCTGGAGCACCGCAAGACAGGTCACCACGTCGAAGCACGCGTCGCGAAACGGAAGCCGCCGCGCGTCGGCCCTGATGAACCCGACGTTGGCCGAGGCGTAGTCGCGAACGGCGCGGCGCAACATCGATTCCGACACATCGACGCCGAGCGCGAGACCTCTCGCTCCGACGTAGCGCCCCAGCGTCGAGGTGACGCTGCCTGGCCCCGACCCGATGTCGAGCGCGGTCCCCGCCTGTTCGAGACCCAGCGTGGAGAAGGGCGGATTCAACGTGGTGAAGACCCCGCGAGCGAGCGACTGGGCCGAGTCGTACAGCGCCGAGCCGCCGTTCGACTCCCACAGCGCCTGCACCGGGCCTGGTTTCCGGCGCTCGGCCGCACCGAGCAGGTCGAGGTAACCGTGGCTGGTTTCCGGCTCACCCGGCGGGTCGGCGAGCAACCGCAGTGCCCGCTCGACCGCCTCCTGACCGCGCGGTCCCGCATCGTCCATTTCGGGGAGACTAACGTCGATGGCACCAGTGAGCAGTACGGAGGACGGGAACCCACATGATCGAGCGTGAGATCAAGTTCGAACTGGAGTTGACCGAGGCGGTGCCCCGGCTTGAGGGAGCAGGCGGGATCGTCAGGCAGGCGGATCCCGTGAAGTCCGTGCTGGAGGCAACCTATTTCGACACGGCCGACCTGCGGTTGATCGGCGAGTCGATCACGTTGCGACGGCGAACGGGCGGCGGTGACGCCGGCTGGCACGTGAAGCTCCCGCACGAAGGCGGCCATCGGGAGGAGATCACCGAACCGCTGGGAGAGCCCGGTGAGCCGGTTCCCGACCGGCTGCGGCAACGCCTGCCGGACCCCAGTCTCGACCTGCTCCCCGTCGCCCGCATCACGACCACCCGGTACAGCCACGCGTTGCTGGACTCCTCCGGCCGTCCACTCGCGACACTCGTCGACGACCACGTCTCGGCCGAGCGGGCCGGTGGCGGATTCGGCAAGGACACGTGGCGGGAAGTGGAGATCGAACTCGAAGACGGCACGGCGGACGAAGTGCTCGACGACATCGGGCAGGCGCTGGAGTCGCTGGGCATCCGGCGTTCGCGCTGGCCGTCCAAACTACGCAGGGTGTTCGGTGACCGGCTTCCCGGCGACGCGGGCTGAATTACCGGGGTTTCCGGCAGGCGGTAAGCCTGCCGGTGTCCCTTCGCCCCGCTCACCAGGGGCGGCGGAGTGAGCGACATCGCCACGGCCTGACCAGCTATCTGTGGCCGAGGTTAGTTGGTAACCTCGTGCGGTGTCATTCGAGCGATCCGATGCCCCCGGTGAGCTGCGCAAGATCGAGTTGTTCTGCAACTCGGCGAAGTTCCGCAGCGCGGAGGACGCGTTGATCACGCAGGCCAGCGCCGCACTGTGGCTCAGGGCTCACGACATGGAAACGGGCAGTCCGAGCAGAAAAGAACACGAGCAGCTGGTCACCTTCCGCGAGACCGTGCGCGACTTCCTCGGCGGAAGGGCAACCGGCAACGCCGTCGCCACGCTCAACAAGTTCGCGAAGTCCACGCTGAGCGGCGCTCAGTGGACGCCCGAAGGCGAGCCGGTACTGCCCCCAAAACGGGCAACCGGCACCGAAGCACTCATCGGCTCGCTACTGGCGATCCTGTTCGCCGCGGGCCAGACGGGCGAACTCGACCGGCTCAAGACCTGCCACAATCCCGAATGCCGGTACGTGTTCTACGATCGTTCGCCCAGCAAGAACGGCGTCTGGTGCAGCACCGACTTCTGTGGAGAGAAGCCGCAACCCCGCCCGCACAGGGCAAGGCACATCCGGTAGCGCTCGCCGGGTGAGTGGAAGTCAACTCCACCCAACCCAGCCCTTGGTGCCGCTACGTTCGACGCCATGACACCCAGCGTCGTCCACGGCGACTTCAGCAGACTCGCGGACGACTATTCCCGGTTCAGGGAGGGGTACTCCCCCTCCGTCCGCGACGCGATATTCGGTCTGCCATCGGCACCGGCAGCCACGCTCGACATCGCGGACGTCGGTGCGGGCACCGGGATCTGGAGCAGGATGCTCGCCGAACGCGAGCCGAGATCGATCGTCGCCGTCGAGCCGAATGTCCACATGAGACGGCGGGGCGAGTTCGACTCCGAGGGGTCCCGGATCCGCTGGCTGGCGGGAAGCGGTGAGCGCACCGGCCTTCCCGATGGCTCCGCCGATCTGGTGACCATGGCTTCGTCGTTCCACTGGGTGGACTTCCCAGCCGGCATCGCCGAGTTCGCGCGAGTGCTCCGGCCGGGTGGCTGGTTCGCCGCATTGTGGAACACCAGGAAGCTCGACGACAACCCGCTGCTGGCCGACATCGAAGCCGAGATCACTCGGCTGCGGCCCGGTGTCCGGAGAGTCAGTTCGGGCAGCTCCGCCTTCGTCTCCACGCTGTCGGAGAAGCTGGCCGCCGCCTCCGGTTTCGGCGGCCTCGTGTATCTCGAAGGCAGACATCTCGCACGACACGACGTCGACAGGTACCTCGGGTTGTGGCGCTCGGCCAACGACGTGCAAGCACAACTGGGCGACGAGTTGTTCGGCAGGTTCCTCGACTTCGCCCGCGAACGGCTCGCCGGCGAACGCGTCGTCGAGACCACCTACCTCACGCGGACCTGGGCGATCAGGCGCGATTGACCGCGTCGCCGCCGAGCACGGCTCCTTTCGACATCGGCCCGACCGACCGCTGGTACAGCGCGAGGTAGCCACGCGCTTCCGGTAGCCGTGGCTCGCCCTCACTCGCCCTTCGCGCGGCGATTTCCTCCTCCGGCACGTCGAGGTCCACGGTGCGCGCGTCGACATCGATGCTGATCAGGTCGCCGTCTCTGACAAGGCCGAGCGGCCCGCCCACCGCGGACTCGGGGGCGATCTCGCCGACGACAAGGCCCTTGTTCACCAGCCCGGAAAGCTGGCCGTCGGTGACGATGGCGACCTCGTTCTCCAGTCCGGCCGAGTACAGCAGAAAGGCGACCATCGAGGCCCTTCCCGCCATTCCCGGCCCTCCCTTGAGCCCACCGCCTCTGACGACCAGTACGTCGCCCGCTTTCACCTTGCCCTTTGTGATCGCGGACATGGCGTCGTTGCCCGCCCCGCACACCACGGCCGGTCCGGTGAACCTTCGCCTTCGGCTCGCCTCTCGCGCGCCGAGCTTGACGATCGCGCTCTCCGGTGCCAGCGAACCTCGCATGATGACGATGGGCGCCTCCGTCGTCACCGGCTTGTCCAGCGGGCGGATGACCTCGTCGCCGACCGGAACGACACCGGCGAGATTGTCGCCGACCGGCTTTCCGGTGACGGTGAGCGCCTCGCGATCGAGCAACGGTTCGAGCCGTTTGAGGATGGCTCGTGCTCCTCCGGCGGCTTCGAATTCCTCGATGGACTTGTCGCCGTTCGGCCGCACGGCCGACAGCATCGGCACGGTGTCCGACAGTTCCTCGAACAGCGCGAACACGTCGATGTCGAGTTCACCTTCGGTGGCGGACGCTTGCAGGTGCTTGACCGTGTTGATCGAACCACTCGACGCGAGTACCGCGGCGACCGCGTTACGGAACGCTCCCTCGGTGAGAATCGACCGTGGCCGCAGGTCGGCCAGCACCATGTCGACGATCCGCGCCCCGCTCTCGCGTGCGTACTCGACCATCTTCGGGCTGTTGGCGAGCACCGGAGCGCCGCCGGGAAGAGTCATCCCCAGCGCTTCGGCGACGACGTGCATCGAGTTGGCCGTACCCATTCCGGAACACACTCCCGGACCGCGCACGGCGTTGTCGGCCATGGCACCGATCTCCTCGGTGCTGATGGTGCCGCGCAGCGCGTCGGCGGAACGAATGAACACCTCCTCGATGTCCATCGGCTCGCCCCGGTATTCCCCGCTCGGTTGGTAACCGCAGGCGACAAGGATCGTCGGCAGGTTCAGCCTCGCCGCGGCCATCAGGTGCGCGGGCGGTGTCTTGTCGCACGACGAAAGGCAGATCATGCCGTCGAGCTGTGCGCCTTCGACGGCGACCTCGATGTCGTTCACGATGAGGTCCCGCGAGGACAGGATGTAGCCGCCGCCCCCGCCCGCGCAGAAGATGAAGTCGCTCGGCGCCGTCGTGCGGATCTCGAAGGGGAGCCCGCCGCCAGCGCGGACCGCCTCCTTCACGGTCGCCGCGACGTCGTCGAGGTGACTGAAGCAGATCGCGAGGTCCGACGACGAGTTGACGACGGCGATCTTCGGCTTCTCCATGTCCTCATCGGACAGTCCAAGCGCCCGCCATTGCGCCCTTCGCACGGCCCACAACGACGATCCGGGCTGGAAGTTGCTGCGCAGCTTCGGTTTCGCCATCAGGCGTGCTCCTTCACTTCGACGAGGCCACGGTCGGCGTCGATGCGCACCCAATCGCCGGTATTGATCACCGCGACCGGATCGCGGTCGAGATCGGTGACGGCGGGAACACGGGTGACGACCGCCCCGAGTGCCGCCTTCGTGGTGATGACCGTGAAGATCATCCCGAGTGGCGCCGTTCCCATCAATCTCGTCGTCTGGAAGAAGCCCGACCAGCCGGAGGATCCCTTCGCACCGGGGAAAACGAGTATCTTGCCGGTGAAACACACACCGAACAGTTCGTGCCTTCGCTCGATGATCGTGCCCTTGGCCGGGTCGATACCGCCCCAGCCGGAAATGGTTTCGTGCGAGACGAGCGCCTCGCCCTCCACGACGCCTGGAACGACTTTCCTTCCACTGAGGACGATCGTCATCGCAGCTCTCCCGTCCAGCGGCCGGTGATCGCCGCGTTCACACAGTCCTCAAGCGTGCCGAACCACGCCTCGATGCCGAGGATCGCGGGCAGATAGTGGGCTTGTTTCGCCGAATCGGTAGCGAAAACCGTGGTGCCCTCCGGCGCCGAACGCGACATCGCGGGGCACGAGTCGGCGAGCAGCTTGCCTCCCGCGCTTTCGATGATCTCGGTGTACCCGCTGCGATCGGCAATGGCCTTCAGCGCGCGCGGCACCATCATCCACAACTGGGTGCCGGAGTTGAGCTGGCGGCCTTCGAGCGCTTTCGCCGCGCGGCACACCTGGTCGATCGAAGCGTGCGGGCACCCGAGCAAAATGAAGTCGACATCGGACTTGTTCCCTTGTGAGTTCAGGGTTTCGTACATGCGCCTTCGTTCACGCGGGCCGTAGCCGACCGCTTCGGAAACGGGACGTGCGCCGAAGGCGTCTCCCGGCGTCGCGGCCTCGGGCGTGATGCCGGGAATGTGATACAGCTCGACCCCACCCGACGAGGCGGCTGCCGCGCCGAAGTGCTTGAGGTCGGCGAGTTCGGGAATGCCGATGTCCCCCGTGATCACCGGACGTTCCTCTTGCACAAGGTCACCCGCGAAGTACCCGAGCATGCCCCAGTCCAGAAAATCCCGCACGGGAACTTCGACGTCGATGAGGTGTGTTCCGTACCTGTTCTCCGGAAGATGATTGCCCCAGCAGGGAATCTTGCCGGTGAGGCTCGCCGCTCCGGTGGATGCCGTGCCCTCGCAGTTGGTTCGCGCGCCGAGCACGGAGTTCGCGTAGATCACGGCCGAGGATTCCATCCACGCCACGTGCTCGCCTCTGACCGGAAGGTTCCCGACCTGATACGGAGTGCACGTCGCCAGTATGTTGACGCCTTTCCTGCCGTAGAAGGATTCCGCGTCCTCCTGCAATTCGACGAACTGCCGGGGATAGGGCGCGACACCATCGGCGTCGGAGCCGAAACCCTGCTGCAACTGGCAGGTCGGGATGCGCATGTCCGGGATGTCGAGATCGGCGTCGCTGTCGAGGTTGATGACCGCGAACGCCTTGTCCCAGCCGCCTTCCGCGACGAGCTTGGCCTTCGCCGGAGACGGTTGGGTCATCGTGCCCGCGACGTTGCGGATGTCGCACAGACCTCCCGCGTCCAGTGCCTCTCCGTAGCGGACGAGCAGGTCCATCGCCGCCGCGACCGCGGGCCCCTCCGATCCGTCCAGCATCGCCTTCTCGTGGTCGGTCAGTCTCATCGGTGAAACCTCCAAGGCCGTCAGCCCACGTTGGCAGATCCCGGCGGGAAACCGGAAATAAAGGTTCTGCCTGACAGCTATAGATCTGGTTTATGATCAGAAGACAGGCCGCGCGCGGCGGCGACCACCATCTCCCGCAGCCAGATGTGCGCGGGATCCTCCTGGTAGTTGCTGTGCCACCACAGTTTCTCGACGATCGGCTCCGGCTCGCCAGGACATTCGAGCACGCGAAGACCGAGCCGGTCGGCCACCTGCCCCGCGAGGCGTTCCTGGATGAGCGCGACCCTGTCGGTTCCGGAAACGAGGTAGGGCACGGCCTGATAGCTCTCGACCCTCACCGCGACGTGCGGGCGGATGCCGAACAGGGTGAGTTGCCTGCTCATCGGCGCGGCGGGAGGGTAGCCCTCGTTGTCGTGGAACGGCACGACCCACGGCATCGTGGCCAGATCCTCCAGCGTCGGGCGGTCGCCTGTCAGGGTCGTGTTGCCTCGGGCGACGACGCACACCCAGCGATCACGGAAGAGCTCCGCCGATCGCAGACCGGGTAGCCGGAATCTGCTGACCGGCGGCGCCACCATGCCATCGATGAGGTGAATCGTGTCGGCGACATCGGTGGCCAGCGACTCCCTGACCAGCCTCAGGTGCAGGCGCACCTTCGGTGCTCTTTCCTGGAAGGCACGGGCGAGCGTAGGGCCGAGAACGGCGATCGTGTAGTCGGCGAGCAGCAGAGTGAACTCGCGCTGGGAGGCGTCCGGGTCGAAGTCCGTTCCCGCCGCGAAGAGGCGTTCGGCGGCGGAGCACACGACCTCGACCTGTTCCGCGAGCTGCGTGGCCAGCGGTGACAGCGTGTAGCCGCCTTTGGCGCGGACCAGGAGCTCGTCGGCGAAGTGCCGCCGCAGCCGCGACAGTGCGGCGCTCGCGGCGGGCTGGGTGATCCCGACCCGCTCGGCCGCCCTGGTCACGTTCCGCTCACGCAGCAGTTCGCGCAGCATCACCAGCAGGTTCATGTCCAGGTTCGCGAGGTGCGCCGTGGGTGTCTTCACCGCCCCATCTCAACCCGGGTACCTCGCGACGGCCAAGTGTCCCTGCCTCGACCAGCGGAATGGACCCGAACGCGCATCTCGGCGATCCGAGTGCGGAACTCGCTGACCTGGGCGCGGATCTCGGGGCCTTGATGATCAAGCGGTGACCAGTTGAGTGACCGCGGTGATGGCGTCGGGTACGCGAGAGTAGACGGGAAGCAGTTGGTCCAGTCCAGTTGCCCGCAGCGGGCGTAACACGGGGTGACGGCCCACGACGGCCCATTGCACGCGGTGTTGCCGCGCCTTGTCGGAAAGATCGACGAGCACAGCCAGCCCCGCGGCACCGAAGAACGTGGTCTCGGTCAGGTCGAGCACCAGCGAGCGAACCCCGCCGAACTGTGCGTCGACACACTCGTGCAATGTCGGTGCGGCCACGATGTCGACCTCGCCGGCCACCCGCGTGACGACCAGCCCAGCCGAGCGTGGCTCGATTCTGATGTCGATTTCGGTGCTCGTGAAACTTTCCACTTCGTCGCCGCCCTTCCGGTTTCTCTTGGATTTTCCGGGGAGCCGGCTGGGACCACGAGGAACTGAGCGAACTCAGCACGAGTGACCGTACGCGTACGCCGCGTAGGCCCGCAAGGCCAACAACGGGTGACAATCCATGTTTGTCTATTGTGGACTGTTTTGTTTCGTCACTGTCCGGGTACTCCGGCGGCACGGCGTACTGGCAGAAGGAGTAACCCATGTCGGCACCAGGCCCGCGCACTTCCCAGCGCGACCCGCATCGCGCGGGCGGGAAAGCGGTACGGAACAGCACGACACCGGCGCCGATGGCCGTCCATTCAGCCTCAAATACCTCATTCGCGATCACCCGCACCATTTCTTCCCCCGCCGGTGGTTTCGTCGCTCACCATTTCTTCACCGGGGAACAGGACGGTCGCCGTCGTCGAGGCGACGTCCATACCGGCACATCCGCGCGAACGCGCGTGTCCCCCGCGGGCGCGGTCCGTGCCCCGAAGCCACCCACGGTCCGGTACCTCAGCCACGAAACACTCTCCGTGGCCAGAGCCAGCCATGAGTCATACGACGGTGAAGTAGCACCGACACGAACCGGTGAACCTCGCGTCGCCGAGATCACCGACGTGCCGGTTTCCCACCGTCGTGCCACTCCCCAGCCCCGGATCGGCCCAATGCGCTGCTCCGTAGCGGCGAACGGCGGCGGTGGCTGACCGCGAACGCGGGCGGGGCGGCTATGAGAACATCGCGCCGCTCTTCAAAGAGCTGTCCGCCTGCCCGCGAGACGGCAAGGAGTTCGCGCTGCTGCGCGACGAGATCATCACGCGCTGCCTCCCGCTCGCCGAGCACATCGCGCGCCGGTTCACCGGCAGGGGCGAGCCGAAGGACGACCTGTTGCAGGTCGCACGGCTCGGCCTGCTCAACGCGATCGACCGGTTCGACCCACACCGCGGCACCGAGTTCGTCGCTTTCGCCGTACCGACCATCATGGGCGAGGTCCGCAGGCACTTCCGGGATTCGAGCTGGGCCGTGCGGGTCCCGCGCAGGCTCAAGGAGCTGCACCTCGCGCTCAGCCAGGCATCGGGGCAGCTCGCCCAGCAGCTCGGCAGGGCGCCCACCCCGAGTGAGCTGGCCGGTCAACTCGGCCTGACCGACGCCGAAGTGTGGGAGGGCCTGCTCGCGGGCAACGCCTATCACTCGGTGTCGATGGACGCCGCCTACGACGACAGCGGCACCCTTCCGCTTGCCGAGACGGTGGGCAGCGAGGACGCGGAACTGGAGAACGTCGAATACCACCAGTCGTTGCGACCGCTGCTCGCCGCGCTGCCCGAGCGCGAACGCAGGGTGCTCATGCTGCGCTTCTACGGCAACCTGACGCAGACGCAGATCGCCGACCGCATCGGGGTCTCCCAGATGCACGTGTCGCGGCTGCTCGCGAAGACCCTGTCCTACCTGCGTGCCGAGTTGAGCGACTGACCCGTTTGCCCCCACCGTCCCTCGGGTACGTATCCGCACGTGGTTCCGCTCCCACGACGGGACGCGAGCAGCGGTACCGACCTCCGACGAATAGGGGCCCGGGTGGAATCCGACATCACCTTGATCGTCGACGGCACGAACCATCGGCTGACCGTCGACACCAGGACCAGCCTCCTCGACGCGGTCAGGGAACAACTCGGCGTGATCGCCCCCAAGAAGGGCTGTGACCACGGACAGTGCGGCGCGTGCACGGTGCTGGTCGAAGGCAGGCGGGTACCGAGCTGCCTCATGCTTGCCGTCGCCAACGATGGCGCGAACGTCACCACCAGCGCCGGGCTGGCCTCCGGGGGCGAGCTTCACCCGCTGCACACGGCGTTTCTCGAACACGACGCCTTCCAGTGCGGCTACTGCACGCCCGGCCAGATCTGCTCGGCCGCAGCGTTGCTCGACGAAGCCGCGGCGGGGACACCGAGCGTGGTCACCTCCGACGTGGCCGGCATCCCCGCCCTCGACGGCGCCGAGATCAGAGAGCGAATGAGCGGCAATCTGTGCAGGTGCGGCGCCTACGTCAAGATCGTCGCCGCCATCGAGGACGTCGCGAGAGCACGAGGGTTGTGAGCCTTCCGATGATTCCCTTCGACTACCAGCGGGCCACCGACGCCGACACGGCAGTCGCCACGGTGGCACCCAACCCGAGGGCCACGTTCCTCGGCGGGGGTACCAACCTCGTCGACCATCTCCGGCTCGGCATCGCCGAGCCCGAACTCGTCGTCGACGTCACCCGCCTGCCGTTCGACCGCGTCGAGCCGCTCGACGGCGGCGGGCTGCGGATCGGCGCCGGAGTGCGCAACAGCGACCTGGCCGCCGATCCCCGAGTCCGGGTGCGCTACCCGGTGCTCGCGCAGGCCCTGCTCTCGGGCGCGTCGTGGCAGTTGCGCAATCTCGCCACGACGGGCGGCAACCTGCTGCAACGCACGCGCTGCGGGTACTTCCAGGACGTCACGACACCGTGTGGCAAACGCGAACCGGGCCAGGACTGCTCCGCCATCGGCGGCTACACCCGCAACCACGCGATACTCGGCGCCTCGCCGAGGTGCGTCGCCGTGCACCCCTCCGACATGGCCGTCGCGCTTGTGGCGCTCGACGCCCTCGTGCACGTACACACGAGGGAGGGCGACCACACGGTCCCGGCAGCCGAGCTGCACCGGCTCCCCGGTGAACACCCGGAATGGGACACGGTGCTCGGCCACGGCGACCTCATCACCGCCGTCGACCTTCCCGCCCTGCCCTTCGCCGCGACCTCACGCTACCGCAAGGCCCGCGACCGTGCCTCCTACGCTTTCGCGCTCGTATCCGTGGCCGCCGCGCTCGACGTCGCCGACGGGCTCGTCAAGGACGTACGCATCGTGCTGGGCGGCGTCGCGCACAAACCGTGGCGGGCCACGCTGGCCGAACAAGCACTCAGGGGAAGGCGGGCCGTCGCCGAGGAGTTCCGTGCCGCCGCGACGGCCGAACTCGCCGACGCGCAACCGTTGCCGGACAACGGATTCAAGGTCCCCATGGCGAGAAACATGATCGTGGCCGTGCTGAGCGAACTCGCGGGGGAGGGCCGCCGTGACGAACCCGCTTGAGCCGCTGGTGATGGGCGGCGTAATCCCGCGCGTCGACGGCATCGCCAAGGTCACCGGCCGCGCCCCCTACGCCTACGAGCAGCTCGTCGAACGGCCCGTCTACCTGCATCCCGTGCAATCGATGATCGCGCTGGGCCGGGTCACCGGCTTCGACGCCGCCGAAGCCTCCGCGCTGAAGGGCGTCCTCGCCGTACTGTCCCCTTTCGAGGCCCCCGCTCTCACCTCGGGTACCGACCCCGAGCTGGAGATCCTCCAGTCACCCGACGTGGCCTTCCGTGGGCAACTGATCGGAGCCGTCGTCGCCGAGACGGCCGAGACCGCGCGGCAGGCCGCCGGGCTGATCTCCGTGGACTACGAGGTGCGGGAACACGACACCGCGTTCTCCGCTGACAGGGCCGACCTGTACAAACCCGAGGTGGTGAACCCCTCGTTCGCCACGGACACATTGACCGGCGACCCCGACAAAGCCTTCGCATCGGCCGAACGTGCCGTCGACGCGGTGTACACGACGCCCATGTACCACAACAACCCGATGGAGCCGCACGCGACGATCGCCGTGTGGAGCGGGGAAACCCTCACGCTGTACGACTCGACCCAGGGCGTGCATCCGCTGCGGGGGACCATCGCCGCGTTGTTCGGGCTTGCCGAGGACGCGGTAAGGGTCGTCGCCCCCTTCGTCGGAGGTGGCTTCGGTTCGAAGGGGAAACCGCACGCGAACACCGTGCTCGCGGTACTGGCCGCGCTGCGCCTTCCCGGCCGCGCGGTGAAGTTCGCGCTCACCAGGCAACAGATGTTCTCGTTCGTCGGCTACCGCACGCCCACGATCCAGCACGTGCGGCTCGGCGCGGACGCGTCGGGGAGGCTCACCTCGATCAGCAACGACGTCGTCGAGCAGACGGCGAAGCTCAAGGAGTTCGCCGAGCAGACCGGCCTTCCGGCCAGGTCGATGTACGCCGCGGCGAACCGCCGCACCAGCCACCGGCTCGCCGCGCTCGACGTCGCCGTGCCCTCGTGGATGCGAGCTCCCGGAGAATGTCCCGGCATGTTCGCCCCCGAGGTCGCGATGGACGAACTCGCCGAGGCGTGCCGGATGGACCCTGTCGAACTCCGCGTGCGCAACGAACCCGACGTCGACCCCGAATCCGGGCTGCCGTTCTCCAGCCGCAACCTGGTGGCGTGCCTGCGCGACGGCGCACACCGCTTCGGCTGGTACAGCAGGCAACCGTTGCCGAGGTCGGCTCTGCACGACGGCTGCTGGTGGGGAACTGGCGTCGCCTCCTCGGTGTATCCGGTCAACCAGTCGCCCGGATCGACGGCGACCGTGCGATTCCTCGGCAAGGGCAGGTACGAGGTCCGGATCGGCGCCGTCGACATCGGCACCGGAGCCTGGACCGTGCTCGGGCAGATCGCGGCCGACGCGCTCGGAGTCGGCTACGGCGACGTCTCGGTCGACATCGGCGACACCAACCTGCCGTGGGCCTCCGTCGCGGGCGGCTCCTCCGGCACCACCAACTGGGGTTCGGCGATCGTCGCCGCCGCGAGGGCTTTCCGGGACAAGTACGGAACGGACCCGGACCGGGGCAGCGAGGTGACGGCCGCACAGCAGGACAATCCGAACACCGGCCGCTACGCCATGTACGCCTACGGCGCGCAGTTCGCCGAGGTCGCCGTCGACGCGGACACCGGAGAGGTCAGGGTGACCAGGCTTCTCGGCGTCTTCGCGGCTGGCCGCATCCTGAATCCGAGGACCGCGCGATCGCAGTTGATCGGTGGCATGACGATGGGGCTCTCGATGGCCCTGCACGAACACAGCGTGCCCGACGACCGGTTCGGTTTCGTCGTCAACCACGATTTCGCCGACTACCACATCGCGTCCTGCGCCGACGTCGCATCGGTCGAGGCACAGTGGATCGACGAAGATGATCCTTACGTCAATCCCATGGGCAGCAAGGGAATCGGGGAAATCGGCATCGTGGGAACCGCGGCAGCCATCGCCAACGCCGTGTATCACGCGACCGGCGTCAGGGTGCGCGATCTGCCCATCACCGCCGACAGGTTCCTCGGATGAACCCGCGTACCCGCGGTGCCTGAACGGATGCGGCAGCCAATCGGCAAGCCGAGGCGCCGCTCAGTCTTTCGGCCGCTTGACCTGCTCGGGATCGGCCGCGATCTCGTCAGCCACCTCGCGAAGCCCGTCAGCCGCACGCACGGCGTCGTCAGGGGCGAACCGGGAGGATGGGGCACTGATGCTGATGGCGGCGGGTAACCGGGTTCCGAGAATCGGCACGGCCACGCACCTGCCGTCGGCCTCGTTCTCACCGTCGTCGATGGCGTAGCCCTGCTCCCTCACCTTCGCCAGCTCACCGAGGTATGCCTCGACCCCGGTGATGGTGTTCGGTGTCCGTTCCGGCATACCGGCCTGCGTCAGCAGATCCCTGACCCTTCCCTCCGGAAAGTGGGCGAGGATGGCCTTTCCCAGTGCGGTGGAATGCACCGGGTCACGATGACCGTTGGCGACCGCGAGCCGGACGGTACGCCTGCTTTCCACAATGTCGAGATAGATCACCGAATCGCCGTCGAGTATTCCCAGATTGGCCGTTTCGCGGTATTCGTCCCGCAATTTCTCAAGCCATGGCCTCGCCCGTTCTCGCAGCACTTCGAGGTGCCTCGACTGCATCCCGACGAAACCCAGCCCGAGCCGGAACACGCCATCGTCGTCGTCCCGCTCGACGTAGCGATGATTCTCCAGCGTCCACAGATAGCGAAAGGCCGACGACTTGGGCAACCTCGTCGTTCTCGCGACAGCGTTGAGCGTGACCCCGTCCACCGATTCCTGCACCAGGTTGAGGATCGAGCAGACACGTTCGACCGCACGAACCGAGTAGTCACGATTCTCGTTGGCCGGATCTTCCCCGGCGGATTCGGGCTTCCCACGATCAGACAGCGGACTCACCTGGCTTCGTTCACCGGCAATGCCGTTCACATTGCCGTTGGTCGTTGTCGTTTCGAGTTTCGCTTCAGGATTGTCGTTCGAAGTTGTCATTTCGAATCAAGATCGCGCGCTCTCGTTCCGGATTGTCAGGGGCAGCCCTGGTCAGACCTTGACCTCACCGGGACGTCACCTTATGCTCTCAGCCTCCAGAATAGTTGACTCAACGGTTTCATTATATGAAACCGGTCAAGGCTTGGCAACATGATCGCGCCCGCGAAACCAGGAGGTGACAAGGGCGTGCCCGACAACCGGTCCCGCACCTGGAACAGCCCCTTCACTTCCACCCGCGACCTCGGCCGTTCACGGACGCGACGCGTCGAAGCGCCGGAGAATCCTTTGTGGACCGTCAGACGTCCCCAAAGCATCGCCATGCCGTTCGCGTCCTCCCCCACGATCACCGCGGACGGGGTCCGGCGAACCCGGCCCTCGATGCGTACCCCGCCCGGACGAGCGCGCGGACAGGCCCCGACCGCTCGCCGGCCAGACCTCCCCCGAGCCTTCGTTCTGCGAGAACCGACATGTCATTCCACGACCTTCCACCACGGCGAATACTGACGCTGAGCCGCCTTCCACTGGCGGGACACGAACTGTTCCACTCACACGACGTGGACGAGATCCGCGCGCTGATGACGAAAGTGCTTTGCGAGCACCGGCTCCAGCTCGCGGGACGCGAACGCAAGGTCAATGCCCGCATGCATTCGCGACCACTCGACAAGTCCGTGCTCAACTACGTCGACTACGGCTGCGATGTGATCGTCGACCCTGGGCTGACCTCGTCGTTCCTCGTCGTGCAAGCACATCTCGACGGGCAGGGCATCGTCCAATGCGGGCGCGAGGAGATGTGGTCGGGGCCGGGCCACGTCGCGGTCACGACGCCGACCGAGAACCTGCACATGCGACTGTCCGCGGCGAGCAAACTGATCGTCGTCCGCATCGAATGGGCCACCATCGAGGCGATACTCGGCGAGCAGATCGGCTGCGAACCGATCAAGCCACTCCGGTTCGACCTCGACATGGACACCACGAAAGGCAACGCGAAAGCCTGGTTCGCCTCGTTGCTGTACTTCATCAACAACGTCGGTTCCAATGGCGGGCTCTTCGCCCATTCGCACATCGCGCTGCCCATGGAGCGACAGCTCATCACCGGTCTGCTGCGAGCCCAGCACAACACCTACAGCACATTGCTCGGCGAGGAAGGACCCCGAGTGCCCAGCAGGACGGTCCAGGCCGCCGTCGACATCATCCAGGCCGACCCTCGGTTTCCCCACGACACCGGTTCACTCGCCAGGGTCGCCGGAGTGAGCTCCCGGGCGCTCCAGAGCGCGTTCCGCAGGGACCTCGACATGACTCCGATGGAGTACCTGCGAGGGGTGCGCCTGCGGAGGGTGAGAGCCGACCTGATCGCGGCGACCCGCGAAAGCACCACGGTGGCCACTGTCGCGCGGAACTGGGCATTCGGCCATCTCGGCCGGTTCGCGGGTTTCTACCAGCAAGGGTTCGGCGAGACCCCCTCGCACACCCTGCGACGGTGAGCCGTGCGGTGCCGCGAGTCGTGCGTGTGCCCGCGAGTCCCGCGCTCGCGACGGCGAGATCCGCGTTCAGGACGGCGAGATCCGCGTTCAGGAAGTCGACGGCGGCGGGTGCGGTGACCCAGGCAGCCAGGCGTGACACCGGGCCGCACGGACGCGGAACTCGCCGACCGGGACGCGGAACTCACCGGTCCGAGCGCGGAACTCGGCGACCTGGGTGCAGAACTCGGCGACCGGACTCAGTCGCGCTGGGTGACGAAGGTTCCCTTCGACTTGAGGGTCTGCACGAGTCCCCTGTCCCGCAGGATCTGCGTCGCCTTGCGGACCGTGTCCAGCGCGACGCCGTACTCCTCCGACAACGCCCGCTCACCCGGTAGCCTGCTACCCGGCGCCCAGTCCCCGCGCTCGATGAAACCGGCAAGATGGTCCGCGAGGAGCACGTACTCGTACCCGGTCTTGTTCCCGGGGTTGTACTTCTTCTTGTCAGGACCGCTCATAACCGAACCTTAGAACGGCCCTGAGCTGCACAAAGATGCAGGACGCGGAGTAGCGCGCTACTCCGCCACGCTCCGCGTCACCCTCGAATCGCCACCCAGGACACCCCGCGCCGGGACCGCCGCTCAGTGTCGCGATTGGACTCACGGGCCCATCGGTAGGGTCGTCGGCATGGCGACCATGGTGACGTTTCACGCCCATCCCGACGACGAGTGCATCGCCTGCGGCGGGGTCATGCGCATGGCATACGAACAAGGTCACCGCGTGGTGCTCGTCGTGGCGACCCGTGGCGAACACGGCGAGGTACCCGACGGTTTCCTCGCCGAGGACGAGCCGCTGTGGCAACGCAGGGTCGCCGAGACGACGGCGGCCGCCGACATTCTCGGCGCGTCACGCGTCGAATTCCTCGGCTACGTCGACAGCGGCATGATGGGCACCCCGGCCAACGAGGCTCCCGGCTCGTTCTGGACCGCGTCGGTCGAGGAAGCGGCCGGCAAGCTCGCCGCGATTCTCCGCGAGGAATCCGCTGACGTACTGACCTGCTACGACGACAATGGCGGCTACGGCCATCCCGACCACATCCAGGTGCACAGGGTCGGCATGCGGGCCGCCGAACTCGCCGGAACCCCGAGGGTCTACCAGAACACGATCAACCGCGACCACATGGCGAGGGGAAGGGCGCTGGCCACCGCAGCGGCGGGCGGAGCCGAGACCGACCTTCCCGACATCGAGAACGATCCCGGTTTCGGGAAGCCGGAATCGGAGATCACCTCGGCCGTCGACGTGACCGCGCACCTCGCCGCGAAACGGAAGGCGATGCGGGCGCACGCGAGTCAGATCAGCGAGGACTCGTTCTTCCTTTCGCTGCCTGACGAGGCATTCGCCTACGCGTTCGGCACCGAGTGGTTCATCCGCTCGGGGCAGGGCCCCGGCATCACCGAAACCGACCTGATGGCCGGGTTGCCGACATCGTGAGCGTCGCGATCGCGCTGTTCACCCGCGACCTCAGAGTGCACGACAACCCGGTACTGCACGCGGCGGCCAGGGCAGCACAGCGGGTCGTCCCGCTCTTCGTGCTGGACACCGGGATCACCTCGGGCGCCTTCAACCGGCCGAACAGGGCGGCTTTTCTCGCCGACTGTCTCGCCGACCTCGATCACGGCCTGCGGGAGCGGGGCGCCGCGCTGGTGATCAGGAGAGGCCATGTCGCCGCCGAGGTGTGCCGCCTCGCCGGGGAACTGGACGCGGACGAGATCCACGTCGCCGCCGACGTGAGCGGTTACGCGGCGCGAAGGGAAGCCGCGCTCAGGAAAGCGCTGGCGCCCCGCGCGTTGTTCGTGCACGACGCGACGATC
Organism: Prauserella marina; assembly: GCF_002240355.1. Taxonomy (GTDB): domain Bacteria; phylum Actinomycetota; class Actinomycetes; order Mycobacteriales; family Pseudonocardiaceae; genus Prauserella_A; species Prauserella_A marina. Next base: position 5,080,667 of record NZ_CP016353.1, read on the forward strand.
ACCGTGGTGCCTCCCGCGGCGGTGAGCCCGGCAGGCAAGGACCACTTCGCCGTGTTCACGCCCTACTTCCGCAGGTGGCTTGAGGCGCCGAAACGCAAGGTACTGCGCGCGCCGTCCTCGCTGCGGCTGCCCGATGTGGACACCGGTGAGCTGCCGGGAAGACCGGACATCGCCACCGGCGAGATCGCACCGGAACTGCCCCAGGGCGGCGAGCGCGAGGCGAGACGGCTGCTGCGGTCCTGGCTCGCCGACGTCGGCGACTATCCCGCGCTGCACGACGACCTCGCCGCCGACGGAACCTCCCGGCTGTCGCCGCACCTGCACTTCGGCTCGCTCTCGCCGACGGAGCTAGTGAGCAAGACAGCGAAGAGCACCGACTTCGTGCGCCAGGTCGCCTGGCGCGACTTCCACCACCAGGTGCTCGCGGCCAACCCGGCCGCCGCTCTGCACGACTACCGGACCAAACACGACCGCTGGCGGCGGTCGGCGAAAGACCTGCGGGCCTGGCGGGAAGGCCGCACCGGCTACCCCATCGTCGACGCGGGAATGCGGCAGTTACTGCGCGAAGGCTGGATGCACAACAGGGCTCGGCTCATCGTCGGCAGTTTCCTGTGCAAGACGCTGTACCTCGACTGGCGGCTCGGCGCGCGCCACTTCACCGACCTGCTCGTCGACGCCGACGTCGCCAACAACCAGCTCAATTGGCAGTGGGTCGCGGGAACGGGAACGGACAGCAGGCCCAACCGCGTGCTCAACCCGCTGCGGCAGGCGCTGCGCTACGACCCGGACGGCGATTACGTGCGGCGCTACGTTCCCGAACTCGCCGGTGTCGCCGGGGCCGCCGTGCACGAACCGTGGCGGTTGCCTGCCGAACAACGTGCCGGACTCGACTACCCGCCGCCGATGGTGGACCTCCCCTCGGGCGCCGCCAGGTTCCGCGAGGCTCGCGGTATCTGACCGCCGAGGGTGGAATCATGGGCGGATGCCGACCGATCCGCCACGCAGGCTCATCGATCCCGAGCGGGTCGAGGCGGCCGTGAAAGGGCTTGGTGACAGGGAAAGCGTGTCGCGGTGGGCCGACCGGTTCTCCGTCATCGCCGATCCCTCGCGGCTCAGTCTGCTCGTATGCATCCACTACGCGGGCGAAATCTGCGTCTCCGATCTCGCCTCGGCCGTCGGCATGAGCGACACGGCCGTCTCACAGGCGCTGCGACTGCTGAGAGCACACGGTCTGGTGAGCGCGCACCGCAACGGCCGGGTCGTGTACTACCGGCTGACCGACGCCACGATGCACGAGTTGATCCACCACGTGCGGCCACACCCGGTCCCGGAATGACAAGGGCCGCGGCGTTCGCGTTGTGCCGGGTTCACCGTGGTTCTACCGTGGAGCGATGAGGCCACGGGTTCTGGTCGCTGGTGTGGGCAATGTCGCGCTCGGTGATGATGGCTTCGGCGTCGAGGTGGTACAGCGCCTCGAAGGGGAAGCACTTCCCGATTGGGTACAGATCGCCGACTACGGGGTCGGCGGCGCCGGACACGGACGCATCGACGGCGACCTGGTCGGCGGTTACGACACGACCATCCTCGTCGACGCCACACCGCGTGGACGGCAGGGAGGCAGCCTCTGTGTGCTGGAGGTCGAGCTCGGCGATCATCCCGACGGGGTACCGGCCCTGCTCGCCTCACACGGAATCCGGCCGGAGGGGGCGCTGCGGCTGCTTCAGCTCCTCGGCGGTGACGCGGGAAGGGTGCTCGTCGTCTGCTGCGAGCCGGTCAAGACAACGGGCGTCGGGTTGAGCAGGGAGGCGGCCGGTGCCGCCGAGGACGCGCTGCGGATCGTCACCGATCTGGTGTGGGGCAACGATCCGGAGATCTCGGTGACCCGGCTGCTCACGACACCGGACGACCTAGTCGATCCGGAAGCCCCACGGCAGTTCGAGCCGGTGCGCGGCCAGTAGCGCGGTGTCGCCGAGCAGGTCGGCCGTCGGACCGTCCGCGACCACTTTCCCCTCGTCGATGAGCACGCCGCGCGGGCAGAGTTGCAGTGCGAACGGCAGATCGTGGCTGACCATAAGCATCGCGCGATTCAGCGTGAGCAGCAGTTCGGCCAGTTCCCTTCGCGCGACGGGTTCCAGGTTCGCGGACGGTTCGTCGAGCACGAGGATGTCGGGGTCGCACGCGAGTACGGTTGCCAGCGCGACCCTGCGCCGCTGACCTCCGGAAAGGTGCAGCGGAGACCGTTCGGCGTGTTCGGTCATGGCGACGGCGGCGAGCGCGGCGGCGACCTTGCCCGCGACTTCCGGTTCCGGGACACCGAAGTTGCGGGGCCCGAACGCGACGTCCTCGGCGACGGTCGGCATGAACAGCTGGTCGTCGGGATCCTGGAAGACGACACCCACCCTTCGCCGGATCTCCCTGAGGTTGCGCTTGGTCACCCCGAGACCGGCGACCTCGATCAGTCCTTCCCCTCCGCCGAGCACCCCGTTGAGGTGCAATACCAGCGTGCTCTTGCCGGCTCCGTTCGGGCCGAGCAGCGCGACACGCTCACCGTGCTCGACCCGCAGATCGATGCCCGCGAGCGCGCGTCTGCCGTCCGGGTACCCGAACGAAACGTCCTTCACCAGCAAGGCGGGTGTCATACCGTCCACAATGCACACCCTCCGGCAGCTGCCATCACGAGCGCGGGAGTCAACCCGGCGAGCCAGCTCGATCCGCCAGCACGAGCGGCAGGCGGCATCGGCATGGTTCCGGTCCACCCGCGAGCCAGCATGGCGAGGTGCACCCGTTCGCCGCGCTCGAAACTGCGCAGAAACAACGTGCCCATTCCCCGAGCGGTCGCACCGGCCTGCCACAGGAAACGGGGATCGTGTCCCCTGCACAGCCGAGCCTGCCGCATTCTCCTCGCCTCGGCCGCGATGACCTCGACATAGCGCAACATCAGGCTCGCGATCGTGGTGAGCAGTACCGGGACCCGCAGCCGCTGAAGACCGACGATGAGGTCGCGAGGGTGGGTGGTCGCGGCCAGCGTCAGCGAGATCAGCACTCCCAGCGTCCCTTTCACGACGATGTTCCAGCCCGCGAGCAGGCCGTCGACGGAAAGCGGGATTCCGAGTACCGCGACTCGCTCGCCGCCACCGGTGAACGGCAACAGCAACGCGAGCACCACGAACGGAAGCTCGATGAGCGCCCTGCGCGCGAACCAGCCCAACGGCACCGTCGCCACCGTCCACACGATCAGCAGCACGAGGGCGTCGACGCCGAAGGCCCAGAACGCGGTTCGCGGCGTGGCCACGACGCACAGCACCGCGAGGAAAGCGGCGACGATCTTGATTTCGGGTCGTGCCCTGTGCACGGCCGAGTCGCCGTGCCGGTACAGCACGCTGTTCATGGGCTCTTCCGCTGGCCGTCCTCGCCGGAGGAAGCCCTCCCGCGCAGCAGGCGGAACAACCCGTAGGCGAGCGCGAGGGTCGCCAGCACTCCGGCCACACCCGCGATTCCGGTCAGCGCGTCGTTGCCGCCGACCGTGTAGTCGGCGAGCGGAGAGCCCGCGAGCCCGTGCTCGGTGGCGTGCTGGGCCGGACACGAACCACGCAGTTCACCGGCGACCTCGGTGCAGCCCCGCTGGGTCACCGAGTCGAGTCCGTCGGGATCACCGTCGGCCGCGTAGGAGAGCGCACCGGCGATCACCAGTGCCACGAGCGCGAAACCGACGAAGAACCAGGCGCCTTTCGCGCGTGTGGTACTCACGGGATCACTCCCTCTCGTTGCTCCCTTCTCGCCCGGAGGACGTACACGAGATCGGGCCGGACCGAGGCGACGGCGCCCACCGTGACCCCGGTGATGAGCCCCTCCCCGATGCCGATCAGGACGTGGACACCGAGCAGGGCGGCAGCGAAACCACCGAGTGACACCGCGCCCTGCCCGCCGATCGCGTACTCCACGACGAATCCCGCCGCCGCGAACACCGTGTTCACGAGCGCGGCGACGAACGAAACGGCGGCGAGCCCGCCACGCGAGCGCATCGCGACGCGGCGAAGCGCGACGGCGACGGCGTAGCCCGCGGCCGTCCCGATCAGCGCCATGTTGGTGATGTTGACGCCGAGCGCGGTGAGCCCGCCGTCGGCGAACAGCAACGCCTGCACGACGAGCACGATGCTCACGCACAACGCACCGGTGGCCGGACCGACGAGTATCGCGGCGAGCGCACCGCCGAGCAGGTGCCCGCTGACCCCTGGCAGCACCGGAAAGTTGATCATCTGGACGGCGAAGACGAAGGCGGCGACCAGTCCGGCGAGCGGGACCGTGCGCTCGTCGAGTTCCCTGCGGGCCCTGATCGCGGCGCCGGTCAGTCCCACCGCGGCGACGGCGCCGAAGAGCAGCGAAGCCGGAGCGTCGAGCACACCGTCGCTGGCGTGCATGGCGAGCGTGGTCATGAGCACCCTCCGCGAGCGCGGTCGGTTACCTGATCAGCTTTTCAACCGCTCAGATGTTAGACATGGCGACGCCGGAAAACCACCGCTAGCGTGAGCGACATGATCGGGCTGCCCGAGGGGATCACCGCGTGCCTTTTCGACCTCGACGGGGTCCTGACCAGCACGGCGGCACAGCATCTGCGAGCGTGGACCCGGACATTCGACGCGTTCCTGCGCGAAAGAGCCCAGCGAACAGGCAGCACGTTCGAGCCGTTTCGCGAACAGGACTACGTGGCCTATGTGGACGGCAGACCCCGGCTCGACGGTGTGCGCGGCTTTCTCGCGTCACGTGACATCGACGTGCCCGAAGGAGCCCCCGGCGATTCACTCGCCGACGGCACGGTGCACGGCATCGGCAACCACAAGAATGAACTCGTGCTACGCCTCATCACCGAGGAAGGGGTGACTCCCTATCCCGGTTCGGTGCGCTACCTGGAAGCCGCGGCGGAGGCGGGGGTCGCGATCGCGGTCGTCACCTCGTCGGCCAACGCGCGCGGCGTGCTCGACGCCGCGGACCTCAGCCGGTTCGCGACGGCACTCGTCGACGGCAACGTCATCAGCGAGCAACACCTCACGGGCAAACCGGCACCGGACTCCTTTCTCGCAGGCGCCGCCCGGCTCGGCGTTCCACCGGAGCGCGCAGCCGTGTTCGAGGACGCGCTCGCCGGGGTCGAGGCCGGCAGGGCGGGCCGCTTCGGTTTCGTCGTCGGCGTCGACAGGGCACACCAGGCGAGGGCGTTGCGCGAACACGGTGCGGACGTCGTCGTGACCGACCTCGCCGAACTGCTGGAGGTGCAGGCATGACCGGGCTCGAACGCGGCTACGAATGCTCGCCGTGGGAACTGCGCTGGCAGGGACTCGCCGTCGACCAATTGCAGCGCACCGAATCGACGTTCGCGTTGTCCAACGGGCACATCGGCATGCGGGGAACGCTGGAGGACGCCGAGCCGAGGGGACTACCCGGCACCTATCTCAACGGTTTCTACGAGGAGCACGGCCTGCCCTACGCCGAGGCGGGTTACGGCTACCCCGAGGCAGGTCAGACGGTCGTCAACGTCACCGACGGCAAGGTCATCCGGCTGCTTGTCGAGGACGAACCGCTCGACATGCGTTACGGGCACGCGACGGAACACCACAGGGTGCTCGATTTCCGCTCCGGAACTCTGCGCAGGGAAACGGATTGGACGTCGCCGACGGGACGGCGGGTTCGCGTCAGCACCGAGCGGCTCGTCTCCTTCACCCAGCGCGCGGTCGCGGCCATCCGCTACCAGGTCGAACCGCTCGACGGCGAGGTGCAGCTCGTCATCCAGTCCGACCTGCTCGCCAACGAACCCATCGAACCCGACACGGGCGATCCCAGGGTGGCCGCCGCGCTGGAAGCACCGCTGGAAAGCGAGTTCGCGACGGCGGAAGGCTACCGCGCCGTACTGGTGCACCGCACGAAACGCTCGGGACTGCGCATCGCCGCCGCGATGGACCATCAGGTCGAGACCAATGACGGATTGCGTACCGACATCAGCACCGAGACCGATCTCGCGCGGCTGACGATCGCGGTCGACGTGCCGAAGGGCCAGAAGATCACGCTTACCAAGTTTCTCGGCTACGGCTGGTCGGCGCAGCGCTCCATTCCCGCGCTGCGGGCCCAGGTCGAGGCCGCGCTCGCCGGGGCACTACAGACCGGCTGGTCGGGGCTGGTCGCCGAGCAGCGCAGCTTCCTCGACGACTTCTGGGCCGCCGCCGACGTCGAGATCGAGGGCGACCCCGAACTACAGCAGGCCATCCGGTTCGCGTTGTTCCACGTACTGCAAGCGGGAGCACGCGGGGAGAGCAGGGCCATCCCCGGCAAGGGCTTGACCGGCCCCGGCTACGACGGGCACGCCTTCTGGGACACCGAGTCGTTCGTCCTTCCCGTACTGACCTACACCTTGCCCGACGCGGCACGCGACGCGCTGCGCTGGCGACACACCACAGTGGACAAAGCGAAGGAAAGGGCGGAACAGCTCGGGCTCCGTGGCGCCGCTTTTCCGTGGCGCTCCATCAACGGCGCCGAATGTTCGGCGTACTGGCCTGCCGGTACGGCGGCCTTCCACGTCAACGCCGACATCGCCGACGCGGTCGCGCGCTACCTCGCGGCGACCGGCGACGAGGAATTCGAACGCGACCACGGCACCGAACTGCTGCTGGAGACGGCGCGGCTGTGGATGTCGCTCGGCCATCACGACCCGCACGGCGGGTTCCGGATCGACGGCGTCACCGGTCCCGACGAGTATTCGGCCGTCGTCGACAACAACGTCTACACAAACCTGATGGCGCAACGAAATCTCAGGGAGGCGGCGGCTTCCTGCGACCGCTACCCCGACGTCGCCGCCGCGTTCGGAGTCACCCCTGCGGAGATCGGGGCGTGGCGGGAAGCCGCCCGTACCATCCGCATCCCCTACGACAGCCTGCTGGAAGTCCATCCGCAGTCGGAAAAGTTCACCGAGCACGACCGGTGGGACTTCGAGGGAACACCAGAGGACAACTACCCGCTGCTGCTCAACTACCCCTACTTCGACCTCTACCGCAAACAGGTGGTCAAACAGGCCGACCTCGTGCTCGCCATGCACCTGAGGGGCGACGCGTTCTCACTGGAACAGAAACACCGCAATTTCACGTACTACGAACAGCTCACCGTGCGGGATTCCTCCCTGTCGGCGGGCACACAGGCCGTGCTCGCCGCGGAGTGCGGGCACCTCGAACTCGCCTACGACTACCTCGCCGAAGCCGCCCTTACCGATCTGCACGACCTGCACAACAACGTGCGCAACGGGTTGCACATGGCCTCGCTAGCCGGTGCCTGGCTCGCCACCGTCGCCGGTTTCGGCGGGATGCGCGACCACGGAGGACAACTCACCTTCCGGCCCCGGCTGCCGTCCGCGCTCCGCCGCATCACGTTTCACCTGTGCTTCAAGGGTTCCCAATTCGCCGTCGACGTCGAGCAGGACAAGGCGGGTTACCGGTTGATCAGAGGCGAACCCATCACCATCGCGCACTACGACGAGCCGGTGACGCTGGCGACCGAACCGGCGATCCTGTCCATCCCGGAGATTCCGCCAGCCGAACGGCCGAGTCAGCCCGCGGGAAGGGCACCCATCCGCAGGGCGGGCTATGTTCCCCGCGCTAATCCGGTGGCTCGGTCGCACCGGCGTCCGGATTGACATCCTCGCCGGGGTTGACCTCGATCTCGTCCTTGTTCGGGGGCTCCGGTACGTCGTCGCTGCCGCCGGGCATTCCGTGTCCCGGCGGAGCGGGCACGTCGGGCGACAACGGGCCGGTCTGCTCGTCGGAGTCTCGCTCGTGCTTACGCATATCCCGACCTCTACTCCTGTACGGGCCGGTTGTCACACCGGCTGGCAGCGCGGGCACCACACGGTGGCCCTTCCACCGATCCTGGCGTGGCTGAGCACCGTACCGCAACGCGGGCAATGCCCCGACGGCTCGTTCCTGTGCCCGGTGAGCCAGGACGGCCTCGGCGGCACCCTGCCGACTCGAATTCCCTGACGCAGTACCGAAACCATCGCCGCGTGCACCCGCGTGACGTCGCCTCTGCCGAGCCGGTCGGCACGCTCGCGAGGATGGAGCCTCGCCCGCCACAGGATCTCGTCGCCAAGCAGGTTGCCGAGTCCCGCGACGACCGCCTGATCGGTCAGCGTCGCCTTCACCCCGCCGCGCGAGCGGGACAGCAGCTTGCCCAGCTCGTCGCGAGAGAGCAGGCACGCGTCCGGCCCGAGTCCGGCCAGTTCCCCGTGGTCCCGTGGCTCCCGCTCCAGCCACAAGCCCTTGAGCTTGCGCAGGTCGCGGTAACGCAGTTCCCCCGAGTCGAAGCCGAACACCACACGGTCGTAGCGGTGCGCGGGCGCGTCGTGTTCGGTCCACACGAGCTCGCCGGTCATGCCGAAATGAAACAGCAGGGTTTGCCGGTCACCGTCGATTCCGGCGATCAACCACTTCCCGTGCCGCCGAGGTTCGGCGAACCGGTTGCCGCTCAAGGCTTCGCGCAGGCCCGTCGCGTCGGTACCGTGCAGCACCTGGCGGTCGAGCACGTCGACCTTCCTGATCGTGGCACCCTTCGCGTGCTCGGCGAGCACCCGCCGAAAACCTTCCACATCAGGCAGTTCCGGCATGACGGATCACGCGACCGAAAGAGAAGGCCAGTACCGCTCGGGAGAATCCTGCAACGACAACAACAAGCCGTGAGTCGTCGACCATGGACAGATCACCGCGGAGCCACCGAAAACCGTCAGCAGGGCCTCGGCGACAACGGCTCCGGCGAGCGCCTGCCTCGATCGCGACCGGGAAATGCCGGGAAGTTCCGCACGCCTCGACACGGGAAGCATGGCGAGCCGGGGAATCCACTTACGCAGATCCTCCACCCGCAGGTCCTTGGCCGCGCCCTCCCTGTTCGGCCGCGCACCGGCGAGCCTCGCGAGCTGGCGCAGCACCTTCGAGCAGCCGACGGTGCGAAAACCCCTCAGCCGGGGCGCCGCGTCGTCCAGCGCGCCGCCGACCCGCTCCAGCGCGTGTTCCCTCAGCGCGGCGATCCGCTGTTCTGAGGGAATGTCAGTGTTGAGCCAGGTACGGGTCATCTCCCTCGCGCCGAGCCGCAACGAGCGCGCGAACGAGGCATGCTCACCGTGCCCGGCGGCGAGTTCCACCGTCCCGCCACCGATGTCGAGTACCGCGAGCGGGCCCGCCGAGGCGCCGTACCATCTCCTCGCGGCGAGATAGGACAGTTCCGCCTCCCGCTTGCCGGAAAGGAAACGCAGTTCGACGCCCGTTTCCTTGCGGACGCGTTTGACGACCTGACTCGCGTTGCGCGCGTCCCTGATCGACGAGGTGGCCAGTGGGAAGACCTTGGTGACGCCGAGTTCGCGGATGAGCCCGCCTGCCGTGTCGACGGCTTCGACGATCGCGTCGACGCCTTCACCGCCGAGCTTGCCCGACGCGTCGAGCGTCCTGTCGAGTCGCAGCCGGGTCTTGTGACTGAAGACAGGGTCGAGTAGCGAACCGCCCTGTCGTACGACCAGTAGCCGGGCGCTGAAACACCCGACGTCCAGCACACCGACCGTCGCGGCTCTGCTTGTCACACTGTTGGCGCTTGCCACGCTTACCACCGAAACCTCCACGTCTGCCGCTGGGCTCAACTCTTCCCACGGCACGCGGCGAATAACGACTGTATAACCCAGATGAGTGACATTTAACCGTGTGTCGGTCCTCGACGTAACAACATATCGTGCTCGCGGCGATCAGCAAGCATCAGAACTTCGTCGAGGGAAGAGCCCCGGAGGCAGGCCGGAACAGGGCCGACGGGTGGAGGGGACGAGTGATGAGCGGAATTCACGGTCGGCGCCGCACAGGCGGCGACCGCCGATGGCTGTGACCAGTCGCACACGCAGGCCGGAGGCGGGGAGGCTCGGGATCGCGGTCGCGGGCGTCATCGTCACGCTGGTCGCCGTCGTGACCGGTACGTCGCTGATCTCGCGAGGGGACGACGTGACCGGGCTGGCCAGCGGACCTTCGCAGGCGGGGACCGGAAGCGCGGGAACCGGAAACGACAGCGTGCGCAAGTCGCTGACCGGCCCGGTGCCCCGGGCCCACGCTCCGTTGCCACGCGCGCTGCCGGGCAGGATGGCCATCCCCTCGCTCGGGCTGACGACAGGGGCCCTCATCGAACTCGGCCGCACGCCGAGCGGTGTCACCGAGGTTCCCGGTACCGCGCACTCGGCGGGCTGGCTCGGCGAGACGGTCACGCCAGGTGAGCGCGGTGCAGCCGTCGTCACGGGGCACGACGATTTCGCCTACGAACGGGGCGTGTTCCACCGGCTCGGCGACCTGCGCCCCGGCGACACGATCACCGTCAACAGGGCCGACGGTACGGGCGCCGTCTTCACCGTCTACCGGGTCGATCGCCTGCCAGCCGACTCCGGTCTCGCCGTCGCCACCCGCTACACCTCCTACCCCGAGCTGCGGCTGCTGACGACCTCCGGCGAGTTCGACGACTCCACCTCGGCCGACAAGGAGGCCGTGCTGGCGTTCGCGAGGCTGACCTCGGTCACCGGGCAGTCGCTGTAGCCACCCGTTCGACCCAGTCGCCGACGACGTCGCCGAGCACCGACAACGGCAACGCGCCGCCGCCGAGAACGAGGTCGTGGAAAGCCTTGATGTCGAACTCGGGACCGAGCCTCCGCCGAGCCTCGGCCCGCAACCGCTGGATCTCCAGCCTGCCCACCATGTAGGACAGCGCCTGGCCCGGGTAGCCGATGTAGCGGTCGACCTCGGCGACGATCTCCACGTCGGGCATCGGGGTCGCATTCCGGAGGAAGTCGATGGCCTGCTGCCTGCTCCAGCCCTTCGCATGCAGGCCCGTGTCGACCACGAGCCTTCCGGCGCGCATCGAGTCCATGCTCAGCATTCCGAGCAGGGCGATGTCGTCGGAATAGAGCCCCATCTCGTGGGCGAGGCGTTCCGAGTAGAGCCCCCAGCCCTCCGCGTAGGCGTTGAACCCGCCGAGCCTGCGCAGCAACGGCAACTCGGTGAGGTTCAGCGCGGCGCTGAGCTGGAAGTGGTGCCCGGGAATCGCCTCATGGAAAGCGGTCACCTCTGCCGCGTGCCGGAACCGCTCCGTGACCTCGTAGGTGTTGGCGAAGTAGGTACCAGGCCGCGAACCGTCGGTCGAGGGAAGGAGGTAGTAAGCGGCCGGTGCTCCCGGCGCCTCGGCCGAGGGGATCGGCTCGACGACCCACGGTTGCGGGGGAATCGTGCCGAACCAGTCCGGCGCCGCCCGCTCCGCCCTCGTGATCGCGGACCGCGCGGTGTCGAGCAGCTCCTCCGCGCTGCCCCATCGCAATGCGGGATCGGTACGCAGCCGGTGGAAGATCTCCGGCAGTTCCCGCGTGCCGAACACCTTCTCGCCGAGTACCGCGTACTCGTCCGCGAGCTGCTCGATCAGTTCGAGACCGGTGGCGTGCAGGTCCTCGGGGTCGCGATCGGTTGTCGTGTGCACGCGGGCCAGCGCCGCGTAGACCCGCTCGCCGTCCGGCAGGTGGCACACGCCCGGCCGCTCCTCCGGCCTCCCGTGCGGTGCGATCTCGTTGGCGAGCGCGTCCCGGTACTCGGCATAGGCGGGATGCACGACGTCGGCGAGCAGCCTTGTCCTTCGCTCGGCGAAGGAGGCATCCGGCGCCTGCTGCCGCAACAGCGGATCGTTGCCGGGGTCGGCGAGATACCTGTCGATGAAGCTCACGGCGGCGCGCACGAGGTGAGCGACCGGCAGCCGCCCCGCCGCGACACCGGCCCTGTGCCGACCGAGGACCTCACGCAGATATTCCGGAATCGCGGCCAGCCGTTCGAGATGCGCTTCGCCCTGTGCCGAGTCGGCGACCGAGATCATCGGCACGATGGTCAGCAGGTTCGCGGCAGGCGAGATGAAGAGATCGCTGATCGTGAACTCGACGCTCCGGGTGTCGTACTGATCGATGTGGCCCTGTGCCGCGCTGATCAGCACGTCGCGCGTGACCCGCTCCTGGTCGCCGAGCCCCTGGCTTTCGATGGCCTTGGCGCGGGCGAGTATGCGTTCGAACGCCGCGCGGTGCTCGCGCTCCGCGTCCTCACTCACCTGCCCGAGGCCGGTGCGCAGCGGGTCGAGACCGAGCACGGCCGGCGAAAGCGGATCGATGTCAAAGAGCAGCTCGACGTACTCGTCGGCGAGCGCGGCGACAGCGGTCATGGCCGCAGCATACTGGCCGACTAGGCTCGTTCCCGTGGCTGTGACCGATCCTGTCGACGCTCGCCTGCTCTCCGTACTCGCGGAGCTCGGCAAGGCGGCGGTCCACGAGGTCGCCGCCAAGGTGGGCATGGACCCGAGGGACGTCGCCTACCGGCTGGTGAATCTCTCCGCGAACGGGCTGCCGTTGCTCGTCGGCGTCGAGAGCGATCCGAACGGGCTGCGCGCCGCGATCGCCGGCCCTCCGGCACAGCCCCAGCAGCCCCAGCAGGCTCAGCCGCAGCAGGGAGGACAGTTCCCCGTCCACGGCACGCCGAGCGGCGGCTACCCGGTCCACGGCGCCCCGAGCGGCGCCTATCCCGTGCACGGCGCTCCGAGCGGCGCCTATCCCGTGCACGGTGCTCCGAGCGGCGCCTATCCGGTGCACGGGGTGCCCAGTGGCGCCTATCCAGCACACGGGCTCCCCTCCGGTCAGTACCCGCCCCATCTCGGTCAACCCGCTCCGGGCCAGGCACAGCACCCCCAGCAACTCCGGCAGCCCTACCCCGGGCAGCAGCGGCCCCAGCAGGGCCAGTTCCCCAGTGGTCCGGGCAGGCAGGCACAGGCGGCACCAGCACAGGCGCCGCAACAACCACCCCGGCACCCGGCACCCGCACAGCAACCACCACCGCCGCTCGATCCGGTGATGACGACATGGGGTCCTCCGCAGAGCGCGCTGTGGGCGCGCGGCGATCAGCCGCCCGACACCGTGAGCGGCGGTGAGCCACCGGCGAGCCGAAAGGGCCGTGCGGGCGACGCGCTGGAGACGCAGGGCCTCGAAGGCGAGGAACTGACCATCCAGCTACTTGAGATCCAGGACCCCGCCGACTACCTGTTCGGCGCGGCGGGCTACCGGCTCGAAGACGGCGAACGGGCCATCGTCGTGCACACCGAGATCACCAACAGGGGCTCGACCCCGTTCGCCTCGCTGCCCGACAATTACCTCGAACTCATCACCGTCGACGGCGAAACCGTCGGCAAGGCGCCCGTGTCGCTGACCTCCCGCCCTCCCCACAAGATCGGGGTCAGGCCGAAGGAAACCACGGGTGGGCACACGGTGTACGTGCTGCCCGAGGCCACCCGGATCGCCTCGGTCCGCTGGAGTCCTCGCCCTGAGCCGGACGAACGATCGCTGTCGTGGTCGATCGAGGACTGAGAATCGGGCAGGTCAGGATTCGGCGCGCAGGGTTTCGAGCGCGGCGGCGAGGTCGGCGGGATAGTCGCTGGTGAACTCGACCATGCGGCCGTCGGCGGGATGCGCGAAGCCGAGTGTGCGAGCGTGCAGCCACTGCCTGGCCAGGCCCAGTCTGCGAGCGAGCGCGGGGTCGGCGCCGTAGGTCAGGTCACCGACACAGGGGTGCCGCAGCGCGGAGAAGTGGACCCTGATCTGGTGGGTCCGGCCGGTCTCCAGCTTGATGTCGACGAGGGAGGCCGCCCTGAACGCCTCGACGACCTCGTAATGCGTCACCGACGGCCTGCCGCCGGCGATGACCGCGAAGCGGTAGTCGTGGCGAGGATGCCGGTCGATCGGCGCGTCGATCGTGCCCTTGATGGGATCGGGGTGCCCTTGCACCAGCGCGTGGTAGCCCTTGTCGACGGTTCGTTCCTTGAAGGCCCGCTTGAGCACCGTGTAGGCGTGCTCGCTCTTGGCCACCACCATGACCCCGGTCGTGCCCGCGTCGAGCCGGTGCACGACGCCTTGCCGCTCGGCCGCGCCGGAAGTGGAGATCCGGTAGCCCATCGCGGCGAGCCCACCGACGACCGTCGGCCCCGACCAGCCCGGACTCGGGTGCACGGCCACGCCGACCGGTTTGTCGACCACCACGATGTCGTCATCGTCGTGGATCACGCGCAGCCCTTCTACCACCTCGGCGACGACCTCGATGGGAGCGTCCGGTTCGGGCAGCGTCACCTCAAGCAGGCCACCGGCGACCAGCCGGTCCGACTTGCCCGCCTGCTTGCCGTCGAGCAGCACGTCGCCGCTCGCGGCCAGCTCGGCGACGACCGTGCGGGACAATCCGAGCAGCTTCGCCAGCCCCGCGTCGACACGCATGCCGTCAAGCCCGTCCGGCACCGGCAGCATGCGCGCGCTCACGAGGACTCCCCTTCGGTTCGCCGCTTCGGTTCCACCGGTCCGGGTGCACTCTCGTCGTCAGCGGTCTGACCGTCCTTGCCTTCATTGGCTGGCCTACCGGGCTCGTCGTCGGCCACCTTCTCGGCTGCTTCGGCTTCGGCCTCGGCCGCTTCGGCGGCTTTCCTGCTCGCGTTCGTCGAGCCGTCGTAGTCCCTCCCGAGCAGGGAAAGCAGCACGATCAGCACCGCCCCGATGCTGATGGCCGAATCGGCGGCATTGAAAACGGGAAAGAAATCACCATTGGGCTGGAAAACGGAAATGTAATCAACGACGTGCCCGTGCAGGGCGCCGGGCGCGCGGAAGATCCGGTCGGTGAGGTTGCCGAGCGCCCCGGCGAGCACGAGGCCGAGACCGACGGCCCAGCCTGCCGACCGCAGTTTTCTGGAGAACCAGATGATCACGCCGACGACGATCATCGCGACGATCGCGAGTATCCAGGTACCGCCGAAGTCCATCCCGAACGCCGCGTAGGGATTGCGGACGAGCTGTAGGTAGACCGCGCCGCCCAGAATCCGGATCGGCGACTCGCCCTCCAGCGTCGCGGTGGCGATGATCTTGGAGGTCAGATCGATGGCGTATGCGAATATCGCGACGGCGAAAAGCAGGCCGATCCGCCGTTTCGGCAATCCGGGTTGCTTCGTCGCGCCGCCCGCCGAGGACCGCGGTTCCTGCTCCGTGCTCACGTACCCATTGTCCACGGCGGCGCCTCCCGCCCTCCACGCAGCACCAGTGCGGCGATCGCGCCGGCGAGCAGCACCCCCGCCGGAAACACGAAATGCTCCGGCTCGGCGATGTTCGCCGTGGCTCCCGACAGCAGGAACAACACCGTGAGCGACGCCAGCAACACGCTTCGATGCAACCACGCCAGCGTCAACAGGCCCGACGCGAGCACAAGCAGCATCGGACCGTCCTCGGTGTGCGGCGCGAGCACGGCCGTGGCGAGCACCGCCAGCAGCACACCACCGATCACCAGCACGACGCTCCGCCACACTCCGCGCAGGAAACAGGCACCTGCTCCCGCGCACCCGGCAAGCAACAACAACGGCAGGGCGAGCGCGGCCGCGAACGGGCTCTTGTCCAACGCCTCACCGAGCTCTCGCAACACGACATAGCCGAGCCCGATCTCGGCGGAACCGGCGAGCACGAGAACGGTGATCCGGCGCGAGCCCAGCGGCGTGCCCTCCCGCCTCGCCCTCGCCGCGTACCACGCGACGACGACGAGGAAGATACTGACCAAGCCCGCGATGACGATCCAGGTCCCCGCGAAAGGCGCCCCGGCATCGAAGCTCACCGCCCGCAGTTCCGCCCGCGCGACACCTCCGCCCGTCGCGGCGCGCGGTTCGAGCGCACCGCCCTCGGGAGCGTAGGCGAACCAGCCGAAGTCCCGCGTCGTCGTGCTCACCGTCGCGGCGAGACCGAGCAGGACGAACCCCAGTAGCGCGAGAGGAAACCAGAAATCGTAACGGTCGGCGCGCATGGCCGTCAGTCTCCCAATTCGCCCTTCCATCTCGCGAGCGGCCCCGCCCTGTCCACGGCACGCAACCGCCGTTCGGCTTTGGCCTGCGACCTCTGGGTCGCGACGACGAGAAGCTGATCCTTCTCCTGCAAGCGCGTCGATTCCAGTGGGGTGAACCCGGCGCCGTCGCGAACGACGAGACTCACCGCCGCGCCGGAGGGCAACCGCAACTCCGCGAGGTACACGCCGTGCAAGCGGGACCCGCTGCCGATCGTGACCTGCAACAGCACGGCGCCGAGTTCGTCGAGTGGCGCGGCGTCCACCTCGATCTCCTTCGGCTGCCCCGCTTCGCTCAACCGCAACACCTTCGCGAGCGGGCCGAGCAACGCGGCCTGAACCACGGTGAACACGATGACGAGTACGAAAACCGTGTCGAGGAGCAGCGAAGCGCCCTCGACCCCGGCCGCGAGCGGAATCGTGGCGAGCACGATCGGCATGGCACCCCGCAGCCCGGCCAAGGAAAGGAAAATCTGTTCCCGCCACGGAACCCGGAACGGCACCGTGCACAGGAACACGGCAAGCGGCCGGGCGACGAGCAACACGACGGCGCCCGCGACAAGCCCCGGAACCAGGGCAGGAAGCAACCGCTCCGGCGAGGCGAACATGCCGAGCAACACGAAAAGCCCGATCTGGGAGATCCAGCCGAGCCCTTCCGCGAAGGACAACGTGTCCGAGCGGTGCGGAAGCCGCGAGTTTCCCAGCACGAGCGCCGCCGTGTACGTCGCCAGCAAGCCGGAGGCGATCGCGAATTGCGCCGTGGAATAGGCGGCCAGGCACACCGCGACCGTCGCGAGCGGATAGAGCCCTGTCGCCGGCAGTGCGGCGCGGCGAAGCGCCTCCGCCCCGGCGAAACCGAGCAGGAGACCGATGAGCGCGCCTGCGACCAGCTCGTAGGCGACGAAGAACGGAACGGACCAGTCCATCGTCGTCCCGCTGACGATCAGCACCACGGCGATGTAGGTCGGCGCGTCGTTGAGCCCCGACTCCAGTTCGAGCATGCCGCGCAACCGTTTGCTGATCCCGCTTCCGCGCAACACCGAGAACACGGCGGCCGCGTCGGTCGAGGCGAGCACGGCACCCCACAACAACGCGACGCGCCATTCGAGACCGAGCAACCAGTGCAGCGCGAAACCCGTGACGGCGACCGTGACCCCGACGGCTACTGTGGACAGTGCGATTCCCGGACCGATTCCGGGCCGGACATCGGCCCACCTCGTGGTGAGTCCGCCCTCGGTGAGAATCACCACGAGCGCGGCAAGGCCGAGACTCTGGGTCAGTTCGGCGTTCTCGAACTGGACGGCGAAACCCGTCTCGCCGATCAGTACCCCGATGCCGAGGTAGAGCAGCAGTGAGGGAAGACCGAGCCTGCTGGATACCCTGACCGCGAGCGCGGCGGCGAGCAACACGACGGCAGCGATGCCGAGCACGATCGGCAACGACTCCATGCCGCCTCCGCTCAACGGCCACTCACTCGCGCTGTCGTGGGTTTTCCACAATAGATCGCAGCAGTGCGGTCAACCGTCGCGAACCGTCGGGCGGCGGGTCCCGCAATTCGACGACCTTATCGCGAGAACGCTGTCCCCTGACCACGACGACATCGCGAGCGCGCACCCCGAACGCGGCGGCGAGCGCCTTGCACAGCGCTTCATTGGCCTTGCCGTCGACGGCGGGCGCCGGCACGGCGACGATCAGCGCGTCGCCGAGGGAACCGGACCACTGGCCCCCCACCGCTTCCCGCTTCGCGCCCGGCTTGACCCTCACCGCGAACCGCAACCCAGCCATGCGGCAACGGTAAACCGCGAGGATCCCGAGGAGAAACCGAGGGTTTGTGATCCACTGTGGACGCCGGGACTCAGCCGAGCCGGTAACCCATTCCGCGCACGGTCACGATGAGGTCCGAACCGAGTTTGCGGCGCAACGTCCGCACGTAGACGTCGACGACGTTGGAACCGGGGTCGAAGTCGTAGCCCCACACGTGGGAAAGAATCTGCTCGCGGGCGAGGACCTGTCCAGGGTGCCTGAGGAACAGTTCGAGCAGCGCGAATTCCCTCGCGGTCAGATCGACCACCCCATCGGGTGTTTCCGCCCTGCGGGTGCGCAGATCCAGCGACAGCGGCCCGTTGCGCAGCACGGTCACCTCAGGGGTCCGGTCGGCAGGCCGCAACCGCAACCGCACCCTCGCCAGCAGTTCCTCGAACCGGAACGGTTTCGTCATGTAGTCGTCGGCCCCGCCTTCGAGCCCCGCGACCGTGTCGTGCACGGAGTCCCGCGCCGTCAGGATGATCACCGGCGTGGTGACTCTCGCCTTGCGCATCGCCTGCAACACGGCGAAACCGTCGCGTTTGGGAAGCCCCAGATCGAGCACGACCAGATCGAACTGCCCCGCGACGGCCTCGGCGAGCGCGGCGTCGCCGTCGGAGACGACCTGGGTGACGAAACCGTTGGCACGCAGTCCTTTTTCCACGAACGACGCGATCCGCTGTTCGTCCTCCGCGATCAGAATGCGGCTCACCGCTGCGGCCCCCTCGCTGGTAGTTCGATGCCGAAGGTCGAGCCCTTGCCCTGCTCCGAGAGGAGCCTGACCGAACCGTGATGCGCTTCGGCGATGGCTTTGACGATGGCGAGGCCGAGACCCGCGCCCGCGCCGTTACGGCTCGGCGACTCGCCACGCACGAACCGGTTGAAGATCAGCGGCTGTTCGGCCGGGGGGATTCCTGGTCCGGTGTCGGTCACCCAGAACGACACGGTCGAACCGTAGACCGAAGAGCCGACGGAGATCGTGTCGCCTTCGGCGGTGTGCTGGACGGCGTTCTGCGCGAGCTGCAACACCGCCTGGGTCACCCGTTGCTCGTCGAGCCACAGGTCCCCCTCTCCGATCGACTCCAGCACCCAGTTCCGGGACGCGATGGCCCTTGTCTTGGCATCGATGTCGCTGGTCAGCTCGGGAATCGAGGTCAGGCCGGGCCGCAGGAAGTCCGGCTGCTCCGCCTTCGCGAGCAACAGCAGGTCGTCCACGATCCTCGCCATGCGGTCCAATTCGTCGGTGCACAGCCGCACCACCTCGGCGCGCTCGGCCGGATCGTCACCCATCACCTCAAGGTGCCCCCTGATGATCGTGATGGGCGTCCGCAGCTCGTGACCGGCGTCGTCGAGGAACTGCCTCCTCGTCGCGAAGGCACTCTCCAGCCGGTCGAGCATGGCGTTGAACTGCATCGCCAGCGCCGCGATGTCGTCTCTGCCGTCGACGGGGATCCGGTGCGTGAGGTCGTTCTCGGTGAGCGCGGCAGCCGCCCTGCGCACCGTGTTGACGGGGGCGAGGATCTGCCCCGCGACCACCCACGAGACCCCGGCGGCGAGCACGAGCGCGATACCGCTGATGATCACGAGTGTGCGTACCGTCGCGTTCGCGTCGGCCCTGACGGTTTCGAGGAAGTAGCCCGCGACGAACCAGGCGTTCTCCTGGTTCGATCCCTGCGCGGGCAGCACGTCGACCCGCAGCCAGCGCAGCTCCCCCGCCGGGGTCGTCACGGTACCCGTGTTGTCCGGCTGATCGACGATCCGCCGCAGCAAGGCGTCGTCCAGGCTGCCGCGCGGCAGCGAGTCGTCGCCCTGCGCGAGCGTGTCCAGCGTCCGGTTCTGCCGCTCGGTCACCCCGAGCATCAGCTCGCCGCCATCGGTGTACTGGGTGGCGAGATGCCGCTCGAACAGCTCACGCGGATCGGTCACCGGCTGGCTGGTCACCGGGTCGAGGCCGAGGCTGGCGAATCGCCGGAACTCCTCGGCGTCCTGGCTGAGCCCGCTGTTGATCCTGCCGTCGATCGCCCGGTACTCGAAGTTGGCCACGAGCAGCACCACGGTCGCCAGCCCCGAGGTCATGACGAGCAGCAGCCAGCCCATGATCCGTACCCTGGCCGGCACCCTGGTGCCTCGGCCCTTCTTCGGGCCGCCTTTCCGCGCGCGATCAGTCATCGAAGACGTCGTCGTCGAAGAGGTCGTCATCGTCATCGTCGTCGTCATCATCGTCGACGGGCGGTGGCGGTGGGAGCTGCGAACGGCTGGGCGGGTCCGCCGAGGGCGACTGCGTGCCCGGCTGCGGGGCGGGCGACGGCGTCAGGGTCGCCGATTCGCCGATCCGGACGAGAGGCGGCACCTGCGGCGGGCGTGGATCGGCCAGCAGCAGGGTCGCCACGATGGCGGCGATCGGCAGGGCGAGCACCGCGACCAACGCGAAAATCCGCGGTGTGCGACTCATAGGACAACCATGCCAAACGCGGCCGAAGCCTGGATGAGCCCAAGATGAAAGAAAACTCATCTTGGGCCCATCCGGTCACGTCAGGTACCCGCGGCCACCGCGACGGTGACCGAGACGGTGACACCGTCGCCGACGGTGCCTGCGAAACCGTTCTCCGCCACGTCGTAGCTCACCGACGTGGCAAGTGTCTCCGCGGCGAGGAACTTCTCGTGCACCCGCGCCGCCGCCACG
This sequence comes from Prauserella marina, assembly GCF_002240355.1. Lineage (GTDB taxonomy): Bacteria > Actinomycetota > Actinomycetes > Mycobacteriales > Pseudonocardiaceae > Prauserella_A > Prauserella_A marina. The sequence continues at coordinate 5,101,073 of NZ_CP016353.1, forward strand.
ACCGCCTCCGGCGCGTCGACGGTGAGCGCGATCCGGTCGGCGACGTCCAGCCGGGCCTCACGCCTTGCCTGCTGAACGACCCTGACGAGGTCGCGGACGACACCTTCGGCCGCGAGTTCGTCCGTGACCTCGGTGTCGAGCAGCACGAGCCCCGAACCGGCCGGCAGTTCCGCCGCCGCGCCGGAGTCCTTGGCGACCAGCTTGCGCTCGTACTCGGCGTCGAGCAGTTCGATGCCGGCCGCCACGACCGCGCCCTCCGGCGACACGCTCCACTCGCCCGCCTTGACGGCCTTGATGACCCGCTGCACGTCCTTGCCGAGCCGGGGGCCTGCCGCGCGCGCGTTGACGACGACCTCGAAACCACCGTGTGCGGCGACGTCGGTGGTCAGCTCGACCGACTTGACGTTGACCTCGTCGCGGATGATGTCGGCGAACGGCCGCAGCTTCTCCGCGTCGGCAGCCGCAACGAGCAGTGTCGCCAGAGGAAGCCGCACCCGCAGCTTGTTCGCCTTCCGCAGGGCCAGCGCCGACGAGCACACCTGGCGAACCCTGTCCATGACGGTCACGAGCGCGGCGTCGGCAGGAAGCTCGTCGACGAGCGGCCAGTCGGCGAGATGAACAGAGCGCCCGCCCGTCAGGCCACGCCACACCGCCTCCGTCGTCAGCGGAAGCAACGGGGCGCTCACCCTGCACACCACCTCAAGGACCGTGTGCAGAGTGTCGATCGCGTCCCGCTCACCCGCCCAGAACCGGTCCCGCGACCTGCGCACGTACCAGTTGGTCAGTACTTCGAGATAGTCCCTGACGGTGGCACACGCGCCCGCGACGTCGTAGTTGTCGAGCGCGTAGCCGACGTCGGTGACCAGCTCGTGCGTCTTGGCGAGCACGTAGCGGTCGAGTACGTGCTCCGAGTCCGTCCTGACCCTGCCCTCGACCCGCTCCGCTCCCGCGTAAAGGGCGAGGAAGTAGTACGAGTTCCACAGCGGGAGCACCGCCTGTCGCACCGCGTCCCTGATGCCCCGTTCCGTGACGACGAGGTTTCCGCCGCGCAGGATCGGGCTCGCCATGAGATACCACCGCATGGCGTCGGAGCCGTCCCTGTCGAACACCTCGGTGACGTCCGGGTAGTTGCGCAGCGACTTCGACATCTTCTGCCCGTCGGAGCCCAGCACGATCCCGTGCGAGACGCAGGTCCGGAACGATGGCCGGTCGAACAACGCGGTCGCCAGCACGTGCAGGGTGTAGAACCAGCCCCTCGTCTGCCCGATGTACTCGACGATGAAGTCGCCGGGGTAGTGGTGCTCGAACCATTCGGCGTTCTCGAACGGATAGTGCACCTGGGCATACGGCATGGATCCCGAGTCGAACCACACGTCGAGCACCTCGGGCACCCTGCGCATCGTGGACGCGCCCGTCGGGTCGTCGGGGTTCGGCCTGGTCAATTCGTCCACGAAGGGCCGGTGCAGGTCCGTCGGCCGTACCCCGAAGTCACGCTCAAGGTCGTCGAGCGAGCCGTAGACGTCGGTGCGCGGGTAGGCGGGGTCGTCCGACTGCCACACCGGGATCGGCGAGCCCCAGTAGCGGTTGCGCGAGATCGACCAGTCCCTCGCGTTCTCCAGCCACTTGCCGAACTGCCCGTCCTTGATGTGCTCCGGGTACCAGGTGATCTGCTGGTTCAGCTCGACCATGCGGTCCTTGAACTCGGTGACCGCGACGAACCACGAGGACACCGCGCGGTAGATGAGCGGGTTCCTGCACCGCCAGCAATGCGGGTAGGAGTGCTCGTAGGTCTCGTGCCGCAGCAGGATCGCGCCCTGGCTGCCCGCCGATCCCGTGCCGTTCTTGAGGTCCCTGATGATGTTCGGGTTGGCATCGAAGACGTTCTGGCCCTCGTAGTCGGGAACCTGCGCGTCGAAGCGTCCCTTCGCGTCCACGGGGGTCACCGGTGCGATCCCCGCCGCGTCGGTGACGACCTTGTCCTCCTCACCGTAGGCGGGGGCGATGTGCACGATGCCCGTACCGTCGTCGGTGGTCACATAGTCGGCGGCGAGCACCTGATGGGCGTTGTCGCGACCGACGAAGTACGGGAACGGCGGCGCGTAGCGGGTGCCGAGCAAGCCGCTGCCCTTGTAGCGGCTTGCGACGACCGGCTCCTCGCCGAGTTCCTTCGCGTAGGCGGCCAGCCGCGCCTCGGCGAGCACGAACCGGTTGCCGCTCGATTCGACGACCACGTAGTCGACGTCGGGATGCACGGCCGTGGCCATGTTCGACGGCACCGTCCACGGCGTGGTTGTCCAGATGAGCAGGTAGGCACCGTCGAGATCGGAATCGTTGCCCTCGACGCGGTAGCCGATCGTGACGGCGGGGTCCTGCCTGCTCTGGTAGACGTCGTCGTCCATCCGCAGTTCGTGATTGGACAACGGCGTCTCGTCCCGCCAGCAGTAGGGCAGCACCCGGTAGCCCTCGTAGACGAGTCCCTTGTCCCACAACTGCTTGAACGCCCAGATCACCGACTCCATGTAGGTGACGTCGAGCGTCTTGTAGTCGTTGTCGAAGTCGACCCAGCGAGCCTGCCGGGTCACGTACTCCTGCCATTCCTTGGTGTAGCGCAGCACCGAGTCCCTGCATGCCTCGTTGAACGCGGCGATGCCCATCTCGTCGATCTGGGACTTGTCCGTGATGCCGAGCTGCCGCTCCGCCTCCAGCTCGGCAGGCAAGCCGTGGGTGTCCCAGCCGAACCGCCGCTCGACGCGCTTGCCGCGCATGGTCTGGTAGCGCGGGACGATGTCCTTGACGTAACCGGTCAGCAGGTGGCCGTAGTGCGGAAGGCCGTTGGCGAAGGGCGGCCCGTCGTAGAAGACGTACTCGTTGTCGCCGTCCTTGCCCGCTTCCCGCGCCTCGACCGTCGCGATGAAGGTGCGGTCGGCCTCCCAGTAGGCCAGGACGTCCTTTTCCAGCTCGGGGAAAGACGGCTGGGAGGGAACCTGATCGGCGGGCTGCCCGCCGAAGGAAGCCTTGGGGTACATCCGGGTGCGCTCCTCGCGGTGTTCGTGCTCTCGTACGGGCTCTGCGAGCCCACACGGGGACGAGACGGCGCCCTTCGACGCCCGTTCCGCGGTACCACCCCGTTTGCCGGCAGCCGGTGCCGGCCTCTCGTTTCGACGGCTGTGACGGGCCGCTGCCGTCCGGTTCTACTGAGGCCTTCGCCCGTTCTTCCGGAAGCTCCCCGGTGATGGCCGGATCCACGCTTGTGCACTCAGATTAGCCGGTCGCGGCAACCGAGTTCGCGAGGCCCCGCGCACGTCACCGCTTTCTCGTGCGCTTGCCGCCCTTGAGCTCCCCCGCGATCCTCGCGTCCGGACCACACCTGGCACACGGCGTGAATCCGAGCTCGCGGGCTTCCTTGATCGCGATCGGGATCGTGTCCCTCGACTCAAGCCACGCGCAGTGGCCGAGGTGATAACGCGGGTACTCGTCGACGACGAGTACCTCGGTGTCGAGTTCGCTGATCGCCAGCAGGTCCGCCGCGTCGGTCTGTTCCTCCGCCGGATCCCCCGTCGGGGTCTTCAGGCTCCCCGACGCCGCGAGCAGCGCGGTCTGCTGGCCGGGGTCGGCCCCCGCCGTGCCGATGATCACCGTGTCCCCCGGCTCGGCGGCCTCGGTGCTGTCGGTCTCCTTGGTGCTCTGACTGTGGTCGGGGTTCTCAGCGTCCGTGCTGTCTTCGGCTTCCTCGGCGTCCGCGCCGTCTTCGCCGAGTTCGGAGCCTTCGGTCTCCGTGGCGTCGTCCGCGCCGCCGCTCTCAGAGCGCCCTGCCTTCTCCCCGCCTTCACCGCCGACCGCCGTCCTCGACGATCGTCTGCGCAACCAGTCGGCCACCAGCAGCACCCCGGCGAGAACCGAGAGGCCGATCGAGATCCATGCCCACAGCGAGTTGGCGGTGATGAGTGCCGCGACCACCAGTCCGAGGGCAGCGAGCACCAGGATGAGGACGATGTAGAGCACGGTGAATTACAACACGTCGCCGACGACGAAAAGGTCCCGGCCCTCCTGCGCGGAGAGCCGGGACCTTTCCTACGTCACCTGTGAGTGCGTTGCTCAGCCTGCCTCGGCACGGGGACCGAACGAGTAGCCCTGCGTGTTGCCACCGGCGTTCGCGCCGCCTGCGGCGTTCTGAGCCGAACCCGAAGCAGCCGGAGAGGCGGAAGCGGGTGCGGCGGAACCACGATCGTCGAGCTCACGAAGCTGGGACTCAAGGAAGCCACGCAGCCTCGTGCGGTATTCGCGCTCGATGGTCCGCAGTTCCTCGATCTTCTTGTTCAACGAACTCTTCTCGGAGTTCAGGCTGTTCATGGTCTCGGTGTACTTGCGCTGCGCCTCGCGATCCATGGTGGTCGCCTTGTCACGCGCCTGACGCTCAAGGGTCTCCGCCCTTGTCCTCGCGTCGTTCAGCATGGTCTCGGCACGAGTACGCGCCTCGTTGACCATCGAGTCGGCCTTCGACCTCGCGTCGGAGAGCAACTGCTCCGACTTGGCCCTCGCCTCCGCGAGCATGCCGTCCGACTCCGTCTTGGCCTCGGCGGTGAGCCGGTCGGCCATCTCTTGCGCGAGACCGAGAACCTTCGCGGCCTGCACGTTGGGTTCACCGTTGTCGCCCATGAACCCATGGGCCTGGGTCTGCTCCATCGACGAAGGGGGTGGCACAGGGGCCAGCCTGCGGGACGGGGTCTCGTCTCGCGGCGGTGCCTGCTGCGGGGCGCCCGCTCCGGCCTTCGCGGACTCCAACTCGCTACGGGTCGATTCCAACTCCGCATCGAGTTGTTCGACCTGCTGCCGCAGCTCGTTATTGTCCTCAATCAGCCGGGCAAGCTCGGTCTCCACCAAGTCGAGGAACGCATCAACCTCGTCCTCGTTGTAGCCCCGTTTGCCGATTGGAGGCTTGCTGAACGCGACGTTATGCACGTCAGCAGGGGTCAACGACATCAGATCACCTCACGCACTCCATGGCCTGCCGGACACACCCAGGTTCCCCGTCACCCGGGATACGCCAGTTGCATCAGTATGAACACAACCAACAGCAGCACCATAATCGATAAGTCCAGCCCCACGCCGCCGATCCGCACTATCGGAATAATCCGGCGGACGAGTCGAACCGGTGGGTCCGTCACTGTGTAGATGGTCTCGAGCGTGACCGCAACCCCTCCCGCGGGACGCCAGTCACGGGCGAACGCTCGAACCAACTCCACCACGATACGTGCCGTGAGCAGGAGCCAAAAGACGAAGAGAAGCCAATAAAGGATCAACCGGACCGCGTCCACAGCACCACTCTGCCACACCGTCGCCCTCGGCCTAGCGGCGGAGGAACAACCCGTCTTCGGCGATGCGGCGGCGGTCTTCGGCTGTCACGTCCACATCCGGCGGTGAGAGCAAGAACACCTTGTTGGTGACCTTGTCCATCGAGCCGCGCAGCGCGAACGCGAGCCCGGCCGCGAAATCGACAACGCGCTTGGCGTCGGCGTTTTCCATCTCTGTGAGATTGATGATCACCGGCGCACCGTCCCGGTACGCTTCGCCAACCTTACGTGCCTCTACGTAGTTGGTCGGATGCAGGGTGATGATCTTGCTGAGTGGATCCCGCACCGTTGCGCGAACGGGTTCCTGCGCGGGCTGTAGCCTCGCGATCGGGTCCGGCTGTCGATCCATTGCGAGCGCTCCGCGAACTGGGGGTTCGTTGACGGCGACGGGGCTACGTCCACTCCGGCCGCGCACCGGCGCCTCGACCTCGTCGAACTCGTCCATCACGTGATACCGGGGCCGGGCACGCCGGGCCTGGGACTCTTTGTACTGTGGCTCTTCGTCATATCCACCGCGGCCGTCACGACCGTCGCGAACGTCGTACTCGTCGTCGGAGTAGCCGCCGCGCCGGTAGTCGTCGTCGAAGTCGTAGTCGTCTTCGGCCGGCACCATTCCGAAGTAGGCCTTCAGCTTCTGAAGCGCGCTCATGCCGTTCCTCCGCCCTCCACGGTCGTCACCGTCGTCACCACCCAGCCACCCAGCCACACCCCTGACGCTGAGTCACACGCACGAACGCCGCTGTGGGTGAAACTTCTCTAAAACGAGGCTAGACCGCGACCGCCTAACAGCGCTGTTCCGACACGCACACACGTCGAGCCGTGCGCCACCGCTTGTTCAAGATCACCGCTCATACCAGCGGAAAGCCGATCGGCTTCCGGATAATCCGCGCGCAGTCGCTCGGCGGCGACGGCAAGCCGTTCGAAGGCACGGCCAGGATCCACGCCGAGCGGGGCGACCGCCATCAACCCCCGCAAGTGGAGCAAGCCACCCATTTGGGTGATGATTTCCGCGAGTGCGGGCAGGTCACCGACCGGGCAACCGCCGCGCCCGGGGTCGGCGTCAAGGCTCACCTGCACGAGCACATCGAGCGGGCGTTCGCGGTCCCCCACATCGAGGGCCGAGCGCGTCGCCGTGGCCAGCGCCGTGGCGAGCCGTTCCGAGTCAACCGACTGGACCTCGTCCGCCCAGCGCGCGACGGACCGGGCCTTGTTGCGCTGCAACCTGCCGACCATGTGCCAGCGGAGAGCACGAGCGCGATCGGCGGAAAGCAATCCGGCGACCTCACGGGTCTTGCTCGCCGCCTCCTGGTCCTTGTTCTCAGCGAGATCGGTCATCCCGAGCTCGGCGAGCAACGCGGCGTCGCTCGCAGGGAAGGTCTTGGTCACGGCGAGCAGCCGCACTTCGTCCCGAGCACGCCCGGCAGCGGCGCACGCGGCGGCGACGCGGGCCTCGACGTGGGCGAGGGCTTCGGCGAGTTCGGCTCGGCGGTCCACGGTCACTCCTCGATCCAGGTGATCGCGGCGATCCGGCCGGTCGGCGCCTGCCTGCGGTGGCTGAACAAGGTGGTGTCCTCGACGGTGCAGCGCGGGTCGACACCGATCTTGCCGACACCGTAGTCGGCGAGCTGTCCCCACAGTCCCGCCTTGAGATCGAGCGCCGAGGTGCCGGTGCGGCTGTCGCACGCACTGCCGGGGAGGTGTTTTTCCACGTCGGCGGCCATCTCGGGGGGAACCTCGTAGCACTGGCCGCACACGGCCGGCCCCAGCAGCGCCTCCATCCGCCCCGGCTCGGCGCCGAGCGACACCATCGCCTTCAGCGCGGAAGGGATGACACCGGCCCTTGCCCCGACTCTCCCCGCGTGCACGGCTGCGACGACACCGGCCTCGGGGTCGCCGAGCAGGACCGGGACACAGTCGGCGACCAGCGCGATCACCGCGAGTCCCCTCCGCGCGGTGACCAGGGCGTCGGTCGCCTCGGCCTGCCCGGGTTCCGTGCCGTCGACGATGGTCGCCGTGCGGCCGTGAATCTGTTCCATCCACGCCAGCCGGTCCGGCCGCAAGCCGAGCTCGGTCGCGAGCCGGTCGCGGTTGGCGGCCACCGCCTTCGGATCGTCGCCGACATGCCCGCCGAGGTTGAACGAATCGAACGGCGGCTTCGACGCTCCGCCAGCCCTTGTGGTGACGACCCGACGGATGCGCAAGGCAGCAATCCCTTCACTCACAAAAAACCTGCCGCCAGCCTAATCGGCCGGCGGCAGGGTACTGATCACGTCTGGTTCAGCGACGCATGAAAGGCGGAACGTCCACGTCGTCGTCCGAGGGGTCGTCGGTCACCGGAAGCGCCCTGCCGCCAGGCAGGCTGCCCTGGGTCCTCGGCCCTGCCGTCGGCGGCGGGTATCCCCTGCCGCCTCCCGTACCGGCCTGCGGAGGCAGCGAACTCGACGAAGTCGTCCCGCCAGGCGCGGGCGGCTGCTGCCGCTGGATCGGGCCGGTCTGCGGACCGCCGTCACCTGGGGAGGAACCTTGCGCCGCTCCGGAACCGTTGCCGCCGACCTGACCGGCCTCTGCGCTGGCCGTCGACGCGCGTGAGCTGAAGGTTCCCGGATCAAGCTTCTTGTGGGTCGGCGCGCCCGCGTCGAACCCCGCCGCGATCACCGTGACCCTCACCTCGTCGCCGAGCGAGTCGTCGATGATCGTGCCGAAGATGATGTTGGCCTCGGGGTGCGCCGATTCCTGCACGAGCGACGCCGCCTCGTTGATCTCGAAGAGACCGAGGTCGGAGCCGCCCGCGATGGACAGCAACGCGCCGTGCGCGCCGTCCATCGAAGCCTCAAGCAACGGCGAGTTGATGGCCTTTTCCGCCGCCTGCACGGCGCGGCCCTCACCCCGCGCGGAGCCGATGCCCATCAGCGCGCTGCCCGCACCGGACATCACGCTCTTGACGTCGGCAAAGTCGAGGTTGATGAGACCGGGCGTCGTGATGAGGTCGGTGATGCCCTGGACACCCGAGAGCAGCACCTCGTCAGCCGAACGGAACGCGTCCATGAGCGAGACACCGATGTCGCCGAGCTGGAGCAGCCGATCGTTCGGGATGACGATCAGGGTGTCGCACTCGTTGCGCAGCGACTGGATGCCTTCCTCGGCCTGCCGTCCCCTTCGCTTGCCCTCGAACGAGAACGGGCGGGTGACGACACCGATCGTCAGCGCGCCCAGTTTGCGGGCGATCTGGGCGACGACGGGTGCACCACCCGTTCCGGTGCCACCACCCTCGCCGGCGGTCACGAACACCATGTCGGCGCCCTTGAGGACCTCTTCGATCTCTTCACGGTGGTCCTCGGCGGCCTTCTGCCCGACCTCGGGCGCGGCGCCAGCGCCGAGTCCCCTCGTCAGCTCACGGCCGATGTCGAGTTTGACGTCGGCGTCGGACATCAGCAGCGCTTGCGCGTCGGTGTTCACCGCGATGAACTCGACGCCTTTAAGGCCGACCTCGATCATCCGGTTCACGGCGTTCACGCCGCCGCCGCCGATACCGACGACCTTGATCACCGCGAGGTAATTGTGCGGGGGCGTCATCGGATTCGCCTTCCTGATCGTGGTGCTGTTCTTGCCTCCTGTTGGCTGCCGACCGTGCGGATCATGTGACCACCCCGGAAACCCTCAACCTCAACTTGAGGCTTAGAGTTATGTCAACTACCAACTTCTGTTGCAGGACGGTAGGCATCGACAGGGCGTGAATCCAGCAGCCACGCCGTGTGTCGCGGACGTCATTCCCCACAACGTGACCTTTTCGCACCCGGAGCCGCGCGGAAACGGGTCTGCCTTGACCCAGCGGTGAAACCCGGCCCGTCAGGCGGCCATGCCGTCCGATCGTCGCTTGTGGACTCACGGCGACCGTCCCCCGCTACTCGCCGACGACGCCGTCGATCAGCTCTCGCAACAAATCGAGATGCCCCGCGTGCCTTCCGGTCTCCTCGATCATGTGCACGAGCACGAACCGGGGATTGATGACACTGCCGTCCCTGAACGGCAATTGCCGGTCGAGATCGAGCTGCGCCGCGATCTTCCTGCTGACCCCGCACTGCCGTTCGTAGCCGGCGAGCAGCCGTTCGATCGGCATTTCCTGCGCCGCCCTGAACTCCGCGTCCCTGTCCAGCGCGAGCGCGTCCTTCCACGGATCCGGCCGTCCGTCGAGCACGACACAAAACCAGTACTGCTCGACGTAGATGAGGTGCCCGAGGACACCGGCGATGGTGGTGAGCCTGCTCGGCACGAGCTGTTGGTGCGCCTGCTCATCCGTCAGCCCGCTGCACTTCCACACGACCGCGGACCGCAGGAAGTCGAGAAACCCGTCAAGCTGCTCGCGTTCGGCACCGGCCAGCGGAGGCTCGGGGCGATGGACGGGAGGCGGGGGAGGACTGGAAGGCGCGCTCACCGGTCCAGTTTCACAGTCCACGCCATGCCGGGATCAGCCGGGGGGCCACCGGCTGGGGATGTCCGCTCGCCCGCTCGTCCCACCGTGCCCGGCCACCGTCACGCGACGAAAATAGCGACCCAGCCTACGAAATCGTCGGCAGTTCGGGACTCGACACGTCGTAGGTCTTGCCGTCCTGGGTCAGCAACGCGGCGAGCACCTTGGCCTTGCGGTCGTTCTGGTCGGCATCCCCCCAGCGCACCACCTTGCCGTCGGCGAGGGTGAATTCGATGTCGCCAGGCGTCGTCGCGCCGATGACGGTGACGTTTTCCCTGAGCTGAGGCGGAAGCCGGGTGAGCACCGTGGTGACCGCGCGGGTCGCGGGATCACCCGGCGCGACCTCGGCCAGCTTCAGCTCGGGAAAACCCTCCGGCTGATCGGGGATCTCCTTGTAGGCAACCCCGCCCTCGTCGACGAAGTACAGCGCGCTTCCCGTGTTGTAGAAACCGATGGGCTCGCGCTCGGTCACCGCGATCTCGATCGTCGACGGCCACGACCTCGACACGTCGACCGTCGCGATTCCGGGCAACGTCGCCACCCTTTCGGCGATCGCTCCGGTGTCCACTCGCAACATCGCCCTGCGATCGGGAACCTCCGCGACATCGCGGATCTGCGCCTCCGGCACGTTGCGCGCGCCGAGCACGTCGACCGACCGCACCCCGAGCAACGACGTGAAGAGCATGACGTAGGCGAGTGCGACAACGGTGATCACCGTCAGGATGGCCACCCAGCGCCGCCGCAACGCTTTTCGCCGCGTGAGGCCGGTTCCGGTACGGGCCCGCGCCGCCGCATTGCGCCTTCCACGACGGTTCGGGCGGGCGCGATCCTCGTCGGCGCCACGAGAAGTGGGCCTCCGCCGCCGCTCGCGCTCCCTCGTCGTGGTCATCGGCCGCGCCTAACCGCCGCGCCGGTCGAGTTCGCTGAGGATCTCGGCACCGAGCTGGGTGACGTCGCCCGCGCCCATGGTCACCAGCACGTCGCCCGGCTTCACCACGTCGGCCGCGAGACCTGCCGCGCGGTCGAACGCGGGCTCGTAGTGCACGGTCGTCCCGGTGATCCGGTTCGCGATCAGCTCGCCGGTGACACCCGGCCTCGGCTCCTCCCTCGCGCCGTAGACGTCGAGCACGATCACCTCGTCGGCGAGCCCGAGCGCCTTCGCGAACTCCGAGGCAAACGCCTCCGTGCGCGAATAGAGGTGCGGCTGGAACACGACGACGACCCTGCCCGCGCCGGCCGCGTGCCGTACCGCCCTCAACTGCGCGTCGACCTCGGTGGGGTGGTGGGCGTAGTCGTCGTAGACCCGGACGTCGCCTGCCCTGCCCTTGAACTCGAACCTGCGACGGACACCGCCGAACGCGGCAAGTCCCTCGACGAGTCCGCCGAGTGGAGCGCCGAGCTCCAGCCCGGCGAGCAACGCGGCCACGGCGTTGAAGGCCATGTGCTCGCCCGCGACGGCGACCCGCACGTCGAACTCGTCACCGTCGAGCGAGATCCGCACGGTTCCGCCGTCGCCTTCCGGGGTGTACCCGAGCACAGTAGCGTCACCGGCGTGCTCGCCCGCGGTTCTTCCGTACCGCCGCACTCGCACGCCGCGTGCCTCAGCCCTCGCGGCAAGGTCGGCAGCGGGAGCGTCGTCCTGGCACACCACGAGAACGCCGCCGTCGTCGATCCGGCCGACGAACTCCTCGAACACCGCGACGTACGCCTCGGCGGTGCCGTGATGGTCGAGGTGGTCGGGTTCGACGTTGGTGACGACGGCTACCGACGGCGAATAAGTGAGGAAGGAACCGTCACTCTCGTCGGCCTCCGCGACGAAAAGCCCGCCTTCCCCGTGGTGGGCGTTGGCTCCCGACTCGTTGAGGTCACCGCCGATCGCGAACGAGGGATCGAGGTGACAGTGTTGCAGGGCGACGGTGAGCATCGACGTCGTCGAGGTCTTCCCGTGAGTGCCCGCGATGCAGGCGACCCTGTGCCCCCGCATCAGCGCGGCAAGCGCTTCCGCGCGATGCAGCACCGGAATTCCTCGTTCGCGAGCGGCCGCGAATTCCGGGTTGCTTTCCTTGATCGCGGTCGAAACGACGACGGCGCTCGGCCGCTCGCCCGACGCGTCGAGGTTTTCGGCCCGCTGCCCGATCTCGATCCTGGCGCCCTGCGCGCGCAGGGTGAGAAAAGCACGCGAGTCCTTCGCGTCCGAGCCGGACACCTCGGCACCCCTCGCGAGCAGAATCCTGGCGATGCCGCTCATTCCGGCACCACCGATGCCGATCAGGTGCGCCCTGCTCAGTATCTCGGGAAGATCCACGCCGTGCGCTCCAGTCGTGTTGCCTGTCATCGGTCCAGCGCCCCCAGCACCATTCCGGCGAGCACCTCGTCGGCCTTGCCGTGGCCGAGTCCCACCGCCGCCGCGCTCATCTTCGCCAGCCGCTCCCGGTCGGTCACGAGCGGGACCACCTCGTCGGCGACCTTGCGCTGAGTCAGTTCGGCGTCGGGAACCAGCAGCGCGGCACCGGCCGCGACGGCGGGTTCCGCGTTGAGCGCCTGTTCTCCGTTGCCGTGGGGCAACGGGACGAACACGGCGGGAAGCCCGACGGCGGAGACCTCGGCGACCGTCATCGCGCCCGACCTGCACAACACGAGGTCGGCGGCGGCGTAGGCGAGATCCATCCGGTCGAGGTAGGGGACGGGAACGTAGGCGGGCCTGCCCGGGTACTCCCTGACCACGACCGAGTTCTTCGGCCCGTGCGCGTGCAGCACGCCGACGCCCGCCTTCGCGAAGTCCTCGGCCGCGCCGGACACCGCCGTGTTGAGCGACCTCGCCCCCTGCGAGCCGCCGAAAACCAGCAAGGTCGGCGCGTCGGGGTCGAGCTGGAAGTACTCCCTCGCCTCCGCGCGCAGCGCGGCCCTGTCCAGCGACGTGATCGAGTGCCGGAGCGGGATGCCGACCACCTCGGCGCGAGACAACGGGGTGCCCTTCATGCCGACGGCGACCCGCTTCGCGAACCTCGCGCCGATCTTGTTCGCCAGCCCGGGATGCTTGTTCGCCTCGTGCACGACGATCGGAACCCTGCCCCTCGCGGCGAGGTAGGCGGGAAGGGCGACATAACCGCCGAAGCCGACGACGACGTCGGCGCCGACCTCGTCGAGCACCTTCCTGGTCTTCCTCACCGAATCGCGCACCTTCAGCGGCAACCGCAGCAACTCCGCTGACGGTTTGCGGGGAAGCGGCACCGGCGGAACCAGTTCGAGCTGATATCCCCTCGCCGGCACGAGCTGGTTCTCCAGCCCGCGCTCCGTGCCGAGCGCGACGACCCTCGCGTCAGGCCGCAACCTCATCACGGCGTCGGCCAGCGCCATGGCGGGCTCGATGTGCCCTGCCGTGCCACCACCCGCGACCACGACGGTGGGCGCCTTCGTCGCGGGTTCTGCTCCCCCTTGCCGCGACACCGCGTCGGCGGTGTTGCCGGTGTCGCCGTGGGGGCCTGAGTTCGTCACGTGTGTCCATCTCCGCTGTCCGAGCGCGCCGCTGGTTTCCCGATGCCGAGGCTTCCGGCCCCACGCCACCCTGGTGTGGCGACGACCGTTCGCGACAGCCTCGTCATCGTCGTCCTCTTCGCGCTGAGGTTCCTCGTGTCGTCGCCCGCGTGGCCGATCCGCCACGTGGTGTCGACCTCCGACCGTACTCCGGCGACGACCGTCGCCGGTCGGGTGCCGAGGCCGATCTCGCCGTGCGCGAGGCGGGTCTGCCGCCCTTCGACTGCCCGCCCCTGCCCGTGTTCCGCCGCTTGGCTGGCGGCCGGTACGGCTCGGGAGCGGGAAGCCTCATCAGGCGGCCGAATTTACCGGGTCCCTGTGTGCGCAGCGCAGCGACCGCTTCCGGTTCGTGCCTGGCGCAGTTGGCCAATATGCCGAACAACAGCATCGTGATGAACAGCGAGGTGCCGCCGTAGGAGATCATCGGCAGCGTCACGCCCGTGACGGGCAGCAGCCCGACCACGTAGCCGATGTTGATGGCCGCCTGCGACACGATCCAGACGGTGAGCGTGCCGGAGACGATGCGGATCCACGGGTCGAGGTTGCGCATGGCGATCCGGAGCCCCACGAAGGCGAGCAGACCGAAAAGGCTGATCACGACGAGACAGCCGACGAAGCCGAGTTCCTCGCCGATCAGCGCGAAGATGAAGTCGTGCTGCACGTTGGGCAGGTACATCCACTTCGACTGGCCCTGGCCGAGCCCCTTGCCGAACAACCCACCGTCGGCCAGCGCGTACAGCGCCTGATTGGCCTGCATGCCCTTGCCGAGCGGATCGTCCTGCGGGTTGAGAAAGCTCATGACCCTGTCCAGGCGGTACTCGGCGACGAGCGCGAGCACGACCGCGCCCGCGACACCGCCCGCGAGGATCACCCCGAACAGCCGTTTGGGCGCACCCGCGAACCACAGCAGCGCGATGAGAATGACGCCGAGCGGGATCGTGCCGCCGAGGTCGGGCTGTGCCATCACCAGCGCGAACATGAGCAGCGCGGCCGGAACGAGCGGGACGAGCAGATGCCGCCACTGGTGCAGCAGGTCGTATTTGACGACGAGAATGTGCGCGCCCCACAGCGCGAGCGCGACCTTGGCGATCTCGACCGGCTGGAGCGAAAGCGGCCCGAGCACGAACCAGCCCTGCGAACCGTTGATGTTGCTGCCCAGCGGTGTCAGCACCAGCGCGAGCAGCCCGAGGCTCACCACCATCGCCGTCGGGGAAAGCCTGCGGATGCGTTGCAGCGGCACCCGAACCCCGATCCAGAACACGATGATCCCCAGCGTGAAGAACATCAGGTGCTTCTGGAACAGCGCGTAGACGCTGGAACCGGTCTCGGGGCTGTAGGAGGCGACGGAGGAAGCGGAAAGCACCATCACGATGCCGATGACGCCGAGCGTTCCGCAGATCGCCATGATCAGGTGGAAGTCGGCGAGTGGCCGGGAAAGCCACGCGGTCAGCGCCGTGCGGACGGCCGCGAAACCACGTTCGGCCTTCGCCTTTCCCCGGCGTGAACCGCGACGCCGGGTGTTCTCCTTGTCGCCAGCCTCGTCAACCACCGTCACCGAGGCGTCCCCGTCCCCGCGACGGCGGCGGCTTGTCCCGCAGCTCCCCGACCGCCGCCGCGAACGCGTCCCCGCGCGCGGCGTAGTCGCGGAACATGTCCAGCGAGGCCGCGGCAGGGGCGAGCAGCACGACGGAACCCGGGCCCGCGAGGGCACCGGCCGCACGCACCGCAGCAGTCATGGGCTCATCGTCACCCGGGAGAAGCCGCTTGACAGGGACATCCGGCGCGTGTCGCGCAACAGCGGCACCGATCACCTCGGCGTCGGCGCCGAGCAGCACCACTCCGCGCAGCCGGTGCGCGACACTCTCGACCAGCTCGTCCACCGAGGCGCCCTTGAGCTGGCCGCCCGCGATCCACACGACGTCGGGGTGGGCGAGCAGCGAACTGGCAGCCGCGTGCGGGTTGGTCGCCTTCGAGTCGTTGATGTAACGGACGCCGTCGATCTCGCCGACCTCGACCGCGCGGTGTGCTCCTGGCCGGAACGCTCGAAGACCCTTCGACACGGCGTCGGCAGGTATGCCGTGTGCGCGGGCGAGCGCGGCCGCAGCCAGCGCGTTCGCCACGTTGTGCGGTCCGCCTGGCCGCACGTCGGCCACGACGGCGAGCTCGTCGGCCGTCGTGACCGGATCGGCCGTGAACGCCCTGTCGACGAGCAGATCCTCGACCACACCGAGCTCACCGGCGCGCGGACTGTCCAGGCCGATCCCGACCCTGTTCGCGCCTGCCGCCGCGTACCTGTCGGCCAGCAGCGTGGACCACTCGTCGGCGACGTTGTGCACGACGGTGCCCGACCGCTGGTGGATCTTCCCCTTGGCCGCCGCGTACTCGGCGAGCGAGCCGTGCCAGTCGATGTGGTCCTCGGCGACGTTGAGCACGACGGAGGCTTGTGGCGCGAGGGTGCTCGACCAGTGGAGCTGGAAACTGGACAGCTCCACTGCCAGCACCTCGTGCCCGCCCAGCACGGCGTCGAGCACGGCGAATCCCACGTTTCCGCAGGCCAGCGCGTCGATACCGGCGGATCGCAGTATCGAATCCAGCATGCCGACCGTTGTCGTCTTGCCGTTGGTGCCGGTCACGGCGAGCCACACGGGCGGGTTTTCCAGCGTGCTACCGACGCGCCAGGCGAGCTCGACGTCGCCGATGACCTCGATACCCGCGTTCGCCGCGCCGACGAGCAGCGGTGCGGAAGGCCGCCAGCCGGGGCTGGTGACCACCAGCGACGTGCCGTCGGGCGGTTCGGTGAGTCCCTGCCGCAGCTCGGCGCCGAGCCCTTCCAGTTCGGCGAGGCGCTCCGCGTTGCCATCGGCGACCGTGACGTGCGCGCCCATCCCGGTCAGTGCCTTCGTCACCGACTTGCCGGTGACCCCGGCGCCCGCGACGAGCACCCGTCGTCCGGCGACGTCCATGGTGCCTAGCCTCCTCCGAGCCCGAGCTGTTCGCTGTAGAACAGGCCGAGGCCGAACATGCAACAGATGGCGGCGAGCAGCCAGAACCGGATGATGACCGTGGTTTCCGCCCAGCCCGCGAGTTCGAAGTGGTGATGGAACGGCGCCATGCGGAAGAGCCTTCGCCTCGTCGTGCGGAACACCGCGATCTGCAGCACGACCGAGATCATCTCGACGACGAAGAGACCACCGATGACGATCGCGAGCAGTTCGGTGCGGGTCGTCATCGAAAGGCCGGCCACCAGCCCGCCCAGCGCGAGTGACCCCGTGTCGCCCATGAAGATCTTGGCCGGTGCGGCGTTCCACCACAGGAAGCCGACGCACGCGCCGGTCGCGGCGGCGGCGACCACGGCGAGGTCGAGCGGATCTCGCACGTCGTAACAGGCGGCCTGGGGGGACTCGACGCAGCTCAGCCTCGCCTGCCAGAACGAGATCACCACGTAGGTGGCCAGCACCATCGCCGCCGCGCCACCCGCGAGCCCGTCGAGCCCGTCGGTGAAGTTCACCGCGTTCGACCACGCCGAGATCAGCAGGTAGCAGAACAGAATGAAGATCGGGACGGGGAAGAAGATCAGCGCGAGGTCACGCACGTAGGACAGGTTCTGCGAGGCGGGCGTCAGCCCGTTCTCGTCGGCGAACTGAAGCGCGAGCACCGCGAAGGCGACCGCGACGACGAGCTGACCGACCAGCTTCGCCGTCTTGTTCAGGCCGAGGTTGCGCTGTTTACGGATCTTGATGAAGTCGTCGAGAAAACCGACGATTCCGAGCGCGACGGCCAGGAACAGCACGAGCAGTCCCGACGCGGTCGGCCCGTCGTTGGTCGAACTGCGGATCCAGTCGGCGAAGTGGGCGACGAAGTAGCCGACGACCATCGCGACGATGATCGCCACGCCACCCATGGTGGGTGTCCCGCGCTTCGACTTGTGCCCTTCGGGGCCCTCCTCCCTGATCTCCTGCCCGAAGCCCTGCTTCGAGAAGATCCGGATGAGGTACGGCGTCAGCAGGATGGAGACGAGCAACCCCACCGAGGCCGCGATCATGATGCTGATCACGCCGGGCGGCCCTCCTCCAGCAGCGCGTCGGCGACCCGCCACAGCTCGGCGACCTTGGACGCCTTGACAAGAACCACGTCGTCGGGACGCAGCTCGTCGCGCAACAACGCGACGGCGGCGTCGGTGTCGGGCACCAGGACCGACTCCTCTCCCCAAGAACCTTCGTGGCTGGCTCCGTGGTGGATGGCCGCGGCAACCGCGTCCTCACCGTCCTTGCCGGACACCACGACCAGCCTGTTGATGTTGAGCCGCACGGCGAGCCTGCCGAGTTCGTCGTGCGCGGACACGCTATCCGCACCCAGTTCGCCCATCACACCGAGTACCGCCCACGAGCGGCGGTCCGAGGTCATGGAGGCGAGTGCCTTGAGCGCCGCCCTCATCGACTCGGGGTTGGCGTTATAGGAGTCGTTGAGCACGGTGACCCCGTCGGAGCGGGTGTCGACCTCCATGCGCCGCCCCGACCTGCGCTCGGCAGCGCCGAGGTACCTCGCCACGTCGGCGACGCTCGCGCCGAGTTCGATGGCGACCGCGGCGGCCGACAGCGCGTTGCCGACGTGATGCTCCCCGACCAGTCGCAGGGTCACGTCGGCCTCGCCGTCCGGAGTCACCAGCCGGAAGGAAGCCCTCGCCTGCTCGTCGAGCGTGACGCGTTCCGCGCGAATCGTCGCGGCCGGGTTCTCCCCGACCCCCACGACCCTCGCGGATGTGCGGCTTGCCATGGCCGCCACCAGCGGATCATCCACATTGAGCACGGCGACCCCTTCGGAGGGCAGTGCCTCGACGAGTTCGCCCTTCGTGGCGGCGATGCCTTCCCGCGAGCCGAATTCACCGAGATGGGCGCTGCCGACGTTCAGCACGACGCCGACGCGTGGCGGTGCGACCTCAGCGAGTTGCGCGATGTGCCCAGGGCCACGCGCCGACATCTCAAGCACGAGGTGCCGGGTCGTCCGGTCGGCCCTCAGCGCCGTCCACGGGTGGCCGAGCTCGTTGTTGAAGGACCCAGGCGGCGCCACGGTGGGGCCGAGCGGCTCCAGCAATGCCGCGACGAGGTCCTTGGTCGAAGTCTTGCCGGAGGAACCGGTGACGCCGACGACCGTCAGCCCGCCTTCGGCGAGTTCGTCGACCACGTACCGAGCGAGTTTGCCGAGCGCGGCGAGTACCGCGGCGCCGGAGCCGTCCTTGTCGCCGGCGAGCGCGACGGAACGTTCGTGTGCCTGCCCTTCCGGCAGCGGCGGCACGATCACCGAAGGCGCGTCGACCTCGCGCGCGGCGAGCACTCCCGCGGCTCCGGCCGCCATCGCCGTTCCCGCGAACGAGTGGCCGTCGACGCGTTCACCCGGCAGCGCGACGAAAAGCCCGCCGCCCGCGACTTTCCGCGAGTCGAACTCGACGGAGCCGGTCACCCGTTCACCGCCGTCCGCGCGATGCAGCCTGCCGCCGACGATGCCCGCGATCTCGGCAAGGCTCAGTTCGATCACACGGTCACCTCAAGTCGGTCACGGATTGCGGCGGCCAGCTCATCACGATCGGAGAAGGGATGCACGACACCGGCCACCTCCTGTCCCGTCTCGTGCCCCTTGCCCGCGACGAGTACCACGTCACCAGCCTCCGCCTCCTCGACGGCGGCCACGATCGCGGCCCTGCGGTCGCCGATCTCTCTGACCTCACCAGCCTGCGCCGGAGGAACCGCGCGCGCACCTGCCAGCATCGCGGCCCTGATCGCCTCGGGATCCTCCCCGCGGGGATTGTCGTCGGTGACGATCACGACGTCGCTTCCGCGCACCGCGGCCTCACCCATCATCGGGCGCTTCACCGTGTCCCTGTCGCCTCCGCAGCCGAGCACGGTGATGATGCGCCCCTCCGTGCGTGCCCTCAGCGCGAGCAGTGCCTGAGTGACCGCGGCAGGCTTGTGCGCGTAGTCGACGACCGCGGTGAAGTCCTGGCCGAGGTAGACGCGCTCCATCCGGCCAGGCACCTCGACGGCTGCCAGCCCCGCGACGATGTGCTCCAGCGAGACACCCGCCGTGTCGAGTACGGCCGCGGCCAGCGTCGCGTTGGCCACGTTGAACTCGCCCGGCAACGGGAGCGTCGCCTCGGCGACGCGGCCGTCCGGAGCATGCAGGGTGAACGACTGCTCGCCGGTCGAGGTGATCGAGATGTCGGTCGCCCTCCAGCTCGCGTCGGTGCCGGGCTCAGTCGACACGGTCACCGTCTGTGGCGTGACCAGCGACTGACCCCAGGCGTTGTCCACGACAACCACCTCGTGGGTGGAGCGGCCGTCGAACAACAGCGACTTGGCGGCGAAGTACTCCTCCATGTCGCGGTGGAAGTCGAGGTGGTCCTGGGAAAGGTTGGTGAAGGCGCCGACGGCGAACCTGGTGCCGTTGGCCCTGCCGAGCGCGAGCGCGTGGCTCGACACCTCCATGGGCACGTGCGTGACGCCCTGCTCGACCATCACGGCGAGCAAAGCCTGGAGGTCGGGGGCCTCCGGCGTGGTGAAGGCACTCGCGAGGCGCTCGTCGCCGATCCTGGTCTCGACGGTGCCGATCAGCCCGGTCGCCAGTCCCGCCGCCCTCAGACCGGCCTCGACCAGGTAGGCGGTCGTGGTCTTGCCGGAGGTTCCGGTGACCCCGAGTACCGACAGTCGCAGCGAGGGTTCGCCGTAGATCCACGCGGCGACCGAGCCGAGCACGCCGCGCGGGTCCGAGTGGACGAGCACGGGGACGTCGGTGTCACGCAGCGCGGGACGCTGAGCCCCGTCCTCGTCGGTGAGTACCGCGGCGGCACCGGCGGCAATGGCCTGGTCGGCGAAGTCGGCCCCGTGGACCCTGGCCCCCGGCAGCGCGGCGAAGAGGTCACCCGGCAACACGTGCTGGGCGCGGAGAGTCGTACCGGTCACCGTCACGTCGGCGTCGGCGGGGTCGGCGATGAGCCGGGCATCCGCGCGCGCGACCAGCGTCGTCAGCGGAACCGGCTCGATGCGATCCGGTCGCGGCGGCGCGGCGACGACCTTCGCCGGGTTGTCCGGAACCTGTCCTTTCCGATCGGACGGCTCGTCGTTGTTGACAGACACGCCGGAAGGTTACCGGCGGTGCCGACCCGCCTCGGAAGCGGTGCGGACTGCGTGGCGCGCGCATAGCGCCGACGAATAATCAAACTGGAGTTTCATGTATTGATACGATGGTGTCGGCTGCCTGGAATGCCACCGGCCGCGGCAGCCGTCACCGCATCGACAGCCCATGGAGGCGACCGTGACGGCCCCGGAGACGCTGCTTCGGATACTGACGACCAACGACTTCCTCGGCTCCTACTTCGCCCACCCCACGTCCTACGGCACCTACCCCGGGGCCGGCGCGCTCACCCATACGATCGACCGGCTACGCGAAGGAGCCCGGCACTCTTTGTGGATCGACGCGGGAGACTTCGCGCAGGGCCCCCTCGCATACGTCATGGGTGGACACGCCGGCTTCACCGCCGCGGCGAGCCTGGGAATCGATGTCGCGGTACCGGGAAACCACGAGTTCGACTGGGGCGAGCGACAACTCCGCGAGTGGGGGCCGGCAACCGGATTCCCACTGCTACTCGGCAACTACGACCTGGGATTTCCCTCGCACACCGTCTTCTCGTTCTCCGGAATCGGCGTCGGAGTCATCGGACTGACACACCCCGACATCGAGCGCTTCACCGGCCCGCTCGCGCTGGCGCAATCCCCCGCTCCGGAAGTCATTCCCGAGATCGCCCAATTGTTGCGTTCCAATGGAGCGGACGTCGTCGTACTGACGGTCCACGACGGGGTCGACTGGGTGTCCATGTGCTGTGGACCGCCGCGGGCCGACCACAAGCGCATCACGGAGTTCACCGAGGCGATGCGCCCCCACGCGGACATCATCATCGGCGGGCACACTCTCGGCAGGCACATCGGGCAGATCGCCGGAGTTCCCTATCTACAGCCATGGGCGTTGGGTTCCGAGGTCGGCGTGCTGGATCTCAGGGCCGACCTGACGCACTCCTGCTATGGCATCACCCCCTCAGGCGGTCATGTGGACTGGACCGGGCCCGGACATGAGCTCCACGTCGGCCAAGCGGCCAACATCGTCGGCGAACTACGGGAATCGCTGCGGTGGCAGCCCCGCCAGAACAACTCCCTCGGCCACACGGTCGCGAAGGGGTTGACCATGATCACCGAGACGGACGCGGCGCTGGTCGGGGCCATCAACACCAGTCAAGCCCCTCTCGACGGCGTCTTCTCCTTCCTGCCCAGGGGCACGCTGTCGGAGGCCGAACTCCTCCACGTCACCGGCCGAACGGCACGCGTGATGGCGTGCGAAGTCTCCCGTGCGGAACTCGACGCCCTCCGGGATACCGCGACGGGCAAGAACACGCTGTCCGACGACGTCACTCTCAACATCGAGAACCTGGGAGGGCTCGGCATGAGCCTCCCTGACGCCCCTCGCCGCCCCGTCGTCTCACTGGCGACGGAAGCACACCTCGTCGCCTCGGTCGAGCGAGCGCTCGACCGCGAGGTCGAATGGACACCGGTCCAGGCAACGCTGCCCGAGGCGCTACTGGCAGCGATCAACTGAACCGCGCGAGCCTCAACCCATCGCGTACCCAAGAGAGCTCGCGACCGCCTGCAACCGGCGATTCGAGAAACGCATTGCGCGCTCCGCGGTCATCCACTGCTTCCACTCACCGACCAACCCCCGCCTCATGAACCGGTACTCACCTTCGGCAGCGCCACGTTCACGCAAAACGGCATCCTCGTGCTGCCGCATGGCCGGAAAACTGCTCAACTCGACGGCCTTCACGAGATCCGGCTCAGCGACCTGGATTCCAAAATGGACCAACCCTTTTCGGACGGTTTCGGCCGCACGCTTCTTCAGATCCTCGAACCGCATGACGAACAACCGGTCACCGTCGACGGCGTCCAACCATTCCGAGTGATAGTCGGCCCATGCCGCTACCGGTGACTCCAAGGATGCCTCGGTAAACAACGACATCGGCTGCCCCAGCCAGGAGTCGAAACTCGTGACCTCTCCCTGCGCGGCAGCTTCCCTTCCCTCGGCGGCCAGTTCACTCACCCGCTCGCCCTCGATCGCGGCCTGCAAACAATATTGGGAGTACAAGGCATCCCTCGGATCTCTGACCAAAAGCAGAACACCGCGAAGCGACGTTACGTCGAGATACCGACTCGCGCTGTGAGTAGCGACGAACCTTGGCCACCGCCTTCGGAGAGTACTGGCCCTGTCGGAACGGTCCCTTGCCGCGAATCGTCGCCGCACACCATAAAAAGAAGGGATCGGATACGCCTTGCCGTCGGCGGCGAACTCTTCCGAACTCGCCGTGAGGTAGTTCAACCCCAGTTCAAGCAGAATATTACCGGTCAGAAACTGGCCAGAACACGGAAAACTGGCCACCACGATGTCGCTCGTGCCGAGTTTCCGGAAATTCGAACGCTCGGTCTCGTGGCTCACAGCCAGCCAACCCGGTCCCTCGTCACGGCGCGGGCCACTCACGGTGGTACACCTCGATTCCAGAGCGAAACCACATCTCTTTCCGGCGATCAGGGGCGGGTGAACCGTAACAACGCCGAGGTTCGGAGTTCAGGGTCCGAACTCCACCACGGGCCTACAGGCCGTTCAGTTCGGCGATCTTCCAGCCACCGTCCCGCTTGCGGGCGGTCACCTCCACCACCGCCGTCCCCGACTCCAGCCGGTTTTCTTCCTCCGGGTACACGGTCTGCTGATCGAGAAACACCAGCACCGTCGCCTCGGTCGCCGACAGCTCGGCCACCCCCGCCGAACGCACCGTCGAGGTACGCACGATCCGCTGATCCGCCGCCAGCTCGCTCACCTCGCCGAATTCGGCCTCGTACTGATCGACCGCCGCGTCGACCAGTACCGTTTCGGCGGCCCGCTCGGTGCGGGCCAGATTGTTGTAGTCGTAGGACAAAACGGCCTTGAGCCCGGCCGAAACCTGATCTTTCACCTCGTTGGTCGCCCGCTCGTCGGCGACCGCGAGGTTGTCGCCGGGAGCGCTCAGCCGCCCCGCCTCCACGAACGACCACACGGCGACCCCCGCCGCCAGCACGATCACGGCGGCGAGCACGGCCATGATCGTCGCTCTTCGCGACAAAGTCCGCCCACCGCCCGAGTCCACCACCGCCGCCGTGCCTTCGGCGGCTTCGTCAAGCTCGGCGTCGGCCTTGTCTCCGGTCATGAGTCCGCCGCCTGCACGCCCGCGACCTTCCAGCCCTCGGCCGTGCGCTGCGCCCGCACGGTCAGCCTGCTGCGACTGTCCGACGGCTTCTGGTCCGAGGTCGCGAGGTGAACGGTGAGCACGGCGAGCATCGTCGCCGATCCCTCCGAGACGTCCAATTCGGTCACCGCGATGCGCGACAACTCCGCCGTGGCAACGGTTTCCGTACCCGCCGCCCTGTCGAGCTGAAGTTGTCTGTCCTTTTCGAGGTCCTTGCCGAGCTGCCCAGTCGTGGCCTCGATCCAGCCGTCGACGTTCACTTCCGCGTCCCGGTAGTCGATCGTGTGCAACGTCAACAGCGCCGCCGAGATGTCATCGACGACGGCCTCCCGCTCCCTCGCGACGGCGAGCCCATCGTCATCCGCCGCGCTCCACCAGTTCCAGCCAGCCCAGCAGGCGACGAGCACGGCGATGGCGGCGAGAACGGCCAGTGTTCTCATCGCGGGATCCCCAGCAACTGCCCGATGCCGTCAGGAAGTACCTCGTTGGCGAAGCCGAGCACCCCTGGTAGCGCGTCCTTCCTCGGCACCCCGTCCGTTCCGCCCTGCCCTTCCCGCTGTTCCGGCGCGGCAGGCACCTCGACGGGTTCTCCCGCATACGGCGCGTTCTGGGCACCCCGCACGCCGATGGGGCTGCCGGGCGGCTCGGCGCAGTACGCGTCGACGTTGGCCGGTGCCTCCGATTCGTCGTTGGCAGGCCGCTGCCGTGTGTCCTCGTATCCCCGCGTGCACGAGGGCGGGTCGAACAGGTTGAGCACGAAGCCGAGATGCCCCTCGCCGTTGGAGGTGACCGAACGGCTGAACGCGGAGATCACCGGGTAGGCAACGAGCAACTGCTCGATCGCGTCGGTGCGCGAGGTGGTGATCTTCGCCGTCGTCAGCAGGTTGGCGAGAACGACACCCAGATCGGTGCCGGACACGGCGAGCACATCACTGACCTCCTTGCTCAGCTCCGGCGCCTCGTCGATGACCTTCCGCAGATCGGGGTCGGATTCCTTCAACTGTCCCGCGATGGTCCGCAAGCCGGTCGACAACTCGGCGATGTTCCCGGCTTGCCGCTGCTGGGTGTCGAGCACGATCCGCCCTTCGGAGAGCAACGCCTTCGTCTCCGGCAGATGTTCGGTCGCCGTCTCGGTGAACGAACTCGCGGTGTCGAGCAGTTGCCGCAGGTGGGGGCCGGTGCCGACGAACGCGTCGTAGGTCTCGTCGACGACGGTCCGAAGCGAGCGGGTGTCCACACTGGCCACGAGTTTGTCGAGGTTGCCGAGCACGGTGTCCGGCGCGAGCGGAATGGACGTGCGCTCCTGCTGGATCACCGAACCTTCCGCGAGGTAAGGGCCTTCGGCATGCTGGGGCACCAAATCGACATATTGCTCACCGACCGCGGATCGATTGGCCACCGCCGCCTCCGTGTCGGCGGGAATCGCGGGGGCGTCCGATTCGATGTCGAGGCTCAGTTCGATGCCATGCTCGGTCAGGTTCATCGCGACGACCTTGCCGACGGCGACCCCCCGGTAGGCGACCTCGGCGTTGACGAAGATCCCTCCTGAATCCGCGAGCCGGACGGTGACCTCGTAGCCACGGGTTCCGAGAAGCCGGTCGAGACCGGCATAACTGATCCCCGCGTAGCCGACGGACACCACGGCGATGACGACGAAGGCCACCAGCTGCAACCGGTGTTTGCGGGTGATCATCGGCCACCTCCGAGGAGTCCGCCGAGCAGGCTGCCGATCAGCCCGCCCTGCCTCGCCGGAGCGGGTGGACTGATCTCCGGCAACGGGAGTACCGGCGCGTCCGGGCCCGCCGACGAATCAGGCGGCGCGCCGTCGGCACCACCGATCTGCCCCGTGCCGCCGATGTCGCCCGTCGAAAGGGTCGGCGGCTGGATGGGCGGCTGCGACGAGTTCGTGAAGTTCTGCAACAACAGGTCGAGATTGAGGTCGACGCGGGCGGTGACGTTCGCGTAGTCGCCTCGGATGACCGCGCCCGCCGCGTCGGGGAACGGGTAGGTCGGCAGGATCTTGAGCGCGGTCGGCAGATCGGTGCCCGCCTCGGCGAGCTTGCGCAGGGTGGGTTCGAGCGCATGCAGGTTGGCGACCAGTTCGTCACGGCTCTTGGTGACGGTGTCGACGGCGACGCCCGACAGATCGTCCAGCGACTGGAGCATGCCGACGAGCTGATCGCGCTGCTTGCTGACGATGCGCAATCCCGGTTCGAGGTTGTCCAGCGCGTTGGTGAGGTTGCCGGTCTGCGCGACGAACGTGCTCGAAAGTCGGTTGAGCCCGTCGATCGCCCTGACGATCTCCCCCCTGTGCCCGTCAAGTTGCGTTGCCAGCTCGTCCACTCTGGACAACAGGGTCCTGATTTCCGCCTCGTTACCGGACAACGCGTTGTTCAGTTCCTCGGTGATCGTGCCGAGCTGATCGATCCCGCCGCCGTTGAGCAACAGGGAAAGCGCGCCGAAAACCTCTTCCACCTCGGGATTGCGGTTGGTGCGTTCCAGCGGGATCCGGTCACCGTCCCGCAATGTCCCTTGTGGATCCTCACCCGCCGGTTCGCGCAACTCGACGAACTTCTCGCCGAGCAGGCTCGACTGCCGAAGCGCGGCGTCGGCGTTGGCGGGCAGCACGATGTCCCCGTTGACGATCATTCTGACCACGGCCGATTTGGTGTCGTCGGCCAGTTCCACGCGCTCGACCCTGCCGACCGGTACGTCGTTGACCTTGACGCTAGCCTGCGGGACGAGGTCGAGTACGTCGGCGAACCGCGCGCTGACCCGATAAGGGTTGTCCCCGATGTCGGCCCCTCCCGGCAACGGCGTGTTGTACAACCCGGAGAATCCGGCTTCGCCACAACCTGCCAGCACCAGTATCGCCGCGAGCGCGACCGCCATTCTTCTCATGAGCCATCGTCCAATGGGGTCGTGAGCAGGTCGACGAGTGGTAGCGGAAGCGGCGGCAGTTCCCCGTTCTGCAACGAGTTCAGTGTCTGGGAAAGGGAAGGCACCTTCAGCGTGTCGTCCACAATGGGCGCGAGCGACCGGCACAACGGCCCCAGCGCGTCCGCCAATTGCTCCGGCGTGCCTGCGCTGACCAGCTTGCACAACGTCTGCATGAGCGGGTGGGCGAGCTCGTTCGCGTTGTAGCGTACCGAAATGCTGCCAGAGGCCGCGTCGTAGGTGTTGATGAAGTTGTTCATCCCGGTCGGTCCCACGTCCAGCACCTCGGCGAGCGCAGCCCGCTGATCGACGAGGACACCGGTGATACCGGCCAGCTTGCTCACGTTCGAGGAAAGCAGATCCCTGTTGTCGGTGACGAACTGCTTGACCTCACCCAGTGAGCTGCCAAGCGAGGACAGCGCGGCCCCGACGTCGTCGGAGTCCTCGGCGAGAAACCCGGTGACGTCGGCGACCCTGTCGTAGAACTCATTGAGCTGCCGGTCGCTGTCGGCGAGCGTGCTGGTGAACTCCTGTAGGTTGCTCACCGTCGAGAACAGGTCGCCCTTCGAGTTCTCCAGCGTGCCCGACAGTTCGGCAAGCCGGGAGACCGCGTCGTTGAAGGCGGTTCCGTTGCCCTCCAGGTTCGCCGCGGCGGTGTCGAGCACCCCGGCGAGCGCGCCGTCGGAGTTGGCGCCGTCGGGACCGAGGCTCGTCGACAGTTCGTTCAGGCTGCCGTACAAGTCGTCCAGCTCGACGGGAGTCGCCGTGCGTTCGAGCGGGATCACCGCCGCCTCGGCCAGTTTCGGCCCGCTGTCGTAGGCGGGGGTGAGCTGGACGTACCTGTCGCTCACGAGGCTCGGTGCGACCACGACGGCACCCGCGGCGGCCGGAACCGGCACGTCGATGGCCATGTCGACCCGTACCGCGCCACCCTCGGGAGTGACGCCGGTGATCTCGCCGACCGGGATGCCGAGCACCCGCACCGACGATCCCTCGTAGAGGCCGACGGTCTTATCGAAGTAGGCGGAAAGCCGGGTCGCGCCGGTGTCGCGCAGCAGCCACCAGAGCGCGGTGGCCAGCACGAGCAGCGCGACGCAGGCCGCCGCGAGCCAGGCGTAGAGGCTGCGCTGGTTGCGCGAGGTCACCGTCATCAGTTGCCTCCCACGGAAACGCCCTGATTCTCGGCCGCGATCGGTGGCGTGCAGCCCTCGGGGTTGATTCGCGCGCCGCCCACGGTGATCACCGGGGGAAGCAGTCCGCAGATGTAGCCCTCGAACCAGCGCCCGTTTCCGGTGGCGTTCGCGCCGATCCTGGTGAAAGGGGCGAGCAGTTCGAGACTGCGGTTGAGGTTGTCCTGGTTGCGCTGCAACACATCGGTGACGACGCCCAGTTTTTCCAGCGCGGGGCCGAGTTGTTCGCGGTTGTCCGCGACGAATCCGGACAACTGTTCCGAAAGGTCCCGTGTTCCCTTCAACAGCGCGTCGATCGCCTTTTCCCGTTGCTGGAGTTCGGTGAGCAGCAGGTTCCCGTCGTCGATGACCTTGCGCAGCTCGTCGTTGCGGTCGGCGAGCACCTTGGTGACCCCGCTGCTGTTGGAGAGCAGTTCGGCCAGTTCGTCGTCGCGAGAGGACACCGTTTCGGCGAGCGCGGACAGCCCGCCGAGCGCGTCCCGCAGATGCGGCGGCGTGTCGCGCAGGCTTTCCGAGATCACGTCGAAGCTCTCGGCGAGCTGGTCGGTGTCGATGTCCTCGACGGTCGTGGAGAGGTCGCGGAACACGTCCTGAATCTCGTACGGCGTCGTCGTGCGTTCAAGCGGGATCGGTTCGGCGGGGTCGAGCGTTCCCTCTCCGCGTGGGGTCAGCGCGAGGAACTTCTCCCCGAGCAACGTCTTGACCTCGATGGCGGCCTCGGTTTCCGGTCCGAGCCGCACGTCCTCGACCTTGAAGGTGACGTGCACCGTCTTCCCGGAGAGCGACACCTGCTGCACCTCGCCGACCTTGACACCGGCGACCTGTACCTCGTTGCCGTCGGAGAGATTGGCCGATTCCGCGAAGTAGGCCGAGTAGGTGGTCCCGTTGCCCAGCAGGGGGAGGTCGTCGGAGTAGTAGGTCACGAGCGTCACCAGCCCGAGCAGCACGAGCGTCACGGCTCCCACCGCGGCCTGGTTGCGCTCTCGCAGCGGTTTCATGAGACCTTGCACCTCTCCGGCTGTTCTGTGGTGGGGATCGGCAGGAACGGCAGCGTGATGTTGAGCGATGAGACGCCGATGGTGCCGGTCAGCCCGCAGAGGTAATAGTTGAACCAGCTTCCGTAGCTGAGCGTTCTCGTGAACTTTTCC
This sequence comes from Prauserella marina, assembly GCF_002240355.1. Classification (GTDB taxonomy): domain Bacteria; phylum Actinomycetota; class Actinomycetes; order Mycobacteriales; family Pseudonocardiaceae; genus Prauserella_A; species Prauserella_A marina. The sequence continues at coordinate 5,130,013 of NZ_CP016353.1, forward strand.
AGGTTTCCCGGCATCACCTGCAACAGGTGGTCCAGCAGTTCTTCCGAGTCGGCGAGGTTGCCCGACAGCTCGCCGAGCGCCGCGATGTCCTTGCGCAGTGGCGGGCGGGCGTCGGTCAGCAGTCCCGACGTGACGGTGGTCAGCTCGCCGAGCGCGGAGACCGCGTCGCCGATCGGCTTACGCTGCTCGGCGAGCCCGGTGACGAGTTGCTGCGTGGTGTCGAGCAGGCCCCCGAGTTCGGGTCCCCTGTCGTTGAGCGTGCCGAGTACGTGGTTGAGGTTGCCGATGACCTCACCGATCACCTCGTCGCGCTCCGCGATCGTCGAGGTGAGCGACGCGGTGTGCGAGAGCAGGCTCTCGATGGTGCCGCCTTCTCCTTGCAGCACCTGGATGATCTCGTAGGACAACTGGTTGACCTGTTCGGGATCAAGTGCTTCGAACAGCGGCCGGAACCCGTTGAACAATGCCGTCAGGTCGAGTGCGGGCTGGGTGCGTTCGGGAGGGATCGGCGTTTCACGGGAAAGGGTTCCCCCTCCCGCGACGTCGGTGCCGAGGGAGAGATACCGCTGCCCGACGAGGTTGCGGTACTTGACGGTCGCCGTGACCGCCGCCGGAAGTTCCCTTCCCGCCTCGATGTCGAAACTGACCTCGGCGAGATTGTCCTCGGAAACGGTGATGTCGACGACCTGACCCACCTTGACGCCGACGATGCGGACGTCGTTGCCCTCCTGTAGTCCCGACGCGTTGTGGAACAGCGCCGTGTACCCGGCGGTCGGCCCGAAGTTGGTGTTGGCGATCGTCGCGCCGAGCACGGCGGTGAAGGTGATGGTCACCGTCGCGAAGACGAGGATCTTCACCAGGGCCGGGAGAAAACTCCGCTCCCCTCGTGTCCGCTCGCTCATTCGACCTCCACCACGGCGCCCCGGTAGAGCGGGCCGACGAGCAGGCTCGCCCAGCCCGGCGCGTCCTGCGGCGCGATCCCGGTCGACGGCGCGAGCAGCGTCGACAACAACTCGTGCTCGGCGGGCGAGTTCGCCAGCGAGGGAACACCGGCCGTCGTCCCACCGCCGTATCCGGTCCGGTGCGGCGGTGCCGGTTTGCTCGAACCGTCCTCGATCGCGCCTTCCGGCGGATATTGCGGCCACGCGGCAGGTGGTTCGACCTGCGGGTAGCAGCGTGGCCCCCGCTTGTCGTCGTAGCGGGGCTCGTCGACACCCGGCAGGTATTTGCCCCTGCTCGCGGTGATCCTGATCGTCACGTGGTTCATCTCGTCGGTTCCCTTGCCGAACGCCTCCTCCGCCCTGGGGACGGCCTCGGCGAGCTGCCGCAGCAGGCACGGGTACTCGGGGGCGTACTTGGCGAGCACGTCCAGCGTCGGCTGGACCGTGCTGGTGAGGTCGATGAGGTTGGCCTTGTTGACGTCGAGGAACCGGCCGAGGTCGACGGAGACGGTGGACACCGAGGCGTAGAGATCGACGAGCTGTCGTTCCTTCTCCACGATGGTCTTGCTCGTCGTCGTCAGATCGGACAGCGCGGCGAGGAAGTCCGGCGCGGCGCGGTCGTAGACGTCGCTAACGTTGGCGAGCCCGGTGATGTCGGCCTTCAGCTCGGGAAGCGAGGGGTTGAGCTCCCCGAGATAGTCCGAGACCTGCACGAGCGTCTCGCCGAGTTCCTGACCTTTGCCCTCCAGCGCTTCCGACACCGCGCCCAGCGTGCTCGCCAGCTTCTGCGGCTGCACCGACTGCAACAACGGGAGCACGTCGGAAAGGACGCGTTCGAGTTCGATCGCGGAGCTACTGCGGTCCTGCCCGATGACCGCGCCCTCCGCGATGGGATCGGAACCGCGATCGGGCAGTTCCAGCGCGACATAGCGCTCGCCGAACAGCGTCTTCGGCAACAACCTCGCTGACACGTTGGCCGGAATGAGGTCCACTTTGTCCGGTTGCAGCGCGAGGCCGAGCACGGCCTTGTCCCCGGTCGCCTCGATGGTGCGCACCTCCCCGACGAGCATGCCGCGAACCTTGACGTCGGCGCCCTCGCGCATCTGATTGCCGATGTGGTCGGTTTCCAGCCGGACACCCACGTATTCGGTGAACGCCTTGTTGTACACCGCGACGCACAGCGTGAAGAACAGCGCGGCGACAAGCAGGAACACCAGCCCGAGAAGCTGGTGTCGCAGCCTGCGCAACAGCAGTGCCCTCATAGCGCCGCCCTCATCCGGAAATCCGCACCGTCGTCGTCGAGCCCCAGATCGCGAGGCTGAGGAAGAAGTCGATGACCACGATCAACACGATCGACGTGCGCACCGCGCGGCCCACCGCGACACCGACTCCGGCAGGCCCGCCCTTCGCCGTGTACCCGTAATAACAGTGCGACAGGATCACGAGCGCGCTGAACACGACGACCTTGAGGAACGACCACAGCACGTCCTCCGGTGGCAGGAACAGATTGAAGTAATGGTCGTAAGTGCCTGCCGACTGGCCGTAGAACCACACCGTGATCTGCCGGGAGGCCAGATAGGACGAGAGCAGGCCGACCGCGTACAGCGGGATCACGGCCGTGACGCCCGCGATCACCCTGCTCGTCACGAGATAGGGCATGCTGGGAATGCCCATGACCTCAAGGGCGTCGATCTCCTCAGAGATTCGCATCGCGCCCAGTTGCGCGGTGAATCCACAGCCGACCGTCGCCGACAACGCGAGTCCCGCCGCGAGCGGCGCCACCTCCCGGGTGTTGAAGTAGGCGGAGATGAATCCGGTGAGCGCCGCCGTTCCGAGCTGGTCGAGCGCGGAATACCCCTGTAGCCCCACGATGAGGCCGGTGAAAAGGGTCATTCCGATCATCACTCCGAGTGTCCCGCCGATGACGGCGAGCGCACCGGTGCCGAAACTGACCTCGGTGAGGATCCGCAGCGTTTCCTTGCGGTAGCGGCGAAGCGTGCGCGGCGCCCAGGCCAGCGCCCTGGCGTAGAAGGAAAGCTGCTGACCGAACCCTTCGAGACTGGCGCCGGGGCGGGCGATGATCTCAAGGGTCCGGTCGGACACTCTCGCGTCGTCGCTCATCACAACGCCTTCGGGGGGACGATACGCAGGTAGATCGCGGTCAGCACGACGTTGATCAGGAACAACAGCAGGAACGTGACGACGACGGCCTGGTTCACCGCGTCGCCGACTCCCTTCGGTCCCGGTGCGGGGTTGAGCCCTCTGAACGCGGCGACGACACCGGCGACGAAGCCGTAGAGGAACGCCTTGATCTCACTGACCCACAGATCGGGAAGCTGGGCCAGCGCGTTGAAACTGGCGAGGTAGGCGCCGGGGGTCCCGCCTTGCAGTACGACGTTGAAGAAGTAGCCGCCGAGTACACCGACGACACTGACCAGTCCGTTGAGCAGCACCGAAACGACGATCGCGGCGAGCACCCTCGGCACGATGAGCCGCTGGATCGGGTTGACGCCGAGCACTTCCATGGCGTCGATTTCCTCGCGGATCTTGCGAGCGCCGATGTCCGCGCACACCGCACTTCCGCCCGCCCCGGCCACCAGCAACGCCGTGATCAGCGGACTTGCCTGCTGCACGATGGCAAGTGCGCTGGCCGCTCCCGTGAACGACTGCGCGCCGATCTGCTGCGTCAACGACCCCAGTTGCAGCGCGATGACGGCGCCGAACGGGATCGCGACGAGCGCGGTGGGCAAAATCGTGACACTCGCGAAGAACCAGCACTGCTGGATCCATTCCCTCGTCTGAAAGGGCCTGCGCGGAATGGCGCGCAGCACCTCCCACGCGAGGGTCGCGAGCCGGCCCACCTGGGCCAGCGCGGCGGTGCCTGGGATCACCGTCGATCCCCGCTGAGCGCCCATCGCACCTCCGCCTCGGTTACTACAACTTCAAAGCGTGTGTCGCCGTCGCTCCCCCGTCCGCGACGAACTCGGCGCCCGTACAGTACGAGCTTTCGTCGCTGGCGAGGAACAACGCCAGCGAGGCGATCTCCTCGGGTTGCCCGACTCTGCCCAATGCGAGCCTGCGGACGATCCGCGAGTAGTCCACCTCCGCGCCTCCAGCCGCATCGCTCACCATCGAGGTGTCGATCATGCCTGGATGCAGCGAATTGACCCTGATGCCGCGATCCCCCAGCTCAAGCGCGGCGACCTTGGTCATTCCCCTGATCGCAAACTTACTCGCGGTGTAGGCGACCAGGAACGGCATCCCGGCCAGTCCCTCCACAGAGGACACGTTGATGACGGAACCACCACCTGCTGTCGTCATCGGTTCAACGACCGAGCGCATGCCGAGAAACGCCCCGACCTGGTTGATCTTTATTACTCGCTCGTAATCGGCGAGCTTCGTGCTGCCCAGTTCGGAAAAGTGCAGGACACCGGCGTTGTTGAGGAGCACGTTCAGCGTGCCGAATTCGGAAACCGCGTGCTCGACGGCGCTCGCCCACTCGTCCTCGTCGGACACGTCGAGGTGGTGGTATGCCGTCTTGTCGCCGAGTTCCTCGGCGAGCGCCTTGCCTTCCTCGTCGTTGATGTCGGCAAGCAACACCGAGGCACCCTCCTCCGCGAAGCGGCGGGCCGCCGCGGCGCCCTGCCCCCTCGCCGCACCGGTGATCAGCGCGACCTTACCGGCGAGTCGTCCCATCGGCCTTCCTCACATCATCTCGTCGGTCAGCGGCAGGAAAACGGACTTCTCCTCCGTGTACGCCTCGATGGCGCTCCTTCCGCCCTCCCTGCCGAGTCCGGATTGCTTGAAACCACCGAAGGGCAGGTGCGGTTCGATCTGAAAACCGTTGACACCGACCGTTCCCGCGCGTAGCTTGCGCGACACCCTGAACGCGCGTTGCACGTCGGAGGTGAAAACGCCCGCGCCGAGCCCGTATTCGGTGTCGTTGGCGAGCGCGATGGCCTCGTCTTCGTCGCTGAAGGGCACGACGGCGAGCACAGGGCCGAAAATCTCCTCCTGCGCGATGGTCGCCGAGTTGTCGACGTCGGCAAAGATCGTCGGCGCGACGAAGTTGCCTGCCGCGAGATCACCACCAAGCCGCTCACCTCCGGTGACGAGCCTGCCTTCCTCCTTGCCCTTCTCGATGTAGCCGAGAACGCGGTCGAGTTGCTTCTCGTTGATGAGCGGCGCGGAAATCACGCCCGCGTCGAAGGGGTCGCCGTAGGTCACGGCCGCCGCCATGCCCTGTGCCGCGCCGATGAACTCGTCGTAGACGTCGCGATGCACGAGGGCCCTCGTGTTGGCGACACACGCCTGCCCGGAAAGTCCCATCGTGACGGCCCCGACGACCGTCGCCGCAGCGAGCCCGACGTTGCCCGCGTCGCCGAAGACGAGCGCGGGGCTCTTGCCGCCCAGTTCGAGCGACACCCGCTTCAGTGTCGCGGCCGAAGCCTCGACGATGTGCTTGCCGACGGCCCTGCTGCCCGTGAAACTCACCTTGTCGACACCTGGATGCGTGATCATGGCCTCGCCGACGGGGTCGCCCTGCCCCGTGACGACGTTGAGCACCCCTTCCGGAAGACCGGCCTCCACCAGCAGTTCGACCATGCGCAGCACCGAGAACGTGCAGTACTCCGAGGGTTTGAGCACGATCGTGCAGCCGGCGGCGAGCGCGGGGGCCACCTTCTGCGCGAACAGCAGGAACGGCGCGTTCCACGGGAGAATCGCCGACACGACACCGATCGGCTCGCGGAAAGTCATCGCGAGGTGGTCGCCACCCTGATAGGGCGGCAGAGTCTGCCCACCGATCTTGTCGACCCAGCCCGCGTGGTGGTCGAACACGTCGGCGGCCGCACCCACCGAGGTGGCGTAGATGGCACCGAAGGAAATCGGCACCGAGTTGTCCAGCGCCTGTAGTGCCCTCAACTCGTCGGCGTGGTCGCGCAGAAGCTGGGCATAGCGATGCAGCAGCGCGACCCGTACGCCCGCGCGTTCGGTCGCCCACCTTCCCTCGTCGAACGCGGCGCGCGCTGCGGCGACGGCCGCGTCGACATCGGCGGCGCCGCCGCTGGCGAACTCGCCGATCTCCTCGCCCGTTCCCGGGTGACGGTGGGTCCAGGTCGCGCCGTCGGCTGCGGGTCCCCACTGGCCGCCGATGTACAACTGCCCTGTCTTCAGCCCGAGTGATTCGCGGTGGGGCTGCACGGTGAAGGTCATGGTGCTCCTCACGAAAGGGAAAGGATGTCGTCGGCCGCGAACATGCGGCCGGGATCGCGGCCCGAGAAGTAGGCGCCGACGGTGCCGGCGAGTTCGGGCGTCGTCCACGTTCCGGCCGAGGTGTCGAACCGTTTCTCCACCGAGGGCGGAGCCAGCAGCGCGACCATGCCACCGTGCACGACGAACACCTGCCCGCTGATGTCCTCGGCCGCCGCAGAGGCGAGAAACGCGACGAAGGGCGCGACGTGGTCGACCGAAAGCGGGTCGTCCTCTTCGGTGCCCGCGCCGAAGACACCCTCGGTCATCGCGGTCCTTGCGCGTGGGCAGATCGCGTTGGCACGCACGCCGTAGCGGGACAGCGCCCTGGCGGCCGACACGGTGAGCGCGGCGATGCCCGCCTTGGCAGCCGCGTAGTTCGGCTGTCCGGGCGAGCCGACGAGGAACGCCTCCGAGGCGGTGTTCACGAGCCGTCCGTACACCGGCGCTCCGTCCGCTTTGGACTTTCGCCGCCAGTACGCCGCCGCGTCGCGGGCGAGCAGGAAGTGCCCGCGAAGGTGGACCCTGATGACGGTGTCCCATTCCTCGTCCGTCATCGAGAACAACATCCGGTCGCGCAACAGGCCCGCGTTGTTGACCACGATGTGCAGACCGCCGAAGTGTTCCTCGGCCGCGGCGACGAGAGCGGCGGCCGTCGAGGGTTCGCCGATGTCGCCCCTGAGAGCCAGTGCCTTGCCACCCGCCGCCTCGATCTCGTCGACGGTCTTCTCCGGTGACGAAAGGTCGTTGACGACGACGGCGGCGCCCGCTTCGGCGAGGGCGAGCGCTTCGGCGCGGCCGATTCCCTCGGCCGCGCCCGTCACGACGGCGACCCTGCCGGTGAGACTGGTGCTCACTCGATGGTCACCACCTGACGGATGACGTCGCTGCTGCCTTCCTTGAGCACACCGAGCCCGTCGTTGATCTCGTCGAATCCGATGCGCCGCGAGATCATGCCTTCGAGGTCGAGCAGGCCCGCCCTCCAGAACCTCAGCATCGTCGCGGTGTCCCTGTGCACCTTGGCCGAGCCGTAGAACGAACCGAGGATCTTCTTGTCGTGCAGGAACAGTTCCTGCGCGCTGAACTCGACCATCGCGTCGGCCTTACCGGCACCGACGACCACGACCGACCCGCCGCGACGGGCGTTGTCCCATCCGGAGCGGATGGTGGCGGGAATGCCGACGACGTCGAAGGCGTAATCGAATCCCTCGCCTCCTGTCGTAGCCGCCTTGACGTCGGCGAGTCCGTCGGGGGTCGTCGCGTGCGTCGCCCCGAATCGCCGCGCGATGTCGTGCTTGGCCTCGACGGGATCGACGGCGACGATGGTGCTGGCACCCGCCAGCCGCGCGCCCTGGATGACCGAGATGCCGACCCCGCCGCAGCCGATGATCACCACCGTCGAACCCGGGGTCACCTTCGCCGTGTTGAGCACCGAACCGACACCGGTCAGCACTCCGCAGGCGATGAGCGCCGCCGTCTCGAAGGGCACGTCCTTGTCGACCTTGACGGCACCCGCCGCGGGAACCACGACCTCCTCGGCGAACGTGCCAAGACCGGCGTAGCCGAACAACGGGGTGTCACCCCGCCGGAATCTCGGCGTGGTGAACGCGGCGATCGCGTGCACGGCGCACAGGTTCGGTTCGCCGCGAAGGCAGCTCGGGCAATCGCCGCACGGCGGGACGAAGGAGACGGTCACGTGATCGCCGGGTTCGAGATGGGTCACCCCCTGCCCGACGTCCAGTACTTCGCCTGCTCCCTCGTGACCGATGACGCCGGGAGCCAGCGCGGGCAGTGTTCCGTCCATCGCCGACAGGTCGCTGTGACAGATTCCCGAGGCGCGCACCCTGATGCGAACCTCGTGTGGACCGGGGTCCACGGTTGTGACGTCGTCGCGCAGTTCGAGCTTCTCGTCGCCGATCGCGTTGAGTACAGCCGCCCTCACCCGGACTACCTCCCTGAGGTCGCCGCGTACCGCCCTTGGTCCGCGTCTCTCGCCAAAGACTAGAATCTGTTCTTGTCTTGAGCAAGCCTCAGTTTTCGAAGCTATTCACGTATGAGCAGGGCATTTCTCGGACATGATGCGACCGCCTGAGTAACACGTTCTATCTCACCTTCGGGCACGTCCGGCGAGCTGATGCGCAACTCTTCCTCGTCGTCGAGCTCGAACACGGCGGGAGCCATCGCGACGCACACCTCGTTCGCCTCGCACAGATCCCTGTCGACCTCGACCCTCATCCTCCGCGCCCGCTCTGCCACGTCCGGCACCTCCTCAAGAATTAGAACTTGTTCTACACTAGCGCCGAGGACGGCACCCGCACCACGTCCAACGCGCGAGCTGGAGGATGAGATGCGCATCGGCTACACACCGGAGCACGAGGAGCTGCGCTCCGAGCTCAGGACGTACTTCGCGAAGCTCATGACCGAGGACCGCAGAGCCGGTCTTCGCGGAGAGGGCGGCGAGTACGGCGATGGCGCGGCGTACAAGGAAATCGTGCGCGATCTCGGCCGCGACGGCTGGCTCGCGATCGGCTGGCCGAAGGAGTACGGCGGCCAGGAACGCCCCATGCTCGACCAGCTCATCTTCACCGACGAGGCGGCCGTCGCCGGGGTACCCGTCCCTTTCCTCACGATCAACACCATCGGCCCGACGATCATGCGGTTCGGCACCGAGGACCAGAAGGCGTTCTACCTGCCCCGGATCGCCGGGGGCGAACTGCACTTCGCGATCGGCTACTCCGAACCGGAAGCGGGAACCGATCTCGCGGCGCTGCGCACGAGAGCGGACAGAGACGGTGACGAATACGTGATCGAAGGCCAGAAAATGTGGACGAGCCTCATCGAATACGCCGACTACGTCTGGCTCGCCGCGCGCACCGACCCCGAAGCACCCCGGCACAAGGGGCTCAGCATCCTCGTCGTGCCCACCTCCGCGCCTGGTTTCTCGTGGACGAAAGTGAACACGGTCGCGGGGCCCGGCACGAGCGCGACCTACTACTCCGGCGTCCGTGTCCCGGTGAACGCGAGGATCGCCGAGGAGAACGCGGGCTGGCCGCTCATCACCAACCAGCTCAACCACGAGCGCGTCGCGCTCACCTCGGCGGCACCGATCCAGTCCGCGCTGGCCGAGGTCCTCGAATGGGCTCGCGAGTCCACCTCGCCCCACGGCGGCAGGGTCATCGAAGCCGAATGGGTCCGCACGCATCTCGCGAGAGTGCACGCGGGCGCGGAGTACCTGAAACTGCGCAACTGGAAGATCGCGTGGGCGGCGAGCCACAGCGAACTCACCCCAGCCGACGCGTCGGCGACCAAGGTCTTCGGAACCGAATTCGCGATCGAGGCATACCGCCTGCTGATGGAAGTACTCGGCGCGGGAGCGGTCGTGCGTGAGGGTTCACCTGGCGCACTGCTGCGGGGCAGGGTCGAGCGCGCCCAGCGCTCGGCGCTGATCCTCACCTTCGGCGGGGGCACCAACGAGATCCAGCGTGACATCGTCGCCGCCACCGCACTCGGCCTTCCCGTCACCCGCTAAAGAAGGGAATTCCATGGATTTCTCGTTCACCGAGGCACAACACGAACTCGCGGGCCTCACCAGGCACATCGTCACCGACCTTGTGACCCCGCAAACACTGGGACCCCACGGTTCCGGCGGTCACGACAGTGCACTGTGGACAGCCATGGCGAAGGCGGGGTTGCTGGACGCGGCTTTGCCGAACGCGGTGGGCGGCGGCGGTTACGGATTGCTCGAACAGTGCTCCACCCTGACCGAACTGGGCAGGGCCGTCGCGCCGGTGCCTTACCTGCCGACCATTACCGTCGCCGCGTCCGTACTCGCCGAGCATGCCGACCCGATGCTGGTCGAACGCTGGATTCTGCCTGCCGTGCGTGGCGAGGCCGTGATCGCGGCCGCCGTGCCCGACGCCGGAGCACCGGCCGAGTGGACCGTGCGCCGCGATCAGGAGAACTGGCTGATTTCCGGCGCGCAGACCGCCGTGCCCTTCGGCGCGTTCGCCGACGGTTTTCTGGTGCTCGCGCGCACGGACAGCGGCCAGGAGGCAGTCGTTCTCGTCGACCTCGCCGACGCGGAGGCAGAACTGACCGTGTCACCGCAACGGACCGTCGACAACGCCGACGCCGCGATGGTCACCGCCGAAGATGCGAGAGCGGCCGCCGTATTCGGCGGGGACGCGGCTCGAACGCTGCGGCTCAGGGCCACCGCCGGATTGTGCGCGTGGCAACTCGGTGTGCTGGAAAGGGCGGTCGAACTGACCGCGGCCTACGCGAGGGAACGCACCCAGTTCGGCAAGCCCATCGGCGGTTTTCAAGCGGTACGGCACCGGCTCGCCGACGCGCACCTCGACGTCGAGGCGGTGCGGTTGTCCCTGTGGCAGGCGGCGTGGCAACTGGAAGCCGATCCGGCGAACGCGGCGGCTGCCGTCGCCACGGCCAAGTACTGGGCCGCCGAGGCGGGGCACAGGGTCGCGCACACCGCCGTGCACGTACACGGCGGCGTCGGCATCGACGTCGACCATCCACTCCACCGCTACTACGTCGCGGCGACAAGGGCCGAGTTCACCTTCGGCGGCGCCACGGCGCAGCTTCGCACGCTCGGCGATCTGCTCTCCCACTGACGAAAGAAGGAAAGCGAAGGGGAAAAACCGGGGAACAACACACGAACCACTCCCGGATCAGGGGAGATTTGTCCTACCTTGAGCCGATGCGCACCCGACGATTGTCAGCCGTCCTCCTCGCGCTCGTCACTTGTCTCGTGGTGTCCGCGCCCATCCCGGCCGCATCGGCGGCGCCCACCAAGATCACCGCGGCCGACTTCCGGTTGCGGGAAGGCGCCTACAACCCCGTCATCGCCACGCTCGACGGCATACTGCCCACCGCGTCGGTGCCCGCCGTTCTCGACAGCGCCAACCGCGGCGGGACGACCGAGGGCTGCGACCCCGGTGCCGCCAACCAGGTCGCCGCCTTCTGCTGGCAGTCCGGGGACAACACGACCGGCGACTGGTATCCGCAGGGCATCAGCAGCACGGCCGACTCCTATGGCAATGGCACCTACGACGGCAGGACCGCGCTGTTCGTGAGCTGGTACTACAACGGAGAGGGAACCGGCAAAGGTGTCCGGGTATCCTTTGTGGACTACGAGAACCCCGGTTCACCGGAGTACCGGCACGTGCTGCTCGTCGACCCTTACACCAACTCGGCAGGGCAACCCGACTTCCGGCCCGTTCCCGTTCACGCCGGCGGCATCTTCGGCTACGGCCACTACCTTTACGTCGCCGACACCTGGGGCGGGTTCCGGGCCTTCGACCTCGGGCACCTCTGGCAGGTCACGACCGGCGACGAGTCGAAGATCGGCCGCCAGTCCGACGGCACCTACCACGCGTTCAACTACCGGTACGTACTTCCGCAGGCACAAACTTTCACCTCGTCCACGACGAACGGGGTGCCGAGACTGCGCTACTCGGCGGCGTCGCTTGACCGGACGAGCACACCCGACAGTGTCGTCGTCCCCGAATACGACGCCGACGGCACGGGAACGCGAATCGTCAGGTATCCCATCGATCACACCGACCGGAAGTTCAAGGAATCCCCCGACGGTTACACGCACGGCACCGAGGCGTATCGCGTCGACATCGCCAGCATGCAGGGCGCGACGGCCATCGAAGGCACGTTCCTCGTCTCGGCCAGCGCCGGATCGGCGAACAGGGGGCATGTACACACGTTCACGGCGACCAGCGGCCCCGACCGGCACCAGAACGCCCAGCCCGCCGGGCCTGAGGATCTCTCGTACCGGAGCCAGGACAACCAGCTGTGGGGACTGTCCGAGTACCCGGGCAACCGCTTCGTCTACGCCATGAACCCCGGAGGTTTCTGATTCCGCCGGAGTGACCCGCGCTCGCCGACTTGCTACAATGAAACGCGAGTTTTGGAATGCGCGCGCAAGTCAGGCATGACGGGTCAACTCCGGCGGATTGCGGTGAGGCGGCATGGGTGCGGTATCTCGAACGAACGTCATGCTCGACGCCGTCCCGGTCTCGGACATCGTGTCCGAACTGGGCGAGTCCCCACTGTGGATCGAGGACATGGGGTTGCGCTGGCTCGACGTGGCCGGCAAAAACCTGCACACCCTTCACCTCGACGGCAGCACGTCGTCCGTCGGCCTCTCGGCCACCGTCACGGCCGTCGAGCTGTCACACTCCGCGAATCTCCTCGCCGTCACCGGCTCAGGATTCGGCTGGGTCCGCCCGCACACCGGCGAGGTACACCAGGTCGCCGACAGCATCACCGAACCGGACGTCGCCATGAACGACGGCGGCGTCGACGCGCTCGGCCGGTGCTGGGCTGGCTCCGCCGTGCGCGACGACAGCAGGCGAGGTGAGCTGTATCGGTTCGACGGCACCTCGGTCACCAGCCACGCGCGCGGACTAAGCATGTCCAACGGGCTCGACTGGTCACCCGACAACACCGTGCTCTACCACGCCGACAGCACGGCGGGCACCGTGACGGCGTGGGACTTCGACCTGGTTTCCGGCGGCCTCGGCGAGCCGAGGATTCTCGCCGAAATCCCCGCGAGCATCGGCCTTCCCGATGGGCTCACCGTCGACGAGGCCGGAGACGTGTGGCTGGCGATCTGGGGCCCCGGCCAGGTATGGCGGCTCGACTCGCGAACCGGCGAAACCACCGCGATCGTCGACGTGCCCACGCCCTGCACCACGAGCTGCGCCTTCGGCGGGCCTGACCTGCGCACGCTCTACGTCACGACGGCCAACCACGAGCGCCCGGAAGGTGGAGGGCTGCTCTACGCCGTCGACACGCCCGTCAGCGGTCGGCACCCCCACCGCTTCGCCGGAGCACTCCGATGACGGGCACGACGAACAAGGTCGCGCTGGTCACCGGGGCGTCGAGGGGCATCGGCGCCGCGACGGCCCGCAGGCTGGCGGCGGACGGAATGGCCGTCGCCATCAACTGCTATCCCGACGAAACCATGCTGGCCTCGGCGAAGGAGGTCGCCGCGAGCGTGCACCGGCTCGGCGGAACGGCCGAGGTCTTCCCAGCCGACATCAGCGATCGCGCCGAGGTCGACGACATGTTCGAGCAGTGCGAGCGGCAACTCGGCCCCGTGACGACTCTGGTGCTCAACGCGGCGGCGACGGGACGAGTCGACTGGGACGACATCACCGAGTCCGAATGGGACCGGATCACCTCGGTGAACCTCAAAGGCGCGCTGCTGTGCTGCCGCAGGGCCTTCGGCGGCGGCAACGGGACCGACACCGGCACGATCGTCACGGTCAGCAGCGTGCAGGCCAAGCTCGGCGCCCCCAACGCACTCCACTACACCACGACCAAGGCGGGCATCATCGGCTTCACCCGCTCCCTCGCGAGAGAACTGGGCGAGCGCGGCGTCAGGGTCAACTGCGTCATGCCCGGCGCGATCCAGACCGAGGAGGAGATCGAGGCGTTCCCCGAACAGGACGAGGTCCGCCGGGTCGTACTGGGCAACCAGATGCTCCAGCGCAGGGGAAAGGCCGAGGACGTGGCCGGAGTGGTCAGTTTCCTCGCCGGACCCGGCAGCGCGTTCATGACCGGGCAGACCCTGTGCGTCGACGGCGGCTGGGTGCTGCTCTGACCGACCCCGGCCCGCGACAGTTTCACGCGGAGTGGGTACCGGTGCGCAGGGGGTCACCGAGTACCGAAATGATGGGGGTGAGCACGCGAACACCCGAGGTGAACATGAACGCGAGACGAAGACCCGGCAGGGTCGACAGCGAGAGCCCCATCCGGCTCATAGCCATGCTTGTCACGGTGATCGCGCTCTTACTCGCCGTCACCGTCGTTTTCCCACATTGACCGCCGCCGGTCAATCCGGTCAGTCCACGGGAGTATTGATGGGCCGCAGCCTGCGAGGTCCCGAGTCCGGCCGCGACGGCGGCGGCCCCAGCACCACGCGCGCGTTGGTGACGAACGCGCCATCCGGTGACGCGAGAATCGGATCGAGCGCCAGCGAACGCACCTCGGGATTGTCCTCGGCCAACGTCGCCACCCGCATCACCATGTCCTGCAAGGCGGCGAGATCGGCGGGCTCGTCACCCCGGTAACCGGTGAGCAGCGGCGCCGTCTTCGGCTCGCGCACCAGCGTCGCCGCGTCGACGTCGGTGAGAGGAACGGCCCGGAAAGCCTGATCCCCCAGCAACGAACTGACCACCCCGGAAAGCCCGAACGACACGAGCGAACCGAACGAGGGATCGTCCTGAAGGCCGATCACACACGACAATCCCTTTGGCGCCATGCGTTGCACGTACACATTGTCCAATTGAGACAGCTCGCGCAGATCCCGGTAGCTCACGCGAACCGAGTCCTCCGAGGTCAGATCCAGCCGCACACCGGCAAGATCGGGCCTGCCCCGCAACGTCTCGTCGAACGCTTTGAGCGTGACCGGATATCCCAGCTCCTCCGCCGCGGCCACGGCCGCGGCGGCGCTGGAGACGACCCGGAACGGTACGACGTCGATCCCGTAGCAGCGCAACAGCTCCACCACCTCGTCGTCGGAAAGCACGACGTTGGCGCCCTCGTCGGCCAGTCGCGACACGAGGCCCTGCGCCCGTTCGGGATGAAGACCGGCCGGGCGCACGAGCGTACCCTGCGGCCGCTGCCGCCACGCGGCGTAGCGGACAGCCCGCGCCAGCGCGTTCACCGCGCGTTCCGGACTGGGATAGGAAGGGATCGACCCGAAACGTGGGGCGCCGTCGTCTCCGAGGACGGCCAGTTCGTCTGGCACCCCCTCGGCCGCGAGGAACGTCGACACGATGGGTTTGTCCTGCCGGTCGCCCATCGCGACGACGGATTCCCGCAACGCGCGCGCATACGCCGACCCGGGAATGGCTACCGGAGGAACGAAAACCGCGACGAGCGCGTCCACCTCGGGCGAACGCAGCGCCTCACCGACCGCTTCGGCGAACTGCTCCGGCCCCGCCTGCGGCCCTATGTCGACCGGATCGATCCCGATCCGCAATCCCTGCGCTCGCGCGGTATCCGCGGCGAGCAGGCCGATCGCACTGGAGTTGCCCACGATCGCGATCCGTGACCCAGCGGGCAACGGCTGGTGCGCGAACACGAGTGCCGTGTCGAACAACTGCGCGAGCGAATCGACCCTGACGACACCGGCCTGCTCGAACAACGCCTGAACGCTCGACTCGTCGATCTCGGTCGACGTCGCCGCGAGCTGGGGGCGCACGGCGTGCCTTCCCGACTTCACCGCGACGATCGGTTTGCTGCGCGCCAGCCTGCGGGCCAGCCGCGCGAACTTGCGAGGATTACCGAACGACTCCAGATAGAGCAGAACCACATCGGTGTCCGGATCGGTTTCCCAATACTGCAACAGATCGTTGCCGGAAACGTCGGCCCTGTTTCCCGCCGATACGAACGTCGAAAGTCCCAGACCCCTCGAAGCCGAATCGGCGAGGATCGCGATTCCCAGTGCGCCGGACTGGCAGAAGAACCCGGTCCTTCCCCGCTTCGGCAACCTCGGCGCCAAGGTGGCATTGAGGCGAACGGCCGGATCGGTGTTGAGCACGCCGAGCGCGTTGGGACCGACCACCCGCATCCCGTGCGCTCTGGCCTCACCCACCAGACGCAGTTCGGCGTGCTGGCCGTGTGGTCCCGCCTCGGCGAACCCGCCGGAGACGATGACGAGTGTCTTGACCCCCTTGGCAAGCGCACCGTCCAATACGGACTCGACCTTTTCTGCCGGAACCGCGACGATCGCGAGATCGACGGGGTCGGGAATGTCCACGACGGACGGGTAGGCACGCACCCCGCGCACCGCCGCCCGCTCCGGGTTCACCGGATACACCGTCCCCGAGAAATCGGCGGAGAGCAGATTGCCGAGAACGGCATAACCGATCTTCATCGGGTCGGTCGATGCCCCGATGACCGCGACCGAGCGGGGATGCAGCAGATTGTGGACGCTACGCGCCTCGGCGGCCTGTTCCCTTGCCCTCGCGACGGCGAGCGATTCCTCGGTGGGATCGATGTCGAATTCCAGGTGGACGACTCCCTCCTCGAAGTCTCTGCTCACCTGGTATCCGGCGTCGCGAAAAACCCTGATCATGGCGGAGTTCTCGGCTAGCACCTCGGCGACGAACCTGCGCAGCCCTGACTCCGAAGCCGCCGCGGCAAGGTGCTCAAGCAAGATCGAACCGAGCCCCCGGCCCTGATGCGCGTCGTCGACGACGAAAGCCACCTCCGCCGATTCCTGGTCGAGCCGTTCATAGCGGCCTACCGCGACGATGTCGTCGCCGAGCATGGCCACGAAAGCGACCCTGTCGTGGTGATCGACCGTGGAAAAGCGAACGAGGTCGCGGGGCGGGATCCGGGGATAGGCACCGAAATACCGCAGATACCGCGAGCGTTCCGACAGCCTGCCGTGCATGGCGACAAGCCCGTCGGCGTCACTGGGCACGACAGGACGAAGGTGGACCGTCCCGCCGTCGGACAACACGACGTCGGCCTCCCACTGGCGCGGATAGTCGAACGGGTCCGCCGTCCCCGCCGAACCGCCGTCCCGCTGGGAATCGCCCGTCTTCACGACCGGGTCCCGGTGCTCGTGGTGATCACGCTGTCCCTCGTCTCGGTCGGTCAGTCCCTCGGATCGTCGGGGTCGAGGCCATGCAGCGGAAAGACCGCCCTTCGAGTGTCTCTGATGGCGATGTCCACCGCATCGTCGATGCCATCGCCCCACGCCGCGTAGCCTGTCTCGCCGCCATCGCCCATCACCTGCGGAAGCTCGGCGTGCGGAGCCAGTTCCCGCACCAGGTCCGTCCACCGCGACGGCAGCGGGGTCCGCGCCGGAACATCCCTGTCGAGCACCGTCGCCAGCAGGTGCGTCCACGACCTCGGCACGACCCTGAGCAACTGGTATCCGCCACCGCCGACGGCGAGCCAGTTGCCGTCGGCGAACCGGTCGGCGAGCCCGCGCAGCGTCTCGTAGATCGTGCGGTGACCGTCGACCGACAGCGAGAGATCGGCGAGCGGGTCCTCCTCGTGCGAGTCGACCCCGCACTGGCTCACCAGTATCTGCGGCCGGAACTCGGCCAGCAGCGAGGGCACGACGGCATGGAAGGCTCGCAACCAGCCCGCGTCCTTCGTTCCCGGAGGCAGTGGCACGTTGACGGCGGTGCCCTGCGCGTCGTCCTTCCCGATCTCCGCCGAGTAGCCCGTGCCGGGAAACAGGGTGAACGGGTGCTGGTGCAACGACACCGTGAGCACCCTCGGATCACCGTAGAAAGCGGCCTGCACGCCGTCGCCGTGGTGGACGTCCGTGTCGACGTAGGCGATGCGATCGAAACCGTTGTCCAGCAACCAGGAAATGGCCACCGACACGTCGTTGTAGACGCAGAAGCCGGCAGCGTGGTCCCGCATCGCGTGGTGAAGGCCGCCCGCGATGCTCACCGCGCGCCGCGCCTTGCCTTCGGCGATGCTGCGCGCACCGAGCAACGTCGATCCGACCACGAGCGAAGCCGCCTCGTGCATGCCGGTGAAGATCGGGTTGTCGGCCGTGCCGAGCCCGTGACCCACGTCCCAGCCCGCCATCGGTGCTTCCTTGACGGCCTCGATGTAGCCGGGGGCGTGCGCTCGGTACAGCTCGTCGCTGGCCGGTCCCGGAACCAGCAACGGCACGTCGTCGAGTACGCCGAGCGCGGTCGCCAGCTCGATGGTCAGCCGCAGCCGGACCGGATTGAAAGGGTGATCGCCACCCATGTCGTAACCGAGCAGTGCGGGGTCCCAGACCACGGCGGATGACGACATGGCCCCGAGCCTAACCGGGCTCTTCCCCGGTGACAGCGGGTCGCCCGGGGTCGGCCGACCATTCCGACCACGACCCCGGATAGAGCGGCGCCGGTTCGGGCCGTCCCGCGAGCGCGAGGGCGAGCACGATCGAACTGGCCGTGACCCCCGAGCCGCAGTAGGCGCCGACGGCCACGTCGTCGGTCACGCCGAGGGCGGCGAAGTGAGCGGCGAGCTCCGACGGCGCCAGCCACCGGCCGTCCTCACCGGTGTGCGCGGCGAACGGAGCGTTGACGGCCCCGGGAATGTGTCCCGGCCGGGGGTCGACGGGCTCGACCTCACCTCGGTAGCGCTGTGGTGCCCTCGCGTCCAGCAGGACACCCGAGCGGGCCGTCCCCTCGGCGGCGTCGGCGTCGAGCACCGGCATCCCGCCCTCTTTCACCACGATGTCGCCGAGTTCGGGCGAGGGCACGCCGGTGTCGATCCGCCACCCCTCCTCCAGCCACGCCGCGTATCCGCCGTCGAGTACGGCGACCTCCTCGTGACCGGCCCAGCGCAACAGCCACCAAGCCCGAGCGGCGACCGAACCGTCGCCGTCGTCGTAAACGACGACCGTGCCGCCGGATCGCACGCCCGCAGCCCTCAGCACACGCTGCAAAGCAGCCGATCCGGGAAGGGGATGCCTCCCGGCTGAGCCGGGCGGGCCTGCCAGCTCGGTGTCGAGATCGACGAACACCGCGCCCGGCAGGTGACCGGCGCGATAGGAATCGGCTCCCCTGGGTCCCCCCAGCCTCCACCGGACGTCGAGCACGGTCGGTAGCGTGGACGGCTCACCGGCCAGCAAGGCGGCGAGGTCGGTCGTGCTGATTACGGGGTGCATCCGCTCATCCTCCTCCGGAAGCCGCCGTTCACGCAGCGTGGGCAGCATGTGGCACGAAGGGCAGTCGTTATCCGATCGCGTGCCGTAACTGTCAGGACCAACGACTACCATGAGCAACGCGAACAAAGGGGACAGGCGTGAACGATCTCATCGACACCACAGAGATGTACTTGCGCACGATCTACGAGCTTGAGGAAGAGGGTGTCGTCCCGCTCCGCGCCCGCATCGCGGAGCGGCTACAGCAGAGCGGCCCCACCGTAAGCCAAACGGTCGCGCGAATGGAACGAGACGGGCTTGTCGTCGTCGCCGACGACCGGCACCTACAGCTCACCGACCACGGTCGGGAACTGGCGGTCGCGGTGATGCGCAAGCATCGGCTCGCCGAGCGCCTGCTGGTCGACGTCATCGGCCTCGAATGGGAGCACGTGCACAACGAGGCGTGCCGGTGGGAGCACGTGATGAGCGAAGCGGTCGAGCGCAAGCTCGTCAAGCTGCTCGATCACCCCACGACCTCGCCGTACGGCAATCCCATCCCCGGCCTCGACAAGCTCGGCGAAGGGGAGCCGGCTCCTCCCGCCGAGTCCGACCTGGTCAGGCTCGACGAGGTCGCGAGGTCCGGCGGCGGCAAGGTCGAGATCCGGCGCATCGCGGAACACGTGCAGCTCGACGAGGGCCTCATGACCGAACTCAAGTCGGTCGGCATCCTGCCGGGGCACACCGTGCACATCGGCAAGATCAACGGCGGCGGTTCCACCGTCGAGGTGTCCGACGACACCCGCTCGGCGCACGTCGCGGCCTCGGTGCTGCACGCGGTACTCGCGCAGGCTCGATGACCGCTGCGGCCACCGCCCACGGCGACAGGGACACCTGCGTCTCACGGTGGCCCGCGGTGGCCCGGCTTCCGCGGGCCTGTCTCGCGCGGTGCCCGGTGACCGGGCAACGTCTGCGCGGCGAGCGATCCATCAGGCGGTGGTTGATCGGGCTCGGGTTGATCGGGCTCGGGTCGATCGAGCGCCGATCAGCTGAGCGGCGGCAGAGCGGGCAACGGCTGGCCGGTCACGGGCCTGCCGAGCCAAGGGTGGCCGGCTACCAGCAGGCAACCGGCCGGCGACAGGCCGTGTGGAACCCGGCCGGATGTCAGTCGGCCGCCCAACGGCCCGAAACGCCATGGGTCGCTGGGTTCCAACCGACGGGACAACGGCTCATCACGCCGCGACTGGCCGAGCACCAGCGGGCCAGGCATCGGCCCACCGAGCCTCAACCCGCTGAGCCACGGCGGGCCGGACCCCAGCGGCCGCGCCGACGACTCGCCGGGCAGCAGCTGGCCGGGCTTGACACGTGGCCGTCGGCCACAAGGCGGACATCGGCCACACGGCGATCGTCAGCCGAACGGCCAACGGCAGCACGACCATCGGCAGCCGCGCCCTCGTCACCTCCCGTGCCGTCGCAAGCTCCCGTGCCGTCGTCACCTCCCGTGTCGTCGTCACCTCCCGTGTCGTCACAGGCCCCGCTCCCTCGCAGACTTCCGTACTGGCGTGGCCTCCCTCGATGTCAATCGTCGCGCCCTCCCCATCGGCGTCCCCGCGCGTGGCGGCACTTTCCGTGACGGCCCCGCCCACGGCAGCCATGTCGACACCAATCACCCCGCGCAACCCCGACCAGGAAAGCAACCAGTTGTGACCGAACCCGTCGCAGGCGAACCCGCGAGCGCCGCACCAACACCGCCCCCCTCCTACGGTGCGGAACCGACACCTCCGGGTCCCCCCACCCCCTCCCCTTCCCCTTCCCCTTCCTCTTCCTCTTCCTCTTCGAAAGCTGCTGCCCCAACAGCCACCCCGCCAACACCCCCAGGACCGCTGCCACCGAAAGGCTCGCCCGCGCACGCCGCCAGCGCCGCTTTCCGCTCGCTTCACGGCCACGATCCACACGGAGTGTGGTCAGCCCCCGGCAGAGTGAATCTGATCGGCGAGCACACCGACTACAACGACGGCTACGTGCTGCCGTTCGCGCTGCCACATCGACTTGCCGCCGCCGTCGCGCCACGAGCCGACACGCTGCTCTCGGTGGCCACCCTCGGATCGGACGGCCGCATCCAGCAAGCGGAACCCATCGAGATCGCGGCGCTGCACCCCGGCTCACCCAGCGGCTGGGCCGCCTACCCCGCGGGCGTCGCCTGGGCACTGCGCGACCAGGGCATCGACAAGGGGGCCGACCTCGTCATCGCAGGCGACGTCCCCACCGGCGCGGGCCTTTCCTCCTCCGCGGCGCTGGAATGCGCCGTGACGCTGGCGCTGCTCGGCGCGGCAGGCCATCCCGAACCCGACGAACACGACCGGCCCCACATCGCCCGTCTCGCGCAGCGAGCGGAGAACGAATTCGTCGGCGTCCCCACCGGCGCACTCGACCAGACCGCCTCGATGTGCTGCGTCGCCGGGAACGTGCTGTTCCTCGACGTCCGCTCCGGAGCCGCCGAACAGGTGCCGTTCGACCTCGAACGCGCGGGCCTTCGCATCCTCGTGATCGATACCAGGGTCAAGCACGCGCACAGCGAATCCGGCTACGGCGACCGCCGCCGCGGCACCGAGAAAGCCGCAGCGCTGCTCGGCATCGACGCGCTCCGCGACATTCCGCCCGAAGGGCTACCGGAAGCACTCACCACACTGCCCGAGGACCTCGCCCCGCTCGTGCGGCACGTCGTCACCGAAAACGCGCGCGTACTCGACGTCGTCACACTGCTCAAACAAGACGACATCGCGAACATCGGCCCACTACTCGACGCCTCGCACACGAGCATGCGCGACGACTACCGGATCTCCACCCCCGAACTCGACCTCGCGGTCGACACCGCCCGCTCCGCGGGCGCGCTCGGCGCCAGGATGACCGGAGGCGGATTCGGCGGCTCCGCCATCGCCCTCGTGCCGAGCAACGAGCAACAGGCCGTCGAAAAGGCCGTCACAGCGGCATTCGACGACGCCGGATTCCGCAGACCCCGGCTGTTCACCGGTGTCCCTTCCGCCGGCGCGGGAAGAGACACCACCTGATCAACCCCGGCTCGCGACCGCGATCCCCCGAGGTGCACACTGCGGAGACCACCCAGCATCAGGAAAGCAGAACGAGGACCCGAGGCAGACAAGGCAAACACAGCAACCACAAGGCATCGCGGGCCGCAACGCGCCCGCACAGACCCCCGGTGGACCGAACACGGACCCAACGGCGACAAGCCTTGACGCATCACCTCCTCGTCACAACTCAGCTCACGAAAGGCCGGCCAGGGACATGACCACCGACACCGCGACACCGAACAAACCCAGGAAACTGGTCGTCACGGGCGGTGCAGGCTACGTCGGCAGCGTGTGCGCGGCCCGGCTGATCGAAGCCGGACACGACGTCACCGTCGTCGACGATCTGTCGACCGGCCACGCGGACGCCATTCCCGACGGCGCGCGTTTCGTCGAAGGCGACGCCGCCGAGGTCGCCGAAACACTCCTCGCGGAAGGATTCGACGGCGTACTCCACTTCGCCGCGAAATCCCTCGTCGGCGAATCAATGCAAGACCCAGGCACCTACTGGCGCGGCAACGTCGTCACCTCCCTCCGATTGCTCGATGCCATGCGCGGCCACGGCACCCCCCGGCTCGTGTTCTCATCCACCGCCGCCACCTACGGCGAACCCGAGAGCAGCCCCATCCCGGAAACGGCGCCAACCAAGCCGACCAACACCTACGGCGCCACCAAACTGGCGATCGACCACGCCATAACCAGCTACGCCATGGCGCACGGACTCGCCGCCGTGAGCCTGAGGTACTTCAACGTCGCCGGCGCATACGACCAGTTCGGCGAACGGCACGCCACCGAAACGCACCTGATCCCGCTCGTGCTCCAGGTCGCGAGCGGAACCCGTGAACAGGTACAGATCTACGGCGACGACTACCCCACCGACGACGGCACCGCCGTCCGTGACTACATCCACGTCGCCGACCTCGCCGACGCGCACCTGCTCGCACTCGACCACGCACGCGCCGGCGAACACCAGATCTACAACCTCGGCAACGGGACGGGATTCTCCGTGCGCCAAGTGATCGAGGCGTGCAGGAGCGTCACCGGACACCCGATCCCCGCCGTGGTCAGCCAGCGCAGGGCAGGCGACCCCGCCGTACTGGTCGCGGCCAGCGATCAGGCCCGCGAGCGGCTCGGCTGGAAACCCGAACGCACCGACCTCACCGGCATCGTCGCCGACGCGTGGCGGTTCACCCAGGACCGCGCTCAGACCGGCCCTGCCTGACGGCATCCGGATCCTCGTCAACCGCACCCTGAGAATGCGGCTGCGCGGGATCACCCGCCCCAGACCGCATCGGCGGTGCACCACCCAACGGTGAGCCGTCGCAGGCCCGTGCCAGCCGGGTCATGCGTTGCGGCGGCATCGCGTGACCGAGCGCCTGCTCCAGCAAGCCCGCGAGCACATGCCCAGGATCGGCATCTCTCGCCACCGCCGTCGCCATGCCCGCCAACGGGCCTTCTCCTCGCACATAGGCGGAGTAGGCGAGCAGGCTCGCCGCCTGCGCCCGCTCGGGGAGCGGAGTTTCGCGCATCAACGCGAACCACACCTGTTCCGCCGCTCTGGCCAATGTCGACCCCGCGGGGACCGCGATGGCCAGCGCCGCATCCCTCACCGGAGCCATGGCCAGCGCCATCGCCATGTCCACGACCTGCCGGTCGGTGAACCTCAGCTCGCCCCGCAGCGCCCTGTCGATCGCGGATCGCACCACGAGGAACCCGTCCGCGACGGCATCCTCCCTTTCCACGCCAGCGAGCTCGTCGACCCTGGCGTCGAGCAAGGCCGAACGCCGCCCTAGCACCTCAGGGCTCGCCTCTTCCAGCAACGCCCTTTCCATGTCGTGTCTGCTCGGATACGTCACCAGTCCGGCATGGGCAGTGGCGGCGGCCAACGCCGAGGACCCGGGATCGGGTATTTCCCCGTGACAACCCGCGTCGTCGTAACACAGCCAGCGGGCGCCTCGCACGATCTCCGATGCCCACACCGAATGCCGCACAGGCACATCGGCGGCAGCGAACAGGTCCGCCAGCTCACCGACAAGCGCGCGGTGGGGCGGCCCGTTGGCCTGTTCCCCCGGATGGCGACCGACCACGGCGACCGTGACCGCGGAAACCCCGCCACGCAACAACGGCAAGCGAAGCGACGCGGCGAGGCCGGGTTCATCGCCGAGCGGCGGCAAATCGGCACGCAGTACGGAACCGACGCGGTCACGGTCACCGCCGTGGCCGATGAGCAACACCGAATCCTGCGGACTGAATCCGAGCAGATGCGGTGTCGCGGCCAGCAATTCGCCTGGGCCGCGAAGGTCGATGGTGATCGGGGCGGGTGTGGAAGTGGTCATGGGGTCAACGATGGGTTGGTGGGGGTGGGAAGGGAAGTGGGGAAGGGGGAATCTGTGGATAGGTGGGGGGTTGTGGACAGGGTGCGATGAGGGCAGGGCTGATAGTGGGTTTGTGTCGGTGGGGTGGAATATCGTGGTCGCCGCCAGGCGAGTCGTCCTCTGCGATAGAACAACGCTTCGACGTCGACGCCTCGGCAACAGCGTGCGCGACGATCTCCATCCATCCACACCGGGACCCACCCGTGGTCCGGCGTCACCGGCGAAGGCCCCATTCGCGGGGCGCGACACCACGACATCAGTCCGAAAAGGACGGATTAGAGGAGGTTCTCGCCACCCATTCCTCGCCGGAACTCCTCGGCACGCACTACCACCCGTGCCTCCGTGGCGCAGGGCTCTCTCGTGTGGCGTGATGCGCGCCGTTCGTAGCGCGTCCTGGCACGGCGGGCAACGAGAACGATGCGGGATCGGATACAACCGAACCCGCCGGAACGGCAATCAGAACGCGGCCCGCAGGCTCGCCTTTCCTCCGACGACCGGCAACGACACCGTGGTCTTGTTCAACGTCATCGCCAGCCCCGTGCCCGGTTTCGGCCGCAACGTGAAGTCGTGGTCACTCGACAACAACACGAACTCCAGTACATGCCCCCGTTCCAGCACGTAGTCCTGAGGCTGCAACCCGAACGAGAGGTCATACGAAACACCGGGCCGGATCCGGTCGGTGCGATGGTCGCCCTTGCGGTTCTGCGGATCCGCCCAACCACGAGTGATCACCCGCGACGTGCCGTCAGGGGCACGATCGACGAGTACCCCGGTCACGTTGGCCGCGGGCCGGTCAACCGCGATCCGCACGTCCACGACCGGAGTTCCGCTCAACCGCACCGGTTGCCGCGCGGCGGGAGTCGCGTAGGCGAGCCGGTTTCCCGAAGCCGCCAGATCGACGAGCTCCTCTACGGTCTTGCCCGAGTCGTCCGTGAGCCGTTCGACGACGGGCTTTCCCCTGAGCGCGGTCTTCACGTCGAGCCCGCCACGCTCCGCCCCTCCGGGCCGGGGATGCACGTCGACATCCCGCGTTCCCGGCGCGGGCCAGTCGGCTTCCTCCGTCCACGACTCGTCCTCACGCTGGATCGTGGCCCTCGGCTCCCGCTCCACTCCGTTGTCGACGTCGTAGAGATAGTGCGAGATCCACCTGTTGAACGTCGCCAGCCACTCGTCCCTCCGCAACGACAACGGGTCTGTGTGGCCGGACTGGTGGAGCCAGATCTTGCGTTCGACACCGTGCTCGCCAAGCGCTTCGTACCACGCGGCAACCTGGCTGGTGGTGACGTTCCAGTCGCTCAACCCGTGCACGGCGAGCACCGAGGCGCGCACCTTGCCCGCGTCGTCGAGGTAATTACGTTCGTCCCAGAAGGCGTTGTAGTCACCGGTGACCCTGTCCTGCCGTGCGGCGAGCTCCTCGATGACCGGCTTGCAGATCTCCTTGTCCGCCCTCGTGTAGACGTACTCGGCGAGAACGTCGGCGTCCTCGCCCTGGTAACCGCCGGGAGCCACGACGGCACCGTTTTCCCGGTAGTAGTCGTACCAGTCCGAGATAGCCGCGATCGGCACGATCGTCTCAAGTCCCTCGACACCGGTGCTCGCGACCGCGTTGGGCAACGTTCCGTTGTAGGAAACGCCCGTCATGGCGGTCTTTCCGGTGGTCCAGTCCGCCGAAACCGGAGCACCGTCCGCGTCGCGAGCGGAAGCCCTGCCGTTGAGCCAGTCGACGACGGATCGAGCGCCCACGGTCTCGTTCGTCCCGCCCGTCGTCGGGCAGCCGGTGGAAAGGCCGCTGCCGAGCGATTCGGCGTACACGACGGCGAAACCACGCGCGAGCAGGTACTCCTCGTACCGCCACGTAATCTGAGGCATCGGCTTGCCTGGCTTGCCCGGCACGTACAACTCGACGTCCACGTCGTGGTTAACCACCGGGTTACCGCCAGCGAAATACGGGCTGGCCTGGTAGACGACAGGCACCCGTAGTCCCTGTTCGGTCGCCGTCGGCCGCACGATCTCGATGTGCACCTCGTCGTCGGCGCCGTCACGATCACTGTCGACGGGCGCGCTGACCCACAGACTCTCCCTCACCACGTCCTGAGGATCGAAAACCGGCTGTGCCTGGCCATCCTCGAACACCGGCCCCTGAGGTGGCTCCGCGGCCGCGGCCGGCGCCAGCGGCACCGCGATGACGACCGCACCCAGCGCTGCGACGACAATTCTCGGCAAACGCGCTGATCTCACGAGAACCCCCAGGCGGCTCGGGCGGCAGAGAACGGCTCGACTTTTCCCAGGCATGCCTTCCATGTCAAGGAAGCCGCGCCACGAACCGACGAAAGAACCGGGAGGGCACACCGATACCGGATCGTCAATCGGCTGGACGGCTCACCCCTGCCGGACGATGTCGTAGCGTTCGCCCCATGCCCACCACACTCGACGCGCCCATCGTCGCGGTCACGGTCTATCCTCACCAAGCCCGGATCACCCGCAAAGGCACGGCCGCACCAGGAACGGGCGACCTTCTGGCCGTCACCGGCCTCCCGCTGGAACTGCTGGCCGACTCCGTCAGGGTCGGTGGGCACGGCCCTGCCACCATCGCGGGCGTCGAGGTCAGGGTCGACCGCGAAGCCGAACCCGACGGTGCCACCGTGCGCGAACTGCGCACGAGACGACGGGCCGCGCGCGGCGCGCTCGACGAGGCCACCGACGCACTGTCCGTCACCGGCGCGAGAGCCCGGCTGCTTGAGAAACTTTCCGAACGTTCTGCAGCGGCGTTCGCCAAGAGCCTTGCGAACGGCACGGCCCAGCCTGCCAGGGTCACCGAGGTCGCCGACGCGCTCACCGGGCAGCTCACGGCCGTACTCGCCGAACGGAGGACACTCGCCGAACGGCACGAACGGCTCACCGAGGAACTCGCGGCGGCCGAGCGAGCGCTCCAAGCAGTCGGCGCTGCCGAAGCGGGCGACACGACCACCGTGCTCATCGAGGTGACGCGCGATGACCCCTCGGCCGTCATCGACATCGAAGTGTCCTATGTGGTCACATCAGCGAGCTGGGAATCCGCATACGACGTGCGGTTGACCGAAGGAGAACTCGCACTCACCTGGCACGGCATGATCACCCAGCGCTCGGGCGAGGACTGGCCGGAATGCGACCTCGCCCTCTCGACCGCGCGTCCGGCCAACACCGTCACCGTGCCTGATCTCCAGCCCTGGTATCTGGACCGGGTCCGGCCGGTTCCGTCGCGCTCGGCGAGCCGGGCGGCCGAAAGCGCTCCCTACGGCGCGGCCCTTCCACAGGCGCCTGGCGCGGTACGGCACGCGACGGCGACCGTCGAGCAAGGACCCGCCGCCGCGACCTACCGGCCCGCGCGGCCGGTCGCCGTCGCCTCCGACGGCAGCGCACACCGCGGCCTCCTCGCCGAACTGAGCCTCGGCGTGACTCTCGACCACCTCGCGGCACCCGTCGCCGACGACAGCGTCTACCTGAGGGCGGTCGCGACGAACCGCTCCGAACACGCGCTGCCGCGCGGAAAAGCCTCCGTCTTCCACGGCACAGAGTTCGTCGGCACCACCCGGCTCGCCCCGTGGGCCCCCGGCGAGGAGGTCGAACTCGCGCTCGGTGTCGACGACCGGATCAGGGTGAAACGCGAACTCGTCAAACGCACCGCGGGCAAGTCGTCGCTGTCCGGCACCCGCAAGCGCGAAGCCGCGTACCGGATCACCGTCGGCAACCACGGCAGGCGAACCGCCACGGTCACCGTGCTCGACCAGATTCCCGTCTCCCGCGACGGCGACATCGTCGTGCGCGACGTGCGCGCCACACCCGACCCGGTCGACGACGGCGAATCCGGCGAACTGGGCGAATTGCGCTGGCGACTCGAACTCGCGCCCGGCACCAGCGAAGAAATCTCCTTCGGGTTCCGGGTCGACGCCGCCAAGGGCGTCGAAGTGGGAAATTGGCGGGAGTAATGGTTACCTCGTGTTGACCGGAACCCCACTGATCAAGTGATTCGATGAGGGAGTGAACCGTCGCACGGTCGCTCTCTGTCTGCTGGCCTCGGGCTTGCTCGCGGCCACGGTCGTCGGTGTCACGACCGACGGCGGTGCCGTCGCGCGATCGGGCGACCGCGTCCCCGCTGTCTCCTCGACGGGACCCCTGAATGCCGTGAAGCCCGTCGACTGCCGGACGACGACCCGTGGCGACGCCGCGCTCGCGCAGGAGGTCGCGGCGGCCATCACCGAAGTCGCACCCGGCACCCGCGTCGGTCTCGCCGTCCACGACCGCCTCACGAACACCACGATCACCAGCCTGAACGCCGACGAACCCTTTTACACGGCTTCCGTGGTGAAACTGCTGATCGCGATCGCGGTGCTACACGAGGCGAACTGGCAGGTGCCCGAAGGGCAGGACAGGGCCGATCTCGCCGCGATGCTCTCCGGAAGCTCCGACCCCGTCGCCTCCGCGTTGTGGGGCGCCCACGGCGCCACCGACATCAACCACGAGGTGAGCGCGCTTCTCGGGCTCGGCGGCACGAGCCCGCCCTCCCAGCCAGGCCAGTGGGAGATGACCAGGATGAGCCCAAGGGACGTCGTCCGCGTCTACGAGTTCATCGACACCGAGATGCCGGGCCCGGCACGCGATTTCGTCGTCGGCGCGCTCGCGGACGCCACCCGCGTCGCGATCGACGGATTCGACCAGTACTTCGGCATCCCGGACGCGCTGCCCGGGGCCGAGAAGGCTGTCAAACAGGGCTGGATGCACATCAGGAACGGGCTCGTGCTCAACACCACCGGAATGATCGGCGCCGAAGGCCGGTACGTGGTCGCGCTGCTGACCGAGGGCCCCGCCGCCAGCACCTTCGATCCCGCGACGACCGCGCTCACCCGTGGCGTCGCGGTCCTCGCGCCGACGCTGACCGGACCCGAAGGCTGACCGGCTAGGCTCACCCTTCGATGAGCAAGCTCAGGCAACGGGTCGCCGACGCGGCGGAGAAAGCGTTGGCACGCCAGCATTACGTGGCCCCTTTCGAACTGTTCGGCGCCCTCGGCTGGCTGCGGGCCACCGCCGCCGAGGAATGGCGAAGCGGGAAACTCACCCACCTGGCCACCGCGCTCCCCGTCGACGAGCACCGGCTGCTGGAGGCCGTCGACCACCTCACGGACTGGGCGCGGGAACGAGCTCTCGTCCCCAGCGAGACCAGCTACCTTTCCCGCACAAGGGACGCGGGCCAGCTCCGCTTCACCGAGACCGCGCGCGAGGACGTCGAAACGCGGCTGCGTACCCACTGGCTCTCACCGGCGCTCACCGAGAAACGCCGCACTCAGCTCACCGCCAGACAGAACAAGGCACCCGATTTGACCGTCTCCCCCGCGAACGGGCCGTGGTCCTGCTCGGAATGCCGTG
This sequence comes from Prauserella marina, assembly GCF_002240355.1. GTDB lineage: Bacteria > Actinomycetota > Actinomycetes > Mycobacteriales > Pseudonocardiaceae > Prauserella_A > Prauserella_A marina. Next base: position 5,159,711 of record NZ_CP016353.1, read on the forward strand.
GCCGGCTCGACGAAGGCGAATTCCAGCTCACCGAGGCGAGCACCACCCTCTGCCTTTCCTGCGCGGACTTCGACCACCTCACGTTCCTGCCAGCCGGAAACGCCGCGCTCTCCAGAAGGGCCCGCTCCGAAAGCACCCTGTCCGTGCTCGTGGTCCGGTTCAACCGTCGCCGCAAGCGGTTCGAACGGCAAGGAATACTGGTCGAACAGGCCGCACTGGAACGCGCCGAGCAACAGTGCCTCGCCGACGAGGACCTCAGAGCACGGCGCAGGGAAAGGGACGCCGAACGGCGCGCACACCAGGACATCGAATTCCGGAACCGGTTCACCACCGAAATCCTCCGGCTGTTCCCCGGCTGCCCCCGCGAGCGGGCGGGCGCTATCGCGGCGCACGCCGGAACGCGCGGCAGCGGAAGGGTTGGCCGGTCGGCCGAGGGAAGAGCACTCGACGAGAACGCGATCCGCATGGCGGTCGTCGCCTCGGTCAGGCACCTCGACACCGACTACGACCGGCTGCTCATGGCCGGAGTACCCCGCGCGAAAGCCCGCGAGGACATCCGCGCCGGAATCGAGAAGGTACTCGGCCGCTGGGAATCAGCCGGTGCTGTGGAACGTGCCTGAAATGTAGGCCTCAAGCTGTTCCTGGTTGAGTTGCAGCTCATCCATCCGCGACTTCACCACGTCGCCGATGCTGACGATCCCGCCGAGCCCGCCGTCGACGAGCACGGGCACATGCCTGATGCGGCGCTCGGTCATCACCGCACTGAGCTGGTCGACCGAATCCGTCGGCTCACAGGTCGCCACGATCATCGTCATGATCTCGGACACCGGGCGGGACAGCAGCGCGGGCCCGTGCTCGTGGATCCGCCGCACGACATCCCGTTCGGACACGATGCCGGCAAGCTCACCCCCGTCGCCCACGACCACCAGCGCGCCGACGTTGTACTCGGCGAGTCTCGCGAGAAGTTCGGTCACCGTGGTCTCAGGGGCAACGGTGACCACCGTCGAACCCTTGCTACGCAGCAGGTCGGCAATCCGCATGACAATCCTCCGGCCTATAGTGATCCGACTCACACCAGGTTAGTGGCCGGGGAGAGAACGTCAAACAACCCGAACCGGGCCGAATTCGGGCGCCAGAGCCGTTCAGCGGACAGCCGAAACCGGTGCCGTGAACGTGTCACACTCCGCGACCGCGACCGCCGAATACCCCACGTCCGCCCAGTAGGCCTGGTTCTCCATCGAGCCGTGGGTGTCGCTGTCGAGGTAGTTGCGGAAATCGTCGACCGCGGCCTGAGCCAGTTCCTCCGGCACCGAACCGCGATCGGCAAAGCTGGCCAGCGCCATACCGGCCAGGCAATTGGCCTGTAGTTCGACCCTCCTGTTGAGCCGCAACTCCTCGGCACCGCCCTCCTCGACGCCGACCAGCTCCTCGTTGACGGCGTCGAGGATGCCGCCGAGGTACTGCACGTGATGCCCGTACTCGTGGGCAAGCACAGCCAGGTGAGCGGCGTGATAAGGGCCGACGTGGTCGAACAACCGCTGCCTCGGCATGTGGATGGTCTCGTCGAGACCGCAGTAGAAGGCCGTTGCCTCGTCCTCGTCGGGCATGGGACCGCAAGCGCTGGCCGCGTCGGAGGCGATGTCCAGCTCCGGGTCGGTGAAATCCGCCCCCGCTGCCAGCAGAACCGGCCGCCAGGTGTCACCCAAGCAGGTCAGCGCGCTCTCGTAGAAGCCGGTCAGTGCTTGAGCGGAAGGACCGAAATCGGGCAGCTCGCAGGTCACGGGTGACACGACGATGCCTTCGGCGAGTATCGCGCTGCCCGCCGCGACCGAGGGTGTGCCGGACTCCTCGAACCTCGGCGGCGCACTGGCCGCGGGGCTCTGCGGCACGGCGGCGAGCGCGTCCGGCGCCGGCTGCGCCACTCCCGTCACCACCGGCCTCGTCGAGCGGCCTGCCAGCGCCACGACCGCGACAACCCCGAGTACGACGGCCAGTACGCCGAGGATGGCGAACGGCGAGTTCCGCACGGGCTCCGAATCGATGTTTCCGTCCACAGTGAACGACAGCCTAACGTGGCCGTGAACGCACCGGATCACAAACCGGGAACGTCACGCTGCTGGCAGACTGGGAGCATGACAGAGGGGAATCCGCAGGCCGACGATCCTTATCGCTGGCTGGAGGACGTCACCGGCGACACCGCGCTCGCATGGGTACGCGACCGCAACGCCGAGACCGTCACCGAACTCACCGAGCGACCACGGTTCGAGACTTTGCGCGCCGAGATCAGGGAAATACTCGACGCCGACGACCGGATCCCCTACGTGCGCAGGCGTGGCGACCACCTGTACAACTTCTGGCGCGACGCCGAACACCCCAGAGGACTGTGGCGCAGGACGACCCTCGACGAGTACCGCGCGGCCCAGCCCCGATGGGAACCGCTCATCGACGTCGACGCGCTCGCGGAGGCCGAGGGCGAGAACTGGGTGTGGCAGGGCGCGACCGTACTGCGTCCCGGGTTCCGCCGCTGCCTCGTCGAACTCTCAAGGGGAGGCGCCGACGCCACCGTCGTCCGCGAATTCGACCTGGAGAAGCGCGAGTTCGTCGACGAAGGGTTCAGCCTTCCCGAGGCGAAAAGCTCCGTCGCCTGGATCGACGAGAACCGGATCTACGTCGGCACCGACTTCGGTCCCGGTTCACTGACCAGCTCCGGCTACCCGCGGCTGGTGAAGGAATGGCGCAGGGGCACGCCGCTGTCCGAGGCGAACCTCGTCTTCGAGGGCAAACCCGACGACGTCGCCGTGCGGGCCGTGCACGACCCCACCGAAGGCTGGGAGCGCGACCTCGTCCGCCGCGGTATCGATTTCTACCGCTCCGAGATCTACCTCCGTACCCCGGCAGGGCTCGTCAAGATCGACGTACCCGACGACGCCGACGTCAGCACGCACAAGCAGTGGCTGCTGGTGCGCATCAGGTCGCCGTGGACGGTGGCGGGCAGGCAGCACCCCTCGGGCAGCCTGCTCGCGGCCGAGCTGGAGAGCTATCTCGCCGGTGACCGCCAACTGACCGTGCTGTTCACACCCGATCCGCACACCTCGCTCGACTACTACGCCTGGACGCGAAACAACCTCATCCTCGGCACGCTCAGCGACGTCAAGACCCGGCTACGGGTACTGACGCCAAGCGAAGGGCGATCACGAGACTGGCGAGACGAACCACTCCCCGGCGTGCCTGAGGTCGGCACCGTGGCGCTCGTCGACACCGAGCCCGACCACAGCGACGAATTCCTGCTCGACATCACCGGCTTCACCGAACCGTCGACGCTCGTACGCGGTGAGATCGGCGGCGAACTGGAACCGCTCAAGCAGGCACCGGCGTTCTTCGACGACACCGGCATCACCGTCGACCAGTACTTCGCGACCTCCGCCGACGGAACCCGCGTTCCCTACTTCGTCACCGGCCACCACGACGGCGACACCTCGGCGTCATCGAGAGCACCACAACCGACGCTGCTCACCGGGTACGGCGGGTTCGAGGTGTCGCTGACACCCTCTTACAGCGGCATCATCGGCAGGGGCTGGCTCGCCCGCGGCGGCACCTACGTGGTGGCCAATCTGCGCGGCGGCGGGGAATACGGTCCCGAATGGCACACCCAGGCGACCAAAGCCAACCGGCACAAGGTCTACGAGGACTTCGCCGCCGTCGCGGGCGACCTCGTCGCGAGGGGCATCACGACACCCCGCCAACTGGGCATCCAGGGCGGCAGCAACGGCGGCCTGCTCATGGGCGTCATGCTGACCCGCTACCCGGAACTGTTCGGCGCCATCGTCAGCCAGGTTCCCCTGCTGGACATGCGGCGTTACCACCAGTTGCTCGCGGGCGCGTCGTGGATGGCCGAATACGGCGACCCCGACGATCCCGAGGAATGGGCCTTTCTCGGGAAGTATTCGCCTTACCACAACCTTCGCGCACCCGACACCGACCGCGCCGTCCACAATGGACACGGGAATCCCTACCCGCCCTCGCTGTTCGTCACATCGACCCGCGACGACAGGGTGCATCCGGCGCACGCCCGCAAAATGGTGGCCAGGATGCGCGAATACGGACTCGACGTGCGCTACCACGAGAACATCGAAGGCGGCCACGGCGCGGCGGCCGACAACGCGCAACTCGCGTTCAAATGGGCGCTGGTATTCGAGTTCCTCCTCGAACGACTCGACTGATCAAGAAAAGCCCGGATCATGCGGCTGTAGGAGCCTCGGCACCGACCAACCGGTTCCAAATCAGAAACCCCGGCGGAGTCGGCGACAGCGCCGAACCCGCCGGGGATCGCTTCGGAAAAGAGACCGGTCAGGCGAGGGAGCTGATCGTCCCCCTCGCCTGACCGAGAACCGGTCCGGCCGCTAGCTACAGCCGGAGGTTGCCCCGCAGCCCTCGCAGGCGTAGCACGAACCAGCGGGCCGCATCTTCGTTCCGCACGTCATGCACAGCGGAGCGTCAGCGGCCTTGCCGAGCTGCAACTCCACCAGCTCGGTCGTGGTGTGTGCCTCCCTGCGAGCGGAGTCCTGTGTGGACTCCTGCCGCTCACCAGCACCCGCCTTGCCCGCGTCGACACTGCTGCGCAGTTCCTCAAGGTCGACGTTGTCCTGCGCGCCCGGGGTGCCGTAGTCGGCCTCGACCTGCGCCGACCGCTCGTCGGCCGTGAAGATGCCGAGCTGGGCCCGCTTCTCGTAGGGCAGGTAGTCCAGCGCGAGCCTGCGGAACAGGTAGTCCAGCACACTCGTCGCCATCCGCACGTCCGGATCGTCGGTCATGCCGGCAGGCTCGAACCGCAGGTTGGAGAACTTCGAAACGTAGAACTCCAGCGGAATGCCGTATTGCAGACCCACCGAGATCGACATCGAGAAGGCGTCCATGACACCGGCCAGCGTCGAACCCTGCTTGCCGAGCTTCACGAAGATCTCGCCGAGACCGTCGTCCGGGTACGAGCCCGCCGTGAGGTAGCCCTCCGCGCCTGCGACCGTGAACGACACCGTCTGGCTGGGCCGCTTCTTGGGAAGCCGCTTGCGAACGGGCCGGTACTCGACGACCTGCGTGGGCTCCGCTTCCGCCTTGTCCTTCTTCACGGTGGAAAGCGGCTGACCGACCTTGCAGTTGTCGCGGTAGATCGCCAGTGCTTTGAGCCCGAGCTTCCAGCCTTCGAAGTAGATCTCCTCGACCTCCTCGACGGTCGCCGTCTCCGGCATGTTGACCGTCTTGGAGATCGCGCCGGACAGGAACGGCTGCACCGCTGCCATCATCCGGACGTGCCCCATCGGCGCGATGGACCGCTCACCCACCGCGCAATCGAACACCTCGTAGTGCTCGGGCCGCAGCCCAGGCGCGTCCACGACGTGACCGTGCTCGGAGATGAAGTCGGCGATCGCCTCGATCTGCTCGTTCTGGTAGCCGAGCGAGTGCAGCGCGCGAGGCACCGCGTTGTTGACGATCTGCATCGAGCCGCCACCGACGAGCTTCTTGAACTTCACCAGCGAGAAGTCCGGCTCGATACCGGTCGTGTCGCAGTCCATCATGAAGCCGATGGTTCCCGTAGGGGCGAGCACGCTGGCCTGGGCGTTGCGCCAGCCGCTCGTCGTGCCGACCTCGATGCCACGCTGCCACTCACGAGTCGCGAGATCACGCACGGCGACATCGTTGGTGTGGAACGTACGGATCTGGTCGTTCGCCGCGGCGTGCTTGCGCATGACCCGCTGGTGGGACTCCGCGTTGCGGGCGTAGCCCTCGTACGGGCCGACGACCCCTGCCAGTTCGGCGGAGCGCCGGTAGGACACGGCCGTCATCAGCGACGTGATGGCGGCGGCAAGCGCCCTCCCACCTTCGGAGTCGTAGGCGTGTCCCGTGGCCATCAGCAGCGCGCCGAGGTTGGCGTAGCCGATGCCGAGCTGACGGAACTTGCGGGTGGTTTCCGCGATCGGCTCCGTCGGGAAGTCCGCGAAGCAGATCGAGATGTCCATCGCTGTGATGACGACCTCGACGGCCTTGGCGAACAGTTCCGCGTTGAACGTGCCGTCTTCCGAAAGGAACTTCAGCAGGTTCAGTGAGGCCAGGTTGCAGCTCGAATTGTCGAGGTGCATGTACTCGGAACACGGGTTGGACGCGGTGATCCTGCCCGACTCGGGGCAGGTGTGCCAGTCGTTGATCGTGCCGTCGTACTGCATGCCGGGGTCGGCGCATTCCCACGCCGCCGTGGCCATCTTGCGGAAGAGTGCCTTGGCGTCGGTGTTGTCGATGACCTCGCCCGTCATCCTCGCCCGCAGGCCGAACTGGCTGCCCGACTCGACGGCCCGCATGAACTCGTCGCTGACCCTGACCGAGTTGTTGGCGTTCTGGTACTGCACGGAAGAGATGTCACTGCCACCGAGGTCCATGTCGAACCCGGCGTCCCTGAGCACCCTGATCTTGTTCTCTTCCTTGGCCTTGGTCTCGATGAACTCCTCGATGTCGGGGTGGTCGACGTCGAGGACGACCATCTTGGCCGCCCTGCGGGTGGCACCACCCGACTTGATGGTTCCGGCGGAAGCGTCGGCGCCGCGCATGAACGACACCGGGCCAGAGGCCGTGCCGCCCGAGGACAGCAGTTCCCTCGACGAACGGATCCTGGAGAGGTTCAGCCCCGCACCGGAACCGCCCTTGAAGATCAGTCCTTCCTCGCGGTACCAGTTCAGGATCGATTCCATCGTGTCGTCGACTGCGAGAATGAAGCACGCCGAGACCTGCTGCTTGGAGCTGGTTCCCACGTTGAACCACACCGGGGAGTTGAAGCTGAACACCTGGTGCAGCAACATCCAGGTCAGCTCGTGCTCGAAGATCTCGGCGTCGGCGGCCGTACCGAAATACCCGAAGTCCGTTCCCGCCTTGACATAGGACTTCACGACGCGGTCGATGAGCTGCTTGAGACTGTTCTCCCTTGCCGGGCTGCCCGCGGCACCCCGGAAGTACTTGCTCGTGACGATGTTTGTCGCGTTGACCGACCAGAACTCAGGGAACTCGACGCCACGCTGCTCGAAGTTCACCGTGCCGTCCCGCCAGTTGGTCATGACGACGTCACGCTTTTCCCACGTCACCTCGTCGTAAGGGTGCACGCCCTCGGTCGTGAAGACCCGGCGAACACCAATGCCCTTACGGGCGTTCGCGGCGCTCTGACGCTTCTTGCCACTCTTGCTGGTGGCCTCTGCGCCGACCCCCACGGTTTCTGTCATGACTCCCACTCCCGCGTCTCGCACGGCGGGCGACGTCAGGCGTCGCTCGCGCTCTTCTCGCCGTCGTCCGGCTCGGCCACATCCGCAATCGCAATCGCCCTGCGCAGGTCCGTGATCTCCTTCTCGAAGTCCTCTATCGACGAGAAGGCCCGGTAGACACTCGCGAACCTCAGATATGCCACGTTGTCGAGTTCCCTGAGGGGCCCGAGAATCGCCAGTCCCACCTCGTGGCTCGGTATCTCCGCGACGCCGGCAGCCCTGATCGACTCCTCGACCCGTTGCGCGAGTTGCTGCAACGCGTCGTCGTCGACCGGCCTGCCCTGGCAGGCGCGGCGCACTCCACGAACCACTTTGTCCCGGCTGAACTGCTCGGTGACCCCGGAGCGTTTCACGACGGCGAGCACCATCGTCTCCGAGGTCGTGAACCGGCGACCGCAGGCCGAGCACGACCTGCGCCTCCGGATCGCCTGCCCCTCGTCCACCTCACGAGAGTCGACGACCCGGGAATCGACGTGCCGGCAGAACGGACACCGCACGGCCGATCACCTCCTCTTCACGTCGCCGCTCCCAGGGTGCCCACGACCGCAGGTCGAATACCTGGTGATCATCTTGTGGACATCCGGTGGGTAAACACCGACAAGCTGTGGATAACTGCACCCAGTCTACCCCAACCTGTGGACCAACTACAGCCATGTAACTACTACATGTAGGGGTCGACCTTAGAAGGCCGCGAGCACCGGCGCAAGCGGCGGGCGCAGCACAGCAGGGTGACAGGTGACATATCACCTCGGTCGGGAAATGGGGAATAACGAGCCGCCGGGCCGGCAAGCGTACCCCTCGTGGCACATCCGGAAATCCGGGCGAAATCCGGGCGACCGACCACCCGACGCGGACCTGCCCAGTCTCATTTCACGCGAACCTCAGCCACGGGACGACCATCCGAAGACGGGACGCGGCGACGCCTTCGGACGGATGAGCGCCGGAGAGCTGTCACTCACCTGCCCGCGGGAACGACGAGCGGAGTACCGGCGACCACGTCAGCGCCGCCGAGACCGTTGAGTTCTTGAATGCGCGCCACGACGGCGGCTGGATCACTGCCTGGCGCGGTCCGCTCGGCCACGTCCCACAGCGTGTCGCCCGCTTCGACGGACACGACGGCCGTGCCGCTCGGCACGGAGACCTCGCCTGCTCCCCCGACCCCGCTGGCGAACAAGCCGATTCCCACGACGGCCCCGAAAACGGTGACCGCGACCGCGATCAGCAACGTCCACCGCGGAGCGACGGTCCGGGGAGAACAGTCGAGCACGGCCCTCGTCCTCGGCCTCCCCGCGACGACCCTCGCCCTTGTCGGCGGTCGCCTCGGCTCACCCCTCCTCGGCCGCGCCGCCGTATCCGGTCGCTGGACCGTGCCGTCCGCCCGCGTTTCCCGCTCCATCAGAACCGACATCGGAACCTCCTTGCAGTTCCCGTTCCACTGGCCCGACCGGCCGCCACACGAACCCCGGCAGTCGAACACGCGTTCTATCGAACATCCGAGCGAATGTGTACCACCGGACTCTGACAAAATCGAGCCCGCCACGGCGTGTCGATCGAACAAATGTTTGAAATCGGAGGTGTGGCGGGCTAGCGTCGAGATCAGTTGGCCGAGGTGGCGTCAGTCACCGGCCCGCCCGGGGCGACCGACACCCGACGCCGGGCGGAACAAGGCACGAACGGGCAAGAACCGGCACGAACACGCACGGCGGAGTGCGGGCAAGCGGCACTCGACTGGGAGGCAACGCGGTGGCACGCAAGAGCAAGGACCCCGAAGGCAAGGTGCATACCCTGCCCGAGGTCGAGGACGTCGACGACAAGCTGACACCGCGACAGCAAAAGGTACTGGGCGTCATCAGGGAATGGGTCGATCGCCACGGTTACCCGCCCAGCGTCCGCGAGATCGGCGAGGCGGTCGGTCTCACGTCGACCTCGTCGGTGTCGCACCAACTCCGTGCCCTCCAGCGCAAGGGATATCTGCGCAGGGATGCCAACCGCCCGCGCGCGGTCGGCGTCCTCGCCGCGGACAGCGGTACGGCGAGTGCCTCGCCCGACCAGTTGCCGAAGCCCGCGTTCGTTCCCCTCGTCGGCCGCATCGCCGCCGGTGGTCCCGTACTGGCCGAAGAGGCGATCGAGGATGTCTTCCCGCTGCCGAAGGACATCGTGGGCGAGGGCGAGGTCTTTTTACTGAGCGTCACCGGTGATTCGATGATCGACGCCGCCATCACCGACGGCGACTGGGTCGTCGTGCGCCAGCAGCCCGACGCGGAGAACGGCGACATCGTGGCCGCCATGATCGAGGGCGAGGCCACCGTGAAGACCTTCAAGCGCAAGGAAGGCCACGTCTGGTTGATGCCGCACAACGAGGCCTACGAACCGATTCCCGGCGACGACGCCACCATTCTCGGCAAGGTCGTCGCCGTACTGCGCAGGCTCTAGACAACGCGGGCAGGGCTGCGCCGTCGCTCAACGGCGGCGCAGCCTGCCGACGCCGAGCAGGACACCACCGGCCAATACGACGGCAACGGCGATCCCAGCCACCACGGGAAATTCGGATTCGCCCTCTCCACCCACACCGGACGCGGCGGCCGGTTCGTCGCCCTGTGGCGCGGACTCCGTACTGTCCTCGTCATCACGGTCGACGAGTCCTGCCGCCCCTGGCACCGCCCTGACCGGGTTGCCGACCCCCTCCGAAGCCGAGAGCAACGTGCCGTCCGGTTCGAAGGCGATGGCCTCCCCTTGTTCCTCACCCGGCAGCGGAACCCTGACCGGTTGTTTCGCCAGCGCGGCCGGGATGTCGTCGCCGGTGACGGGATAGAGGTAGGCGTCGGTGTAGGTGCGAACGGCGATCACCGAGCCGTCGGCGCTGGAGGCCGCACCGGTGATCAGCATCGAACCGACCCTTCCGACCGGGCCGCCCTCGGTGTCGGTGGCGGACACGCGCAGCGAACCGACGTGTTCGAGCGGCGTCGGCCCCGGACTGGTCAGCGGACCCGAGGGCCGGTAGACCTCCGAACTGCCAACCACGTGTTTGGTGATGATGTACGGCGTACCGGCACGATCGAGCAGCAATGCCTCCGCGTCGTGCTGCCCGTCGGGATAGGTCAGCCGGTACAGCGTCGCGGTGCCGTCTGGCCGGACGGCGTGCAATGCCACCGTGTCGCGCTGTTTGCGATTGTCGCCGGTGTCGCCGAGCCACAGTGTTCCGTCCGAGGCGAGTGCCATGTCCTCGACGTCGTAGGGATCGGTGGGATGACCGATCACCTCACGAACCGCGCAGTCCTTGCCGAGCACGTAGATCTCGATCTGGGTACCGCCGTCGTTGACCGCGTACCACTGCTCCTCGTCAGCGGCCAGGCCCGAGAGTTCCGGAAGCCGGTCGTCGTCGATGGTGCACACGTCCCGTGGCAGCGGCGGCTCCGCCGGCACCGTGGCTGCTGCCGAAGGGGCGACGCCCAGTCCTGCCGCGAGCACCGCGGCGACGAGCGGGAACGCCGCCCTGGCACGGCGAAGAGCGCCCACGCGAACCGGCCGGGACCGGCGTGCGTGGGCGCTCGGATGGACCGGCTCCCGGCCGGTCAGTGCCTCGCCACTCAGATCGCTGAGCCGTCGGTGACGTATGCCTGCAAAGCGGCGGCGAGATCGGGATGCACCCTTGCCCGCAACCGGGTGCCTTCTGGGGTGTGCTCCTCGGCGAGCACCTCACCGTCGGCGTGTGCCCTTGCCACCAGCTCGCCCCTGTCGTAGGGGACGAGCACGTCGACGATCACCTCGGGACGCGGAAGCCGTGCGGCCAGTTCCTCGATGAGTGCCTGGACTCCGGTGCCCTGCCGGGCCGAAACCACGATGGCGTCGGGGAGCAGATGCCGCAGCCTTGCCAGCGTCAGCTCGTCGGCCGTGTCCGCCTTGTTGATCACTATCAGCTCGGGCGGAAGCGGCTCGGAGCGGCGCCGTCCGATGTCGCCGAGAACGTCGCGGACCGCTCGCACCTGCTCCTCGGGGGCGGGCGCCGAACCGTCGACGACATGCAGGAGCAGGTCGGCGTCGGCCGCTTCGTCGAGCGTCGATCGGAACGCGTCGACGAGCTGGTGCGGCAGGTGCCTGACGAAACCGACGGTGTCGGTCAGTGTGTAGGCGTTGCCGTCGGGCGTCACCGAGCGCCGGGTGGTCGGGTCGAGGGTGGCGAACAGCGCGTCCTCCACCAGAACGCCCGCGCCGGTGATGGCGTTGAGCAGGCTCGACTTTCCCGCGTTGGTGTAGCCGACGATGGCGACACTCGGCACCTCGTTGGCGACCCTGCGGCCCCGCTTGGTCTCCCTGATGATGTCCATCGAGGCGATCTCGCGGCGCAGTTTGGCCACCCGCTTGTTGATCCGCCGCCGGTCGGTCTCCAGCTTGGTCTCACCCGGTCCGCGGAGGCCGACGCCGCCGTTGGCTCCGCCTGCTCGTCCACCAGCCTGCCTCGACAGCGATTCACCCCAACCGCGCAGCCTGGGGATCAGGTACTGCAACTGGGCCAGTTCGACTTGCGCCTTGCCTTCCCGCGACCTCGCGTGCTGGGCGAAGATGTCGAGGATCAGCGCGGTCCTGTCGATGACCTTGACCTTGACCTTCGCCTCAAGCTGGCGCAACTGGCCGGGTGAGAGCTCACCGTCGCAGATGACCGTGTCGGCGCCGGTCGCGTTGACCACGTCGGCGAGTTCCCGCACCTTGCCGGACCCGATGTAGGTCGCGGAGTCGGGCCGGGAACGCCGTTGCACGAGGCCGTCCAGGACCTGCGAGCCTGCCGTCTCCGCGAGGCGGGCCAGCTCTTCGAGCGAGGCCTCGGACTGCGCGGCGGTCCCCTCGGTCCACACTCCAACGAGCACGACGCGTTCCAGCCGGAGTTTCCGGTATTCGACCTCGGTGACGTCGTCGAGTTCGGTGGAAAGACCTGCGACCCTGCGCAGTGACGCGCGGTCTTCGAGCTCCAGCTCGCCCTGGGAGAACTCCGTGTCGTCGAACTCCGCCACGAGGAGTTCCTCGGATGTCGTTTCGTGTTGTGCTTGTCCGTGCGACGCGATGGCGCCGCCGGGGATTGACTTACTCACATGCCTCCATCAACCAGTTTCTGGCTTCTCGTGTGCTCCATGTTCCCACGTTTCGCGCGGATCGCCGACCTGTTTATCGGGGTCACCGGCCCGGGTAGAGACCTACGTAGATGGCCATGCGCTCCTCGCCGGGGTGCTGCGGTCTTGCCGCGAATTCTTCAAGCAGGTCGGCCAGTCGCCGCCTGAACTCGGCGCGTTCGCTTTCCGGCAACCGCACCACGAGTCTCGACTGGTCGATCCCGGTCATGCCCGTCTCCGCGATTTCCGCCAGGTATGCCTCCAGCATCGCGGCGGCGACCTCGGTGTCGTCTCTGTTTTCCAGCTGCCAGGAGAGTCCGGTGCTCAGGTAGGGAATCTCCTTCGCGCCCCGGTTTCCCTTGCGTGGCACCTGTTGTTCGAGAAATCCGGTCTCCACGAGTTTGCGGACGTGGTGAAGCGTCGTCGCCGGGTCGCGGCCCAGCCGCTCGGCCAGCTCCTTGTTCGTCAACGCCTCCGCGTGGGTCAACCTGATGATTCGCAGGCGTATTCCCGATGCCAGCGCGCCCGCTTCGGCCTCGGTCGCTTTCCGTCGTCGTGCCACCACCCGCTCAGCCTACGACGCCAAGTGATTGACACTTTCCAATCACTTGGCGACACTGTGCCAATGCCAAGGAACTCCCTGTTGTTCCACCGCGACTTCCGGCGGCTGTGGGCAGGTGAGACGGCGAGTCAGTTCGGCGTTTTCGTGGGCCGCACGGTGCTGCCACTGCTCGCCGCGACGGTGCTCGCGGCGACTCCACTGGAGATGGGGCTGCTCACCGCAGCGGAGAACGCCGCGTTCTTGCTGCTCGGCCTTCCCGCCGGTGTCTGGGTCGATCGCCTGCGCCGCAAGACGCTGATGGTGAGAGCCGACCTGGTCAGAGGCGTGTTGCTGCTGAGTGTCCCCATCGCCTGGTGGGCGGACGTGCTGACGCTGACCCAACTCGTCGTGGTCGCCCTGCTGGTCAGCGTGTGCACGCTGTTCTTCGACGTCGCCTATCAGTCCTACCTTCCCTCGCTCGTCGGGAGGGAGAAACTGGTGGAGGGCAACGCGAAACTCCAGGTGAGCCAATCGGTGGCCCACGTGTCGGGACCGGGGATCGGCGGGCTGCTGGCGCAGGCGCTCGGCCCGGCAAGCGCGGTGACCGCGGTCGGATTCAGCTTCCTCTCCTCGGCCGCGTTCCTTCGCCGCATCGAAGCGGAGGAACCCGCTCCCGCGCCACGCGAGAACGGGAAACTGCGGGCCGAGATCGCCGAAGGACTCCGGTTCGTGTTCGGCAACCCCACGCTGAGGGCGATCACGCTGTGCACGGCGGCGGGCAACTTCGCCGGTGGCGCCTTCACCGCCGTCGAAATGCTGTTCCTGACCCGGGACGTCGGCCTCTCGCCGGGCGGGGTCGGCGCCGTCCTCGCCATCGCGGGGGTCGGTGGCGTGGCGGGCGCGCTCACCGCGAACTGGTGGATGAACCGGATCGGGCAAGCTCGTGCCGTGTGGCTGATCCCGCTCGTGACCTGGCCGGGGCAGTTGCTGGTCCCGCTCGCCGCACCGGGATGGCGGGCGGGGCTCGTCGCGGCCGGGCTGGCGATCGTCGGGTATGGAATCGTCGTCTACAACGTCGCTCAGGTCAGCTACCGGCAGGCGATCTGCCCCGACCGGCTGCTCGGCAGGATGAACGCGAGCGTGCGCTTCGTGGTGTGGGGAGCGCTTCCGGTCGGCAGCCTGCTGGGTGGCGCGCTCGGCCAGGCCGCCGGTGTTCCGGCGACCGTGTGGGTGACGTCGGTCGCGCTCGTGCTCGCCGTGGCGTGGGTGGTGTTCTCACCGCTGCGACTGATGCGCGACATTCCCAAGCAGAGCGTGATCGGCTGACCGACGCCGGGGAACGAGTTCAGGGGTTTCCTAGCGGCCGAGGCCGTTCCACCACGACTCGTCGAGTTCGCCCCTCGCGACGAACTCGGCAGGCCCGGTCAACGTCGAGGCGCCGCGCTCGACCGTGACCGCGACCCTCCCGCCCGGTATGTCCACTGTGGAGGAACCGGTGTCGGTGCCCGCGAGGTGCAGCGCCGCGGCGACGACGGCGACGGTCCCCGTTCCGCAGGCGCGGGTCTCCCCGACGCCACGCTCGTAGACCCGCATCCGCAGCGCGTCGGCGGCCAATACGTTGACGAATTCGAGGTTCACGCCGTTGGGGAAGAAGTCGCGGTCGAATCGCGGCGCTTCGCGCAGATCCAGTTCGGCGACGTCGTCGTCGAGGGTCGAGACGAGGTGTGGGTTGCCGACATCGACGGCGACTCCGGAGAGCTCACGTTCGCCGACGACGGCCACCGACGTTCCGGTGATCCTCGCCGGTCCCATGTGGACGGTCACGGTGTTGTCGCCGTGCACCCGCACCGGCCGGTCGCCCGCCCGCGTACCCACCGCGAAGTCGCGGCCGCTCTCCAGTCCCGCCTCGACGAGATAGCGCGCGAAAACCCGCATGCCGTTGCCGCACATCTCGGCGGCCGAACCGTCGGCGTTGCGGTAGTCCATGAACCACTCGGCCTCGGAGCCGAGCCCGATCGCGGACGACCGCACGACCCTGAGCACACCGTCGGCACCGAGTCCGCGCTGCCGGTCGCACAGCGCGGCGACCCGCTCCGGGGTCAGGTCCAGCCTGCCCGGCGCGTCCGGCAACAGCACGAAGTCGTTCTGCGTGCCGTGCCCCTTGAGGAACTCGATGCCACCCATGGGAACAAGATTACGGGTCGAGCGAGGAGAGCACATGATCGGTAAGACCTTCCTCGGCGCCGTCGAACCAGCGGATGCGGTCGTCCCTGCGGAACCAGGACCGTTGCTTGCGCACGAACCTCCGGGTGGCCTGCGCCGTCGCGGCGGCGGCGGCTTCGGTCTGCGCTTCGGTCAGCTCGCCGGTCCCGCCCGCCTCGTCCATGGCGGCGAGCACCTGCTGGTAGCCAAGAGCCCTCGATGCCGTCTTCCCTTCCCTGAGGCCCACTTCGACGAGGTCGCGTACTTCCGAAACGAGACCGGCATCGAACATCAGCCCGACCCTGCGGTCGACTCGCTCGTCGAGTTCGGCCGAGGCCCTGTCGACTCCGACGAGCACGGTGCCGTACCGGGGGCTTCCCGGTTTCGGCAGGTTGGCCGAGAACGGTTTCCCTGTGATCTCGATGACCTCAAGCGCGCGCACGATCCGGCGGATGTTGGTCGGCAGGATCGCGGCCGCCGCTTCCGGATCGGCGGCCGCGAGCCGGGCGTGCATCGCGGCGGAACCCTGTTCCGTGGCCTGCCGGTCCAGTTCGGCTCGCACTCCGGGGTTGGTGCCGGGGAAGCGCAGGTCGTCGATCACCGCCTGCACGTAGAGCCCTGACCCGCCGACGAGCACCGGCACCGTGTCCTCGGCGAGCAGGCTCTCGATTCGCGCCCTCGCGTGCGTCTGGTAGGCGGCGACCGACGCGGCCTGCTCGACGTCGAGCACGTCGAGCAGGTGATGCGGTACGCCCCTTCGCTCCTCCTCTGTCGCCTTCGCGGTACCGATGTCCATGCCCCGGTAGAGCTGCATGGCGTCGGCGTTGACGACTTCGCCGCCCAGCGCGAGCGCCAGTTCGATTCCCAGCGCGGTCTTACCGGTCGCGGTAGGACCGACGACGGCGACGGGGCGCTTCACCGGCGCTCCCAGAACGCGACGTGGTAGCCGACGCCACGAGGGGCGGCCGAGTACCGCAGTTCGCCCCGCCAGTGCCCGCCTGCCCCCGCGAGTCCGGCGAGCACCTGCCACGGCGCCCTTCCCCCGGCTCCCAGTTCGGCGGCGAGCGCGGGATCGATGTTCAGCAACGCGGCGTGGTCGGCTCGTTCGAGCACGTCGGCGACCTCGGTGTCAAAGGGCACCGCTCGCTCGTCGAACCAGCCTGGAGCGCTCAGGTCGTGCCGGGTGGATCCGTCGCCGAGCACGAGCAGAGCCGTGTCGTCGGAGGTGTCGCTCGCCAGACGTTCGCCAAGCGCGACGCATTCCGAGGGATCGGCGTCCCCCGGCACCAGCTCGACCCGGACGGAC
This sequence comes from Prauserella marina, assembly GCF_002240355.1. Classification (GTDB taxonomy): domain Bacteria; phylum Actinomycetota; class Actinomycetes; order Mycobacteriales; family Pseudonocardiaceae; genus Prauserella_A; species Prauserella_A marina. The sequence continues at coordinate 5,176,157 of NZ_CP016353.1, forward strand.
GTGGCGCCTGCCCGTTCCCTCAACCATCCGGCCACCAGCGCGGGCAGCGGGAGCGAGGCAGGGGCCGAGGCGTCCGCCGGTTGTGCCGAAAGGGCCACGCGGACGTCGGCTCCGTACGCGCGGAACGAGCCAACGGCCGACGGTTCGATCGCCTTGCCGATTCCGGCGGCGACGGCGATCCACCTCGGGTGCGATGCCGCCAGCTCCGCGGCTGCCGCGACGCAGGCCTTCCTGACCTCGTCGGTCGAATCCTCGGAACCTGGCACCAATTCCGGCACGAGAAGTGGAGGATGGGGCACCACGAGAGCACGCGTGATCACGCGTTCCGAGGTTACCCGGGAAGCCGATGGAGGTACGTCTTGAGGCACGGAGTACCGAGAAGCGCGCTGACCTGTTTGAATGCGGGCCTAGACCCGAAACACAGCGACACCCGCAACGCAGAAGACGCAGTACCCGGCCCCGCCGCCAGCGGGGCGCCCGCGATCCGGCGGGCCGACAGGCGAGAAGGAGCCGGCCATGGCCGAGCAGAACACCCCGAACGGCATCGATGTCCCTACGCCACATCAGGTGCCTCACACCCAGGCCGGCGTATCCGCACCGGCTGTGCCCTCAGCCGAACCGCATCCCGAGAGGTGGGGCCGGATCGACGACGAGGGCACCGTCTACGTGCGCACGGCCGACGGTGAGCGCGTCGTCGGTGTGTGGCAGGCCGGTTCGCCTGACGAGGGATTGACGCACTTCGCGCGGCGGTTCGACGACCTGCGCACCGAGGTCGAATTGCTGGAGACGAGGCTTTCGTCGGGGGCTGGTGACCCGAAACAGGCGCTGACCAGCGCCAGTGGCATGCGAGACGGGTTGTCCGAGGCCGCCGTGGTGGGCGACATCGAAGCACTCCGGGCCAGGATCGAGCAGGTCATCGGTCACGCGGAGCGGGCGATGGCCGAGGTGAAGCAGGAGCGGGAGCAGGCGAGGGCCGCCGCCGTCACCCGTAAGCAGCAGCTCGCCGAGGAAGCCGAGACGATCGCCAACGAGTCGACCCAGTGGAAGGTCGCGGGCGACCGGTTGAGGGCGATCCTCGACGAGTGGAAGACGGTCAAGGGAGTCGACCGCAAGACCGACGACGAGTTGTGGAAGCGCTTCTCGAAGGCGAGGGAGGCGTTCAATCGCCGCCGTGGCTCGCACTTCGCCGATCTCGACAAGCAGCGCGCCGTAGCGAAACGGCGCAAGGAGGAGCTGATCGCGGAGGCCGAGTCCATGGCCGACTCGACGGACTGGGGCCCCACCGCGGGCAGGTACAAGGACCTGATGGCGGAGTGGAAGGCGGCCGGAAGGGCGCCGAAGGACACCGACGAGGCGCTGTGGCAGCGGTTCAGGGCCGCGCAGGACGACTTCTTCGCCAGGCGCTCCGCCGCCTTCTCCGAGCGGGACGCCGAGTTCGCCGAGAACGCGGCCCGCAAGGAAGAACTACTCGCCGAGGCGGAGAAGATCGACGCCGCTGCCAATCTCGACGCTGCGAAGTCCCAGCTCAGGAAGGTGCAGGAGCAGTGGGACGAGATCGGCAAGGTCCCGCGCGAGCGCATCAGGGAACTCGACGGCAGGCTCAAGGCCGTCCAGGACAGGGTGCGCTCGGCCGAGGACTCGAAGTGGCGCCGCACGGATCCCGAGGCACAGGCAAGGGCGGCGCAGTTCCGCGAGCGGGTCGAGCAGTTCGAGGCGCAGGCGAGCAAGGCGAGGGCGGCAGGCGACGAGCGGAGGGCCAAGAAGGCCGAGGAGCAGGCCGCTCAGTGGCGGGAGTGGCTGCTGGCGGCCGAGGCCGCCGTCGCCGACCGTTAGCCAGACCGGCGCGCGGCCTCAGCTCGCCGCGCGCCGGGTCACGGTGGACAGCAGCGTCTCGTCCGGTTCGGATTCGTCGGGGTAGCGCACGCAGCCCACGATGTCCTGCCTGCCGAGCGCGGCTTCCGCCGCCGCGCCTTCCGCTCTGACGAGGGTGAGCGGGAGTCCGTGCGGGGCGGCGAGCGCGACGGCGAGGGTCAGGAACGCGCTTCCACCGGCACCACCGGCGCCGTCGGCCCTTTCCTTCCTGCCTGCGGGGCCTCGGCCACCCGAGATACCGGCGATGGCCGCGTTGCCCGCGAGTGTCTGCATCAGCAAAGCCTGGAGAAGAGCGGGCGCGGGACAAGCGCGGGACGCGATGTTGGCGACCGGACCTCGCAGCGGGAACCGGCCGGTGAGCAGCGCGCCGCCCTCGTCGGCGCATTGGCGCGTCGTGCCGAGCACACGGTGCACCGCGCGCTCGGCTTCGGCTCCGGTTCCCAGCGTCCCCGCGAGCAGAGCACCGTGCGCGGTGAGGCTTTCGACGGCGGCGCTGACGCGCGTCCTTCTCTCCTCGAATCCGGCGACCGACCAGGTGCGGTGCTCGTTGAGTGCGGCCCGCACGGCTCTGGCCGTGTCCGTCGCGTCCAGCGCGGGGTCGCCTTCGGCGCGCCAGCGACCGCCCCAGAAGTGCAAGGTCCTGCCGCCCGCGAACGCCTCCGGTGCCACGGCGCCGGCCTCGGCGTGGCTTTCGAGCCTTGTGGTGACCGTCATCGGGTTCCTCCGGGGGGTAGCGCGGGCAGACCGGCGCCGAGCAGGCCGGTGAGTGCGTTCACGACCCGCAACGTCGGCACGGGAACACCCGCGAACTCGGCGATTTCGACGACGGCGGTGAGGATGGCGTCGAGTTCGAGGGGTTTGCCCTTTTCCAGGTCTTGCAGGGTCGACGTCTTGTGTTCGCCGGTACGTTCGGCTCCGGCGAGCCTGCGTTCGATGGAGACTCCGGTCGAGACGCCGAGCGCGAGTGCGACGTCGAGCGTCTCCTTCATCATGTCGACGACGAGCGCTCTGGTGTCGTGGTGCCTGCAGATCGCGGCCATCGTCGCCCTCGCGAGCGCGCTGATGGGATTGAAGGCGATGTTGCCCATGAGTTTGATCCAGATGTCGCGGCGGAGATCGGCCTCGACGGGGCACTTCAGCCCTCCCTCGACCATGGCGTCGGCGAACTCGCCGCAACGGGCCGAGCGGGTTCCGTCCGGTTCTCCGATGGAAAGCCGGGTGCCTTCGAGATGGCGGACCGTTCCTGGCGCTTCGATCTCGGTCGCCGCGTAGACGACGCAGCCGATCGCGCGCTCCGGCGGCAGCACCGCACTGACGCTTCCTCCGGGGTCGACGGCCTCGATCCGCCTTCCCGCGTTGGGGCCTTCCACGCCGTGGAAGTACCACCATGGAATGCCGTTCTGTGCCGCGATCAGCGAGGTCTTCTCGTGCAGCATGGGCTCGATGAGCGGACCGGCGCCCGCGTACTGATTGGCCTTGAGGCCGAGGAAGATGTGGTCGACCGGCCCCACTTCGGCGGGGTCGTCGGTCGCATGTGGAGTGGCGACGAAGTCTCCACGGGGACTCCTGACCTTCACCCCGTGCTCTCGCATCGCTTCGAGGTGGGCTCCCCTTGCGATGAGGTGTACTTCGGCGCCCGCGCGGTGCAGACTGGCGCCGACGTACGCACCGATTGCACCGGCGCCCAAAACAGCAACTTTCACGGTGACTCCGTTCTCGGCCGTTGTCGCGTCGGCCGCCGAAGGGCTGGCCGCGCTGTGGGGGGAAGTACGGATCGCGTCGGAAAGTAATGGACTTGCACGCGAGTTGTATGCAGTATACGGTATGTCACGCTCGGGTCAATGGTTTCACCGGCTTGCCGGTGTGGACGCGGGAGGTGGCCGGTCGATGAACGATCTGCGCGAATGGACCGCCGCCCTGTGCGCCGACCTCGGCATCGACGAGGAGCAATTCGACTACCCGCTCGTGCTGGCCATGGCGAGAGACGCGGAGAGAACGGCGGCCAAGCCGGCGGGCCCCATCACCGTCTACCTCATCGGAATGGCTGTCGCGCAAGGACTTTCCCCGGCCGAAGCGGCCACGAAGCTCGACGCGCTCAGACAACGGTGGGCGCGAATCGACTGGCGCGACTGAAGCCGCCTTTTCGACTCTGGACAACTCGCTCATCGCGGTACACGATAACTCCATATGGTATGCAGTATGCGGTAGCCACGAGCTCGAAGGAGATGACGACGCACATGGGGCAGACGGCCAAAACAGAGCGGGACAGCGCCGGCGAACCAGGCGCACTGGCCGCCACCAACGGCGAACCTCAGTTGATCTCCGGGGGCCACCTCGTCGCCAAAGCACTCAAGGCGGAAGGCGTGGACGTGATCTTCACGCTCTGCGGTGGTCACATCATCGACATCTACGACGGCTGCGTCGACGAGGGCATCGACGTCATCGACGTCCGGCACGAACAGGTCGCGGCACACGCGGCCGACGGCTACGCCCGCGTCACGGGCAAGCCGGGCTGCGCGGTCGTCACGGCCGGTCCCGGCACCACCGACGCGGTCACCGGTGTCGCCAACGCCTTCCGGGCGGAGAGCCCCATGTTGCTGATCGGCGGCCAGGGAGCGTTGAGCCAGCACAAAATGGGCTCATTGCAGGACCTGCCGCACGTCGACATGATGTCGCCCATCACGAAGTTCGCCGCGACGGTGCCCGCGACCGAGCGCGCGGCCGACATCGTGTCGATGGCCTTCCGCGAGTGCTACCACGGCGCGCCAGGCCCTTCGTTTCTGGAAATCCCCCGCGACGTGCTCGACGCGAAGGTACCGGTCGACAAGGCGCGAGTACCCCGTGCGGGCGGCTACCGGGCATCGACGAGGTCGGCCGGTGACCCCGCCGCGATCGAACGGCTCGCCGACCTGATCGTCCACGCCGAGAAACCCTGCGTACTGCTGGGCAGCCAGGTCTGGACGTGCAGGGCGACCGAAGCGGCCATCGAGTTCGTCCGGACCCTCAACGTGCCCGCGTTCATGAACGGCTCCGGGAGGGGAACGCTCGCCCCCGAGGATCCCCACCACCTGCAACTCGCGCGCAGGTACGCCTTCAGCAACGCCGACCTCATCATCATCGTCGGCACACCCTTCGACTTCCGGATGGGCTACGGAAAACGCCTCTCCCCCGACGCCACCGTCGTGCAGATCGACCTCGACTACCGCACCGTCGGCAAGAACCGCGACGTCGACCTCGGCATCGTCGGCGACGCTGGCCTCGTGCTCTCCTCGGTCACCCAGGCCGCCTCCGGCCGGATCGACAACGGCTCGGTCGGCCGCAAGTCCTGGCTCGAAGAGCTGCGCTCGGTGGAGACGGCAGCCTACGAGAAGCGGCTGCCCCGCCAGCTTTCCGAGGCCAGCCCGATCGACCCCTACCGGCTCGTGCACGAGATCAACGAGTTCCTGACCCCCGACTCGCTCTACATCGGAGACGGCGGCGACATCGTCACCTTCTCCGGACAGGTCGTGCAACCGAAATCGCCTGGCCACTGGATGGACCCCGGTCCACTGGGGACACTCGGCGTCGGCATTCCCTTCGCGCTCGCCTCGAAATACGCGCGGCCGGACAAGGAAGTCGTGTGTCTCTTCGGCGACGGCGCTTTCAGCCTCACCGGATGGGACTTCGAGACGCTGGTGCGATTCGACCTCCCCTTCATCGGGATCGTCGGCAACAACTCGTCGATGAACCAGATCCGCTACGGGCAGATCCAGAAGTATGGCGAGAGCAGGGGCAGGGTCGGCAACACGCTCGGCAACGTCCCCTACGGCCAGTTCGCCACCATGCTCGGCGGTTACGGCGAAGAGGTCACCGACCCCGCCGACATCCGGCCCGCCCTGGAAAGGGCACGGGAGTCGGGCAAACCGTCGCTCATCAACGTGTGGGTCGACCCGGAGGTCTACGCGCCGGGAACGATGAACCAGACCATGTACAAGTAAAGGGGCTTGCACCATGGGAAAAGCACTTGAGGGTGTTCGTGTTCTCGACATGACCCACGTCCAGTCGGGGCCGTCCTGCACACAGATTCTCGCCTGGCTCGGGGCCGACGTCGTCAAGCTGGAGGCGCCGACCGGCGACATCACGCGCAAGCAGCTCCGCGATCTGCCCGATGTGGACAGTCTGTACTTCACGATGCTCAACTGCAACAAACGCAGCATCACGCTGAACATGAAAAGCGAAGAGGGCAAACGAATCTTCACCGAGATGCTGCCGAGGTTCGACGTGCTCGCCGAGAACTTCGGGCCAGGCGCCGTCGACCGCATGGGCTTCACCTGGGAGCGGTTGCAGGAGATCAACCCCCGCCTGATCTACGCCTCCATCAAGGGTTTCGGCGACGGGCCCTACACCCACTTCAAAGCCTACGAGGTGGTCGCGCAGGCGATGGGCGGCTCGATGAGCACGACCGGTTTCGAGGACGGCCCCCCGCTGGCCACCGGCTCTCAGATCGGCGACTCGGGAACCGGCATTCACACGGTGGCAGGCATCCTCGCCGCGTTGTTCCAGCGCGAGCACACCGGAAGGGGCCAGCGGGTCACCGTCGCGATGCAGCACGCCGTGCTGAACCTGTGCCGGGTCAAGCTCCGCGACCAGCAACGGCTCGCTCACGGCCCGCTCGCCGAGTACCCGAACGACGAGTTCGGCGACACCGTCCCCCGCTCTGGCAACGCATCCGGCGGAGGACAACCGGGCTGGGCGGTCAAGTGCGCGCCAGGCGGCCCCAACGACTACATCTACGTGATCGTGCAACCGGTCGGCTGGCAGCCCATAACCAAGCTCATCGGAAGACCCGAACTCGCGGACGATCCCGACTGGAGCACGCCGGAAGCCAGGCTGGACAAGCTCGACAAGATGTTCCAGCTCATCGAGGAATGGAGCATCAACCACGGCAAGTGGGAAGTGCTGGCCAGACTCAACGAGCACAACATCCCCTGCGGACCCGTTCTGTCCACAAAGGAAATCATCGAGGACCCTTCGCTGGTGGACAACGACATGGTGATCCCGGTACAGCACCCCGAGCGCGGCGAGTTCAAGACGGTCGGCTGCCCGATCAAGCTGTCCGACTCGGTCGTCGACGTCGCAAGCTCGCCCTTGCTCGGCGAGCACAACGAAGAGGTCTACGTGAGCGAACTCGGCCTCGACGACGGCCGGTTCGCCGAACTCAAGGCGAATGGAGTGATCTGAGGTATGCCGACTCCTGACAAGGCAGCGGTGCGCGAGATCCTCGACAAGGTACGCGCGGAGGGCAGAGACGCACTCACCGCGCCAGAGGGCAAGCGGGTCGCCGACGCCTACGGCATCCCCACCCCGCGCGAAGGGCTCGCCACGACGGCGGACGAGGCCGCGACTCTCGCGGCCGACATCGGGCAGACAGTCGTGTGCAAGATCGTCTCGAAGGACATCCTGCACAAGACCGAAGCGGGCGGGGTGCTCGTCGGTATCGAGGGCCCGGACAAGGCGAGGGCCGCTTTCGAGCGGATCATCGCCAACGCCAAGGCGTACGACGCCGAAGCCGAGATCGCCGGTGTCCAGGTCCAGCAACAGGTCGGCGGCGGGCACGAGGTGATCATCGGCGCGACGACGGACCCCACCTTCGGCAAGATCGTGGCCTTCGGCCTCGGCGGGGTGCTCGTCGAGGTACTCAAGGACGTCACCTTCCGGCTCGCGCCACTCGACACGGCCGAGGCGGCATCGATGATCAACGGCATCAAGGCCGCGGAGGTGCTGCACGGCGCGAGGGGCGCCGACCCCGTCGACGTCGACGGGGTCGCGACGGTGATCGAGCGGGTGTCCGCGCTCGTGACCGACTTCCCCGAGATCAGGGAATTCGACCTCAACCCGGTGTTCGCCGACGCGGCGGGCGCCATGGCGGCCGACATCCGGATCCTGCTGGAGACCTCCCCCGTCACCGCGCCGGTCCAGCCGTCGCAGGAGGACATCCTCGCCGCGATGAACAAGCTGATGAACCCGAGGTCGGTCGCCGTCGTCGGCGCCTCCGACCAGGAGGGCAAGATCGGCAACTCGGTGATGAAGAACCTCATCAACGGCGGCTACGCGGGCGAGATCCACCCGATCAACCCCAAGGCCGACGAGATCATGGGACGCAAGGCCTACGCCTCGGTCACCGACATTCCGGGTGAGGTGGACGTCGCGGTCTTCGCCATCCCAGCCAAGTTCGTGGCGAGCGCGCTGACCGAATGCGGCGAGAAGGGTGTCGCGACGGCGGTCATGATCCCTTCCGGATTCGCCGAGACCGGCAACCAGGAACTGCAGGACGAGGTCGTCGCCATCGCGCACAGGTACGGCATCAGGATGCTCGGCCCCAACATCTACGGCTACTACTACACGCCGCAGAACCTGTGCGCCACGTTCTGCACGCCCTACGACGTCAAGGGCGGCGTCGCCCTCACCTCGCAGAGCGGCGGCATCGGGATGGCGATACTCGGTTTCGCCCGCACCACCAAGATGGGTGTCTCGGCGATCGTCGGACTTGGCAACAAGTCCGATGTGGACGAAGATGACCTGTTGACCTACTTCGAGCAGGACGAGAACACCAACGCGGTCGCGATGCACCTTGAGGACCTCAAGGACGGAAGGGCCTTCGTCGAAACGGCGAAGCGCATGACGAAGAAGAAGCCCGTCGTCGTGCTCAAGGCGGGAAGGACCGCGCTCGGCGCGAGGGCGGCCAGCTCGCACACCGGGGCGCTGGCAGGCGACGACAAGGTCTACGACGACATCCTCAGGCAGGCGGGCGTCGTCAGGGCGCCGGGGCTCAACGAAATGCTCGAATACGCGAGGGGCCTCCCGCTGCTGCCGACACCGCAGGGCGAGAACGTCGTGATCATCACCGGTGCCGGCGGATCGGGCGTACTGCTCTCCGACGCCTGCGTCGAGGCCGGACTGTCGTTGATGGACATTCCTCCCGATCTCGACGAATCGTTCCGCCGCTACATTCCCCCGTTCGGCGCGGCAGGCAACCCCATCGACATCACGGGAGGCGAACCGCCGTCGACATACGAGGCGACGATCCGGCTCGGGCTCGAAGACCCGCGCATCCACGCGCTGATCCTCGGCTACTGGCACACGATCGTCACCCCGCCCATGGTCTTCGCCGAACTCACCGCACGAGTCGTCGAAGAAGCGAGGCAGCGGGGCATCGACAAGCCCGTCGTCGCGTCGCTCGCGGGAGACACCGAAGTCGAAAAAGCGAGCGACTACCTGTTCGACCACCGGATCGTCGCCTACCCGTACACGACGGAACGACCCGTCGCGGTACTCGGCGCCAAGTACCGGTGGGCAAGGGCAGCCGGGTTACTCGGCTGATCGGGGGCCGTGTCCGGCGATCACCGGGAGGTGACCGCGGACAGCAGTCTCGGCCACATCGGAAATCAGGAGGTCCAATGGTGGATTCTTCGAAAGTCCCCGTGTCGGGCACCACCGCCGACACGGATCACGCAGAACGGGTGTGGCGAGCCGGGCGGCTCGATCCCATGCCGATCCGCAAGCTGCCCGACGCTCCGCCCGCGATTCATCTGCTCGGTCCCACGGTGTTCCTCGTGGCACTCGGGGTCGGCATGGGCGAGTCGTACATGTGGCCGAGACTGGTGCTGGTTTTCGGCCCCGAGATCAGATGGCTGTTCCTGATCGGTGTCACCTTGCAGGCCGTCGTCATGCTGGAGATGGCCCGCTACGCCATGGCGACGGGCGAGAGCATCTTCACCGGTGCCGCTCGCGTGTTCAAACCGTTGATGTGGTTCTTCTTCGCCGTCGCGATACTCGTCTATATCTGGCCGGGACATCTCTCAGCTGGCGCCGCCGCCTTCGAGGAGATCACCGGCATCCCGTGGGTGGTGACGGCGTGTGTGGGACTCGTCCTCGTCGGCGTCGTCTTCAGCCTCGCGAAAGTCATCTACAGCCTGCTTGAGAACGTACTGTCGCTGCTGATCGGCGTGCTCGTCGTCGGAACGGCGGTCATCGCCTCGCTCGTCGGCAGCTGGAGCGACCTCTCCAGCACGATCACCGGCATGTTCGCGTTCGGCTACTTCCCGAGCGATGCCATGTCGAGCGCGTGGTTCCCGATCGTCGTCGGCTCCATCGCCTTCGCGGGCCCCTCCGGCATGCAGCAGATGTGGTACACGCTGCACCTGAGGGACAGCGGCGCCGGCATGGGCGCGCACGTGCCCAAGATCCGCGGCCTCCGGCACGCGAGCGAGCAGGAGGAGATGCCCAACCGGGGGTTCATGTTCGACACCGACGACCCCGCGGAAATGAAGAAGTGGAAGGGCTGGCGGAAGTGGGTCACCTTCGACGCGCTGCTGCTGTTCTGGGGCATCACGATGCTCGTGACCATTTCGTTCACGGTGCTGGCACAGGCCGCGGCGAGGGAGAACCCAAATGTGGCCACGCTCATCGAGGGCGGTGACCGGGACGCGGCACTGGGCGCGATGTCGGATGCCTTCGCCTCCGCTGGCGGCTCCGTCCTCGGCGGGTTGTTCTTCGGCTTCATCGCGCTGATCGGTATGAACGCGACACTCGGCCTCTTCGATTCCTTCTCCCGTGGTCAGGCCGACATGACGTACTTCTTCGTGAAGGGCGCGAAACGGTTCAAGATCTCCCACCTCTACGCGTTCTTCCTGTGGGGCGTCATCCTTTTCGGCATCCTGATCCTGTTGTTCGGACCGGCCGACGGCCCCAGCGGCGTGCTCGACATACTGGCGTTCCTCTCCACCTTCGCCATGGGCGCCTACTGCGTCGTGCTGCTGCTGGTGAACAACCGCATGCTGCCGAAACCGATTCGTCCGAAGTGGTGGGCGAACCTGATCATCGGGTTCGGCGCGGTGTTCTACCTCGGCATGTTGTTCTACAGCCTTGTCCGCTTCGGCGTGGTCGTGAGTTAGATGGAGAAGACACGCCTGCTCCGGCTCGTCGAACTCGCGTTTCCCGGGTTCGTCGTAGGACTCGTCGCCGGCGCGGTTGCCGGCGGGCTGGCCGGTTTCGTCGGCCAGCCCGCGGGCTGGGCGCTGGTGAGCATGCTCACGCTCGGTATCCCGCTCGGCCTTTTCGGGGCCGGGTTCGGGTTGCTCGTCGCCTTCCGGAAAGTCCGGCTCGGCGGCTTCGCTCCGGTCGCGCTCTTCTGGCTGGCCGGTTTTCCCGTTTCGCGGCTGCTTCACGAGGTCGGCACCTTCTGGATCCTCGGTGGCGAACCCCGGCTCCCACCCGACCTGCTCGGCTTCCTCGCCTACCAGGGCATCGTGAGCGCGGGTTTCGCGATCGGTTTCCTGTGGCTGCACGAACGGCTCGCGCCGAGGTGGTGGCGGAGGATGGCCCCGCACAACCCCGAGGCGGCCCGGATCTACGCTGCCTACGCGGAACACGCGAAGCAGATCTACAACATGCGCCAGGCCCGCAGGGAGAGCAGGGCCGCGAAGGCGAAGGCCGCACAGCGCTGAACGGCGGGCTCCGGTCGTTCGTCCCACTCGGGCGAACGACCGGCGTCCTCCTCCGTGCTGTCCGGTTCAGTGCGGCCTGATTCGTGGTGACCGGGCCGGGGCCTCCGGCTGGAAGAAAGAGAACGGGCGAGGAGAATTGGGACGACCATGAACATTCCCTGGTGGGTCTGGCTTGTCACCGTCGGCGGGCTTGTGGCCATCATCTGCTTCGACTTCTACCTCGTTTCCCGGAATCCGAGGCATCCGTCACTACGCGAGTGCACACTCTGGGTCTGCGGCTACGTCTCGCTGGCCGCGTTGTTCGGCCTCGGCGTCGTGCTGCTCGCCGGTGGCCAGTACGGCGGGGAGTTCTTCGCGGGCTGGATCACCGAGTACTCGCTGTCGGTGGACAACCTCTTCGTCTTCGTCATCATCATGTCGAGCTTCGCGGTGCCGAAGGAGTACCGGCAGAAGGTACTGCTGATCGGCATCGTCATCGCACTGCTGCTGCGCGGCCTCTTCATCGCGGTCGGCGCCGAGGTCATCACGCGCTTCGACTGGCTGTTCTACGTCTTCGGCGCGTTCCTGCTCTACACCGCGTGGAAGCTGCTGTCGCACAAGAACGACGATGACGAGGAATTCAAGGAGAACGCCGTCCTGCGCACGGCGAAACGGTTCCTCCCCGCGACGGACGAGTACAACGGCGCCAAGCTCACGATCAAGGAGAGCGGCCGCAGGCTGGTCACGCCGATGCTGATCGTGATGATCGCGATCGGCACCACCGACCTGCTGTTCGCGCTGGACTCGATTCCCGCGATCTTCGGGCTGACCAAGGAGCCCTACCTCGTCTTCACGGCCAACGCCTTCGCGTTGATGGGCCTGCGGCAGCTCTTCTTCCTCATCGGCGGCTTGCTCGACCGGCTGGTGTACCTCAGCGTCGGGCTCGCCTTCGTACTCGGCTTCATCGGGCTCAAGCTGATCTCGGAAACCCTGCACCATCACGGTGTCTCCTGGGCGCCGGAGATCCCGATTCTCGGTTCGCTCGGCGTGATCGTGGGCACACTGGCCATCACGACGATCGCGAGCCTGGTCAAGGTGCGCCGCGACCGGATCCGCGCGGCAGAGGCGGCACAGACCGCCAAAGAAACCGAGGCCGTGAAAGCCGACTGACAACACACGTGCGTGGGACGGCTGACGCGGACCGGCGCCGTTGCCGGCTCCGGTCAACCGGAGAACACAGCGGGCACCTCAGGAGGTCGTGGTGCTGCGCTGTTCGTCGGCCTTGCCACGCAGGTAGTCCTCGACCTCGTCGGCGGCCTGCCGCCGCGCTTGCTCTTGCGCGGTGGCGAGACCGAGGCCGAGCACACTGCCCTCGCCGCGGTAACCAACGGGCTCACGCGTGAGGTTGCGCAGGAACTGCTTCCAGGTACGCATCGTCTTCACCTCCTTTCCTTGTGGCATCACACATCGACCGGTGCTTCCCGTGCCTGACGAAGGCACGGGCCCGGTTGGCTTCTTTCGAGAGAAGGGCGGTTCAGCCGCGCGGAGCGGTCCGCCTTCGCCGCGAACGAACCTGAACGGGTACTTCCTCAGGCTCCGGATCGTTCGCGCGCTGCTCCAAATAGGACTGCCGAGTGCGTTCGGTGTGCTCACGCATGATCTTGGCCGCGCCGTCGGCGTCGCCCTTCTCGATCGCGTCGATGAGCTTCGCGTGCTCCTGCCAGCTCTTCGAGCCCCTGTGCCGCGCGATCGGCTGGTAGTACCAGCGCACCCTGCGATCGACCTGCGAGACGAAGTCGAGCAGCACCTGGTTGCCCGACAGCTCGGTGACACAGCGGTGCAGATCGGCGTTGGCGGCGACCATGCCGTCGATGTCGTCGGCCTCGACGGCCGCCTCCCCCTGCGCGCACAGCTTCCTGAGCTTCGCGACGCCTTCCTCGTCCGCTCCCAGCGCGGCCAGTCGCGCCGATTCGGCCTCCAGCGCGGCGCGGACGACGAGCAACTGGTCGACCTCGGTGTCGGTGGGGGCGTGAACGAACGCGCCGTACCCCGGCCGCAGATCCACCCAGCCCTCCGAGTTGAGCAATTGGAGCGCTTCCCTGATCGGCTGCCTCGACACCCCGAGCATCTCGGCCAGCTCACTCTCGACGAGGTGTTGTCCCGGCGCGAGTTGCCTTGAGATGATCAGCTCCTGCATGGCTTGATAGACCCGCTCACGCAGCGGAACCGGTCGATCGATACGGCGGGCAGCAAGCTGCTGCGGCAACTCGGTCGACGGCATGGTGTACTCCAAATCTCGGATGGCCGGACTACCTGGCCAAATATGTCGGCTGATTGGTCGACTGCCTACAGCATACAATGAGCGATATGCCCGAACTCGGTGATGCCTGTCACTACAGTGAGTGACACTCGTCGCTCCGTAGCCCATTCTCCGCGCCCCCAGGGTTGACCTCACGCCTCGTGAGAAAACCTGGCAGAGTGCATACAGAATACCGTATCCTCTGAAGAGGAGTGCGCACGACGACACAGGACGACGCGGTCGGAGGTTGGACATCGTGGATCTGTTCGAGTATCAGGCGAAGGATCTCTTCGCTGCCCATGGTGTGCCGGTTTTGCCGGGTGCTGTGGCGGTTAGTGCGGATGAAGCGCGTGTTGTTGCTGAGGGTCTTGGTGGCCCTGTGGTGGTGAAGGCGCAGGTGAAGACTGGGGGTCGGGGTAAGGCTGGGGGTGTGAAGCTGGCTGGTTCTGCGGTGGAGGCTGGCCAGCGGGCTGAGCAGATTTTGGGTTTGGATATCAAGGGTCATGTGACGCGTCGGGTGTTGGTGACGGTGGCTTCGGATATCGCGGAGGAGTATTACTTCTCGTTTTTGCTGGATCGGGCTCAGCGGACGTTTTTGGCGATGGCGTCTGCTGAGGGTGGTGTGGAGATCGAGCAGTTGGCGGTGGAGCGTCCGGAGGCGTTGGCGCGGGTTGCGGTGGATCCGATTGTGGGGGTGGATCGGGCGCGGGCGTTGGAGATTGTGACGCAGGCGCGGTTCCCGGAGCGGGTGCGGGAGGAGGCCGCGGATGTGGTGGTGAAGTTGTGGGAGACGTTTGTGGCTGAGGATGCCACGTTGGTGGAGGTCAATCCGCTGGTGCGGGATCCCCAGGATCGGATTGTGGCGTTGGATGGCAAGGTCACGCTGGATGAGAATGCGGGTTTCCGGCATCCGGGTCATGCGGAGTTGGTGGATGCCGAGGCGGAGGATCCGTTGGAGGCTAAGGCCAAGGCCAAGGGGTTGAATTATGTGAAGTTGGAGGGCCAGGTCGGCATTATTGGTAATGGTGCTGGTTTGGTGATGTCGACTCTGGATGTGGTGGCGTATGCGGGGCAGCGTCATGGTGGGGTCGCTCCGGCGAACTTTTTGGATATTGGGGGTGGCGCGTCGGCGGAGGTGATGGCCGCGGGGTTGGATGTGATCCTGGGTGATCCGTCGGTGCGTAGTGTGTTTGTGAATGTGTTCGGTGGGATCACCGCGTGTGATGCGGTGGCGACCGGGATTGTGGAGGCGTTGCGCCTGCTGGGTGATGAGGCGTCCAAGCCGTTGGTGGTGCGCCTGGATGGCAACAATGTGGAGCAGGGCAGGCAGATCCTGGCGGCGGCGGCGCATCCGCTGGTGACTGTGGTGGACACGATGGACAGTGCGGCGGACAAGGCCGCCCAGCTAGCGGCGGCGGGTGCGTGAGCGATGTCGATTTTCCTGAATGAGCATTCCAAGATCATCGTGCAGGGTTTGACCGGGTCGGAGGGCACGAAACACGCCACGAAGATGCTGGCCGCCGGCGCGAACATCGTCGGTGGGGTCAACGCCCGCAAGGCCGGCACCACCGTCACCATCGGCGGCACCGAGTTGAGCGTGTTCGCCACGGTGGAGGAGGCGATGAAAACCACCGGCGCGGACGTGTCGGTGATCTTCGTGCCACCCCGGTTCGCCAAAGACGCCGTGATCGAGGCCATCGACGCCCAGATCGGGCTGGCCGTGGTCATCACCGAGGGCATCCCCGTGCACGACTCGGCCTACTTCTGGGCCCACGCCGTCGCCACCGGGAACAAGACCCGCATCGTGGGCCCGAACTGTCCGGGGGTGATTTCCCCGGGCAAGTCCAACGCCGGGATCATCCCCGCCGACATCACCGGCCCCGGCAGGATCGGGCTGGTGTCCAAATCCGGCACTCTGACCTACCAGATGATGTATGAACTGCGCGACATCGGCTTCTCCACCGCCGTCGGGATCGGGGGCGACCCCATCATCGGCACCACCCACATCGACGCGCTGGAAGCCTTCGAAGCCGACCCCGACACCGACATCATCGTCATGATCGGGGAAATCGGCGGCGACGCCGAAGAACGCGCCGCCGACTACATCACCCACCACGTCACCAAACCCGTCGTGGGCTACGTCGCCGGATTCACCGCCCCCGAAGGCAAAACCATGGGCCACGCCGGCGCCATCGTCTCCGGCTCCACCGGCACCGCCCAAGCCAAAAAACAAGCACTCGAAAACGCAGGCGTCAAAGTCGGCAAAACCCCCACCGAAACCGCCGAACTCGCCCGCGAACTCTACAAAAACCTCTAGGTTCCGCGGCTCAGGCGGATCCGGTCGGCGAAGAAGCTGGCCTCCTCGGCGACCGCGGAGACACCGGTGACGACGGTGGGCGTGCCGGGCGGCGACCACATCGACAACGCCGCTCGGAACGCCATCGCGGTCACCTTTCCGGGTCGGGAAACGTCGGAACGGACGAGAGCACCACATCTCATGTCCGACAGTCCATCCCTACCCGAGGAAAGCACCTTCCGATGAGCGTACAGATCGTCCGGTTCCGGACCACTCCCGAAAAGGTCCCCGCGGTCACCGAAGAGATCGAGGCGGTATTCGCGGCGGTGAAAGCCGTGGCACCGCAAGGAATGCGGTACACGGCGCTGCGGGAGACCGACGAGCCCGAGTTCACTCTCATTCTGGAACTCCCTGACGGCGCGGACAACCCACTGCCGTCGATCCCCGCCGCAGCGGCGTTCCGCGGCTGGCTGCCCGACCAGACCGACGACAATCCAGCACCGCGCTCGTGCACGGTCGTGGGCAGGTACAGCGCATGACGACGGCTCTACTTGTCGCCACGATCGGGTGCATCGTGGCGAATGCGTTCATCGCCGGCGCCGACTACCTGAAGGCGGGGTTCGTGTTGAAGAACTCCGCCGAGGTGGGCCTTCCCGCCCGCGTTCTGCCCTACCTCGCGACGTTGAAACTGGCCGGGGCGATCGGGCTCGTCGGTGGGCTGACCGTGGTGCCCTGGCTCGGCGTCGCCGCCGGGTGCGGTCTGATCCTGTTCTTCGTCGGTGCCATCGTCGCGCACGTCAGGGCACGTGTTTTCTACAACATCGCCTTCCCTGGCCTCTACCTGCTGCTCGCGGTGATGTCGGCCGGCTACATGACGAACGTGGCAATCGGATGACTCACGCGCCCCGCCAGTCCGGAAGATCAACGTTCACGGGACCTTGACCAGGAACCAGGGGCAGGGCCACCCGCCCGGCCCCTGGTTTTCCCTTGTGCGTCAACGGAAAAGGAGCGGTTCCGCCTCGGCGACTCCCGGCAGCGGCAGCCTCGGCCTTCCCGGCTGGCGCAGCAATCCCACCAGCGTGGCTCCCACCGCGCCGAGCACGGCGGCGAACACGAACACCACCGTCCAGCCCTCCGCGGCGACGACCGATCCGGCGAGCGCCACGCCGAGCAAGCCCCCCACCGACTTCGCTCCGTAGAACACCCCGAAGTTCGGAAGCCCCGGCTGCTCCCCGAAATGGCCCTCGACCAGACCCGGCAACAGGCCATAGCAGGCACCTGCCGAGGCACCCGCGAGCGCGGCACCGGCAAGCAGCAGCGCGCTCAGCCCGTGCTGTCCGGCGAGCAGCAACACGAGCTGCGCGACCCCGACCGTGACGAGCGCGACCCTGACCACCCTGCGCCTTCCGAACCGGTCACCGGCCCAGCCCTCCGCCGTCCTGGTCGCGCCGCTCGCGGCGGCGAGCACGGCGAGCGCGATCGCCGCGAACCCGCTGCCCCAGCCGTGTGCGGTGACGAAGACCGCGAGATAGGCGATGTCGAAGAGCACGACGGCGGTCAGGCAGGTGACGGCGAGCAGGAGCAGACCGGAAGCGGGAACCTTGACCATCTCGGCGGCCGAGTAGCGCCGGATCGCGGGCCGGTTGCGGCGCAGCCCCGGGTTGACGGTCTTGTCGAGCGCCCACGCCTCGGGGTCGACGTGGGCGGGCCACCAGTTCCGGGGCGGGTCGCGCAGGATCGCGGCGGCCGCGCCGACGAGCACGACGACGGCGGCACCGGCGAGGCCGAGGAACCGTTCGATCGCGGCGGGGTCGGCGAATTGGCCGGCCAGCACCACGAAGGGCACCGCGCCGTAGGCGAACGCCCCGCTGACGAACGCCGTCCTCCCCGGACGTTCCGGGTACCAGGTGGCGACGACGCCGAGGCAGGTGCCGTAGATGAGGCCCGCACCGATGCCGCCGAGGACGCCGTGGTTGAGCAGGACCGCGGTGAAGCTGCTCGAACCGCCGAGCGTGACGAGACCACTAGCGCACAGCGCCGCGCCGACCAACATCGTCGCGGCGGGTTTCAGCCCCAGCCTGCTGCGCAGCCTCGCCGCGGGGTACACGGTGCCGCTCTGGCAGAGGATCCACACGGCGAGCACCGCGCCACCCTGCGCGAACGTCCAGCCGTGGGTGCTGCCCAGCACCGGCATCAACGCCCCGTACCCGTATTGCCCGACACTGGCGACCAGCATCGCGGTCCACGCGGCCCACAGCATCCAGCGCCGGGAACGGCCGAGCAGGTCGCGGTCGGTCTCGCCGACCCGGTAACGCCTGCCGTAGAAGTCGCGGATCTCGCGAACGGGCACGGCGTTCGGCAGCCGATACATACCTCACCCCATTTTGCATACTGTATGTGGTCGACAGTATGACAGCGTTGCGATGTGATGTCGACAACACATTCGCACGGGGGCTCCGCGCGGGGCAGGGTTCAGTTACGCGACCACGCGACGCGCATCCACTGCACGGCCAGCACCAGAACGCACACCACGGCGATGATCATGCCGAGGCCGGGACCTCCACCCGCCGTGCCGGTCGACGAGGACGACTGCTGCGACCAGATGCCCAGCATCCCGTCGACGAACGCGATCGAACAGCCGATGGCACACACCCAGGCCAGCCACCAGCGCCTCGTCGAAACGGCGAGCGCTGAAGCCAGCACGCCGAAGACCGTCGCCGTCGTCGCGAACAGCCGCGGAATGGCACCGCCCTCCCCGAGCAGCACCTGCCAGCCCGCGTGCTCGCCGACCCACGGCAACACGAGACTCACCAGCACCGCGAACGCGACGAGCGCGATCCGGAAACCCCGGGTCCCGAATTCGACCGTCTTCACCGCCCGGTCGACGGTGGAATCCACATCCGCGGCCAGTTCGTCGATGACACTGCTGTCGCCGCTCGTGCGCTCTTTGTCGTCTCGCGCGTCGCCGCTCATCCCGCACAACCTCCTGTCTGCGAGAGCGAGGGCGCAGGAGAACCGAAGGAGGGGAGCCCGAGGCTCACCCCGTTCGTCTTCGGCCGCAGCCCCGCCTCGACGTTGTCGCCCGCCCTCGTCCTGCGATGCGACAACAGGTCACCGTCGGCGACGAGGTGGTGTGGTGCTCCGTAGGTGATGGTGGTCTCGACGATGTCGCCAGGCCGCACCGCGCCGATACCGGGGCCGGTCGGCGTGAAGTGCACCAGCCTTCCGTCCCTCGCCCTTCCGCTCATGCGGCGGGTCTCGGCGTCCTTGCGCCCCTCCCCCGCGGCGACAAGCAGTTCGACCTCGCGCCCGACGAGCTTCTTGTTCTCCTGCCACGCGATGTCGTTCTGCAGTTCCACGAGCCGGTCGTAACGCTCCTGCACGACCGCCTTGGGAAGCTGATCGGGCAGATCGGCGGCGGGAGTCCCCGGACGGCGCGAGTACTGGAACGTGAACGCACTGGAGAAGCGCGCCTGCCGGACCACGTCCAGCGTCGCCTCGAAGTCCTCGTCGGTCTCACCGGGAAAGCCGACGATGATGTCGGTGGTGATGGCCGCGTCCGGCATCGCGGAGCGCACCGTGTCCAGGATGGACAGGAACCGCGAGGAACGGTAGGACCTGCGCATCGCCTTGAGCACCCTGTCCGAACCGGACTGCAACGGCATGTGGAGCTGGTGGCACACGCTGGGCGTCTCGGCCATCGCGTCGATCACGTCGTCGGTGAAGGCGGCGGGATGAGGCGAGGTGAACCGCACCCGCTCAAGGCCCTCGACTCCACCGCACGCGCGAAGCAGCTTGCCGAACGCGAACCGGTCCCCGAATTCGACCCCGTAGGAGTTGACGTTCTGGCCGAGCAGCGTGACTTCGAGAACGCCCTCCGCGACCAGTGCCTCGACCTCGGCAAGCACCTCGCCCGGCCTGCGGTCGCGTTCCTTGCCCCTCAGCGAGGGGACGATGCAGAACGTGCACGTGTTGTTACAGCCGACCGAAACGGAGACCCAGCCCGAGTAGGCCGACTCCCTGCGGGCGGGCAGGGTCGAGGGAAACGTCTCAAGCGACTCAAGGATCTCGACCTGAGCCTCCGCGTTGTGCCGTGCTCTTTCGAGCAGCACGGGAAGCGAGCCAATGTTGTGGGTGCCGAACACGACATCGACCCACGGCGCGCGCTTAACGATTTCGCCACGATCCTTCTGCGCGAGGCAGCCGCCGACCGCGATTTGCATGCCTGGCCGCTCGGTCTTGTTCGGTCGCAGGTGACCGAGATGGCCGTACAGCTTGTTGTCGGCGTTCTCCCTCACCGCGCAGGTGTTGAGCACGATGAGATCGGCGCCGTCGGCGTCAGCCGACGGAACATATCCGGCGTCCTCCAACTGGCCTGCCAGGCGTTCCGAATCGTGCACGTTCATCTGACAGCCGAAGGTGCGGATCGAATAGGTACGGGTCACCCGGTCTCCTGGTCGCACGCTGGGATTACTGCGTCAACCAGGGTAGGTCAACCGGCTAGTAACACCTCACCATGCCTGCGAAAAGTGGCATGACTAAAGTTCGGGCACGCTCCTCGGCTGGCCCCGCCGCCCGCCGAGAGCAAACATAAGGTTGCGATTTGGTCCGAATGCCCTGCCGGGTATACCCCAAAGGTGTTGAATCCGGTGACACCCCGGACACCCGCGATCCGAGCAGTTCACCGCGATGGAGGTTAGATGAGCACCGCGACATCCGCGCCGCCGATGATCAAGGCGACGGCGGTGAACAAGTACTTCGGCGACCTGCACGTACTCAGGGACATCAACCTGGAGGTGCCGAGGGGCCAGGTCGTCGTGGTCCTTGGTCCCTCAGGTTCCGGCAAGTCGACCCTGTGCAGGGCGATCAACAGGCTGGAGCCGATCAACGACGGCGCCATCGAGATCGACGGCAAGCCCCTTCCCGAAGAGGGCAAGACGCTCGCCGCCCTTCGTGCCGACGTGGGAATGGTCTTTCAGCAGTTCAACTTGTTCGCGCACAAGACCATCCTGGAAAACGTCACACTGGCGCCGCGCAAAGTGCGCAAGATCAATGCCGAAGAGGCCCGCAAGACCGCGATGGAGCTATTGGACAGGGTCGGCATCGCCAACCAGTCCGAGAAGTACCCCGCTCAGCTCTCCGGTGGCCAGCAGCAGCGCGCGGCCATCGCGAGGGCGCTCGCCATGCGGCCGAAGGTGATGCTTTTCGACGAGCCGACCTCGGCACTCGACCCGGAAATGGTCCAGGAAGTGCTGGACACCATGACCGGTCTCGCGGAGGAAGGCATGACGATGCTCGTCGTCACGCACGAAATGGGCTTCGCGCGGCGAGCGGCACACCGCGTGATATTCATGTCCGACGGCGAGATCGTGGAAGACGAAGCACCCGAGGCTTTCTTCACGAAGCCCAAGTCGGAGCGGGCCAAGGACTTTCTTGGCAAGATCCTCACGCATTAGCAGTTCGCGGCGGCGGGTACGTCGCCTCAACCGGAAACAGGAGAGGTGCACATGAGAATCCGCACCCTGGTGGTGGGATTGATGGTCTCCGGTCTCGCCTTGACCGCATGTGGCAAGGAAGGGACCCCGGCCGACTCCGGCAACGGTGAGCAGAGCGCGGGCCCGCAGCCGCCGACCTACGAGGTGGCGCAGAACGTCGATCTCGCCGGTTCGCCGACCTTCGAGAAGATGAAGCAGGCGGGCAAGGCGACCGTCGGCGTCAAGGAAGACCAGCCCGAACTCGGTTACAAGGACCCGACCACCGGCGAGTACAGCGGTTTCGACATCGAGATCGCCAGGCTGGTCTCGGCGGGCCTCGGCTTCGAGCCGAGTTCGATGGAGTACAAGCCGGTGCCGTCCGCGGGCAGGGAGCAGGCGATCGTCAACGGCGACGTCGACTACTACGTCGGTACCTACACGATCAACGACAAGCGCAAGCAGCAGATCAGCTTCGCCGGACCGTACTTCCGTGCGGGCCAGAGCCTGCTCGTCGCCAAGGACAACACCGACATCACCGGCAAGGACGCCCTGAAGGGCAAGAAGGTGTGCTCGGTGAGTGGTTCGACGCCGATCCAGAACGTGCGCGACGAAGGGCTCACCGAGCCCGGCAACATCGTCGAGTTGCAGAACTACTCGCAGTGCGTCAACCAGCTCGCCTCGGGCCAGGTCGACGCGGTCACCACTGACGACGCGATCCTGAAGGGCTACGCGGCACAGGAGCCCGACTCGTTCAAGGTCGTCGGCGAGCCGTTCTCCGACGAGCCCTACGGCATCGGCCTTCCCAAGGACGACAAGGTCCTCCGTGACAAGGTGAACGACATCCTGCAAGCCGCGATCGACGACGGCACGTGGCAGCAGATCTACGACGCCACTCTCGGCAAGTCCGGCTCGGAGTCCCAGCCGCCCGCTCTAGAGCGGTACTGATTTTCCGCTCCGGCCGGCGGGGGCAGTCACGTCGTGACGTCGCGATGACGTGACGAACACTGCCCCCGCCGGCCGGTCGCTTTCTCCCAGTACACCCGCCGCATCTTTTTCGAGGGAAACATGGACGTCCTGCTGGACAACCTCGACCTGTACGGCCCTGGCTTCCTCAACACCATCAAGCTTTTCGTGTTCGCCGGGATCGGCTCGCTGATCCTGGGCACGTTGCTGGCGATGTTGCGGGTGAGCCCGGTTCCGGTCTTCAGAGTCGCCGGTACGACTTACGTGACGTTGTTCAGGAACACGCCGCTTACGCTCATCTTCTTTTTCTTCGCCTTCGCGTTCCCGCTGCTGAAGGTCGTCGATCTTTCGTTCTTCGTCTCGGCAGTCGTCGCGCTGACGCTCTACACGTCGGCGTTCGTCTGCGAGGTCGTGCGTGCCGGCATCAACACCGTCCCCGTCGGGCAGGCGGAAGCCGCCCGCGCCGTCGGGCTCACCTTCGGTCAGAGCCTCGGTAATGTCGTGCTGCCGCAGGCCGCCCGTTCCGTTGTGCCGCCGATGATGAGCACCATGATCGCGCTGCTGAAGAACACCACGGTCGCGGCGGGCTTCTCCGTCGTCGAGGCCGGCGCGATTCAGAGCTATCTCTCGGAGCGGGGCTACAGCGTCCTGGTCGGCCTGCTGTGGGTGGCGCTCGGATTCGTCATCCTGATCATTCCGCTGACCTTCCTGCAACGCGCCCTTGAGAAGCGCTGGAGCGTGGCCCGATGAGCATGGTTCTCTTCGATTCCCCCGGACCGAAGGCGCGGATCCGCAACCGGATCTACGCCGTCATCGGTGTTCTCGCGATCGCCGGGCTGCTCGCCTTCGTCATCATCCAGTTCGCGAACGCCGGTCAGTTCGACGGCAAGATGTGGGAGTGGATCGAGTACAGCAAGGTGCAGGAGGATCTGCTCGCCGCGCTGGTCAACACGTTGCGGGCGTTCGCGGCGGGAGCCGTGCTCGCGCTGGCCTTCGGTGCGATCTTCGCGGCGGGCAGGCTGTCCGATCACGCGATCTTCCGGGTGCCCTCGACGATCATCGTCGAGTTCTTCCGTGCCGTCCCGCTCGTCGTGATGATCTTCTTCTTCCACTACGGCCTGAGCCTCGGTGCCCCGTTCTACTCCGTCGTACTCGGGTTGACCCTCTACAACGGATCGGTGCTCGCCGAGGTTTTCCGCGCCGGTGTGCTCTCGCTGCCCAAGGGGCAGTCGGAGGCGGCCTACGCGGTGGGAATGCACAAGACCCAGACGATGCGTCTCGTGCTGCTGCCGCAGGCACTGAGGGCGATGCTGCCCGCGATCATCAGCCAGCTCGTGGTGCTGCTCAAGGACACGGCGCTCGGCTTCCTCATCACCTATGAGGAATTGCTGCGGTACGCGCGCTACCTCGGCGGTATCGCCGAGTTCGGCAGGCCGCTCGTGCCCATCACCATCGTGGTCGCCGCGATGTACATCATCATGTGCCTCGCGCTGACCGCTCTCGCCAAGTACCTTGAGTCGCGCAACCGGCGGAGCAAGAAGTCCGCGCCGGGTACGGTGCCACCGCCGACCGACCTTCCGCTTCCGGAGACGACGCCCGAACCCGTCGGCCCCACCGGCGGCGGCAGAGGCGGATAGGCGACCAGTAAGCCGAAAGAGGCCCCGCACACTCGGCGAGTGTGCGGGGCCTCTTCGTGTGCGACGGTCAGGAACCGTTGCGGCGGAACAGTTTGTTACCGAGCCAGACGATGGGGTCGTAGCGGCGGTCGACAACCCGTTCCTTCATCGGGATGAGCGCGTTGTCGGTGATCTTGATGTTTTCGGGGCAGACCTCGGTGCAGCACTTGGTGATGTTGCAGTAGCCAAGTCCGTGCTCGGTTTGCGCGTCGTCACGCCGGTCGGCGACATCGAGCGGATGCATTTCCAGTTCGGCGATCCGCATGAGGTAACGAGGCCCCGCGAACGAGGTCTTGTTCTCTTCGTGGTCACGGATGACGTGACAGGTGTTCTGGCACAGATAGCACTCGATGCACTTGCGGAATTCCTGCGAGCGCTCGACGTCGACCTGCTGCATCCGGTACTCGCCGGGTTCCAAGCCCTCCGGCGGCGTGAACGAGGGGATTTCCCTTGCCTTGGTGTAGTTGTAGGAGACGTCGGTGACGAGGTCGCGGATGACCGGAAAGGTCCGCATCGGCGTCACCGTGATGACCTCGTCCGGCTCGAAGGTCGACATCCGGGTCATGCACAGCAACCGCGGTCTGCCGTTGACTTCCGCCGAACACGAACCGCACTTGCCTGCCTTGCAGTTCCACCTGACGGCGAGGTCGGGAGCCTGCGTGGCCTGCAACCGGTGGATGAGGTCGAGCACGACCTCGCCCTCGTTGGCCTCGACCGTGAAGTCGTGCAACTCTCCCGCACCGTCGTCACCGCGCCAGACCTTGAGCTTCGCGTCGTAGCCCATGTGTCAGGCCGTCCTTTCCGGATGGTCGGCGAGTTCGTCCTCCGTGTAGTACTTCTCCAGCTCGCCCAGTTCGAACAGCTCGAGGAGATCGTGCCGCATCGGCTGCTGTTCCTTCGCGACGACGCTGACGTCGGGAACGGGTCCTTCGCCGGAAGTACTGCACACGAGCAACGTGTTGCGCCACCGGGAATCCATCTGCGGATGGTCGTCGCGCGTGTGCCCTCCCCTGCTCTCCGTCCTGCGCAGCGCGGCACCGGCGACGCACTCGCTCACCAGCAACATGTTGCGCAGGTCGATCGCGAGGTGCCAGCCCGGGTTGTACTGCCGGTGTCCCTCGACGGTGACCCCGCCGATCCTTCCCCTGATCTCCGCGAGCTTCTCCAGCGCCTTCTCGATCTCCTCCGACTTGCGGATGATGCCGACGAGATCGTTCATACTCTGCTGAAGCTCGGTGTGCAGGGTGTAGGGGTTCTCCTCCTTGACACCGTCCTCCGGTGGATCGAAGGGGGCGACGGCGTGTTTCGCGGACGCTGTGACGTCCTCTTCGGACACTTTCGGCCTCGCGGTGAGGGATTCCACATAGGACGCCGCGCCGAGCCCTGCCCGCCTGCCGAACACGAGCAGATCCGACAGCGAGTTGCCGCCGAGCCGGTTGGACCCGTGCATCCCGCCGGAGCATTCACCAGCGGCGAACAGTCCAGGAACGCTCGCGGCAGCCGTGTCGGGGTCGACCTCGATGCCACCCATGACGTAGTGGCAGGTCGGACCGACCTCCATGGGTTCCTTGGTGATGTCGACGTCGGCGAGTTCCTTGAACTGGTGGTACATCGAGGGCAGCCTTCGCCGGATCTCATCGGCAGGCAACCGGCTGGCAATGTCGAGGAAGACTCCGCCGTGCGGGGATCCCCTTCCCTCCTTGACCTCGGCGTTGATCGCCCTCGCCACCTCGTCTCTCGGCAGCAGGTCCGGAGTTCGCCTGTTGTTGTCGGCGTCGTCGTACCAGCGGTCGGCCTCTTCCTCGCTGTCGGCGTACTGTCCTTTGAAGACGTCAGGGATGTAGCGGAACATGAATCGCTCGCCCTGCGAATTCTTCAGCACGCCACCGTCTCCGCGCACACCCTCGGTGACGAGGATGCCCTTCACACTCGGCGGCCACACCATTCCGGTGGGATGGAACTGGACGAACTCCATGTTGATCAGATCGGCGCCCGCCCTCAGCGCGAGCGCGTGCCCGTCGCCGGTGTACTCCCACGAGTTCGAGGTCACCTTGAACGACTTGCCGATGCCACCGGTCGCCAGCACGACGGCAGGCGACTCGAACAGCACGAACCGGCCCGACTCACGCCAGTAGCCGAACGCGCCCGCGATCCTGCCCTCGTCCTTCAGCAGTTCGGTGATCGTGCATTCGGCGAAGACCTTGATCTTTGCTTCGTAGTCGCCGTGCTCGCGGTAGTCATCCTGTTGCAGCGAGACGATTTTCTGCTGCATCGTGCGGATCAGTTCCAGTCCGGTCCGGTCGCCGACGTGGGCGAGCCGGGGGTAGGTGTGCCCGCCGAAGTTGCGCTGGCTGATCCTGCCGTCCTTGGTGCGGTCGAAAAGGGCGCCGTAGGTTTCCAGCTCCCACACCCTGTCCGGGGCCTCCTTGGCGTGCAGCTCGGCCATCCGCCAGTTGTTGAGGAACTTCCCGCCACGCATGGTGTCGCGGAAATGCACCTGCCAATTGTCGTTCGGGTTCGCGTTGCCCATCGACGCGGCGCAACCGCCCTCCGCCATCACGGTGTGCGCCTTGCCGAACAACGACTTGCACACCACCGCGACGCTCAGGCCACGTTGCCTCGCCTCGATCACGGCCCGCAGACCCGCGCCGCCGGCACCGATAACCACGACGTCGTAGCTGTGCCGTTCGACCTCGGTCATGAAAATTGCCACCTTTGAAAGGGAAATGTTCAGTTGACGAAACGCAGGTCGGCAATAGTGCCAGTGGACACCAGCCAGACATAGAGGTCGGTGAGCATCAATGAGGCAAGCGTGATCCAGGCGAATTGCATGTGCCTGGTGTTGAGCTTGCTGACCTGCGTCCAGATCCGATATCGGACCGGGTTCTTGGAGAAGTGCTTCAGCCTGCCTCCCGTGACGTGTCTACAGGAGTGACAGGACACCGTGTAGCACCACAGCAACACGACATTGACCAGCAGGATCACGTTGCCGAGCCCGAATCCGCCCTGGAAGGCGACAATCGCGTCGTAGGTGTTGACGATGGTGATGATCAGCGCGGCGTAGAAGAAGTACCGGTGCGCGTTCTGCACGATGAGCGGCAACCGGGTCTCACCCGTGTACTTCCCGTGGGGCTCCGCGACCGCGCACGCGGGCGGCGACATCCACACGGACCGGTAGTAGGCCTTGCGGTAGTAGTAGCAGGTGAGCCGGAAGCCGAGCAGGAACGGCAGCGAAAGGAAGGCCAGCGGGATGAACCCGGGCAGCTCGCCGAGGGGGGTCCCGAAATGGCTCGAACCCGGTACGCAGGACGTGCTGAGACACGGCGAGTAGAACGGCGTCAGATAGTGCTCTTCGGCGGCCCAGTAGCCGGAGCGCATGAACGAGCGCACCGTCGCGTACACGACGAACACACCGAGCCCCACCGAGGTCAGCAGCGGCGAGAGCCACCATCTGTCGGTGCGCAGTGTTCTGGCACCGATCCGTGCCCTCGCTGGTGTGGTGGGGACCTGGGTTTGTGCGGGACTTGCCACGTTGCGAATCCGCTCCTGATTCAGCTCTGGTGGCGTTGGTATCCGCCAACGCCTTCGTCGTCGGCGCCCTCCCACAGCGCCGGGTCGTAGGGCTCATCCGGAACCTTGACCACCTCTGGCCGATCGGCGGGCCGCTGCGCCGGGACCGGGTCCGTCTGATCGAGTTCGACGGCGTCGATATCCAGCCGTTCGACGTCGTTGGCGAGCCGCCGCACGGCGGGGGCCTCGCCATAGCGCGCCCGCAGGGCTCCGACACACTGCCGCAGTTGCCCGATCGTCCTGCGGAGTTCGCTCATTTCTGTGGTGGACATCCGCGTACCTCCGAGTCAGTCCGGTCGGCGACTCTGCCTTGCTGAACTCATCGCCGACTCTGCCTTGCCGATGTTCGATGTGACAAGTAGCACACCCGGAGTTTCGCACGTGATGGGGGTCACTAATCGTGATCTTCTTAATCGATTTTGATTCGTAGTTCGGGCACCTGTATCGTTCCAGTTGTCACTTTCCGGCCGCGACGCCAACGCTGTCGCCGCGCCCGCCGCCCCCATTTCGAAGCGCCGGAGCCGCCCGTGAACCCGACAGCAGCACAGGTCCACCCCGTCGTCGCCGAGGTCACCGACCGGATCATCACCAGAAGCGCCGAGACAAGGGCCGCGTACCTCGCTCGGGTCGCGAGTACCCCGCCTGCGCCGTCAACGCCGTCAGCACCATCGGCACCCACGGCGCGCGCCGGCCTCGGCTGCGGCAACCTCGCACACGGGTTCGCCGCCTGCTCCGGCCCCGACCGGCTCGCGGTCAGGGGCGCGAGCAAACCCGGCATCGCGATCGTCTCCGCCTACAACGACTTGCTTTCCGCCCACCAGCCGTTCGCGAGCTACCCGGACCTGCTGAAGTCCGCGGCACGGGAAGCCGGAGGGGTCGCGCAGTTCGCGGGTGGCGTTCCCGCGATGTGCGACGGCATCACCCAGGGCAGGGCCGGGATGGAACTGTCTCTGTTCAGCAGGGACGTCATCGCCATGGCCACCGGCATCGCGCTCGCCCACGACATGTTCGACGGGACATTGCTGCTCGGTGTGTGCGACAAGATCGTTCCCGGGCTGCTGATCGGCGCGTTGTCCTTCGGCAACCTGCCCGCGATCCTGGTCCCCGCGGGGCCGATGACGTCGGGGCTTCCCAACAAGGAGAAGGTCCGAGTGCGGCAGGCTCACGCGGAAGGCAAGGCGAGCAGAAAGGACCTGCTCGACGCCGAGTCCGCCTCCTACCACTCACCGGGGACCTGCACCTTCTACGGGACCGCGAACTCGAATCAGCTCGTCGTGGAGGTCATGGGACTGCACCTGCCCGGCGCGAGTTTCGTGCACCCCGGCACCCCGCTTCGCAAGGCGCTGACCGAGGAGGCCGCCCGCAGGATCGTCGCCATTTCCCGAGGGGAGCAGTACACGCCGGTCTCGGCCGTCATCGACGAGCGGGCCGTCGTCAATGGGCTCGTCGCGCTGCTCGCCACCGGCGGTTCGACCAACCACACCCTGCACCTCGTCGCGATCGCCGCGGCGGCGGGCATCACCCTCACCTGGGACGACTTCGCCGATCTGTCCACGGTGGTGCCGTTGATCGCCAGCGTCTACCCCAACGGCAGCGCCGACATCAACCACTTCCACGCGGCGGGCGGCGTCCAGTTCCTCGTCGGCACCCTGCTCGACGCCGGGCTGTTGGACGAGGACGTGCACACGGTCGCCGGAAAAGGGCTCCACCGCTACCGGCAGGAACCGGTGCTCGGTGAAACCGGCCTCGAATGGCGGGAGGTTCCCACCCGTAGCCTCGACGAGTCGGTCCTTCGCCCCTGTTCGCGACCGTTCTCCCCTGACGGCGGGCTCCGCATGGTGCGGGGCAACCTCGGCCGCGCGGTGATCAAGGTTTCGGCAATCGACCCCCACCATCGCGCCATCCGCGCCCCGGCCAGGGTTTTCGGCAGCCAGGCCGAGTTCGACGCCGCCTTCACCGCAGGCGAACTCGACAGGGACGTCGTCGTGGTCATCCGCAATCAGGGACCGCGAGCCAACGGCATGCCGGAGTTGCACGGGCTCACTCCCGCGCTCGGTGTTCTGCTCGACAGAGGACACCGGGTCGCGCTTGTGACCGACGGCCGTATGTCCGGTGCTTCCGGCAAGATTCCCGCCGTCATCCACGTGACCCCGGAGGCCGCGGCGGGAGGTCCGCTCGCCAAGGTCATCGACGGCGACCTCGTTCGCCTCGACGCCGACGCGGGGGAACTCGACGTGCTGGTGTCCGCCGCCGAGTTCGCCGCGAGAGAACCAGGCGAAGGCCCGCCCGACGACGCGACGTGGGTGGGCACCGGAAGGGAGCTGTTCACTACTCTGCGCAGGGCTGTCGGCCCCGCGGAGACCGGAGCGGGCGTCTTCGGTCCCGTGACACCGGGTCACTTCGGGGCGGCCACCACGGCGACGGGAGCACGATGATGACGAGCGCCGAACTGCTCACCCTTTCGCCGGTGATGCCGGTCGTGGTCGCCGACGAGATCGAACCGGCGGCCGAGGTCGCGAAAGCACTGCTGGCGGGTGGAATCACCGTCATCGAGCTGACCCTGCGCACTCCGGTCGCGCTGGCCGCCATCGAGCACATCGCGAGTGAGGTGCCCGGCATCGTCGTCGGCGCGGGCACCGTCACCACTCCCACGCAGGCACGGCAGGCCGCCGACGCGGGCGCCGCGTTCCTCGTCACGCCAGGCTGCACCGACGCGTTGCTCGCCGGCGCCGAGGACACCGGACTGCCCTTCCTGCCAGGAGTCGCGACGGTGTCGGAGGCCATGCGGCTCGCCGAAAACGGGCTCGACTCGCTGAAGTTCTTCCCTGCCGAAGCGAACGGCGGGGTGGCCGCTCTGCGCGCGATCGAGGGCCCCTTGCCAGACCTGCGCTTCTGCCCGACGGGCGGCATCACAGAGCACAGCGCGCCCGGGTACCTCGCGCTGCCGAACGTCGGTTGTGTCGGCGGCTCCTGGCTGACCCCCCGCGACGCGATCGCCGCACGCGACTGGGCACGGATCGAGCGACTGGCGGCACGGGCGCGCTCGCTCGCGGGCTGAGCCTCGCTACCCGGCGCCGCGAGGCCGAGGAGCGCTCCCGGCCGGCTCGTGTCCCGGTGGGAAGCCGGTACGACCGGGCGCCCGACGATGCCGGGGCCGTCTTGCCCTGCTCCACCTGCGCATGACCGGCCGTTCCACACCGAGGTAGAGCAAGAAGGCCAGCGCGAGGCTGACCGCGAACCCCGCGATCGACAATGCGACCTCTCCGCCGACGGACAACCGTGGCAATCCCAGCAACTCCCTGCCGTCGAGCAGGACGACGTAATGGACGAGATAGAAGGCGAATGACACCTCGCCCAGCCACAGCATCGTCCTGCCTCGCAGCAGCGTTCGCCTTCCTCTGACGTCGGCGACGGCTCCGGCGGCGATGACCAGTGCGATCGGAACGATCGTCGTGGCGTTGATGCCGAAGTTGTACGGAACCAGCAGAGCCAGCGCATAGCCGCCGACGAGTGCCAGCGCGGCGACCGGCAGCGGAAGACCGAACCACCGGCCCGCCAGCACGATCCGTGCCATGAGGATGCCGAGCACGAACTGCAACAAGGCCACCGGAGGGAAAATGAAGACGAACCACACCTGCGACGTGCTTGAACCGGCCTGTAGAGGATCGCCGTCCGTCGCCGGGATCGCGATCTCGGCGACGAACGGAACACACAACACCGCCACCACGACGCCGGATGCCCACCACCACAGGTGCTTTTCGCCGATGCGGGTGATCCACCGGTAGAGCAACGGGAAAAACAGATAGAACACCAGCTCGCAGGAAAGCGACCAGCTCACCACGTTCACACTGTTGAAAATGGACTGATCAGGAATCCAGGCGTGGAAGAGCAGCAGGTTCGGCAGCACTCCGGTCACCGGTTTCGCCAGTACCAGCAACAGGATCAGCGCCACGGCGAACGTCACGAGGTGATTGGGGTAGATCTTGCAGAGCCTGCGCCGCAGGAACGAACCGGCGCCGTCGCCGGGACGCGCGGACCAGGTCAGGACAAATCCGCTGAGTACGAAGAAGAACGAGACACCGAGGAAAGCCAGCCTGCCCGTCACCGACTGAACACCGGCCGCCGTTTCGGCGTCCGGGTAAGCGAAGACGGTCGCGACGTGGAAGACGAACACCAGCAACGCCGCCAGAAACCGCATACCGGTAAGGGAAGGCAGCCTGGACCGCGTCGACTCCCTACCTGCTGGCACGTCGACACGGTAGTGCACATGTCACCGTGACGACCGCCGATTGGTGACATCCACATCGCGCGACCGGTGGCCATTTCTCCACGTGCCGTGTCCGGCACTCACCGTGAACGTGATAGATGTCAGGTGAACCGAACGGCAAGGGGGACATCCGGTGGTGGCTCAAGTACTCGTGGTCGGCATCGATCCGGCCACCCTCCAAGTGGCGGACCCGGAAACGGTCACGACGGCAATGCGACGTGGCAGGTCCCGTTTCGACGATCACGGCATCGAGGCCGACTGGTGCCTTGTGACGGTCGATGAGGCTCCCGAGGCGGCGATCATCGAGGCACTGGTGCGGAAAGACTACGACTGCGTCGTGATCGGCGGCGGTATCCGCAAGCCCGAGCCGTTGCTCGAATTGTTCGAGAAGGTGGTCAATCTGGTTCGTCTGCACGCGCCAGGCGCGGCCATCGCCTTCAACAGCAACCCGGTGGACGGCGCCGACGCCGCGTTGCGGTGGCTGCGCTGACCCGGCGCTTTCGCCTCCCCACTACCACCGCCTCGCGACGGCAAGGTGGCACGAGCGAGTTCTCCGGACACCGCTGAGGATCCGCCGCGATCGGCTCCGGTGAACCGGGAAGCGAACGCCCTGGACGAGGCGGCGGATACCGTCGAAGGGGACACGCCGCTCAGCGCCTGACGAGCCGGACCACCGGGTACTGACGCTCGGACTTGCGCTGGTATTTCTCGTACCGTGGCTGCGACGTGGTGATGTGCTTCCACGCCTGTTCCCGGTCGCCGCCGTCGAGCCGGTGGGGCGCCACCGGGATGGTGCCACGGCCCGGCAGTTCTATCACCGCCTTGTCGGGGTGCGCCATGAGATTGACGTACCAGTCGGGATTCCGGCTTCCACCACCCGACGCGATGATCAGCCAGGTGTCCTCGTCCTCGGCAAACCACGTGATGGGTGATTCACGCGGTTCACCGCTGCGGCGTCCCAAGGTGTGCAGGATCAACAGATCCATGCCCATGACTTTGCCGCCCTTACGGCGAATGCGGGTGTTCGTGCGGGCATTCATGCGCCGCTGAAACCACAGCGACAATTTTCCGGGCGCACCACTCTGACGTCCGCCACTGTTGTCCGCCTTTTGCCCTGTCGCCATTGTCCTGGCCTCCCGTCGGTTCTTCCGATTCAGGTGCTCCCACCAACCGGCTTGCCGGCTCGGCGGTGGGCTTCCGGGATTCACGCTAGCCACGGCGCGCCCGCCGACGCTTCTCGATTCCTGATCGGTCTGCGTCCCGGCCCACGAGGACCACCCGATCGCGGGCCACACCAGGAACATCGAGGACATTGAGGACAGTCCAGGTCGAACTCGTCGCGGGACGAGGGAAACGCTGGTTGAGGCTCATCCGACGTGCGAGTGGCAACCAGGAGGACAACGATGACGACATTCACGGTCGAGCGGCTGGCCGAACGCCCGTAGGTCGGCGTTTCGATGACACGCGCTCGGACGACCACCGGCGGTTAC
Organism: Prauserella marina; assembly: GCF_002240355.1. GTDB lineage: Bacteria > Actinomycetota > Actinomycetes > Mycobacteriales > Pseudonocardiaceae > Prauserella_A > Prauserella_A marina. The sequence goes on from NZ_CP016353.1 coordinate 5,209,528, forward strand.
GAACCGGTCGACATCACCGTTGCGGTTCCGGCGAGTGCCAGGTCCTCGAACCGGCGATCAACGAGCGGGCCGACGGCATCCGCGCGATGCCGCGCCCGTTACGCCCCGCCGCGCATCGAGATCGCCGCGCGAGAGTTATGCCGACGGCGACCCCGGTCCGTCGCCGAGGCGCGCGACGCTGTATCAAGATCACGACCGATCGGCACTACGGATCAGGCCGGGTTCTCAAGCGGCGAAACGACTTTCCGTTCAGTCGAGCGCCACGTCGTCGAGCATCGTGGACTCGGCACCGGCCTCACGCAGTTCTTCCTTGATCACCGTGTAGGCAAGCCCCTGCGAATAGCCTTTGCGGGCAAGCATGCCAAGCAGTCGCCGAGTGGCGGTCTGTTCGTCGACGCTGGTCATGGTCCGTAGCTTTTTCCGGACCAACTCGCGCGCGCGTTCTTCCTCGGCGTCCCGGTCGACCTCGCCCGCCGCTTCCACGGCCAGCGTGCTGTCGACACCCTTGCGCTTGAGTTCGGCGACCAGCGCCCGCTTGGCGAGCCCCTGATGGTTGTGCCGCGCACGCACCCATTGTTCGGCGAACGCGGCATCGTCCACGAGCCCGGCCTGATCGAGCTTGCCCAGCAGTTCCTCGCCGATCTCCTCGGCAAAACCCTTGCGCCGCAACGCTTTTCGCAACTCGTCCTTGGTTCTGGATCGAGTCGCGAGGAGATCGAAACAGATCTCCTTCGCCTTCTTTCGCGCTTCTTCCGGCGTCAGGTCAGCCACTCGCCGCGACCGCGCGCGCGGCGACCGGCCACCGTCCTCGGATTCCGACATCGGCGACCTCAGAAGTCGACCGGCGCCGGTGCTGTCTCATCGGCATCGAGTTGCGCTCCGATGCCCAGCTTTTCCTTGATCCGCTTTTCGATTTCGTTGGCGATATCGGGGTTGTCGCGCAAGAACTTTCGCGCGTTTTCCTTACCCTGACCAAGCTGGTCACCCTCGTAGGTGTACCAGGCGCCGGACTTGCGGACAATGCCCTGGTCGACACCCATGTCGATGAGCGAACCCTCGCGCGAGACACCGTGCCCGTAGAGGATGTCGAACTCGGCTTGCTTGAACGGCGGAGCGACCTTGTTCTTGACGACCTTCACCCTGGTGCGGTTGCCGACGGCCTCACCGGCGTCCTTCAGCGTCTCGATACGACGGACGTCGAGCCGGACGGAGGCGTAGAACTTGAGTGCCTTTCCACCCGTGGTGGTCTCCGGCGACCCGAACATGACGCCGACCTTCTCGCGAAGCTGGTTGATGAAGATCGCGGTGGTGCCGGAGTTGTGCAGCGCACCGGTGATCTTCCGGAGCGCCTGGCTCATCAACCTCGCCTGCAGACCGACGTGCGAGTCACCCATCTCGCCCTCGATCTCGGCGCGGGGAACCAGCGCGGCGACAGAGTCGATGACCAGGATGTCGAGCGCGCCGGAACGGATCAGCATGTCCGCGATCTCCAGCGCCTGCTCACCGGTGTCCGGCTGCGAGACGAGCAGCGCGTCGGTGTCCACGCCGAGCACCTTGGCGTACTCGGGGTCGAGAGCGTGCTCCGCGTCGATGAACGCCGCGATGCCGCCGGACTTCTGCGCGTTGGCGACGGCATGCAACGCCACCGTCGTCTTACCCGACGACTCTGGACCGTAGATCTCGACGACGCGGCCCCGGGGCAGTCCCCCGATGCCAAGCGCGATGTCCAGCGCGATGGCGCCGGTGGGAATGACCTCGATCGGCGGGCGGCTGTCCTCACCGAGGCGCATCACCGACCCCTTGCCGAACTGCTTGTCGATCTGGGCAAGGGCCAGATCGAGCGCCTTGCCCTTGTCCGGTGCTGCTGGCATTGGAATCCACCTCATTGACTGTCGCGGTTGTGAACTGCTGGGCCTGACGTTACGGCTGAGGTCCGACAGTTTCACCGGGGACGGTGGAAATCTGTGGATAACCGACCCGATGTGGACAACACGATAGACGAACACGTGTTCGAGGTCGAAGGTGACACACCCCTCGGGTAAATTTGTCGCCCCGGCCTCCGTGCTCGCTCCCGCGAGCGGTCAGCGGCGTTCGGCAGGGACGTCGAACTCCTGGCACACCTGCCGCCAGATCTCCTTCGCGGACACGCCGGCGGCCAGCGCCTGCTCGACGGTGCGCCCTCCGAGCCCGCTGAGTACATGATCCTTGGCCAGCATTTCGGCGCGTGTCCCGCCGAACTCGTCCGCCATCAGCCGTCGAAAAACCGTGATCCGCATCGGCGCCAGCGTAGCCCCGGGCAACTCGCGTACCGTGCTGGCATGGTGTTCGCACAGGCCACGACAGGAGTGGACTCGACCGTACTGACGCTCGCGTCCATCGCGACGGTGCTCGGCGCGCTCGCCGTACTTGTCTTCGCCGTACGCAACCGGCGCAAGTGACGAACTCTCGGCGGGGCTACTCGCCGGGCTGCACGGTGCGCTCGAAGTAGTCGGCGAGCTTCCCCGGCGTGGACACCTCACCGTCACCACTACCGTTGACCTGGTAGATGAAGCCCGATAACGGCCGGTCCTTGACCGTGAACACCAGCACGGACGAATTCCGGCCAGCCGAGGCCGAGTAGCTGCCCTCCAGGGCGTTGCCCTTCCAGTCGGCCTGCACCTGGTCGCCGCCACCGGTCCTGCTCAGCAACCCGTCCGTGTACCGCTTGAGCACATCGGAGGACGTGCCCTGGAGGTAGGTGACCTGCGCGCTCGCCAGCCCCGGTGCCGCACAGGTCACGGTGATTCCCAGCTCTTCCTCGTTCGACGCGGCGGCGGGCCCGCTTCCCGTGCCTGGACCGCACTGACCTGTCTCCGCGATCGTTCCGGCGAGCTGCCGCAGGCAACCGGTGAATCCCTGCTCGTCGGTCTCTCCCGGCTGCTTGCATTCCTCAGCGGCGTAGGTCGTTCCCGTCGACGACGGCAGGAACAGGAAGGCAGCACCCGCCCCGAGCAGGACGACCGCGGCCACCGCCACGCCGATCAACAGCTTGCGCCGTTTTCCGTCGCCCGTCTTCTTCGCGGCCGGATAGGAAGGAAAATTGGCCGCGGCAGGAGGTTGCTGCCCGCCGACGGCCTGCTGCGGACCGCTGTTCGGAAACGCCGTCTGCTGATGCGCCCCGTGCTGGGGTTGCTGGGGCCGCTGCTGGGGCGGCCGCGCGAACCCGGCGGGAGGCGAATAGGCGCCCGGCAGCGCGGCCACCTGCTGGTGCGGCCCGCTCTGCGGCACCCCCGATGTCGCCACCTGCCCCTCGACGTTCTGGGTGCGCATGCTGATGCCGTCGGCCGCCACGTGGTGCGCGCCGAGCGCGACGGCGGTCTCCGGCTGATCGAGGCTCGCCGGCACGACGCCGAGCTTCTCCGCGAGCAACGTGCCGACGAGCGGAAGCCTGCTCGACCCTCCGACAAGGTAGATACCGGCGAGCCGGCCGGGGGACAGTCCCGCCGAGCGCACCGTCCTCGCCAGTAGCTCGACGCTGCGCAGCATCGCAGGCCGCACCAGCGCTTCCAGTTCGGCTCTCGTCACGAGTACGTCGGTGAACGGCTCCGGCATCGGAACCTCCGTCTGCGGCAGCCTCGACAAGGCTTCCTTCGCGGCCTTCACATCCTCCTGGAGTGCCCGCCTCGTGCGCCTGTCCGCAGTGGATTCGGGGCGCAGCAGCCGCTGCCAGTGCTGCGGGTCCCTGTGCGAGACCTCCCTGCCGACGTGCACGAGCAGCGCCTGGTCGACGTCGAGCCCACCGAGATCGGGAAGGCCGTCCTCGGCGAGGACCGTGTAGCCGTTCTGGGTCGCGCCGACGACGGCGACGTCGAAGGTCCCCGCGCCGAGGTCGTAGACGGCCAGCGTCTGTCCAGGGGTGAGCGCCTTGCCGGGGAAGGAGGCGAAGTGCGCCGCCGCGGCGACGGGCTCCGGCACCAGCGAGAGCGCGTTGCCCATCCCGGCCAGCCTCGCGGCCGAGAGCAGCACGTTGCGCCGGACAGGGCCCCATTGCGCGGGGTGGGTGAGCCGGATCTCGTCGGGCTGCTCGCCACCGAGCTGCCGGGACGTCTCGTCGAGGACCCTGCGCAGCACGGCGGCCAGCGCCTCGTTGACCGGGACGACATCCGTGCCCAGCAACAGCGTCTGCTCGTCGACCCTGCGTTTGGGGTTGGGCTCGAATCGGGTCGGGTCGAGTCTTGCCCTTCGCTCCGCGTCTCTTCCGACGACCAGGGTGCCGTCCTCCTCGGCGAACACAGCCGACGGCATGGTCGCCGACCCGTCGACCTCGACGACCCGAGGTGGCCGTCCATGGGCGGAAAGGACGGCGACGGTGTTGGACGTACCAAGATCCACGGACAGAATCCGCACAGCTCTCCCCTTGTCGAGTACCCGAAAGAAACTCGCGGTGATGCTCCCACGTCCCGCGAGCCCGCGAGGACGGACCCGGAGAATTCCCTGGTCGGCGAACACTCCACCGAAAATGTCGGTGGCAGGACGCATCATGGGGACGTGGGCAAGAACGTACTCGACCTCTTCTCTCCCGCGACCAAGGACTGGTTCGCGGGGGCCTTCGCCGCGCCCACGGCGGCTCAGGACGGGGCGTGGCTGGCCGCGCACGCCGGTGAACACGCGCTGGTCGTCGCGCCGACGGGTTCGGGAAAGACGCTCGCCGCCTTCCTGTGGGCTCTCGACCAGCTCGCGATCTCGCCGCCGCCCTCCGCGCCGGCGCGCAGGTGCAGGGTGTTGTACGTCTCTCCGCTGAAGGCGCTCGCCGTGGACGTGCAGCGCAACCTCCGCGCCCCGCTCGCCGGGATCTCGCAGGCCGCGCGGCGGCTTGGTCACACCCCGCCCGAGATCACGGTGGGCATGCGCACCGGCGACACCACGGCGACGGAACGCAGGGCGTTCACGAGGACACCTCCCGACGTGCTGGTGACCACTCCCGAGTCGCTGTTTCTCATACTGACGTCGTCTGCCCGCGAGTCGCTGCGTGGTGTCGAGACGGTGATCATCGACGAGGTCCACGCCGTCGCGGGCGGCAAGCGCGGAGCCCACCTCGCGCTTTCCCTCGAACGACTGGACGACCTGCTGCCGAAACCGGCACAGCGCATCGGGCTCTCCGCGACGGTGCGGCCGGTCGACGAGGTCAGTGCCTTCCTCGCCGGTGGCCGCCCCATCAGGGTCGTTCAACCCGAACTGGCCAAAACGGTCGAGGTCAGGGTCGAGGTCCCGGTCGCCGACATGGCCGAACTCGACACCCCGGCACGGCAGGCCGAACCGGCGGAGCCGCTACCGCTTCCCTCCGAGAACGACCAGGGGAACGAGCAAGGGGAAACCGTCCGCAAGCCGTCGATCTGGCCCGCTGTCGAGGAACGCGTACTCGAACTCGTCAGCCAGCATCGCTCGACCATCGTGTTCGCGAATTCCCGGCGGCTGGCCGAACGGCTCACCGCGAGGCTCAACGAACTGGTCGCCGAGCGGACCGAACTGGAGCAGGGACAGCGATTCCCCGCCGAGGCCATCGGAGAATCGGGGCTGACGGTCGGCGCGGAGGCGACGGTCGCCAAGGCACACCACGGTTCGATGTCGCGGGAGCAGCGGACCAGGGTCGAGGAGGAACTGAAATCGGGGAAGCTGCCGTGTGTCGTGGCCACCTCCTCGCTGGAGCTCGGCATCGACATGGGCGCCGTCGACCTGGTGGTACAGATCGAGGCACCGCCGACGGTGGCATCGGGGCTGCAACGGGTCGGCCGTGCGGGTCACCACGTCGGGGCGGTGTCGACGGGAGTCATGTTCCCCAAGTTCCGTGGCGACCTCGTCTCGTGCGCGGTCGTGGCGGAGCGCATGACGAGCGGCGCGATCGAAGCCATCCGCTATCCGCGCAATCCGCTCGACGTGCTGGCACAACAGGTTGTCGCGATGGTGGCGCTCGAACCGCGTTCGGTCGAGGAGGTCGCCACGATCGTACGGCGAGCGGCTCCGTTCGCCGCCCTGCCTGACGACGCGCTGAACGCGGTGCTCGACATGCTGGCCGGACGTTATCCGAGTGAGGAGTTCGGAGAACTGCGGGCGAGGATCACGTGGGACCGCGTCACCGGCGACCTGCGGGGCAGGCCGGGCGCGCAGCGACTCGCGGTCACCTCTGGCGGAACCATTCCCGACCGCGGCCTCTTCACCGTCATGACGCCAGGCGACGGCGACCGGCCCGGGTCGCGAGTCGGCGAACTCGACGAGGAGATGGTGTACGAGTCGAGGGTCGGCGATACGATCCTGCTCGGTACCTCGTCCTGGCGCATCACCGACATCACCCACGATCGCGTCATCGTGGTACCGGCTCCGGGAGAACCGGCGAGAATGCCGTTCTGGAAAGGCGACGCGCCCGGCAGGCCGCTGGAACTGGGCAGGGCGCTCGGCGCTTTCCTCCGCGAACTGTCCACATCGGACCCTTCTGCGGCGAGGGAACGAGCGGTGACGGCCGGTCTCGACGAGCGCGCGTGCGACAACCTCATCGGCTATCTCACCGAGCAGCGTGAGGCGACCCGGCATGTCCCCAACGACCGCACCGTGCTGCTCGAACGGTTCCGCGACGAACTCGGCGACTGGCGGGTCGTCGTGCATTCACCATTCGGCGCGCAGGTCAACGCTCCGTGGGCACTGGCGATCGCCGCCGGCCTTCGCGAGAACAAGGGAGTCGACGCGCAGGTGGCGCACTCCGACGACGGCATCGTCCTGCGACTGCCCGACGCGCTCGACGCCGACGGCCGCGATGTCGTGGTCGGCGCGGAAGACGTGCTCGTCGATCCCGAGGAAGTCGAGTCGGTCATCGTCTCCGAGGTCGGTGGCTCCGCCCTGTTCGCGGCCAGATTCAGGGAGTGCGCGGCGAGGTCGCTGCTGCTGCCGCGAAGGGACCCGCGACGGAGAACGCCGCTGTGGCAGCAGCGGCAACGCTCGGCGCAACTTCTCGGCGTCGCGGCGAAGTACGAACGGTTTCCCGTCGTACTTGAGGCGATGAGGGAATGTTTGCAGGACGTCTACGACGTCAACGGCCTGCGCGACCTCATGTCGGACGTCAGGGCGAGAAAGGTCAGGGTCGTCGAGGTCGAGACCCCTTCGGCCTCTCCGTTCGCGCGGAGTCTGCTGTTCGGCTATGTCGGCATGTTCCTCTACGAGACCGACGCCCCGCTCGCGGAGCGAAGGGCCGCGGCGCTCTCGCTCGATTCGACGCTGCTCGCCGAACTGCTCGGCACCGAGGCCATCAGGGAACTGCTCGACGCCGAGACCGTGGAATCGGTCGGGCGCTCACTTCAGCGACTCGACCCTGAACGCAACGCGCGGGGCGTCGAGGACGCCGCCGATCTGCTCCGGTTCATCGGCGATCTCACCGAGGCGGAGGCCGCCGAACGCGGAGTGCGCCCCGAATGGCTTGCCGACCTCGTCGCCGAGCGAAGGGCCATCCTGGTCAGGATGGGCGGCGAGGACCGCTACCTCGCCATCGAGGACGCGGGCCGGGTACGCGACGCGCTCGGAGTCGCGTTGCCCATCGGCATTCCCGAGGCGTTCACGGAGCCGGTCGCCGATCCCCTCGGTGATCTGCTGATCCGCTACGCCCGAGGGCACGGACCGTTCCCCGCTGCCGATGTCGCGAAGCGATTCGGGCTGGGAAACGCCGTCGTGACCGGACTACTCGACCGGCTCACGTCGGAAGGGCGGCTGGTGCGGGGCGAGCTCAAACCGCAATCCCGCGAACCGGGTATCGAGTATTGCGATTCCGGTGTCCTGCGCAGGCTGCGCAGGGCGTCACTCGCCAAGCTGCGTGCCGAGGTCGAACCCGTCGAACCGGCCGCGCTGGGCAGGTTCCTGCCGAGCTGGCACGGAATCGGGGGCAGGGTGCGTTCGGCACCGACGGCGGACGACGTGTTGTCCGTGGTCGAACAACTCGCGGGCGCCCCGCTTCCCGCGAGTGCGCTGGAATCGCTGATTCTGCCGAGCAGGCTTCCTGGCTACTACCCCGCCCTGCTCGACGAGCTGACCACGGCGGGCGAGGTGACCTGGTGTGGCTGCGGCGCGCTTGCCGGGGGTGACGGCTGGATCGCGGTCGCGCCGACGGATGTGGCCGACCTGTTGCTCCCCGATGTCGAGTACCCGGCTTCACAAGGTCCGCTGCACGACACCATTCTCTCCACATTGGAGGGTGGTGCTTTGTTCTTCAGGCAACTCGTCGACAGAGTGACGCCGATCGCGGAGAAGGCACCCGACGACGCGGACGTGGTCGCCGCGTTGTGGGACCTGGTGTGGGCGGGTCTGGTCACGGGCGACACGCTCGGCCCGCTGCGGGCTCAGGTGTCGGGCAAAGGCGCCACGCACAAGCCACGCCGCTCGGCGCCTCGGGGGCGATACGCGAGGCTGCGCGCGGGGCGGCCCTCGATGCCCTCCCGAACCGGACCGCCCACGGTGGCGGGACGATGGGGCCTCACTCCGGACAGGGCGACCGAACCCACCCGGCGGACCCACGCCCGCACCGAGTCCTTCCTCGAACGGCACGGAGTTCTCACCAGAGGCGCGCTGGACACCGAACGCGTCAGCGGCGGTTTTTCCGGGATCTACAAGGTTCTTCGCGGCATGGAGGATTCGGGGCAGGTCATTCGCGGATATGTCGTGGAAGGGCTCGGCGCCGCGCAGTTCGCGGCGAAGGGCGCCGTCGACCGGCTGCGCGCGGTCTCTGACACCGGGGGCCCGCGCAAACGACAGGGTGCCGTGGTGCTCGCTGCGAGCGACCCCGCCCAGCCCTACGGTGCGGCGCTGAATTGGCCGGCGCCCGTCGGGAACACCAAGCACCGGCCCGCGCGCAAGGCGGGTGCGCTGACCGTCCTCGTCGACGGGGTACCGGTGCTTTACGTCGAGCGAGGGGGTCGTTCACTGCTGTCGTTCAGCGACGACCGTGCCGTGCTGGCCGCCGCGGCACAGGCGCTCTCGACGTCGGTTCGGGAAGGCTGGCTGGGCCAGCTACAGGTTCAGCGCGCCGACGGGGAACAGGCGCTGACTTCCGAACTGGCGGATGTGCTGCGGGAAGCGGGCTTCCGGGCCACTCCGAAGGGGCTGCGGCTGAGGGCTTGATCACGGTCACCCTAAGCTACGGCAGCGAGAGTGAGAGGACCCGACGACGATGGCTGTGCGAGACCTGCGGTATTTCGGCGACCCGGTGCTGAAATCGGTGGCCGATCCGGTAACACGATTCGACGCTTCGCTCAAGGCGTTGGTCACCGACCTGCTGGACACCGTCGAACCGCCGGGCAGGGCGGGACTCGCCGCGCCACAGATCGGTGTCGGCCTGCGTGCGTTCAGCTACAACGTCGGCGGCGACCTCGGCTACGTGCTGAATCCGGAGATCGTGGAACTGTCGGAAGAGACGCACGAGATCAACGAAGGCTGTCTTTCGGTGCCCGAGTTGTGGTTTCCGACCATCCGCGCGAAGTACGCGGTGGTCAAAGGGGTCGATCTGCGCAATGAACCGGTGACCGTCGAGGGCAAGGAGGTCATGGCGCAATGTCTTCAGCACGAAACGGATCACCTCGACGGCAAGCTGTACCTGGACCGGCTGGAACCGTCTCGCCGCAGGGAGGCGCTTCGTGAAGCCCGTGGGCACGACTGGTTCTGGTCTCGCTGAGTCATCACGCCGACCTCTTGTCCACGAAAACGCCGAGGGGTCACGCTCGCACGGCTGTTTCGGCTGACGCGCTGCTCTCGCGGCGCGCCGGGTACTCGCGCGCTCGCCACGAGCGGGCCAGAATTCATATATAGGCCCAATGCCGCAGTCCACTACTCCGTTTGCCGTAGTGTGAGCGGAAAGCGGCGCGGGCCATCTTGCCACGTAGAGATGTCACCGGCCGAATACCTGCCGCACATGTGGACAGGTCAGCCGAAGGTCCGCTCACCGACCCGCGATCACTCTCGCGTCGGCGACCGAAAACAATCGGCATCTCGCTGCCGCGTATTACCTGTTTTTCGCGATCTGTGTCCATGCCCACTCGTTCGTGACATCGCCGTTGCCGGTTCGTAATCTGACCGGGCTTCTGACGTCGTTGATTTTCGAGGAACCGAAATGGCTGGCCGACATCGCGCGAAAAAACCGCGCTGGAGATTACCCGCGGCACTTGGTCTTGTTGCCGCAAGCCTTCTTGTCGCCAGCGTCTGGGCCACGAGCGGCCTGTGGAAGAACACCGAGGGCGCCGCGCTGGCGATCTCACTGCCAACCTCGACGACGGAACGGCCGACCTCGACGACGACAACCACGAAACCACCGCCGACCAGCACAACCACGACAACGACTCCGCCACCGACGACCACGACGGAGCCCGAACCGGAACCCACCACGACGGAACCGCCGCCTGAACCCCCGCCTGCCCCGCCACCCGCTTCCTGTTCAACGGATCTCGCCGGAACACAGCCGCACGTAGCGCAAGTGGGCAATCACATCCTGACACAATTCTCGGTCGATACCGTTCACGGTATTGGTGACCGAGCGGTGTCCGGTGAACACCCTGCGGGATTGGCGCTGGATTTCATGGTTGATACGGAAACCGGAAACGCACTGGCCGATTACGTGCTGGCACATCAGGCCGAATTCGGGGTGAGCTATGTGATCTGGAGCCAGCAGTACAACGACGGCAACGGCTGGTCGATGATGGAAGACCGGGGCAGCGTGACCGAGAACCACTACGACCACGTGCACGTATCGTTTCACCCCAGTGCCGAGGTGTCGGTGACCTGCTGACCCCGCCGGTCACAAGGTCATGCGCAGCAGGCCGTTCGCGTCGACCGCGCGAGCGGGGCTCAGTCCGGCACGCAGCGCGGCCCGCCGGATGCCCTCGCTTCCCGGCAGGCACGTGGCGACGAGTTCGCCACACCCACTCGCCGAGGCGAGAACGGCGAGCCGCCGGAGCAGTCCCGAACCGAGACCGTTGCGCTGCCAGGAATCTTCGACGAGCAGGGCAATCTCCGCGCTGTCCGAACCGGGTTCGAAGATCACTTGGCCCAGCCCGACGATCTGCCTGCCGCCCGCGGCGACCACGCTGATTCCGCGCGGTGGCACGAGAAGGCGACGCAGTTCGTGACGAGGCATCATCCTCGGCCCCGAGTGGTAGCGCTGGAACAACGTGGCCGCTGAACACCGGTGATGCAGGGCGATGGCGGCGTCCGCATCCGCGGGTGTGCCGGCCCTGAGCACGACGGCGGCCCCGTCCTCGCAGGTGAGAACAACCGAACCGGCGACGTTTCGCTCGGCCGAACGAAGCAGGCCGAGCAGCGCCTCCGCACGCGCGAGTTCCTGTCGCACGAACGGAGCCCACAACCTGCGGGCCACGAGAGAGCCGGTGTCGCCGAAGCCGAAGACCGCGCGGTGCCCGCTCTCGGTCCGCCCCGGGTTGGCCTCGTCGGCCGGTACGACCGTGACGATGTCAGCCGCCAGAATCTCCTTGAGCGCATCGGCGGACGCCGCCGGATTCGTGATGGCCTGGTTCGCCGACGACAGCGCCGCGGCCGATGTGTCGACAAGTTCCCTCACGTCGGCGCCGGTGATGCCGACGCACTCACAGTCCTGCCGCTGGACCGCGGCCATCACCTGAGAGCGGGTGCACTCTCCCGCCGACCTGACGACGATCTCGTCGAGAACACCGCCCCGCACGGGCAGTACGGAAAGGCTCAGGATGTTGCATCCCAGGTCGGCGAGACGGATCGCGAGCATGGCGAGTGTCCCCGGCCGGTCGGCCATCCTGACGCGAAGCCGCCAGGTGTTGGACGTGCGGCCTCCGCCCAACACATCCGGGCTGCCGTCGGGCAGGACGGAGTAGCCGGTGGATCGGGCTGCGCGCGGGTCCATGACCTCACGCTCCCTCGGTCTTGTTGCCGGTCGGCGGCACCGGTGTTTCGCCCTGGTCAAGCGATCGCCATGGTAGGCAACAACGTCGAAACATCCGCCGTGCGCGGCGGCGGACGCGGGAGACCGGTCCGCTACCGCACGGACACGTCGGCGGGCGACCGGAAGCCGAGCAGTTCTCTCGCGTCGGCGAGATCGGCCGCGGTACAACCGGGGAAATGATCGTCGATGCGCTGTTGCCGGTAGGGGGTGTGTTTCGACCCGAGCAACCAGGACGTGCAGTCGGCCACGATCTCAAGCCGGTCGCCGTACTTTCTCCACGCGGCGTCGAGCCCTCCGGCCAGGCGGCCCTGCTGCACGTGTGCCCACTCGTGGCGGATCACGCTCGACACCATGTCGCACGGGGTCGTCGGATTGATCCCGATCATGTGCGCGTCGAGGTACGCCTGCCCTTTCCGGGCGATCCCGGCGACGCGGACGACGTCGCGGGGATCCTCGCCGAGTTCCTTGATGGTGCGTTCGTACTCGGTGTTCCAGTCACACTGCCGTGGAGGTGCGGCGGCGGCGAGTTCGGCGGGGGCGTTGGGGATCCGCAGCACCAGCGCGCCAGCAAGGATGTTCGCGATGATGACCGCGCCAAGAAGCCGTCGCACCCTCTGTCCTCACCCCGTGGTCGGCGCGCTCGACGGCGGTGAGCGATCGAGCGAATGCCCAGTGTCACAGATCGTAAGCTATGCGTAATCACCCCAACACGGGGAGGGAGCATTGGCGGCCTCCGTGGGCAATTCGGACAGTGCTACCGGGCGGGACTGTCGAATAACGGTTGCCAGAGCAGGACCGGTGAGGCAGGGCTCTGCCGGGACAAGGCCCTGGCTGGGAGGCGGGGCCCCTCCTGCCGGTCGGCGATTCCAGTCAGCGGCGCTTCCGATCGCGCTTCTTGTCAGCGGCGCTTCCGATCGCGCTTCTTGTCAGCGGCGCTTCTGGTCAGGCGGGCTTCGTGTCAGGCAACGCTTCTGATCACAACGGTTCGGGCCGGGGCAGCGGTTTCGGTCCGGCGGCACTTCCGGCCGGGCAACGCCTTGTGCCGACGACGGTTCCGGCCGTCGCTTCCGGCCGAGCAGCGGTTTCGGTCCGTCAACGACGTTGGTCGGCAACGCTCCAGTCGGCTACCGCTTCCGCCGGGCGGCGGTTCCACCATCGTTGGGTGCCGTCTCGTCGGCACCGGTCCGGCGAACGTCGATCCACTGTGGACAAGGTTCCCAGGGACCCGCCGCGCTTCACCGAGCCGCGCGGCAGGTCTCGGCCCGCGACCCGAGCGCGCAACGCGGTTGCGTCTCCCCCGCCCTGCTTGATGGACTACGGGGGTGTTCGAGATCCGCTGGGAGCGGCAGTTGCACCAAGCTGGTACCGACACCGGTATCGCGGTCACCACCGGCGGATACGTGGTGCTCCACGAGCGGCGTACCAGGCTGGTGTGTCTTGATTCCGCTACCGGCTCGCATCGCTGGGACGTGCCCGTCGGCACCTGGCCAAGGGCACTCGCCGTCGCCGGCGAGCACTGCTACGCGCTTCCTCAGAACACCAGCCGGTTGCTGTGCTTCGACCTGGAAACCGGACACCGCGTGTGGAGTACGGAACTCGATTCGACCACCGGGCATCTCGTGGTGTCCGGCGACGCCGTCCTCGTGGGCGGCTGGCGTGGCTACACGTCCCCGCGCGTGGTGGACCGCGCGACGGGAGAGCTTCGGTGGCAGACGAACGACCGGCAGCCCACCGTGCGACCGATCGCCACGGACGGCGGTTTCCTCTTCGGCGAACCCGGCGGTTCGGCGGTGAGGTTGCTCGACCGGCGGGACGGCACGGAACTGGTGGCGTGGTCATTGCCGCACCCGCTCATCGACACCGACAACAAGGCGACGTTCACCAGCGCCGGAAGCGACCGGTTCTTGACGCGATGCGGTTCTCGTACGGTGGCAGACATCCGGCCCTCGCGAGGTACGGTGCGAGAATTCCTTGTCACCGACCATGATCTCGCTGTATCGGCACCGGTTCACGTCGGCGGCCTGCTTTGGCTGCGCGAACGCCGGGCGGGCTTCACGGTCGCCCGCCTCACCGGCGATTGCCTGCCGTACCGAGTCGATGTCGGGCAACCCCTTCTCGATCAGGTCGTCGCCGTCGAGACCGGGTTTGTCGTCGCCTCCATGACGGGAATCCTGTTTCACCTCGATTTCGACGGCCGGGTCACCGAACGTGTCACGGTGTCGCGCAGGATCACGGCGCTGCGCGCTCTTTCCTCCGCCCATGTGCTGGTGGCGACGAAGGGAACCTTGCTGGCTGTCGGGGTCGGACCGAACCACGGATAGTGCCTGCCCCGGAGTCCACATTGGTTCGTCACCGTCTGATGTGGCCAGCCGGCCGGTCGGCTCCGGCAGCACGCCCCGACGACGGCGACCCGGGTGGTGGCCGGATCATTCCGTTCCGGCCACCACGGTCACCACGGTCACCATGGGCACGAGCAGCACGACCGAGGTGCGAATCCGATCGACGGGACGTTGCTTCCCCACAAGCCCCGGTGATCATTTTGTCGCCAACCTCAGCAACGCCCACAACTGTCCCACCGCGTCGGCGTCGCCGTCAGAGTGGATTTCGGTGAGCCATCTCCTGCCCCACAACCACAAATAAACGATGACCGGGCTCCCCGACACCACCGCGTCGGCGTGCTCGACCTCTCGGTCCGAACAATGCCACGCGACGGTCTCTTCCGGCCCCGCCCTCGCTATCCAGGTGTGCCCTCCGGACCGCACCGCGACCGAACTTCCGCGGGTACCGCTCAATCCGAGCATCGGGAGCCGGTGGCTGAACCACAAAGCCAGCGCCTCGTCGATGCCGTCGATGGCGAAGTCGTCGGCGATCTCGGCGTGTGGCATCCGCGCGGCGTCCTCGACGTCGTACCGGTGGATGGTGGTCTCGTGTGCCATGCGCCGAGCCCAGAAACCATAGGTGGGATCGGCAGGCCACCAGGTGGCCGCCCGCTCGCCAGGATCGTGCCAGGCAAGCACCTCTTGCAGATCGACGAAACCCTCGCGCACATAGCTCTCGACGGTCTGTCCCGGCGCCGGATCGCGTTGCCACTCCCGCGGCAGGGCACCGTCGACCAACCAGCCCAGCGTCTGCCGGTACATGCTGCCGACATGCCGGAGTACCTCGCCGACCGTCCACCCCGGACTCAGTGGAACGGGTAGATCCGGTGGTGTCGCGTGAGAACTCTCGATAAGCAGTTCACATTCGTAGCCGAGCGCCTCAAGGAACCTCCCGTGGTCGATCAGCGCCTGCCCCGCCATCATCTCCTCCGTTGCCGGGGCATCCGTGGCGGATTGACGCACTGATTGCCTGCCCCTGCCGGTCGTGGGTGGACGGCACGCTGTGCCAGCGCGACGAACTCACGCGCGTTGCGCAACAACTCGTCGGCCGAATCAGCGGTGATGTGCCGGGAGTTACCCGCCTGCGCCGCTGCCCTCCTTGCCGAATTCGCGGCGAAGAACGCGGCCCACTGCGCCAGCTCCGGTGCCGCCGAAGCGAGCAGCGTCCATACGCTCTCCGGCCTTGCCCTTCCCCGGTGCGGCCTGCCCCTCGCGGCGAGGATGGCGGCGGCGGCACGCAACGCCGAAAGGTAGGCGGAGATGAACCGGTGGGCGGCATCGGATTCCCTGCCCGCCTCGGCAACACCGTGCCTGGCCTGGTTCAGCAACGACACCGCCGCGGGCGGAGCCGGTGGCCTCACCTCGATCGGCAACGCGGACTGACCGGCCGGAGCGGCATGGCTCGCCGGGTTTCTCACCTCACCCGCCCTGCCAGGGGCCACCCTTCCGGCTGCCTGCCCTTGTCCCGGCCTCGCGACCGGATCGCCGTGATCTCCGGCCCCTCCGAAACCGCGCGGTGCCGTCGGACCGTTGCGCGCCGCGAACACGAGCGACATGGCCCACCTCCCTCTTCGAGCCGATCCGGAGCACTTCCGGCGGCCCCGGCGCGCAGATGCTTCCCCCATCCACACGCCGGGAACCCCGGACCGGAGAACACTCCACCGGTTGTCGAACGTATGTTCGAACATCTCCAGAGTAGCTTGCGACCGCGACGGGCTCAAGCCTGGGTGCTGGGGCTATTGGAGCGATCTGCGTCGCATCGGCAGGCCATACCGTGATCTCATACCGGTATGAACACCCTCGATCACCCCGCCGTCGCCAAGGTCTCCGCCGCGCTCGTCGAGGCAGGCCATGTCGCGGCGGCCGAAGGCATCCGCATCCTGCCTTCGGAAGTACGTACAGCCGTTCAGGCCGCGGAAGCCCTCGGTATCGAGGTCGGCGCCATCGCCAACAGCCTCATCTTCCGCGCCTCCTTCCCGCGCACCGACGGCACCCACGGCACAGAGGACGCGCCCGTGCTCGCGCTGACCTCGGGGGCGCACCGGGCCGACACGGACACGCTCGCCGCGCTGCTCGGCGCCACCTCCGTCGGCAAGGCGGACCCCGATTTCGTCAAGCGGCACACCGGCCAGGTGATCGGCGGCGTCGCCCCGGTGGGTCATCTCGGCCCGATCAGAACTCTCGTCGACACCGCGCTTCGCGACTACGACGTGGTCTGGGCCGCCGCGGGGCACGCGAAATCGGTCTTTCCCACCACTTTCGAGGATCTGGTCACCCTCACCGGCGGGCTCGCGGCGGACGTCGCGTCACCGGCAGGACAGGACGTGCCACGATGACCGCGATGTCCTCCGGATACCAGCGACTCGTCGAGCTCTCCCGCGACGAATTCCGCGCCAGGCTGCGCGAAGCGCTCAACCTGTACGTGGCCGCCATGAACTACCCGCCGGAAACAGCGGACCAGCGCATGCCGATGTGGCTCACCCACGCGCTGCGCGAGGGCTGGCGCTGTGTCGGCGCGCTGGACGCCGACGGCGCGCTCGTCGGCCTCGCCTACGGCTACCGGGGAAGCCAGGGACAGTGGTGGCACGAGCAGGTGCGCCGCGGCCTGACCGGCGAGGACGGCGAGCAGGCCGCGCAACGCTGGCTGAGCGACTACTTCGAGCTGACCGAGATCCACGTCCGGCCCGACCGGCAGGGCAAAGGCACTGGAGAAGATCTGCTGCGCGGGCTGGTCGAGGACGTGTCGCAGGAAAACGTGCTGCTGTCGACTCCGGAAGGCACCAGCAGGGCCTGGAAGCTGTACCGGCGACTGGGTTTCGTCGACGTACTGCGGGACTACTGCTTCGCGGGCGACCCGCGTCCGTTCGCCATTCTCGGCCGCTCGCTCCCGCTCGACCAACGGGACTAACAGGACTAACGCGACCAACGAGACCAGCCCGGCAACGAGCCACTAGGTCCTATCCGCCTTCTCTCGTGGGATGACGACATCATCTGGGATCGAGATCTCAATTCGCGGTCCTCGCCAACCTGCGGCTTCGACCGGAACGCTGTGAAATCCCTGTTCTCACCCGAATCCCCGGAACGCGCCGTGGCACCGGCACGTTGGCGCTTGCGTGAACTGCCCCATCTCGGATCAACTCTGCCTTCGACTCGACCGGCGAGCGCTCGTCGTAGTCGCCGGATTACCCGGCGCAGGCAAGAGCACACTGCTGCGCGGCCTCGACGCGCCCCCTACCGTGGTCGTACTCGACACCGACCAGCTCAGAACGAGACTCAGGGCATTCTTCGGACCCGGCATCGCCTACGGCTGGTACCGGCCGCTCGTGCATCTGTTGCAGATACTCCGGCTGCTGTTCCACGCGATCCGCGCGAAGGGACCCGTCGTGGCGCACGATCCGGCGACCGGGGCCGTGGCACGGTGCGCTTTCGTCCTGCTCGGCGCGCTGTCCCTTCGCGAGCGGCACCTGCTGTGGATCGACTGCTCGGTCACCGAAGCTCTCGCGGGGCAACACAAACGCGGAAGAGTCCTGTTGAGCTGGTCGTTCAGAAGGCACGCCCGCAACGCGACGGGTACCCGCGACCGCATCGACGCCGGTCGTCTCCCGTTCGGCTGGCACACCGCGACGCTCACCGACAGGGCGAAGGCGAGCAAGGGGCTCCGGCTGGAGATCGACGAACCCGCCGGCGCCGGAATCCGGCGCCGGCAGGCGGATCACCGCCGGGGCCGCCGGTAACCGGCCGCGATGGACGCCGCGAGCAACGCGGCTCCGCACCAACCGAGAACACCGAGCCGGTCACCCAGCACAACGGCGGCGAGCAGAGCCGCCGTCAACGGTTCGAGCAGTGCCGACAGCGCAGCGAGCACCGCGGGCGAATCGCGAAGACCGCGGAAGTAGGCGGCATACGCCAGCGCTGTCGGCACCACCGCGAGGTAGGCGGCCACCGCGACGACCTCCACCCGCAACGGCAGTGCCATGCCGAACCAGGCGGCGGCGGGAAGCAGCAGGATCCCGCCGACGACACACCCGAAAGCCGTGGTGCGCAAGGGATCGAGGCCGGCGACCTCCTTGCGGGTGACCAGGGTCAGCGTGGCGAACCCGCAACCGGAGACAAGCGCGGCCAGCACACCGGCGAGCAGGGTCCAGCTTTCTCCCGTCTCCTGCGGCGACCAGGTGAGCAGCACGAGCCCCGCGATGGCACCAGCGATGGCGAGCAGGGTCGCGGGGTTCGGCCACCTGCGGTCGACGAGCGCCCCGCCGATGGCCACGAAGACCGGCGCGCTGCCGATCGTGGTCATGGTCGCGATGCTCACCGAGGTCAAGGTGACCGAGGCGAAATAGAACGCCTGGAACACGGCGAGCAGCACTCCGGCGGCGAGCACCCTGCGCACCACGGGCTTTGTCGGCGCTGCCACGCCGATCCCGCCGAGCCGCCCCGTGAGACCGAGGAACAGCACGGCGACCGCGCCCCCGAGCAGCAGCCGGTAGGCTGCGACCGCGAGCGAATGGAGCCCGGCCTCCGAGGCAAGTATGGAACCGGCGAGCCCGCCGGTTCCCCACAGCACCCCCGCGACGACGAGGCTGATCGAACCCGCGCGAACCCGCGCGGAGGAAAGTACGGACATGCGAGAAGCACGCTCCAACGTCGAAGTGGAAAGGACGACGACGGCGCGGGGCGCGACGGTAAAACGGAAGAAAGACAGCACCGTACGGCCGATGCCGCACAGTGGTCAGTCGTTCACACCCCGCTCAGCGGCGGGGCGGCGGGGTGACGAAAAGAACTCGCTTCACGACGGCGAGCATAACCGGCCGCGCGGGAACATCGACGCGCGGCCGGCCCCGCGAGGCTCAGGCGAGCTTCGCGAGCTGATCGCTCAGGGTGTCGAGCCCCATGTTGCCCATCCGCAACGCCTTCGTATGGAAGTCCTTGAGGTCGAAGGAACTTCCCTGCCGCAGCTGGGCATCCTCCCTCGCCCGCAGCCACAAACGCTCCCCCAGCTTGTAGGCGGGGGCTTGCCCCGGCCAGCCGAGGTAGCGGTCGATCTCGTCCCGCACGTGATCGGCGTCGGTGATGGTCCTGGTGAGCATGAACTCCAGCCCGAGTTCCGGAGTCCAGCGCTCACCCTCGTGGAACCCGGTGCCCGCCGGGATCTCCAGTTCGAGGTGCATCCCGATGTCGATGACGACGCGAGCCGCCCTGAACAAATGCGCGTCGAGCATGCCGAGCAGGTTGCCGTCGTCGGAGAGGTAGCCGAGATCCCGCATCAGCCGCTCGGCGTACAGCGCCCAGCCTTCGCCGTGGCCCGACGTGAAACCGAGCAGCCGCTGGAACTTGTTCAGGGTCGCCGACTGGTGGACGGCCGTTCCGAGCTGGAGATGGTGGCCGGGAACGCCCTCGTGGTAGACGGTGCTGACCTCGCGCCAGGTCGAGAAGAAGTCCTTGTCAGGAGGAACCGACCACCACATGGTTCCCGGCCTTGAGAAGTCCTCGTTCGGCGAGGTGTAGTACGCGCCGACCCCACCGCCTGGCGGCGCGATGCGGCAGTCGAGTCCCATCAGCGCTTCGGGGATGTCGAAATGCTTGCCACGCAACGAATCCAGCGCCTCGTCGGAGAGCTCGCGCATCCACCGCTCGAAGGCGGCATGGCCGCGTACGTGGTAGCGCTCGTCCGCGTCGAGCGCGGCCGCGGCTTCGGCCAGCGTCGCACCCGGTTTGATGCGCGCGGCGACCTCCAGTGCTTCCCGCTCGACGCGGGCGAACTCGGCCCAGCCCCATTCGTAGGCTTCCCGCAGGTCCAGCTCGGAGCCGACGAAGTACCGCGACCACAACCGGTAGACGTCCTCACCGACGGCGTCCTTCGTCGCGGCCCTCGGAGCCAGTTCGGCTCGCAGGAATCCGGCCAGCTCGGCGTATGCCTCCTGGGCTGTGGCCGCCGCCTGCCGCAACCGCTCCCTCAGGCTTTCCGGAACGCCGTTCGCCTGCTGGACGGCCGAATCGAAGAACCCGGTCTCCCCGGTCAGGCCCGCCCACACCTCAGCCTGTTCCGCGACCTTGCCGACCTGGCGCAGCGCGGCGGGGCGGCCCGCGTCGGCCGCGGCGAGCAGGGATGCCCTCACGCCGTCGAGAGCCGATGGCACGGCGGCCATCCTGGCCGCGATGTTGTCCCAGTGTTGCTCCGTGTCCTGGGGCATGAGGTCGAACACCGAGCGCACCTCTTGGACGGGGCTCTCGATGACGTTGAGCGAGGCGACGTCGAGACCTGCCTCGTGCAGCTCGACCTCCAGCCCGATCCGCTCCGTGAAGACGGCTTTGGCCACGCGCTCGCCCTCGTCGGCCGGCTCGGCTTCGGCGAGATCACGCAAGGCTCGCTTCGCGATCGACGCACGCGCCGCGTGCCCTTCCGGCGAGTAGTCGGTGAGCTGACTGTCGTAGTCGGAAATTCCTACCGTCGTCGCCACGCACGGGTGAGCGGCGGCGAAATCGTCGACGTACCGATCGCTGATCTCGTGGACACGCATGAGCGCACGCTACCCGGTCAGGCCCGTGCCGGGACCAGTCCCAATCTCCCGACGAGGTCGCGCGTGGCTTTCGAGCGATTGAAGGTGTAGAAGTGCAGCGAGGGCACGCCCTCGTCGAGCAGCCGCTGTCCGAGCTCGGTAACCACGTCGAGCCCCTCCGCCCGAAACGCTTTCGGGTCGTCCTTGAGCGGCTCCAGCCGGTCAAGCAGAGCCGACGGCGCTTTCGCCCCGGAAAGCTCGATGGTCTTGGCGAGCGTGCGCGGCGTGGTCAGCGGCATGATCCCGGGCAGGACCAGCGCGTCGCAGCCCGTCGCGGCGACGCGGTCGCGCAGCCGGAGGAAGTCGTCGGCCTCGAAGAAGAGCTGGGCGATGCCGAAGTCGGCTCCGGCGTTGAACTTCCGAACGAGGTGCTTGGTGTCGGTAGCCAGATCAGGCGAACGCGGGTGGCCGTAGGGAAACGCGGAGACACCGACGCAGAAGTCGCCGAGTGAGCGGATGAGCGCGACGAGTTCCTCCGCGTAGCCCAGTCCTTCCGGGTGCCGCGCCCACTCGCCGTAGGGATCGCCTGGGGGGTCGCCGCGCAGCGCCAGTATGTTCCGCACGCCGACGGCGGCGTACCAGCCGATGACGTTGCGTAGTTCGGCGACGGAGTGGTCGACGGCGGTGAGATGCGCCATCGGTACCAGCGTCGTTTCGGTGGCGACCCTCGCGATGCTCCGAATCGTGCCGTCCCTGCTCGTCCCCCCTGCGCCATAGGTAATGGAGACGTAGGCGGGGTCGAGTTGTTCGAGGTCCCTGATCGCGCGCCACATGACGGCCTCGTCGGTTTCGTCGCGTGGAGGGAAGAACTCAATGGAGAACACGGGGCGCTCGCCACGCATCCGCTCGATCACCGACGTCATAGGCGTATGTTACGTGCTACGTCCGTGTTACCCGCCGCGTCGGCCTGGGACGATGGGGGCATGAACGACCCCGTCCCCGCCACAGTCCCCGATTACGACGCGGACCTGCCCGCCCATGTGGAGCGTGCGCTGGCCGAGTTCCTGAGCGGGGCAGGCGAATCCATCGGCAGCAGAGAACCCACGTTCGCCCCCGCGACCTCGGCACTGCGCGAGTTCGTGCTCGGCGGGGGAAAACGGCTGCGTCCCACGTTCGCATGGTGGGCGTGGCGGGGCGCCGGTGGCGACCCCGCCGGCGATGACGCGCCGGGGGTCATTCAGGTCGCGGCCAGTCTTGAGCTGATACAGGCGTGTGCGCTGATTCACGACGACGTCCTCGACTCGTCCGACTCCCGGCGCGGTTCACCGACCGTGCACGTCGCCTTCACGAGGCGCCATGCCGACGAGGGGTGGCTCGGGTCACCGGAATCCTTCGGGCTCGCCGCGGCGGTGCTCATCGGCGACCTCGCGCTCGCCTGGGCCGACGACATGTTCGCCGACGCGCCCCTTCCCTCCTCGACACTGCGGGCGGCGAGGCCCGCCTGGCGGGCGATGCGGACCGAGGTGCTGGCCGGTCAGTATCTCGACGTGCGCACGCAGGCAACGGGCGACGCCACCGTCGAAGCGGCGATGCGGGTGGCAAGGCTCAAGACGGCGGCCTACACCGTGCAGCGGCCGCTGCATCTCGGCGCCGCGCTTGCCGGGGCCGATACCGGGCTCGTCGAGCGACTGCTCGCCTTCGGTGGTGATCTCGGCGTCGCGTTCCAGCTCAGGGACGACCTGCTCGGAGTATTCGGCGACCCTTCCGTCACCGGGAAACCCGCCGGCGACGATCTGCGGGAGGGCAAGCGGACGCTGCTCGTCGCGCTCGGCCTTCACCACGCGAACGAGCGGGGCAAGGTGACCGAGCACGACACGATCGCCTCCGCGATCGGCAACGCCGATCTCGGTACGTCCGATGTGGAGCGGGTGCGGGCCGCGCTGGACGACCTCGGAGCCGTCGAGGAGGTGGAGCGCAGGATCGACGAGCTCACCGAGTCGGCGCTCGCGTCTCTGCGGCTGGCCTCGCTCGACGAACCCGCGGCGACACAACTCACGGCACTCGCCGCCAAGGCGACGAAGCGAGCCTACTGATGCGCACCGTGCGCGGTGGCGAGAACGTCGCCGTCGTCGGTGGCGGGCTCGCCGGTCTCTCGGCCGCGCTGCACCTGCTCGGCGCCGGAAGGCAGGTCACGGTGTTCGAGCAGGAACCGAGACCGGGCGGAAGGGCGGGTGGTTTCGCCGCGAGCGGACGACACGGCGACGTGATCGACAGTGGAGCAAGCGTGCTGACGATGCCGGAGTACGCTGAGGAGGCGTTCGCGGCCGTCGGCGTGCGGATGGCCGACCTGCTGACCCTGCGCAAACTCGATCCCGCCTACCGCGCGCACTTCGCCGACGGCAGCAGCATCCGGCTCTACACCGAGGCCGATGCCATGGAGGAGGAGATCCGCCGCGTCGCGGGCCCCGCGGAGGCCGAGGGCTACCGCCGGCTCCGCCGCTGGCTCACCGAGTTGTACGCGGTGCAGCGCGACCGGTTCATCGGTTCGAACTTCGACTCGCCGTTCGATCTACTCAGGCCGGAGCTGGTGAAATTGGCCGCGCTGGGCGGTTTCGGCAGACTCGGACCGAAAATCGGAAGCTTCCTGCGGGACGAGCGGGTGCGGAGGCTGTTCTCGTTCCAATCGCTCTACGCGGGACTCGATCCGGCGCGAGCACTCGGCGCCTACGGCGTCATTTCCTATATGGACACCGTCGGCGGCGTGTACTACCCGGTGGGCGGCATGTCCCGGGTCGCCGAAGCCATGGCGAAAGCCGTCGAGCTGGCCGGTGGCCAGGTGCGGTACTCGTCGCGGGTGGCCTGGCTTGAGCGCGTCGGTCACCGGGTCCGCGCGGTCCGTACCGCTGAGGGGCAGCGAAGCGAATGCGACGCCGTCGTGCTCGCGACGGAACTCACCGGCGCCTACCGGCTACTGGGTATCCGGCCGCGCCGCGCGCTGCCGTTGCGCTTCGCGCCGTCGGCTTTCGTACTGCACGGCAACAGCGCGAGGGGGTGGAGCGAACTCGACCACCACACGATCTTCTTCGGCAGGGCGTGGTCCGGCACGTTCGACGAGATCATCAGGCAGGGCAAGCTGATGAGCGATCCCTCGCTGCTGGTGACCAACCCCACCCGGTCGGAGCCAGGGCTTTCCTTCTCCGGCCGCGAACTGATTTCGGTGCTCGCCCCCGCGCCCAACACGCGGGCGGCCGGGATCGACTGGCCGAGCGTCGGCCCCGCCTATCGCGACGAATTGTTGCGAAATCTGGAAAAACGCGGATTGCCGGGTTTCGCGGGCGATGTCGAGGTCACCGACACCGTGACGCCGGCCGACTGGGCACGAAAGGGTCTCGGCGCGGGGACCCCATTCTCACTGGCCCACACCTTCGGCCAAACCGGACCGTTCCGCCCCGCGAATCTCGTGCGGGGAGCCGAGAACGTGGTACTCGCCGGTTGCGGGACCACCCCCGGCGTCGGCATCCCGCCCGTGTTGATCTCGGGAAGGCTCGCGGCGACGAGGATCACCGGCTGATGGAGCTGGCGACGGCATACGCGACGTGCAGGCGCATCAACGCGCGGCACGGGCGGACGTTCTTTCTCGCGACCAGGCTCCTTCCCGCGCGCGCGAGACCGGCGGCACACGCGCTGTACGGCTTCGCCCGCTCCGTCGACGAACTCGTCGACAATCCGCGCGACGGCAGCGACCCCGCCGCGATGCTCGATGCCTGTTCCCGTGCGCTCGACCGGGTTTACGCTCGCGGAAAGCCCCTTACCGATCCGGTACTGCTTGCCTTCGCCGACACGGTCGGGCGCTACGGCCTCGAAAGAGAACTCTTCGACGCCTTCCTGCATTCGATGAAGCTGGACCTTTCGGTACGCGAGTACGCGACGTTCACCGAACTCGCCGAGTACACGCACGGCTCGGCCGAGGTGATCGGCCTGCAAATGCTTCCCGTCCTTGGCACGGTCGTCCCGCACCACGAAGCCGCCCCCTACGCGGCCGCGCTCGGGGAAGCGTTCCAGCTCACCAACTTCCTGCGCGACGTCGGTGAGGATCTTGAGCGGGGCAGGCTCTACCTTCCGACGGAAGAACTCGCCGCGTACGGCGTCGAAAGGCAACGGCTCGAATGGGCGTGGCACACGGGAGGCACCGACCGCGGGATCACGAGGGCGCTCGCGGCTCTCGTCGCGCGCAACAGGGCGGTGTATCGGAGGGCGAAACCGGGTATTCCGCTGCTGCGCAAGGAATCCCGCTCGTGCGTACGGACGGCGCTGACCCTGTACGAAGGCATCCTCGACGAGATCGTCGCCGCGGACTACAACGTCCTCGGCGGGCGGGTCGCCGTGCCGAGAAGGAGACGCTTCACGGTCGCGGGAACCGCGATCCTCACTAGGCTGTGGACATGACGACAGCAGCCAACCGGCCCGTCCGAATCGGACTCCAGCTCCAGCCGCAGCACGCCGACTACGCCGCCATCCGGCGCGCCGCGTCGGAGGCCGAGGAACTCGGCGTCGACATCGTGTTCAACTGGGACCACTTCTACCCGCTCTACGGCGATCCCGTCGGCAAGCACTTCGAGTGCTGGACCATGCTGGGCGCGTGGGCTGAGTCGACGACACGGGTCGAGATCGGCGCGCTCGTGACGTGCAACAGCTACCGCAATCCGGAACTACTCGCCGACATGGCTCGCACCGTCGACCACATCAGCGGGGGAAGGCTCATCCTCGGCATCGGGTCCGGCTGGTTCGAGAAGGACTACACGGAGTACGGCTACGAGTTCGGCACGGCCGGCGGCAGGCTCGACGCGCTCGCCGAATCGCTGCCGAGGATCGAGAAGAGGCTCGCCGAGCTCAACCCTGCCCCCACCCGCAAGATCCCGGTGCTGATCGGCGGTGGCGGCGAGAAGAAGACGCTCAGGCTGGTCGCCGAGCACGCCGACATCTGGCACGGGTTCGGCGACGTCGAGATCGCCTCCCGCAAGGTGCGGATCCTCGACCAGCACTGCGCGGACGTCGGAAGGGACCCCGCCGAGATCGAGCGCTCCGTCGGCGTGCGCGGCAACCCCGAGGATTCCGGCGACGGCCTGCTGAATGCGGGCATCACCATGTTCACCGTCGCGGAAGGCGGACCCGACTACGACCTGAGCACGCTGCGCAAGTGGATCGCGTGGCGCGACGCCCAGCAGAGCTGAGTTCCTGAGCAGGGCGGGCACCGGTCCGCCCTGCTCAGCCGCGCTTGCGGTGTGCCGCGACCCGTTCCCTCGTCGCACAGCGCGTCGAGCAGTACCTGCGAGGACTCCCGCCACCGAGATCGACGAACGGCCTTCCGCACGACTCCGAGGCGCACAACCCTCCCGGTGGCCGCTGCCGGTCGGTGAGCAGCACGGCGAAGGCGAGACAGGACGAGGTCACCAGCCACCTGCCCCACGGGCCGTCGTCGTCCGCGTCGATGTGCAGGTGCCAAGGGTGTTCGCCGCCGTGGCTGGTCAGCCGTGGTGGTGCCGCGTTGGCCGCGAGCAGGTCGTTGAGGACGGCGGCGGCCTCGGCCACGCCCTCGGCGGCGAACACGGCCCTCAGCGCGTGCGCGGCGGCCCGCAATTCGCCGACGTCGGCGGCGGTGAGGCCGAGCGGCTCCTTCTCCCCGTGCGTCACCAGCACGTCGGTGACCAGTTCGACGGTGGGCCGTTCCCGCAGCAGCACATCCATCAGTTCGACGGCGCGCTGGGCCGCGGCACGCGCCGAACCACCGGGAATTCTGTCCTCGCCGACCATCATGTCGTCAGTGTAACGTCTCCTTTGTGTCAAGCCGTTACAGTCTGGGTGGCTATCTCGCCGGAGCCACCTCCGCCAGGGTGGGCGACGAGATGTCCGGCCCAGCGCTGCTCCTCGTGGGACTGGCCGCGACGGGGTCGGTGACCACCGCGTCCGTCCTGCTCACGGCGTTGACCGCGACGGCGGCGCTCGGCGGACCGGTACTCGGCGCTCTGCTCGATCGCAGCGCGAGGCCAGGCCGGGTACTCGCGCTGACCCTCGCGGGCTACGCGACCGGGCTCGCGATCGTGCTGACGAGCGTCGGTCACCTTCCCGTCGCCGTCGTCGCGCTCGTCGCCGCCCTCACCGGCCTGCTCAACCCCGCCGTGGCAGGCGGCTGGACCGCCCAGTTGCCTCGCGTCGTGCCATCGGAGCGGTTCGGCAGGGCCAACGGCCTCGACGCGCTGACCTTCGGCGCGGCGAGTCCCGCGGGACCCGCCCTGGCGGGGCTCGTGGCGACCGCGGCAGGCGCGCCAACCGCCATGATCGTGGCCATCGTGGCGGTGGCCGCCTCGGCTCCGGCCGCGATCCGGCTCCCTCCGCCTGGCGCTCAGCGAGGGAAACGCGGGGTGCTGCGCACGGAATTGGCGACCGGGTTCCGCGCCATCGTCACCAACCGCCCGCTGCTGCGAGCCACCAGCACGTCGATGGTGTCCTTCGCGGGCGTCGGCATGTTCATCGTGTGCGCGCCGCTGCTCGGCGAGCAACGGTTCGGCTCGGCGAACACCGGCGCGTTGTTGCTCGCCGCGCTCGCCGCCGCCGCGGTGTCGGCCAACGCGGTGCTGGCCCGCAAACCCGGCCTGCTGCGCCCCGGCACCATGCTGCTCGGCAGCACCGTGCTGCTCTGCGCCGGTCTGCTGCTCACCGCACTGACCACCTCACCGGTGATCGTCGTCGGTGCCGTGCTGCTCGCCGGCATCGGCGAAGGACCACAACTCACCGCGCTGTTCGCCATCCGGCATCAGCACGCGCCGGATGGCATGCGGGCACAGATCTTCACGACGGGAGCCAGCCTGAAGATCGCCGGGTTCGCAGCGGGAACCGCCGTCGCGGGCCCGCTCGCGGCGATGTCGCTTCCGGCATGCCTCGCCGTCGCCGCGGGATTCGAGGCACTCGCGGCTCTGCTGTTCCTGTGCCTGCCGGATACCAGGCGCGGGAGGAACGAAAGGCCTAGAAGGCCATCGCCTGAGCGCGCCGTTTGACCTCGGTGCCGTGACTCGTGCGCAGGGCGTTGATCGGGGTGACGCCCGGCAGGGTTTCGTCGGCCGCGAACAACCAGCGCAGCATCTCCGTGCGGCTGAATCCCGCGTCGGAGAGCACCGTGATGGTGCCTGCCAGCCCCTTGACGGCCCCACCGTCGCCGAGGAAATCGGCGGGGATGACCAGGTCACCGTCCCGGCGGACGGCAATGAGCTGACCGTCCCTCAGCATCTGGCGGACTTTGTTCGACGACTGGCCGATGACATCGGCGACCTGGCCGATCTGCAACACCGCGACCTCGGCATCCAGCACATCGTCAGCGATAGGGATCGCACTCACGCCTACTACCTTGCCACATCACTCCTCGGGCTACGCGGGCGTTGTTCCCGGCGGCCCAGCGGGCACGGGCTCGGGGAGCAGGCGAGGAAGCGTACTGAGGGCACTGTGGACGGGGGCAACTCCACCCGACCGTAGGATCGGGCGCTGTGACCCGCTCGGAACCCAGCCTCGCAGGCGCACTGCTCGACCGGCGATACCGTGTCGACCGGCTGCTCGCGCACGGTGGCATGTCGTCGGTGTACCGCGGCGTCGACACCAGACTGGACCGCCCCGTCGCCATCAAGATCATGGACTCCCGGTTCGCCGACGACCGCAATTTCGTCGACCGGTTCGAAAGGGAAGCGCGCTCCGCTGCCCGACTGCACCACCCGCACGTCGTCGCCGTCCACGACCAGGGCTTCGACACCTCGGCCGGCCACGAGGACCGCAGGGCCTTCCTCGTCATGGAGCTCGTCGACGGCGGCACCCTGCGCGATCTCATCGACCAGCGGGGTGCCCTCGACGTCCCGCTCGCGATCACCGTCGCCGAGAACGTGCTGTCCGCTCTCGCCGCCGCGCACGGCGAGGGCCTGGTGCACAGGGACGTGAAACCGGAGAACGTGCTCATCGGCCGCAGAGGCAGCGCCGAAGGCGGTGTTGTCAAGGTCGGGGACTTCGGGCTGGTCAGGGCGGTCGCGAGCGCGGGAACGACGAGTACGAGCGTCATCCTCGGCACGGTGGCCTACCTCTCGCCGGAGCAGGTCACCTCCGGTTCGGCAAGCGAACGCGGCGACGTCTATTCGACGGGCATCCTGCTCTACGAGATGCTGACCGGGCAGGTTCCCTACACCGGTGACACCGCGCTGTCGGTGGCGTACCGGCACGTGAACGACGACGTGCCGGCCCCGAGTGTCCTGCGCCCCGGTATCCCGCCCGCACTCGACGACCTCGTGTTGCGAGCCACCCGGCGCGACCCCGAGGCCCGCCCCGCCGACGCGGGCGCGTTCAAGGCCGAGCTGGAGAACGTGCGCGCCGAACTGGGCATGGCGCCGGTCGCCGTTCCCGTGCCGTCGACACCCGACGACCAGGCGAGCGCGGTCACCGTCTCGGGAAGCACCGGAAGGCACGCCGCGCCCGATTTCGACGCGGAGCGCACGGTTCCGGCCATCCAGGCGATCACCTCGACGGCGGGCCCGAGGGGCACCCAGGCGCTGCCGAGGGGAGCGGTTTCCAGGGACCAGCCTGCCGTCTCGCAGGAAGAGCCTCCGCCGCCCGAAGCGGAGCTGCCCGCGCGGCGAGGAAAGGTGTTTCCCGCGCTGTGGATCGCCGTTGGCCTGCTCATCGTCGCCGGGATCGGCGTCGGCATCTGGTGGTTCACCGGCGGAAGGTACGTCGACGTGCCGAAGGTCGCCGGCATGGAAACCGGTCAGGCCGAACAACTCGTCAGGGGAGCTGAGCTGACCCCCCGGGTCACCGAGGCCAGGCACAACACGGTGCCGAGCGGAACCGTCATCGGCACCGAACCGGAAGCCGGTTCGCGCGCGCTGCTCGGCGACGAGATCACCATCGTCGTCTCGCTCGGCAAACCGGTGGTACCCGACATTCCGGCAGGCGCGACGGTCGAACAGGCCGAGCAGGCGATCAAGGCCATGCAGCTCGAACCACGACGAGACGGCAACGCCGACCAGTACAGCGACCAGGTGCCGGAAGGCGCGGTCATCACGGTGACCCCGCAGCCGGGAAACCAGGCCAACATCGGCGACCAGGTCACCATCGTCGTATCGAAGGGGCCACCGCCGACACCCGTGCCCTCCGTCGCCGGGATGTCGAGGGACGAGGCATTCCAGGCACTCACCGATGCCGGATTCGAACCGTTCGACGCGGGCGAGGAGTTCGGCGAGGGCGTCGCGGCCGGGCACGTCACCCGAACCGATCCGGCGCAGGGCGCGACCCTCGAAGACGACAAGCGGGTCGGCGTCTACGTGTCCAACGCCATCGAGGTTCCTTCGGTGATGGGAAGGCAGATCGACGAAGCCCTGCAAATACTCGGCGAAGCGGGGCTGACGTCGAACGCCGAAGATCACCGGGGACGGTTCGCCTTCGTCGTCAACCAGGATCCCGCGCCGGGAAGCTGGGTGGAGAAGGGCACGGCCGTCAACCTGACGCTCGTTCCGTGATCTCGCCACGCGGCACCTGGTGAGACGGAACTGCGGCGGCCCGGCCCCAGTGCCACACTCTTGACCATGCCACGCTCGAACATCCGGCTGATTCAGGGTGACATCACCACCCAGGAGGTGGATGTCATCGTCAACGCGGCCAATTCCAGCCTCCTCGGCGGCGGCGGGGTCGACGGTGCCATCCACCGCGCGGGAGGACCGGACATCCTCGCCGCGTGCGAGCGGCTCAGGGAAACGACTCATCCCGACGGGCTGCCCACCGGCGACGCTGTCGCCACGACGGCGGGGCGCTTGCCCGCTCGATGGGTTATTCACACGGTCGGTCCCGTCTACTCCACAAACGAGGATCGCTCACAGCTGTTGGCGTCCTGTTACCACGAAGCGTTACGTGTTGCCGAAGAACTCGGCGCCCAAGCGATTGCTTTTCCCGCGATATCGGCTGGAATTTTTCGATGGCCCCTCGACAACGCGGCGAAAATCGCCGTAGATTCGGTCGAGGCGGCCGGGAGCGCTATGAGCGAAGTCCGGTTCGTTCTGTTCAATGCCGAAGCCTATGTCGCCTTCGAGCAAGCGATCAAAGGATTAGCGGGCCGGTAACACGGCGACCACGCATGCGTCATCCGCACCTGGTGGACTGGAAGAGGAAGTTGCGAAACGGCGACGCGTGGGATACCCGAGCGCGGCGACGCCACGGCGTCGCATGCGTGAATTCGCAACCACAACAGCAACCGACGTAGCGACGATTTCCGGGGAGACCGCCGATGCCATCGGACCGGCTGAGCGCACTGGACATTGCCTTCCTGTGCCTTGAGGGCGAAGCGACGCCCATGCACATGGGCGCGGTGGCGACATTCCGCCCTCGCGGGCACGTCGACCCGCACCGGCTGCGTTCCCTGCTCGCCAAGCGCGCCGCGGTAATTCCCAAACTGGGAAGGCGGGTCAGGTCGACGTGGCCGATGTTCGGCGGAGCGCAATGGGAAAAAGACCCTGATTTCGAAGCCGAACGTCACATTGACGTCCACCGGCTTTGTGACCTCTACGAACCCGATCCGCTTGCCGAATTCGCGTCACACTGGATCGCCGAACCACTCGACACCAACGCTCCATTGTGGAACATGCAGATCGTGACCGGACTTCCCGGCGACGAGTTCGCCGTGCTCATGAAGTTCCACCACGCGCTGACCGACGGGGCCGGTGCGGTCGAAGTCGGCTTCGGCCTCCTCGACGACGTCGCGATCCCGGTCCAGCGCGAGGTCGCGGACGGTCCTCGGACGCCGGCTTCGCCGCTCGACGTCCTCCGTTCCGGAGCGTCGACCGCCATCGGCCAGGCAGCGGAATCGGCCGGTATCGCCCGCGACGTCCTGCGCGCGGCGAGACCTTATCCGATCTCCCCCACCGCGACGGTCAACTCGACGAGCCGCAAGCTCGGCTTCGTCAAAATCGACCTCGCCGACATCAGGTACATCCGGAAAGCCCACGGCGGTACGACAAACGACGTCGTGCTCGCCGTGCTCGCCGGAGCACTCCGCGACTGGATGATCAACAGAGGCCAGCGCGCCGACGCCCGTTCGCTGCGCGCGCTGGTCCCGGTGAGCCTGCGGGGAAGGGACGCCCGCAACAACGGCGGAAACGTACTGTCCGGCTACCTGTGCGAACTACCCGTCGAACTGGACGACCCGGTCGACCGCCTCGCCGCGATCAGGCATTCGATGGACCGCAACAAGAAGGCCGGACCGAGCAGAGGAGCGGGCGCGATCCCGATACTGGCCAACAGGTTGCCTGCCGGTATCCACCGGCTGGCGACCAGGATGGCGGGCATGGCGGCACCGCTGCTTTTCGACACCGTCGTCACCAACGTGCCGCTGCCGAGCAGGCCGATGACGCTCGACGGGGCGAGGCTGCGCGGCGTGTACCCGATCGTCCCGCTCGCGCCGCACCAGTCGGTGGGCATCGCCGTCTCCAGCTACCGCAACACGCTCCACATCGGACTACAGGTCAATGGAGCCGCGGTACCCGACATCGGCTCGCTCTCCGACGCCGTGACCAAATCGGTGGCCGGGCTCTACCAGCGGTGCGGCTAGCGAGCCCCTGCCCGTTCAGGCCCGCAACATCTCCGCGACGAGGAACGCCAGCTCAAGCGACTGCTGCGTGTTCAGCCTGGGGTCGCAAGCCGTCTCGTACCTGCCGCCGAGGTCGAGATCGGAAATCTCCTGTGCACCGCCGAGGCATTCGGTGACGTCCTCACCGGTCAGCTCGACGTGGATGCCGCCGGGGTAGGTGCCCAGCTTGTTGTGCACCTCGAAAAAGCCCTGGACCTCGTCGACGATGCGGTCGAAGTGCCTTGTCTTGTAGCCGTTGGACGATTCGTGGGTGTTGCCGTGCATCGGGTCGCACTGCCAGATGACCTTGTGCCCCGAGCTCTCGACCTTCTCCACGATCGCGGGCAGCACCTCGCGCACCTTGCCGTTGCCCATCCTGGAGATCAGCGTCAGCCTCCCCGGTTCGTGCCGGGGGTCCAGCCGCTGCACGTACTCGACGGCCTGCTCAGGAGTCGTCGTCGGGCCGATCTTCAACCCGATCGGGTTGGCCAGCAGCTCGGCGAAGGCGATGTGCGCGCCGTCGAGCTGCCTCGTGCGCTCGCCGATCCACAGGAAATGGGACGAGAGGTTGTACAGCTTGGCGTCGGCTTCGGCCGGCCGGTCGAGACGCAGCATCGCGCGCTCGTAGTCGAGCAGCAGCGCCTCGTGGCTGGCGAAGATCTCCGTCGAATGCAGCGAACTGTCCGTGACGCCACAGGCCGACATGAACCGCAGGCCCCTGTCGATCTCGGAGGCGAGCGCCTCGTACCGCTCACCGGCGGGAGAGGTGCGCACGAAGTCCTTGTTCCAGTCGTGCACCTGCGCGAGGTCGGCCATCCCGGCACCGGTGAGCGCCCTCATCAGGTTCATCGCGGCACCCGCGTTGGCGTAGGCGCGGATCATCCTGCCGGGGTCCGGAACGCGCAGCGCGGGCTCGGCGGCGAGCGAGTTGACGATGTCGCCCCTGTAGACGGGAAGGCCGAGGGCGTCGGTGGAGTTGGACCTCGGCTTGGCGTACTGACCGGCGATTCTGCCCACCTTCACGACCGGAAGGCTCGCGCCGTAGGTCAGCACCACCGCCATTTGCAGCAGCGTGCGGAGGTTGGCCCTGATGTGCGGTTCGGTGTTGGACTCGAAGGTCTCCGCGCAGTCACCGCCCTGGAGCAGGAACGCTTCCCCCCTGGCGACCATCGCGAGCCGGTCGCGCAGCCGGTCGATCTCGGCCGGAACCGTGATCGGAGGCACACTCTCCAGTACCGCGCGCACCCTCGCGACGGCGTCGCCGTCGGGCCACTCCGGCTGCTGGGCCGCAGGCCGCGTCAGTGCCGCGTCGAGCCGGTCTCGCAGCTCGGCAGGCAACGGCGGTAGCGAGGGAAGGGTGTCGATGGGGACGTCCACGGTCCAGTTCACCCACCCAGCATACGAAGCCCCGCCGAGAGTCCCGCGCCGACGTGCGAGCAACCAAACGGCGCGCGCTGGATCACGACCGGGCACCGGTGAGAGTTGCCGCTGGTCGAGGGCGCAGTCAGGACCCGAGCTACCCCGAACGTGGAGTCGCGAGCACCGCAGCGGCCGCCCGCGACGTGGCCGGATTCACCCGGCACGGGCAGCCGTACCGGTCAGACCACCGCGAGCGGCAACGCCGTCGGGTGCACCGGCGAAGGCAGATCCGAGGCTCCGGTGAGGTAGTGGTCGACCGCGTGCGCGACCGAACGTCCCTCCGCGATCGCCCACACCACGAGCGAGGCACCCCGGTGCGCGTCGCCGCACACGAAAACGCCAGGCGCCGCCGTCTGCCAATCGGGACCGCAGGACACCGTGCCACGCGGTGTCAGGGACAACCCGAGATCATCGAGCAACCGCATGTGCTCGACGCCCTCGAAACCGATCGCGAACAACACGAGATCGGCCGGGATTTCCTCGACCTCCTCGCTCGTCGCAACCACCTCGCGGCGGCCGGTCTCGCTGTCCTTCTCCACCCTGACGGTCCGCAGTTCGATCGCCCTCACCGCGCCGTCCTCGTCACCGACGAACCGCTTGACCGCGACCGCGAACCGCCGTTCCCCCCGCTCCTCGTGCACCGGGTAGGTGCGCAACAGATAAGGCCAGGTCGGCCACGGCGACCTCTCGTCGTCGCGTGTGGACGGTGGCTGCGGGTATTGGTCGAGCTGGGTCACCGAGAGCGCGCCCTGGCGGATCGCCGTGCCGTAGCTGTCGGCACCGGTGTCCCCGCCGCCGATGATCACGACGTGCTTGCCTGCCGCGTCGATGTCAGGGGGCCCATCGCCCTCGCACTGCTTGTTGGCGGGAACGAGGTGCTCCATCGCGAGATGGATTCCGGAAAGCTCCCTGCCATCGGTGGTCGTGTCGTCCCTGCCCCGCAAGGCACCGACGGCGAGCACGACGGCGTCGAACCGTTCCCTCAGTTCCTCCACCGTGACGTCGACGCCGACCTCGCAGGCGGTGACGAACGTCGTGCCCTCCCTGCGAAGCTGGGCGAGCCTGCGATCGAGAACCTTCTTCTCCATCTTGAACTCGGGAATGCCGTACCGCAGCAGGCCGCCGAGCCGGTCGTCCCGCTCGAACACCGTCACCTCATGCCCGGCGCGAGTGAGCTGCTGGGCGGCGGCAAGCCCGGCCGGCCCGGACCCGACGACGGCGACCCGCTGCCCCGTCGGCACCTCGGACTGCTCCGGCCGCACGTAGTCCAGCTCCCACGCCCGCGCCGCGATGGTCTCCTCGACCCGCTTGATGGCCACCGGCCCGCCCGAGGCAGGCGAAATCGACAACACGCAGCCCGCCTCACACGGCGCGGGACACAACTTTCCCGTGAACTCCGGAAAGTTGTTCGTCGCGTGCAACCGCTCGCTCGCCTCGGCCCAGTCGCCACGCCGCACGAGATCGTTCCACTCCGGAATCAGGTTGCCGAGCGGACATCCCGCCGAACCCGAATGACAGAACGGGATCCCGCAATCCATGCACCGGCTCGCCTGCGTGCGAACCTCCTGGTCGCGTTCCTCCGTGCTCTGCTCCGCGTAGACCTCACGCCAGTCCTGAACGCGCTCGTCCTTCGGCCGCTTCGCCTGCTCGGCACGCTGATACCTCAAGAAACCATTCGGATCAGCCACGGGCCGCCTCCATGATCGCCTCGTCGACGTCCCTTCCCTCGGCGCGCGCGGCCTTGGTCGCCTCGATGACCCGCTGGTAGTCCCTCGGCATCACCTTGCTGAACGCGGCCGAACGACGAGGCCAGTCACCAAGCAGCGACGCGGCGACCGCCGAACGCGTCAGCTCGAAATGCCGCCGCACGACATCCTTGAGCCAGGCGAGTTCGTCGGCCTTCGGAGCCAGCAACTCGACCATGCCTCTGTTGACCTTGCGCTTGTCGAGATCGAGCACGAAGGCGACTCCGCCGGACATCCCCGCCGCCAGATTGCGTCCCGAAGGTCCGAGTACGACGGCCCTTCCGCCCGTCATGTACTCGAAAGCGTGGTCGCCGACGCCCTCGGCGACGATCAGCGCACCCGAATTGCGCACACCGAACCGCTCACCGACCTGGCCCCGCAGGTACACCTCGCCACCGGTCGCGCCGTAGGCGATCGTGTTGCCCGCGATCACCTGACCTTCCGCCGCATAGGGCGCGTCGGGATGCGGCCTGACGACGATGCGCCCTCCGGAAAGCCCCTTACCGACGTAATCGTTGGCGTCGCCGACGAGATCGATGGTCACGCCTGGCGGCAGGAACGCGCCGAGTGACTGCCCTGCCGAACCGGTCAGTCCGATGTGGATGGTGTCGTCCGGAAGTCCCGCGCTGCCGTATCGGCGCGTGATCTCCGAACCGAGCAGCGTGCCGACCGTGCGGTTGACGTTGCGCACGGGAAGCTCAAGCCGCAGCGGATGAGCGTCCTCAAGCGCCGCCTCCGCGAGCTGGATCAGCGTGCGGTCCAGCGCGTGTTCGAGCCCGTGCTCCTGCTCACGCACCTTGCGCCGTGATCCGCCGTAGGGCGTGTCCTCCGGCATCGCGAAGATGGGCGACAGATCGAGTCCGCTGGCCTTCCAGTGCTCGACCGCCTCGTCGACGTCGAGTAAATCGGTCCTTCCGATCAGCTCGTCGAGCGAACGACAGCCGAGCTTCGCCAGATACTCCCGCACCTCCTGCGCCACGAACCGGAAGTAGTTCACGACGTGCTCGGCCTGCCCGGTGTAACGCTTGCGCAGTTCCGGATTCTGGGTCGCGACCCCGACGGGGCAAGTGTCCAGATGGCACACCCGCATCATCACGCATCCCGCGACCACGAGCGGCGCGGTCGCGAACCCGTACTCCTCCGCTCCGAGCAGCGCGGCGACGACGACGTCCCTTCCCGTCTTCATCGCACCGTCCACCTGCACGGTGATGCGGTCGCGCAAACCGTTGAGCAGCAACGTCTGCTGCGTTTCGGCGAGCCCGATCTCCCACGGCGTTCCCGCGTGCTTGAGCGAGTTCATCGGGGACGCGCCGGTCCCGCCGTCGTGACCGGAGATCAGCACAACGTCGGCGTGTGCCTTCGAGACGCCCGCCGCGACCGTGCCGACCCCGAGCGAACTCACGAGTTTGACGTGAATTCTCGCCCGTTCGTTGGCGTTCTTGAGGTCGTGGATGAGCTGCGCGAGATCTTCGATGGAGTAGATGTCGTGATGCGGCGGCGGCGAGATGAGTCCAACGCCAGGTGTCGAGTGCCGCGTGCGCGCGATCCACGGGTACACCTTGTTCGGCGGGAGCTGACCGCCCTCACCGGGCTTGGCGCCCTGCGCCATTTTGATCTGGATGTCGTCGGCGTTGACGAGGTACTCGCTCGTCACGCCGAACCGTCCACTCGCCACCTGCTTGATCGCGCTGCGGCGTTCGGGATCGTAGAGCCGTTCCGGATCCTCGCCGCCCTCGCCGGTGTTCGACCTGCCGCCGATGCGGTTCATCGCGATGGCAAGGGTTTGGTGTGCCTCGGCCGAGATCGAACCATAGGACATGGCTCCGGTGTTGAACCGCGAGCAGATCGACTCGACCGACTCGACCTCCTCGACCGGGATGGGCTTCCTGCCCCCGTCCCTGATGTCGAACATGCCCCGCAGCGCCCCGCCCTCCCTGTTGAGGCGGTTCACCTCGTCGGCATAGGCGCGGTAGGTCTCGTCCCTGCGGGTCTTGCTCGCGTGCTGCAACAGAAAGACGGTCTCCGGCGTGAAGAGGTGCAGTTCGCCCTCTCGCCGGTAGGCGTACTCACCGCCGGTCTCCAGTCCCCTGTGCACCCGCTCCGTCGGGTTGTCGGGGTAGGCCCTGCGATGCCGGATGGCGACCTCCTCGGCGAGCACGTCGAGACCGACCCCGCCGAGTTTGGACGTCGTTCCGGTGAAGTACTCGTCCAGCACGTCCTGTGCCAGCCCGAGACATTCGAAGACCTGGGCGGCCGTATAGGCGCCGACGGTGGAGATGCCCATCTTCGACATGATCTTCAGAACGCCCTTGACGAGCGCGTTCATGTAGTTGCGCACCGCCCGCTCCGGCTCGATGCCGGTGACCGCGCCCTGCGCGATCATGTCCTCGATCGTCTCGAACGCGAGGTACGGGTTGACCGCTGCCGCGCCGAATCCGAGCAGCAGCGCGACGTGGTGCACCTCGCGCGCGTCGCCGGTCTCGACGACGAGCGCCACTCGCAGCCGTTCCTTCGTGCGCACCAGATGGTGGTGCACTGCCGAAACCAGCAGCAGTGAAGGGATCGGCGCCATCCGGTGGTCGGAATCCCGGTCGGAGAGCACAAGCGTGCGGGCACCGGCCTCGATCGCCTCGGACGCTTCCCTGCGCACCCTCTCGACGGCGTCGGCGAGCGCCGCCCCGCCGCCGTCCACCTCGTACAGTCCGGAAAGGACAGTACAGGCGAAACCGGGAAGATCACCGTCGTCGTTGATGTGGATGAGCTTGGCCAGCTCGTCGTTGTCGATCACAGGGCAGGGCAGCTGGATGTGCCTGCACGAAGCCGGTCCCGGTTCGAGCAGGTTCTGCTCCGGACCCATGATGCGGCTCATCGAGGTGATGAGCTCCTCGCGGATCGCGTCGAGCGGAGGATTGGTGACCTGGGCGAAACCCTGCTTGAAGTACTCGTAGAGCAGCCGCGAACGCTGGGAGAGCACGGCGGGAGGGGTGTCGGTTCCCATCGACCCCAACGGTTCCGCTCCGGTCGCGGCCATGGGACCGAGCAGGATCTTCAGCTCCTCCTCGGTGTACCCGAACGCCTGCTGCCTTCGCAGCACGGAGGCATGGGTCTGGGTGATGTGGTCCCTTCCGGTGATCTCGGAAAGACTCAGCAACCCCGCGTGCAACCACTCCTCGTAAGGCGCCTCCGCCGCGAGCCCGGACTTGATCTCGTCGTCGTTGACGATGCGGCCCGCCTCGGTGTCGACGAGGAACATCCGGCCCGGCTTCAGCCTGCCCTTGGCGATCACCCGCTCCGGCGGGACGTCGAGCACACCGGACTCACTGGCCAGCACGACCCTGTCGTCGGTCGTTTGCCACCAGCGGGCCGGCCGCAGACCGTTGCGGTCGAGTACGGCGCCGACGAGGGAACCGTCGGTGAAGGTCACGCAGGCCGGACCGTCCCACGGTTCCATGAGGCTCGCGTGGAACTGGTAGAACGCGCGCCGCTGTTCGTCCATCGTGGCGTGGTTTTCCCATGCCTCGGGGATCATCATCAGCACGGCGTGCGGCAGCGACCTTCCTCCGAGATGCAACAGTTCGAGCACCTCGTCGAAGGAGGCCGAATCGGAGGCTTCCGGCGAACACACCGGGTACAGCCTGGTCAGATCCCCCGGCAGGAGCCCGGATTCCAGCAGCGCCTCACGCGCCCGCATCCGGTTGCGGTTGCCCCTGATCGTGTTGATCTCGCCGTTGTGGGCGACGAACCGGAACGGGTGCGCCAGCGGCCATGAGGGGAAGGTGTTGGTGGAGAACCTGCTGTGCACCAGTGCGATCGCGCTGACCAGCCGCCGGTCTCGCAGGTCGGGGAAGAACGCGGGCAGCTGGGCAGGGGTCAGCATTCCCTTGTACACCAGCGTGCGCGAGGACAGCGAAGGAAAGTAGAGCCCGCAGTCGGCCACCTCGCTCTCGTGCTCGGCCCGCTTGCGCAGGCAGAACGCGAGCCGGTCGAGTTCGACTCCGCTGGGGCCACGGCCGTGCGCGTCCCGCTTTCCCTCGACGAACAGCATCTCGAAGGACGGCATCACCGAGCGTGCGGTGGGACCGATGTCCGCGCCGTCGGCATCGGTGGGGACCTCCCGCCAGCCGAGCACGTCGAGACCTTCCTCCGCGGCGATGCGCTCGACAAGTGCTTTCGCCTTGACGCGCCGGTCTTCGTCGGAGGGAAGGAAGGCGATTCCGGCCGCGTAGTGGTGCGATCCGAACGCGTCCGGTTTCGGGAGGTCGAAATCGACCTCGGCCCGCAACAATTCATCGGGAAGTTGCACCAGGATGCCCGCACCGTCACCACTGGTGGGCTCGGCGCCCGCCGCGCCCCGGTGGTCGAGATTCGTCAACGCGTCGAGACCGTCGGTGACGATGCTGTGAGAGCGGACACCACGGACGTGGGCGACCATGGCCACACCGCAGGAATCCTGTTCCGTCGCAGGATCGTAGAGACCCTGAGGAGACGGAATCGCGGAGAAGATCAAGGGGACCTCCTGCGTCGTCTTCGTGCTCGATAACTGCCGGCACGGGACGACAATGGCCCGCTTATTAGCGCGACCTTAACATCTGCGAAACCTCAGAGCACCGGTTCAGAGTGCTCGATCAGCCCACATCACTGTAACAATCTGGCCGCCGAGAACGACTCAGTTCCGAATGGGGTTCTTGACGGGTGCGCCCGTGATCGGGCGACCGGTAACGCTGTATCGCCCAGCTTACCCGAGGTCCGGAGCGCCGGCCGTGGTTCGCGGTCCAGGCTCACAGGGGCACGGCGGCTTTGCACTGGTAGCGTCCTTCCCGACGTGCGCGGTAGCGAAGTCCGGTGCGAATCCGGCGCTGTGCCGCAACTGTGAGGCCGTGTCGAGGCGATTACCGATCGTCACCAACGGCTGAGCCAGGTCGCCTGCCGCGCGCGCCGACGCCATTCCGCCTCCGGCACAGGGGTGCGGCGTCCTCGGCCGGTAACGGTCGGGCGCGGCCAGTGCCGACCGACCACAACCGAGGGCCCATGTCACGCCTGAGAATCCCACTCCTGCTCCTCCCCCTTTTCGCGGTACTCGCACTGACCGGTTGCGCGGACAGGGAGCCGGAGGGAGAAACCGCATCGTCGGCACAGGGCCAGTTCCCCGTCGAACTGCACCCCGAAGGCGGCAAGGCGGTCACCATCGAGCAGCGCCCCGAACGGATCGTTTCGCTTTCTCCGTCCACAACGGAAACACTGTTCGCGGTGGGCGCCGGTGACCAGGTGGTCGCCGTCGACTCGTTCTCGAACTATCCCGAGGACGCGCCGACGACGTCACTCAGCGGAATCAACGCCGACCCGCAAGCGATTGCCTCCCACAATCCCGACCTCGTGATCGTCGAGTCCGATCTGGACGACAAACTCGGCGACGCCCTCGCGAAGACGGGGACGCAGACTCTCGTGCTCAGCGCGCCATCGACGCTGGAGCAGGCGTACGAGCAATTCCGGCTCGTCGGAAAGGCGACCGGTCACGCCGACGAAGGCGCCGACCTCGCCACGCGCACCAAGGAGGAGATCGACAAGCTGGCCGCCGACGCACCGGAGACCAGCGGGTCGCTGACCTACTACCACGAACTCGACCCCACCTTCTACAGCGTCACGTCGGCGACGTTCATCGGTCAGATCTACGACCTCTTCGGGCTGACCAACATCGCAGACCAGGACGACCCCAACGCCCTCGGTGGCTACCCGCAGTTGTCGGCCGCACACGTCGTGCAGTCCAATCCGGACCTGATCTTCCTCGCCGACACCAACTGCTGCGGGCAGAACGCCGACACGGTGGCGGCTCGGCCGGGGTGGGACACGATCACCGCGGTGAAAGAGAACCGGGTCCACGCGATGGACGACGACATCGCCTCGCGCTGGAGCCCCCGCATCGTCGACCTCGTCCGTACTGTGTCGGACGCCGTCGCGGCGGCAGGCAGGTAGTCGGTGCTCAAACCGCGCAGGGCCGCCGCGGCCACCACCCGGTTGCGGTTCCGGACGGTGCTGATCGGGCTGCTCATCCTCACCGTCGCCGCCGGATTCGCGCTCGTCGCGGGGACGGGCGAACTCGGCTGGCAGCGGGTGCTCGCCGAGATCGGCGCACAGCTCACCGGCGGCACGTCACCCCTTTCGGAAAGGGAAGCGGCGATCGTATGGGAGCTGCGGGCTCCGAGGGTTGTACTCGCGGGCCTCGTCGGCGCGGCGCTCGCCGGAGCGGGCGCCGCGTTCCAGGGCGTCTTCCGCAACCCGCTCGCCGATCCCTACCTGCTGGGCGCGGCGGCCGGAGCGGGCATGGCAGCGACCATCGTCGTCGTGCTCACTCCCGCGGTGACCACCTGGTTCATCGGACCGCTCCCGCTCGCCGCCTTCGCCGGCGCGCTCGGCGGGGTGGGCCTGAGTTACCTGCTCGGCAGGTCGGCAGGAGGGAAGGGGACCGCGACCCTGCTGCTCGCCGGTGTCGCCGTGACCGCCTTCCTCACCGCCATCCAGACCTTCGTGCAGCAGCTCAACACGGACACGATCAAGCAGGTCTACACGTGGACCCTCGGCGGGCTCAACGTCACGAGCTGGCGTGAGGTGTGGGTGGCGCTGCCCTACGTCGTGCTCGCCGCGGTCGTGCTGTGTGCCTGCGCGCGGTTGCTCGACGTGCTCTCACTCGGTGACGCCGAGGCGGCCTCGCTCGGGATCTCGCCAGGCAAGGTCAGGGTCGTCATCCTCGCCACCGCGTCACTGGCCACCGCGGCCGCGGTGGCGGTCAGCGGGCTGATCGGGTTCGTCGGCATCGTCGTACCGCACATCGTACGACTGCTCGCCGGTGCGAGTTACCGCGTGATCGTGCCGATGTCACTCGTGGGAGGGGCGACGTTCCTGATCCTCGCCGACTACGTCGCGAGAACGGCACTGCCGGGCGAACTCCCCATCGGGGTCGTCACCGCGTTCGCCGGAGCACCCTTCTTCGCGCTCGTACTCAGGACAGGCAAGGGGCGATCACTGTGAAGGCACTGCGGCTGCACGAGGTGAGCGCCGGATACGGCGGGAAACCGGTAGTCCACAATGTATCGACCACTGTGGACGAAGGTGGCTGGTTCGCGATCGTGGGACCGAACGGGGCCGGAAAGTCTACCCTGCTCAAGGCCATCGCGGGTCTCGTTCCCCACGCTGGGACCATCGAGGTGCACGGCCGCGCTGCGCGTTCGCTGAGCCGCAGGGAGCGGGCGCGGGAGGTGGGCTACGCGCCACAGAAACCGGCGCTGCCGGAAGGGCTGACCGTCACCGATTACACGCTGCTCGGCCGGACCCCGCACCTCGGCCCACTCGCGAGGGAAAGCGCCGCCGATCTGTCCACTGTGGATGACTCGCTCGCGAGGCTCGACCTCGCCGCGCTCTCCGGCCGCAGGCTCGGCACCCTTTCCGGCG
Organism: Prauserella marina; assembly: GCF_002240355.1. GTDB lineage: Bacteria > Actinomycetota > Actinomycetes > Mycobacteriales > Pseudonocardiaceae > Prauserella_A > Prauserella_A marina. The sequence continues at coordinate 5,252,586 of NZ_CP016353.1, forward strand.
GCGAGGCTCAGCGCGCCGTGCTGGCGAGGGTGCTGGCGCAGCAGACCAGGTTGCTGTTGCTCGACGAGCCGACGACGGGCCTCGACGTCGGGCACGCCCAGACGCTGCTCGAACGACTGGACCGGCTGCGCCGCGAGGACGGGACGACCGTCGTGTCCACGCTGCACGACCTCACCTTCGCCGCGCAGTACGCGGACACCTTGCTGCTGCTCGACAACGGGGAGGTCGCCGCGGAAGGGCGGCCGGAGGACGTCCTCACCTCGGAGCGGCTGCGCAGGCACTACGCCGCCGAAACCGAGGTACTGCTGACCAGCGGCGGCCATCCCGTCGTGGTGCCGCTGCGAGCGGCACCGGAAGCCTGATCCGCGAGTCCCCCACCCAGGACGCCGAGATCCGCACTCAGGCACGCGAGATCCGCGTTCAGGACATCGAGATGCGCATTCGGGTCGCCGAGACCTATGACCACGGACTAGAACGCGTTACAGTTCCGGGGTGATTCTCGATCGTTTCCTGCTGACCGACAAGGTCGCCGTCGTCACGGGAGCCGGGAGGGGCATCGGCGCGGCGACGGCGCTCGCGCTGGCCGAAGCGGGCGCCGATGTCGTGCTGTCGGCCCGGACCGCCGAACAACTCGACAAGATCGCCGACCAGATCGCCGGAACCGGCCGCGGAGCACACGTCGTACCGGCCGATCTGTCCGATCCCGCCGCGGCGGCTGCCCTCGCGGACACCGCGGCCGAGCAGTTCGGCCGAATCGACATCGTCGTCAACAACGTCGGCGGCACCCTTCCCCGGCCGCTGCTGGACACCAGCACCGAGTTCCTCGAAGATGCCTTCCGCTTCAACGTCTCCACCGCGCACGCGCTCACCAGCGCGTCGGTGCCGCACCTGCTCGCCTCCGGTGATGGCTCGATCGTCAACATCTCGTCGATCATGGGCAGGGTCACCGGCCGTGGCTTTCTCGCCTACGGCACGGCCAAAGCCGCGCTCGCCCACTACACCCGGCTCGCCGCGACCGACCTCTCCCCCAAGATCAGGGTCAACGCGGTCGCGGTGGGATCGGTCGCCACGTCGGCGCTGGAGGTCGTGGTGAACAACCCGGAACTGCGGGAGCGGATGGAATCGGCGACCCCGCTGCGCCGCATCGGCGATCCCGACGACATCGCGGCGACCGTGATCTACCTCTGCTCGCGGGCAGGCGGATATGTGACAGGCAAGGTTTTCGAGGTCGACGGCGGCCTCGAAGCACCCAATCTCGACTTCGGTTTGGCGGATCTGACATGACCTATCGCGTCGCGCAGTGGAGCACGGGCAACGTCGGCAAGCACGCGCTCGCGGGCATCGCGGCCCGGCCCGACCTCGAACTGACCGGCTGCTGGGTCTCGGATCCCGCGAAGGCGGGAAGGGACGCGGGCGAACTCGCCGGGCTCGACACCCGGTTCGGGGTCACGGCGACCACCGACGCGGAGGCGGTACTCGCGACGCGGCCCGACTGTGTCGTCTACACGGCGATGGCCGACGACCGGATCATGGAGGCGCTTGCCGATTTGCGGCGCATCCTCAAGGCAGGCTGCAACGTGGTGTCGAGCAGCCCGGTGTTCCTCCAGTTCCCCGAAGGGGTCATCCCGCCGGAGCTGTCCGATCCCGTCCGCGAAGCCGCGAAGGAGGGCGGCGTCTCGTTGTGGGTCAACGGTATCGACCCCGGCTTCGCCAACGACTGGTTGCCGTTGACGCTCACGAGCATCGCCGAACGGGTCGACGAACTGCGCTGCCTGGAAATCCTCGACTACTCGACCTACGACAACCGCAAGGTCCTCTTCGACATCATGGGGTTCGGCTCCGCGATGGACGATCTGCCGCTGCTGCTGCAACCCGGCGTCCTCACGCTCGCCTGGGGCAGCGTGGTGCGCCAGCTCGCCGCGGGACTCGGAACCGAGCTGGACGAGGTGACCGAACACTACGAACGGCTTCCCGCGCCGGACACCTTCGACATCGCGGCGGGCACCATCGACAAAGGCACGGCGGCGGCGCTGCGGTTCGAGATCATCGGTATGCGCGGAGGGAAACCCGCCTGCGTACTTGAGCACATCACGCGGCTGCGCCCCGACATCGGTCCCGACTGGCAGCAGCCGACCGGAAACGGCTGCTACCGCGTTCAGCTCACCGGCGAACCCAATTACACGCTGGATCTCCAGCTCATGGGTTCCGACGGCGACCACAACACGGCTGGACTGAAAGCCACCGCGATGCGGCTGGTCAACGCCGTCCCCGCCGTGGTGGAGGCTTCGCCCGGCCTACTGACCGGGCTCGACCTTCCGCTGGTCACCGGAAGGGGGCTCCTCGGCAGGTGAGTCCTTCTCGTCGGGACCCGCCTCGTCAGTTTCGCTCCTGCCCGTTTCGCCTCTGGTGTCCCTGGTGTCACCGTCGTCATCAGGCTCACCCACCGCGCCACCGAAACCGTCATAGTCGTCGTCATCGCCGTGACCGCGCAGCGTTTCCGGCGCTTCCCTCGGCCCGAACCTGCGGGCGTACACGAAGTACGCGACCGCGCCGGCGAACAGGATCATCGAGGTCCACACGTTGACCCTGAGCCCGAGGATGTGGTTGGCCTCGTCGGTGCGCATCAGCTCGATCCAGAATCTGCCCGCCGTGTAACCGGCGACGTAGAGCGCGAACGCGCGGCCGTGGCCGAGGCGCAGCTTGCGATCGAGCCACACGACGAGCAGCGCGACGCCCAGATTCCACAGCAGCTCGTAGAGGAACGTCGGGTGAACGACCTCAAGCGGGACATCGCTGAGGGCGACCCCGTCGAGCGGGTCCCTGATGAGCGGGTTGTCGGGATCGACCCGCTGGTAGATCTCAAGTCCCCACGGCAGATCCGTCGGACCGCCGTAGAGCTCCTGGTTGAAGTAGTTGCCGAGCCGCCCGATGGCCTGAGCGACCACGATGCCCGGCGCGATGGCGTCGGCAACGGCGGGCAGCGGGATTCCCCTGCGGCGGCACGCGATCCAGGCGCCGACCGCGCCGAGCGCGATCGCTCCCCAGATGCCGAGGCCGCCGTCCCAGATGTACAGGGCACGCACCGGGTCCTTGCCTTCACCGAAGTACAACTGGTTGTCGGTGATGACGTGGTAGAGCCTGCCGCCGATGAGCCCGAACGGCACCGCCCACACCGCGATGTCGACGACCGTGCCCTTGCTGCCACCCCGCTGGACCCACCGCCGGTCACCCCACCAGATGGCGACGATGATGCCGGCGATGATGCACAGCGCATACGCCCGCAGCGGAACGGAGCCGATCATCCAGACCCCGCGATCGGGGCTCGGGATGTTCGCGAGGAAGACAGCCGAGGCGGTGTTCACCGGGTCACCGTAGCGTGTTGCCGCCACGGATCAGCGGTCGAGGGCACCGGAACGGGTACCGAGGCGCACTCAGGCCGTCGTGACCGGCTTGCGCACCCCTTCGGCCAGCTCACCGGTGAGTTCGGCGAGGGCAGAGGGGCCCTCCGCGGCCTTCGACACGAGCGCGGAACCGACGATGACCGCGTCGGCGAACCCGGCTACCTCGGCGGCCTGCTCACCGGAACGCACCCCGAGCCCGACGCCGATCGGCAGGTCGGTGTGCGCCCGCGTGCGGGCGACAAGTCCCTCGGCGGCGGCGCCGACCGTTTCCCTCGCCCCGGTGACCCCCATGACGGCGGTGGCGTAGATGAACCCGCTGCTCGCCTCGGCGGTCAGCGCGATCCGCTCCTCGGAGGAGGAGGGCGCGACGAGGAAGATCCGATCGAGCCCGTGCCGCTCCGATGCCTCCAGCCAGTCACCACCCTCGTCGGGCGTGAGGTCGGGGGTGATGATGCCGAGACCGCCCGCCGAGGCGAGGTCCCTGGCGAACGCGTCGACACCGTAGTGGAAAACGGGATTCCAGTACGTCATGACGACCGCCTTGCCGCCCCGCGCCGACACCGACTCGACGACGTCGAAGAGCTGCCGGAGCCGGAAGCCGTTGCTCAGTGCCGTGTCGGCGGCGGCCTGGATGGTCGGACCGTCCATCACCGGGTCCGAGTACGGCACGCCGACCTCGATGAGGTCCGCGCCCGCGTCGATGGTGGCCGCGATGAGTTCCTTCGAATCCGCGACGGTGGGGTATCCGGCGGGCAGGTAGCCGACCAGCGCGCCCCGCCGCTGCGCCCTCGTCTCCTCGAAGAGTCCGGCCAGCTTGCTCACAGGTCCTCCACGAGCTCGAAGTATCGCGCGGCGGTGTCGACGTCCTTGTCACCACGACCGGAGAGGCTGACCAGAATGTGGGCCTCCTCGCCGAGTTCCTTGCCAAGCCGCATGGCGCCTGCCAGCGCGTGCGCCGACTCGATGGCGGGGATGATGCCCTCCGTGCGGGAAAGGAGCTGGAACGCCTCCATGGCCTCGGCGTCGGTGACCGACTGGTACTCAGCGCGTTCGGTGTCCTTGAGCCACGAGTGCTCCGGGCCGACACCGGGATAGTCGAGTCCGGCAGAGATCGAGTACGCCTCGACGGTCTGGCCGTCCTCGTCCTGCAACAGGTAGGACAGCGCGCCGTGCAGCGTCCCCGGAGTGCCCTCGCCGAGGGTCGCCCCGTGCTCACCGCTGTCGATGCCCTTGCCGCCTGGCTCGAAGCCGACCAGCCGGACACCGGGATCGTCGATGAAGCCGTGGAAGATGCCGATGGCGTTGGAACCGCCGCCGACACACGCCGCGACCGCGTCGGGCAGCCTCCCGGTCAGTTCGAGGATCTGCTCCCGTGCCTCCTCGCCGATGACCCGGTGGAAGTTGCGCACCATCACCGGGAACGGGTGTGCTCCCGCCGCCGTTCCGAGCAGGTAATGCGTGGTGTCCACATTGGTCACCCAGTCCCGCAGCGCCTCGTTGATGGCGTCCTTGAGCGTGCGCGACCCGGTTGTCACCGGGATGACCTCCGCACCGAGCAGGCGCATCCTGGCGACGTTCAGCGCCTGCCGCTCGGTGTCGACCTCACCCATGTAGACGACGCATTCCAGGTCGAGCAGCGCGCACGCGGTGGCCGTCGCGACACCGTGCTGACCGGCTCCGGTCTCGGCGATGACGCGCTTCTTGCCCATGCGCTTGGTGAGCAGCGCCTGGCCGAGCACGTTGTTGATTTTGTGGGAGCCGGTGTGATTGAGGTCTTCCCGCTTGAGGAAGATCCGCGCGCCGCCCGCGTGCTTCGCGAACCGGGGTGCCTCGGTGAGCAGGGACGGCCTTCCCGCGTAACCGGAAAGCAGCCGGTTCAGTTCACCGACGTACTCGGGGTCGAGCCGCGCCTTGTCGTATGCGGTCGACAGTTCGTCGAGGGCGCCCATGAGCGCCTCCGGCAGGTACCGCCCTCCGTAGGGCCCGAAGTGGCCACGAGCGTCTGGATCGTGGTTCGGGCTCCCGTTCTCGCCGTCGGCCTCGGCGGGCACGGTGGTCTCTTCGGGGCTCTTCTTACTCACGTAACGTCCGTTTCCCATCCGGCCGCACCGCGCACACGGGTGTCGCGGGGGCCGCCTTCTGCGCGGGAGCGATCCGGCTCCGCGAAACTCAGCGACTCGGCCTCGGGCACGCTGGATGCGATCCCGCCGTCACCAGTTTAACCAGTGCGCCCTTGGGGTCGTCCGTGGCGACAAGACCCTCGCCGACCAGCACGGCGTCCGCGCCGTGACCCGCGTAGGCCATCAGATCTCCAGGGCCGCGCACACCGGACTCGGCGATCTTGTAGGTCTCCATGGGCAGCCCTGGCGCGAGCCTGCTGAACACGTCCCTGTCGACCTCAAGAGTGTGCAGGTTGCGCGCGTTGATGCCGATCACCGTGGCACCGGCTTCGAGCGCCCTGTCGGCCTCCTCGGCGTTGTGCACCTCGACGAGCGCCGTCATTCCGAGCGACTCGACCCTGTCGAGCAGGGACACGAGCGCGTTCTGCTCAAGCGCGGCGACGATGAGCAGAACCATGTCCGCGCCATGCAACCGCGCCTCGTGGACCTGATAGGGGCTGACGATGAAGTCCTTGCGCAGCAGTGGAATGTCCACTGCTGCCCTGACCGCGTCGAGGTCGGCGAGCGAGCCACCGAAGCGATGCCGCTCGGTGAGCACGCTGATGACCCTCGCGCCCGCTTCCTCGTAGTCCTTTGCCAGATCCGCTGGATCGGCGATCGAAGCGAGGTCACCCTTGGACGGACTGCGGCGCTTTACTTCCGCGATCACACCGATACCGGATTCACGCAGGGCTGCCATGACGTCACGAGGCGCGACGGCCCGAGCGGCCTTGCGCTTCAGTTCGTCGAGTGGCAACGCGGCTTCGCGTTCGGCGAGGTCGGCCCGAACGCCAACGATGATGTCTTCGAGAACGCTCACCGGATGGCTCCGCAAGGAGTTCCGGTCGTAGGTTCACTCGCAAGGTGGCTCACAAAAACCTTCCCCTTCCCGCCGAAATGATGCTAACCCGCGAGACTGCGACGCTCGGCCTCGGGTCGGATTTGTCTTGTCCACCAGTGACAAAGCGGTGAAACTAACTCCGCGTGGTCGGATCCTCTCCTTCCGAAAGGGCATCCCACAGCTCCGTATCGGGGTCTTTCGCCGCCTTCTGCTCCCCCGGCGCGGAATACTTCGCTCCGAGCCTCGGCATCCGGTGCCCCCTCACGACGAGCATCGCACCGCTGAGCACGACGAGCACTCCGGCCGCGGCCGCGGTGGCCGGGCCCCACAATGTCCGGCTCGGTTCTCCTTGCTCCGGATAGCCAGGGGCCCAGCCCGACCACGCGACGTCGTAGGCCGAACCGTCGAAGACCAGGTACAGCGCCCACGCGCCGACGGCGAACAGCAGGACACCGAGCACCCTGCGGATCCAGCCACGCGCACCGAGTACCCCGCCGATCGCAGCAAGCGAGAACAACGCGATCGGCACCTGCCAGGAGACGAGGTCGGATCCGGTGAGGTCGCCGCTGACCCTGCCGTCGACGGTGCGGCCTTCCGGTACCTCGATCCAGACGAGCTGGGAGGAAACCCACAGCGCGATCGCGCTCAGCAGCAACGCGACCACGACTATCCACAGTGGACGCTTGGTTGCCCGTTCGGCCGGTGCCACCGCTCGCTCAGCCAACAGAGGCGTCCGTTGTCGATGCGGGAGCCAGCGTGTTGGCCGCCGCGACGGCGGAAAGCACCGTGCGGGCCTTGTTCAGCGATTCGTTGTCCTCGTACGCCTCGTCGGAATCGGCGACGACACCGCCGCCCGCCTGAACATGGGCGACTCCGTCCTTGACGAGCGCGGTGCGGATCGCGATGGCGGTGTCGGCGTCGCCCGCGAAGTCGAGATAACCGACGACGCCTCCGTACAGTCCCCTTCGCGTCGGTTCGAGTTGCTCGATCAGCTCCATCGCCCGCACCTTCGGGGCGCCGGTCAGCGTCCCCGCCGGAAAACACGCGGCGACGGCGTCGAAAGCCGTTTTGCCGTCGGCGAGCTGGCCGGTGACGGTCGAGACGATGTGCATGACGTGGCTGTACCGCTCGACCGCGAAGAAATCGACGACGTGGACCGTTCCCGGCTTGCACACCTTGCCGAGATCGTTGCGGCCGAGATCGACCAGCATCAGGTGTTCGGCGCGTTCCTTCTCGTCGCTCAGCAGATCCTTGGCCAGTTGCGCGTCCTCTTCCGGATCGGTACCGCGCCAGCGGGTTCCCGCGATCGGATGCGTCGTGGCCTTGCCGTCGCGCACGGTCACCAGCGACTCGGGACTGGAACCGACGATGTCGAATCCTTCGAGCCGCAACAGATACATGTACGGACTGGGGTTGGACGTGCGTAGCACGCGGTACACGTCCAGCGCGTCGGCTCCCGTTTCCATTTCGAATCGTTGCGAGGGAACGATCTGGAACGCCTCACCCGCGTGGATGGCTTCCCTCGCCGCGCGAATCGCCGCGTGGAAGTCCTCCTTCGTCCTCCTGCGCGTGAATTCGGGCGCGGGGCGATCGAATACGGCGTTCGTCGCGGGCGCCGCCGTGGCGAGGCGCGCCGTCATCTCGTCGAGCCTGCGCACCGCGTCGGAATAGGCGGCGTCGACCCGCTCTGGCGAGTCGTCCCAGTTGACCGCGTTGGAGATGAGCGTGACCGTGCCCTCGTGGTGATCGAAAGCGGCGAGATCCGTCGCGAGCAACATCGTCAGCTCGGGGATCTCGATGTCCTTCTCGGCCAGTTCCGGCAGTTTCTCGATCCAGCGCACCGCGTCGTAGCCGATGTAGCCGACCATTCCCCCGGTCAGCGGAGGCATTCCGGGCAGCGGCTCAGTGTGCAGCGCCGCGATCGTCTCCCTGAGCACGGTCAGCGGGTCACCCTCGGAAGGGAGGTTCGCGATCGGAGCGCCGGTCCACACCGCCTTGCCGTCGCGCACGGTGAGCGCCGAAGGGCTGTGCACACCGATGAAGGACCATCGTGACCAGGACTGCCCGTTCTCGGCTGATTCGAGCAGGAAGGTGCCGGGACGGTCACCCGCGAGCTTGCGATAGAGCGCGACCGGGGTGTCGGCGTCGGCGAGCAGGCGCCTGACGACGGGAATGACCCTGCGGCCTTCCGCGAGCGCGCGGAACTCCTCCCGGCCTGGACTCACGACACCGAGACCGGTGGTAGCGGCGTCGAGGGATTGGGCAGTCACCATGTGGTCATTGTGCCGCCGTCCTCCGACCGGCTCGCCACGGGGATAATTCATTGACTGTTGAATTACTTGCCCCGCTCGTTCATGATGGAGGGGTGACAACCTCGAACGACGCTACTCCCGCACGCCGCAGAGGTCGAAGGCCCGCGGGCGAGGACACCAGGACCGCCCTCATCGCGGCGGCGAGAGCGGTGTTCGCCGAGAGCGGTTACGACGGTGCCACCGTCAGGGCCATCGCCGCGAAGGCAGGCGTCGACGCCGCGATGGTGAACCACTGGTTCGGCGGCAAGGAAGGGCTGTTCGCGCAGGCGATACTCAACGTGCCCTTCGACATCATGGAGGTCATCGAGCTGGTGACCCGGGACGGCCCGCACAACATGGGCGAGAACATCGTCCGGACCTTCGTCACCAGGTGGGACGGGGCTGGGGGCGAATTCTTCGTCGCGCTGATCCGCAGTGTCACCACCCACCCAGAGGCACTGCACACGCTCAAGAGCGTGCTCATCAACCGCATCTTCGGCGCGGTCGCCGAAGCGACCGGAAGTGACCAGCCGAATCTGCGGGCCTCGTTGTGCGCGACACAGATCATCGGACTCGGCATGGCCCGCTACGTCGCGGGACTGGAGCCGGTCGCCTCCGCCGACGTGGAAACGCTCGTGCCCGCGATCGCGCCGACGCTCCAGCGTTACCTGACCGGCGACATCGGCTGAAGAGGGCAGCCACTCAGGAATCGTCGGCGAGCAGCACGCGCTCCTCGGTGTCGAAACACGAGTGGGTTCCGGTGTGACAGGCCGGTCCTGTCTGGTCGACCCGCAGCAGCAACGTGTCCCCGTCACAGTCGAACCTGACCTCGCGCACGTGCTGGGTATGGCCAGAGGTCTCACCCTTGACCCACAGTCGCCGCCTGCTGCGGGAGTAATAGGTCGCCTTGCGCGTGCCGAGCGTCCTCGCGAGCGCCGTCTCGTCCATCCAGGCCACCATGAGCACCGACGACGTGTCGTGTTCGACGACGACGGCGCACACGAGGCCGTCCTTCGTCCAGGTGATCCGCTCGGCGATCGCGGGATCGAGCTCGCTCACCTGACCTCGACCCCTCCCGCGCGCAGCGCTTCCTTGACGTCACCGATCTTGAGCTGGCCGAAGTGGAAGACACTCGCGGCGAGAACGGCGTCGGCGCCAGCCTCGACGGCGGGAAGGAAGTGCTCCGTGGCACCCGCTCCCCCGCTGGCGATCACCGGCACGCTGACGGCTGCCCGCGCCATGCGGATCAGCTCGATGTCGAAACCGCTCTTCGTACCGTCGGCGTCCATGGAGTTGAGCAGGATCTCACCGACCCCGAGCTCCTCGCCTCTCGCCGCCCACTCGACGGCGTCGATGCCGGTGCCCTTCCTGCCGCCGTGCGTCGTCACCTCGAATCCGGACGGGGTGGGCCGCCCACCTTCCGGCACCCTGCGCGCGTCGACGGACAGCACGACGCACTGCGCGCCGAACCGGCGCGAGGACTCTCTCAGCAGTTCCGGGCGGGCGATGGCGGCGGTGTTGATGCTGACCTTGTCGGCACCGGCTCTCAGCAGCCTGTCGATGTCCTCCGGCGCACGCACTCCACCGCCGACGGTCAGCGGGATGAACACCTGCTCGGCTGTTCGCCGCACGACGTCGTAGGTGGTCTCCCGCTCGCCTGACGACGCGGTGACATCGAGGAAGGTCAGCTCGTCGGCGCCTTCGGCGTCGTAGGCGCGAGCGAGCTCGACCGGGTCCCCCGCGTCGCGGAGGTCGGCGAAGTTGACCCCCTTCACCACCCTGCCCGCGTCGACGTCAAGACATGGGATGACCCTTACGGCAACGGACATGCCCCCAGCCTATGTGGTCCGCCGCCACCACTTTCCCGGCAGGTACGCGGCTCGGTGAAGACCGCGTAAGGAATCGGGGAGAATTCGTCCCCGAAGCCCCTTTTTCTCACATCGAAACACCCTCGACTCTCACGCGTGACAAAGTCTTTCGCGCGATCGCGCCGTCGCGTTACAGAATGCCCTGGCCGGGCCACCCCGAGAGGCGAGAACCGGGCCAGTGCGTATGATCCTGCGATTATGGGCCGATCCGGACGGCAGGGCGCCGTTTCTCGCCTGGCGTCGTTCGGCATCGACCGGCGGACAGGCGATCACGATCCCGTCCGTGCGGGGTACGACGGCGAGCGAGCCGCCGATTCCACGGGAAAGCACGGCCTCACTCGGATCGGTGACAACCGGGGACAACGGCCCCCATTCGGCCGGTCCCGCCGATCAGGCGGACGGCACGCCGACGATTCGACATCATCCCCACCACGACGGGGAAAGGATTTCACGGCAGCGATGGCCTCACCCGGAACGGTTCATTCTGAGGCAATGGAAAACCAGTCGGCACGAAGACTTTCTGGGGTGCACGCATGAGCACGGTGACGATGGGGGAAGCCCCGGCTGACGAGTCGGCCGCCCCTGAGCCCTCCGGCGAGAAACGCCGAAGGGGCGCCCTCGCACTCCCCATCGCGTCGGTGGCGGCAGGAACGGCGGCGATCGGCGCTCACGGCGCGCTCTACGGCCACTGGATCATCGACGACGCCGCGATCACCTTCGCCTACGCACGCAGTTTCGCCGACGGTCTCGGCCCTGTCGTACAGGCGGGGGCCGAACCGGTCGAGGGCTTCTCCAATCCAACGTGGACAGTGTTGCTGACACTGGGCAAGTGGCTGGGGCTCTTCGACAGGGGCACGATCTTCGGCATCCCCGACTACGTCCTTTTCCCCAAGGCACTCGCACTGCTGCTCTGCGCGGGGATTCTCGCCGCCTGCCACCTCGCGGCGAGCAAGGTGATGCGGAGGCCGTGGCTGGCCACCCTCGGCGTCGGCGCCGTGCTCGCGCTGACCCCGTCGTTCGTCATCTGGATCTTCTCCGGACTGGAGAACCCGCTCTACGCCCTCATCATCGTCTGGCAGGCGGTACTGCTCTTCCGGGCGGTACTGGACGACCGCCTGCTCTCGATGAGGCTCGCGCTCGCCGTGGGAGGACTCGCCGCGCTTGCCGCGCTGACCCGGCCCGAAGGGCTCATCTACGCGGGTGTGTATCCGCTCGTGGTACTCGGCCGCCTCAACAAGCAGATTCTCGGCAGCAGCATCAAGCACGTACTGGTGTCGACGGCGGCGTTCGGTGTCCCGGTCGGCGCCTACTTCCTGTGGCGGCACGCCGAATTCGGCAGGTGGCTCTCCAGCCCCTCGATCGCGAAGCGGCAGGGCATTCCCGCGCTGGAAGACCTCACGAGGCCCGGGGAGCTGATCGCCTATGCCGGCGCGCCCGCCGCGCTGCTTGCCGTCGTCTTCATCGGCATGGCCGTCGCCCGCCCTTCCCCGCTACGGAGGGGCCTCCTGACGTTGCTGGTGCCGCTCGGGCTCGCCGTCATCGCCTACGCCGTACTCGAACCCGACTGGATGGCCCAGTTCCGCTTCGCGACGCCGATCTGGGTACTCGGGGCGCTGACCTCGGTGCTCGCGGCGGGCGCCGCGTTCCGCAACGCCCGCTTCCGGGGCAGGGTCTGGCTCACCATTGGGCTCACGGCCGCGATGCTGCCCACGACCGCGTCGTTCGCGAACGCGGCAAGCGAGTTCCGGCAGGTCCCTGACATCTCGGCCTGCTACGTCGCCGACCGGTTCGGCAGGGTGTTCAACGGCTACGCCGACGTGCTCGGCCTTCGCGAAGGCTCACTGCTCATCCCCGACCTCGGCGGCTCGTCACTGACCAGCAGGCTGCATCTCGTCGACATGGCGGGACTGACCAATCACCGGTTCGCCGACCTCGTCGGCGACCACGACAAGGTCGGCCAGGGCAACTACGTCTTCGAGACGGTCAAGCCGACGTTCATTCATTCACGGCAGCCGTGGAGCAGCGGCAACGGACTCGGCTTCGACCCGAGGCTCGACCGCGACTACTACCCCGTGCACTTCGACCCGTTCCAGGGCGCGCCGAACGGCGACTGGGTCCGCAAGGACGCCATACCCAGTCAGGAAAAGCTGGCCGAACTCCGCGCGTACGCGGCCTCGACGGCGCTTGAGGTCGAACGGGGCGAGGGCGCGTGGCCGCGCAGGGCCTGTGGTGACACGTTGCGGCCGGGGCAGACGGTCGTCGGAGACGGCTGAGCACGCGCGTCCTTCCCGGTGAGTCCGCTGTGGACGGCAGTGAGCGCGTTCTCAGCGAGATCGGCCTACCGTGATCACATGGGAACGGAATTGGAGCGACTCGCCACCGAGAAGTACGTGCTGTTGACGACCTTCCGCAAAAGCGGCGACGCGGTGCCCACCCCGGTGTGGGCGGCGCGGCTCGGCGACGAACTCGTCGTCTGGAGTGAGCGCGCGGCCGGAAAGGTCAAGCGCATCAGGGCCGGCAGCCAGGTCGAACTGGTCGCCTGCGATCTGCGCGGCAAACAGACCCACGGCCAGACGGTGCGAGGTAAGGCGCGGATTCTCGACGACGAGGGCACGGCGGCCACCCGCGAGGCCATCGCCCGCAAGTACGGGATCGTCGGCAGGGTGACCATGTTCTTCAGCAAGCTCAGGGGCGGGCCGCAGCGCACCGTCGGATTGGCGATCGACATAACGAACTGACCACGATCTTGAGGCACGTCGGGTAAGGTCCCTGGCTTGCCGGCCCGATCGAGCCGGACCGCACACACAACCAACGGGGGAGGTTTTTCCGTGCCGTTCAGCAAAAAAGGGCGCATCGTGGCCATTGTCGCGGCGGCGGCAGTGGTCGCGGTGGGCGGAACAGCCGTGATCGCAAGCCAAACCGGAGGAGCCGAGCAGACAACCGCCCAGGCGGAAGCAGGAAACAACGCTGAGCCCGCCGCGAAGATGGAGTCGTTGAACGCGGCGGGCGCGGCGAGCACGAACAACAGGGTGTACTTCGTGCACGGCTACGACGGCGACAGCAAGAAGGACTGCGGGCAGACCTGGGACCGCGCGCTGAGCTACTTCGCCAAACGCGGCTGGCCTGGCGATTCACTCAAGACGGTCGGGTACTACAAGGCCGACACCAACTGCGACGTCTCGGTCAGTGAAGGGACCAACCAAACCCGCATCAAGGACATCGCGGCGGACTTCGCGAACTACATCTACGACGAGCACACCAGCAAGGGCGAGTCCATCGACATCGTCGCCCACTCCATGGGAGGGCTGGTGACGAGGGTCGCGCTACTCGGTTCGGCCAAGGGCTGGGACGGCTTCCCGCAGGGGCCGCTCAAGGTCGGCGACGTCGCCACACTCGGCACCCCGCACCAGGGCGTCATCTGCGAGGACGACCAGGGCGACGGCGAGGACAACTGCCCCAACACCACGCAGTGGCTTTCCATGGACCCCGACTCGGAGTTCATGCGAGTGCTACACCTTCCCGAGAACCAGCTCGGTGAACAGTGGGCGGCGGGAACGGACTGGACCCTGGTCTCCTCCGACGAGGACGCCACGGTGAGCGGAACCTCCGCCATGGACAAGGGCCACTACGCCGACCACAAGTTCCGGTATCTGCCCGGCAGCAAGAACACGGTCACGCACTCGGGTATCCGCGAACTCGGCAGCGGAACCTACAACCTGCGGTACTGGCACGCGAGCGAAGGCGAGTCGCACGACACGACGAACGGCTGGGCTCCGGTGAAGGCCGCCTACAACGCGGTCTACCACGACGGGGACTGGTAGCGGTCGTGTTCCCGGGATTCCCGTTGGGAATCCCGGGATACCGCGGGATCAGACCGCCGCGACGGCGGCAAGCGCCTCCGGCAACGTGAAGGCACCCGCGTACAGCGCCTTGCCGACGATGGCACCCTCGACGCCGTCCGCCTCAAGTTCGGCCAGCGCCCTCAGATCGTCCACACTGGACACACCACCGGAGGCGATGACGGCGGCGTCGGTCCGCGCGGTGACCTCACGCAGCAGTTCGAGGTTGGGGCCACGCAAGGTGCCGTCCTTGCTCACGTCGGTGACGACGTAGCGCTGGGCGCCGTCCCTGTCGAGTCGCTCCAGCACCTCCCACAGGTCGCCGCCGTCGCTGGTCCAGCCACGCGCGGCGAGCCGGTGACCCAGTTCGGTGATGCGCACGTCGAGGCCGATGGCGACCCGGTCGCCGTAGGCCGCGACGACCTTGGCGCTCCATTCGGGGTCCTCAAGCGCGGCCGTGCCGAGGTTGACCCTGCGCGCGCCGGTGGCAAGCGCCGCCTCAAGCGACTCGTCGTCCCTGATGCCGCCGGACAACTCCACGAGCACGTCGAGCCTTCCGACGACCTCGGCGAGCAGTTCCCTGTTCGAGCCCTTGCCGAACGCGGCGTCGAGGTCGACGAGATGGATCCACTCCGCTCCGTCGCGCTGCCAGGCCAGCGCCGCCTCCAGCGGCGAACCATAGGAAGTCTCGGTACCGGCCTCACCCTGTACGAGTCGGACGGCCTGGCCATCGGCCACATCAACGGCGGGAAGGAGCGTGAACGTCACCAGGTCACTATAGGAACCGGGGCGTTCCCCGGGTTTCAGAGGGTGCGCAGCCAGTTGCGAAGCAGGTGTGCGCCGGCGTCGCCGGACTTCTCCGGGTGGAACTGCGTCGCCCACAACGGACCGTTCTCCACGGCCGCGACGAAGTCCTCACCGTGATGCGCCCACGTGACCTTGGGCTGCTGACCGGCGAGCCCCGATTGGAGTTCCCACCGCCTTGCGGCGTAGGAGTGCACGAAATAGAACCGCTCCCCGGGGTCGAGACCGGCGAACAGCCGCGAGTCCTCCGGGGCGCGCACGGTGTTCCAGCCCATGTGCGGGAGCACGTCGGCGTGCAGGCCGTCGACGGTGCCCGGCCACTCACCGGCGCCTGCCGTCTCGATGCCGTGCTCGACGCCACGCTCGAAGAGAATCTGCATGCCGACACAGATGCCGAGCACCGGCCTCCCGCCAGCGAGGCGCTTGCCGATGATCTTCTCGCCGCCGACGGCGAGCAGGCCGTGCATGCATGCCGCGAACGCGCCGACACCGGGGACGACGAGCCCGTCGGCTTCTTGGGCCGCGTGGGGGTCGGCGGTCACCTCCACGTCGGCACCCGCGCGCAGCACGGCGCGCTCGGCGGACCGGAGATTGCCCGATCCGTAGTCCAGAATCACAACGCGAGGCACGGCTACAGGCTAACCGGCCTCTGCTGAACCGTGCCGAGCCAGCCAGGCGACCGGGAGCAGGCCGACAGCGACGACGGCGAGCAGCCCGAACGCGAGCGGGAAGCTGAACCCGGTGACGATGGCACCGACGGCGACCGCGCCGAGCCCCTGGCCGAGATCGAAAGCGACGTTCCAGGACACGCTCGCCGCACCGGCCGGTGCCCTCGCGAACATGGCGACGAGCGCGTCGTTCTGCACGACGCCGAAACCGAGACCGAACAGCGCGACGGCGAGAACGACGACCGGCCCGTTCGACGAAAGCAGCGCGAAACCGAGCAGACCGAGCCCCGAGGCGGCGAGCCCGGCAGGCAGCATCCGGCCCGGTCCGGCCATCCGATCGCCGAAATGCCCAGCCGCCCATCGCGACAGCACCGCGGCGGCAGGCGCGACGAACAGCGCGATCGTCGAAGACGGCGAGGCGACCACGATCGGAAGGAAGGTCGCGAGGCCGCCGAACCCCGTTGACACCGCGAGCATCGGCAGCCACGGCTTCCACGTCGCCTTGACCACGACGGCAACCGACGATTTGTTCTTCGGCTCCTGCCTCGGCCGTAACACGGGCAACAGCAGGAACGGCAGCACCGCGCACAACGGCAACGCGGTGGCGAGCAGGAAGACCGGCGCGAATCCCCAGTGCTCGGCCAGCCAGGTCCCCGAAGGCAGCCCGAACAACTGCGGGAACCCCGCCGCCAGCCCGTAGAGCCCCGACCCCTTCGCCACCAGCCGCCTCGGAAGCAGTTCGGCGATCAGCGCGCTCCCGCACACGGTCAGCACGCCGAAGCCGACGCCACGCAGGACCGAGATGCCGAGGATGACCCCGGCCGCCGTTTCGCCTTGCGCGACGATCAGCAGCGGGGTCGGCAACGCGAGAAAAAGAGCACCGGCCAGCAGCACCGGCCGGTAGCCGAACCTGCGCAGCGCCGAGGGCATCGCGAACTGCGCGAGCACGGTCGCGGCCATGAAGCCGCCGGTCGCGGCACCGGCGGCGAACGGTCCGGCTCCCTGGCTCACCGCCCACATCGGGACGACGGGAAGCAGCAGCGAGTACCCGAAGAAGGCCGCGGCCGAAGCGAACAGCGTCAGCCGGAAGTCGCGAAAGCGAAGCGGGGAGACCGGCGCCGCACCGGGCAGTGCGTCGGTCCTGATGGATGACACACAGCCCGTTCTAGTACGCGCGTACCTGTTTTGTCCACACGCTCCGCACTGTGAGATGGCCTCACCTTGAGGCTGCCCACGTGACCAGGTCGTCCGCGCTCATCGTGTTGATCACGTCGGATTCGCGCACCCCGCACTCGGTCGCCCGCACGCAGCCGTAGGGCAGCCAGGCGAGCTGCCCAGGAGCGTGCGCGTCGCTGTCGATGGAGAACCGGCAGCCGATCCGCGCAGCCTCCCTCAGCAACCTGCGCGGCGGATCGAGCCGCTCAGGGCGCGAGTTGATCTCGACGGCGACGTCGTTGTCCCTGCACGCCGTGAAAACGGCCTCCGCGTCGAACTCCGACTCCGGCCTTCCCCTTCCCACGACGAGCCGTCCCGTGCAGTGGCCCAGCACGTTGACCCTCGGGTTGGCCACCGCGGCCAGCATCCGCCGCGTCATCTCGGCTGCTGGCATCCTCAGCTTCGAATGCACGCTCGCGACCACGACGTCGAGTTCGTCGAGCAGGCCGGGATCCTGATCGAGCTCGCCGTCGTCGAGGATGTCGACCTCGATACCGGTCAGGACGCGAAACGGTGCCAGCTCGCGATTGAGCTCCGCGACGACGGCGAGCTGGTCGCGCAGCCGCTCGGCGCTCAGCCCGTTGGCTACGGTCAGCCGGGGCGAATGGTCGGTGAGCACGATGTACTCCCTGCCCAGCTGCCGCGCCGCCTCCGCCATCTCCTCGATCGGGCTCCCGCCGTCCGACCAGTCCGAATGGGTATGGCAGTCGCCACGGAGCGCGGCGAGCATCGGCCCACCGTCCGGCAGGCCGGGAGCGCCTTTCGCGACGACCTCGGTGAGGTAGGCGGGTTCGCGCCCCCGCACGGCGTCGGTGATGACGGCGGCCGTCGTCTTGCCGATACCGCTCAGCGCGGTCAGCGTGCCCGCGTTCACGCGCTGTTCGAGTTCACCGTCCGGCAGGTCGCCGACGACGGCGGCGGCCTTGCGGAAGGCTCTCACCCGGTAGGTCGGCTCGCCGGCGCGTTCGAGGTGCAGCGCGATCTGCCGCAGCACGCGTACCGGATCCACGGCGGGTTCACCGTGCCCTTTCGAGACGGTGCGTTTCCGCGATGACGAGCAGCCGCATCAGGTCAGCGTAGCGCCGCGAGGACCGCGCCGCGGCGCCCGAATGAGACCGAATCGGAACATTCCGCGACATCGTCACTACGCGGCGGAACAGGCCCGGCTCGGTATGGGGATCTCCGGCCTCCTCGGCCGAACAGATCACCCATAACCTGCGAAAAGCCCGGCAAGGGCGCGACAAATCGACACTGCCGGGGGCACGTGCGCACCCACCGTGGCCGGACCCGTATCTTGGCCGACGGAGTGGAGTCCTGGCCCGTCATCGCCGGACGTGGAGGGGTTTGTCTTGCCACAGGATCATGAGTGGCCGGAGTCGCATGCCGAGCAGACCGACGTCTTCCCGGCGGTCCCGGCGCGAACCGGCCAACCCGAACAACAGCAACAGCGGGAAGAGCCACACGAGGAACAAACAAGCGCAGAACAACTGGACGGAGCCGACCAGCCGACCGAGCAGGTCGCGGCTGAACAGGTCTCCGCCGACCAGCAGACCCAGCGGATGCAGCCCGCACAGCAGGCACAGCCAGGGCAGGCTGGTCAGCAAGCCTCGTCGGCCACCGAGTTCATCGCGCGGCCGCCCACGAGGGAACAGCCGACCCAGTTCATCGCGAAACAGGGTGACGGAGAGCTGCCGACCGTCACGACGGGGGCGGCGGCGCCGACCGAGTTCACGGCGGGCGTCGACACCACGGCGTCGATACCGCCCGTGCCGCCTGGCCCGCCCGAACCTCCCGCTCAGCAGGATGGTTCTTCGTGGCGCCGGTTCCGCAAGCCCGCCTTCATCGCGGGCGGGGTTTTCGCCGCGCTCGTCCTCGTCTACGGCATCGACCTGCTGGTGACGACGGGTGACGTTCCCCGGGGAGTCACCGTCGCTGGCGTCGACGTCGGCGGGATGAGCCATTCCAAGGCAGAAAGCCTGCTCAGGGAGCAGATCGAGCCCAGGGTGAGCCAGCCCGTCGCCTACACGGCCGGGGACGTCGAGGACAGCTTCACCCCGCAAGAGGCGGGGCTGAAACTCGACTGGTCGGCAACGCTGGAACAAGCCGGTGACCAGCCGCTGAACCCGATCACGAGGCTCACCTCGTTCTTCTCGACGCGTGAGGTCGGCGTCGTCACGCAGGCGGAGCCCAACCAGCTCGAAAACGCGATGTCCGCGTTGCGCAAGAAGATCGACCACGAGCCGGTCGAGGGCAACATCGCCTTCGAGGGCGCGACGGCGGTGCCGGTCGACCCGAAGAACGGCCAGCGGCTCAAGGTCGACAAGGCGCAGTCGGTCATCCTCGCCCACTGGGCGTCGGGTGATCCGCTGAAGCTGCCCGTCGACAGCACCCCGGTGACGATCACGCCGGAAGCGGTCAGGGTCGCGCTCACCCAGGTGGCCGAACCCGCCGTGTCCGGTCCGGTCGTCGTTCGCGGCGAGGGAGCCGACGGAACCCTCGAACCAGAGGAGATCGCCCAGAGCCTGACCTTCGAGCCGAAGGACGGTTCGCTGGTGCCGAAGGTCGACCACAAGAAGGTCGTCGGCGCCGTAGGGCCCGATCTCGCCGACACCGAAACAGAGGGCAAGGACGCCAAGATCCTGATCAAGGACGGGCAGCCGACGGTCGAGCCGTCCGAGGACGGCAACAAGATCAAGTGGGACGTCACGCTCAAGCCGCTGCTCGATGTGCTGAAGCAAACCGAGCAGAGGGAGCTGACCGCGCACTACGAGAAGCAGCCCGCGAAGCTGACCACCGACGAGGCCAACGAACTCGGTGTCAAAGAAGTGATCGGGGAGTTCACCACCGGTGGCTTCGCCGACGACTCCGGAGTCAACATCCGGACCGTCGCCGAGAAGGTCAACGGTGCCGTCGTCAAGCCGGGCGACACGTTCAGCCTCAACGGCTACACGGGTCCGCGCACGGAAGCACAGGGTTACGTTCCGGCCGGCATCATCGAGAACGGCGCGCCAGGCAAGGCGGTGGGCGGTGGCATTTCGCAGTTCGCCACCACGCTGTACAACGCCTACTACTTCGCGGGCCTGGCCGACGCGGGGCACCAGGAACACAGCTACTACATCAGCAGGTACCCCGAGGGCCGCGAGGCGACCGTCTTCCAGAACCCCGACGGCTCCAGCGTCATCGACGTGGGCTTCACCAACGACAGCCAGACCGGTGTCGTCGTCGAAACGGTGTGGACGCCTTCCGAAATCACGGTGCGGCTGTGGGGCACGAAGCGCTACGAGGTGGAGTCGGTCACCGGTGACCGCACCGACATCGTCGAGCCGGAAACCACGAAGGGCCCGAAGGAAGACTGCAAGGCCAGCAACGGCGGACCGGGGTTCACGGTGACCGACACCAGGATTCTCAAGGACGCCTCGTCGGGAGCCGTCGTGCGTGAGGAGCCTCGCACCGTCACGTACAAGCCGCAGGCGAAGGTGGTGTGCAAGGGCGGTGACGGTCGCTGACCACTGAAATCAAGTGGCAGCGGCTACCCGTGCCGTGCCACTCTGAGCGCGGGTACGTAACCGCATTCGCGCACACCGGAGGTTCTCATGTCCGACTCGTCATCGCCCCATCCCGAGGGCGAACAGGGTGCTGAGGGCTCGGAAACGGACAACGACGTGAAGCGCAAGTTCCGGGAGGCTCTGGAGCGCAAGCAGGCCAAGGCGAAGGCGGGGACCGCACACGAGGACTTCGGTTCGAAGGTCACGCAGGCGCACGGCCCGGCGGCACACAAGAGGAACTTCCGTCGCAAGAGCGGCTGAGCACACGAGACAGAAGCGGAAGGCCCTGTTCCCACCACTGGGAGCAGG
The DNA here is from genome assembly GCF_002240355.1 of Prauserella marina. Lineage (GTDB taxonomy): Bacteria > Actinomycetota > Actinomycetes > Mycobacteriales > Pseudonocardiaceae > Prauserella_A > Prauserella_A marina. The sequence goes on from NZ_CP016353.1 coordinate 5,273,526, forward strand.
GCCTTCCGCTTGTGTCGTCGCCGCTCAGCCGGTGAAGATCGACCGCAGTCTCGGCACCTCGGCGATTCTGCGTTCGGCGAGCCGGTCGGCCGCCGTGACGGGCGGGACTCCCTCCGCCGCGGCCAGCTCGAACACCGCCTTCGTCGTCTCGAACAGCGAGGTGACCTTGCGCCGGGCCCGTTCGAAGTCGAATCCGTGCAGTTCGTCGCTGACCTGGATCACCCCGCCCGAGTTCACCAGATAGTCGGGCGCGAAGAGGATGCCGCGCTCCTCCAGCAGTTTCTCCACTCCGGCATGGGCGAGCTGGTTGTTGGCCGCGCCGCAGACGACGGCGGCCCGCAACCGGGCGACCGTGTCGTCGTTCAGCACCCCGCCCAGCGCGCAGGGAGCGAACACGTCGAGCCGTTCGCCCATGAGTGCTTCGGCGTCGACGACGACCTCGACCTCGGGATGTGCCAGCGTGATCCGGTCGAGCGCGGTCTTGGCGACATCGGTGACCAGCACCTTCGCCCCTGCCTCGACGAGGTGCCGCACCAGCAGGTGACCGACCTTGCCGACCCCGGAGACACCGACCGTCCTCCCGCGCAGTTCCGGCGTTCCCCACACGTGCTCCGCGCTGGCTCGCATGCCCTGATAGACGCCGAAAGCGGTGAGCACCGACGAGTCACCCGCGCCACCGTTGTCGGGCGAGCGGCCGGTCACGAAGCGAGTCTCCCTCGCGATCACGTCCATGTCGGCGACGTAGGTCCCGACATCACACGCGGTGACGTAGCGCCCGCCGAGCGACTGGATGAAGCGGCCGTAGGCACGCAGCAAAGTCTCGGATTTCAGCGTGGCCGGATCGCCGATGATCACGGCCTTTCCGCCGCCGTGGTCGAGCCCGGCGAGCGCGTTCTTGTAGGCCATGCCCTTCGAAAGGGCGAGTACGTCGTCGAGTGCTTCGCGCTCGGTCGCGTAGGGGTGGAACCGGGTGCCGCCGATCGCGGGCCCCAGCGCGGTCGAGTACACCGCGATGATCGCCTTGAGCCCGCTGTGCGGGTCCTGGCAGAAGACAACCTGCTCGTGGCCGCTCTCGCGGCCGAATACACCTTCGGTCACGGTGGTGACTCCCTCTTCGGCTGCTGTTTCCGGCTTGTGGCCAGACAACCCGCAGCGGATCTGGTTGTGTGCGGCGGCGAAGGGAAAGGTTGTTTCCCGCTGATCACCGCTCGCAGCTCAACTTAGGCCCTCACACCCGAGGAAAGCCACCGGCCCGCCCGCGCCCTATCGCGAATCCACGACGCCACCGATACCGGTGCGACCGGCCGGTGTGCCCACCAGTTCGACGGTCACGCCGGAACGGACGCGCTCGCCGAACACCGCGACAACGGCCTCGGTGACCCCGGAGACCAGCCGAGCCACGATGTCGTCGGCGTCCGGCCGACCGAACGCGGCTTCCTTGATGCCGAAGGTCACGCTTGGCGACGGCGCCTGTGCCGGTCTGCCGCCGATGCCCCACCGGCTTGCCGGCAGTCCGATCAGGTGCACGACCGCGATGTCCCGTGCCCAGTCCCCATATACGGCGACGATCGCGTCGGTCAACGCTTCGATCAGCTCGTTCTCCCTGCCGACGAGATCGGTTTCGAGGACGTAGACGGACAGATGTGGCATGACGGCTTCTCCCTATAATGACTTTGAAGACAAACAACCTTTGCTAACAAAGCTAATTTGGAGGTGGCTGGATGTCAACAGCCGACCCCGCCGACGAAGCCGTCCGGGAGTTGCTGCTGCTGACGCCGCGACTGATCGGCAGGATCAAACGACTGCCGCTGCCCCATCAGTTGCGGTCGTTCGACCTGGCCCCGAGACATCTGTCCCTGCTGTCGCTGCTTCTGCTCGACGGACCGCTGACCGTCTCTCAGCTGGCCGAGAAGCTGAACGTGGCTCCGACGACGGTGAGCCTGATCGTGAGCGAACTGAGCCGCAAAGGAGTGCTCGAACGACGCGAGGACGACGCCGACCGGCGTCGGCGCATCGTCGACATCAACCCCACGAGCCGGGAAGCCATCTCCCAATGGCTCTCGCCGGGCGCACGCGCGTGGCGGGCCGCCCTGTCACCGCTGAGCCCCGCCCAGCGACGCATGTTCGTCGACACCTTCCTCGCCTACGAAGCGGCCTTCGCCGACGATCCGGACCAAGGACCTGCCTCGGAGACCTGAAAACGCACCTCAGATCACCACGCGTCCTTTTCGGCAGCGAGATTTTCGCCGTGAAGCTGTTCGGCGTCGGCGCGAGCCCTCTCGGCCCAGACCTCCCGCTCCAGCAGTTGCAGAGCCCGCCGGATCACATCGCTCTCGCGTTCACCGCTTCGCATGGCGGCCTTGATGATCCACTCATCGTCCTCCGTGAGCCGGAATCCGATCTTCGCAGTCATGAGTACGAGAATTCCCTGCCGGGGAACAACTGTCGAGCAATTGTCCTACAACTCCGAGCGCACGCTCCACAGGTCGGGGAAGACCGGGCTCGACAGCGTCGTCCGCAAGTAGGCGGCGCCGGAGGAGCCGCCGGTGCCTTCCTTGCCGCCGATGGTGCGCTCGACCATCTTCACGTGCCGGTAGCGCCATTCCTGGATGCCTTCGTCGAGGTCGACGAGGTGTTCGCACACCGAAGCGGGCCCTCCGTCATCGGCGTACACGCGCAGCAGGACGTCGCGGACCGCCCTCGACGGCGCGGCGGGCAGGCTCACGTCGTCGCGCCGCCGCAGGTCGTAGCCATGCTCGCGCAGGTAGCAGACGAAGGAATCGAAAAGGGACGGCCTCGACATGGCCGCGGCGATCCGGGTTCTCGCCTCGCTACCGGCCGGGTAGTGCTCGAACACGCCGCGATCCCGCCGTCCCAGTACCGCCTCCAGTTCCCTGAACTGGCTGGACTGGAACCCGCTCGCCGCCTCCAGCCTCGCCCGGAAGCTCGTGAATTGGCTTGGCGTCATGGTTTCGAGTACGTCGATCTGCGCGACGACGACCTTGAGGATCGTCAGCGTCCTGCGCAGGGTCCGCACCGAGTGCGGGGTGTCGCCTTCCTCCAGCTTCACCTGTAGGTAGCCGAGTTCGTGCAGCAGTTGTTTGAACCACAGCTCGTACACCTGGTGTATGACGATGAAGAGCAGTTCGTCGTGTTCGGCCGACCGGGGACGCTGAGCACCGAGTACCTCGTCCAGCGCGAGGTAGGAGGTATAGGTCAGTGAAGCGTGCGGGACCTCGTGGGTACCGCCCTGCTCGGTACCGTCAGGTCTGCCGGTGTTGCCGGTGTCGGGCATGGGCCACCTCGCAAGGACGCACCGCGCGACGACGCGACGGTGTTCGCCCGTGACGGTACCGATGCCGTGCCGAGGGCCGCATGTACCGCGGCCTCGGCGAGTCCCGCGAGTTCGGCCCTGTCACCTGCCCTGCCTGGTGCGATCTCGGGGCACACGAACAGTTCCAGCACCAAACCACGTGTCCTGAGCACCCTTCGCACCGAATCCAGCAACGTGTCGGTTCCGACGAACGACGGCTGTGCCGTCTCCCTTCCCGCTCGCGTGCGGTAGCGGAGCGCGACGGGCTGGACGGGGACACCGCCGGTGATGGCTGCCTGGAACAGCGCGGGCCGGAACCGGCCTGACGCGCGACCGCACCAGGTCGTGCCTTCCGGGCTGACCGCGACGATCGCGCCCTTTCTCAGCACCTCGGCCAGGTTCGCGACGGTGGCGGGCAGGGTGGAAAGCCGTTCCCTTTCGAGGAAAACGCCGCCCGCCTTCGCGACCAGCCCGCCGAGCACCGGCCAGCTCGCGATTTCCCTCTTGGCGAGCGCGCGCAGCGGTTTCCCGCCGTCGATCGCGTTCAACCCGACGATGTCGAGCCAGGAGATGTGGTTGTGCACGACGAGCGCTCCCCTGCCCGTTCCCGCGAGCTTCCCGTTGACGACGAGCCCGACCCCGCAGGCCGCGAGCAGGCAGCGGAAGACGAACCGCACGAACGGCTGCCGGTTGCGCATCACCATCAGCGTGGGCGCGGAGACGATCGCGAGCACCAGCACGAGGAGCAGGCCGAACAGGCGCAGTACCCTGCGCGGCAGTGCGACCGAGGGCGGCTCCTCGGCGTCCCTGCACGCCGCGTCGCAGGTCGAGACCGGCATCCAGGGGTGACTCACCGGAGTTCTCCCGCCGCGTCACCAGGCGATTCGCCGAGGAAAAACCGCAGGTACCTCGCGTCGACGCGTTGCAGATCGAGCAGCACGAGAAAGTCGGCGACGCCGAAATCCGGGTCGTGCGCGGGCGGCCCGCACACGTAGGCGCCGAGCCGGACGTAGCCCTTCAGCAAGGGCGGGAGACCCTTGCGCGAGGGAAGCGGGACCCCGGCGTGGTTCCACGGCCGGTAGGGACTCACCCGGTAGGCGGGCGGCGCGAGGTGCCGCGTCCGTACCTGATCCCACACCCCGGCGGCGAGGGTCCCGCCGTCGGCGAGCGGGACCGAGGCGCAGCCGACGAGGAACCGGTGTCCCCTCAACAACATGTAGCGGGCGATACCGGCCCACACGAGTCCGACGACGGCGCCGTTGCGGTGCCCTGCCGCGACGCACGATCGTCCGGTCTCCACGAGCGAACCGCGCAGGGCCGACAGCGCGGTGAGGTCGAATTCGGCATCCGCGTAGAGCCGCCCCGCCTCGGCGGCTCGCTCGGGCGGCAGCATGCGGTACGTGCCGACGATGGCGCCGGAGTTGTCGTCGCGGACGACGAGGTGGTCGCAGAATTGATCGAAGTAGTCGGCGTCGACGCCCGCCGCTCCCGGTTCCAGTTTCGCGCCCATTTCCTCGGCGAAAACCTGGTGCCGGAGGCGCTGCGCCGCGGCGACCTCGTCGTTGTCGTAGGCGACGAGCAGGGAATACCGTGCCCCGCTTTTCGTGGCGGCCGGATCCGCGCCCGCCCGGTCAGTGCTGGCGATGAGCTGTGACCGTCTCATGCCGCCGATCCTCGGCCGGTGACGGGAAACCGCGAAGGACTCCGGCCGTGACCGGCGTGTGCATAGTCCGTGAACGGCGGGTACGCGAAAAGGCCCCCGGCCGTCCGATATGGACGGCCGGGGGCCTTCGACGCGATCGCGCCGGACTCAGCCCTTTCGCTTGGCGACCTCTTCGGTGAGCTGCGGGGCGACGTTGAACAGGTCGCCGACGACACCGAAGTCGGCGATCTCGAAGATCGGCGCCTCCGAGTCCTTGTTCACGGCGACGATGGTCTTCGACGTCTGCATGCCCGCCCTGTGCTGAATGGCACCGGAAATGCCGAGCGCGACGTACAGCTGGGGCGACACGGTCTTGCCCGTCTGGCCGACCTGGAACTGCGCGGGGTAGTAGCCGGAGTCGACAGCCGCACGCGAGGCGCCGACCGCGGCTCCCAGCGCGTCGGCGAGCTTTTCGACGACGTCGAACTTCTCGGCGGAACCGACACCTCGGCCACCGGAGACGACGATGGACGCCTCGGTCAGTTCAGGCCGGTCGCCACCGACGACCGGGTCGACGCCGGTGATCTTCGCCGACTTCGCCGCGTCGGTCGCGGGCAGGCTGACGGCGACCTCCTCGGCGGCGCCGTCGGCCGCCTCCGCCTCGACCCCACCGGGCCGGACCGAGATGACCGGCGCGCCCTTGGCCGCCTTGGCTTTCACGGAGAACGCGCCACCGAAGATCGACTGGTCGACGGTGCCGTCCTCGTCGACGCCGACGGCGTCGACGAGCAGGCCCGAACCGAGCCGCACCGCGAGCCTTCCGGCGACCTCCTTGCCTTCCGACGTCGCCGCGACGAGCACAGCGGCGGGCGATGCCTGACCGGCGACCGTCGCCAGCGCGTCGACCTTCGGCGTCACGAGGTAGCCGCCTGCCTCGTCGGACTCCGCGACGTAGACCTTCGCGGCGCCGTAGGAGGCGAGTGATTCCTTGAGCTTGCCTGCCGAACCCGGCGAACCGACGACGACGGCGGAGGGCTCGCCGAGCGCACGCGCCGCGGTCAGCAGCTCGAAGGTGACCTTCTTGGCCTCACCGTCGACGTGGTCGACAAGCACCAGTACTTCTGCCATGAGTTCGTCTCCCTGTCGTAGGCGTGGTGTCAGATGAGCTTCTGGCCGACGAGGTATTCGGCGACCTTGCTGCCACCGTCGCCTTCGTCCTCGACCCGCTGGCCCGCCGTGCGAGGCGGCTTCGGCGAGGCTTGTTCGACCTGCGACCACGCGTTGCCGAGGCCGACCTCGCCCGCGTCGATGCCGAGGTCGGCGACGCTGAGGGTTTCCACCGGCTTCTTCTTGGCGGCCATGATGCCCTTGAACGACGGGTAGCGCGGCTCGTTGATCTTCTCGGTCACGCTGACCACGGCGGGAAGGTTCGCTTCGAGGTGCGTGATGCCGTCCTCGGTCTCGCGGTCGACCTTGATGGCGCTTCCCTCGACGGTGACCTGGCGCGCGTGGGTGAGCTGCGGCAGTCCGAGCAGTTCGGCGAGCACGGCAGGCACGGCGCCGCCTCGGCCGTCGGACGCCTCGTTGCCGGCGATGATCAGGTCGACGCCCTCGATCTTGCCGATCGCGGCCGCGATGACCTTGGCCGTCGCGATCAGGTCGGAGCCGTGCAGCGCGGCGTCGGAGACGTGGATGGCCTTGTCGGCACCCATCGAGAGCGCTTTGCGGATCGCGTCGGTGGCGCGGTCGGGACCGACGCACACGACGGTCACCTCGCCTTCGCCTGCCTCCTTGATCTTGAGCGCCTCTTCGACGGCACGCTCGTTGATCTCGTCGATCACCGCGTCGGCGGATTCCCGGTCCAGGGTGTGGTCGTTCTCGTTGAGCTTGCGCTCCGAGTAGGTGTCAGGCACCTGCTTGACCAGGACAGCGATGTTGGTCATGGATCTCCTTCGGCGCATGCAAAGCGTTACTGGCCGGTAAGACTATGTGCTGATTCCGGGCTTGGCGCGCCGAGGTGACGGCATTCACCTGGAATCCCGATTTACTAGGACCATAGTCCCAGAAGTTTTCGCATCGCCGCCACGTGCCCTCAGTACTACGTCCCGTGCACGATCGACGTCCGAAAGTCGCAACGGACTCCTTCTAATGGGTGGATGGAAGAGTTAGCCTCCCGAACGTGCCCGTAGCAGTCATCACCGATTCGACCGCCTGTATCCCCGAGCAGCTCGCGGCTCAATGGGGTATCTCGCTGGTCCAGGTCCAGATTGCCGTGGACGACCGCGTCGACGACGAAAGCCGCTTCCAGCGCGCCGAACTGATCGAACTCCTGCGCTCGGGCAGACCGGTCAGCACGAGGCCGCCCGATGCGGGCGCCTTCTTCTGGGCGTATCAGGACGCCGTCAGCGCGGGAGCCGACGCCATCGTCAGCCTGCACGTCTCAGCGAAGCTCTCGGCGACCGTCGAGGCGGCGCGCGAAGCGGCGCAGCAGGTCAAGGTACCCGTGCACGTCCTCGACAGCGGGACGACGAGCATGAGCCTCGGCTTCGCGGCGCTGTCGGCGGCCCGCACGGCCGCGGCAGGCGGGCAAGCACAGCGGGTCATGGAGGCAGCCGACCGGCGCTACCGGGCCAGCAGTGAACTCATCTACGTCGACACCCTCGACTACCTGCGCAGAGGAGGCAGAATCGGCGCCGCCTCGGCGATGCTCGGTTCCGCGCTGTCGATCAAACCGCTGCTCACCGTCAAGGACGGCGAGGTCGCGCCGCTGGCGAGGGTGCCAGGCCGCAAACGCGCTCTTGCCAAGGTCGCCGACCTCGCCGTTCAGCGGGCGGGTGAGGCCAAGGTCGACATCGCGGTCGCCTGCGCGACGCCGTCGGACAGGGAGATGACGATGGTGCAGCAACTGCGCGGCAGAGTGCCGGGGCTCAACGACATTTTCCTCGTGCAGGCGAGCACGGTCATCGCGGCACATGTCGGACCAGGAGCACTCGGAGTGACGATTGCGCCTATGTCGTGAATTCCTGACGCGAACCGGAAAACCGTAGGGGAACTTCACCTGCCGTCGCTACGTTGACATCCAGCCGGTTTCAGCCCACGAAGGGATCACGATGGCATCGCTGTTCAGCAAGGTGGCCCGCCTCGCGAAGAGCCCACAGGGCAAGCGCATGATCACGGAGGCGAAGCGACTCGCCAAGGACCCGAACACCCGCAAGCAGGCGAAGGACGCGGTCGACAAGTTCAGGGGCAAGGGAAAGGGAACACCGCCGCGGTCGGGCCACTGACGCCGAGCGGTTACGCTCCGGCGGGTGACGACCGATCGAGCCGAGGCCCTGCATCTCACCGGTGAGCGCACCGTGCCAGGCGTGCCGGAGGAGAACTACTGGTACCGCCGCCACGAGGCGGCCTACCGGCGGCTTCTCGGCCTGTGCACTGGCGCGGTCGTTCTCGAAGCGGGATGCGGGGAGGGCTACGGCGCCGAGCTCATCGCCGAGACGGCCGCCCACGTCGTCGCACTCGACTACGACGAGCAGGCCATGGCCCACGTCGCGGGCCGCTATCCGGGGGTCACTCCCGTGCTCGGCAACGTGGCCTGCCTGCCGCTGGCATCCGGTGGTGTCGACGTCGTCGCCAACTTCCAGGTCATCGAGCACCTTTGGGACCAGGCTGCTTTCCTCGCCGAGTGCGCGAGGGTGCTGCGTCCAGGAGGCAGACTGCTCGTCACCACACCCAACAGGCTCACCTTCACCCCCGATTCCGATTCGCCGCTGAATCCCTTTCACACCAGGGAACTCGCACCGTCCGAACTGGACTCGCTGTTGCGGGAAGCGGGATTCACGGTCGAACTGCTGCACGGCCTGCACCACGGCGAGGGCGTGCGGCGGCTCGACGACCGTCACGGCGGTTCGATCATCGACGCCCAACTCGACGTGGTGATGGGCACGCTGCCGGGCCAAGCACGATGGCCGGAGGACCTGCTCTCCGACGTCGCGGCCATCACGGCCGACGACTTCGCCATCACGGCCGAGGACATCGAAGCGAGCCTCGACCTGATCGCCGTGGCGGTGCGGCCATGACCGAACCGGAAGGCACTTTCTGCCTCGTCCTGCACAGTCACCTGCCGTGGCTCCCGCGGCACGGCACCTGGCCGGTCGGCGAGGAGTGGCTTTACCAGGCGTGGGCACATTCCTACCTGCCCTTCGCCGACCTGCTCAGCCGCTTCGCCGACGAGGGCAAGCGCGACATGCTCACCCTCGGCGTGACCCCGGTGCTCGCGGCGCAACTCGACGATCCCTACTCGCTGCGTGCTTTTCACGAATGGCTCGGCCACTGGCTGCTGCGCGCCCGGCACGCCGCGACGCTGTGGCAGGGCGACGACCTGCTCTCCGATCTCGCCGCAGCGGAACATCGCGCCGCCGAGAACGCGCTCGCCGACTTCGAAAGCCGTTGGCGGCACGGGTTCTCCCCCATCTTGCGGTCCGTTATGGACTCCGGCGTGATCGAACTGCTCGGCGGTCCGCTCACCCATCCCTTCCAGCCGCTGCTCGCCGAACCCGTTCGTTCCTTCGCGCTGCGCGAAGGACTCGCCGACACGCGGCTTCGGACCGGAACGACACCCGAGGGCATCTGGGCTCCCGAATGCGGTTACGCGCCTGGCATGGAAAGCGGCTATCAGCGGGCCGGTGTGCGCCGGTTTCTCGTCGACGGCCCCGCGTTGCGTGGCGACACCTCGGCCGCGCACCCCGTCGGTTCCTCCGACGTCGTGTGCTTCGGCCGCGACCTCGAAGTGACCTACCGCGTGTGGTCGCCGAAGGCGGGCTACCCCGGCCACAGCGCCTACCGAGACTTCCACACCTGGGCACACGAGGTGGGCCTCAAGCCGTCGAGAGTGACGGGCAAGCACATCGAACCGGCCGACAAGGCGCCCTACGACCCCGCCCTCGCCGCCGACACGCTTCGCTTGCACGTCAAGGACTTCGTGGACACGGTCGTGACCAGGATGCGCGAACTGCGCGCGCGGGACGGCAGGTCGCCGCTCGTGGTGGCCGCATACGACACCGAACTGTTCGGACACTGGTGGCACGAAGGGCCCGCGTGGCTTGAGGGCATCCTGCGCGCGCTGCCCGAAGCCGGGGTCAGGGTCACGACGCTGCGCGGCGCCGTCGAGGCGGGACACGTCGCCGAGCCCGTCGACCTGCCGGCGTCGTCGTGGGGATCAGGCAAGGACTGGCGGGTGTGGGACGGCGAGCAGGTCGCCGACATGGTGTCGGCCAACAGCGCGCTGCAACAACGGCTGCTGGCACTCGACATCCCGCGAGGGCATAGGGACGGCACGCTCGACCAGACCGTCACCGAGGCGCTGCTCGCCCTCTCCAGCGACTGGGCGTTCATGGTCACCAAGGACTCCGCCGCCGACTACGCGAGGCGAAGGGCGGCCGACCACACCGCGCGGTTCGACGAACTGGCCGCGCTCGTGCGCTCAGGCGACCCCGCCGCGGCAACGACGGCGGAGCGGTTCCGCGCATTGGCGAACCCTTTCGGGAGACTCGACGCGCGCGGACTCGGCTCAGGAAGCTGACCCGCGCTCGACGGCACCGGCGGCGATGACGGCCCGGTTGCGCTCCGCGACGACGCGGGGATCGGCCTTCACCACCCTGCGGTCGTAGCTGAGCAGGCCGTTGACCTCGTTCTCCACGTCGGTGGTCTGGGTGTAGATCGCGGCGGAGAGACCGAGGTCGCGCACGACGCTCTCCAGGTCCTCACTGAGCTCCGCGTAGCGGCGGGTCAGCTCCTCCCTGTCGGCCGTCAGCTCGTAGGCGAGCGGTTCCCCAGGCCACACGTGCCCATCGACGACAAGGCCGAGCCCGCCGTACTCACCGGCGACGGTCGCCCTGCCGTCCTTGAGCAACGGCCGCCCCGGCCCCACGTAGGTGTGGTCGTCGTAGAGGTCACCCTCGCCCGAATCCGGATGCGAGTGACAACAGTTGACCCCGCTGTCGGCGACGACGAGCCTGCCGGGGTCGGAAGCCTTGACCTCCTTGGCGACGCGGGCGGTCTCGAACTCGCCCCAGCCCTCGTTGAACGGTACCCACACGACGATCGAGGTGAACCCGCGCAATTGCTCGATCATGGCGGCCAACTCGGTCTCGAAACGCGAGCGGGCCTTCGCCACAGGCCGCGCCTGCGGTCCTGGCGGGTTGTCGAGAACGACCGGAAGCGACGGCATGTCCTGCCACACCAGCAAACCCAGCCGGTCAGCCCAGTAATACCACCGCGCGGGCTCCACCTTGACGTGCTTGCGCACGGTGTTGAAGCCGAGCGACTTGGTGCGTTCGAGGTCGAACCGCAACGCCTCGTCGGTCGGCGCCGTGTAGCAGCCGTCAGGCCAGTAGCCCTGATCGAGCAGGCCGTGCTGGAAGGTGATCCGGCCGTTGAGCGCGATGCGGGGCCGTCCGCGCTCGTCGGTGACCAGCTCGACCGAGCGCAGCCCCGCGTAGCTCGTGACCTCGTCGAGAGTGTCCTTGGCCGTGGAAAGGCGCACGGTGAGGTCGTAGAGGTGAGGATCGTCCGGGTCCCACAGGTGCGGTTCGGGAACGTCGATCCGCAACCGTTCGCCGGTCCGCCCGCTCACGCGCGCGACGACGGGGCCGCCGGGCTCGGTGACCGTCACCTCCGCCCGCTCACCACCGTGACCACCCGCTCGGACGGTGACATCGAGCCCACGCTGATCGGAGCCGATCGTGAGCGCCTCGACATACGCCGAAGGCACCGGTTCGATCCACACCGGCTGCCAGATGCCAGAGGATCCGGTGTAGAGGATGCCCTCCGGTTTCCTCGCCTGCTTGCCGACGGGAAACGCTCCACTGTTGCCGGAGTCCACGGCGTGCACGAGGATCTCCTGCTCGCCTCCGGCGCGCAGCACATCGGTGATGTCGGCGTGGAAACTCGTGTAGCCGCCCTCGTGCTCGGCGACGAGCTGGTGGTTGATCCACACGCGCGCGACCTGGTCGACGGCGCCGAAGTGCAGCAGGACCCGGTGCCGCGACGGCCAGTCCGCCGGGATCTCGAACGTGCGCCGGTACCACATGTGCTCGTCGGTCCTGCTGATTCCGGACAACGGCGACTCGGGCGGAAACGGCACGAGAATGGACTCGTCCCGCCACACCGGCCCGTCCCCCGTCCGGCTGGTGTACTCCCAGGGACCGTTGAGGCTGTGCCACCTCGGCCGCACGAGCTGCGGCCTCGGGTACTCCGGCAGGCAATGGGCATCATCGACCTGGTCAGTCCACGGTGTGCTCAGCCCGCCCGCTTCCGACGCGGGACGGGTCATCGACGCGTTCGGCTGGATCACCGTTCCGATGTTGGCAGACGTCAGTGGGACGTGTCGCCACCCGGAATCCGACTCGTGAGTAACCTCCACTCATGCGCGTGCTGATGCTGTCGTGGGAGTACCCGCCCGTCGTGGTCGGGGGCCTTGCCCGCCACGTCCACGCACTCGCCCGTCACCTGGTCAAAGACGGTCACGAAGTGGTCGTTCTGTGCAGGCATCCGGCAGGCACGGACGCGGAGACCCACCCGGCGACCGACAGGGTCGCCGAGGGCGTCCGCATCATCAGGGTCGCCGAGGATCCGATGCACGTGACCTTCGAACGCGACCTCGTCGCCTGGACGCTCGCCATGGGGCACGCGATGGTCAGGGCGGGTACCGCGCTGTTTCGTACCTGGCGGCCCGATGTCGTGCACGCCCACGACTGGCTCGTGACCCATCCCGCGATCGCGCTGGCCGAAGCCGCGAGAGCGCCGCTGGTCGGCACGATTCACGCGACCGAGGCCGGACGGCATTCCGGCTGGCTCTCCCACCCGCTCAACCAGCAGGTCCACTCCGTCGAGTGGTGGCTGGCCAACAGGGTCGACGCGCTCATCACCTGCTCACAGGCCATGCGCGCGGAGGTCGCCCACCTGTTCGAGATCGAGGGCGACGGCATCACCGTCATCCACAACGGCATCGAGGAACGCACCTGGTGGGTGCCCGACGACGAGATCGAGTCGGCCAGGCTCGCGCACAGTCCCGGCGGCGCCCCGCTGCTGTTGTACTTCGGAAGGCTGGAGTGGGAGAAGGGCGTGCAGGACCTGCTCGCCGCGTTGCCAGCCATCCGTGAGCGGCACGAGGGAACCCGGCTCGTCGTCGCGGGCAAGGGAAGGCATCTCGACGAACTGGTCGACCAGACCGCCACGCTGGAACTCGGCGGAGCCGTCGACTTCGTCGGCCACCTCTCGGACAGGGAACTGCGGGCCGTGCTCGCCGCATCCGATGCCGTCGTGCTGCCCAGCAGGTACGAACCATTCGGCATCGTGGCCCTCGAAGCCGCCGCGGCGCGAAGGCCGCTGGTGGCGTCGACGGCGGGCGGTCTCGGCGAGGTCGTGGACGACGGAAAGACGGGCCTGGCCTTCACCCCAGGTGACGTCGCCGCCATCGCCGACGCGGTACACCAGGTACTCGGCGACTCCGAAGCCGCGGGAAAGCGAGCGCTGGCCGCGCAGGCCCGGCTCTCCGCCGACTTCGACTGGGCGCGCATCGCCGCGGCGACCGCGCGCGTGTACCGGAGGACGAGAGTCGGCGAACCACACGAGCTCGGTCGTCCCAAGATCGCGACCGGAAATGCGTTCGAACCCTAGGACACACTCCCTTTCGCTCGGTTAGCCTCCGGTGCGCGACAGATCAAGCGACACAGGGGGAACGAGTGCGAAGGCGGAATCTTCTCAAGGCCGTTGCGGGTCTCGGAGCGGGAGCCGCGCTCGCGGGCGCGCTGCCCGCTACGACGAGTGCGGCCGGGGTCCGCGGGGCGGGAACGACCAGCAGGGGCGGCTCCAACTACGCGTGGTACCGATTGGACGGTTGCGACAGGGAGCCCTACGGCGTCGTCAACAGCTTCCACAAGGCACCGGAAACCATCGCGGGGCAACTTCAGGCCATGTACGACGCGGGGCAGCGGCGCCTGCGCATCCCGCTCTTTCACCGCAGGGGCCCGGAATCGGGCACACTGCTCGATTCGACCGGCGGCGACCTTTCCGCGCAGAACCGGAAGAACCTCACCGACCTGCTGACGCTCGTCAGGGAAACCAGGTTCGAGGAAGTCCAGATCAGCTTCATTCCCAGCGGGGGCAACACCCCGTTCGAATGGCCACAGTGGAATCCCGGCCTCTACGAGGAGAACCGGAGCATCGTCCACAATATCCGGCCACTGATCGCGGACGCGGGAATCCACTACCGGATCGACCTCTACAACGAGGCGATTCCGACCGTGGGGCAAGAGGTTCTGTTGCGCTACGCGCGAGAATTGTGGGCCGACTACACCTCGGCGTACGGCAAGAACGACACCATCGGGTTCTCGACCATCGCCAACCCCGACAGGGTCCGCCGGATTCCCGAGGTCTACGGAACGAACCCGCCGCACCTGTTCGATTTCCACTTCTACTTCAACGAGCAGTTCGACGAGTACGGCAAGTTCATGGAAACGCACCGGATCATGAACGAGCACGGTTACCTGGGGCAGGGCTGGACCATCGGCGAGATGCACTACAACGACCCCGTCGCGGCCGACCAGCTTTCCCGTGCCATCGCGGACAGTGGCAGGAGGGTGTACTACGCGTTGCAGTGGCCATGGACGAGGGACAAGCGGTGTGAACACGTCGACGTCACGCCGCCGATTGACTTCGACCGCTACCTGGCGGTGGGCTTCTAGCCCCGCGCGCCTGGACGGCGCGAGGCGTGCGCGAGTCCCGTGTTCGTGTGCGCGAGTCCCCCGTCCAGGTGGCCGAGATCCGCACTCCCGTCGCCGAGTTCTGCACCCAGGAGCGCGAGTTCTGCACCCAGGCCGCCGAGATCCGCACCCAGGAGCGCGAGGTGCGCGCTCGGGCGCGTGAGGTGCGCACTCAAACCGTTGAGTTCTGCGTCAAGGACAGCGAGATCCGCGCTCGGATGCGTGACGCGCGCTCGGTGCGGGCGGGCGGGACGTTCACACGCGCACCAGCCCCACAATCCGCTACCGGGCATGCTTGGCCGGAAACCCAGACACCGGTGTCCCGTTGGCAACCCGCCGCCGGAACGCCGATGTCGGAGACCCGAACGCGGACCTCGGCGACCTGAGTGCAGAACTCGCGGACAAACGCGGGACTCGCCGAGCCGAACGCAGAACTCGGCAGCCCGAATGCAGAACTCGGCGACCTGAGTGCAGAACTCGGCGACCTGAGTGCAGAACTCGGCGACCTGGACGGGGGACTCGCGCACGAACACGGGACTCGCCCGGCGGCCCCACCCGGCACGATGACCCCGGCGGCCCGGCACGGCGACCCCGGCGGCCCGGCACGACCCGGCGGCGGGCGCGGGTCAGCCCGGCTCGGCGCGACCCGGCGACCCGGGGCACGACCCGGCGGCCTCCAGCCCGACGCGACCCGGGCAAGCCCCGGCGGCCCGGGGCACGAACCCGGCGGCGCGGGCGCGGGCGTGGGTCAGAAGATCGGGAACCGGGTTCCTCGGTCGGCTTCCGGACGCGGACCGTGGATCCTCCGCTCATCGGCCGCGATCGGCAGGTCGTTGATACTCGCCTCCCTGCGTCGCATCAATCCGTCCTCGGTGAACTCCCACAGCTCGTTGCCGTAGCTGCGCCACCACTGACCGGCACTGTCGTGGCATTCGTACTGGAAACGCACCGCGATCCGGTCGTCCGTGAAGGCCCACAACTCCTTTCGCAGCGCGTAATCCAGTTCTCGCTGCCACTTCGCGCTGAGAAAGTCGACGATCCGCGCCCTGCCCTCGATGTGCTGATCCCGGTTGCGCCACACGGAATCCTCGGTGTAGGCAAGCGCGACCCGCTCGGGGTCACGGGTGTTCCACGCGTCTTCCGCGGCCTGCACCTTCCGCGCCGCGGTGACGGCGTCGAACGGCGGGAACGGGGGACGTGGCGCCATGATCACTCTCCTTACCTACCAAGGGAGAACGATCGTTCTCCCTTGCGCTAGGCTAGAGAACAATCGTTCTCGACGCCAGGGGCTGATCGACCGTGAATCGCGAGGAGGCAACGCGGCGGCTACTCGACGCCGCCGAGGCAGAGTTCTACGAGCACGGCATCCAGGCCGTCGGCATGGCCGCCATCCGGGAACGTTCCGGCGTCTCGCTCAAGCGGCTCTACCAATGCTTCCCCGCCAAGGAAGACCTTGTGCTCGCCTACCTCTCCCGCAGGGACCTGCGCTGGCTCGACTCACTCGCCGACCACGTCACCGCCAACGCGGCGACGCCGGCGGAGGCCGTGCTCGCGGTGTTCGACTGGCTGCACCTCTGGTTCGCCGAGGACGGATTTCACGGCTGCGCCTTCATCAATTCCTTCGGCGAGCTGGGAAGCACCTCACCGGTCATCGCCGAAGCCGGAATCCGGCACAAGGACCGGCTCAGGGAGTACCTGCGCGATCTCGTGAGCCAACTCGAAGTCACCGATGTCGACAAGCTCACCGATCAGCTCTTCAGCCTCGTCGAAGGTGCCACCGTGATCGCGGGAATGTCCGGCCGCCAGGACATCGCGTTGTCGAGCAAGGCGGCAGCGGCGACGCTCCTCGAAGCACGCCTGCCCTCCGCGCGGTGATCCCACCAGAACCAAGGCAAAGGGGCATCGCCGGTGCGTGCGGGCGCACCGGCGATGCCCCTTCCGTCACCTGCCCTCGGTCAGGTGACGCGCGTAGGCACCGGTGGTGAAGAAGCTCGGCAGCCGCTCCCCTAGCGCGGTCTCGACGAAGACCTCCCTCGCCTCGACCAGCCGGTTGCCGTGCCCGAGATCGGCGCGCACGACGTCGAGTTCCTCGTCGAGCCACCCGCCGACGAGCTCCTTGGTGATCAACGAGCCGTCCGCGAGTTTCGTACCGTTGCGGATCCATTGCCACACCTGGCAGCGCGCGATCTCGGCGGTCGCCGCGTCCTCCATGAGGTTGGCGATGGCCGCGGCTCCGGTTCCCCGCAACCAGGCGTCGACATACCGCAGCGCAACGTTGATGTTGGCCCGCACGCCTTCCTCGGTGACCTCGCCGCCCGTGCTGGCCACGTCGAGCAGATCGGCTTCGCCGACGCTGACGTCCTCCCTGAGCCTTCCGAGCTGGTTGGGCCAGCCACCGAGCACCTCGTCGAAGACGGCACGGCACACCGGCACGAGCCCTGGGTGGGCGACCCAGGAGCCGTCGAAGCCGTCACCGGCCTCCCTTTCCTTGTCCTGCTTGACTTTGCCGACCGCGGTGGCGTTGACCTCGGGGTCCCTGCTCGGGATGAACGCCGACATCCCGCCGATCGCGTGCGCGCCCCGCTTGTGGCAGGTCCGCACGAGCAGTTCGGTGTAGGAACGCATGAACGGCACCGTCATCGTGACCTGTGCCCTGTCGGGAAGCACGAAGTCGGCACCGGCCGCGCCGAAGGTCTTGATGAGACTGAAGATGTAGTCCCAGCGTCCCGCGTTCAACCCGGCCGCGTGCTCGCGCAGTTCGTAAAGGATCTCGTCCATTTCGAACGCGGCGGTGATCGTCTCGATCAGCACCGTCGCCCTGATGGTTCCCCTCGGCAGGCCGAGTTTCCGTTGCGCGAAACGGAAAACGTCGTTCCACAATCGCGCCTCGTGATGGCTTTCCAGCTTCGGGAGGTAGAAATAAGGACCGCTACCACGTGCGACGAGCCGCCGTGCGTTGTGGAAGAAGTACAGTCCGAAGTCGACCAGGCTTGCCGAAACCGGCCTCCCGTCGATCCGGATGTGCTTCTCCACGAGATGCCAGCCTCGGGGCCTCGCCACGATCGTCGCCGGGCTGTCGCCGATCGTGTACCGCTTGCCGTTCTCCGTGAAGTCGATGTCCCGCCGGATCGCGTCGTAGAGGTTGAGCTGTCCTCCGACGATGTTGTGCCAGGTCGGCGACGTCGCGTCCTCGAAGTCGGCGAGCCACACCTTCGCGCCGGAGTTGAGGGCGTTGACGGTCATCTTGCGGTCCGTCGGCCCCGTGATCTCGACGCGCCTGTCCTCAAGTCCCTGCGCGGGAGGTGCCACCTGCCACGACTCGTCGCCGCGAATGGCCCTCGTCTCGGGGAGGAAGCCGAGCTGCTCCTCACCGGAGGCGAGCCGTTCCCTGCGCTTCCTACGCTCGTCGAGCAGTACCCTTCGCCTGCCCGCGAACGCGTTGTCCAGCGCTGCGACGAACTCCAGCGCCGAGGGGGTGAGGATCTCGCCGAACCGGTCACCTGCCGATCCGGCGACCTCCAGCCGGTAGTTGAGCGTGCCAGTCATGTCTTCCTCCGAGGCAAGAGCGCGAGAACACCGACTCAGAACTGAGCTTCTTCGGTGGAACCGGTGAGCGCTGTCGTCGAGCTTTCCGGGTTGAGCGCGGTGCTGACCTGGTCGAACCAGCCGGTGCCGACCTCGCGCTGGTGCTTGGTGGCGGTGTAGCCGCGGTCCTCGGCGGCGAATTCCCGCTCCTGGAGTTCCACGTAGGCGCTCATGCCGTCGGTCGCGTAACCGCTGGCGAGGTCGAACATGGAGTAGTTGAGCGCGTGGAATCCGGCGAGCGTGATGAACTGGAACTTGTAGCCCATGTGCCCGAGTTCGCGCTGGAACTTCGCGATCGTGGCGTCGTCGAGGTGCTTCTTCCAGTTGAACGACGGCGAGCAGTTGTAGGCGAGCAACTGATCCGGGTACTCGGCCTTGATGGCTTCGGCGAACTCCCTCGCGACCTCAAGGTCGGGTTCGGAGGTCTCCATCCACAGCAGGTCGGCGTATCGGGCGTAGGCCAGGCCCCTGTCGATGCAGGGCTCGATGCCGTTGCGGACCTTGTAGAAGCCCTCGGAGGTGCGTTCTCCCGTGAGGTACTTGCGGTCGCGCTCGTCGACGTCGCTGGTGATGAGGGTGGCCGCCTGCGCGTCGGTACGGGCGACGATCAGCGAAGGAACGTCGAGCACGTCGGCAGCGAGCCGCGCCGCGTTGAGGGTGCGCTCGTGCTGCTTGGTCGGGATGAGCACCTTGCCACCGAGGTGGCCGCACTTCTTCTCGGAGGCGAGCTGGTCCTCCCAGTGCACACCGGCCGCTCCGGCCGCGATCATGCCCTTCATCAGCTCGAACGCGTTGAGCGGTCCACCGAAGCCCGCCTCGGCGTCGGCGACGATGGGGGCGAACCAGTCGATGTCGGTGTTGCCCTCCGCCCAGTTGATCTGGTCGGCGCGGCCGAGCGCGTTGTTGATCCTGCGCACGACGGCCGGAACCGAGTTCGCGGGGTAGAGACTCTGGTCGGGGTAGGTCTGCCCAGCGAGGTTGGCATCGGCGGCCACCTGCCAGCCGGAGAGGTAGATGGCCTTGAGGCCCGCCCTGACCTGCTGCACGGCCTGGTTGCCGGTGAGCGCGCCGAGCGAGTGCACGTAGTCCTCGGTGCGCAGCAGATCCCACAGCTTCTCCGCGCCACGGCGGGCGAGGGTGTGCTCCTCGACGACGCTGCCGCGCAGCTTGACCACGTCGGCGGCCGAGTAGGACCGGTCGACTCCGGCCCAGCGCGGGTTGGTCTCCCATTCCTTGGCGAGCGCGGTCGCGTCCTTCTCGAAAGCGGGCTTCTTTGGCTTGGACACGGTCATCGGGCCTCTCCACCTCTTACAACAGCAACGTTTGCGAACTTTGCGATTACTCGCTTTGCTGGTAAGACCATGACATGAGCCGGGAAAACCAAGCCAGAGCGCGAATTTGCCAATTTGTGCTAATTTTTCCTAACATCTTGCGAAGCTTGCGAATTCACCGATCCGCTTGATCGGTACGGAAACAGACCTTTCGAAGGGAACGGTCAGCGTGGACAAGACCTTCGCCGGAGCGCGACTACGGCACCTGCGGGAAAGCAGATCGATGAGCCAGGCCGACCTGGCGAGGCTGCTGGAGATCTCACCGAGCTACCTCAACCAGATCGAGCACAACGCGAGGCCACTGTCGGTGGCGGTACTCCTGCGCATCACGGCCGCGTTCGGCGTCGACGCCGAGTTCTTCGCCGACAACGACACCTCCCGGCTCGTCGCCGACGTGCGCGAGGCGCTGCTCGACGAGACCATCTCGGCACAGGTCTCCCCCGGTGAGATCAACGACCTCGCCAAGAACCTCCCCACCATCGCCGAGGCGCTGGTCGCCCTGCACCGGCGCTACCGCAACGCGGTGGAGAACACGGCCGCGCTGGTGGCCGAGGACGGGCGAGGGGTACACGGCAGCGCGGCCGCGCCGCTTCCCCACGAGGAGGTGCGCGACTTCTTCTACGAGCGGGAGAACTACGTCGCCGAACTCGACGAGCGTGCCGAACGGATGTACCAGGAACTCGGCCTTCGCAGGGGCGAGGTGCGCAACGGCCTGCTGAGGGCACTCACCGAGCGTTACGACGTCACGGTCACCACGGAGGGCATCGACGAGGCGGCGGGCGAGCAGCACCGCTACGAGTCGGCGGGCAGGGTGCTGCGCATGGCGCCGAGCCTGCGGATCGGGCAGCAGGCGTTTCGGATGGCCTCGCAGATCGCGCTGCTCGAGTACGACGACCTGATCACCGAACTGGCCGATTCGTGGGCCTTCTCCGGGCAACCGGCACGGTCGCTCGCGAGGGTGGGGCTCGCGAACTACTTCGCGGGCGCGCTCATCCTGCCCTACCGCATGTTCCACGGGCAGGCCGAAAAGCTGCGCTACGACATCGAATTGCTGTGCGACCACTTCGGTGTCGGCTTCGAGACGGTGTGCCACCGGCTTTCCACGCTCCAGCGGCCGAAGCTGCGCGGTATCCCGTTCTCGTTCGTCAGGGTCGACAGGGCCGGCAACATGTCCAAACGCCAGTCCGCGGCCGGTTTCCACTTCTCGCGGGTAGGCGGGGCGTGTCCACTGTGGGTGATCTACGAGGCGTTCACCGCGCCCGGCAAGATCCTCAGTCAGGTGGCGACGCTTCCCGACGGCAAGAGCTACTTCTGGGTCGCGCGGACCATTTCCCGCAACATCGGCGGCTACGGCAGTCCGGGCAAGATGTTCTCCGTCGGGCTCGGCTGCGAACTGCGGCACGCGAGGCGGCTGGTCTACTCGGCGGGGCTCGACCTCGACGACACCTCGGCCTCGACGCCGATCGGCATGGGCTGCAAGGTGTGCGAGCGTCCCGCCTGTCCTCAGCGGGCCTTCCCCACGATCGGCAAGCGGCTCACCGTCGACGAGAACACCAGCACGTTCGTGCCCTATCCCGCCGTGCCGAAGCCCGAACCGTGAGTCACGACTCGCCGAGCGTCTTCTGCAAAGCCTTGCTCGCCTTGCGGGCCATGTCCTTCACGGCGGCCCTGCGCTCGGCGTCGGCCTCGTAGTCGGCCTTGCGGTCGCGCACGACGCGAGCGGGCGAGCCGACGGCGATCGCGTAGTCGGGAATGTCGCCGCGCACGACGGCGTGCGCGCCGAGCACACAGCCCCTGCCGACCCTGGTCCCGCGCAGCACGGAGACCTTGGTCCCGATCCAGGTGTCCGGGCCGATCCGCACCGGCGACTTGACGATGCCCTGGTCCTTGATCGGAAGGTTGATGTCGGCGGTGACATGATCGAAGTCGCAGATGTAGACCCAGTCCGCGACGAGCGCGGCCCCGCCCAGCTCGATGTCCAGGTAGCCGTTGACCACGTTCTGCCTGCCGAAGACCACCTTGTCGCCGATCCGCAGCGACCCCTCGTGGCAGCGGATGGCGTTGCCGTCTCCGATGTGCACCCAGCGGCCGATCTCCAGTTGCCCGTAACCCGGCCTGCAGTGGATCTCCACGTTCTTGCCGAGGAAGACCATGCCGCGAAGGATGATGTGCGGATTGGCTACCCGGAAGCGCAGCAGTCTCCAGTACCGCACCAGGTACCAGGGCGTGAACGCCCTGTTGCGCACGACCCAGCGCAGCGAGTCCACGGTCAGGAACCGGGCCTGCCTTGGGTCGCGGCGCGCCTTTCTCCACGCGTGCATCCGGGACAGCATCGGTGAGCCCCACATCGACGTCATGGGGTGACCGTAACCTGTGCTACCCGACCTGCGGTTTCTTGGTTTCCGAGTAGGCGCGGCCGAGTCCTGCGGCTCGCGGTGTTTCCGCTGGTCATCCCAGGTTCCCTGGGCTGTCCGTTTTTTCGGGTTCGGCCGGTTCCTTGAGGTCGATACCTCACCGTGACGATCGACGGCGCCGGGCGTGGGCCGGGGATACGCGAAACGACGTGACCGTAGCCTGTGCCGGGAACGTGAGCGAAGGAGTGAGCCGTGCGAACCAGGCTGATCATCGATACCGACCCCGGCGTCGATGACGCTTTCGCCATCGCGCTGGCGGCGTTGAGCGACGACGTCGACCTGCTCGGGGTGACGACCGTCTTCGGGAACGTGCCACTGTCGGCGACGACCCGTAACGCTTCGCGGTTGCTCGCGCTGTGCGGGCGCGACGACGTGCCGGTCGCGGCCGGTGCCGCGCGCCCGCTGGTACACCGGCACCCTCGGGAAGCAGGGTACGTACACGGGCTGGACGGGCTTTCCGGACGCGCGGCTTCGCTGCCGGAACCCTCGCGCGAGCTGGAACCGGTCGACGCGGTCACGCTGCTGGCCAACCTGCTCGACGCCGCCGAAGGGCCGGTGACGATCGCCCCGATCGGCCCGCTCACCAACATCGCCGCCCTGCTCGCCGCCCATCCCCGCTGCGCCGAGAAGATCGACCGCCTCGTGATCATGGGAGGCGCCATCGGCCACGGCAACAGCACGGCCGCGGCGGAGTTCAACATCTGGAGCGACCCCGAGGCGGCCCACCGCGTGCTCGCGGGCGGCGAGGTGCCGTGCGTGCTGGTCCCGATGGACCTGACCTACCGGTGCGCCGTCAGCGCGGAGTGGCTGAGCACGCTCGCCGCGACCGGCCCGGTCGGCGCCGCGCTGGAAGCGCTGACCCCCGACTATCTCGACCATTACCGCAAGGCACTGGGCTGGGACGGGATCGTCGTGCACGACGCGGTCGCAGTCGCGGAGGCGATCAGGCCGGGAACGCTGCGAACCGAGAGGGCGCCCGTCGCCGTCGAGTGCTCACAGGGCCCGGGCAGAGGCGCCACGATCGCCGATCTGCGCAGGCGGGAGCTGCGGGAGGAGACCGGTACCGCCGAGGCGCCTTCCGCCGGCATCGCGGTCGACGCCGAGCTGGACAAGCTGCGGGACTTCCTGTTCGAGCGGCTCTCCCGGCACGAGAACTAAGCGTTCACGCCCTTTCACACCCGTAGCTCACCGGGCATCCTTATCCTGTGCCCATGACGTTGGGGGACGAGCCACCCGCCACCTCCGGCGAGGAACCGGCGACGAAGCCGGGTCCACGCCGCAGGACGATGTTCGTCGCCGTACTCGCCGCCGTCGCCGCGATCGCGGCTTTCGTGGTCGCCTTGCAGCTCACTCCCGGCGACGACAAGGTCGGCGCGGCCGCGATGACCGAACAGCCGACCACCTCTCCCCCCACGACGGCACCGACGACGGCGCCACCCAGCTCCCCCGCGCAGACGCGGGTTCCGGAGGAGACCGGCCCCCGGTTCGAGGCGTGGGTCGACGATGTCGCCCGCTGGCTCGACATCCCCCAGCGCGCCATGCACGCCTACGCCGCCGCGACGGTCGAACTGGGCGAGCAGCGGCCCGACTGCAACCTTTCCTGGGTGACGCTTGCCGGTATCGGCAAGACGGCTAGCGACCACGGCCGCGAAGGCGGTGGCGAGATCGGTGAGGACGGCAAGGCCGCTCCCGCGATCGGCACCATCGAACTGCGCGACTTCGGGGGCAACGTCATCTCGATCGACGGCGCCGCTGGGCCCATGCAACTGTCGCCGGCCCTGTGGGACACGTGGCAGCGCAACGCCACCGACGGCACACCAGACATCCAGAACCTCGACGACGCGGCGTTGGCGACGGGCGAAGCGCTCTGCGCCGACGGCCGCGACCTCGCCGACGGCGAGCAATGGCTCGCCGGAGTGTCGGCCGTGCACGACGCTCCGCTCTTCCTGCACAGGGTGCTCGCGACCGCCAACGTCTACGGCACCGTCGGCATGTCGGAGCAGCCCCCCGACGAGGCGGCCCTCACCGCGGTGAGTTTCGCGATCGAGAAGATCGGGCTTCCCTACGAGTGGGGCGGCAACGGCAACGAGAAGGGCGACATCGGGTTCGACTGCTCCGGTCTGACGACGGCCGCCTACGCGCAGGCCGGGCTCACACTCCAGCGCACCGCGCACTGGCAGTACACGAGCGTGCCGCTGGTGCCCGCCGACGAGGACCCCATGCTCGGCGACCTCATCTTCTTCGGCGATCCCGCGACGAAAATCCACCACGTCGGCATCTACATCGGCAACCAGCAGATGATCGACGCGCCGACCTTCGGACAGGCCGTCCAGGTTCACGACTACCGGAAACCAGGCGACAGCTACGCCGGAGCGGGGCGTCCATCCACTTAGGACCCTACAGCGCCGGTCGACCGGGACACCGACCGGAGGTGAGACCCGTGGACTGTTCACACTCCGGCACAGCCGACGTCACGGAACCCCGGTCACGGAAATCCGGCGCCGATCGCCCGCCCGGCATGTTCGACGTGATCATCGCCGGATGCGGGCCGACCGGCGCGATGCTGGCCGCCGAACTGCGGCTGCACGATGTGCGGGTACTCGTTCTGGAAAAGGAAACCGAGCCCACGTCGTTCGCGCGGATAGTCGGCCTGCACGTTCGCAGTATCGAGTTGATGGCGATGCGCGGACTGCTGGACCGCCTTCTCGAACTCGGGCGACGACGTCCGGCAGGCGGATTCTTCGCCGCCATCGCCAAACCCGCGCCCGACCTGGATTCCGCGCACGCCTACCTGCTCGGCATCCCGCAGCCGGTCATCGTCGATCTTCTCGAACGACACGCGGTCGAACTGGGCGCGCGGGTACGGCGCGGTTGTGCGGTGGCGGGGTTGGAGCAGGACGACGAGGGGGTGACCGTCGAACTGGCCGATGGCGGTGCTTCCGCCACTCAAAGAGGTGAACAGCTGCGCACGCGGTATCTCATCGGGTGTGACGGCGGGCGCGGCACGGTGCGCGCGCTGCTCGGCGTCGGCTTCCCAGGGGAGCCCTCGCGGACCGAGACGCTGATGGGCGAGATGGAAGTGAGGGCGCCGAGGGAGGAGATCGCAGCCAAGTCGGCCGAGGTCGGCGAGGCTCACAAGCTCTTCTGGCTCAGGCCCGTCGGCGACGACGTCTACAGCGTCGTCGTCCCCGCGGCCGGTGTCACCGATCGCTCGGAGCCGCCTGTCCTTGAGGACTTCAGACAGCAGTTGCGCGCCATCGCAGGAACCGATTTCGGCGTGCACTCCCCACGCTGGTTGTCCCGCTTCGGGGACGCGGTCCGGCTGGCCGAACGTTATCGCCTCGGGCGGGTGCTACTGGCTGGCGATGCGGCGCACATTCATCCGCCCATCGGCGGACAGGGCCTCAACCTCGGCGTTCAGGACGCGGTCAACCTCGGCTGGAAGCTGGCAGCACAGATCCGCGGCTGGGCGCCGGAAACACTGCTGGACACCTACCAGGCCGAACGTCGCCCTGTCGCGGAGGACACGCTGGACGTCATCCGCGCCCAGGCGGAACTGCTGTCCGACGAACCGGGTCAACGGGCGCTGCGCGGACTGCTCACCGAACTGATGGATTTCGAGGAGGTGAACCGCTATCTGATCGAGAAGATCACCGCGATCGGCATTCGCTACGACTTCGGCGAAGGCCCCGATCTGCTCGGCCGCCGCCTCCGCGACCTCGACCTGAAAACCGGCACCCTCTACGGTCTACTGCGTCGTGGCCGCGGCCTGCTGCTGGACCGCACAGGGAGCCTCACCGTCGGCGGCTGGTCGGACCGGGTCGACTACCTCGCCGATCCCACCGCCGCGCTGGATGTTCCGTGCGTGCTGCTCCGCCCGGACGGCCACGTCGCCTGGGTCGGGGACGATCAGCCGAACCTGAACGACCAGCTCGCCCGCTGGTTCGGCGAGCCTGCCGACTGATTTCGCTTGAGCGGCCGGAAAACCGGCGCGGTGTCACGCGGTCGGGGGCACGCGCGAGGTGATGTGCTGGGCCCCGATGACGGAGAGAAGCCGCAACTTCTCGTGGCTTTCGCTGCCGGGGACGGCGGTGTAGACGAGAAGCAGGTGTGACTGGCCGGGGTCGAGAAGTGTCTGGCAGGTCAGTTCGAGTGCGCCGACCTCGGGGTGCACATAACGTTTGACACCGTTGTACGCGACGCCGATCTCGTGTTCGTTCCACACGCCACGGAATTCCTCGCTGCCCGCGAGCAGAAGGTCCAAGAGGTGAGCGGCTCGCGACTCCGGCCCGCGAAGAGTGACCAGCTTGCGTAGTCCCGAGGCGAAAACCCGGGAGTGCAGCGCGTGATCGTCAGGGTGGTACAGCGCCCGGGTGTCCGGATCGGTGAACCACCGGTAGCCGATGCTGCGCGCGGGCCCGGTGTAGCGGGTGGTGTCCCCGGTGAGCGCGACCGCAGGCGGAGTCTGCCGAAGGGCCTCGCCGAGTTCGGTGACGATCTCGGCCGGAGTGTCGGTGAGCCGGTCGAAGATGCGGAGCAGGCCCGGACTGATGTGTTCGCTGATCGCTCCCCGCGCGGGCGGGTTGTGCCCGGCGAGCCGGAACAGGTGGTCGCGTTCGTCGAGGGACAGATGCAGTCCTTGCGCGATCGAGGCGATCATCTGCTCGGAAGGGTGAGGTCCGCGCTGCCGCTCCAGCCTGCTGTAGTAGTCGGTGGAAATATGGCAGAGCGTGGCGACTTCCTCACGGCGCAGGCCCGCCGTTCTGCGCCGCTGCCCTCGGGGGAGGCCCGCGTCTTCGGGCTGGAGCGATTCCCTGCGGCTGCGCAGGAATTCGGCGAGCCCCGCTCGATCGATCACGACTTCCTCACTTCCTGCCCGGTGTCGTTCATCATGCCAGCGACACCGGCTGGTTGCCTCGGATCGTGGATCCCCCTCTGGGCACGGTCCGCATGGGATCGAGAGTCCGTGGATATCCCCGCGAATCAGACGCAGCCTGAGAGCACGTCCACCTTTCCAGCGCACAAGGAGCCGCACATGACACGAACCCGCCCGGACATCACGATTCCCGATCTCTCGGGGAAACTCGCGGTCGTCACCGGCGCGAGCGACGGGGTCGGAGTCGGCCTCGCGGCCCGCCTCGCCTCCGCCGGCGCCGAGGTCGTCATGCCCGTCCGCAATCCTCACAAGGGTGAGACGGCGATCGCGAAGATCAAACAGCGTCAGCCGGAAGCGGCTCTGTCCCTTCGGGAGCTCGATCTGTCGTCTTTGGACTCGGTAGCCAAGCTGGGAGCCACGCTGCGCGATGAGAACCGTCCGATCCACATTCTCGTCAACAACGCGGGGGTGATGACCCCACCGGACCGGCAGACCACAGCCGAAGGGTTCGAGTTGCAGTTCGGGAGCAACCACCTAGGACACTTCGCTCTGGTGGCCCACCTGTTGCCGCTGCTGCGTGCGGGTCGCGCGCGCGTGACCTCGCAGATCAGTGTCGCCGCGAACCAGAACGGCATCAACTGGGACGACCTGAACTGGGAACGGTCCTACAACGGCCGTCGCGCCTACAGTCAGTCGAAGATCGCGTTCGGCCTTTTCGGACTCGAACTCGATCGGCGCAGCCGAAGGGGAAACTGGGGAATCACCAGTAATCTCGCGCACCCAGGAGTCGCGCCGACCAGTCTGCTGGCCGCCCGGTCCGAGGTCGGCAGGACGCGAGACACGCTGGGCGTGCGCGCCATCCGGGCTCTCTCCCGCCGCGGAATCCTCGTCGGCACGGTCGAGACCGCGCTGCTTCCGGCACTGATGGCCGCCACCTCGGCGAACGCACGCGGCGGCCGTCAGTACGGGCCAAGTGGTTTCCGGCACCTGTCCGGCCCTCCCGCCGAACAAGCCGTCTACACACGACTCCGCGGTGAGGAGGACGCCGCCCGAATGTGGCGGACTTCCGAGGAGTTCACCGGCACTTCGTTTCCCTCAGCGATAAGCTCCGAACCGAAGTCGTCTACTCAGGACTGACGAACTTGGCCGAGTCTTCGTCCTCGAATGCGAAGTAGACGGTCAGCTGGACCGGTTCCGGTTCGTCGTACAGGAAGTTCACCGACATGTCGACGATGAGCACGTTGTAAACGCTCGTCCACTCCTGGACCTTGCCGAAGACCTCCGCGTTCGTCCGCCCCATGAACAGCAGTCTGGCGATCGGATGAACTTGGGCGTCGGCATCGGAGTCATCGAAATCCGGGGGAACGTCGAGGCACAGGTTTGGGTCCACGCATCGAACCCTAGCCGGATCGACCCGGCGCACCATCCGGTATTCACCCTGAGATTCCCGCCGACGACCCTGAGACACCCGCGTCAGTTGTCGCGCTGTGCGACCAGAACCACGGTGGGACCGACCTGTCCTTCGGCGGGAAGCCGAAGCTCGGCCGTCGGCCGCAGCCCCGCCCTCTCGACCAGTTCGGCAAGCCGGTCAGGCTGCCATTGGTACGTCGTCCAGCTGACCGGAACCCCTCCGTAGGCCTCGGTGCGCGCCACGTCGCCGTCGCCGACATGTGTCGCGATGATGAGCTGCCCCTCCGGCATCAGCGCACCGGCGAAAGACGCGAGCACCCGCGGCAGAACGTCCCTTGGCAGGTTGAACAACGACCACCAGCCGAGCAATCCGCCGAACGACGCCTCGGCGAGTTCGAGTTCGGTCGCCGAGCCGACACTGAACGCGCATTCCGGATGGAGGCGGCGCGCGTGCTCGATCATGCGGGGCGACAGGTCGACCCCCGAGACGTCGAGTCCGCGTTCGGCGAGGTAAGCCGTGATCGTGCCGGGTCCGCAGCCAACGTCGAGTACGGGGCCGAGCCCGCCGACCGCGTCGGCGAACACGTCCATCGCGGCCCGAAGCCACGGATGGGCGCGAATGTCGCCGATTCCCGTTGTCCTCACCATGTCCACGTAGTTGTCGGCCACCCTGTCGTAGGAATCGCGAACGACATCGAGATCGGCGGGCCGGGGCATCGGAGACGAATTCACGGCCGTGACTCTATGGCACGCGGATGCGGCACGGTCTCGTGCCGCATCCGCGACGGTGCTCGCCGATCTCCCTACCCGGCCGACTCCGCCGCACAGGCGCGGTCGTGCTCGGGCCGTTGTCCCGTGGTCAAAAACGTCGTCACCGCGTCGTTCGCGCAGGTGTTGGGGCCGAAGGGATAGACACCGTGCCCGCCCTGGTCGGCGGTCACCATCGTGGCACGCTGCCCGAATGCCTGCCGCAACTTCCGCGCCCCGGCCAACGGGGTTCCTGGGTCGCGCTCGTTCTGCACCATGAGCACGTTCGAAGGGCCGTCGTCACCGATGCGCACCGGCGGCTCGACGCGGGTGTCCGGCCAGAACGCGCACGGTCCGATACCCGCCGTCGACCCGCCGAGCATGGGATACAGCAGCCGGTCGATCGCGACGTTGCGCTGGTATTCCCCGACCGTCTCCGGCCAGCGGTTGTCACCACAGATCACCGCGAACCGGGCGGCCATGAGGTTCTCCATGTTCGGGAGCGGCGGCGGGCCCTGCGGCAACGGCTTGCCCGTGTCGAGTGCCTGCCATGCCTCGGCGAGCAGCGGCATGAGCGCGTCGCTGTAGAGCCATTCGAACGTCACGCCCCTGAACGCCGTGCCGTCGATACCCTCCACCGGTGTCGCATCCAGTTTCTCGACCAGCTCGTAGAACTTCGCCGTCACCTCGCGTGGCGTGTCGCCGAGGCCGTACTCGGAGCCGGCGGCGAAGGCGGCGAAGTCGGGGAACCGGTCGGCCATGCCACGGGCGAACGATCGCATGGCCGTGACGTCGTAGCCGCCTGGACCCATGTTGCTGTCGAGCACGATCCGGTCGCCGCGCTCGGGAAACATCGTCGCGTATACCGCGCCGAGGTAGCTGCCGTAGGAGGCGCCGAGGTAGGAGATCTCCGGCTCGCCGAGCGCGGTCCTGATCCGGTCCATGTCGCGCGCGGTGTTCGCGGTGGTGATGTGCGGCAGCATCGAGGCAGTGTCCGAGGAGAAGCACTGCTCGGCGATGGTCCGCGCGTTGCCGGCTTCGGCCGCGACATCGGCCGCCGTGTAGGCGTAGGGCGGGAAGTTGCCGCGCGCCTGCTGCTCCTCCGTCAGATCGCAGGTCACCGGTGCGCTGTCACCGACGCCGCGAGGATCGAAGCCGATCACGTCGTAGGAATCGAGCACGTTCTCCGGCAGCCCCGAACCGGCGAGGACAGCGGGGTAGTCGAGTCCGGAACCGCCTGGACCACCCGGATTGGTCAGCAACACGCCACGGCGCTGCGCCGGGTTCTCACTCGCCAGCCGGGAGATCGCGATCTCGATCTTCTCGCCGTCCGGATCCCGGTAGTCCAGCGGGACCTCCAGCGTCGAACACTCCAGCAGCGGCGAGGTGACCTCCTCTGGGCACGGGCCCCATTGGACGGTGTCCGGCGACGCCGCCGTCGACACTCCGGGGACGGCGGTCACCGCCACAGCGGTGACGAAAGCGAGGGTCAGGGTCTTGCGCATCCGATGTCCTCCCGGCATGGTTGCTCAGCTCAAGCAGCAAACGTTGCGGCGCAACGGGAATGAGTCTGTTCCTCCGGCGGCCGCGAGACATCGGCCTTGTGGCTCCGATCGCCTTCGACCCGAGTCGAGGCCGGAATTCGACTCAGGTCGGGGGCACGGCGGTCCCCTCGGTTGCTGCACCGACGGCGCGGCGCCGCGATAATGGCCGCATGAGCACGGACGTCGCGCCGCGACTCGGAGCATGGCAGCAGGTGTGGCGGCTGCTGGTGGCCGCGGCATTCGGCATTTTCTTCTGGCTCTCCACCGGCGCGGTGCTGCCGAGGGGCTGCGCGACCGACACGTGTTCCTGGTTCGTCACCGGCGATCCGCTCCTCGCACTGGGCTGTCTGACGGCGCTGCTGTGGCAGCGGCGGTTTCCGGTCGCGGTGGCGCTGGTGGCCGCGATCGCTTCCGCAGCTTCGACGCTCGCCACCGGCGCCGCGCTGCTGGCGTTGTGCTCGCTTTCGACCCGTCGGCGACCGGTGGAGATCGGAGCCGTCGCGCTGGTTTACGTGGCCGCGTCACAGATGGCGGGCGGGCTCTACCCCATCGAGGAGATCCCGTCCGTTCCGAAATGGCTGGAAATCGCACTCGCCGCGCTGAGCGCCGGAATCGCGGCCGCCATCGGCCTTGCCATCGGCGCCCGGCGGGTCGAGGTGCGATCCTTGCGGGAGCGCGCCGAAAGCGCGGAACGGGAACAGGCCGCACGAGCCGCGCAGGCACGGGCCATGGAACGCAACCGCATCGCCCGCGAGATGCACGACGTACTGGCGCACCGCATCTCCCTCGTCGCCATGCAGGCAGGAGTACTGGACCACCGCACCGATCTCCCCGCGGAGGAACACCGCGTCCTGGTCAGGGGCATCGCCGACGGCTCGCACGAAGCGCTGGAGGAACTTCGAGAAGTCCTCGGCGTGCTCAGGGCAGGCCCCGACCGGCCCGAACCACCACAACCCTCCCTCGACGGCATTCCGGATCTGGTTGCCGACGCCGCCGCGTCCGGGTTGGACGTCACCTTCACCGACACCGTGCGGGGAACACCGCCCGATGTCATCGGCCGAACCTGCTATCGGATCGTCCAAGAAGGACTGACCAACGTCGCGAAACACGCGAGCGGCGCACACGTGGACGTCACCATCGAGGGAACGACCGGCGACGAGCTACGGGTCAGTGTCCGCAACTCCAGCGGGAGCACGACGATCACCAGGAAACCCACGTCCGGGTTCGGCCTGCTCGGCCTTTCCGAACGGATCGTCCTCGCGGGCGGAGAACTCGACCACCATCCGACGCCCGGCAACGGATATCTCCTCACCGCGCGTCTACCCTGGCCGGATCACGACCAACGAAAAGAGCTGACGGGTGGATAGCGAACAGCAGCCGGTGCGGATCGTCATCGTCGACGACGACCAGTTGGTGCGCATGGCATTGCGGCTCGTCATCGAGGGCGAACCGGACCTCGCCGTGGTCGCCGAGGCAGCCGACGGCGACGCCGCGATCACCGTTGTCGCCGAACAGCACCCCGACGTCGTGCTGATGGACGTGCGGATGCCGGGCCGCGACGGGCTCAGCGCGACAAGAGAACTACTCGCGAGGCCATCACCGCCGAACGTGCTGATGCTGACCACGTTCGACTCCGATGATCTGGTACTCGGCGCACTGCACGCAGGCGCACTCGGGTTCGTGCTCAAGGACACCCCGCCCGCGCGCATCATCGACGCCGTGCGGACGGTCGCGGAAGGAAACCCGGTGCTGTCCCCCGTGGCCACCGCGCGGGTAATCGCCGCGGCGACGGGGCCGAGGTCCGCTCACGTTCGCCGCCCCTCCC
Source organism: Prauserella marina (assembly GCF_002240355.1). Taxonomy (GTDB): domain Bacteria; phylum Actinomycetota; class Actinomycetes; order Mycobacteriales; family Pseudonocardiaceae; genus Prauserella_A; species Prauserella_A marina. Next base: position 5,305,974 of record NZ_CP016353.1, read on the forward strand.
GCGAAGCCGCGCTGAACCGCCTGTCCACATTGACCGAACGCGAACTCGAAACCGCGCGAGCCATCGCTGACGGGCTCGGCAACCCGGAGATCGCCGAACGGCTGCGCATCAGCGTCGCGACGGTCAAGGCACACACCGGCAACCTGTTCGCCAAGCTCGACGTCGAAAACCGGGTACAGATCGCGCTACTCGTCCGCGACGCCGAGGATTGACGAGCCCGCCCCGCCGGTCCCTTGCTGATAGGGAATCTCGATACCGGCCGAGCGCAACCTCGTCTCGATCAGCACGGTCAGCCTGGCCCAGACCGGTTTTTGCTCCTCGCCGTAATGCTTGAGCATGGCGTACCTGGTCTCGCCGTCGGTCCGCGCCTGAATTCCGGCGGGGATGGGCAGCAGCGAGGGGTGGGCGACGAGGTAGTCGGCGATGGCAGCCGCGAGTTCGTCGACGCGGGGGTCGTCGGGTGCCCAGTCTCCACAACGCCACATGCGCTTGATCAGGGCGAGGTACCGGGGGTGCTCCAATGCTTGCTCGATCTGGGCGAGGTAGTCGTCGAAGCCTTCCGGCACCAGTGCCCTGAACAACACGAGCGCCTCGCGGATCATCGTCAGGTCGTCGGTAGCGAATCCGAGCGCGGCGGCCCCGTCGAGTAGCGCGAGCGCGCGGTCGGGCAGCAGCACCCGGTCGCCGGTGGCGAGGCGGTGCAACGTGTCCCGCCGCGAGGTCAGCTCGGTGATCCGGTCGGTGAGGCGCCGTTCGACGTCGGCGAGCGCGACGGCGAACTCGTCGGCGCCGGAGTCGAGGATCGGTCCGATCTCGGCGAGCGGAACCCCAGCCTCTGCCAGTGTCCGGACCTGGACGAGCCGCAGCAGCTCAGCCGTTTCGTACCGGCGGTAGCCGGACGCGTCCCTGCGGGGTTCGGCGACCAATCCGCGCCGGTGGTAATGCCGGATGGTCTTGACCGTGATTCCGGCGAATGCCGCCGCCTGACCGATCGTGACGCCGTAGGTCATCCGCTCAGCGAGCCGAAGGCGAGCTCGCGAACGGAGTCGGCGACGGCACGGAAGTCCTTGCGCAGGATCGACCCGTGGTTGCTCGCGACCTTCGCGCTCACCGTGATGTGCGGGTTGCGAGCGAGCACCGGTGTGAGGGAGGCACGCATCCGTTCCATCTCATCACGACCACCTCCGAAGTTGCCACCCGTGGCGACCACGTAGCGGAGCGGGTAGGTCACCTCGTCCAGAACAGGGCCCAGTTCGCCGTAGATCTCGTTGAGCTCGATGTTGCTCTCCGCCATCTCCTCGGCGCTCATCCGGGGAACGAGGCCCGTCGGGCGCAGCAGCGGCAGCAGTACCGACATCCGGCGGAACAGCTTGCGAATCCGTTCAGGGGGCGCGTCCTCACTCCAGTCGAACGGGTAGGCACCGTCCACAAGCACCACTCCGGCGACCCGGTCCGGATTCCGGTCGGCCCAGTGCACCGCGAGCGCCGCCCCGTAGGACCAACCGACCACGAGCGGCCGGTCGACACCCCTCGCGGCGAGGACGGCGTCGACATCCCGGATGTTCGCGTCGAACGAGTAGTCCGCCGACCGGCCCGACTTGCCACGGGCCCGCATGTCGAAGCCGATGTGCCGGTACTCGGCACCGAGTTCGGCGATGACGCGCCGCCAGTACGACCGGACGGCGAACTGACCGTTGAGGTAGATCACGGGAACGCCGGGTCCGCCGGTGTCGGTAACGGCCAGTGCCGTGTCCTCGACGGGCACCATGCCGGTCCAGGCAGGGCAGGGCGGCTTCGCATTCGTCATGCGGCCACCGTGCACCCTGCCCCAAGGTCAAGGTCAAGGCTTGGCGTGTGCCCTGTCGTAGGCGGCCCTCGCGGCGTCGACCTCCGGGAGGTGGGCCTCGGCCCACTCCTTGAGGTGGCGGATCGTGTCCTTCAGCGAGTAGCCGAGCGGCGTGAGTTCGTAGTCGACGCGAACCGGCACCGACGGGGTCACCGTGCGAGTCAGCAGGCCGTCTCGCTCGAGTCCGCGCAGGGTCTGGGTCAGCATTTTCTGGCTCACTCCCTCGATGCGCGCGGCAAGTTCCGAGTAGCGCATCGGGCCGCCGAGACCCAGCGCGACGATCACCAGGCTTGCCCACTTGTCGCCGATCGTGTCGAGCAGCCGCCTGCTGGGGCAACTCGCCGCGAATACGTCGAACCGCGCGGGGGGATCCGCCGTCACGTCCATGGCTTACCTCCGGGTGCCTACCCCACTTCAGAGTGCCTACTTCCCAAAAGAGAGTAAAGCACCGATGGTGAGGTTAGACAACCAGAAAGGAAACGCCATGCCACTCGCACTCGTATCGAAGCCAGGCACCCCCGAACCGGTCCTCGACGAGGTGTCACTGCCCGAGCTGGGACGAGGCGACCTCAGGGTTCGCGTCACGGCCGCGTCGGTCGATCCCGTCGACACGCTCTTCGCGGGCGGGCCGGCAAGAACGATCTTCGGACTCACCGGCACGGTCGGCCTCGGCTGGTCCTTCACCGGTGTCGTCACCGCGACCGGAGCGGGAGTCACCGGATTCTCGGTCGGCGACCGCATCGCCGCCACCCACACCGGCGTCACCGCCCCCGTCCGCGCGCACGCCGAGGAAACCGTCGTCGCCGCGAAGGCAGCCGCGCCGCTGCCCGCCGGGCTCGACCCCGTCGCCGCCGCGACGCTTCCGATCAACGCGCTGACCGCGACCCAGCTGCTCGACCGGCTCGGACCCGCCGAAGACAGGAGCCTGCTCGTCACCGGAGCGGCGGGTTCCGTCGGCGGCTACGCCGTCGCTCTTGCCGCCAACGCGGGCTGGTCGGTCACCGGACTGGCGAGGGAATCCGATCGGGCCTTCGTACTGCGGGCAGGCGCTGGTGACCTCATCACGCGACTGCCGGAGCGGTCGTTCGACGCCGTCGTCGACGGCGCGGTCCTGCATGGCAAGGTCCTCGGCGCGATCCGCGACAACGGCGCGTTCGCCGGGGTGACCTCGGCGACTCCCGCGACTCCGGAGCGCGGCATCGAGGTCAGCGTCGTGAGTGTCCAGCCGAACACCGCCCAGCTCGCCGACGTGCTCGCGCTCGCGGCATCGGGCGTGCTCGAACCGAGGGTCGCGGGCAAGGTGCCGCTGACCGAGGCGGCAACGGCCTACCGCAAGGTCGCCGGTGGCGGCCAGCGGGGCAGGTGGCTGCTGCTTCCCTGACGTCCCGGGTTTGCGGTTTTCGCAAAGAACTTTGTCGTCATCCCGGTTCGCGAGGCACGGTGGGCGGAACCCGAAGGTGACGACAGGAATGGGACGACCGTGGACCAGCAATTCTGGGAAGACCGGTACGGCGAGCGCGATCAACTGTTCAGCGGCGACCCCAACGGGGTGCTCGTCACGGAGGTCACCGGTCTGGAGCCGGGGCAGGCACTCGACGTCGGGTGCGGAGAGGGCGGTGACGCGATCTGGCTGGCAAGGCAGGGCTGGCGGGTTACGGCCATCGACATCTCCAAGACGGCGCTGCGCCGTGCCGCGGCGAACTCCGCTGACCTGGCCGATCGCGTCGCGTGGACGCACGGCGATCTCACCACGACGCCGCTGCCCTCCCGCGCGTTCGACCTGGTTTCGCTGCAGTATTTCCCGCTCCCGCGCGGAAACCCGGCCACGCTCAGGACTCTGCTCGACACCGTCGTGCCAGGCGGAAACCTGCTGTTCGTCAGCCACGACATCAGCGACCTCGACCCGGACCCCGAGCGCGGTTTCGATCCTGGCGACTTCTTCCAGCCCGCCGACGCGGCAACCCTGCTCGACGAGAACTGGACGGTGCTCGTCGACGAAACCAGGCCGAGGAACACTCCTCCGCCGGAGGGGACCCGGCACACGCACGACACAGTCCTTCGCGCGCGCCGCGACCGCTGAGCTGGCGAACACGGCGGCGGAAAACGGCTGGTCACCACGTTCGGCGCCGCGTAACGTCGAGGGCATGCGCATCCGACATCGCGGGCGGGAGCCGTGGGTGCACGCCGACGCGTGGATCGCGCCGACGGCGACGCTCATCGGGGACGTGCGAATCGGCGCACACGCACGTGTGCTGTCCGGAGCGGTACTCGACGGCGAGAATTCCAGAGTCACGGTCGGCGACTACGGCATCGTCTGCGAACACGCCGTACTGCGAGCGTCCTCCGTCGCCGGAGACCAGCCTGTCGACCTCGGCGACCATGTTTTCGTCGGTCCACACGCGACGCTGCTCGGCTGTGCCGTCGGCGGCTGTTCCTACCTGGCCACCAATGTGACCGTGTTGCAGAACGCCGGCCTCGGTACAGGAAGCACCATCGCCGTCGGCGCGCTCGTGCACGCCGGGACGACCATCGAACCGGAGTTCTTCGTACCACCGTTCACCGTCGCGCTCGGCGATCCGGTACGGCTACTCGCTCCGGGAGACCCGGAGCTACCGGCGGCGGTGCGCGCCGTCGGCTTCGCCGAGACGGCGTTCGGTGCCACAGCACAGTGGACGGACCGCGCCCGGCGTGCCGAGCAGGCAACCGAAACACGCTCGGCCGAGTTCGCCGCACATGCCGACGACGTCGTACTGTGAGCACCCAACACGGCGAACAGGAAGGCGCGGGAAGAACGGGATGACATCCGTATCCATCGAGCCAATCACGGTGGCCGACAAGGACAGCGGGCCCTACGCGGTCACATCGGGACCGGACGGCGCGCTGTGGTTCACCATGGTCCACAGTGGCCGAATCGGTACGCTGCGCTCCGGCCGAGAGCTGGAAACCCACCAGCTCACCCCGGAGTGCGGGCCGACGATCATCGCCGCCGGCAGCGACGGCGCACTGTGGTTCACGGAATACAAGGCGCATCGCGTCGGCAGAATCACCGCTGACGGCGACGTCACCGAATTCTCACTGCCCACGGCCGAATCCGGACCGTTCGGGATCGCGCCGGGTCCAGACGGCGCGCTATGGTTCACCGAAACCACGGCGGGAAAAATCGGGAGGATCACCACGGCCGGCGAGGTCACCGAGTACGCGCTACCGACAGCGACGGCGTTTCCCTCGGCCATCGTCGCGGGGCCCGGCGGGAAGATGTGGTTCACCCTCAACCAGGACAACGCCATCGGCAGCATCGACGTGGACGGCGTCGTCGAGGAATTCCCGTTGCCGACACCGGCGGCGGGACCGGTCGGGATCGCCGATGGCGAGGACGAAGCGCTCTGGTTCGTCGAGATCGCGGCGGGCGCGATCGGACGGATGACGAAGGACGGCGACATCACCGAGTTCTCACTCCCCGATCCCGAAGCCCGTCCACACGCGATCATCGCGGGCGGCGACGGTGCCTTGTGGTTCACCGAGTGGGGAGCCAATCGCGTCGGCCGGATCACCTACGACGGCGAGATCTCGGAGTACGATCTGCCCGGCCACCACAGCGAACCACACGGCATCACACTCGGCCCGGACGGTGCACTGTGGACGGCGATGGAGACCGGCGCGCTCGCGCGGATCGAGCCTCGGTGAACCCGGCCCGCGCGAACGGACGTCCATGAACGACGAGCGTTTTCCCTTCACCGTCGCCGACCGCCTCGCAACGCTGCCCTCTGTACTCGCCGTTACGCTCGGCGGTTCACGAGCTCAGGGAATCCATCGCGACGACAGCGATTGGGACTTCGCCGTCTACTACCGGGGCTCGTTCGATCCGGCCACGCTGCGCGCGATCGGCTGGGAGGGCGAGGTTTCCGGTATCGGCGAGTGGGGTGGCGGCGTCTTCAACGGCGGCGCGTGGCTCACCGTCGAGGGCCGCCACGTCGACGTCCACTATCGCGATCTCGACGTGGTCGAGCACGAGCTCGCCGAAGCGAAGCAAGGCCGGTTCCGGTGGGAACCTCTGATGTTCCACCTCGCCGGCATCCCGAGCTACCTCGTCGTCGGCGAGCTCGCACTGAGCAAGGTCCTGCGGGGAACACTGCCCAACCCCGCCTACCCCGTGGCATTGCGCGAGGCGGCACCACCGGTGTGGCGGGACAAAGCCGCACACACCCTGCGCTACGCCGAGAGCGCCTACGTTCCCCTCGGGCAGGCGACCGAACTCGCGGGAGCCATCGCCACCGCCGCCTTGCAGGAAGCGCACGCGGTACTGGCCGAGCGCGGCGACTGGCCCACCAACGAGAAACGCCTGCTACGACAGGCCGGACTGCGCGACATCGACACGGTCGTCTCGGAACTCACACCGGAAACGCTCGCGGACGCGCTCTTCTCGGCGAGGCGGATACTCGGGATCAAGCATTGACACCGCCCTTTCAAGCCCGGTAGCGGTCGCCGAGCGCGGCGAAGGCCGCCTTCGGCTCCCACGGCAGTTCGGGATAGGTTTCGCCACAACCGTCTTCCAGGACGCGGACGAGGCCGTATGAGGCGACGTCGAGATCGGTGTCCGGCGCCTCGCGGTGAGGCAGGTTGTAGGTGGCGAACGTGCACCAGAACGCGGTGTCGATTCCGGCATCCTCGAAGAGGTCGAGCGATTCGCGCAGGTATCGAACCTGCTCGGTCTCGTCCCTGACGAAGTCGCCCTTCAAGCCGACCGCGCGTCCGTGCTCGTCCCAGTCCACCATGGACATTCCGTGCGCGCCGAGGTCGATCGCCCCCTTGAAGGTCGTGCAGCCGAACTCGGTGATGGCCACCGGTTTGCCGCCTCCGGCCAACTTCCTGATCGCGTCGGCATAATTGTCGGCCACCTGGGCGGAGTAATAGGCGTCGACACCGACGATGTCGAACGGGTCCCAGTCGACCGGTTCGGAGGGGATGGCCGCGTAGGTCACTTTGCCCCCGAAGTTCTCCCGCGCCAAGGCGACTGCCTCGCGGAGAAAGTCGTTGAGCCGCAAGGGAAGTTCCCGCAACGCCGCAGCCAGTTCGGGACCTGGCTCGCTCAGCAGGGACAACCGTTCGCCGAGCGAGGCACCCGGCAAGAAGCCCTTGGTGAACAACATCAGTTCCGCACCGGTCACGAGGACGACCTCGGCGCCCTCTCGCCGTAGCCGCTCAGCCCTTCGCGCGCAGTCGGCGAGCAGGTCAAGCAGCTCCGCCGTGGTCAGGTCGTTGGTGAACGGGGAGAACCAGACCTCCAGCCCCTCCGAGAAGGCGTGCCGTGCGGCCACGTCGATGCGATGTGGATCGCCGCCGGTGATCCGCACCGCCGTGCAGTGCAGATCGTTCTTGATGATCCGCATTTCCCTCCGCACGCGTTCCGGCTCGAACGGTTCGTGGGTGCTGCCGCCCCCATCGAGAAATCCCGTGTCGTAGGTGATGCCCTTGCCGCGCATGCTCCTCCATTCAATTAAGGTACTTCACGTACCTTAATTGAACGTCTCCTCGACCGCAAACGGCCCCGGTTCGGTACGGTTCGTACCGATGACGGACAAGACTCCCACCGGACGGCGCCGGGGCGCCGCCCTCGAAGAGGCGATACTGGCTGCCGCCGTCGAGGAATTCACCGAGAACGGCTACCCGGGCATGACCATGGACCGCGTCGCGAAGCGGGCCGGTACCAACAAGAACGCGATCTACCGCCGCTGGCCGGGCAGGGCCGCGCTGGGGATCGCGGCCTATCGCAGAATGGTGGAGCGCGAACTACGCCCGCCGGACACCGGCGACCTCCGCGACGACGTACTGGCCGTACTGCGCAAGATGAACGGCGACCTTTCCGCGCCGGGCGGAGACCTCCTGCGCGGCCTGCTCGCCGGAGCGGCAACCGAACCCGAGCTGCTTCCCCAGCTCCACGAACTGATCACCACGAGCGGCGCGGAACCATGGCTGACGATTCTCGGCCGCGCCGTCGCCAGGGGTGACATCAAACCCGAGGCACTGCATCCCCGGGTCGCCACCGTCGCGATCACTTTGCTGCGCAACGAATACGTGACGCGCGGGCTCGCCTCGGTGCCCGACGCCGTGCTCGTCGACATCGTGGACGAGGTCTACCTTCCGCTGCTGTCCGCGCGAGGCGCGATCAATCCATGACGGACGGTCAGTCGGCGAGTAGCCGCCACGCGGCGAGAGCCAGCCGAGCCCTCGTCAGTCCCGCCTGTTCGGTCAGCTCGATCCCCATGACCTTGCCGACCTGGTCGAGCCTGCGGGCGACACTGCTGTGGTGCAGGTGAAGCAGTTCGGCCGAACGACGAAGGGAACCGGTCGCACAGTAGGCATCCAGGGTTTCCAGGTCTTCCGGTTCGGCCGCGATGCCAGCGATCGCGACCACGTCGGCGTTGTCCCGCAGCGTCTCGGATGAGACCTGGGCCAGCAACGCGAGTGCGCCGAGGTCGTCGTGGTGGACCACGGGATCGCGCGAACTCGTGAACCTGAGCGCTGTCCTCGCCTGCTGCCAGGACCGGTCGGCGCTCCCCGCGGTGCCGACGCCGGCCCTGACGCCGCTTGGAAGATGATTCGTGTCCACAGTGGTCGCCAGAATCACCCCGACCTCACTCAACGGCGCGGCCTTGACCAGCCGGGAAGGACAGATCAGCGCACCGACCTTGTCGAGCGGGAGCCTCGAACGCACGGCGACGACCCGAACCGGCAGGTCGGCGGCGAAGCCGAGCAGCCGAAGCGCCCTGTTCCTCCCAGCCTCGTCACTGTCGGCGCTGATCACCAGTTCCACGAGGGCGGGATCGGCCATGGTGGTGCGAGCGGGCCCGTAGCGCTCGACGGTCGCCGCGACGGCGATGGCGAGGCGGTCGAGGACGACTTCGTCGAGCGGGCGGGGCCGGCCGGGACGCTCCAGCCACACGGTGCCGATCTCCTCGTCGTCGAGCGTGACCGGCCACGAGGTGGACACCGGTGACGGGGATCCGGTCGGCGCCTTGCCGTCCGGTCCCATCCGGATCGTGTTGCCCGACCCGTTGAGCAGGATGCCGGTGACACACTCCGAGAGCCCGGCCGAAGCCCTCGCCAGCGCGGGCAGGTCCACTCGCCTGCGCATCAGCGTGTCGTAGAACATCACGACCCTGACCACGCCTCCGGCTTCCGAATCCAGTCGCGACAGCCGCTCAGCCATGACCTCCATGCCCGAAGGATAGGCGACGAACGGCGCACGAGACCGGTCGAACGCGCGACGGATGGCGGCTGAACCCGGGGATGACCGGCGGGAGGATCACGGACATGGATCCCGAACTCGAAGCGTTCATCCCGCTGTTTCCCCGCGCCGACCTGAGCGATCCGGTCTCGGCCCGCAAGAGCTTCCACGAGCTGGCGACATCCATACCCGCGCCGGACACGAGCGGCATGGAGATCGAAAACCGCATGGTGCCTGCCGACCCCGACGTGCCGGTGCGCATCTACCGGCCGCACGCGGCACACGGGGCGATCGTCTGGTTGCACGGCGGCGGCTGGGTCATGGGAGACGTCGACACCGAGCACCCGTGGGCCGCGAGGCTCGCGGACATCTCAGGAGCCGTCGTGGTGTCGGTCGGCTACCGGCTCGCCCCTGAGAACCCGTTCCCCGCCGCGCTGGAAGACGCCTGCGCCGTACTCGCCTGGACCTCCGAAAAGGCCGACGAGCTGGGTGTCGACCCCGGCCGGATCGCGGTGGGCGGGCACAGCGCGGGAGGTGGGATCGCCGCCGGAGTCGCGCTCTCGGCTCGCGACCAGCAAGGTCCGCCGATCCACTTCCAGCTGCTCAACCAACCCGGCCTCGACGACACCCAGGAATCGTGGTCGGCGCGCAACTCCACCGACACCCCGTGGATGACAAGGGACAAGGTCGCCTCCGCGTGGAAGCACTATCTCGGCGGAGCCGAGGCGACGCCGTACGCCGCACCCACGAGGGCGACCGACCTTTCCGGCCTGCCACCCGCCTTCATCGGCTCCGCGGAGTTCTGCCCGAACCGCGACGAGAACATCGCCTACGCCCAGCGCCTGCTACAGGCGGGGGTTTCGGTCGAGCTCCACCAGTGGGCAGGCACGTTCCACGGTTCACAGGCACTGCTGTCGGCCGAGGTGTCCCAGCGGCAGATCACCGAACTCGGCGACGTACTGCGCCGCGCGCTGGCCAACTGACGGACGGGGAAACGATGACCACCAGCGGCCTCACCGAGGCGAGTACGAACGAGGCGCCGAGTACCGAGCGAGAAGGCAATGCCGGGCTGGTCGGCGGGTTCGTCGTCGTGATCGGCTTGCAGGTGATCGGTGCCGTCGCCGGTCTCGTGCCGCTGCTCGCGGTCGTCGAACTCGGCCGGACACTGTTGTCGCCGGAACCCGTCGACGCGGGCCACGTCCGGCTCGTGGTCGTCGCGGGCGCGATCGGCCTTCTCGTCCGGTTGCTGTTCACCGCCGCGTCCTCCGGAATGGGGCACCTCCTCGACGACAAGGTCGCGCTGTCGTTTCGAAGGCGACTCGCGCGGCATCTCGGGCGGGTACCGATCGGCTGGTTCTCCCGGCGCGGGTCAGGCGAACTCGCCAAGGTGGTCGGCGACGACGTCGGCGCGTTGCACCCGTTCATCGCACACGCCCCCGGCGAACTCGTCTCCGCGTTCGTTGTCCCGCTGGTGTCGCTCGGGTACCTGCTCACCGTCGACTGGCGGCTCACGCTGATCACGCTGATTCCCGTTGTGCTGGCGATCGCGCTGGTCCCGCTGATGATGGCCCCCGCGAGGCTGCGTGAGCAGGCCGCCTTCGACGAAGCCATGGGCCGCATCTCGAACTCCGTCGTCGAGTTCGTCCACGGGATCTCGGTGGTGAAGACCTTCGGCGAGTCCGGCCGCGCCCACCGCAAGTTCCTCACGGCCGTCGACGCCTTCGTCACCATCTTCTACCGGATGGTGCGGGGCCTTTCCGGGATCGCGGCGGGAATGCAGCTCGTGTTGTCGCCCCCTTTCGTCTTGCTGACCGTGTTGACCGGCGGCACGATCATGATCACCAACGGCGCGCTCTCGCCCGCGGATCTCATCCCCTTCCTGCTGTTGGGTCTCGGTTTGACCGCGCCGGTCGCCGCACTGGGGCACGGCTTCGACGACCTACAGGCCGCCCGCCGCGCGGCAGGCAGGATCAAGGATGTGCTCGGCGTGCGGCCACTGCCGGAGCCGGAGCATCCCGTCGTCCCTGACGGACACAAGGTCGAGCTCAGAAACGTCGGTTTCGGCTACACCGCCGAACACGAGGTGCTGCACGACATCGACCTCGTGCTCGAACCCGGGTCGGTCACCGCGCTGGTCGGTCCATCGGGAAGCGGAAAGTCGACGCTGATTCAGCTTCTGCCCCGGTTCTTCGATCCCACAAGGGGCTCCGTCGTCCTCGGTGGTGCCGACCTGCGCGAGGTCGGCACCGCGAGGCTGCACCGGACGATTTCCTTCGTCTTCCAGGACACACACCTGCTGCGTGCCTCGGTCGCCGACAACATCGCCCTCGCCGTGCCGCACGCGGAACGCGAAGACGTCGTCCGTGCCGCGCGAATGGCGAACATCCACGACCGGATCCTCGAATTACCGCACGGATACGACACGGTGCTCGGAGACGAGGTCACGCTGTCGGGCGGCGAGGCACAGCGGCTCTCGATCGCCCGCGCGCTGCTCTCCGACGCACCGGTGCTTGTGCTCGACGAGGCGACCGCTTTCGCCGACCCGCACACCGAGCGAGCGGTGCGCGAAGCGTTGACAGCGCGGAAGGGCAAGACGGTCCTCGTCGTCGCCCACCGCCTCGAAACGATCAGCGGCGCCGACACCGTCGTGTTGCTGGACAACGGGTCGATCGTCGAACGCGGCAGGCCCACCGAACTGCTGGCGGCGAACGGAAAGTTCGCCGCGTTCTGGAATGCCCACCGGTCGGCGACCGGTGCGGAAACCGGCACCCCGCGAGGAGACATGGCCCGATGATCCGAATGTTGCTGAGGGTGCTCGGCCCCTCCTACGCACCTCCCGTGCGGCGCACGGTGGCGCTGATGACGGCGACCGCGGTCGTCGAGGGTCTGTCCTACGCGCTGCTGGTTCCGGTGCTGCGCGCGTTGTTCGGCAGCACGCCCGGGGACGCCTCGCCATGGCTGATCGCCTTCGGAGTTACCGTCGCCTGCTACGCGGTGCTCCGCTACACCAGCGATCTTTCCGGCTTCCGGGTCGGGACGACGCTGTTGCACGGGATGTACCACCGGCTTGGTGACCACCTCGCGCGGCTGCCCATCGGCTGGTACACCGCAGGCCGCGTCGGGAAGGTGTCCGTGCTGGCCAGCAGCGGCGTGCTTGAGGCGATGGGCGTGATCGCCCACCTGCTCGCCCCGTTCATCTCCGCCTGCGTGACGCCGTTGACGATCATCGTCGTGATGCTCGCCTGCAACTGGCAGTTCGGCCTCGCCGCCCTGCTCGCCGCGCCGATCGTCGCGGTCATCCAGGTGTGGACGGGGCGGGCGATGGCCACGGCGGACGCGGAACGCGCCGAACGCGACCAGGAGGCGACCGGGCGGGTCATCGAATACCTGCGGGCTCAGCCGGTGTTGCGTACCGGAGGGCGCGCCACAGAGCGGTTCCGCCTGCTCGACGACGCGCTGACCGGTCTCCAGCGCGCTTCCCGCCGATCGACGCTGTCGGCGCTGCCGGGTGCGGTGGGCCTCGCCTTCGTGGTGCAGGCGGTGTTCACCGGGCTGCTCGCCCTCGCCGCCTATCTCGCGCTCGGTGGGACCATCGGCGCGGCCGAGGTGCTCGCGATGCTGGTGCTCGCCGCCCGATGCGCGGATCCGGTGCTGTCGCTGACGGACATCGGGGGCAAGGTTCGCGCGGCACGTTCGGAACTGGCGAGGCTCGACGCGGTGCTGCGAGCGGAGCCGTTGCCGGAACCCGCCGAGCCTCGCCTGCCGGATGGCCACGATCTCGCGTTCGGCTCCATCACTTTCCGCCACGGCGACCGCACGGTGATCGACGACGTTTCACTGTCCATTCCGGAGGGACGCAGCCTCGCTGTCGTCGGCCCTTCGGGCGCGGGCAAGAGCACGTTGCTGCGACTGCTGGCCCGGTTCCACGACGTCGACGCCGGTGCGGTTCGGATCGGCGGCGTCGACGTGCGGTCCGTCGGCTCGGACACGCTGATGGACCGGGTCGCCATCGTCTTCCAGGACGTATATCTCTTCGAAGGGACGATCGAGGAGAACGTGCGGCTCGGCCGCCCCGGTGCCGAGAAGGCCGACCTGAGGTCGGCGGCGACGGCGGCACGGCTCGACGAGGTGATCGAACGACTCCCCGAAGGGTGGGCCACGAACGTCGGCGAAGGTGGCGCGCTGTTGTCCGGCGGTGAGCGCCAGCGAGTGTCGATCGCGCGAGCCCTGCTGAAGGACGCACCCATCGTGCTGCTGGACGAGGTGACCTCCGCGCTGGATCCGGTCAACGAAGCAGCCGTGCACGAAGGGATCGAACGGCTCATGGCAGGAAGAACCGTGGTGCTGGTCGCGCACCGGCTGCGAAGCGTGGAACGCGCCGATCACGTCGTCTTCCTCGACGGTGGCCGGATCACCGATGAAGGCAGCCACGACGAATTGCTCCGGCGGAGTCGCCGCTACGCCGAGTACTGGGATGCCCCCAGCCGGAAGCAAGGGAGCTTTGCTGCCGTTTGGCGGTAGCAAAGCTCCCTTGCTTCTTTGCCGGATCGCGCCGAGAAACCCGGTTCCGGGGGAAAGCCCGCGCCCGAAGGGAAGCCCGTGTTCTTGCCTTGACGCTGACGTCAAGGTTTACCTTCGACCCATGCGCATCGGCGAACTGGCGAAAATGGCGGGGACGACGCCCCGCGCACTGCGCTTCTACGAGGCGCAAGGGCTGCTCGGCGCACGTCGCGCCGCCAACGGCTACCGCGAGTACGACGACCAGGACCTGCGACTGTTGCGCGAGATACTCGCGCTCCAGGAAGTCGGGCTGAGTCTCGACGACACGAAACCCTTCGTCGAATGCCTGCGGGCCGGAAACGAAAGCGGCGACTCGTGCACCGATTCCATCGAGGTGTACGAACGCAAACTCGCCGAGGTCGACGCCTGCCTCGACCGGCTCGGTTCGCTGCGCGCGAGCCTGCTGTCGAAACTGGCGGGCGCGCTCGCCCGGCAGCCGGGGCCGTGCCAGGTCGCCGATCACCCCGGCGACACCGGCGAAATCGCGTCCACGAACCCACGGGAGAGCTCATGACACTGGCCGACGTTCCCGGTCAGCTGACCGTCGTCACCGACGACACGTTCGAACGGGATGTACTGCGGCACGAGAAGCCGGTCCTCGTCGACTTCTGGGCAGAGTGGTGCCCGCCGTGCCGCATACTCGCGCCGATCCTGGCCGAGATCGCCCACGAACGTGCCGACGTCCTCACCATCCGCAAGCTCAACACGGACGAGAATCCCCGCACGACGCGCGACTACCAGGTGATGTCGGCACCGACACTGATGCTGTTCCGCGAAGGGAGCCCCATCCGGATGCTCGTCGGCTCGCGGCCGAAGACACGTCTGCTCGCCGAACTGGACGACGCACTCAGGTAACGACCGTCCGCCCGCCGGGCCCGGCTCCTGCCGCGCCCGGATTTCGGACGTCAGCTTCGCGAGCGTCGGGGCAGCCCTTCGCCGACCGGCCTGCTCTACCGACCGGCCCTGCCTGTCACCCCGCTGCTCGACGTGGTGCCCCCGCTTCTCAGGACACGCCGGGCCGGCGCCAGCCGCCGGGAACGGTGATCCGCAGGTTTCGCAGCCGTTCTTCGTCGGCGATCACCTCGATTTCCGTGATCCGGTCCTCCTTGATCGTCACGGTCAGGACAAGACGCAGCAATCCGTTCGGAGCGATGACGACACCCACCGCTCCGTCGATGAGCGCCGGTTCCGCGATGGCCGCCCTCGCCGCGAAGACCCGCGTCTCCCTCGCGACGGTGCTAGCGCCTCGCACGACGGTCGCCGCCCCGGCGGGAAGCGCCGACCTGTCCGCATGCCTGACCACATCGGGGTCGAGCAGTTCGACCAGTGTGTCCAGATCGCCTCCTCTGCTCGCGACCAGGAATGCCTCCACGATGGCTCTGTGTCGCGCGATCTCGGCATCAGGGGCCGTGGTCGTCCCGCGTAGTCGCTGCCGCGCGCGACTCGCGAGTTTCTTCGTGGCGACGGGGCTTCGCGCCACGATGGGCGCGATCTCGTCGAACGGCAGGGCGAACATGTCGTGCAACACGAACGCGACCCGCTCGGCCGGTCGCAGCGTGCCGAGCACGACCAGCAACGCCCTGCCGACCGCGTCGGCGAGCAACGCCTCACCCTCGGGTTCGACCCGGTGTTCGTCCCCTTCCGCCGATTCGGGAAGTTCGTGTCCAACCAGGTCTTCACGGCGAACTTGCCTGGAGCGCAGCACGTCGATGCAGACCCTGCTGACGACGGTGGTGAGCCAACCGGCGAGGTTCGCGACGTCGCCAGTGTCAGACCGGCTGAGCCGCAACCACGTCTCCTGTACCGCGTCGTCGGCCTCCGAGGCCGAGCCGAGCATCCGGTAGGCGATCACCCTGAGCCGGGCACGGTGCTCCTCGAAGACCGCAGCCAGCCGATCACCCTCGTCCATCGGTCACCTTCCGCTGTTCGCAATCGTCATCACTGACGACGTGCCAAAGACGGCAAAGGTGACACGACGCTGCCCACAACTCTTCAACCAGCACAAGACCAGCACGGTACCCGGCAGTCCCGGCCAGCACCGCGCGTCGGCCACCGCCCCCGACCTGGACAACGTCACCAACAGCCGCTACCGACAGGATCCCGCTCGGCAACCGTCACCGATAATCGCCGCCAGACAGCCATCACCGGCAGCCACTCGCAGCCGCCGCCAGCCGCCGCCAGCCGTCACTGACAGTCAGCGCAACACCGACAGTGGGGCATCGGCAGCCGACAGTCGTCACCGACAACACGACATGCACGGCCGTCACCACGTGTCGGCCGCCAACTGCCGACCGGAGCAACGGCGAGCAGGTGCCGCACCGGTGCGGCACCTGCTCGCCTCGCACCACCTGACCGCTTCCTGATCTACGGGCCCGGGTCCCCAAGGGCCGGCCCCCGGTAGCGCGGGCTCGTCGCCGACACCCCCGCGCCTGGCAGAAGGCCGATCTCCCGCCCTCGCTCCAGCGGTTCCACTCTTTCGGTCACAATGGACACTCCAGTCGGGGAAAAGGGACGAGCCAGCTCGGACACGGTGGCCTTCCTGCCGACCATCACCGTTCTCGCGCCGAACCCGTAACCGCGTGCCATGTCTTACTCCTCGCCTCGCTCCGGTTTCTCGAACATCGACAAGCATGCCACCGGGGTCCGACAAAAAAGGGCCGCGAGGAAAGCACGGAGCGAAAATTCCGTTGGCCCCGCCCACCAGGATCGGCTACAAGGACTACAACGACACTCCGCCCCTCGCTGAGCACCAAGGACCCGCGATGCCCTCCAGCACCACCCGCGACCGGTTGTTTCCGTTCTGCTGGCTCGATGTCAAGTCCCACGACCCAGCCGCGTTGGAACGGTTCTTCGTGTCAACGCTCGGCTGGGAGTTCGCCGTCGACGAGCAGGATTGGCGCAAGGCAACGGTGATCTCCGTCGCCGGGCACAGGATCGGCGGCGTCAGCGACCTCGCCAACCCTGTCTATCCCGAGGAGACTCCGGCGCACGTCGCCTTCTACCTCACCGTCGACGACGTCGAGGCACGAACGGAGGCGGCGCTCGCGCTCGGCGCCAGTCTGGTCGTCGGACCGTTCGAGGCGGGAGACCAGGGACGCATGTCGACGCTCGTCGACCCCTGGGGAGCGGCGTTCTCGCTGTGGCAACCGCTCGCCTTCTCGGGCTGGTCGGTGCCGACCGGCGTGAACGGGGCACCGGCCGCGTTGCGATTGTCCTGCACGGACCCTCTCGCGAGCAGGCGGTTCTACGAGAACGCGCTCGCCACGACACTGCCGCCCGAGTTCTTCGTCGCGCGGCCGGGTGGAGAATCGCGGCCACAATGGGAACTGCTCGTCGAGGTCGACGACCTCTCCACCGTACGAACGCGAATCGGCACGCTCGGCGGCGTGGCCGACGAGCTCGCCGATGGAAACCGGCCCGGCCTGCGAATGCGAACCGACGAAGGCATCGCGATACGACTGCGATCGCTTGACTCCTGACCGGCCAGATGCCGAAACTCGTTGGCGGAAAAGACTTTCCCGCTCATGCCGTCGCCTGGGCGGCCGAGCGAACGCGTCGAACCCACTCGTCCGCGTCAGCTTCCTCGGGTACGGTCGCTTCCGGCAACTCCGGACTGAGAGTGGGTTTCGGTTATGGCATGTCGGATCAGCGAGCTGGTACTCGGTTGCCGCGATCCCGAGGCGCTGGCGCGGTTCTGGTGTGAGGTACTCGACTTCGTCGTGCTCGACCGCGAGGGCGGCGAAATGCTGGAAATTGGGCCACGCGAAGGGTTCGGCGGTCCACAGCCGACGATCATTCTCAGTCGCAGGGACGAGCCGGAGAAGGGAAAAGCCCGGCTGCACATCGACGTCAACGCCACCGACCGCGATCAGGAAGCCGAACTCGAACGTCTGCTGAAACTCGGTGCCCGGCCCGCCGACATCGGCCAGACGGGCGAAGAAGAGTGGCACGTGCTGGCCGACCCGGAAGGAAACGAGTTCTGTCTGCTCAAAGCCCGCATCGCCCCGCTGTGACGTAGCGAGCTGGGCCTACACCCGCTTCGCGACGGTGATGATCTCGATGCCGGTTTCGGTCACCGGCCGGCCGTCCCAGTCTCCGTACTGGTGTTCGACGGCAAGGCCCGCTTCGCTGAGAAAGCCGGAAAGCGAAGGGACGTCGAGAAAACGCAGCGAGCTGTGACTGTGCTCGTCGGCATCCCAGCCGGGACTCGAATACGTGGTCGTGAACCGCACGATGTCGTCGATGACGGGCCGCTCCACCTGGTGACTCATCCGCACCACCGCGCCATCGGCCCCGATGACCTCACTCGCGTTCTCCGGTGTCCAGCCCTCCCAGGCTCTGGCCGCGGGGTTGCGGGTCTCGAACGCGAACCGCCCCTCGCCGGTGAGTGCGTCGCGGATCGCCGACAGCGACGACCGCAGTTGCTCGTCGGTGACGAATACCTGAAACGCGTGGCCCGACATGACGACGAGATCGAACTCGCCGCGAAACGCCGTCGAGGAAAGGTCACCGTCGATCCATTCGACATCGGAGCGGACCCGGGCCCTTCGCAACATTCCCTCGCCGGGATCGAGCCCGCACAACCGTCCCTTGTGCCCTGCTTCCCTCGCGCGATGCAGCAGCATCCCGGTACCGCACCCCACGTCGAGTACGGCTTCCGCCGACATCACCATGGGCAGGTAGAAGCCGAAGTCCCCGCGTGGATCCCATGGATGGAACTCGTCATACAGCGCGGCGAGCCGTTCGTCGGCGAATTGATGGTCGACCACGGTCCGAGTGTGCCAACGTCGCCGCGACCGCGCCTCCGATTATCCGAGGGAACAGTGGCTGAGGTCACAGCCGGACCCTGTCAGGAATCAGCTCCGCATCCGGTGAAGAGGGCAACCGGAGGGAGCGGACATGACAGCGCACATCGTGGTACTCGGAGCGGGTTACTCGGGCCTGCTCACGGCAAAGCTGATCGCCAAGCGCACCGACGCGCGGGTCACTCTCGTCAACGCGAGGGACCGATTCGTGGAGCGAGTGCGGCTTCATCAACTCGCCGCCGGACAGGAACTGGAGGACCTGCCCATCACCGGCCTGCTGGAGGGGTCGAGTGCGGCCTTCAAGCAGGACAGGGTGACTGGGATCGTTCCGGACATGCGCACCATCACTCTCGCTGAGGGCGAACCGCTGACCTACGACATCCTGGTGTACGCGCTGGGAAGCACCGCCGATCTCGAATCGGTGCCCGGCGCGGCCGAACACGCGTTCACCGTCACGAGCGCGGAGCAGGCCGCCGCATTGAGGACCAGGCTGGAGAACAGCAAGACCGTCGCGGTCGTCGGCGGCGGGCTCACCGGCATCGAGGCGGCGACCGAGATCGCGGAGACGAAGCCGGGGCTCAAGGTCAAGCTCGTCACCGGCGGCGTCTTCGGCGAGGCACTGTCGGAGAAAGGGGGCAAACACCTGCGGAAGGTGTTCGGCAGGCTCGGAATCGACATCGTCGACAACGCCGTCGTCAAAGAGGTGGCCGCCGAAGGGGTCGTGCTCGCCGACGGGAAACACCTCGAAGCCGACACGGTTGTCTGGACGACGGGCTTCCGGGTCCCCGAACTCGCGAGAGCGGCGGGGCTGGAGTGCGACGCCTCGGGAAGGCTCGCCGTCGACGAAACCCTGCGATCGGTGTCGCACCCCGATGTCTACGGCGTCGGCGACGCGGCTGCCGCTCGGATGAAAACGGGGCAAGAACTGCGGATGGCCTGCGCGACCGGACTGCCATCGGCCATGCAACTCGCCCGTTCGATCAGTGGCGCGCTGGTCGGCAAACCCGGCAAACCGCTGCGTTTCCGTTACTTCAACCAGTGCATCAGCCTCGGTCGGCGCGACGCGCTCGTCCAGTTCGTACGCGCCGACGACACTCCTGTCTCGGCTGTGCTCACCGGACGGTTCGCCGCGCGCTACAAGGAAACCATCGTGCGCTCGACGGTATGGGCGCAGCGCCATCCCGTGCTGGCCGCGGCCGTGCTGCCGTAGGTCGACCGAGCCTCGGCGAGAGCGCCGGAGCGGTTGTCGGCGCTGACCGGTCCCGACGGCAACCGGATCAGGCTCGTCGAAAACCCGGCGACGGAGTAAGCGGCTCGCTCAGGCGTCGATCCAGCCGTGCCCGTGCGCGACCTGGACGAGCCGCTGGCGGATACGCAGGATCTGTTCGGCCGTGGCGCCGGGTGCGGCGTCGAGCAGCGCCTCGGTGATCTCCTCGAGAAACTCGCGCACCGTAAGCACGTCGCCGAGGCCCTCGTCGTCGTGCGCGGACGCGGGCTGCTGTCCCGCGGTGTCGCCGGTGTGCCTTCCCACGATCCGCACCCTGGAGGCTTTCAGGCCACGTTCTCCGTCCTCGACCTCGAATTCGACGACCGCGCCGGGCATCAGCAGGCGCTTGTCGAAGTCGAGGTCGTTGACGTGCACGAAGACGTCCTCACCTCCGGTGTCCGGGGTGACGAACCCGTAACCCTTCGATTCGTCAAATCGGACGACCTTTCCCGTGACCACTTCCGAACCCACCTTCAGCGCCTGAAACCTTGCCGCCAAGGTTACCGTCCAGCGGCTTGACAACTGTCACTCTGCGCCGAGTACTCTGAATCGAGTATTTGGTTCCAAGTAGCAGCGGAGGGCGGCCATGGTGAGCCGGACGAGGTCGAATCCCCTTGCTCTGGCCGTGCTGACGCTGCTGCACGAGCGGCCCATGCACCCGTACGAGATGTCAAGCACCCTGCGCGAGCGACGCAAGGAAGACAGCATCAAGCTCAACTACGGCTCGCTGTACTCCGTCGTCGACTCACTGGTCAAGAGAGGGCTCATCGCGCCCCACGAGACCGTCAGGGACGGCAAACGACCGGAACGCACCGTCTACGTGATCACCGAGTCCGGCACGGCGGAGATGACCGAATGGCTTGGCGACCTGCTCGGCCGCCCAGCCAAGGAGTTCACCCAGTTCGAGGCCGCCCTCTCGCTGATGGCGATCTTCGGGCCGGACGAGGTGCTGCGGCTGCTGGACATCCGGCTCGGCACGCTACGCGCGCAGGAGACCGCCTACTACGCCATGCTCGCCGGAATGCCCGGGAACTTCCCCCGCATCTTCCTCATCGAGTCCGAGTTCAGGGCGAAGTTGCTCAGGACCGAAATCGAGTTCGTAGATGACCTGGCGAAAGAACTGCGGGAAGGCACCTTCCACGGGATGGACCTGTGGCTGCGCATGCAGCGGCTGCGTGAGTCCGGCGCGAGCCCTGCCGAGTTGGAGCAGGAGCTGACGAAGGAGTTCAAGGAAGAACTGGAGTGGATCAACAAGCTGAGTAAGGAAACCCCACCTCAGTGACGGTTTCCGGTTCGGGTGCGGCAACACCGGAACCGGAAACCGCCAGACACGGCTGAGTCACCGCGCCGGCCGCCGAGATCCCCACCCGGGACGCCGAGATCCGCGTCCAGGACGCCGAGATCCGCACTCGGGGACGGTGAGATCCGCACTCCGGACGGCGAGATGCGCACTCCGGACGGCGAGTTCTGCACTCGGGACGGCGAGATGCGCACCGCCGACGGTGAGTTTCGCATGCGGCCGCGAAGCTCGGCCTCCGGTTTCCGGGATGCCTAGTTCAGGCGCGAACGGGCACCTCGCGACACACGTAGATGGCCATTGGCGGCGAGCGCGGAACTCGCCACCCGGAGTGCAGAACTCGACAAGCTGGGCGCGGAACTCAACGTCCCGAACGCAGAACTCGACAGGCTGAGCGCGGAACTCGACGTCCCGAACGCAGAACTCGACAGGCTGAGCGCGGAACTCAACGTCCCGAACGCAGAACTCGACAGGCTGAGCGCGGAACTCGACGTCCCGAACGCAGAACTCGACGGGCTGGGTAGGGGACTCGCGCACGCATGCGCTCCCCAACCGTCTCGCGCGGGGCTCGCGGGCGCGCAGGCGGGCGGGCGCGGGCGCACGGGCGGGCGCACCGGCGGGCGCGCAGGCGGGCGGGCGCTCGCGCGGGGCTCGCGGGCGCACGGCGCGGCGGCTACTCGGTCGGCTCCGGTGGGGTCGCCGGGATTCGCCGCGCCTCACACAGGAAAGCCATCGGGGTCCGGCCGATGCGGGTCAACACGACGCTGGCCTCCCCCTCGCCTTTCGGTTTCAGCCTGCGCCGCAGGGCGTTCGGGTCGACATCCAGCCCCCTGACCAGTATCTCGACCCTGCCGATGTCGTGACGCCGCAACGCGGCCCGCAACGTCTTCTCCCCGTAGGTCTCGAACTCCCTGACCCGAAAAGCCCGCACCCCAGGCGGCGGGGTATCCCCGGTCAGGTAAGCGATGCGCTCGTCCAGTTGCCACAATCCATGACGCGCCGCGTAATGGCGCACCAGTCCCGCCCTGACGACGGCACCGTCGGGGTCGATGATCCACTCGCCGGGTTCACCGGCACCGGCATCGTCGGATTCGGCGTCGGTGATCGTCCACTGTGTCCCATCGGCTTTGAGCACGCTCGCCCTGCGCGACACCGTCGCCAGCCCCTCGCTCCACAAGCAAGCTTCCCGTACCTGCCCTTCGAGCGAGACCAGTTCGATCTCCCTCGCCCACGGCACGGTTTCGACATTGATTCCCGGCGCCGTCTTCACCACCAGATCCCGGTCGACGTAGACGGCTGCCAGTTCGTCGAGCGAAGGCACGAAATCCGTCCCACGCCACATCCTGCGGCCCGAGGCATCCCTGCGAGCCGGGTCGGCGACAACCACCGCGTCCCCGCTCACCGGCCGCAAGGCGTCGGCGACGGCCAGTTCCGGCGCGACCTCCTCCACGGCGCAGTTGTGTGCGGCCATGGCAAGCCGCACCGCGTCGAGGTCCGAACCGGCGCACGCGCTCGCCGTCCGCGCCAGTTCCACGAGATCGGCGCCGATCGAACACGTCACGTCGTGAACCCGCCTGTCGGCGAGCCGCCTCGCCCTGTGCCTGGCTACCGGCGCCGCGCTGGCCTGTTGCAGCGCGTCACCCTCGAACAGCCATCGCTCGGCGTTGTCCATCTTGCCGTGTGCTTTCCTGCGCAGGACAACGGTTTCCAGCACGGCCGCGTACCGATCGCCCACGGCCTTGCGCGCCGATGCCACGTCGGCAATGCGGCTCGCGTCGGTCAACGGCAGCCGGTCGCAGAACGAAAGCGCCTCCTCGCCGGGACCCGACTTGAGGAACGCGACGTCATCGAGCGAGAAGGCGTACGGCAACTACAGTTCCACGGGGTCGGCCGGCTTGGTTCCGGTGATCATGACGTTGTAAAACAACTCGCGCGGCAACACCTTGGCGAGCACCTTCTTGTCCAATGCGGACAGTCGTAGCCACGCTCGGTAGGCGAAAAGCCGCCAGCGGACGGTGAGCTTCTCCTGCGGGACGGCGGCCTCGAAGGTCCTGATCGGCCAGCCGACGAGCGCGGCACTGAACTCGTCCGTCACCGCCTTGACGTCGACGGCACCGGCCCGAAGCGCCCAGCGCTCCAATTCGGACGGATCGAAGGTGTGCAGGTCGACAACGGCTTCGAGAGCCGCGGCGCGCGAGGACTCGTCGAGTTCCTCCTGCGGCCTGCGCCATCCGGCGAGAGCGGGCAGCTTGGTGATGTTCGTGGTGAGCCACCAGGTCACCCTGCCGAGCCTCCGCGCGTAGAAGTCGCCGATCTTGGTCGGCTCACCGGCGAAGACGAACCGCCCTCCCGGTTTGAGTACCCGAAGTACCTCGCGGAACGCGGATTGCACGTCGGGAATGTGGTGCAGCACCGCGTGCCCGACGACGAGGTCGAAGGTGTTGTCGTCGTAGGGAATGCGCTCCGCGTCGGCGACCCTGCCGTCGACGTCGAGGCCGAGGTTGTCGGCGTTGCGCAACGCGACCTCGACCATGCCTGGCGAGAGGTCGGTGACCGAGCCCTTTTTGACGACGCCGCCCTGCATGAGGTTGAGCAGGAAGAAACCGGTGCCGCTGCCCAATTCCATCGCGGTGGCGTACGGCTGCCCCCGCTCACCCGCGACGGCGTCGAACACGTCCGTCGCATAGGAGATGCAGCGCTCGTCGTAGGAGATCGACCACTTCTCGTCGTAGGTGCCTGCCTCCCAGTCGTGGTAGAGCACGTTCGCGAGCTTCGGATCGGAGTAGGCCGCCCTCACCTCGTCCTCGCTCGCGTGCGGGTTGGGAGCGGGGTCGGTCGCTGGTGACTGCGTCACGTCACTTCCCCTCGAAGGTGGCCTTGCCGGGGCCGTTCTCGATGAACGAGGCCATGCCGCCCGCCTGGTCCTCCGTCGCCCACAGCGCGGTGAACAAGCTCGTCTCCAGCTTGAGGCCATTGCGGAGGTCGAGGTCGAGCCCGCCGTCGATGGCGGCCTTCGCCGCCCTGAGCGCGAGCGCGGGCCCGTTCGCGAACTGGGCGGCCCACTTGTGCGCGACGGAGTACACGTCGTCCGGTGCGACGACCTCGTCGACGATGCCGAGCGCGAGCGCTTCCTCCGCCTTGACGAACCTGCCGGTGTAGATCAGGTCCTTTGCCTTGCTCGGACCGATCAACCTGGCCAGCCGCTGGGTTCCGCCCGCTCCAGGAATGATCCCGAGCTGGATTTCCGGCTGGCCGACCTTGACATTGTCACCCGCGACACGACGGTCGGCGGTCAGCGCGAGTTCGAGTCCTCCGCCTAGCGCGTAACCGGTGACCGCGGCGACCGTGGGCTTGGGGATCTCGGCGAGCGCGGTGAGCGAGTTGGTCAGCGCCGTGCCGAACGTGGAGATCTCGGCGTAGGACTTGGCCGCCATCTCCTTGATGTCGGCGCCACCGGCGAAGGTCTTCTCGCCGCCGTAGAGAATCACCGCGCGGACGTCGGCGCGGTCGGTCGCCTCGCGGGCCGCCTCACCGAGCTCGGCCTGCACCTGGTTGTTCAGCGCGTTGACCGGCGCCCTGTCGAGCCGGATGGTACCGACCCCATCGGCCACCTCAAGCCGTACGAACTCGCCCACGCCATCCTCCTCTGCGTCGTTGCTGCCAGCAGGTTACCCACTGGTAGAACACGTTACCGGCGACGGGCGAAGTAGCGATCACCCGACCGTTGCAGCATCAGGTCCTGTCCGAATGCCTTGGAAAGGTTCTCGCTCGTCAGCACGTCGTCGACGAGACCGGCGGCGACGGAATACCCGTCGGCGAGCAGCAGGGCGTGAGTGAACCCGGGAGGGATCTCCTCGACGTGGTGAGTCACCAGCACCATCGCGGGGGCGTCCGGATCCATCGCCAGCGTGGAGAGCCTCGCGACGAGGTCTTCCCTTCCGCCGAGGTCGAGTCCGGCGGCGGGCTCGTCGAGCAGCAGCAGCTCGGGGTCGGTCATGAGCGCCCTCGCGATGAGGGTGCGCTTGCGCTCGCCTTCGGACAGCGTGCCGTAGGTGCGCTCGGCGAGGTGCTCGATGCCAAGCGCGCGCAGCAGTTCATCCGCCCTGGCCGTGTCGAGTGTGTCGTAGCTCTCGCGCCAGCGGCCGAGCACCGCGTATCCGGCGCTGAGCACGACATCGCGCACCCGCTCCTCCGCCGGCACCCTTCCGTTGACGGCGGCCGAGGTGAACCCGACGCGGGTGCGCAGCTCGAAGACATCGACCTTGCCGAGCCGTTCGCCGAGCACGTGCACGGCGCCGTCGCTGGGGTGCAGTTCGGCGGCGGCGAGCTTGAGCAGGGTCGTCTTTCCAGCGCCGTTCGGGCCGAGCACCACCCAGCGTTCGTCGAGTTCAACCGCCCAGTCGAGGTCGGCGAGCAGCTTGTTGCCCCCACGCCGGACTTCGACACCGGACAGGTGGATCACCAGATCGTCAAGATTGTCCTGCACCGCCACCTCGTTCACGGTCCCCATTGTCACCGACCCACCTCGCGGCCGGGCGCATGGCCCCTGATCACGCCAGCACGACCTTGCCCAGCTCAGCGGGCCCCGCCAACAGCGGATGCTTGGGCAGCACGCGCACCGTGTAACCAAGAGCACCCGCGTGCGGCAACCGCAACGTCGCCTCGTAACCACCCCTGCCGCTCGGCCACATGGGTACCGTCTCGACGTCGTGCAGGTCGTCGGTGTCGCCGACCCTTCCCACGACGACCTGAACGTCCACATCGGACTCGTCGAGGCCGGCGAGATCGATGCCTGCCCGCACCCTGACCTCCTTGCCGACGACGAGCGAGTCGGTTCCGTCATAGGTCAGTTCGGTGTCGAGCACCCGCACCCTGCCCCAGTACAGGTCCAGTTTGGTGCGGTAGGCGGCGAGCGAACGGGAACCGGCGTAGTGCTCGTCCGACGCCGCGGCGACCGTCGTCGCGGCCGGTACGTAGTAGGAATCGACGTACTCGCGCACCATCCTGGATGCCTGCACCCTCGGCCCCAGCGTCCGCAGCGTGTGCCACACCATGGACATCCAGCCCTTCGGAACACCGCCGGCGTCGCGCTCGTAGAACAGCGGCGCGATCTGCTGGCCGAGCAGATCGTAGAGGGCGTCGGCTTCGAGGTCGTCACGTTGCAGCGGGTCGGTCACCCCGTCGGCGGTGGGAATGGCCCATCCGTTGCTGCCGTCGTAGTACTCGTCCCACCAGCCGTCCATGGTCGAAAGGTTGAGCCCGCCGTTGAGCGCGGCCTTCATCCCCGAGGTACCGCATGCCTCAAGCGGCCGGGTCGGATTGTTCAGCCACACGTCACAACCGCGGTACAGGTAGCGCGCCATCGACATGCCGTAGTCGGGAAGGAACACGATGCGCTGCCGGACCTCCGGATCGTCGACGAACCGCACGATCTGCTGGATCAGGGCCTTGCCGCCCTCGTCGGCTGGATGCGATTTGCCCGCGACGACGAACTGGATCGGCCGCTGCTCGTCGAGCAGCAAGGCCCGCAGCCGTTCCGGGTCACGCAACATGAGGGTCAGCCGCTTGTACGTCGGCACCCTGCGGGCGAAACCGACGGTCAGCACGTCGGGATTGAAGATGCGTTCGGTCCAGCCGAGTTCGAGCGCGGAGGCACCCCGCTGCAACCACGCGTCACGCGCCCTCCTGCGCACCTCGGCGACGAGGTTGCCGCGCAGCTCCCTTCGCAGTGCCCACAGCTCCTCGTCGGTGACACCGGCCTTGCCGGAGCCGCCGTCCCCGTCGTGACCCCACTCCTCGTCGCTGCCGCCGAGCAGCGCGCTCATCTCCCTCGCCACCCAGGTCGGCCCGTGCACCCCGTTGGTGACGGACCTGACCGGCACCTCCTCGGTGTCGAAACCGGGCCACAGCTTGCCGAACATCCGGCGCGACACCCGGCCGTGCAGCGCGGAGACACCGTTCGCGCGCTGCGCGAGCCGCAGGCCCATGTGCGCCATGTTGAACATGTTCGGGTTGTCCTCGGCACCGAGCGCGAGCACCCTGCGCGGATCGATCTCGGGCAGCAGCCGCCCGTCGCCGAAGTAGTGTTGAACGAGATCGACGGGAAAGCGGTCGATACCGGCGGAGACCGGGGTGTGCGTCGTGAACACCGTCCCCGCCCTCACCGCGGAGAGCACGTCGTCGAAGGAGAGGTCGGAGCCCTTCAGGATTTCCCTCGCGCGTTCGAGCCCGAGGAACCCCGCGTGGCCTTCGTTGGTGTGGAACACCTCCGGCTGCGGATGCCCGGTCAGCTCGCAGTAGCGGCGCACGGCGCGCATACCGCCGATCCCGGCAAGGATCTCCTGCCTGATGCGGTGGTCGGCGTCGCCTCCGTAGAGCCGGTCGGTCACCCCGCGCAGATCCTCGTCGTTGCCCTCGACGTCGGTGTCGAGCAGGAGCAGCGGCACCCTGCCGACCCGTGCCTCCCAGATCTGTGCCTGTAGTTCGCGGCCACCCGGCATCGCGACCCGCACCAGTACCGGCTCGCCGGAGGGCTCGGTGAGCAGTTCCAGCGGAAGCCCGCTCGGATCGATCACCGGGTAGTGCTCGATCTGCCAGCCGTCGAGCGAAAGGGACTGCCGGAAGTAGCCCGCGCGGTACAGCGGGCCGACCCCCACGACGGGCACGCCGAGATCGGAAGCCGCCTTGAGGTGGTCGCCAGCGAGCACGCCGAGTCCGCCCGAGTAGTTGGGCAGTGCCTCGTGCACCCCGAACTCCATCGAGAAGTACGCGACGGCCGAAGGGAAGCGCTCGTCGTGGTCTGTGGTGCCCGCGTCCTCGGCGGCCCTTCGCTGATACCAGCGCGGCTCGCTCAGATAGCGTTCGAGATCGTCGACGGCGTCCCTCGTCCTCGCGAGGAACCCGGCGTCGGAGGCCAGCTCTTCGAGCTTGCGCGCGGGGATGACGGTGAGCATCCGCAGCGGATCCCTGACCCTGCGAAACAGCGCGTCGTCCATCGAGGCGAACAGGTCCCGCGTCGGCGGATGCCAGGTCCAGCGCAGGTTGGTCGCCAGCGCGGTCAGGCCGGCAAGCTGGTCTGGAATCCGCGCGTGCACCGTGAACCGGCGGACAGCTCTCATGGATAGCGACCCTAGCGACCTGTCGGCTTCCGTGATTCCGTGCGTGGCTCTGAATGTCACTGAGTAGGGTTCCCCCATGAACCGGACAGGGGGGCGAGGTGCCCGGCTGCGGGCACTGACCGCGACTATCGGCGTATTCGCATTACTGGCCAGTGCCTGCGGCACCGAGACGCAGGGCAGGCCGCTCACCTCGGGCGACATCGCGGGGCTACCGGTGACTCACTTCGAGAGTGGCCTGAAACCCGATGCCCCGAAACCCGATCTCGACGTCCAGAACGCGGACAACGGCCCCGAGGACACCGTGGCCATCGCGGCGATCGCGGACGTGAGCGCCTACTGGGCTCAGGAGTTGCCAGCGCATTTCTCGATGGAGTTCGAGCCGGTCAAGAAGCTGCTGTCCTACGACCCGAACGAACCCGACATCGAGGTGTGTGGCGCCACGACGGCCGACGCCGCGATGAACGCCTTCTACTGCCCTTCGGAAGACCTCGTGGCATGGGACAGGGGGATGCTGCTCCCGCTGCTGAAGCAGCGCTTCGGGACCATGTCGATCGTCACCGTGCTCGGCCACGAGTTCGGGCACGCCATCCAGTACCGCCTCGGTGACAAGGCAGGCGTCGACGACTCGACCTCGACGATCGTCAAGGAACAGCAGGCCGACTGCTTCACCGGCTCGTACTTCCGCTGGATGGCCGAGGGCAAGAGCGAGTACTTCGACGTGTCCACCTCCGAAGGGCTCAACCAGGTGCTCGCCTCGCTGTTCTTCATCCGCGACGAGGCGGGTCAGTCCGCCCAGGAACAGGGCGCGCACGGCACCGCTTTCGACCGCACCTACGCCTTCCAGCTCGGCTTCGAGGACGGCGCGAAGGAATGCGCGGCGATCAACCAGGAGAACATCGACGAACGCATCACCGAGGTGCCCTTCGCTCCCGACGACGTCGGCCAGGGGGACGTGATGATCGACGAGGCGATCGTGGCGACCCTCCAGGAAAACCTCGACCAGACGTTCGCGGGCGCGGGCGTCGAAGGGCCGCGAATCGTCGCGGACGGCGGTTCCTGCCCCGACGGCGTCAGCACCCCGCCCGCTTCGTACTGCGCCGACACGAACACGGTGAGCATCGACCTCCCCGCGCTTGCCGAACTCGGCCAGCCGGTCGACCGCGAGGCCGAGTTCCAGGGCGAGGAAGGCAACGGCGGACTCGGCGACTTCGCCGCGTTCTCCGAGATTGCCTCAAGGTACGTACAGGGAATCCAGAATGGCGTAGGCGCCTCGCTGGACAGCCCCAACGCGGGCATGCGGACGGCATGCCTGGTCGGCGCGTGGGCGGGGGCGACCAACACCGAGGGCAGCACGCTGCGGCTCTCGCCAGGCGACCTCGACGAGGCCATCGCCGAACTGCTCCGGCCGCACAGCCTGCTGGCCGCCGACGTCAACGGACACCCCGTCGCGAGCGGTTTCGCCAGGGTGGAGGCACTGCGGCAGGGCTACTTCGGCGGTTCCGAACCCTGCACCCAGAACTACGGCTGATCCTGACAAGAAAGGCGGCCCGTGACCGGTGGTCACGGGCCGCCTTTCTCGCGCTTGCTCAGAACAGGGCGCTCGCCAGGTCGCGGCGAGCCTTGATGACCAGTTCGTCGGCGGGGTCGAACAGGTCGAACAAACCGACGAGGTGTTCGCGCACCTTGTTGCGGTCGTCGCCGGAGGTCTTCCTGATCACTCCGATGAGCCTCGCGAAACCGGCCGACGGATCGCGCTGGGCGACCTCGTAGTCGGCGGCGGCGAGCTGGGCATCCAGGTCGGCCGGATCGGCCTCGGCCTTGGCGACGGCCGACTCGTCGGTCTCGCTGGCCCTCGCCGAGAACCGGACCTGCACGAGCGCGGCCTTCGCCAGCTCGTTGCCCGGTTCGGCGTCGAGGATGCGCTGGTAGGCCGCCTCCGCCTCGGCGAAGTCGCCGCGGTCGAGCGCGTCCTCCGCCTCGGTGAACCTGGGGTCCTCCTGCTCCTCTTCCGGCTCGCCCCCCGCCTGCTGCTCGGCGGCGTTGATACCGGGCAGCTTGTCGCGGAGCGCGTCCAGCAACTGCCCGAGCCACTGCCGAATCTGCGGCTCCGGCTGCGCGCCCGAGAAGGCATCGACCGGCTGGCCGCCCGCGATGGCGACGACCGTCGGAATCGACTGGACACCGAACAACTGGGAAATACGGGGGTTGGCGTCGACGTCGACCTTGGCGAGCACCCAGGCGCCGCCCGACTCCGCGGCAAGCCGTTCGAGCACGGGGCTGAGCTGCTTGCACGGCCCGCACCATTCCGCCCACAGGTCAACCACGACGAGCGTCTGCAACGACCGCTCGACGACCTCGGCCTGGAACGTGGCCTCGGTGACGTCGATGACCGCACCTTCACTCGGCGGTCCACCAGCGGTGGCCTGGTCACCGGAGCCGTCAGGCCGCGGCCGCGAAGCGTCGGCGCGAGCCTTGAGCCCGGAAAGGTCGACCGCGCCGGAGAGAGCGGCAGACAAGGCTGGTGAGTTGGCTGCTGATCCGCGTGGCTGTGTCACGGTTCCATCCTGGCACGGACCGCGAGTTGCTTCACCGCTGGTCGGTTCTGTCGCGACGCGGCCCCCTTTCGTCTCCGGTCACGCGGGCCGGTCCGTGACCGTACGCCGCGCGTACACCTCGATCTCGATCTTCATCCGGGGGTCGGCGAGGCCGCACGTCAGCATCGTCGCGGCGGGCCGGACCGTTCCGAAGCGGCGGCGCAGTACCGGCCAGCACGGCTCGAAGTCGGCTCGCTCCGGCAGCAGGTAACGCACCCTCACCACGTCGGCGAAGCCGCACTTCGCCTCGCTCAGCGCCGACTCGATGTTGCGAAGGCACTGCTCGGCCTGTTCGACCACGTCGTCGGAAATCGTCATCGTGGTGTAGTCGAATCCGGTCGTCCCCGACACGTGTACCCAGTCGCCGTCGACGACGGCGCGGGCGTAACCGATCTGCTCCTCGAAGGTCGATCCACTGAGGATCGCGTGTCGCGCTGTCATGCCGGAAACGCTAAGCCGCCCGCGCTGATACGTCTAATACGATCTCAGGGGCCATCTGATATCTCTGGAGATATGGAACGCCCCGAGGTCCCTCTCGCGCAGTTGCACTCGTTCGTCGTGCTCGCGGAAGAGGCTCACTTCGGCCGCGCCGCCGACCGCCTCGGCATCGCGCAGCCTCCGCTGAGCCAGCAGATTCGCCGCCTTGAGGACAAGGTCGGTCATGCTCTGTTTCGCCGCGAACCAGGCCGCCTCACCCTCACCCCGGCAGGCCGGGAGTTCCTGCCGGCCGCGGTGAGCGCACTCGCCGGACTCGCCGACGGCCTCGCCGCCGCCCGCGCGGTCGGCACGGGCGAGGCAGGCAGGCTCCGGATCGGTTTCGCCGCCTCGCTCGCCCTGACCGTCCTGCCCGGTTTGCTGCGTGGCTTCCGGCAGCGATTCCCGGGCGTGAGCCTCGACATCAGGGAGATGACCACCGCACCGCAGATCGTGGCCCTGCTCGACAAGAAGATCGACATCGGCCTGCTCCGCGAACCGCCCCGCGAACCGGAACTCGAATTCAGGACGGTGCTGGACGAACCCTTCGTCGCCGTCCTTCCGAAAGGCCATCCATTGGCCGCGACGCGGGGCGTAGCGCTCGAACACCTGGCGGAACTGCCCTTCGTACTGTTGCCCCGCGCGGCTGGTCCAGGGCTGTACGACCAGATCGTCGCCATGTGCGCCTCTGCGGGCTTCACGCCTCGGATCGGTCAGCACGCGGTGGAATGGCAGACCGTGTGCGCCCTCGTGGAAACCGGCCTCGGCGTGTCACTCGCTCCCGCGAGTATCCGGCGCATTCGCCTCACCGGCGTCGCGTATCGGCGGATCGAGCCGGACACCACGCGCACCAGGGTCGCCATCGCCTGGCGAGGCGACGACGACAACCCGCTGCTCACTCAACTGCTGGCGACGCTCGGCCGGTCGATCAGGTAGATGTAGTGATCGCGGCCGTCGACGGGGTTGTCCGGATCGAGTTCGCCCTCGGCGACCCTGCGCAAGCCCGCCTTCTCCAGCGCCCGCCAAGACGCCCGGTTGGCCGCCGAAACGGGCACCACGACGGAAGGCGAGTCAGGGTGGTCCTCCCACGTTGCCTCGACGATCGCGCCGATGACGCGCGGGCCCAGTCCGATACCGGTTCGCCGTGGATCGCCGATCAGATAGTCGATGCACACCGCCGCGCCCGGCACGTCGAGGATCGGGGCGAGTTCCTTGCGGTAGTCGGGGTAGTCGCCGTATCTGATGCGCTGGACAAGGCCGACCGGCTGGTCGTCGAGAAAGACAAGCAGGTCCTCGGAGGGCTCCTCGCCCCTTGCCGCGGCACCGAAGTCCCGTTCGACCGCCTCGGCCGAGGTCTCGTGGTTCCACCAGCGCGCCACGTGCGGCTGCCGCAGCCATTCCCGCAACAGCGGGAAGTCCTGCTCGGTGAGTCTGCGCCAATTGATCATCAGGAAGCCTCTCGGTGAGCCTCGGCCCAATATTACGTCGCGCGGCCGATTCCCCTCGCGGATCACCGGTGCGGCACGCTGTCCATGGACTCTCCCGCACCTGACGAAGGGATGGCTCGACCATGCATGACCTGCCGCAGGAAACCGACGATCTCGCGGGGAAGGTCGCGCTGGTCACCGGGGCGAGCGGCGGGATCGGCAGCGGCATCGCGCGCCGGTTCGCCCGAGCGAGGGCGAGGGTGGTCGTCCACTACCGCCGCGACGCGCGCGGCGCCGAGGCTGTCGTCGGCGACATCGAGTCGATCGGCTGCCACGCGGTCGCCGTACAGGCCGACTTGCGCGCCCCCGAAGGGGCCGACCGCGTCGTCGAGGCGGCGGCGGAGTCGTTCGGCAGGCTCGACGTCGCGGTTCTCAACGCCGGAGTGCAGCCGACCCGGCCGCTTGCCGACATGTCCTACGCCGATTTCCGCGCGGTTCAGGAGTCCAATGTGGATGCTACGTTCCTCGTGATGCAGGCCGCCTACCGCGCCATGCGCGACGAGGGTGGCGCGCTTGTCGCCATCGGTTCGATACTGGGCGCTCAGCCGAGGCCAGGACACGCGCACTATTCGGTTTCCAAGGCCGCCGTGCGCATGCTGGTGCGCTCGGCCGCGCTGGAATACGCGCGGCACCGCGTCCGCGTGAACATGGTTTCCCCCGGCCTTGTCGATCGGCCCGCGCTGCGCCAGGAATGGCCTGAGGGCGTAGCCGGATGGGAGTCGGGCAACCCGAGCGGCAGGCTCGGGCAAGCCACCGACATCGCCGACGCGTGTCTGTTCCTGTGCACACAGGCGAGCAGGTGGGTGACCGGGCAGGAACTCGTCGTCGACGGCGGCGCCTCCGTGCGCCCCACCTGGTGACCGGCATGGGCCTCACGGGCGGAGACGACCCCGCCGTCGGCCACGCCCTCGCCGAACGGCTCGGCCTCTCCCCGGTCGAGGGCGAGGGCGGTCACCTGCGGCGCATATACGCCGACCGCAACATGTCCGCTTCGATCTACCTCATGATCGCTCCGGACTTCTCGGCCCTGCACCGGCTCGACACCCCCGAGGTGTATCACTGGCAGGGCGGCGCGCCGGTGCGGATGCTGATGCTGCTCTCCGACGGCGGCGTACGCCGCGTGACGCTGGGACCGGACCTCGCGGGCGGCCATGCTTTGCAGACGGTCGTTCCCGCCGGCGCCTGGCAGGGTTCCCGCCCGGAAGGAGCGTGGTCGCTCGTCGGGCTCACGCTGGCGCCGCCATTCCGCTTCGACGGCTTCACCCTCGGCGCTCGCCACGAACTCCGTCGCGGCTGGCCTGAGGCCGAAACCGAGATCGAGGAACTGACCCGCGATGCCTGAACGGCGGGCGCGACGCGGCCAAATCCACCCACCCCGCCCAGCACGCCCGCGCGCGCTGATAACTTCGAGGCCCTTGACGTGCCGCCCTCGGCCACGGCAACAACCTACGACCCTCGCGAGCCTGTGCCCATGGGAGCTTCGATGAACCGTCCGCTGTCGTTCGACCCGATCGCGCGTGCCGCGCAGTTGTGGGAGGACCGCATCGGGCCCGCCGACACGATGGCCGCGGTCACCGGACTGATGCGGGTCCAGCAGATCGTCCAGTCGGCCGTCGACGGCGCGCTGAAGGGCCACGGGCTCACGTTCGCCCGCTACGAGGCACTGGTACTGCTGACCTTCGCCAAGAAGACGAACTTGCCGATGCGGGTCATGGGCGAGCGCCTCCAGTTGCACCCGACGAGCGTCACCAACATCGTCGACCGGCTCGAACGCGACGGGCTCGTCAAGCGGGTACCTCACCCCACGGACCGGCGCACCACGCTCGTGGAGATCACCGACGACGGCAGGCAGCGCAGGGAAGAAGCGACCAAAGCGGTCACGTCGATCGACTTCGGGCTCGTCGGCCTGACGGAGAAGCAGACGGAGCAGCTGATCGAACTACTCACCAAGGTCCGCAAGGCGGCAGGCGACTTCACTTCCTGATCCCGCGAACGGGACCAGGAAGCGGTCACGAGGGACTGGCTCAGACTCGGGCAGGCTCCGGCTCGGAAAGGAACAGCCCGGTGCCACCGTTGGTGAGCCGCTGAGGGCCGTCGAGCTTGCCCCTTCGCAGGGCCCAGTTCTCGAAGATCCAGGTGAAGAACGGCGGGATGGCGGCGAGCAATCCGACGATGACCGTCTTGGCGCTCCAGCGGAGCGGACGGAACACCGCGAGTGTCACGCCGATGTAGAGCACGAACATGGCGCCGTGCACCATGCCGAGTACGGGGACACCGCCTTCGCCCGCTCCGACGACGTACTTGAGGAACATGCCGACCAGCAGGCCGGCCCACGAGAAAGCCTCAGCAACGGCGACCACACGGAACAAGACGGCAGCCTTGTTCGACAAGGGTTCCTCCCTCTGGTTCGCGAAACCGCGCCTCAACACGACAACGGTCGCAAATGGACTTTATTGACGCCAACGGCGTCAATCACGTCAACGACGCTGTCGGACGTGGCAATACCAGTGTGAACCGTGATGGTCATCACCGGAACACCGGGGCCGGTGATCATTCTCACCGGCCCCGTATGCGTTTCCGATCAGTCCTCCCAGCGGAACACCTTCGCGGCCACAAAACCGACAACCGCGGTGAAAGCAACCAATACCAGCGCCGGAATGAGCAGCGCCTCCGCTCCCTTGCCACGCACCATGACGTCGAGAATTCCTTCGTTGAGATGCCGCATGGGGAATGCCCACGAAATGCCTTGCAGCCACGAAGGAATCGCGTCGATCGGGAAGAAGGCTCCGGAAAGGAACGCCATTGGCAATGTGATCAAGTTCGCAGCACCACTCGCCGCTTCCTCGGTCTTACAGAACGCGCCGACGAGCATTCCGATGGAGAAGAACGCGAGCGTGCCGAGTAACAGCAACGGAATCGCGAGCCACCACTGTCCGGACAGTCGCAGACCGAACACGGGCAGCAACGCGACCGCGACGAAAAGCGCGAACTGCAACACCGCGATTCCGAGCGAGACGACCACGCGCGAGGTCAGCACGGTCACCGGCTGCACCGGCGCGAGCCGCAACCTGCGCAGCACCTGCTTCTTGCGCCAGCTCACGAATGTCAGCGCCGCGCCGAACACGGCCGCGATCGACACCGCCCACGAGATGATGCCGGGAGCCATGAACTGGATGGGTTTGAGCGACTCGTCCTCGACCTGAGCGGAGTCGACCGTGAACCGAGGTGGTTGCCCGGTCGCCGCGACGTTCGCCTGGCTGACGACGCCGTTGACGATGCCTGCCACCGTGCTCGCCTGGGTCTGGTCGCTCGCGGCGAACCGGAGGGTGATCGTGCCGCCGTCCTCCGCCACGAAAGCGGGCAGATCGCCTTCCTTGACCTGTCGCTCCGCCTCGGCAGGCGAATCGATGGGCGCGAGTTCCAGTGCCTCGACGCGTTCGAGCGCGCTGACGACGGGACCGTCGCCGACGACACCGATGCGGGTCTTCGACTCACCCTGGTTCCCGAAGATCAATCCGAAGATGACGAGGAACATCAGCGGGAAGAGGAAGGTGAAAAACAGCGTCGCCTTGTCCCTGACGAAGCCCTTGAACATGGCTCGCGACAGCGCGGCGAACGACGAAGGATGCGGCGCGCCCTTCGTGCTCTTGCCGCTCGGCGTGGTCTTGGTGACGGTCATGCGCGGTACTCCCGGCCGGTGAGGTCGAGGAACACGTCCTCAAGGGTTGCCGTACGCACCTGGAGCCCGTCCAGCGTGCCGGACTCGGCGAGCGCGGCGAGTAGCGGCGCCGCGGTGCGGGTGGAGATGACGAGCGACAACTCGTCCTCGGTGACGCTGTCCGCGCCCGGCAGGTTTCTCGCCGTCTCGACCGAAAGCGCGCCGCGTTCGAGGAAGACCCTCGTCGCGGCATCGAGGTCACGCACCAGCCGTGCCGGAGCGTCCATCGCGAGGATTTTGCCGTTGTCCATGATGGCGACGCGGTCGCACAGGACCTCGGCCTCGTCGAGGTAGTGGGTGGTGTAGACGATGGTCTTGCCCTTCGACTGCACCTCGCGCAGTACGTCCCACAGGTTGCGCCGCGCCTGCGGGTCGAGTGCCGCCGTCGGCTCGTCGAGGAACACGATGTCGGGGTCGTGCACCAGCGCGCAGGCGATGGAAAGCCGCTGCCGCTGTCCTCCCGACAGCTTGGCCTCCTGAGTGTCGGCCTTGTCGGTGAGGCCGACGAGTTCGAGCATCTCGTCGACCCTCGCCGAGCGGACCCCGTACAGCGAACCGAATGTCTCCAGTTGCTCACGCGCGGTCAGTTTCTCGAAGAACGCCGACGCCTGGAGCTGTACCCCGATGCGGGGGAGGAGATCGACGTTGCGCGGCCACGCGGGCTGACCGAGAAGCGACACGCTGCCCGCGTCCGGCTTGCGCAAGCCTTCCGCGATCTCCAGCGTCGTCGTCTTCCCCGCTCCGTTGGGACCGAGAATGCCGAAGAACTCCCCCTCCGCGACGTCGAAGGTCACCCCGTCGACGGCACGCAGATCTCCGTAACTCATGTGGATGCCCCTTACGGAAAGGGCCTGTGGCGATGCCATGGGAAGAAGGCTAACCGCAGGACGATCGTCGTTTGAGCACCTCCCGGCGACTGGGGTGGCGAACGGGATTCGCCGCAGCCGATTGACACGAGCCGGTCACCCGGTGTGCAATGCCAACGCCATGACAACGTTGTCTCCCGATTCCGAGCCGCCCCGCAGGGCAACCATGACCGACGTGGCGCGCGCGGCGGGGGTGAGCATCAAAACGGTGTCGAGGGTCGTCAACGCCGAGGCACCCGTCCATCCGGGCACTGCGGCGAAGGTTCACGCCGCCATCGAAAGGCTCGGGTTCCGCCGCAACGCCGGTGCCCGCAACCTGCGAACCGGATCCGGAACCGGCACGCTGGGTCTGATCGTCGAGGACATCGGGAATCCCTTCTACTCCGAACTGCACCGTGCGATCGAGCGCGCGGCGGCGACGGGCGGACGGCACGTGCTCGCCGCGTCGTCGGAGGGCGACGAGGAGCGGGAACGCGATCTCGCGCTCGAATTCTGCGCGAGGAGAGTCGACGGGCTGGTCATCATCGCCTGCGGCGAGCGACACGACTACCTCGCGGCCGAGCTCAAGGCCGGAACCCCCGTCGTCTTCGTCGACCGCCCCTGCGGGGAACTCGACGCCGACACCGTGCTCGCCGACGACGAGGGCGGCGCGGCGATGGCCGTCGCCCACCTCGCGCGGCTCGGTCATCGCGAGATCGGCTTCCTCGGCGACGCTCCGGAGATCCACACCACGCGACAACGGCTGCTCGGTTTCCGCCGCGGCTGCGAGGAGGCAGGTATTGATTACGACGAGCGGCTGGTCCGGCTCGGCTTGCGCGCGCGGGGTACGGAAACCGACCTCGCCGACGTGAGCGCGGCACTGCGGGACACGGGGGCCGCGACGGCGATCGTCACCGGCAACAACCGGATCACGGTCGCGGCGCTGCGGACACTGGCGGCCGGAGGGCGACGGCCCGAACTCGTCGGCTTCGACGACTTCGAACTGGCCGACCTGCTCGATCCTCCGGTCTCGGTCGTCGCGAGCGACCTGACCGCGCTCGGTACGACGGCGGCCCAACTGCTGCTGGCGAGAACGCGAGGAGACCGGTTCCCGCCGAAGAAGGTCGTACTGCCCATGCGGCTCATCGACCGATCCCATCCCCTGCCCCGCGAGGAGAGCGCCCCATGAACACGCCACTGGAACCGCTGCGGCTGCCTGCCAACCAGCCCGCGCAGTTCTACCGGGGCGGCGAGGCGATCGCCGCGCTGCGCGGCGGTGACGTACTCGACTTCGGCCCCGAGGACTGGGTCGCGTCGACGACGACCTTGTACGGCAAGGACACCGAAGGGCTCACCAGGTTGCCTGACGGACGATGGTTGCGCGACGCGGTCGCCGCCGATCCGATCGGCTGGCTCGGCGAACCGCACCTCGCGGCCTATGGGGTGTCGACGGCGCTGCTGGTGAAGCTGCTCGACGCGGGCCAGCGGCTGCCCGTTCACTTCCATCCGGACAACGGCTTCGCCGAACGGCACTTCGACTCACACTTCGGCAAGACCGAGGCGTGGATCGTGGTGGGAACGCACGGCGAGGATCCGACAGTGCACGCGGGGTTCAGGGAAACCCACTCGAAGGACGCGATCGGCGAATGGGTACGCGATCAGGACGCACCAGCCATGCTCGGGGCACTCAACAGCATTCCCGTGCGCGCTGGCGACACCGTGTACATCCCTTCCGGGCTGCCGCACGCCATCGGCGCGGGGGTTTTCGTCGTGGAGCTCCAGCAGCCGACGGACTTCTCACTCACCATCGAGTGGAGGGACTTCCTCGCGAACCCCGAGCGGGGACATCTCGGAATCGGCTTCGACACCGCGCTCGACGCGCTGGACACGACGGGCTGGGACCCGGAGCGGCTTGGCTCGATCGTCAAGCACACGGCGGCGAGCACCGAGTCCACTGTGGACCTCCTGGCCGCCGGTTCGGGTCCGTTCTTCCGCGCGGAACGGCTGAGCCCCGGGGACAAGCCGCTCCGGCTCGACCCCGGTTTCGCCGTGCTGGTGGTGCTCGACGGTGCCGGTTCACTGCGATCCGGCGACCGTGAGCAGCCACTCGGCAAGGGCGACACGTTCGTCATCCCGCACGCGGCGGGTGAACTCGAACTGGAGGGCACGCTGACCGCGATCAGGTGCAGGCCGCCCGCACCTGGCGCCCACGGTCACTAGTAGGGCGGGGTGCCTCCGGAAAGTGCGGTAAGCCGGTCCTTGAGCCAGGACCTGCCCGCGTGCCACAGACCGCCGCCCAGTGACACCCTCGCCACTCCCAGTCCGGCGAGTTCCGCGAGACCGGGTCCATCAGGGAGATACGTGATGTTGACGGCGGCGGGGTGCAGGGCCTCGGTCAGCGCGGCGATCGTGTCCGCTCGCTTGGCGAGGATCGGGTAGACGCAGTCCGCCCCCGCGTCGAGATAACGGCGCGACCGTCCGACGGCCTCGTCGAACGCCGTCCGCTCGTCGCCGTGAAGGAACATGTCGACCCGCGCGTTGAGCACGAGCGCGTCACCGGCGGCCTGCCGGATACCGGCGAGCAGGTCGGCCTGTTCGCCCGCCTCCCTCGGCGCTCCCTTACCGTGGTCGGTGTCCTCGATGTTGCAACCGACTGCCCCGCTCTCAAGCAATCGCTCGACAAGCTCGGCAGGCTCCAGCCCGTACCCGGATTCGGCGTCGACCGTGACCGGTACCGACACCACGCGCGCGATCCTGGCGACGGCGGCGAACACCTCGCCGACGGGTGTGCCCTCACCGTCGGGGTAGCCGAGCGTCCTGGCCACGGCGACCGAACTCGTGGCCACCACGGGAAACCCCGCCTCCTCGACGAGTGTCGCGGTGTCGGCGTCCCACGCGTTCGGCAGCAGCAGCGGCTTTCCCGGAACGTGGAGTTCCCTGAGCGTCCCCGCGCTCACCACGGCTCCTTCGGAAGCAGCTTCTTGCTGGTGACGCCGAGCCGGTTGAACGCGTTGATCACCGCGATGGCCCAGATCACGGCCGAGTACTGCTCCTCGGTGAACACGGCGGTGGCCTGCTCGTAGACCTGGTCCGGCACTTCCTGGTGCTCGGACAGTTTCGTCACGGCGTCGGTGAGCGCGAACGCCGCCCGCTCCTTCTCGGTGTACAGCTCGGTTTCCCACCACGTGGCGACCATGACGACCCGCTGCGCGGTCTCGCCGAGCTTGAGCGCGTCCCGCGAGTGCATGTCGAGGCAGAAGGCGCAGCCGTTGAGCTGGGATGCCCTGATCTTGACGAGTTCGAAAAGCGACTGGTCGAGACCGGCGTCGGCAGCCGCTTTCTCGATCGTGTCGTGC
The DNA here is from genome assembly GCF_002240355.1 of Prauserella marina. Taxonomy (GTDB): domain Bacteria; phylum Actinomycetota; class Actinomycetes; order Mycobacteriales; family Pseudonocardiaceae; genus Prauserella_A; species Prauserella_A marina. Next base: position 5,346,566 of record NZ_CP016353.1, read on the forward strand.
AGGGCGACAAGCCCTTTGTAGGCGGCGGGCAGGGTGGCACTGATTTGGATCCGCTGGGTCACGTCCTCCACGTTAGCCACAACTGGTCCATCTGTATGGTCCAGTTATATGGCAAGAACGTGGACCAGTTTGGGTCCTGACGTGCACTTCGACTGGGATCCCGGCACTGGCCGCCTCGGCCTCGCCGACGCGATCCGCGACGCCATTCGCAAGGGACGGCTCTCCCACGGCGCCGTACTGCCCTCCACTCGCGCGCTCGCGAGCGATCTCGGCATCGCGCGAGGCACCGTGACGAGGATCTACGCCGACCTGACGGCGGAGGGTTACGTGCACAGCAGGCAGGGCGCGCCGACAACCGTCGCCGCCGACGTCCCGCGGCCCTCGCCCCCGCCGCACGCGCGCTCCGGACCAGGAGCGCCCCGGTGGGATCTACGGCCAGGGCAGCCCGACCTGTCCGCGTTTCCCCGCGACGACTGGGCTTCCGCGACCCGGCGCGTGCTGCAACACACCCCCGCCTCGCTGTTCGGGTACGGCGACCGGCTCGGCGTGGCCAGGCTGCGCGAATCGCTCGCGAGCTACCTGGCCAGAAGCAGAGGCGTCGTCGCGGACCCGCAACGCATCGTGGTGTGCGGAGGGTTCTCGCACGCGGTCTCCCTGCTGACGACGGCATTGCGGGAGCTCGGCGAAACCGACATCGCCTTCGAGAATCCCTCGCTGTACCGGTTCCGCGACATCGCGAAGGCGGCAGGCGCGCGCGTCATTCCCGTTCCCGTGGACGACGAAGGCATCGATGTGTCCTCAGTGGACAGCCCGGCGGTCGTGGTCACCCCAGCGCACCACTTTCCGCTCGGCGTGACGCTGGCGCCAGGGCGGCGGACCGCGCTCGCGAAGTGGGCGAGCGCGAGCGGAGCGTTCGTGCTCGAAGACGACTACGACGGCGAGTTCCGGTTCGACCGAACACCGGTCGGGGCGCTGCAAACGCTTGCCCCGGAACGCGTCGCGTACGCGGGCACCGTGAGCAAGACACTCGCCCCCGGCCTCCGGCTCGGCTGGCTGGTACTGCCGAGGGTGCTCGTCGAACCGGTGAGGGCCGCGCTGGAATGGCAGGGCTGGCGGGCCCCGGTCATCGAGCAACTCACCTTCGCCGAACTACTCGACTCCGGCGCATACGGCAGGCACATCCGGCGGAGGAGGGCAAGTTACCGCAAACGGAGGGACCTGCTGCTCGCGACGTTTCCCGACGCCGTGGCCAAGCACGACATCCCCGCCGGATTGCAGCTGCTGCTCCGCCTGCCTCCCTCCGGGCCCCGTGAGGAGGACGTCCTCGCGGCGGCGGCCCGGCATTCACTGGGCCTCGAAGCGCTCGGCCCGCACTGGATGACCCCCTGCGACCATCCACAAGGGATCGTCGTGGGGTACACGACGCCGCCGGAACACGCCTATACCGGCGCACTGTCCGCGCTGCGCACCGTGCTCGCCGAAGCGGGCGGGGCCGGTCGACACCCCTAATACAGATCGGTTTGTTGGTTCCAGGTAAAGGATTCCCTGGCGCCTACCCGGGTGGATTCACCGGAACCCCTACCGGTTCAATAGCGGCACTGGAGGGTTCTCCAGAACCGCTTGGCCTCAACCGGAAACGGAGTTCACCGTGAGTGCGACCCCACGCGACATCGAACGTTTCTATTCAACGCCGGAGGTAGTGGCGAAACTGCGCCGCCTGGCCGACGCGCTGGAATCGGAGACCCCGTTCCGCATCCAGATCGCGGGCGAGCGGATCAGGGTTCCCGCGAGGGCCGAGTTCTCGATCGAGCACGAGCGCGGCGACGGCGAGGAGGAGATCGAGTTCCAGCTCAAGTGGAAGCTCGCCGACAGCAGCGACGGCGATGACGACGCTGACGACAGCGACGACGCTGACGGCACGGTCGTCTGATCACCGCTCCGCCCGGCGCGGATTCTCCGTGCCGGGCCGGCGGCCTCGCTACCCCTGCCCGCCGTGTAGCTCGGCGACGAGCCGATCGGCGGCGCGGTAGGGGTCGAGTTCGCGGGCGACGACTCCCTCGGCCAGTTCACCGAGCCGGTCTCGCCCCCGCAGTTCGCCCAGTTCCGACCTCAGCCTGCGCAGTGCGATGGCCTCGATCTCGGCGCGGGCCCTTCCTGTTCTGCGCCGGTCGAGTTCTCCCCGCTCACGCAACCAGGTGCGATGCTCCGCGAGCGCGGCGACCACCTCGTCGGCGCCGACGCCTTCGGCCGCGACCGTCCGAACGATCGGCTGCCGCCAGCTCGCGCCACTGATCTCTCTTCTGCTCATCGCGACAAGCGAGCGCAACTCGTGCACCGTGGCATCGGCGCCCGGCCGGTCGGCCTTGTTGACGACGAAGATGTCGGCGATCTCCAGCACTCCGGCCTTCGCCGCCTGGATGCCGTCTCCCATGCCGGGAGCCAGCAGCACGACGGTGGTGTCGGCAAGCCTTACGACGTCCACTTCGGACTGACCGACACCTACGGTTTCGATGAGTACGACGTCGAAACCCGCCGCGTCGAGCACCCGTACCGCGGCGGGAGTCGCCGAGGAAAGCCCACCGAGATGTCCCCTTGTCGCCATGGAGCGGATGAACACCCCACTGTCGGTGGCGTGCTCCGTCATCCGGATCCGGTCACCCAGCAACGCGCCGCCCGAGAACGGCGACGAGGGGTCGATGGCGAGCACGGCCACCCGCTTTCCCCGCTCGCGCAGAGCCGAGAGCAGCATGGACGTCGACGTCGACTTGCCGACCCCCGGCGGGCCGGTGAGCCCGACGATCGTGGCCGCCCCGGTGTGCGGGACGAGCGCCGCCGCGATCTCGGGAAGGCGGGGATGATCGTCCTCGACGAGTGAGAGCAGCCTCGCCACGGCGCGCGCCTTTCCGGCCCGAGCCTGCTCGACCAGCTCACCGACGTCGATCACGGGTTTCCCCGCCGGACCGCTCGCTCAGCTCTTCGGAACGCTGATCAGCAGCGCGTCACCCTGGCCACCACCGCCGCACAGGGCAGCGGCGCCGAGGCCGCCACCTCGTCTGCGGAGTTCGTAGGCCAGATGTACCGCGAGCCGCGCGCCCGAGGCTCCGATGGGATGACCCAGCGCGATCGCGCCGCCGTTGACGTTCACCACGTCATCGGCGAGGCCGAGCTTCTGAGCGGAAACGAGACCGACCGCGGCGAACGCCTCGTTGATCTCGACCAGGTCCAGGTCGCCGACCTCAAGCTTTGCTTTGGCCAGCGCGGCCTTGATGGCGTTGGCAGGCTGCTCGTGCAGGCTCGCGTCGGGGCCTGCGACCACCCCGTGCGCGCCGATCTCGGCGAGCGGCGCGATGCCGAGTTCGGCTGCCTTGGCCTTGCTCGCCACGACGACGGCGGCGGCACCGTCGGAGATCTGCGACGCCGAACCGGCCGTGATGGTGCCGTCGGCCGCGAACGCGGGCCGCAGCGCGCCGAGTCCCTCCGCCGTGGTGTCGGCGCGGACGCCCTCGTCGGTGCCGAAGACGAGCGGATCCTTCTTGCGCTGCGGGATCTCGACGTCGACGATCTCCTCGGCGAACGTGCCGTCAGCGATCGCCGCGGCGGCGCGCTGGTGCGAACGCGCGGCGAAGGCGTCCTGGTCCTGCCTCGTCAGGCCGTACCGCGAGTTGTACTTCTCGGTGGAGGCGCCCATGGCGACCTGGTCGAACGCGCAGAAGAGGCCGTCGTGGGCCATGTGGTCGACAAGTGTCGTGTCGCCGTACTTGAAGCCGGAGCGCGACTTCGGCAGCAGGTGCGGGGCCTGGGTCATCGACTCCTGCCCTCCCGCGACGACGAGATCGAACTCGCCCGCGCGGATGAGCTGGTCGGCGAGCGCGATCGCGTCGAGCCCGGAAAGGCACACCTTGTTGATCGTGAGCGCGGGAACGTCCATCGGGATGCCTGCCGCGACCGCGGCCTGCCTGGCGGGAATCTGACCGGCTCCAGCGGTCAGCACCTGGCCCATGATCGTGTATTGCACCGCATCCGGCGCGACGCCCGCGCGTTCGAGTGCCGCCTTGATGGCGAAGCCGCCGAGCTGCGCGCCCGAGAAATCTTTCAGCGAGCCGAGCAGCCGACCGATCGGCGTACGGGCGGCACCCAGGATCACGGAACCGGTCACCATGTTCACCACAGCCTCCTGTTGTCATCGACGCGCTGCTTCTTCGCACCGGCGAACAGCTCGACGATACCGGCCGGAAACCGCTCTGAATCGAAGGCAGCGCGAATCACACTTTGTGAAGATCCGCACGCCCGGTGCCTATCCTGTCGGGTATGCGAAAGGCACTGGAGCCGTTCATCACGACCATCGATCACGTCGGGATCGCCGTCGCCGACCTGGACGCCGCAATCGAGTTCTACGCGGCGAACTTCGGACTCGAAGCCACGCACACCGAGGTCAACGAGGAACAGGGCGTCAGGGAAGCCATGTTGCACGCGCCAGGTGACGGCGCGGGCCCCGCCGTGCAGTTGCTCGCTCCGCTCCGGCCGGAATCCACGATCGCGAAATTCCTCGACAGCAAGGGCCCAGGGCTCCAGCAACTCGCGTTCCGGGTCACCGACGTCGATGCGGCCGCCGAGACGCTGCGGGCCAACGGCCTGCGGTTGCTCTACCCGGAGGCGAAAAGGGGCACGGCGGGCAGCAGGGTCAACTTCGTGCATCCCAAGGACGCGGGCGGGGTCCTCGTCGAGCTGGTCGAGCCAGGCCAGGAGCAATGAGCCTCACGTACCGGCCTTACGAACCACCAATGCCCTGCGCCGTCTGCGCGCGCAGGGTGAGCGAACCCGCGATGAACGTCAGCTCGCGCTCCATCTCCTCGGGCAGCGAATCCTTGGAGTGACGCGCGACGGAGTGCCGGTAACTGATCGCGAGCGCGAGCAGCGCGGCCGCGCTGTCGACGTCCTCCCGCGGGAGGACACGGTGACCCGCCGCGCCGTTGATGACGGCCCGCACCTGTTTGACCAGGACCTCGTAGCGGCTCTGAAGCGCCTCGCGGATCGCCCTGTGCGTGTCGGACTCCCGCCACAGCAGATGGGAGAGCACGCGCGAGCTGGACAGCCGCCGGTCGAGTTCGGCGACGAGTCCGCGCAGGCTCTGCGCGATGTCTCCGGCGACCACGACGCCCGCCGGCTCCACCTGCTCGTCCGGCAAGCGTTCCACCAGCGCGGACAGCAGATCGTGTTTGCGCCGGAAGTAGTAGTGAACGAGTCCTTTCGGCACCCCGGCGACCTCCGCGATCCGGGAGGTCGGGGTGGCGTCGAAACCGAGTTCGGCGAACAATCGTTCGGCCGCGAGAAGGATGCGTTCCCTCGCGGAGGGGTCGTCGGTCTGCTTGCGCCCCATCACTCCCCCTTTTCGCTGTGCTCGCGGTGGTCCGCACCCGCCGCGATCACGATAGCCCCAGGGGAAAGGGCGAGAGGCCCGATCGGTGCCCGTGACGACACGGACCGGGCCCCGCGCCATCACTCAGTGCTGGCTCGCCGCACGGTGAGCCGAGCTCGCGATGGGGAGTGCCGCCGCCCCCGCGATCACCGTGAGCCCACCGACGATCCAGGACGTCCACGCGGCACCGGTGAATCCGGTGTAGGTCATGACCCATGGCGAGATGAACGCGAGCGCTCCCAGTACGACCTGGACTCCCTCGCCGTAAATCAGCCCCGGTACCGCGAGCGACACGAGACCGTCCAGCGCGATGAGCGCGCCGAGCACGATCATCGTCCACATCGCCGCGTTGTCCGTCGACATCCAGATCGGGGACAGGGCGAGCACGGCACCCAGAACGACCTCCACCCAGTCGTGAGGGCGGGTCCAGCTCCTCGCCGATGACGCCGACGTGGCTGACGAGCCTGAGGATGCAGCCATCGTGATCACCTCCGATGAAAACAGTTGGCAAGGCGGGCGCGGTCGTCGCGCTCGTCGAGGGAAAACCGTGGCCGTCGCGGTCCCCTCGTCAATCGTGCGCCTTGGTTGGCCAGCCGGTCAATTACCGTTCGGCCACAGGTGGGATAACGAACAGGGGATGCGCGGGACCGCCCTCGCGCTTACAGTTGTGCACCTGGTTACCGGTCAGTAGTTTTTCTCGCCGAGCCCCTTCCACCTCATGGAGGCGCCCATGACAGGCACGATGAGCGACATCCAGCAGGCCATCATCTCCGGAAACGGGGACGAACTCGGCTCGCTTCCGGTCCCCGCGCACTACCGGGGGATGACCGTGCACGCCGAGGACGTCGACATGTTCGACGGGCTGCCGAGCAAGGACAAGGACCCTCGGAAGTCACTGCACCTCGACGAGGTTCCGGTGCCCGAACTCGGGCCGGGCGAGGCGCTCGTCGCCGTCATGGCCAGCGCCATCAACTACAACACGGTGTGGACGTCGATCTTCGAGCCACTGCCGACCTTCAAATTCCTCCAGCGCTACGGCAGGCTCTCCGAACTCGCGAAGCGGCACGACCTGCCCTACCACGTCGTCGGCTCGGACCTCTCCGGCGTCGTCCTCCGCACGGGGCCGGGGGTGCACTCCTGGAAGCCGGGCCAGGAGGTCGTCGCGCACTGCCTCAACGTCGAACTCGAAAGCCCCGACGGACACAACGACACCATGCTCGACACCGAGCAGCGGATCTGGGGCTTCGAGACGAACTTCGGCGGCCTCGCCGAACTCGCGCTGGTCAAGGCCAACCAGCTCATGCCGAAACCGGCGCACCTGACCTGGGAGGAGGCCGCCTGCCCAGGTCTGGTCAACTCGACCGCGTACCGGCAACTGGTCTCCCGCAACGGCGCCGACATGAAACAGGGCGACGTGGTGCTGATCTGGGGCGCTTCGGGAGGACTCGGTTCCTACGCCACCCAGTACGCGCTGGGCGGCGGCGCCATCCCGGTCTGCGTCGTCTCCAGCCCCGAGAAGGCGAAACTGTGCAGAAACCTCGGCGCCGAACTCGTCATCGACCGCACCGAGGAGGGCTACCGGTTCTGGAAGGACGACAACAACCAGGACCCCAAGGAATGGCAGCGCTTCGGCGCGAGAATCCGCGAACTCACCGGTGGCGAAGACCCCGACATCGTCTTCGAGCACCCGGGAAGAGAGACCTTCGGGGCCTCGGTCTTCGCCGCGCGCAAGGGCGGCACGATCGTCACCTGCGCGTCGACCTCGGGCTTCATGCACCAGTACGACAACAGGTACCTGTGGATGAACCTCAAGCGCATCATCGGCTCCCACTTCGCGAACTACCGGGAATCGTGGGAAGCCAACCGGCTCATCGCCAAAGGACGAATCCATCCGACCCTGTCCAGGACCTACGCGCTCGCCGACACCGGGCAAGCCGCCTTCGACGTGCATCGCAACCTCCATCAAGGCAAGGTCGGCGTGCTGTGTCTCGCGCCGGAGGAAGGGCTCGGAGTGCGCGATGAGCAGACCCGCGCGAAACACCTCACCGGGATACAGACGTTCAGAGGCGTGTAGTCCGCAAGGCCCGTTAGGGTGGAGCCATGAGCCTTGGCGAGGAACGGGAGCTCGTGCCGCTAGGTGCCGGCTTCGATTTCGAGAAGCGTGGGTACAGCCGGGGGCAGGTTGACGAGCATTTGGAACGGCTGGACGCCGACCTGAAGATGCTCACGTCCGATCGGGACGCGGCCATCTCGCATGCGGGCGATCTGGCACGGCAGCTCGAATCCGCACGGATCGAGATCGACGATCTGCGTGGTCAGGTCGAACGACTCGCCCAACCGCCGACCACGATCGAGGGTCTTTCCGAGCGCCTACAGCGAATGCTGCGCCTCGCTCAGGAGGAGTCCAGCGACACCAAGGCGCGCGCCGAGGCGGAAGCCGGTCACATCAGGGCCAAAGCCGAGTCCGACGCGAGCGCCATGCGGGCCCGGTACGAGCAGTTGCTGACCGAACTCGCCGAGCGCCGCAGGGAGATGGAGGCCGAGCACCGCAAGGTCCTCGAAGACGCGAGGGCCGAGGCCGAGGCCATCACGACAAAGGCGACGGAAGAGCGTGACCGGCTCGACAGGGAAGCCGATCAGCGGCGGACCCAGGTCGAGGAAGACTTCGAGATCGCGATGGCCACCCGGCGCACCGAAGCGATGCGCGCACTCGCCGAACAGGAAGCGGCGAGCAAGGCCGAGGCGGAACGCCGCGTTCGCGAGGCGACGGAGGAAGCAACCACCATCCGCGCCGAGGTCGCCGCCGAGCAGGTCAAGGCACGAAACGACATCGAGCGACGCCAGCGCGAGTCTATTGAGGACACGAACAGGCGTAAGCAGAACTCGATCAGCGAGGCGAACGCACGCGTCGCCGAAGCGACCGACGAAGCCAACCGGCGCGTCAGGGAGGCGACGGAGGATTCGGCCCGCCGGGTCAGGGAAGCCACCGACAAGGTCGAGGCACTGCGCAAGATCCGCGTGAAGATCGCGGAGCAGGTCGAGTCGGCTCGCGCGATGCTGACGCAGGCCAACGAGGCGCTCGACAGCGCGGAACCCATCATCGCCTCCGCTCCCGAGATCGAACCGGAGCCTGACCACAACGGCGTCGGCGAGCGGACGGTACGCGAGACGGCGGCCGTCGGAGCAAAACCAACTCGCGAGTAGGTAACTGCTGCGCCGGGCCGCCCGACCCGCTACTGTCGGCCTCTGTGCTCGCTGAGCCCCGCTTCGGCCGGGGCTCGGCAGGCACTGTCAGTCCTGGCCGACAAGCAGTTGGAGGACCCGATGGCCGCCTATCGAACCGTGGTCGTTGGCACGGATGGTTCGGACACGTCGTTCGCAGCCGTCGACCGCGCCGCGAGTGTCGCGGCGGACGCGGGAGCCACCCTGGTCATCACGTGCGCCTACTACCCGGCCGGCAAGCACGACATCGAGAAAGCGCAGGAAGAGCTGCGCGAAGAGGCTTACCAGGTCGTCGGTTCCGCTCCCGCCGAGGACACCCTGCAAACCGCGAGGGACAGGGCGGCCAAGGCGGGAGCGGGCGACATCGAGACCATCGCGGTCGTCGGCGAACCGGTCGATTCGCTGCGCAAGATCGTCACCGAGAAGGCGGCCGACCTGCTCGTCGTCGGCAACAGAGGACTGAACACGCTCGCGGGCAGGATCCTCGGCTCCGTTCCATCGGAGGTGGCGCGCAAGTCCGGCGTCGACGTGCTCATCGTGCACACCACGTAGCGGGCGCGGCGCGACTCGCGATGGCCGAGGAACCCCTGCCGCAGCGGCTCGAACGCATTCTGCTCGGCGGCAAACGCAAGTACACACGGCTACAGGTCGCCGAGCGGGCCGGAGTCCCCGAGGAGCGGTCGAAACAGCTCTGGATGGCGCTGGGGTTCGCGAGTGTCCCCGACGACCAGGTGGTGTTCACCGAGGCAGACGTCGAAGCCATGCGTGTCACCGACCGGCTCGTCGCGTCAGGGCTGCTCGACAAACGACAGGAGACGGCCGTCGCACGAACGGTCGGGCTGCACCTGTCCCGTCTCGCCGAATGGCAGGCCGATCTGCTCGGCTCGTTGCTCGAGGAGAATCCAGAACTCGCGGCCGACGACCGGCAGGTCGGCAAGCTCGTCGCCGGGCTGCTACCCGAACTGGAGCAGGTGCAGAACTTCGTGTGGCGCAGGCACCTCGCCGCCTACGCGCCGCGTGCCGTAGCCTCCGCCGACGAAGGCCAGGCCGGTGCCGAGGCCGAGGTGGTCGGCTTCGTCGACATGGTCGGTTACACGAGGCTGACCCGAAGGGCCGACGAGTCCGAGTTGAGCGAGGTACTCGACCGGTTCGAGGCCATGGCGACCGAGGTCATCGCCGAACTTCGCGGCAGGGTCGTGAAGATGATCGGCGACGAGGTGCTGTTCGTGGCCGACGCGCCCGTCGCCGCGGCCGAGATCGCGCTGACGCTGGCCGAGCGCGCCGACGCGGACGAGGCGCTGCCTTCGGTGAGGGCAGGGCTCGCGGCCGGACGAGTACTCAGCAGATTCGGCGACGTGTACGGCTCGGTGGTGAACCTGGCGAGCAGGCTCACCGCCGTCGCGCGGCCGGGGACGATCCTCGTCGACAGGGAACTGGCGAAACGACTTGCCGGGGCACCTGGCTACGAGCTCCGGACCCGCAGGGCCGTCACGGTCCGCGGCTACAACCGGCTCCGGCCCTCGGCGCTGCGAAGGGCCGAGCCCTTCGACAGCGGCCAGGAACTGGCAGCCGACCTGCTCGGACTCACCGGACAGGTCGAACAGCGCCCGCCGTCGCGACAACGGCGACGCTGATCCGGCTACAGGATTCACCCGGCGCGAGCGGCTTCCGCTGATTCGCGAGAAACCGCCCGCCGTCCGGCTACCGTCCCTTGGTGAAGCGCTCCCTGCGGATGGTTGCCTTCCTGCCCTTGATGGTGCTGCCACGCAGCGCGGAAATCACGTCCTCCGCCGCCGAATCGGGTACGTCCACAAGGGAGAACCGGTCGGCGATCTCGATGGCACCGATGTCGCGGCCCCTGAGCCTCGACTCACCCGCGATGGCACCGACCAGGTCCTGTGGCCGGACACCGGCATGGCGGCCGACTCCGACGAAGAGCCTCGTCATCCCGGACGCCGCGGCCCTCGGGCGCCGCTGCTCCTTGCCACCACGGTCCTTGCGGCCCCTGCGCTCGTCGGGCGGCCACGAGGTCACCTCGGGGATTTCCTCTTCCTCGCTCACCACGCCGCCCGCCTCGTGGGCCAGCTTCACGGCTGCCAGGGCCACCTCGACGACGTCGTACTCCTCGGCAAGCGGTTCGACGACGGCGCGGAACCGGTCGAGGTTCTCCTCCTGAAGGTTCTCCCACAACGCGGCCCTTGTCTGTTCGAGGCGCTGCGCGCGAAGGTCGGCGATGGTCGGGAGCTTCTGCACCGCGAGGCGCTGACCGGTGACCCGCTCGATCGTCTTCAGCATCCGGTGTTCGCGCGGCTCGGCGAGGGTGATGGCGGTGCCTTCCCTGCCTGCTCGCCCCACCCTGCCGATGCGGTGCACGTAGACATCCGGCGCGCTGGGCACGTCGAAGTTGACGACGTGAGTGAGCTGGTCGATGTCGAGCCCGCGCGCCGCGACGTCGGTGGCCACGACGAGGTCGGTCGAGGCACTGCGCAACCGCCCGACGACCCTGTCCCGCTGGCTCTGATCCATGCCGCCGTGCAGGGCCTCGGCCCGGTAGCCACGACCGTTCAGGGTCGAGGTGAGCCGGTCGACCTCTTCCCTCGTGCGGCAGAAGACGACGGCAGCGGTCGGCGCCTCGACGTCGAGCACCCTGCCGAGCGCGGCCGGCTTGTGTCCCTTCGGGACGACGTAGGCGGTCTGCCGCACCTTCGCCGTCTCGCCGTCGGTCGAGGCCTTCTTGCCGAGTTCGATGCGCTCGGGATCGGTGAGATAGCGGCGGACCATACCGGTGATTCGCGGTGGCATGGTGGCCGAGAACAACATCGTCTGCCGCTCGTCGGGGGTCTCCTGGAGGATCGCCTCGATGTCCTCCGCGAAGCCCATGTCCAGCATCTCGTCGGCCTCGTCGAGCACGACGACCTCGATGTCACTGAGCGAGAGGGTCCCCCTCGCGAGGTGATCGAGCACCCTGCCCGGCGTCGCGACGGCGACGTCGACACCGCGTTCCAGCGCCTTCATCTGCCTGACGATGGGCTGGCCGCCGTAGATGGGAACGACCCTGCTCCCCATCTTGTGGCCGTACCGGTGCATGGCCTCGCAAACCTGGACGGCCAGCTCCCTCGTCGGCACCAGCACGAGCGCGGCGGGACCCTTTTTTCCGGTGTCCCGCTTGCCGCGCCCGGTGATCCGCTGCAACGTCGGCAACGCGAACGCCGCGGTCTTGCCGGTTCCCGTGGCGGCCTGGCCGACGAGATCACGACCGGCGAGCAGCGAAGGGATCGCGGCCCGCTGAATCGGGGTCGGCTCCTCGTAGCCCAATTCGGACAACGCGGTCAGCAACTCCGCCCGCAGGTGCAGGTCGGCGAAGGTGACGGCAGCGTCGTCTTGCCCGGGATCACCGGCGGCGGTGTCGGTGTCGGCGGTGCCGGTGCCGTCGGTGCCGTCGGTGCTGTCGGCCGCGGCGGTGCTGTTGTCGGCGGTGCCGGTATCGGCGGCGGCAGCGATGTTGTCGGCAGCGGTGTTGTCGGTATCCGCGTCCGCGTTCTCGGTGTCGGCACGGTCCTGGTCCTTGCCGTCGTCACTGGCGTCAGCGGTGTCCGCCGCGTCAGCGGTGTCCGCCGTTTCGGCAGTGGCACCGGTGTCGGCGGGATCGGGTTCCCGCTCGGTTCCGCTTACGTCCTGGACGTGGTCGGCCTTGTCGGCCATGGTCATCCTCCTGGTAGGGCAACGGGTTCTGGCAACGCCACGCCCGCGACTCCGCCCAGGCAGGGCAACCATTACGTGCTGTGTGCTGCGTGTTGTGTTCGACAGGCCCGGCGGGCTTGCCGGTCAGCGGCCTGCCGGCACGACTGCGTACTGCCGCACGTACAGGTCCGTGTAGGTCACCGGGCCACGCGGCCCCGGCACCTTGTCAAGGTTAATACCGGTCTCCGGCACGCCGAGCAGTTTGAATCCGTCCAGCAGCCGCGTCGGCGCGTTCCAGAACACCCCTGTGCCCTGGTAGCCGTCGAAGAACGCTTCGGCGGCCTCGGCATCCTCCGTCGCGATGCCTGCGGCCAGCCCGGACGTCTGGTCGTTGGCGATCGAGACCGCGTGAGTGAGATCCGGGACCGTGGCGACGGTCACCGTGGCTTCCTCGTCCGAGTCCAGCGCCCACTCGTACCCGAGGGCGTGCTCGTGTGGCGGCAGTGAAGCGCGGATCTTCCGCTCGGCCAGCACCCCTTCCACCACCGGCCACAACGTTTCGTAAACCGACTCGTGGATGAGCAGCAGGTTGAGCCTGTTGCAGACACCGAGCCGGTCGAGGCTGTTGTCGACGAGGGTCCGAACCGTCGCTTCGTCGGCCGCCACGTCGACGTACAGCACCCCACCACCGTCGGCATGCGCGAGCGTGCGGACGCCGTGAGTTGCCGCCTCGGTGGCAAGCGCCCTCGTACTGTCACCGCTGCCCCGCAGGATCACCAACGGCACGAGATCGGGGAACCGGACCAGCGCCGCCGCGGCCTCCCTCTCGGCCCTGGGGACGAGCTGGATGACGTCGCTGTCGATCCCTGCCTCCGCGAGCGCGGGTGCGACGACGACCTCCAGCAGCCGCCGCGCCGAACCGAGCGCGGCCGATCCGGTGCGCAGCACGCCACCGTTGCGCGACTTGACGAGCTGAGAAGCCACGTCGACCGTGACATTGGGCCTCGCCTCGTAGTTGGCGCCGATCACGCCGACCGGCCGCCGCCGCTCGATCAGCCGCAGCCCACCTTCGAGGGAAGACACCGGGACCGACCGCTGCTGATGCGGCGCACCGGCGAGGAGCCTGAGCTGTTCCGCCATACCGGTGAGGCGTTCCTCGGTGATGGTGAGCCGGTCGAGCAGCCCCGCGCTCATTCCCTCGGCCTCGGCCTTGGCCACATCAGCCGCGTTGGCTTCGAGGATGACCGCCCTTTCGGAGAGCAACCGGCGTGCCATCCCGTGGAGCGCCGCGTCGATCGCGTCGTCTCCGGCTGTCGCGAGGGACGGGGCTGCCCGCTTCGCAGCGCGCGCACACTCCTCGACCGCCACCGTCACCTCGTCCGCCACAGCCACCACAGGTCAGCCCTCTCACATCCGCGCCGGGTCGGCCCGCGCGCATCGCTTGTTCGACACACCAGTGTGCCGCACGGCGCCCACGGACTTCGGAGCTGGTCCGGCTGCATTCCAGCCTCGAACTCCGGCGCGGTGGCCTCCGCACGCGCGCGAGGGCAAGGCCGACCTGAGCCCGGATGTCCGCCGGTTCAGCACACCACCGGTTCAGCGCACCGCCGGTTCGATGAGCAACATCCCGCCCAGCGCGACACAGCTGCCGATGAGCACACCCAGCACCAGCAGCCAGATCGCCGCCGGAAGCCCGGTGAGTCTCGCGAGCTGGTCGATGTCGGAGTCGCGCGCCGCTCCCCTGCGGCGCTTGGCTTGCAGTTCGAACACCGGACGCACGGAGCCGAGCAGCAGGAACCACGTCATCAGGTACACGAACGCCGCCTGCATTCCCGGCGGCGCCAGCAGGGCCACTCCGGCCAGCACCCCCGCGGACACGACGACCGCGAACACCCCGTACGCGTTGCGAACCATGATCAGCACCCCGAGCAGCAAAGCCGCGGCGATCCCCAGAACCGCGCTGAGGTTCGCGCCGGCCACGAAGCCGGAGAAGGCCAGTCCCAGCAGGGCTGGCGCCGGATATCCGGCGAGCGCCGTGAGCACCATGCCCGCGCCTTCCGGCTTGCCTCGCGAGACGGTCACGCCGGAGGTGTCGGAGTGCAGGCGAATGCCCTGTAGCCGCCGACCGGCCAGTACCGCGACCAGCGCGTGCCCAGCCTCGTGCACGATCGTGATGACGTTGCGGGCGAAGCGCCACGGCGCGCGCACCACGACGGCGAGCAAGGCGATACCCGCGGCCACCAGCACGATGGTGCTCGTCGTACTGGCTTCCAGGTCGAGTGCTTGCCAAATCTCGTCGTCGGCGGCGGCCATCGTCACGGCGTCACCTCATCACAGTCATTGTCTGGTTCCCGTGACCCCCTTTCCCAGGGACGGAACTGCGGGCACGCTATCGTTCCCCGCTTGCCCGGTGGCCGGAAGCAGCGCCGTATTCGTCTCTCTGCGTGCCCTCAAGAGGAACGCTCCCCAGCTTCGGTAAGGCCGCCACCGCCGTGCGATGCCCTCCAGTTCGGCCGGTTCGACTACGTCCGGCAGGCCGTAAACCCGCGCCATCTCCTCATGCAGCCGGTGTTCGGCCAGCGGGAAGACGTCGGGGTGCCCAGCCCCTTGCGCGACCACGAGTTCCGCCGAGAACGGCCCGATTCCCGGCAGGCTTCGCACCTGTTCCAGCGCGTCGGCGACCGGCATCGCGCGCAGCATCGTCGCGTCGAGCCGGCCTTCGGCGGCGGCTTCGGCGACCGCGCGAAGCCTGCGCACCTTCTGCACCGACAAGCCCGGCACGGTGGGGACGGTGGCCAGCACCTCGGGAGCCGGAAACGAGCGGACAGTTCTACCCGCCACCTCGACCGCGCGCCCATGCCGGACAGCCAGCAGCCGGTTGACGGAAGCCGCGTGAGCGACCCTGAACCGTTGGCACACCACCGCCCAGCACGCCGCCTCGTAGGGCGATGGGAACAGCACCGGGCGCAATCCCCTGCGCTGCGCGCGTAATCGGCCGAGAACCGGATCAACGGCATCGAGCGCCGAGAACAACTCCCCGTCGGCGTCGAGCGAAAGGAGACGGCGGACCTGCTCGACGGCGGCGGGCGCCGTGTGCGGTACGGCGGCTACCTCGACCGTCACCTGATTCGGCGCCCGCTGCCGCACCAGCGCTCCCACGTGGTCGCCCGCGCCGTCGACGGGAAAGGCAAGCCGCAGCACACCGTGCTCTTCGCCGGCGTCGGGCCGCGCGGCAGGCGGAAATCCCGCGAGAAACCGGGCACTCTCCACAAGGGAGTAATCCCCGAGTACGTCGATGTCGACGACCGTTGGGCGGATCGTCGCGGAGCCTGCCTCGGAACCGGACGCCGTCCTGGGCACTACCGTTGACTGGCCTTGCGTCTCCGTTGTCGCTGTTGTCGCCGTATTGCTCATGATTTCCCTCTCCGCCGCGTCGAATGTGGAGTGACAACGACGTTAGAACGGAAGACCGACATCGCGCCAATACTTGCCGCACCAACGGATCCGCTCGCAGTAAAACTCGCGCGAACGGAGACCTCGCTCCGCCCCGAATCGGTAATCGAAAATCATTTCCCAGCCGGGATACCATGTCCACCATGGGAACTTGCACCTCCAGCGCCTTCGGCGCTTTCGCGGCCTTCATGCGGCTCCGGCTCACCCACTAGCCGCAGCGACTCGCTTCCACGACCGCCCTTGCCCCCGGAACCACGGGGCGATGAGGCGTTTCGTCGGGCCATCACGTTCACCGCGCCCATCGGCTTCGCCGAGCGCGGGTCCCACCGGATCAAGCCGGTTCGGTCGCTGCGCCATGACGTCCTGCGCGCTCTCGCGCGTTCACTCGTTCATGACGGAGCCACACCATGCCTTCCCGCAAACCGCGCGGGCCGCGTCGCACGACACGCGACGCGCCGCGTCCCAACCCCTCCGGCGTCCATTTCCTGGCGTCGAACCAGATCATCGACGGCTTGATCCGTTCGTGTGCCCCCGCCCCAGCCGATCTCGTCATCGAGTTCGGCTCCGGCAACGGCGCGATCACGGCACCGTTGACAAGAACCGGCGCACGCGTGATCGCCGTCGAACGCGATCCAGCGTTCGCCCGCAAGCTGCGCACCCGGCTCGACGACAAGGAAAACCTCCGCGTCGTCACCACCGATGCCAGAACATTCCCCTTACCCCGCAAGGACTTCCTCGTCGTCGCGAGCATTCCCTACTCCATTTCCACCTCACTGCTTCGCCGCTTGCTCAACCCGGGCGGCGGCACCCCACGCAAGGCGGGGCTGATCGTCGAATGGGGCTTCGCCAAACGCCTCACCACCGCCGTCCCGCGAACGGCGGAACTCGCGTGGTGGGCAGCCAGATTCGACATCACACTCGTCAGAAAGGTTCCCGCCCACTGCTTCCGGCCGATCCCTTCCGTCGACTCCGCACAGCTGTTCATCGAACGGAAACCGCAGCTGAGTAAGGGTGAAGGGCGAACGCTCCGCGCCATGATCGAGGCGGCTTACCTGTCGCCACGGCACGGCGTCCGCAACGTGGTCACTGCCGCGACGGGGACCCGATCGCCCCGGTTGGTGCTCGCCGCCGGCCTCACCCCGGGGACGAGGGCGGACACGGTGAAACCAGCGCAGTGGGCCCGGCTGGCCCACCTGCTGACCGCGCACGGCGAACCGCAGCGAAGTGGAGACTGTTCCCCGGCTTGCTCTCGGCAGGCGAGGAAACGCTGACACGGTGACCCGGCCGGGACCGCGCCGCCAAGCGTGGTCCCGGTCACCACGGCCCGAGCGTGGCGTCGGCAGTGAAAATCGTCGTCGTCGCGATCGAAAACGGAGCGTGACAAGCGGCACCAGCCCGGCCACGTTAGGGTTTGCCAGGTGACTGACCGTCTTGTCTGGATCGATTGTGAAATGACGGGGCTCGACCTCGCCAAAGACTCCCTCATCGAGATCGCGGTTCTCGTGACCGATGCCGAACTGCGCGTACTCGGTGACGGACTCGACCTCGTCATCCACGCCGACGACGAAGCGCTGGCGAACATGCCCGACATCGTGCGCGACATGCACGCCCGCTCGGGGCTGACCGAGGAGGTGCGCGCCTCGTCCGTCACGCTCGAAGAAGCCGAACAACAGGTGCTCGCCTACATCAGAGAGCACGTGCCCGATCCGCAAACCGCGCCGCTGGCTGGAAACTCGATCGGCACCGACCGTGGCTTCATCGCGCGCGACATGCCCTCTCTCGACGGCTACCTGCACTACCGCATGGTCGACGTGTCGTCCGTCAAGGAACTGGTCAGGCGCTGGTACCCGCGCATCTACTACGCCAAGCCCGAGAAGGGGCTCGCACACAGGGCGCTGGCCGACATCAGGGAATCGATCGGCGAACTCGACTACTATCGGAAGACGGCGTTCGTCGCCCAGCCGGGACCGAGCACCGAACAGGCGAGGGCGGCCGCCGACGAAGTCGTTCGAACCCGGCAATGACGAACCCCGTTCAGGCGCGCTGAGACGACGCGCTACGATGATCCGGCCGAGGCACTCAGCGAGTTCCTCACGTGGTGGGTATAGCTCAGTCGGTAGAGCACCTGGTTGTGGTCCAGGGGGTCGCGGGTTCAAGTCCCGTTACTCACCCCAAGCGCTAGATATGACGAGGGCCGCCGCTCCAGTGGAGCGGCGGCCCTCGTCATCTGGCTGTCACGCGTCTCCGGCGATCCATTCTTCCCACGACATCTGCCACACGCTCCAGCCGTCGGTCGGCTCCAGCGTCTGCTCGCCCGCGTTCTTCACCGTCACCACGTCGCCCGGCTGCGAGATCTCCATCAACCACGCCGCGTTCTCGGGGGAGAGGTTGATGCATCCGTGGCTCGTGTGCGTGTTGCCCTGCTGCGCCACCGACCACGGCGCGGAGTGATAGAAGATCCCGCTGTTGGACAGCCGCACCGCGTACTCCACCCACAGCCGGTAGCCCCCGCCGCTCTCGACCGGAACCCCGTAGGTGCTCGAATCCATGGTGTAACCGTTGTGCTCGCTCATGACGGTGTACGTACCGTTCGGAGTCGTCGTCGACGGCTTGCCAAGGGAGATCGGCAACTTCTTGACCTCCTTGTCGTTGACGAACACCGTCATCTGATACGTCTCGCCGTCGGCGACCGTGACCACTTTGTCCCCGACGGTCAGTTTCGCGAAGTTGTCCTCACTGCCGTACACCCCGTCGCCGAGATGCCTGCCGTAGATGGCGGCGTCGACGGTCACCGTCGTTCCCGCCTGCCAGTACTCCTTCGGCCGCCAGGTCACCGACTCGTCACTGAACCAATGGAACGCGCCTTCGGTCTCCGGGTCGGTCTCGATCCGCAGTGCCTTCTCTGCGGCCTTCCGGTCAGGAACGGGCCCACTGAACGTGAAGATGATCGGCATGCCGACGCCGACCTGCTGCCCGTCATCGACGTTCGTCCACACCGAGATCTGCTGAGCCGGAGTGGCCGTCGTGAAGGTGGAGGTCTTGGTCTCCGGTTTGCCGTTCGCGCCCTCGGCCGTCGCGGCGAGGGTGTAAGTCTTGCCATATCCGAGCGGTTCCGCCGACTCCCAGCCGGAACCGTCCTCGGCCAGTTGGCCCTCGACGACCGTGCCGTGCTTGCCGATCAGGGACGCCTCGGTGACCTTCCCGTCGGTGGCGCTCACCGTGACGGGCAACCCCGGTTCGACGTCCTTCGCGCCCTCCTCGACCGACAGCTCCAGCGACACCGGCTTCGGAGGCGCGGTCGACGCGGGACTTGACCGCTCGTCCTCCGGCCCCTCAGTCGCCGCGGATGTACAGCCAGTGAGCAAAACACCCCCCACTAACACGGTCGAGATCAACCGGACCCCCAGACGTGGCTTGTAGCCACCCCGACTACGCATTGATGCCCATCCATTTCGCTAGTGAAATGCCCCAGATGAGTGCATAGTCTGCCCCATTCGTAGCACCGAGTGGGCCGCTGTAGTCAAGTTGTGCTCAGAGCTTTGCCGGGGGGCCGCACGGGGGCTCCGAGGCACCGTGCTAATGTTCTTTCCGTCGCCGAGGGTTGCTAGCGCGAGACCGAGGCGGCCAACTTGCGCCATTAGCTCAATTGGCAGAGCAGCTGGCTCTTAACCAGCGGGTTCGGGGTTCGAGTCCCTGATGGCGCACCCTCACACTCCAAGTCAGGTATAGCCGCGACTTGGAGTTTTGTGTTTTCGGGAACCATTTCCTTCACTTCCTCTCTGTCCACAGTGGTCGTTGGGGAGCCCGAGGGGAGCCCGAGAGCGCCGGGTAGTTGCTTGGACTGTCTCGGGATGATGTCGGCGATGGCGTTGGCCGTGGCTTGCGAGACCTCCCGCAGCACGTTGGTGTAGAGGTCCATGGTGACCTTGATCGAGGAGTGGCGAAGCATGTGCTGCACGGACTTCATGTCCGCGCCAGCCGCCAGGGCCAGGGTTGCGGCGCCGTGACGAAGTCCGTGCAACGTGATCGGGGGCAGCCCAGCCCGCCGGACGATCTCGGCGAACGCGTCACTCACATCCGCCGAATGGCAGCGCGCGGCCATCCGGCCTGGTGAACAACAGGTCAAGGTCGATCCAGTCACTGCCAAGCCGTTTCTGAATCCTTCAAGACTCGGATTCCAAGAAATCGTCACGGGCGGTGTCGAAAAACGACCCGAAATCCGGCTTCTACTCGACGTTGACACCCGAAACCCTCCTCAACGCGCTGAAAGCCACAGGAGAAGACGACGAAACCCTCCAACGGCTCATCGCAACCGCATCACCCGACAGCTCGCTGCAGCAACTGACCGACGCGCCCCAGGCAACCTGGCCAACATTGGCCGCAGCCACACTGTTTCGTGCCTCACTCACCAATCTCGATACCTACCGATCCGGGCTCGGCAACACCGACGAGCACCTCGGCAAGCTCCTACTCAACGCCGGCGCGATCCACACCGACAACAACGCGACGGAGGAGCCGGGCGAGAACGTGGATGAAGCTCGGGCCACGGTCAAGGCCGAAGCGGCGATCGCAGTGCTCAACGCCCAGCACGGCATCCCAAGCCCCCAGGATCGCCTCAAGCTCGTACTCACGCTCGACCTCGAATGGCTACTGCCCTCCGCCCAGATCACCGCGGAACGCAGCAACCTGTTCGCGCATCTGCTCGAACACCAGATCGTTCCCGACGACGCGGCTACCTTCGCCCAGCTTCATAAAGGCGGATGGACGGCGATGCGACCCGCCATCGCCGCCTCAGACGGCATCCAAACGTTTCTGACCCCCAACCTGGTCGACGGACTGATCGCCGACCTCTTCGGCGCCCCTCAAGCCAGCAACAAGATCGGCCCCCGCCTCCTCGGTGGTCTAGCGGACTTCCTTCCAGTCAACGACAGCAAGGCCCTGGCCGCCGCAGCCAGGTTCGCCATCAAGAGCAAGACGGCCATGCCCGTCGACCAAATCAGCCGCATCGCGGCGGGCGTCAAAGACGAGCACCTCGTCATCCGGCTACCGCTGTCAGGCACATCCAGTTCGATCAGTATCGCAAGGGGTAAACGACTTGCTTTGCTTGTCAGAGCTGGTAAGTCAAGTCGATCCGGCTCGACGGGCTTCCGCGGGTGAGGGCCCGTCCCGGCGCACACGGAAAGATCTGATGCGTTGCTTACGCGTACGCATACACAGAAGACTGAACGATTGTTTAGTATGCTGTTCATGCGTTCAGTACGTGACCTTACCGCCCAGGCTCGGATTCGGGACGCCGCGCTGGAGCGCTTCGGCTTTGGCGGGGTGGCCGCGACCAGCGTGCGCGCGATCGCTGCCACCGCCGGTGTCTCGCCCGCTCTGGTGCTGCACCACTTCGGCTCGAAGGAAGGCCTGCGACAGGCGTGCGACGAGCACGTGCTCGCGGCGATCCGCTCCGGTCCCACCGTTGACGGGGTGATCGAGCAGGGCGCGCTCACCGAGATACTGCGCACGGCAACCCCGGTGCGGCGATACCTCGGCCGGGCATTGCTGGAGGGCTCGGAGGCCGCGAACGTCTTGTTCGCCGAGATCGTCGACGCCACCCAGCAATGGCTGGCCGACGGCGAAGCACAAGGTTGGGCCACGCCCACCACGGACGCACGAGCGCGCGCAGTGACCTATGTGGCCTGGCTGCTGGCACCGCTACTGCTCAGTGAGCAGGTCAGTCAGCTGCTCGGCGGTGACGTTGCCGAACCCGAGACCTCACTACGAGGGGCCAGGGCCGGGCTGGAGATGTTGACCGGCGGGCTGTTCACCGACGACCGCTGGCTGTCCGCGTTCACCGCGATCGTCGCGAAGGAGCAAGCGCGATGAAGGCACTTTTGGTCACCCACGGCACGCGCGGCGACGTGCAGCCGTTCCTCGCGCTCGCACTCGCCCTGCGTGCCGCAGGCCACCACGCTCGCCTGGCCGCGCCAGTATCGTTTGCGGCGCAAGCACAAGAACACGGCGTGGAGTTCGCGGGGCTGGACGAGGGACCAAACCGGTTGATGGCGGACCCGGTGGTTCGTAAGGCCGCGGGCAATGGATACCGGGGCCTGCGGGGCAAGATCAGCGCGGTGCGCACCGCACGGCGAATCAAACCTCTGATGGCCGACGTGCTGCGAGATCTGGCGCTGTCGCCCGTGAAAGTGGCGAGACGTGGTGGTGCACTCGCCCACGCTGCCTGCTCAGCACGTCGCGGAGATGCTTGGCGTCCCGTCGGTACTGGCGACATTGCAGCCCGAGTGGGTACCCACGTCGCTGATGCCGTGCCCGATGGTGCAGCTACCGCGAATGCCCAGGGTGTTCAACCGCGCGACATACCTCGCGGCGTTGGCGCCCTTGCACACCTATGCCGGAATCGTGAACACCTTTGGTGTTGCAAGCATTCAGCCCGCAGACTACGCAGATCGACCCGGGGTGGCCGGAACAGGTACGTACGACAGGCTTCTGGTTCCTGCCGGTGACCGACACGTGGTCACCGTCGGCACAGCTGAACGAGTTCCTGAACGCAGGACCGCGCCCGGTCTACATCGGCTTCGGCAGCATGACCGGGCCTCGGGCGAACAGGACCGGTGCCATTGTCGCCGAGGCAGTACGCCGCGCGGGAGTCCGAGTGGTACTGGCGACTGGATGGGGCGGTCTCGGTGAGGCCGCTTCTTCGGAGCACGTACTGCTTATCGACCAAGCGCCCCACGATTGGTTGTTCCCCCGCAAGGCCGCGGTTGTGCACCACGGTGGCGGTGGTACCACGGCCGCCGCCCTTGCCGCAGGACGCCCGCAGGTCGTGTGCCCTTTCGTGGCCGACCAACCCCACTGGGCACAGCGCATGCGCGACATCGCGGTCGCGCCCGCACCCGTGCGTCAGCAGAAACTCACCTTGCGCGCCTCGGCGCCGCGATCTCCGAAGCGGTCGCCAGCACCACCATGGCGGACAACCGCCGTGCAGACGCTGGAAGAACGCCTGGCCTGAAAGGACATCACCATGAGTATCGCGAAATCCGTCGCAGGGCTCTTCCGGATGAACGACGATGCCTGGAAACGCCATGCCAACCCCTGGAGTGTGTGGACCCGCTTCGCCGCCATCCCAGCCATGCTGCTGGCTATATGGAGCAGGACCTGGATCGGCTGGTGGAGTCTGGTCCCGATCGCCGCAGTGATCATCTGGCTGTTCGTCAATCCCTCCGTGTTCCCGCCCGTGGGACCCGATTCCTGGGCAGCGAGGGGAATCTACGGCGAACGCGCCTGGGTGCGCCACGGCAACCAGGTACCGCCTGACCACCAACGGATCATGCGGTTGCTGGTCGCCGTTGGGCTGTGCGGATTCGCCCTGATCGCCTGGGGCCTGGTCGCCCTTCAGGTGTGGCCGACCGCGTTCGGCACGACCCTGGTGATCCTGACGCAGCTGTGGCGCATCGACCGGTTCGGCTGGCTGTGGGAACGCCTCACCCACTGAGCGTCCACTATCGACAATTCAACGGAACGCCAGGCTCCCGCCGGTTGCCGCCGGGTCGTTGCCGGCGATGGCCGTGGGGCGACGCCCCTGCCGTCACGTCCGGCCAGGACATCTGCCCACCTTTGACGCTCAACGAACCGGCTAACACCAACGGTGTCCGCCGCTGGCTGGACCTGGTCTTAGGTGGCCGGCCGAACGCGTCCCGGACCATGCCGCGCTGCCTCAGCCGGTGCCGTCCTGTACCGGATAGTGGACGATGGTCACACCGCCGGTGGCGTAGTTGGCGACATCGGCGGCCAGCCGCTGGCCGTGCGGCGACTCTGACGCCGCGTGATAGGCGGCGGCGTCAGCGAATTCGGCTTCGAAGACCGCGAAATACGGCGCGTCTCCCCCGGTCGTCGCCACCTCGAAGCTGTAGCGCCACCCCAGTGGGCCGGGCCAATCCATGACAAGCGGAAGGTGGTTGGTCACATAGTAGTCGCGGAAGTGGTCAGGGTCGGCAGGCTCGGAATACAAGACAACTAGTTTGTACATAACCGTCCTTTCACACCTGGGAGTACTCCAGGGCAGTGCTCATCGGTTGACCCCGGTCGCGATGGGAGGGAAATCGGCGAAGCGAGGCGCGCCGGGCTCGTGCGGCACGCGCGTGGCGCGCGCGGCGAAGCTGACGGCGTGATACCACCCGCACAGCAGAAGCAGATCAAGCAGCTGGACCTCATCGAAAACCGACGCGAGCCGTGTCCACAACGTTTCATCGATATCGGAACACTCGTGCAGCGCATCGACAGCGAGGATGAGCAGCCGTTCCCCCTCAGACTTCCAGCAGTCATCAGCAGGGCCCCCGCGCACCAGGGATGCCGCCTGCTCGCGGGTGAGTCCGACCCGGTCCGCGAAGGTCATCATGTGCACGCCCCACTCGTACTCGCAGCCGCACAGCACGCACGTCCGGTCGATGACGATCTCGCGTTCCCGCATGGTCAGGGTCAACTGTCTGCCCAACTCGTAGCGACCCCACCCATGCATGGCGTCGGCCATGGGGATGTTTCTGGCGAACATTCGGAACAAGCCGATCGGCGGAGCACCCCCGGGCATCATGCGCGCGAGCAGCGCACCGGCCTGGCCGGTGTACGGCGGGTCCAGCAGGGCTATCCGCGACATCGACTCTCCCGCCCAGTTCGTTTCGAAAACAGAAACACCCAGCGGATGGTAGTGTTTCGAATAAAGAAACACAAGGCGCAGGAGGAGCATGCCGACACCACACCCAGGAAGCCCTGTTCGTGGTTCGACGACCGGCCGCCCCCTCATGGCCGCGATGGACCTGTTCGGCCGTCGGTGGGCGCTGCGAATTCTCTGGGAACTGCGCGCGGGCCCCCTCGGCGCCCGCGCGCTCCTGGCACGGTGCGAAGGGCTATCGTCCAGCGTCCTCTACCAACGGCTTCGTGAACTCACAACGAGCGGGATCATCGCCCGCTCGGCCGAGGGCTACGAGCTCACTCGGCTGGGGACAGCACTCAGACACGCCCTCCATCCGCTCGACGAATGGGCGATCGCCTGGGCGCAGGAGCAACAACACAACGATCAGGAGCCGGAATGACCATCGCGCTGCGTCTTCGTCATCCACGCCTTGGTGCACAACAGCTTCCCCACGAAGCCATCACCGACATCAGAGGAGCTCTCGGACGAGTTGATGACCTGAGTAGTAGATGCGGACGATGCCGTTGCCTTCGACGGTGTGCACGGTCTGGCAGACGAGTTGTGCTCCGACCTGGATTTTGCGTTTGCGGTAGCTGTTCGCCCGGTGCGGTCGCTCGAGGTTGCAGTGCCAGCAAAACGCGTCGAGCAAGTTTTCAGCTCCTCGAGCCTGATGGCTGGCGGCCATGGCCACAAGCACAACCGACTATCGGCGGCGACCGGGGTTCCCGAGAACCAGCGGCGCAGCGCCGCAGGTGAGTACGAAGTGGACAGTGGATCTCCGTGCTTGTCCTCACCGAAGAAGTCGAGGCGGGGCCGAGCACGGCATCGCCCCGGCCTCTTAGGCCAGTTGCGGATTGTCGTGGTGTGGATAGTCTCTCCGAACTCGATCTTGCCACCAGTCGGGTCAGTTGCAACTCACCCGTCAGGTGATCGCTCAGCTTGGCATCGCCCTTGGGGAGACGTTGGAGCGGCTACCAATGTTGGTGCCGACTGAGGAAAACGGCCTGGTTCTCTCGACTTGGTCAAGAGTACGAGCAAGGAAGGATTGATCAGGCCCTGCCCTTGGATTCGAAGGCGGATTCAGTCGATCTGTTGGCCTGCGATCTGTTTGGGGGTGGAGTGGCCTCAGCTGAATCGGCGGATCTGGTCGCGGTGGTAGCCCCAGGCGGTGAGTCCGGCCAGTACCGTGATCCATATCGCGAGCATTGCCAGCGACAGCGGGCCGACCGATTCCCCGGTGAGGGCGACCAGCACGAGGTCGGTCGCGCCTCGGGTCGGCACGTAGGGCGCGATCTGAACGATGAACGACGGCGTGTCGGCGCGATCGAAGAACATCCCACCGGCCACTGCCAGGGGAAGGAAACCGATGCTGTTGGCGATGGAGGCCACGCGCAGCGACAGCAGGTAGCCCATTGCCAGCCCCAGCAGACTGAAGGTCACGACAGCGACCAGCAGCGCTCCCGCCGCCAGCAGCACCCGCGACAGTGGCGCCGTCGCGGCGGTGAACAGTCCGGCTACCAGCACGATCGGTACGATCGCCGCAGCGACGACGACCATCCCGACCAGCAGTTGAGCCGACATTTGCGGCGCGAGCCCTCCCGGAAGGGTGCGCAAATAGTTCCCCCAGGCCGATTCCCGTTGCGTCGCGATCACGATGCTGAAGTGGCCGACGCAGGCCATGAGCACCCCGAACACCACCAGAGTTCCGGTGGCCGAGGTGATGGCCCGCGCGTCCTGGCCGATGAACGGTACGACGAAGAACAGCATCACGCCGACCGGGACCAGTGCCACGGTCAGGAACATCGTGGGCGTGCGGATGGTCTCGGCAAGATTTCGCCGGGTGTAGGTCATGGTCAATGAAGACATTGATCAGGCCTTTCGGGTCACGTGATCCGCCGATCACCGGTGATCGCCAGGAAGGCGTCCTCCAGCGAGGCGGACTCGATTTCGATGTCAGTGAAGGACGCGCCGACGGTCACCAGTTCCCGGACCAGCGCCGTGGCGTCGTTGGTGAGCAGATGGGTGCGGTCGGCGTCTCGCTCGATCGACGCGACCTCGTTCAGCGCGGGCAGCGCCGCGTCCGTGAGCGTGACCCGTTTGAGCTGGATCCGGCCGCGGATCTCGGCGACACCGCCGTCGGCGATGACTCGGCCGCGGTCCACCACCACGACCCGGTCGGCCAGTTCCTCCACCTCCTCGATGTAGTGACTGGTCAGCAGAACTGCTCCGCCGTCGGCGTGGAAGGAACGGATGCCCTCCCACAACGCCCGCCGGGCGTCCACGTCGAGACCGGTGGTGGGCTCGTCCAGGAACACCAGCCGAGGCCGCCCGACGAAGGCCAGCGCGACCGCGACCCGCCGCTGCTGCCCGCCGGAAAGACCGCCGGCCTGCCGGTCGGCCAGCGAGGTGAGGTCGAAGCGCTTGAGCAGTTCGGCCCGCCCCACCGGGTCGGGGAAGTGCTCGGAGACGAAGTCCACCAGTTCGGCGACTCGCCAGGTCTCAGGAAGCCCGGTCTCCTGTGGCGTCACGCCGATCACACGGCGGGTCGCTTCGCTGCGCGGGTCACCCCCGCACAATTCGACACTGCCGGAAGTGGGCCGCAGCAGCCCGGTCATCACGTTGATCAGCGTGGACTTTCCCGCACCGTTCGGCCCCAGAAGCCCGAGCACCTGGCCTGCCGGGATGTCCAGGGAAACACCGTCCAGCGCGGTCTTGTCGTTGTAGCGACGGGTGAGATCGCGCGCGCGGGCGAGGATGGTCATGCGGTGGCCTCCGAGATCTGGCGGTGCGGCTCGGACATGATCGACGGAATCTCGGGGAAGGCGAAGGGAGTGGGCTCGCCGTGCGGCACAACCGGCCATGCTTGTCCCGTCCCACCGTGTGCCAGCGCCAGTTCGGCGACCTCGGCGACCCGTTCCGGCCGAAGGACCGCCACCCCGAGGTCGCTGATGTAGGGGGTGGCCTCCCCCAAGATCGGGGTGTCGATAAAGGTGGGGCACAGCGCGTTGACGGTGATGCCCTGCTCGGACACGATCGGTGCGACGGAGCGGACCAGCCCGGTCACGGCGTGTTTGGTGGCCGCGTAGAGCGGGTTCATCGGACTCTCGCTCAAGCCGGCCAGGCTGGAAGTGGCCAGGATCGCTCCGGAACCCCGTTCGGTGAACACCCCCAAGGCGGCGTGCAGCCCGTAGACCACCCCGTCGAGGTTGACCGAGACCAGGTCGCGGTAATGCTCAGGCCGGAAATCCTCGACGAAGCTGCCCCGTTCACCGATTCCGGCGTTCAGCACGGCGATATCGAGGTTGCCGAAGTGCTCGATCGCAGTTCGAACGGCGGCGAGATTGTCAGCCAGCCGGGCGACGTCGGTGGGAACGAAGACTCCGCCGATCTCCCGGGCGATTGTCTCCCCTGCCACATCGATGTCGGCGATGACGACCTTGGCGCCGCCGGATGCGAACCGGCGACCGATGGCCGCACCGATCCCGCCGGCCCCACCGGTCACGAGTGCGACTTTGCCGTCGAGGGGGTTCATGTCTCCTCCGTGGTGAACAAGACCGGCCGGGTGGCGTGGTCGATGGCGGTGGTGATCTCCCGCAGATAGCGATCGATGTCGAGATCGGCATCGCGGGACAGCGCGGTGGGAACGGCGTCGATCACGCCACGCACGATCCTGGCCATGACGGTGACATCGAAGTCCCGGAATTCGCCGCATGCCTGCCCTTCCGCGAACAGTTGCTCCAGCGGCAACAGCAGTTGCCGGTCGAACTCCTCCGGATCGGCGCCTGGAAGGTCGGACAGGCCGCCGCTGGTGAGAATCTCGACGAGCGCGACCATCCGGGTCGGATAAGCGCGCATGTACTCCAGGTTCGAGCTGATGTAGGCGCGCAACCGACCGGCGAACGTGGTCTCGGCGTCGATCAGCGGCGTCATGAATGCCGCCGCGTCGGTGTAGACGGTGGTGACGACCTGGTCGATCAGTTCGGACTTTCCCGCGAAGTGGTACGAGATCAACCCGCGACTGATCCCCGCACGCGCACCGATCTTGCCCATCGACGCGCGGCGGTAACCGACATCGGCGATGGTCTCCACGGCGGCGGTCACGATCTGAGCCCGCCGAGCCTCTTCGATGAAGGAACGAGTTTGGCCGCCTTGATCATTTTTTGGCACCATAGCCAAAATTTAGCACACCGTGACAGTACGGTTGCCTGTACTCGCCACATCTGCAGGTAAACGGCCTTTGAGACGGCGTCGGCGTACGCGTTTGACGTGGCAAATCAGCCATACCAGCCGGGTCGGCCCGCGGACGCGGGGAATGCCAGAACTGGCAGGCTCGATCGGCACCGCTCACGGGCACAAGCCTGTTCTCGACCACGAGGACAGGGCCTTGGTGATGAAACGGCCGTCTCGGATGAGACGAACGCGTGCCTTCGCAGGCCCACTGGCATCCGCCCGGAGGGCGAGCATGACCGCTTCGGACGACAGCCGCAGAAGCTCGGCACGACACACTGGACACAAATGTCCACAAAGGACTCCAGGCGTGGGAGTCCGGGTACGCGAGTCATTTGTCATCGCATGCGTCGCGTCGCTGGTCGTGGCCGACTTCGCCCGAATGGTGGGCCAGTCTGAGTGGGTACTGGTGTGATACCAGGCGACGCGGGTGAGGTAGTCGTCATCGAGGACCGGATCGGCGGGGTCGCGCAGCGCCATCACCGCACGGCCGAAGTGAATGTCGGCGCTGGCGATCGGGGTGATCGCCGGACAAGCCGAGCACCTCATGTTGCAGTAGTCGAAGGTCACGTTCTCGCGGCGAGGTCGCGCATGCCGCTCGGTTGCGAGCCGCTGACGTTGTTTGCGAGTTTCGGGGATCCGCGGCTGATTCAGAAGTTCGTAGGCAGTCGCAGGGTCCGTAGCGGTCACTGGCGGCAGCACGACGCGAGTCCCATAGGAAAGGACCAGAGAGTGGGAAAGAACGGACGTCCGCGTAACCTTCCCGCTACCCATCATCGCAGGTCAACGAGATAGCCGTGCTGCTAAGGGCGTAGCTTGAGCGCGTTCCGATGTCGGAGCGCGACCTGTGCGCATCATTCAGGGCAGAGCAGTTCGAGGGCAGAGACATCCCCAGCCACTCAACCGTCCAGAGAAGACTCAACGGCGAGAGCCTCGACGGCCGCGCTCGCACTCGCGCGGGAACCGGGTCGGCCTGTCGCTCCGTCGTCGCCACCTCCGGCAGCGCCGCGCGTACCGCACGCGGAATCGATCGGCAACGGGACGCCATCGTCGAACCCACGCAGGAACCACTGTTCAGGCGGCAAGCCCTTCGTTGATGGCGAGCTGGCACGCGGCAGCGATGCGGACGGTGAACCAGTCCATTCCGGTGTCGTGGACGCAGGCGAGAGGCAGGGCGTCGCCGGGGGCGGTGGTGCCGATGTAGTCCATGGCGCGGCCGAGCACGTGCAGATACAAGGTGAGAGTGGAGCGATCCGGCGCGGCACCGGCTGAGACGAGTTCGGCGCGGATCTCATCCTGGTGATGATCGAGCACAGCTGATCGCCAGGGATCGGCCGTCATTGCCGCGATGGTGGCGCGGACCGGCCCGCTCACCCAGGTCTCGAGCGGTATCGGCGCGCCCACGCTCATGCACTCCTCTCGTCGCCCGGATGTCGACCAGCCTCGGGGTCCGGCCGACATCTGCTCAACTGCTCAACGCGGTCGCCAGGTGAGGCATAGACCGCTGACCTGCAGTGCGCTGGTTCAGACATTCACTCACCAGCCGCCCAGTAAATCTATGTCGACGGGGGTAGACATTCAATGGTCGAGGAGTGTACTGTTCTCCTTGTTCGGAGACAGATAACGTCAGATGGCGCGGGAGATGACGTACCTACCCGCGAAAAGACAGGTAAGACCGCTATGCGGGATGGAGCCGATCGCGGAAAGGGGTTCCGGCCGGTGGCGGACCGGGGTCGAGTAGAGAAGACGAAGCAGTAGTGGCCTCGGTGCAGCAGACGCGGACGAGCAACAGTGTCCGCACGGAGTGATGTCAGTTCGCAGTATGCAGTGAAGAAGACGGGCGGATGCGGGGCCGGGCAGTACGCAAGACTCCGCATTCCCCAGCGACATCAGGCGTGCTGGGACCGATCTCGGTAAGGGGTTCCGGCCGGTGATGATCGCAGCGGTACCGAGTACGAGAGAAACACAGGAAAGAAGGGATAGGGCACATCATTGGATCGCCCGCCGCGGATGGGTAGTAGTGCCGCGCGGGTACCGCAGTCCCATCAGATTGGAAGGTGGTTCTCGGTTACGACTCAGCGATCCCCGCACAGTCCGCTCTGCGAGTGGATGCGGGTGCAACAGTCCGGCATTGATGCCGGTTGGCAATGATGAAACCCAAACCCTGGAACCCCGGGTGCCGTATAGGGCACCCGGGGTTCCTTGTGATGTGGAGGTGGAGTGATCCCTGACCAACATGACCCGGCCGTGCCGGGCGGCGGGGCCGACAAATTCGACGACGAGGACTACCCCGCCTACACCATGGGCCGCGCCGCGGACATGCTCGGCGCGACTCAGAATTTCCTGCGCAGCCTGGACGAAGCCGGCCTGATCCAGCCGCAGCGCTCCGCCGGAGGACACCGCCGTTACTCTCGCCGCCAGTTGCGGATCGCCGCACGGGTGCGGGAACTGGTCGACCAGGGCACCGCCGTCGACGCGGCGTGCCGGATCGTGTCCCTTGAAGACCAGCTGCACGAAGCCCAGCAGCAGAATTCCAGTCACCAGCGCGCAGACTGACACCGTGGGTGTGCCGCCCTTACCGGCGGTACACCCATCAACGGTTCGAAAGGAAACTCTTCTGATCTCGCCGGAGCGCCCCGTTGCCCCGTTCAATCACCGCAGGCGAGACGTCGGACGAGTCTGGCTTCCGCGCTGAACGTTCCTTTTGCCGGTCAGAGACAACGGGCGTGGTCTGCGGCATGTAGCGGGGCACCGAGCTGATGCAGGTGGTCGAGGATGCCCGATCTGGTAGGTCAGCCCACCGGCACGCGCCCGTCATTGCGGGTTCCCCTTGTGGTTCGACGCGAACGAACAACCCATGTAGTCACCCCAAAGGGCTTCGTGCACCACAACGAACGTGACCGCGTGACCCGCGCAGCGCGAGAAACGCCGCAGTAAGGTAGCCCGCGAAACGCGCGGTCAGCAAGGCGCCTTCCACACGGCGCGCCGTCGTCTCGCCGCGCCACACCGCCCGGATTCGGACACGTGCAGGTTGAGCCCTTCGAGGGGCAGCAAGGAAAGACAGGAACGCCTGGTTTTGGCCATCCAACGGCGAAAGCCCTGTCTCATGTGGGCTTGCCGGCGATCTGGACGGATCCGAGCACGGTGGGTCGATCAGTCGTAGCGATCCGGCGACGTGGAGTTCGGCCAGTTATGCTCGGGTTCGGCTCATGTGTGCTGCCAGGGTTGTCCGGTCGAGTTGGGGAGGCACCGGGCTGAGCTGGTCGTTGCCGCGTGGTTCGATTGCGACGGACCAGCCGAGCCGTTCGTCCCAGACGAGCATCAGGTCGCAGTGCGGGCGGTCAGCGGTGCTGGAGGTGAGCCCGAGGTAGGCGGTGGCTGTGTCGGTAACTTCGTGGGTCACCGCGTCGAGGGGGACGCCGACCTGCTCGGCCACCTGACGAACGTAGTCCGCCAGCGCGGAATCCAAGCTCGGCGTCGTGGTGCCGACAACGGGCTTGAGGTCCAAAATGGACAGTAAGAGAGATTCGTCGTGCTGATCGCGCGCCATCCGGGTGACCGTGCGTGCCGCGCGGACACGGTGTTGCCCTTGCTCGCGCAGCTGACGGGCACGGCAGGAGACGAGCTGCGCCGCCGGTCCTTCGCTCGACTGGGCGGGGGGTGAGGTCACGGTCGGCACCTCGAAACCCGGAACGTTGAATGCGACGGCGATGCGGGTGGGCGCGTGGGCGCGGCTGGGCGTCCGCGGCGCCGCGGACGCCCAGCCGACATGGTGGTGGTCAGAGGACCGACACCGCCGTAGCCTGCGGGCCACGGTTGCCCTGGCCGACGTCGAACCGCACGCGGGCGTTCTCGTCGAGGCTGCGGAAACCGTGGCCGGTGATTTCGGAGTAGTGAACGAACACGTCGCTGCCGCCGTCGTCGGGGGCGATGAATCCGAATCCCTTTTCGGGATTGAACCACTTCACGGTGCCTTGAGACATACAGGTATTTCCTTGTCGCGTCGAACATCGCGGCTCTGCCTCAGGCGAGGTGGCCGGGCTGCGAGCGTGAAACCAACGAGAGCCTGAAAGGCATCGAGACGACGCTCGCCAAAAACCTCTGCGGCGTCGGGAACAACGAGCACAAAAAACTTCAACCACAGCAGTGGAGCACACCGGCAGGCGGGCCGTCAACCCGACGGCCGCGCCTCATCCCCGCGCTGGCAGTCTCCCGCCGATGCACGTAGCGTCGGGACCAGCAGGCGCGCCGCGCTTCTCGCCCCTGGGTTACGAGGCGCCTTGACGGCGCTGTCCAGCCTGTGCCAAGCCTTTGCCCGACGACGGTGCGCCGATCCATGCTCGACGCTGCCGTTCGGCGCTGACGTGCCATCGCTGGCCGTGTTCGCCTACCCGGCCTCCTCAAGGAGTTTCTTTGTTGCGCACACCCGTACGTTCCCGCAGTAGCTGTGCCCCGGTTTCGCCGGTGCTGTTCAGCCATCCCGTCTCGCACGCCGCCGGACAGGCGCTCTCCGACGTCGATCAGCGCCGTACCTGCTGCGTTCGGTTTTCCGCCGTCGGAGCGCCTACGACGCCGCGTCGATGAACGCGTCGGGCGCTGTCACGGCTTAAGTGCTGGACAGGGATAACGGCAAGATCATCTGATGCATGACCACACCGGCGGCTTGCTCGTCGCCGTCGTGTTCTTCGGGCTCGTCTCCGTGTTCGCGCTAATCCTCAACCTGTTGACCCAGCAGGAGCTCGGCTACTCCCGACGGAGGCGGGGCTGGCCATCGCGCCGGTATCGCTCGGTATCGCCCTCGGATCGGTCGGCGGGTTCCACCTCGCCACCCGAACTGGTCGCCGGACGCTTCACCTGATCGCGCCCCTGTTCAATGTCATCCTGGCCGGCGTGGACGACCACGAGGAGGGCTCGGCATCCGGGGTTCTCACAGCCGTGCAGCTCGGGTCCGCCGTCGGGGTCCCGCGTTCGGCACGCTGTTCATCGCCGCATCGTTCGGCGCAGCCACGATCGCCATGACGGGACGCTGGCACCGTTCTCCGGCCGGTTCCTCAACCACGGGTCGTCCGCTATCGACAGGGAAGGGAGAACACGTGGCCGGGCGATCCAATCGTCATCGAGTTCCCCACCACGGCTGCTGCGGCCACCTGGTACGACTCCGAGCCCGACCAGAAGATCATCCCGCTGCGCACGGCGGATGCCGAAAGCGCAGTGGCACTATTCGTGGCGTCGAACACCCACACCAGGCAACGGATATCCTCGCCGAGGCCCAATCGACGGACCTACAGGAAGATGAGCACTCATGACTTCAGCCGAGCTGTCGAACAGGGCTGCCACGCATGTCCGGGGGCGGGCGATAGGCGCTCAGATCGGCGGAGTCTTCGGGGCGGTGTTCGTCTGGATCAACTCTGCTGCACTGACTCCCTCCATACGAGTACCGCTGCTGGTCATTGCCGGCACCTCCCTGGTTGCGGTCATTGCGCTCAGTATCCACAGCCTCCGGCGGCGGACTGCCTCCGTCACCACAACGACCGGTAGGT
Organism: Prauserella marina; assembly: GCF_002240355.1. Taxonomy (GTDB): domain Bacteria; phylum Actinomycetota; class Actinomycetes; order Mycobacteriales; family Pseudonocardiaceae; genus Prauserella_A; species Prauserella_A marina. The sequence continues at coordinate 5,380,794 of NZ_CP016353.1, forward strand.
CCCCGTTCGGCTGGAAATACTGGCTGATCGTCGGAATCGAGGCGGCAGCATTGGTCGGCGGAAGCCAGGTGCTCACCGCACTCGGCCACCCTGAACTTGGTATCGCCTGGGTAGCCGTCGTCGTCGGCACGCACTTCTTCGCTTTGGCCCGGGTCTTCCGTCTCGCCCGTTTCCATGTGCTGGGCGCAGTCATCACCGCGTGCGGATTGGCCGGATTCGTCATCCGGTGGTTCGGCCAGATCGAACCCATCGCGATCACTAGCGGCGTCCTGACAGGATTCGTTCTCCTTGCCTTTAGCCTGTGGGCGTTCGCTCCTATGCGACGCCCGGCAAGCGCGTAGGTCGTGTCGCTCAACTACGTATCCAGGCCATTACTGCCGCTAGCACGACCGCTCAGCGGTGGCCGACAGCAAGTTTGTCGTACCGCGCGGCAAGTCCCAGCCACTAGTGGAGAGCGTAAGGATCGCTCAAAGACCTCAACCACATAGACCACTCCGAAGGCCGCGTCATCCGCACCAGAAAGGGTCTGCGAGAACAAGATCTCGCAGATTCTGCACGACCGCTACGACCTCGGATACGTCGAGTACGGCGGCGATCCCGGATGACAGCACAAGAACGCCGCCACCAGATGCTGTCCCATCGGCAACCCTGTCAGGCGCCCGTCGGACGAGGTCGACGCCTTCTGGATGTGTGCTTCATGCGCCGCCAGCACGTCCCGCGCCGACGGGTCAGCGGTCAGGCCGGTGGCCCGGTCCGCTACTCCAAGCCATCCCCTTCGGTGCACGGCCGTCGTGGACGGCGACGACGCCGACCCGACACTCTCTCCACCGACCGCGCCTATGACTTCGGCTCCCCACCGCACGTCGGTACGCGCCAAGGGAGTCCGCGACGACATCCATCAAGCTTTCCTCAGCACCGCCTGTGCCCTACGGGCAACTCGGGCGCGGGAGTGCGGAACTCGCTCTATTTCGTCCACTGTGGACCCAACTTGGGTTACTCCTAACGGCTGGGGGTCACCGGGCGACGCGGGCTCGGCCGGGTTAGGGTGCCGCCGTGTCGACCGCCAAGTACGCCCACGTCACCGCGCCGAAGCAGCTCACCATCAGCGAGGAACCGGTACCGGAGCCCGCCGCCGACGGTGTGATCGTCGACGTCGCCTACACGGGTATCTGCGGCACGGACGTCCACGGATACCAGTCGCCGGATTTCCTGCCGCCCGCGGTGTTCGGGCACGAGTGGACGGGAACCGTGCGTGCCGTCGGCTCCGCGGTCACCACCGTCGAAGCCGGGCAGCGGGTGATCGCCAGCGTGGGTACCGCGTGCGGCCGGTGCGCGGCCTGCCGCGCCGGGTTCGCCGACATGTGCGAGCTGGTGTTCGCCGAGGCGAACGGCATCGACGACACGGCACCTGTCCACGGTGCCTTCGCGACGAGCATCGCCGTGTCACAGCGCAGAATCCAGCCTGTCCTGGATGGACTGACCGACGCGCAGGCGGGTCTGGTGGAGCCGACGGCGGTCACGTTCCACGCCGTCAAGCGCACGCGGCAGCCCCTCGGCGCGTTGGTCGTCGTACAGGGCGCGGGACCCATCGGGCTGCTCACCGCCCAGCACGCCCGGCACGCGGGTGCCCGCGACGTGGTTGTCGTGGAACTGAACGAGGCCCGCCGTCGCACCGCAACCGAACTCGGTTTCCCTGCCGTGTTCGCGCCGGGTGACGACTTCACGCGGCATCTCGAACAGGCAACCGGCGGGCTGGGCGCCGACGTGCTGTACGAGTGCACCGGCGCGCCCGGCCTTCTCCAGTCGTCGGCGGAGCTCGTGCGCCGAGGCGGGGTGCTCTCGCTGCTCGGCTACCCGATGACGAACTCCGAGGTGAGTTACGGCGACTGGCAGAGCAGGCAGCTCACCGTCGTCGCCTCGCTCGCCTACACCCACGACGACTTCGTGGGCGCCATGGCCGCGATCGCGAACGGCGCCGTCGACGTCGACGCCCTGCACTCCCGCACGATCGGTCTCGACGGCCTCGCCGGGGTACTCGAGGAACTCGGTTCGGGGACGAGCACCGACATCAAGGTGCTCGTGGACCCGAGTCGCGGCGCCTGATCTCAGCCCCGGGGCGCGAGCTGCGCGGTCCGCCCGGTCGCGCCACCGTCGACGGGAAGCACCGCGGCCGTGATGAACGACGACGCGGGCGAGGCGAGGAACGCGATCGCCTCGGCCACCTCCTCCTGTTCACCCCACCGCCTCAACGGCAAGGCACGGCGCAGCTCGTCGTACTTCTCGGGCTGGGTGTCCTTGATCGGCCGGGTGAGGTCGGTGTGCGTCGGTCCCGGCGCGACGACGTTGACCCGGATCCCGTCGGGCGCCAGGTCGATCGCCGCCGAGCGGGCCAGGTTCGTGATGGCGGCCTTGGACGTGCAGTAGGCCCAGTGCTCCGGTTCGCCGCCGGTGCCCGACACCGACGACAGCACCACGATCGACCCGCCGCCGGACCGGCGCAGGGCGGGCGCGGCGGCCCGGATGCCCAGCACTCCCGCGCGCACGTTGACGTCCATGACCCGGTCGTAGACGGCGAGGTCGAGGTTCTCGATGTCGCCCCACGCCGTGATTCCCGCGGACAGCACCACGGTGTCGACACGGCCGAAGCGTTCCTCGGCGAGACGAACGGCGGCCTCGTTGCCTGCCGCGTCGGTGACATCGACCGCCAGCCCAGCCGCATCGCAGCGCCCTTCCGCCAGCCACGCGATCCGTTCGGCGGAGACGTCCACACCCACCACGGGACCGTGGCGTGCCAGCCACAGCTCGGCGAACGCCTTGCCGAGCCCGGACCCGGCACCGGTCACGACCGCGACCAGTCCTTCGCTCATCGTTGTCCGCTCCTCTCCTTCGCGGCGAATTCGCGCAACCGGTACTTCTGGATCTTGGTCGCGGACATCGGCCATTCCGTGCGGAACCAGACCTTCCTCGGCACTTTGAATCCCGCCAGTTCGCCCCGGCAGAACGCGATCAGTTCGTCCTCCTCGGCGGCACATCCGGGAGCGAGTTCCACGAAGGCCACCGGCACCTCCTGCAGACGCGGATCCGCGACGCCCACGACGGCGGCGAGCTTCACCGCCGGGTGCTGCGCGAGGTGGGATTCGATCTCGGCGGCGGCGACGTTCTCGCCACCGACCTTGAGCATGTCCTTGAGCCTGCTGGTGTAGGTGATCCGGCCGTCCTCGTCCACGCTACCGAGATCGCCGGTGCGCAGCCTGCCGTGCGCGTCGGTCCGTTCAGCGGTGGTGCGCGGATCGTTGAGGTACCCGTCGAACATTCCCGGTCCGCTCAGCCGGATCTCACCGGTCATCCCCAGCGGGCATTCCTGTTCCGTGACGGGATCGACGATCGCGACCCGCATACCGGGGAACGGCCTGCCCGAGGTGGTGATCCGTGCTTCCAGCGGATCGTCGAGGTGGCTGTAGGTGATCACACCGCCCGCTTCGGTGAGCCCATAGGAGCTGATGACCTTGGCGTGCGGGAACGCCGCCTGCACCTGGCGCAGCGTCTCGGCGGGGCTGCTGTCGAGCACGGCGCGGACGCGTGAGACGTCGGCGGTGGCGAAGCCGGGGTGGTGGATGATCGACTGCGTGATCGTGGGGAAGGCCGGGTAGGCGAAGGTTGCCTTCTCCTCGGTGAGCTGCCGGAGCGCGGTGTCGGCGTCGATGTGGGTCAGGCTGAGCATCGCGCCACCCCGCAACACGTTGGCAAGGGTGGGCAGCAGCCCGGCCATGTGGAACAGGGGCAGCGGATCCCAGAATCGTTCCCGTTCGGTGAGTTCGAGCCGCTCCGCGACACACTCCGCCGTGCGCATCAGGGCACCGTGGCTGAGTGGACAGCCACGCGGGGACGACGTCGTGCCGGAGGTGTACATGATCACGGCGGTGTCCTCGTGCTCGGCGCGATCCTCGACGGAAGCTGGGTCGGTGGCCTTGGCCGCGGCGTCCCAGCCGTCCTGGTCGACAAAACCTTTCGGACTGCTGGTGCCGAGGGACACCAGCGTGCGCAGGGATGGTGGTGTCCCTTCGGCGAAGGCGCGCCGCAACAGGTCGGCGAAGGGCACGTACTCGGACACCAGGTCGGTGGTGACGATGGCGGCCAGCTCCGCGTCGGCGGCGACGTGCCGCAGTTCCTTCGGTTTGTAGCGGGCGTTCACCGTCACCGGCACGATCCCGGCGAGGTGGGCGCCGAAGAAGACCTCCAGGAACTCGAGGCAGTTCGGCATCAGGATGCCGATCCGCTCACCGGGTTCGATGCCGAGTCCCACCAGCGAACGCGCGGCGAGCCGGGAACGCCGCAGCAGAGCCGAATACGTATGCCGCCGGTCCGGATACACGGCGACCTCCGCGTCCGGCCACAGTTCGGCCCCACGAACCAACGCCCTGCCCACGGTCGGCACCGACATCACACACTCCTTTGTGGAATCGCGAAACCCATCGAACGACACACCAGCGAAACCTCGGCACCACGCGTCAGCGACAGCGCCTCGGCGATCCCGTCCACCATGGCGTAGTGCACACGCTTTCCCTTCCCCGGCGCGGGAACCGGACGAGCCAGGTCGAGCGCGACCCACGAAGCACCCGGCGGCGGCGACTCGTCGAACCACAGCACACGGATACCCTCGGCGACGACGGGAACGGAATCACCGATAACCGCCGAAGCCCATGCCGCGTCACGGTCCAGGAAGGACGCTTCGTCGGGCGTCACCACATCGCGATAGTACGGCGACGCGTAGGCCTCCCGCTCGGCATCCCGGTCGGCGAACCAGGTTTCCGAGCAGAACCGCGCGGTGCCACGATCCCATTCCTGATCCACCGGCCGGTTCTGGGTGTAACCGAGCAACCTCGGCGTCGCCGTGAAGAGATCACCGTGCCGCCGCTCCCAGTGACGTCGTGCCACCTCGGGGTCACCACGGTGCGGGACAAGGAAAATCCGGTGCTGCACGGATCAGTCCTCGTGGAGGATGACGCCGCGAATGTTGCGGGCGGCCTCCATGTCGGCGTACGCCTCGTTGATCTGATTGAGCGAGTACGTCCTGGTGATCATCTCGTCGATCATCAGTTCACCGCGCTGGTACCGCGCCAGCAGCCTCGGGATGTCGATGCGCGGCTGGAGCCCGCCGTACAGGCCGCCCTTGATGGTCTGCTGCATCATCACAAAACCGAAGACGTTGAACTGGGCGTCGATGTCCCACATGGACGACACACCCGCGATCGCCATCGTGCCGCCCTTGCCGAGCAGCCCGAGCATCGGCTGGATCATCCTTCCTTCGACCACGCCGATGGTGACGATCACCTTGTCGGCCATCCGGCCATGGGTGAGGTCGGTGAGCAGCGGCATCGCCTCCTCGATCGACGCCGCCACGTGGGTGGCACCGAACTTCGGCGCCTCCCGCCGTTTGAACGCCACCGGGTCGATGACGACGATCTCGCGCGCTCCGGCATGTTTCGCGCCCTGCACCGCGCTCATGCCGACACCGCCGACGCCGAGCACCACCACCACGTCGTCGATCTCGACCTCCGCGATCCGGACGGCGGTGCCCCAGCCGGTGGGCACGGCGCAGCCCGCGAGCGCGGCGGCGGGGAACGGAATGTCCCTGGCTATCTTGATGACCGAGTCGACGGGCGCGACGATGCGGTCGCTGAACGTGCCGAGGTAGGTCATCGGGCCGACCGGTTCCCCCGCCGCGGTGTGGATGCGGTTGGTGCCGTCGAGCATCACGCCCTGGAGCAGCCCGGCTCCCCGGTCGCACAACTGCCCGATTCCGCGCACACACGGCACACATGTGCCGCAGGAGGGCATGAACGTACAGGTGACGTGATCGCCGACGGCCAGTTCGGTGACCCCTTCGCCGATCTCCTCGACGATCCCGGCACCCTCGTGGCCGCCGAGGAACGGCGCGAAGTCGACGGCCTGGTCACCGGCGGCGGCGTGGTTGTCGGAGTGGCAGAGTCCTGCCGCCCTGAGCTTGACCATCACCTCGCCCCGCTTCGGCGGTGAGACCTCCAGTTCCTCGACGTGCCAGTCGTTGCGCACGTTCTGCTGTGTCTTCAGAAGTACCGCACCGTGAGACTTCATCGGCTCTCCCGCTCACTTCACCTTGATGGACTTGTACTGGAGGAACTCGCCGATCCCTTCGAGACCGAACTCGCGCCCGAAGCCGGACTGCTTGAATCCGCCGAACGGCGCGAACAGCGACACTCCCGCCGTGTTGATCGCGACGGTGCCCGCCCTGATCCGGCCTGCGACCGTGCGGGCCAGTTCCTCGTCGGCGGCGTAGACCGAAGCGGCAAGGCCGTACGGCGTGCCGTTGGCGATGGTGACGGCCTCATCGAGGGTGTCGTAGGGAATGACGCTGAGCACGGGGCCGAAGATCTCCTCTTGCGCGATCCTCGCGCCGGGGTCGACGTTCGCGAACACCGTGGGTGCCACGTAGAAACCCCGGTCGAGACCTTGCGGCCTGCCACCACCGAGAACCAGATCGGCGCCCTCCCGCCTCCCGGCATCCACATAGGACAGCACGCGTTCGAGCTGGCGAGCGCTGGCGAGCGGACCGAGGTCGGAGGCGCCGTCGAGAGGGTCGCCGACCGTCATGGCGCTCAGGCGTTCCACGATCGCGGTGACCACCTCGTCGTGCCGGTGCCGGGGCACCACCACGCGGGTCAGCGCCGCGCAGATCTGGCCGTTGAACGCTATGAATCCGGGTACGAGTGATGGCAGCACGTCGTCCAGTGGGATGTCATCGAGAATGATCGCGGGCGATTTGCCTCCCAGTTCGAGGGTCACGTTCGCGAGCCGTCCCGCGCAGGCGCCCATGACGGCTTTGCCTGCCGGGATCGAGCCGGTGAGGCTGACCTTGTCGATCGCGGGGTGTGCGACGAGGTGCGCGCTCACCTCAGTGGAGGCGGCCAGCACGCTCAGCACCCCCTTCGGAACCCCTGCCGCTTCGGCCATCTCGCCGACGAGCGCGGCGGTGAGTGGGGACTCCCGCGCCATTTTCAGCACCACAGGGCATCCGGCCAGCAGCGCGGGCACCATCTTCATCGCGAGGTAGAGGCCGGGGCCGTTCCACGCGGTGATGACGACGGCGGGACCGATCGGTTCGCGGACCACGTCGACCACACCGTCGGGAACCTCGCGGCGTTCGGTCAGCGCGAGGCCGGCGGCCTGGTCGAGGAGGGTGCGCCAAATCGTCACCACACCGGTGTCGAGTGCGGCGGCGTGTGCCAGTGTCGGTCCGGATTCGGTCACCCAGGCCCGGTCGAACTCGTCCTTGCGTGCCTCGAACGCGTCGCAGAACCGGCGGAGCACCGCGATCCGCTCGGCGAGCGGCATACCCGGCCACGGTCCGTTGTCGAACGCCGCGCGGGTCGAGGCCACGGCGCGGTCGGCGTCCTCGACGGTCGGATCCGCGGCCACGGCGACGACGTCACCGGTCGCGGGCGACACCACCTCGTACCCTGGCTCCGCGTGCACCCATTCCCCACCAAGGTAAAGCCGGTCGATACGGGCAACAGCGCCGGTGCTCGTCGTCATGATGATCCCTCCACAATGTTCACAGTCGGGTGTGGACGGTCGAGGCCGCGGCACGGGCACGACCGTTCGGTGACAGTCCCCTGGTGGCGGCGGTGGGTGCCTCGACGGACACCGCGGCGTCCGGGAGCGCGGCCAGCAGCCCGGCCAAATCCAGTTCTCCTTCTCCCGGCAGCAGTCGCCCGGCGAGTGCCTCCGCGCGAAGGTCCGGCGGGGCGGCGCGTGGAGCGTCGCAGAGTTGGAGATACGGAAAGAGATCCCCGCCGTGCTGCCTGACCGCGGCGGCGACCTCGGCGGCGCTCCCGCCGGAACGTTGCAGGTGCAGGGCGTCGATGAGGATCCCCGCTCCGGCGGGAACGGCGGTCGCGATCGCCTCGGCGAGGGTGCGGCACCGGGTGAACGCCATCGGTTCCAGGCACGGGCGCACCCCTGCGGCGCGTGCCTCCGCGACGATCGCCGCCAGCACGTCCACCGCCTCGGCGGGTTCCAGTTCCTCGTTGACGACCAGCAGATGCCGGGCCCCGCATTCGGCGGCCAGTTCCACCACGCAACCGATCTCGTCGCCGGAAAGCCGCCCGTTCAACCGGATCACCTCGACGTCGAGCACACCCAGCCCGGTGGCTTCGAGCGCCGCGAGCACCCGATGGCGACGGCGTGCGTCGGCGCCGAGGTCCGCGACCACCGGTTCACGGCTGCCCGCGCCGCGCAGGGTCACCGCGTCGAAACCGGCTTCCGCGGCCGCCGCGACGAACACCTCCGGGTCGGTGTCCAGGAAGTCCAGGCAGGCCAGGGCGAGGTGGCGACGCGGCATCGAAATCACCGTTCCCGCAACAGGTTTGTCCCGTCCCAGCCTTGCGCGGCCTTGGCCACCCTCCGGTAGAGACCGGTGAGGTAGGGCGTGTCCTCGTAGATCTCGATCAGGTGCCCCACGTGGGGGCCGGGGTCGAGGAACACGAACCGCACCTCCGGGGTAGACGCGTCCATCACGACCCGCGCGCCGTCGGCCACCAGCCGGTCGCGGGCGTCGTTGATGTCGTCGACGAAACAGGCCACGTGGTGGATGCCGGTCGCGCCCCTGCGCATGTCCTTCTCGAGTGCCACCGGTTCCAGCGCGTGGTGGTGCACGAACTCGACCATCACCGGTCCCCATTGCCCCAGCGCGCAGGTGTGGTCGAACACCCCGCCTCCTTCGCCGGGCACGTCGACGTACTCGGTCGGAACGTGTTCGCGGACGTAGAAGGGCCCGGCTCCGTAACGCCGGTGCCACGCGGTCGCGGCGGCGCGTACGTCCGTGGTCGCGTAGGCGATCTGCACCATCCGCATTCCGCTCGGCAGGCTCATGATCGCCGCCACGTCGGCCGTGCCTCGTTCCATGCGATCCGGCCCGCCAGCACGTCGGCGACCCCCGCACCTTCCGGCATCACAGGGTCGGCCCAGGCCAGCGGCGAATCCGTCAGCTGCACCAGCGTGCCGAAACCGGAGCTGGGACGGATGAACGTCTCGTCCCAGCACCCGGTACCCGTTCGGGTGTCCACAGTGGAGTATCCGGCCGCCTCCAGCCGCGCGGCGGCTTCGGTGACGTCATGCACAAAGCAGGTCATGTGGTGGAAACCGGGACCGCGCTTGTCGAGATAGGCCGCGAGATAGGACTCCTCGTGCAACGGCTGGAGCAGCTCGATCTTCACCCCCGGCGGGAAACTCAGCTGCAACGACCGGATCCCGAGCCGGTCGTCGTCGCCGCCCGCGATCAGCTTTCCGCCGAACAACTCGGTGTAAAGCGGTGCCGCGGCGGCGAGGTCGCGCACCGCGACGGCGACGTGGTCGAAGCGGGTGACCAGCCCGGCGAGTTCATCGACCGCACCGGGAACGAGATCCTCGATCACGGGAGCTCGATCCCGAGTTCGGCGCAGATCGCCTCCCGCAGCCGGAACTTCTGGATCTTGGTGGCTGCCATCGGCCACTCCTCGACGAGCCTGATGTGCCGGGGCAGCTTGAAACTCGCGATCCTGCCGTGCAGCCAATCCCCCAGTTCCTCTCCGGTGACGGCCTTCCCGGCACGCAGTTCGACCGCGGCGGCGGGAACCTCGACGAGCCGTTCGTCCGGGATGCCGACGACCTGGGCGATGTTCACCGCGGGATGCTGTTGCAGCGCTTCCTCGATCTCGACGGCCGCGACGTTTTCCCCGCCGACCTTCAGCATGTCCTTGAGGCGGCCCAGATACGAGATCCTGCCGTCGGCGTCGACGGCGCCGATGTCCCCGGTGTGGAACCAGCCCTCGGCGTCGATGACGGCGGCGGTTTCCTCCGGCGCGTTGTGGTAACCCTCGAACATCGAGTACCCGCGCACGCAGATCTCGCCGCGTTCCCCGGTCGCAACCTCGGCACCGCTCTCCGGGTCCGCGATCCGGATCTGGATACCGGGAAACGGCGGTCCGCTGGTGTTGGTCCGTTGTTCCAGGGTGTCGGTGGGGACGGAGAAGGAGACACAGCCGCCGGTCTCCGTGGAGCCGTAGGCGGTGACGACCGCGGCATGTGGAAACCGTCCCTGCAGGGCCCGCAGGGTCGCGGGCGGGGCGACACCGTTGACCACCCGCACATCGCTCCAGTCCACTGTGGAGAAGTCGGGGTGGTTGGTCACCGCCTGGGTGATGGTCGGGAACGTCGGATAGAAGTGGGTGAGCCGGACCCGCCGGAGCATCGCGATCGCCGCGTCGGGTTCGAAGTGCTCCATGGACATGAACGTGGCGCCGACGTAGAAACAACCGTTCATCGGCAGCACCGAGGACATGTGGAACATCGGCAGCGGATCCCAGAACCGGTCCGCGCCATGAACGTCGAGCCGTTCGGCCACCGCGATCGCGTTACGCACCACCATCTCGTGCGACAGCGCGCAGCCCTTCGGTTTCGCGGTGGTGCCGGAGGTGTACATCATCATGCCGATGCCGCGCAGGGGAACCTGACGGCGCAGGGCGTGCACCTCCTCCGGCGACACCCGCGCCGCGTCGGCGTAGAACCGCTCCGCGGTGAGGTACGCGGGCGCGGTGTTCTCGTCGTTCTCGTCGCCGAGCACCACCACGGCCTCGAGCGCGGGCACCGACGGTACCGGGAAAGCGTCGGCACGGCCGGGATCCAGTTCCGGTATGGCGGCCTCGATCCGCGCGGTCAGCGCGAACGGCTGCCCGGACTGGGCGGCCGAGACCAGAACCTTGATCCCGGCGTCACCGAGGACGTGCGCGAGATCATCACCCTGGTAGCGGGCGTTGATGAGCACGGCGACGGCGCCGATCATCGCCGCGCCGTAGGAGATCCTGGCGAAATCGGGGCAGTTCGCCATCAGCACGCCGACGTGGTCGCCCGGCCCGACGCCCATGGCTCGCAGGGCACGCGCGGCCAGTTCCACGTCCTCGGCGAGTCGCGCGAACGTCAGCCGCTCGCGGGGGAAGACCAGAGCCTCGGCCCGCGGCCACAGCGCGGCGGCACGCACCACCACGTCGCCGAGGGGAACCGCCTCGGCCCAGCCGCCTGGTCCGGTCGGTGCACCGGCGGCCGCCGCGACGCTCAGCGCCGGCGCCTGGTGCGAGGACGTCTCCGTTGTCGTCACCGCGGTGTCCTTCCTGCTGTCCTTTCAGCCGGTCGGCGATCAGAACGACCTGGGCAAACCTGCCATCTCGGCGATCGAGTTGCGAGCCATCTCGTTCGCGATGGGGCCGATCCGGTAGAGCCGGGCGTCCCGCCAGTACCGCTGCATCTGGGTCTCCAGCGCGTAGCCCATGCCACCGAAGATCTGGATGCCACGGTCGGCCGCGGTCACGGCGCCCTCGGACGCGACGATCTTCGCCATGTTGGCGTGCATACCGCATTCCAGCCCTTCGGACTGGCGCCATGCCGCCTCGTACACCAGCAGTTCCGCGGACTTCTGCGCGATCAGCATGTCGGCGTAGTAGTGCTGGAGTACCTGCACCTGACCGAGTTTGCGGCCGAAGACGTCCCGCTCGTCGAGGTAGCGCTTCGCCTCCTCGATGACACCGTCGAGGATGCCGAGCGCGAGCGCCGACATGACGATCCGCTCGTTGTTGAGGGTCTTCAGCAGCATGTACCAGGCCTGGCCCGGTTCACCGAGGACAAGGTCGTCCGGCACGAACACGTCGTCGAGGAAGACTTCGCAGGATCCGACGTTCTTCATGCCCAGCTTGGGAATCTGCCTGCACTCGACGCCCCTGGTCTCGCGCGGGACGAGGAAGAGTGTGGTGCCCCTGGTCTTCTTCTCGGGGTTGCGGTCGCTGCGGGCGAGCAGCAGCAGGTAGTCGGCGACGTGCGCCTGGGTGGACCAGATCTTCTGGCCGTTGATGACCCAGCCGCCGTCCGTGCGGTCGGCGGTGGTCTTGAGGGAGCCGAGCAGGTCGGTGCCACCCCCGGGTTCGGTGAGCGAGATGGCGAACTTCGTGCGCCCCTCGGCGATGTCGGGCAGGAAGCGGCGCTTCTGCTCCTCGTCGCCGTAGTAGCCGACGGACTTGGCTCCCGCGAAGGCGTTGATGCCCCAGATCCAGGCGATGCCACCCAGCGAACGGGCGAGCTCGCGGATCAGGACGACCTGGTCCAGCTCGGTACCGCCGGAGCCGCCGTACTCCTCGTCGATCGCGATCCCGTGAAAGCCCGCCTCGGCCATCTTCTGGAACAGCGCGTGCGGGTACTCGAACTCCTGCTTCTCCAGTTCGAGGGCCGCCTCCTTCGGGCACTCCTTCTCGACCCACGCCCGGACGGTTTTCCGGAACGCCTCCTGCTCGTCGGTGAGCGCGAAGTCCACGGTCCCTCCTGATCAGCCACAGCTCTGGGATTTCCACCAAACGATTGCTTGGTTAATGGAACACTGGGTCCGAGGTGATGTCAAGCACGTGGCGGGCTTTTATCTACCAATCGTTTGGTGTAAAAATGGGGAAGGGCGTACGAAAGGAAGACCCATGACCCGCGTGCATATCGACCACATCGCGCTCTGCGTGAAGGACCTCGACCAGGCCATCGCCGACTGGAAGGACATTCTCGGCGTACTCACGCCCGAGATGACCGAGACGATCACATACTCCAGGGGCAGCTCGGACGGGACGGAAATGGTGTGGGCCACCTTCCAGAATCCCGATCCCACGGGCGTCTCGATCCAGATGTGGGCACCGGGCTCCCCGGACAGCTGGGTGCACAAGGTGCTCGCCAAGCGCGGCGAGTTCGTCCACCACATCGCGTTCCTGAGCGACAACTTCGGTCACACCATGCAGCAGTGCCGTGCCGCGGGGCTGCCCGTGCTTCTCGACGAGGACAGCCACCCCGACACGATGCCCTGGCTCAAGTGGAACTTCCTTCCCGAATCGAAGGCTCACGGCGTGCTCATCGAGCTCGCCACCCGCTACCAGGTCGGCGGCGACCGCTGGCTGCCGCATCCCGGCAACGCCGAGAACGCCGAACTGAACAAGGAATGGACCCAGCGCTTCTACACCGACCCTGGGCTGCAGGGTGGAGGCAAGCCGTGAGGATCAACGTCGACATGGCGCTCTGCCAGAACTACGGGCAGTGCGTCTTCGCCGCGCCGGAGCACTTCGACCTCGACGAGGCCGGTGACCTCGTTCATCAGGCGAGCGCGGACGAATCGGCGCGTGCCGACGTCGAGGCCGCCGCCATGGCGTGCCCGGTGCAGGCCATCACCATCGAGGGGTGACGCATGTCGACTCTCCCTGCCCGGCGGATCGTGGTCGTCGGCGGCTCGCTCGGCGGCCTGCGGGCGACCGAAGCGCTACTGGCGGGCGGCTGGGACGGTGAGATCGTAGTGCTCTCGGACGAACCACACGTCCCCTACACCCGGCCACCGCTGTCCAAGGCCGCGCTCGCGGGTGGCCCCGATCTCGCGACGCTCGCGGTCAAACAGCGTCCCGAGGCGGCACGTGCCGAATGGCGGTTCGGCGCCACGGTGGTGGCCGCCGATCTCGCCGCGCGCACGGTCACCCTCGCCGACGGCGAAACCGTGGCCTACGACGGTCTTGTCGCCGCCACCGGTGTGCGCCCGCGACGGCTTCCTTCGCGGATCGACCACACCGGCGGCGCCGCGCACGTCGTACGGACCATTGAGGACTGTCGCGTGCTGCATTCCGCGCTGCGCACCGGTTCTCGTGTGGTGGTGATCGGTGCCGGGTTCATCGGCTGCGAGGTCGCCGCCACGGCGGTCGGCCTCGGCTGCGAGGTCACGGTAGTCGCCGCCGACGAGTCACCAATGCTGGCTCCGCTGGGCCGCACGGTCGGTGACGCGGTCCGCCGACGACACGAACGCGCGGGTGTGAAGTTCCGCCTTGGCGTCTCGGTGTCGGCTGTAGACCATGGCTATTCGGTTTCCCTCTCTGACGGATCGCGTGTGGACGGTGACGTCGTCGTCCAGTCCATCGGCTCCGCCCCGTGTGTCGGCTGGCTGTCCGGCAACGGGCTCGACCTCGCCGACGGTGTGGCGACCGACAACGGAATGCGCGCCGGCGGGATCACCGGCGTCGTCGCGGTCGGTGATGTCGCACGCTTCCCGAACCCGCTCTTCGACGACGTGCCACGCAGGGTCGAGCACTGGCAGACGCCGATGGAGACCGCGCGCCGCGCGGCGGTCACCCTGCTCGCCGACCTCGCCGGTCACGACGCCGACCCGGCACCGTTCACGCCACTGCCCTCGTTCTGGTCCGACCAGTTCGATCTGCGGCTCCAGTCGTTCGGCGCGCTCGGTATCGCCGACCGGACCGAGGTGCTGGAAGGTGACCTCGGCGGTCAGGCGGTTGTCGGCTACTTCCGCGGCACTCTGCTCGTCGGTGCCCTTCTGCTCGGTATGCCGAAACGGGCGGTGGCAGTCCGCAAACGCCTGCTCGCCGGGCTCACCGATCCCCAACCCACGTACGCGGCCTGAACGTTTCCCTGACGGCCAAAGGAGGCCAGATGACCTACGTGATCGCAGAGCCCTGTGTCGACCTGCAGGACAAGGCGTGTATCGACGAATGCCCCGTCGATTGCATCTACGAGGGCCCCAGAATGCTCTACATCCAGCCCGACGAATGCGTCGACTGCGGAGCGTGCGAACCGGTCTGCCCCGTCGAGGCGATCTACTACGAGGACGACGTCCCCGCCGAGTTCGCCGCCTACACCAAGGTGAACGCGGAGTTCTTCGACAGCATCGGTAGTCCCGGCGGCGCCAGCGGGCACGGGGTCGCGGACGCCGACCATCCGCGGGTGGCCGGACTGCCCGCGCAGGCGCCCGCGTGAACGGAGCCGACGTGCATCTCGCCGCCACCACCACCGCGCTGCGCACCGTGGTCGCCGAACCCGTCACCGCGGCCGCGCCCCGGCCCGGTGAGGCACTGCTGGCCGTCGAAAGGGTCGGGATCTGCGGAACCGATCTGCACATCTGGGACGGCAGTTACGCCACCGGGCTCCCCCTTGTCCAGGGTCACGAGATCAGCGCGACCGTCGCCGCGCTGCCAGGCGACTACGACGGTCCACTCGCCATCGGCGACCGGGTGGCCGTGGAACCCGTGGTGTCGTGCGGAACGTGTTACCCGTGCCGGATCGGGCGGCGCAACACCTGCCGGTCGATGGACGCGGTGGGGGTGCACCGGCCGGGCGGATTTCAGGAGATAGTGTGGGTACCGGTGGAAAACTGCCACCTCGCGCGGGAACTCGGGGCCGATGTCGCCGCGCTCGCCGAGACACTGTCGGTGAGCCTGCGTGCGGTCACCAGGCCCGGCGTGCGGGCGGGTGAGCGGGTGCTGATCCTCGGTGCGGGCCCGATCGGACTCGGCGCCGTGATCGCCGCACGCGACGCGGGTGCGGAGGTCATGGTCACCGATCTGCATCAGTCCAGATTGGACCTCGCCCGCGCACTCGGAGCCACGGAAACGGTGCGCGGCATCGAGGAGCTGCCCGAGCGGGTCGCCGCATGGACGTCCGGGGACGGAGTGCCCGTGGTGATCGAGGCGACCGGTGTCGCCGCCGTCGCGGAACGGGCCTTCGAAGTGGTCGCGACCGCGGGGCGGATCTCGCTCGTCGGCGTGTCGGAGCAGACCGCGCATCTCGGGATGCGTGCGTTCACCGCCAAGGAGCTGGATGTCTACGGCAGCCGGTCCACACTGGACTTCCCTGCCGCGATCGCACTCGCGGGACGGCACCACGACGACGTCCGCCGGTTGATCAGCCACGAGTTCGGGCTCACCGAAGTCGGCGACGCGCTGGCCTTCGCCCACGATACCCCGCATTCGGTGGTGAAAACCGTCATCGCGGTGGGCTGACCTTCCAACAGGGCCACGCGTCCACCAAACCCACGCGCCCCGCCAGCACATCCGCGAGCGTCATCCCGTCGACCGGGCCGCTCCAGTCGCGGTCCGTGTCGACGAGCTGGATCAGGCCGCCCGTCCGGCGTGGCCGGAGAAAGGTTTCCCGCCACGTCGGATTGGCCAGGTCGGTGCCGACCGTCTCCCACCCCGCGGCCTCGACGGCGTCCACGGTGTGCGCCACATCGTGGACGACGAACGTGACGTGGTGGAACCCTTCGCCGCGCCGCTCGATGGTTTTGGCGAGAAGATTGTCGTCGCGCAACGGCTGCATCAGCTCGATCTTGAACCCGCCGAGCGTAAGGTGCACGATCCGGTTGCCGGTGTCGTCGTTGTCGCCACCGACAACGAACCGCCCGCCGAGCACGTCGGCGAACAGCGCCAGCGCCGCACGCGCGTCCCACACCGCGATCGCGACGTGGTCCAGCGTGCGAACCCCTGCCGTCAACTGATCTGCCCGCCGTCGACGACAAGCGTGCTGCCGGTGACGAAGGACGCGGCGTCGGAAGCCAGGAACACCACCGGGGCCGCGATCTCCTCCGGCCGCGCCCAGCGCCCGAGCGGGATCTCCGCGGCGTAGAGCCTGCCCATGCTGGCGTCGGCCTCGTAATGCTCGTGGGCACCGGAATCGACGAGGCCGGGCAGCACCACGTTGCTCCGCACCCCGTGCCCGCCCCATTCCCGTGCCATGGTGCGGTTGAGCATGACCAAGCCGGCCTTCGCGGTGCCGTAGTGCGCCATGCCGTGCTGCGCGGCCTCGCCGACGATTGATCCGATGTGGACGATCGAACCACCGCCCGCCCTGATCATGCCGGGCAGGGCGGCACGCGCGCAGATCAGCGGCGCCTCCAGGTTGAGCGCGACCGTCTTCTGCCAGCCGGAAAGGCGCATCTCCGCAAGGGGAACGAGAAACCGTGCTCCACCGGCGTTGTTGACCACCACGGTCGGATCGCCGAGCTCGGCGGCGACCTTCGCGACGGCCTCGGTCACCCGCTCCTCGTCGGTGACGTCGGCGGGCACCACCACCGTGCGGCGTCCCGTCGGCTCGATCAGCGCGGCCGTCTCCGCCAGCGCCTCAGGGCGGCGTGCCAGCAGAGCGACGTCGGCGCCCGCGCGGGCGACGGCCAGCGCGATCTCCCGCCCGATGCCCCCGCTCGCGCCGGTGACGAGGGCGACCTTGCCCGCCAGCGCCCCGCTCACGACGCGTCTCCCCGGCGCACCGGCATCGTTTTCATGCCACGGCTCATCATCGTGGTGTGCCATTCCTCCGGCCCGTCCAGCGCCAGATCCGGCATCGCGTCGAGGACGGCTGGAAACGCGATCTGCGCCTCCAGCCTGGCCAGGAAGTTACCGAGACAGTGGTGCACCCCGAAACCGAATCCGACGTGCTGGTTGGGCTGGCGCGTGATGTCGAGTTCGTGCGGCCTTTCGAAGACCTCCGGGTCCCGGTTGGCCGCGCTCTGCACGAGGAAAACATTGTCCCCCTTGCGCAACGTCGTCCCGCGCAGCTCGACGTCCTCGGCCAGCAACCGTTGTTCCAGCCGGGACGGCCCGTCGAACCGCAGCAGTTCCTCGACCGCGGTGCCGATCCGCTCGGGCTCGTCCCGCAGCAACCGCCACTGATCGGGATGCAGCAGCAACTGCCGGGTGCCGTTGGCGATCAGGTTCGTGGTGGTCTCGTGGCCACCGAACACCAGCAGCGCGCAGGTGGAGATGATCTCCTTGTCGTCGAGCGGTGGGTCAACGTCGTGCGCGGTGACCAGACTGGAGATCACGTCGTCGCCGGGGTTCTCGCGAATCCTCGCGATCAGGTCGGCGAGGTAGCCGGTCAGCTCGATCAGTCCCTGCTGCGCGCGTTCCCGCCTGCCTGGCTCACCCTGTGCTCCGAAGACCAGCGTGAGGATGTCGTCGGACCACTTCTTGAACATGTCGCGGTCCTCGGCGGGAACACCGATCAGCTCGGCCACCACGATCGCCGGGATCGGATAGGCGAAGTCGGTGACGAAGTCGAAGCGCTGCCTGTTTTCCAGCGTGGCGAGGGTTTCCTTGACGACCTGCTCGACCCTCGGCCGCCACGTCGCGACACGCTTCGGGCTGAACGCGGGCATCACCAGCTTGCGCAGCCGGGTGTGCTCGGGCGGGTCGAGGAACACCATCCAGTGCCGCAGCACCTCGAACGTCGGGGCGCGCGCGGCGCGCTTCTCCTCCGAAAGGTGCGTCTCGAACACGGGACGCACCCGGTCGGACGAGAACGCCGGATGACGCAACGCCCACAGGACATCGGCGTGTTTGTGCAGGAACCATGCCTGGTATCGCTCGTTCCAATGCACCGGATTGTCTCGGAGCATTTCCGCGAAATGCGGGTAGGGATCGGCGAGCCGTTCCCCGCCCAGCATGTCGTCCAGTTCGAGGGTCTCAGCCACCGAGAACCACCACCACACACCCGTTTCCGTCGATTCCCGCGGTGCCGCCGCCCATGGTCTCCACGGCCGCGACCCGCGCTCCTTCCACCTGTCGTGCCCCGGCGTCACCGCGCAACTGCCACACGGTCTCGGCGATCTGGGCCAGCCCGGTCGCCCCCAGCGGGTGTCCCCTGCTGAGCAGCCCGCCGGACGGGTTGACCGGCTGAGCGCCACCGAGCGCGGTGTGCCCGGACAGCACCAGGTCGCACCCGCCACCGGGTTCCGCGATACCGAGGGCCTCGGTCGCGGTGATCTCGCCGATCGTGAACGCGTCGTGCACCTCGAAGACGTCCACGTCACCGGGGCCGATTCCGGCTTCCCGCCACGCTTGTCCCGCCACCGTGGACATCAGCTCGTAGCCCCACGGATGTGTGCTGCGGTGATCCCACAGTTCCCCGGAACGCAGTGCCGAGCCCGCGATGCGCACGTCCCTGCCGACCCCGCGCTCCCCGCCGATCACGGCGGCGGTCGCGGCGTCGGAGATGTCGCAGCACTGCAACAGGGTCAGCGGATCGGCGACCATCCGGGAAGCGAGTACTTCCTCGGCGGTGACCTCGGCGCGGTGCTGGGCACGCGGGTTCAGCGCCCCGTGACGGCGGTTCTTCACCGACACCGCCGCCAGCGCCTTGGGTTCCAGGCCGTACAGGTACTCGTATCGGCTCGCGACCATCGCGTACACGCCCGGCAGCGCCAGCCCCGCCCGCCCCTCGGCGTCGGTCTCCTCCGGGGTGATCGGCCCGGAGAAGTGCAGGGTCATCGTCTCCACACCGAGACACAGCACCCGCCGGAAACGACCGGACAGCACGGCGTGCCGCGCTTCGTGCAGTGCCGTCGTCGAGGTCGCGCAGGCGTTCTCGAAGGTCAGGATCGGTACACCGGTGATGCCGAGCAGTTGCAACGCACGCTGTGCCGTACCCGGTGCACCGAAGACAGTGCCCGCGAACACGGCGTCGATCGCACCGAGGTCATCGAGCCCGGCGTCGTCCAGTGCCTCGCCGATCGCCTGCTGCGCGAGCCACGGTGCACCGACCCCCGGCTGGCGACCGAACCGGGATGTACCGACCCCGTACACGTACGCCGCGCTCATGCCGTCTCCTCCACCGCGGCCGCCGCGACGGCCAGGAGGTCACCGGTCTCGGACATCCCGGTGACCTTCGCTCTGCTGGCGGGCGGCAGCGGCTGCTCCCCCGGCGTGTGCACCAGCACCCTCGGACCGTCGTCCAGCACCAGGTACGCCACCGCGAACGGCGGCGTGTGCCCTGGAACCCTGACCCGCAGGCACGTTGAGGCCCAGATCTCGCCCTCAGCGGGGAAAACACTCCCCGCCACCACCGACCGGCACAGCGGGCAGCGCGACACCTGCTGCGCGATGGGATGGCCGCACCCGGTACACCGCCAGCCCGCGACGGCGAGGTCGCTGCCGCCGCCGGGACCGGTCACGACCCTGGGTCGCGGGTCGCCGGTCGGCTCCGTCGTGCTGCTCATCGGTCTCCTTCCGGTACGTACCTCAACGGGGCGCCATGCGCACGGCGGCGTCGACGCGGATCACGTCGCCGTTGAGGTAGGTCGTCTCCATACAGGTCCGGACCACGTTCGCGATGTCACCGGCCCTGCCGAGCCGTTTCGGGAACACGTTGGCGTCACGCAGGTAGTCGCGGATCTCCTCGCTCGCGGCGCGCACCATCGGTGTGTCGATGGTGCCGGGGCACACGCACATGACGCGCACACCGTGGCTCGCGAGATCCCGTGCGAGCGGCAGGGTCATCGCGACGATGCCGCCCTTCGACGCGGCGTACGACGCCTGGCCGACCTGGCCTTCGAAGGCGGCGATCGAGCCGATGTTGACCACCAGCCCGCGTTCGCCGTCCTCGCCGGGTTCGTTGCGCGCCATCACCCCGGTGACGTTGCGCAGTACGTCGAACGCGCCGAGCAGGTTGACCTCGACACCCTGCCGGAAACGCTCCAGCGGGTACAGGGTTCCGTCACGTGCCACCACCCTGGCCGCGGGGCTGATCCCGGCGCTGTTGACGAGCACGTCGATCCGGCCGAACCGCTGTGCGACCTTGTCCACTGTGCCGGCGACCTGAGCGGGATCGGTGATGTCGAGCGGGAAGAACTCCGCGCTGTCACCGAGTTCCGCGCACAGTTCGGCACCGCGCGACACCGGCAGGTCGAGGACCGCGGCGCGGCCACCGTTCTCGGTGAGCATCCGCACGACACCTTCACCGATGCCGGAGGCACCACCGGTGACAACCCCCACCGCGCCGGTCACGCGCATGGCTACAGCCGCTCCAGAATCGTGGCGTTGGCGAGACCGCCGCCCTCGCACATGGTTTGCAGGCCGTAACGGGCACCGGTGCGCGTCATCTCGTGCACGAGCGTGGTCATCAGCCGGGCACCGGAGGCCCCGAGCGGGTGGCCGAGCGCCATGGCACCGCCATTGACGTTGACCTTTTCCTGTGGCACGCCAAGGTCCTTCGCCCAGGCGAGGACCACCGCGGCGAACGCCTCGTTGCACTCGAAGAGATCGATGTCGTCCACGGTCAGCCCGGCGCGGCCAAGAACCTTGCGGGTGGCCGGGATCGGGCCGGACAGAATGAGAACGGGGTCGCTGCCGACCACACTGGCCGTGTGCACCTTCGCGATCGGGGTGAGACCGAACTCGGTGACCGCGCGTTCGGAGGCGACCAGGATGGCGGAAGCGCCGTCGGCGATCTGACTGGCGAGCGGGGCGTTGTGGATGCCACCGTCCCGGATCGGCGGAATACTCCGCATTTTCTCCCGGTCGGAACTCCGCCGGACGCCCTCGTCGGCGGTGACCCCGGCGACCCGCACCAGCTGGCTGTCGAAGCGCCCCTCGTCCTGCGCGCGGGCGGCGTTCGCGTGGCTGGCGATCGCCAGGTCGAACATGGCCTCGCGGTCGATACCCCACTTCTCGGCGATCAGGTCGCCACCACGGAACTGGTGGATCTCCTCGTCCCCATAGTGTTTCGCCCAGCCCGCACCCGCGAACGGGTAGCCGTAACCGAGTTCCGGGTCGCCTGAGCTGTTGAGCGGAACCCTGCTCATCACCTCGACGCCGCCCGCGACCACCAGGTCCTGTTCCCCGGACTTCACGGCCTGCGCGGCGAAATGCACGGCCTGCTGGGAGGAACCGCACTGCCGGTCGATGGTGACGCCGGGAACCTCCACGGGAAGACCGGCCGACAGCCAGGCGTTGCGGGCGACGTTCCACGCCTGGTCGCCCATCTGCGCCACACAGCCCGCGATGACATCGTCCACCCGGGACGGATCGACTCCGGTGCGTTCCACCAGTGCCGTGAAGATCTCACCGAGAAGATCGGCGGGATGCAGTTCGGCAAGACCGCCACCGCGCCGCCCAGTGGGAGTGCGGATCGCGTCCACGATGTAGGCCTGGGTCATGTCGTCACCTCTCGTTCCGTTTTCCACAGCTCGCCGAGCCCGGAAGGCAGCCGTTGCTGCTGTAGCCGCGGCCGGACCACGGCGGCGAGATCGTCCAGCGCGCCCGTCCACGCCGCGGTACCCGGCCGAGGGGCGAGGCGGACGAGCGTGGTGTCGAGTCCCCATCCGTCGCGTTCGGACAGCAGCCGCGTGGTGAGGTCCAGCGCTTCCTCGGCCTCTGGATCCCAGTCGCGCACGGCGGGTCGGCGCAATCGTCGGCAGGCCCGCCCCAACGCGCCTTCCAAGTCACGCCAGACCCACGAACCATCCTCTTCGGACACCGGACTGAGCGCATAGGCCGCGGCGACCGTCGTGGCGGCGTTCCCGAGCAACCACAACGTGGGCTCCAGCGCGTACGGCGGGGGCGTGACACGCACGCGGGTCTCGGGATTCACGGTGTGCGGTGGCAGACCCGCCGGGATCGTGTGGCGTGGACCGTGGTGCGCGAACGGTACGGGAGCCGCGGCGGCGAGCAGGACCTCGGTCCACTCGCTCAGGTGTTCCTCGTTGTCGCCCCGCAGGCCCAGTACCAGGCGTCCGCCGAGCATCTGGTCGGTGACATGGCGTTCCTCGGCGAGATACAGCGGATGGTGGTCCGCGACCAAGGTTCCCGCGCCGATCAGCGGAGCGCGTGTGGTGCCAGCGCACGTGGCCGCGGCGGCGAGTGCGATCTCGGGGCGGTCCGGCGGGGCGTCCAGCCACACCAGGTCGAGCTTCGCCTCCTCGACGGAGCGGGCAAGCGCGGGCACGTCCGCGAGCGGCACGGTGGCGAGATCGATCGTGACGCCGATCCTCATGACGTCACCGCCTTCAGCACGGTCGACGCGAGCAACTCAAGCTGGTCGTGCAGCGCGCGCTCGGAGACGAAGTCGAAGTTGACCCTGGCCACGATGGTGTCCACCCCCGCGTCGGCGAGTGCGGTGAGCCGCGCGGCGACCTCGTCGGGGGTTCCCGCGATCGCACTGGTGGCCGCGCGCTCGACCTGCTTGTCCAGAAGCTCGGGGCGTTCGAAGCCGTGGACGCCGTCCAGCACCCACCACGCACCGGCCTCCTCGCGGTAGTGCCGCCGCACCCGCGGCAGGAACCAGGAGCGCGCGTTGGCACCGTCGGGATCGACCCAGAGGTCCCTGATCATGCCGATCCGGCCTGGTGTACGACCCGCGTCGTGCGCGGCTTGGGTGATGATGGCGACCGCGCGGCGGATGCCCTCGGCGTCGAGGGTCTGCGGCAGCACCGCGGACATCCCGTAGCGCCCGATGCGGTCCAGCGCCGCGCGTGCCATGCCACCGCCCCACATCGCGTCCTGGCGGCGATCGCGTGGTTCGCGGTCGAGGACCTGGAGTCCGGCCTCCATCCTGCGGCCCCTTCCGGTGCGTGCTACACCCAGCGCGTCGAACTCGGCGTCCCGATGCCCCAGTCCCAGGCCGAGTTCGAGCCGACCACACGCCGCGTCGTCGACTGCGGCGGCGAGCGAGCGCAGGCGTTCCGGGTCGTGCTGGGGTAGCAGGGTCATCGCCGTCCCGAGCCGGAGCGTGGTGGTGGCCGCCGCGGCGGCGGCGATCGGCAGCAGCGGCGCGGGGCAGAAGGCGTCGTACCAGAGCCGGTGCTCGGCGACCCACAGGTGAGCGAAGCCGAGCCGCTCCACGGATGTGGCCAGCTCAGGGAAATCCCGGTAAAGCCGGGGAAGCGACTGACGACCGGACACTGTGGACTGGAACGTCCACAGCCCGACCCCCATCTCGACGCCCATGGCCCGCCTCAGCCCTTGGCCAGCTGCGTGACGTCGACGGTGGCGGTACCCGCGAGCACAACCCGTTGCCCGACAACGAGTTCCACGTCGCAGTCGGCGAGCATGCGACCCTTCTCCTCGCGCAAGGCCGACACCGTGCCGCGCGCGACGACGTGGTCACCGCCGAGCACATTGCCCTGAAAGCGCGCCCGAATGCCCCGCAGATGCTCGTGACCGCCGGTCCACGCGGCAAGCATGTTCATGACGTAGGCGAGGTTGTTCGGTCCCTGGTTGACCGGCTTGTCCCCCATACCCAGCGCGCGGACGGCGTCGAGGTCGAAATGGATCGGGTTGGGATCCACCAGTACCAGCGCCATCGTCTTCATCTTCTCGGCGCTCACGGCGGGGAGTTCCCACTCGGGGATGACGGTGCCCGCCCGTACGAGTGTCGCGGTCATGCGTCCCTCCTCGGGAAGACGATGGAGTTGTAGGTCGCCGCGGCGAGTTCGCCCTCGGCGTCGGTGAGCGCGAGCCGGAAGCCCACGATGTCGAAGACGCCGGTCCGTTTGCCGCGCTTGCGTTCCGCGGAAACGAACTCCCCGCTGACGGTGAAGCTCTCGCCGACCTTGAGCGGGCGTTCGAGCACGGTCTCGTGCTCGCCGAACATCGGACCGTCGGCGGCGGTCGCGCCGCAGATCGCGAAGACCTCGTCCCAGCTGACGCCCTTGCCGACGGCCACGCTGATGTAGGCGAACAGCGGGTGCGCCACCTCGCCGTCCCGCCCGGACTCCACGACATCGTTGAGCAACCAGTCGACGTACGGCTCGATGGTGTAGGACCCGCCGGGAATCGGCCTGCCGACGATCGCGGCAAGCTCGCTCTCGGTCATCGTCATCGAGACTCCAATTCACCAACCAATTGATTGGTAGAAGTCTGCCAGACGACGTCCGCCCTGCCAAGTTCCCATCCGGAAGTGCCGCGAGTTCCGCACTCAGGCGCGTGAAATGCCCCGCCGCGTCCCAGCTGCCCCTTACCAGCGCGCGAGTGGGCCTTTCGCGCGCGCGAAGGCGCCAGCCGACGAAAACCAAGAACTCCGGAATCAGCCTCGCGAGAAACTCGATCGCAAGGTCTCGATACCGCCTGCCGACTCGACCGCGGAGGCGGAGGCGACCGAGGATACGATCATCCCGACGTAGACGTCCGCCAACTGGTCCGCGGTACGGGGACCGTCCGGGCGATACCACCGGGTCATCGAGTTCAGCTCACCGGTGATCATGATGCTGGCCAGCCGGGGATCGATCCCGCCGTCGATGACACCCTCGCGCTGCCCCTCCTCCAGAATGCGCTGGAGCACCACGACATAGGTTTCCCCACCCTCGCGGATCTCGGCGCGACGATGCTCGCTGAGCCGGTCGAACTCGCGCACCTGGATCGTGTACGGCACTAGGTGGTCGGCGGCGAACAGCACGTGGGCACGCACGAACGCGGCGAGTTTCTCCAGCGGGTCCCGCGCGCCCTCGGTGACGGTGTGCATGTCCGAGATGGCCTCGTCGTACACGTCCTTGATGATCTTGTAGAGGAAGTCCTCCTTGGATCGGACGTAGTGATAGAGGCTCCCCTTGAGGATCCCGACCCGGTCGGCGATGTCCTGGATGCTGGTCGCGCTGTACCCCTTGTCGAGGATCACCTCCGCGGCGGCCTCGACGATCTCGGCGTAGCGCTCGGGGTCAGGCCCACGACGCGGCCGCCCCCGCTTGGCCGGCTCGGCGTCGGTCTTCGACATCTGGTCACGTCCCCTTTAGGTAGCTGAGTCCGTCGAGCGCACGTCCCCTCCACTGTGCCCCGCGCGGTCGAACCACGGCAGGATAGTCCGGTCGCCGGTGACCCACCGACCGTCCACCCGACGCTCGGCGATCCGCCAGCCGTCGCCGGTGTGGCTCAGCAGATCACGATAGGACGCGGCGACCTCGACCCGAGACGAACGCGCTCCCTCGCCACCGCGTGCGACCAGGGTGGCGCGAACGTGGCTGCGCACGCGCACCTGGCCGTCGTCGCCGGCCCGGCCGGACACGCTGCCGAGCAGATGCTGGGTCGTGCGGAGATCGCGATGGAGTTCGGCCATCACGTCCGCGACCTCAGCCCCGCCGCGGCAGCGAAACGCGCCGTAGTCGGCGACGGCGTCCGGGAGGAACAGCACGCGGAGTTCGTCGTACGCCTCGTCGTCGATCGCCCAACAGTAGCGGGCCAGTAACTCGGCAGCCACGGCGGTCGCGCGCACGTCGTCGAGAGGGCGCGGCTCAGCGGTCATCGGTGGCCCCGTTCTCCGACCGAGGGGCCGGATAGTCGGCGCCCTCGAACCACGCCTCGAGTTCCGCCTTCCGTGCGGCGTCGACGATCTCGATCAGCGGACCACTGGGCAACCGGTGGTATGCGAATCGGAATGCCTGCCCGCTGCCGTCGTCGGAGGTGAGCACCCTGGGGAATCCGTCGGCCTCGAGTTTCGCGGACGTGGCGGCGAAATCCTCGGCCCACACACCGACATGGTGCGCGCCGCCGGGGCCGAAGGACACGGACGGCGCCTCCCAGATCGTGCCCGGTACGGGTTCCAGCAACTCCAGTCGCGGCGAACCGCCCTGGGAATAAGCGAACCGCAGGTTCGCCGTCACCGGCCCTTCGGGTGTCGTCACCGGTATCTCGTGTTGCTCGACGTCGGTCCAGGTCACGCCGAAGACGGCGGTCAGGTCGCGTCGCGCGGCGTCGAGATCGGGCACGACGAATCCCGTGTGGTAGATGTCGGCGATGTTCAGCAACACGTTCTCCTCTCCGGAAACCGGCGGTCAGCCGCCGATGTAGGACATCTCCACTCGTGGTCCGCGCAGGCCCTCCTCGCCCCGCAGTTCGGACGCGCGATCGGACCGTCCCGCCCAATGCCGCGCCAGCACCGCGTACAACTCCTCGTCGGTCGCGCCACCGCGTAGCAGAGCGCGCAGGTCGAGTCCTCGCGCGGCGAAGAGGCACGTGTACAGCTCACCGACAGCGGAGACGCGGGCGCGGGTGCAGGTCTGACAGAACGGTGCCGTGACGGAGGCGATGATCCCGATCTCGCCGCCGCCGTCGCGGTAGCGGAACCGGGTCGCGACCTCGCCCGCCACCTCGGGCGCGACCTCCGCCAGTGGCCACAGTGCGTCGACCCGTTCCCGGACCTCGTGCGCGGGAACGACCTTGTCGCGGACCCAGCCGTTGGTGGTGCCGACGTCCATGTACTCGATGAAGCGCAGCCGGACACCCTCGTCGCGGGCCCACGCCGCGAGCTCCTCGATCTGATGGTCGTTGACGCCGCGCTGAACGACGGTGTTGACCTTGACGCCGAGCCCGGCCTCCCGCGCGGCGGTGATGCCGTCCAGCACGGCCGAAAGGGCCACCGGCGTGTCGGCCATCGCGCGAAAGGTCCTCTCGTCGAGCGCGTCGAGGCTGACGGTGACGCGGTGCAGACCATTGCGCGCGAGCACGGCGGCGTGTTTCGGCAGCAACACCCCGTTGGTCGTCATGGCGAGATCCGCGAACCCGGACAGCATCGCGACGAGGTCGGGAAGACCGCCGCGCAGCAACGGTTCCCCTCCGGTCAGCCGGACCTTGCGCACACCGCCGCGCCGGAAGACGCCGAGCAGGCGGGTGATCTCCTCGAAGCTCAGCAGTTCGGAACGCGGCAGGAAGGCGTGGCCGGCTCCGAACAATTCGCGGGGCATGCAGTAGCGGCACCGGAAATTGCACCGATCGGTAACCGACAATCGCACGTCGGTCAGCGGACGGCCGAGGCGGTCGCGCAGCGGGCCCGCATCGAGACGCTCTTCCATCACGGGACCTTCCCACATTTTGACAACCGTTCGTTTGGTAGGTTAGGCAAGGAGCGGAACTCGGAGCAAGCCCCCCATCGGGAGGAACGCCGCATGGACGCCACGACGGCACATTTCCAGGTCGCTCCCGAGTACCGTGATCGCGCGCCCGGTACCGAAAACAGCGTCCCACCGGCGTGGTTCTCGGCTGCCCTGCGACGCGAGCGGCGCACGGGCGAGGTGCGAGTGGACGGCGTCCCGATCCGGTTCCTGTCCTGGGGTGACCCGCGCGAGCCCGCCACGATCCTGGTGCACGGAGGAGCGGCGCACGCCATGTGGTGGGCGCCGGTCGCGGCGCGGCTCGACGGCCACGTCGTCGCACTCGACCTTTCCGGGCACGGCCGCAGCGGGCACCGGCCCGGCTACTCGATCGAGCACTGGGCGAAGGAGATCATCGCGGTCGCGCGGAGCGTGTCGGGCGGCCCCGCCACGATCGTCGCGCACTCGCTCGGCGGCATCGTGGCCTCGCACGCCATGTCCCACACCGGCCTCGGCGCCCGGTTCCACAGGGTGGTTCTCCTCGACGCTCCGGTGTGGCCGGACGCGCCCGCGCCCGAGAAACCGTTGTCGGACAGGGAGGTCCGGCCGCACAGGAGCTACGCCACCGCGGCGGAGGCACTCGGGCGGTTCCGCCTGGTTCCCTCGCAGCCGTGCGCCAACGACTTCTACGTCGAGCACATCGCGTGGCACAGCCTCGCTCCTTTCGAGGAGGGCTGGCGGTGGCGTTTCGACCCCCGGATCTTCGCCGACCCGGACGGCGATCACCGGATCACCAGGTTCGAAGGCGACCTCGACCGCGCGAAAAGCCCGTTCGCGGTGGTCATGGGCGAGCGATCGTACCTTTCGCACGGCGCGAGGGCGGCCTTGGCGAACCGGCCCGGCACACCACTGTGCTTCGTGCCGGACGCGGCCCACCACGTAATGCTGGACCAGCCCCTCGCCCTTCTCGCCGTGATACGGGATCTGCTCGGCTCCTGGCCGTGACCGATGCTCAGATCCCGGCACCGCTGAGGTCGTCCCGCTTCGGACGGGCGCGCACGTCCTCCACCGCGGTCACAATCTGTTCCAGCGCGAGAATGAGGAAACCCGCGAACACGGCGAGCCTGGCCGGCCACATGGGAAGCCGGACCAGACCGAGCTTGTACTCACCGGTGTCGAGCGCGGCGGCGAGCACCTCCCAGGATGCCAGCGCGAGCAGCACCGCGACGAACGCGGCGCCGATCCCGCCCACCATCCGCACGATCTGGTAGGTACGCCCCCGCAACTTGTCCAGCACGGACGTCATGGAGACATGCCGCCGCTGCCGTTCCGCCTCACCCAGCGCGAAGAACGCCGTCAGCGCCATCGCCAGTTCGACGTACTCGACAACGCCCGGCACCTCGGGTTTGCCGAGTTCGCGCAGCACGAAGTTGTAGACGACGAGCAGCATGATGAAGACCATGCCCGCGATGGAGACCACGGCCAGGCTTCGGGAAAGGGCGTGGATCGTCGCGGCGAGACCGCGACCGACGGTACCGAGGAAACCGCGGACGTTCATTCGGTCAGTCCCATCTGGCTCGGAATGAAGGTGACAATCGCGGGAAAGACGAACATCAGGATCACGACGATGATGTCCAGCCGCACGTACCAGAGCACGCCCTTGAAAGCGGTGCTCAGCTCGACGTCCTTGCGGATCCCGGCGACGACGAACGCGTTGAGCCCCAACGGCGGGGTGAGCAGCCCGATCTCGATCAGCTTCACGAACAGCAATCCGAACCAGATCCCGTCCATCCCGAGTTCGGTGACGACCGGGTAGGTCAGCGGCACCATGATCAGCAGGATCGACGTGGGATCGAGGAACATGCCCAGCGGGATGAGCAACAGCAGGATGAGCGCGACGATCAGCCACGCGGGCACCGGAAGTCCGGTCAGGCCGTCGGCGATCAGTTGTGGCGCCCCGGCGGCGACCAAGAACGAGGAAAAGATCGCGCCACCGATGAGAAGCGCGAAGACCATCCCGTTGAGACTGACCGCCGCGCTGAGCGAACCCCAGAGACTCCTGCCCATCTCCCTGGGCCTGCGCAGGTGCTCGACGATCACCATCAGCATGGCGACGAACGCGCCGACCGCGGCAGCCTCCACCGCCGTGAAGAAGCCGGAGTACATACCGCCGATGATGATCACGAACAGCAGGCCGATGCGGAAAAGGCTGTAGGCGCCGGAAAGCAGGGCGGGCCGGTTGCTGAGCGGCAGCACGTCTTCGGCTCCCCTGCCGAACAGTTCGGGCTTGCGCTTGGCACGGATCATGATGGAGATGCCGTACACGACCGCGGTGACGACACCGGGCCCGATGCCCGCCATCAGCAGTGCGCCGATGGACTCGCCGGTGAGCACGCCGTAGATCACCAGCGGCACACTCGGCGGGATCAGCACACCCAGGGTTCCCGCCGCGCCGACCACACCGGCGGCCACGTGCATGGCGTACCCGGCCTTGCGCATCTCGGTGATCGCGAGGTTCCCGATCGACACCACGGTGGCGATACTCGAACCGCTGACCGCGGCGAAACAGGCGCACGCCGTGAGGGTGGCGACCGCGAGACCACCGGGGAGGCTGCGGAGGAACCAGCCCAGCACACGATAGGCGCCCTCGGCCAGGTTCGCCCGCTCGGCCGCGTTGCCCAGCAACACGAACATCGGGATGACCAGCAGCGTGAACTTCGAGGCGCTGCTGATCGGCAGCGCGCCCAGCGTCGCCATCCCCACGTCCGGGCCGCTGATCAGGTAGTAGCCGGCGAACCCGGCGAAGGTGAGTGCCAGCGCGATGCGCATACCCGAGAACAGGCACGCCGCGAGAATCGCGATGACCACCAGGAAAAGCTCAGTGGTTCCCATGGGACACAGGCCCTTTCGTCGACCCGGACATCCACAGTGGACGTATGGTCAGTTTCGGCCGCAGGTCGTGAGGCCCTCGGTGTAGGAGGAGGCGCCGGTGTGCTCGCGCAAGGAGTCGGTGTAGGCGCGCCAGACCTTCTCGACGTCACCGGGGTCGACGGACGTCGCCGCCTCGTCCTTCCACACCCCTGGCGCGAGCCGCTGGGTCGCGTCAGCGATCCTGGCCTCGTCGGCCTCGCTCCAGCGCACGATCGTGCCGCCGGAGTCGAGGAACTTCTCGCAGGCCTGCCGGTCGTACTTGGTCATCAGCTGGTCCGACTTGGCGTACCACTCACCTTTGAGTTCCTCGATCGTGTCCTTCACGTCGCCGGACAACCGGTCGTAGGCGAGCTTGCTGATCGCGAAGATCGCGCCACCGTTCTCGCCGACGTCGGGCGCCATGTACTTCGCCACGTCGGTGATGCCGTTGGCGACCTGGGTGTCCATCGGATACGTGACACCGTCGACGATGCCGCGTTCCACGGACTCGTACACCTCTTCCGAGGCCTGGAAGGTCGGCTCCGCGCCGAGTTCCTGCCACACCACCGACGACGGCCGCGCGGGAATCCGGATCTTGAGACCGGCCACATCGGACAGTGACTTCACCGGGGAGTTGAACGCGACCGCGGAGGCGTTGTTCGGCAGGAACCCGATCAGTTCGAGGTCCTGTCGCGCGAGTTCGTCGCGGAAGGCCTCGACGTTGTCCGCGAGATCCTGGAGCGCCCGCAGGCGCGCGGCCTGGTCAGCGTGCGCGATCGGCACCATGTTGATGTTGTTGAGCGGGAGTTCCGCTGGAAAGTAGGCGGGAATCACGTTGCCCGCCTCCGCGCGGCCCTGCTTGAGCCCCGGCAGCGTGTCCGTGCCCGAGAGGAGGCCGCCGCCGAAGGTGACCTCGGTGCGCACCTTCCCGTCCGTACGCTTCTCCAGCTCGTCCATGAACCACTGGATGAGATCGGACTGCGAGCCACCCGGCGGCAGCACCTGCGCGGCCCGCAGCTGGACCGGCCCGCCCGCGTTGGACGCGATGCCAGCGCAGGCGCTCGTCGCCATCACGACCGCGACGAGACCGGCGAGGAGCCGGGAGATCCGGCTGGTCCTGGTGCGCGTCATTGCGCCTCCTCTGGATGTGCGTAGCTCGTGTCCGGCGTCGGCCGACAGAATTCCACCAACCGGTTGGTCAATTAACGCCAACAGGGGTTGTGGTGTCAAGCACACTCGTTAGGGGAAATCGTGACTCGCGTCACACAATCGACATGACGTTGAAGTCCTTTGTGGACTAAAACTCAGAGCGAATAGCCGCCGTCGACGTCAATCCACTGCCCGGTGACGTAGCGGGCGTCGTCGCAGGCCAGGAAACACACCGCGGCCGCGATGTCGGCGGCCTTGCCGAACGCGGCCAGCGGGATCCGGCTCCGCGCGGTCTCCAGATGCTCGGGGCGGATGTCGCCACTCGCCATCAGAGCCTGGGTCATTCCCTCGTCGAGAATGCCCACGCCGACGGCGTTGGCGCGGACGCCGTAACGCCCTTCCTCGGCCGCCACCGCCTTCACCACCGCCTCGTTGGCCGCCTTCGGCCCGCTCGAGAGCACGTCGCGCAAGACAAACCGTCTATTCGCGACAGTGGCGACCACGACCACCGAACCGCGTGACTCCCGCAGCGCGGGCAACGCGGCACTGATCACCGCGAACGTGCCGCCCGCGTCGATCCGCAGCTGCTCGTTGTACTGCTCGGGGGCAAGCGTGCTCGCCCATGCCTGGTAGTTGGTCGGCGAGGCAGCCAGCACCACGGTGTGAAGCCCGCCGTGCCGTCTGACCGCCTCCCCCACCACACTCCGAACCTGTTCGGTGTCACCGAGATCGAGCCCTACCGCGACCCCGTCCCTGCCCGTTTCCTTCACGAGCGCGGCGGTCTCCGTCGCGGCTGAGGCGTTGCCAGCGTAGGTCACCGTGACGTCGGCGCCGAGCCCGGCGAGCCGTGTCGCCACCGCCCTGCCGATCGCGCCGCTGCCGCCGACGACGAGGCAACCGCCCCGCCGTCCTCCGAACGCGTCCTCGGTCATCACACCGGCACCGACACCGGCGCGTCACGCGCGGGCGCCTCGGGTGCGTCACCGGCACGGATCCGGCACCGCGCGCCCCGCAACGGCTGGTCGCCGGCGAAACTCGACAACTCGGGAGCGCCGGGGGTAATGGCATTCGCGTTGGAAACCCAGACGCCGGACAGGTGCGGTTCGTACTGCCGCTCATCGGGATTCCACCAGTAGCCGTCCGGATTCACCGTGTCCCGCCGCAGGGATTCGTCGAACCGGGCTCGCTGCCGGATCGCGCCCTCCGGCCGTTCGATGATCATCCACTCGCCATCGGCGACCCCGTACTTCGCTGCCGTGTCCGGATGGACGTCGCACAGCGGTTCGGGGTGGATCCGGCGCAGCCGCGCGCTCTGGCGCAGGTTCGACGCCGTGAGCTCACGGACCCTGCTGCCGGGGATCATCTGCAACGGGTACTCCTCCTCCGGCGCGTCCGGAATCGAGTACGGCGGCCCGGTGTAGACCGGTCGCGCCTCGATCCCGAATCGCTCGAACAAACTCGGCACCAGCTCGACCTTTCCCGAGGGAGTGGCGAATCCGCGTTCCCGGTACTTGTAGAACACCGGTTTGATGAAGCGGTGGTTGACCTCGCCGTCGGCCCACTCACGATAGGACTTCCCCGACGGTTCGAGGAAACGGTCGAACATCCCCTCGACGGTCTCCGGCCAGTAGCCGGGGTCGTCGGAGAGCCTGCGGCCCAGTTCGGCCCAGAGGTCGTAGTCGTTCCTGCGCTCGCCGAGGGGCGTGGAAACCTGCTGTCCCACCACGAAGAAGTTGCCGATGCCCCAGTGGGCGGACAGGTCGGCGCGCTCCATGAAGTCGGCGGCGGGCAGCACGTAGTCGGACAGCTGCGCCGTCGGCGTCATCCACATGTCCATCGTGACGAGCAGTTCCAGGTTGTCGCTCGTGAACGCCTCGTACGCGTCCCTGCCCGCGCCCATGGACAGCAGCGGTTCCCCGCACTGCACGAGGATCGCCTTCACCGGATAGGGATCCTGCCTGGTGACGGCGCGGTATATCGCGGGCTGGCTGGCGAAGAGGACGTAGGCGGTGCCGGTGTGGCCCTGCGGGTAGACCTTCGCGGTGGCGTCCCGGAACGCCTGGTATCCGGTGATCGAGGTGATCGGGTTCTCGTGCGCGTTGACGCTTTCCCTGGTGCGCAACGGATGATCGACCAGCTTCTCGAAGTTGATGTTGGGAAGCCAGGAGAACGTGTCCGGGTCGTAGGGGTTGCCGAGCGGCTCACCGCCCGGCCGGTCCAGGTTGCCGGAGATCGCCCGCAGGATGGACCTTCCCAGCACCGCGGAACGGGAGGCACCCTCGCCGAGTTGCGTCGCCGCGACCCCGAACGACAGGCGCGCGGGCCCCAGCGTGGCGTACATGTGGGCCGCCGTCACGACGTCGTCGGCTGGAACGCCGGTGATCTCCTCGGTACGTTCGGGAGTCCACTTCGCGGCCTCGGCCTCGACCTCGTCGAAGCCGGTGCACCACTGCTCGACGAACTCCTTGTCGTAGATGCCGTCCCGGATCATCACGTGGATCATGCCGAGCGCGAGGGCACCGTCGGTCCTCGGGCGGACCGGAAGGTGGAGGTCCGCGCGCTGCGCCGTTTTGGTGCGGCGCGGGTCGACGACGATGAGCTTGGCGCCAGCCGCCTGGCACTGGCGCAGCCGTTCGAACGACGGCGGCGAGGACTCCGCGGGGTTGGAGCCCCAGATGACGATGCACTTGGTCTTGCCGGGGTAGTAGCTCTGGTACACGGTGTCCCAGCCGTAGACCGAGATCTCGGCGATGTACTCGCTGACACCGCAGTTGCGGCCCTGGCTGACGAAGTTGGGGGTGCCGAAGTCGGCGGCCCAGCGCCAGCTGGCCCAGTCACCGGGGGTCTTGTGCGTGCCACCGAGAGTGGCCACGGACTCCGGGCCGTCCTTCTCCCGCAGCTCGCGCAGCTTCTCGGCGATCTCGTCCATCGCCTGTTCCCAGGAAATCCGCTCCCATTTGCCCTCGCCGCGCTTGCCAACGCGCTTGAGCGGGAAGTTCAGCCGGTCGTCATGCTGGTGGATCTCGATCGCCGTTGTGCCCTTGATGCAGAGTTTGCCGTTGGCCACCGGGTTCTCGCGGTCCCCGTCGAACGCCTGCGGATGTCCCTCGCCATCGACGTGGAACAGCATGCCGCAGTGCTGCGGGCACAAGGTACAGAACGTCCGGCGGACGTCGGATCCGTCCGCGAAGTTGAGCTTGGCCAAGGCTACGCTCCCATCATACCTACCAATCGTTTGGTGTATTTAACCTACCTCGCCATGACGCGACTCACAAGGGGTCCCCGTTTGTCCACAGTGGAAAGCCTGCCGGACGGCCGGTGTCACGTCCTCAAGCGCGTGGGGTCAGATGAACGGTGGGTCTGACAGACCCGAACTTGGCACTTGCGAGGCCGAGGGAGCCCGAGAGGGCTCGGACAGGACGACAGAGGTGACACTCGTCGACATCAACGGTCAGGCGGCTCCGCCGTCCAGCGGCCGGAAGAGTCTCGGCATCACTCGACACCATCCGGCACGGCCGGGTTTCGGACTCTGAACCAGCGGGTCGGGGTTCGAGTCCCTGATGGCGCACCCTCATTCCAGGTCAGAGACCCGGAGTGGTTTGTTTTGAGGACTCGGTTTCATCTTGGCCGGGCCGAGAACCGACAGAACCGCGACCCGAGTGCCCAACCAGGTCACTCGGTGAACCAATCCCCGAATGTTGTGCCGCTCCACCGAAGTCACGCCGGCCTCGAAGAGCTACCGCGCTCGGCCCCTGGTCGACCGGATCGAGCCCGGCCGACCAGGACGACGCGAGCTACCTCCTCGGGACCTTGCCCTCCGTGATCAACGCGGCCTGCATCAATGCTCGGCAGTAGCCGGTGTCATACAACTCTCCGGCATGTCCACCACCGCCGACGTCGGCGTACTGGCCGCCGATTTCGTCGTGCTTGCGGTCGTAATCAAGCGCCCGCGGGTGCTCGGCGAGGATTCCGTACCGATAGTCGTGTCGAACCAATTCGCGCATGAAGGCGAACATGTCCACTTGGCCGTTGTCCGGAAAGACTTCCGCGTACTTGACGTAGGGCTTTTCGACCAAGACATTACGAAAATGTACGTGGTTGATGCAGTCGCGCTTACCCATGTACCGAACGACTTCAAGCGGGTCCTCACCGATCTCGGTCGTGACACCTGGGTCCACGGTCATACCATTCGATGGACTCGGAACCGAATTGACAAGTCGTTTCCAGTCGTCGAACGTCGCCAATATTTGCGGGTTACCACGGCTAATCGGCGCAGGCGGATCGTTCGGGTGAACAGCCAAACGGACGCCAGCGGCTTCCGCGACCGGAACCACCGCACGCAAGAAATATTCGAGATTGTCCCAGAGTTGTTCGCGAGTATAGGCTTCGACACCTTCGGGCCGAGGCAAGTCCTTGACCGGAACCCCGTCGACATCGAGCTCGTAGTCAAATCCCGTGTAACCGGCGCCACCACGCCCGATTACTTCGTGGTACCCCTCGCTGAGCCGGTGGACGTACCAGTTGTACTCCACGACAGGAATACCAGCACGCCCTGCGGCACGAATCGATTGTTTTACCTCATTGATTTTCTCGTCACGCCCGGGGAGGCCGAGGACCGCGCTTTCGGGAGCACTGAACAGGACGCCCAGCAGTCCCATTCCCATTTTTTCAAGCCGTTTCACGTCGGCACGCAGGTCCGCGGCGGTCCACGGCAGCGGCAGCGGGTTCGTGACAAGGGCGTGGTCGACTCCCGCTTGACGCCAACGGCGCACCGTCTCCTCGGTTGGCGTTCGGGAGAACCATTGACACAGCTTAGGAGTGTTGGGGCCTTCGAGTACGGGCCACTTGACGGCCCGAATCGGGCCACGTGGAGGAGTGCCGTTGCTTGCCGTCTCAGCGGATGCCGTGGCCCCATTCGCGCCGAGACCAACGGCGGAGATTGCGGCTAGCGAGGCGCTGGTCCTCAGGAAATTTCTGCGATTATTTGCCACGTTGAGCAGCCTTTCCACGGGTTACTACTTCCGCGCAATTGAGGACCTCGATACTCGACCTGCACAGGATTTCGACTCACCGCACATCTTCGAGCACGAATCTCGAATTCAGGACAGATTTAAATAGTCGTTCGCAAATCGACCAAACAAGAGCCGGCGAACCGGACTTCATTTGCGATCTGGTCTCATTCCCGACCATATCCGTTCCACAGCGCAAACGTTAGCCCATGGATTATCATTTAAAATGTGATCATGTTCACGAACCCCGGGGTTGCCGGAGCGCACCGTGGAAGTTATGGAGCGCATTCCGGAATGGGGTTTCAAGCAGGTAACGATACGGAGCGTGCATTCGAATTCACGAAGTGTTCGCGCGACGTTACCGCCGTAACCAGAAATGCCCCCGGAGGTTCCGCGTTACGGACACCCGAAATACTCGGCACGCTACGCTGTGCCCGCATGCGAACACGCTCGGACACCGCCCCGCGCACAGGCGCCAGCCGTCAGGAACGCTCGCGGGCCTTGAGCCGTGCTGCCTCTTTGCGCACCTCGGCCTGAGTGGCGCGCTCGCGCCGCAACCATTCGGGGCTCTCCGCCTTCAACGCCTCCACCTGTTCGGTGGTGAGGGGGTCGGTGATTCCGCCACGGGCGAGACCGCCGATGGAAATACCCAGCTTCGCGGCGATGACCGGGCGCGGGTGCGGGCCGTTGCGACGTAGGTCCCGCAACCACTCTGGCGGATCCGCCTGGAGCGCATTCAGCTCGTCGCGCGAGACGACACCGGCCCGGAACTGGGCAGGAGTGGCTTCGAGATACACACCCAGCTTCTTTGCCGCGGTCACGGGCTTCATCGTCTGGGGAGTCTTGTGCGACGTCATGACATCAAGGGTAACGAGCATGTGCGCTCATGCCGATCACGCCCGGTAATCTGGACACGTGCCCAGCGCAGACGAGCCTCCATCGTTCACACTCGGCTACGTCCCAGGGGTCACTCCGGCCAAATGGGTGCGGATCTGGAACGAACGCATGCCCGAAGTACCCCTGACGCTTGTCCAGGTGTCGGCCGCCGACGCCGCTGAGGCGGTCCGAGATCGCCGCGTGGACGCGGTCCTGCTGCGTTCCTTCATCGACCTCAGCGGCTTGCACGCGATACCCCTTTACACCGAGACGACCGTCGTCGTTGCTCCCAAAGACCATCTCGTGGCGGCGGCCGACGTGATCTCGACCGAAGAGCTGGCCGATGAGATCGTGCTCCATCCTCTTGACGACACGCTCGATTGGGAACAGCAGCCAGGTCAGCCCGCGATCATGCGGCCAGCCACGACGGCCGGTGCCATCGAACTGGTGGCGGCGGGGATCGGGCTGCTCGTCGTCCCGCAATCACTTGCCAGGCTGCACCACCGCAAGGACCTCACCTATCGGCCCCTCACGGAGGCCCCCGAGTCTCGTGTCGCACTGTCCTGGCTCGAAGACGACACCACTGACTTGATCGAGACCTTCATCGGCATCGTTCGCGGCCGGACCCCCAACAGCACTCGCGGACGTACCCCGGCATCGACATCGGAAAAAGCCAAGAAGCCGGAAGCCAACCGGAAAGCCAGGACCACAACCGGCAAGAAACGACAGCCGGGTTCCCGCCCCTCCCACAACAACCGACGCAAGAAACCGCGCCGCCGCTCGTAACCACCGCGAAGTTCCGACGCCGAGCGGCAAGAAACAGAGGCATCGACCATGTACGTGCAGTTGTCCGGCGACCGAGACGGACGCCCCGTCGTGCTGCTGCACGGCGGAGGCGTGGCCGGATGGATGTGGCGGCTGACGACGGACCTTCTTCCGGCGGGGCTTCACCTCATCGTGCCGGACCTTCCCGGACACGATCGAAGCTCCGGCGAACCGTACGTGTCGCACGACCACACGTTGACAGAGCTGATCACCATCATCGAGAAAGAAGCCGACCAGCCGGTCGCCGTGGCCGGTTTCTCACTCGGCGCTCAACTCGCGATTCTGCTCGCAACCCAACGCCCGGACCTGGTGGACCGGGTCGCGGTCGTCAGCGCGCAGGCCATACCGACGAGGGCGGCCGGGCTGACGCTCGGTCTGCTGGGCGCGACCGCCCCGCTCGCGAAGTACGAATGGTTCGCGAAACTACAGGCGAAGCAACTGTTCATACCGGCATCCCTGAAGGACGACTACCTCCGCACCTCGGCGCTCATCTCAAAGCGGAGCCTCGTCGCGGCCGTCGGCGAGAACATCCGATTCACTGCGCCGCCGGAATGGGCCGGCTTTCCCGGCACCGCACTCATTCTCGCCGGAGAACGCGAGCGCGGGTTCATGCGGTCGTCAGCGCGATCGCTCAGCGACGCACTACCGGGCAGTGAACTGGAGATCGTCAGTGGGTGCGGACACGGCATCCCGCTGCAGCGACCCGACTGGTTCGCGAAGCGGTTGAGGGACTGGCTCAGTACATGATCGACACAGCCGCCCGACGTGATCGGCCAGCACGTGTGCGACGACGTCGTGGACCGTCCAGCCGGGGCAAACGGTGGGCCTGGTCCAGTCCTCGGCCGTGAACTCCCGCAGCAAGCCGACAAACGCATCGTGCTGTCGGGCGAACAACGGCAGGACGTCGACGCGCGGCCCCAGCCAGTGGGCTCGGGTGTCCGGGGTGGACGCCGCGGCATCATCCATGGCGTTCATGATGCCGAACTCACCGAGGTCGAGTCGAACGAAAATCGGAAGCGGGTGGCCTGGCCACCATTCCCTGCGTTCCTGATGTCAGTTGTCGGCGCGAGCCACACCGGGAACGACCGGTACGGCAGGGAAAAGCAGGCCCGGATGTCGTTTCCCGGACCTGCTTTCCGGCTACCGGCCTACGCGTGGCGACGAAAGGCCCCCGTCAGCCGGTCACCTCGCAAAACCGGATGACGTTGGCGTACGGATCGATGACCTCCATGGTCGGACCGCCGGGCGCCTGCTCGTCGATGCCGGGGCGCATGCGCGGATACGCCTTTCCGGTCAGTTCTCCGTGCAGGCCGCGAAGATCGTCGACAGGAACCCAGATCACCGAGCCCGGCGTCCCGTCACCGTGATGTTCGGACAGGTCGATGACCATCTGGTCCCTGCGTACCCGCGCGTACAGCGGCGCGTCCCTTTCGAACCGGTGTTCCCATTCGAATACGAACCCGAGGTAATCGACGTAGAAGTCACGCATCACGCCCTCGTCGCGGACGCGCAACACCGGAACCGGCCTCCGGATCCCCACCCGCGACGCGCCGTCGAGTGCCGCGGACATGGTGTTCCAGTCCCGGTATCCAGCTTGGCGGGCAACGATTTCCAGCGCTTGGCTGTGCGTGAGGCTCAGCGAGCCTGACGTGATCGAGACGTCCCGCAGAACCCGAGCGGCGCGTTTGGCGTCTTTGATGGTCATGTCCATGAATTCACCTGTCCGTCCCGGTGCCGTGATCCCTCAGTGCCCGCGTTGCTGAAAGGGGCACCGTGCCTCGAAAGGTGAATGGTGACCACGCATCGATGTGTTCACCATGCCTGAAACGGCGCGGGCGGCAGGTCACATCGAAACCCCGCACGGCAGTCTACACGGCAACGAAATAGTCCGCTGTGGACAGTTTTCCCGATGTCCGAGTCCAACGTCTGCCCGCCGATTCGCATGGTGTCGTGCTGACGAAGCTTCCACAATCCCAGCGGTGGGTGAACTCGTCTACTACATCGTCGTCTCGATCGACGGACAGATCACGGCGCCGGACGGCGGGTTCGATACCTTCCTGATGGAGGGTGACCCGGCACCGGTACTCAAGACTGCTGATCGACGAGATCGACCGCCTGTACTCAAGCGCAATCCGGTCGCGTTCGGCAGCGGCATGCCGCTGTTCGGCCACGGCCCCCGGCCGGTCCGGACCCGCGCGCAGCGAAGCATGCCTGACGACTCCCGTCCCGCCAGGACGACGACAGCAGTTCACCGGGTTGTTCGAAAAAATCTCGAAGCCGATGTCGAAAAGGCGACCTGCCGGACGACGCGTTGAACGACACCCGTCGACAACGAAGGAGACAACGAGATGAGCAAGGTCACCACTGGCGCCACGATGTCGCTGGACGGCTATCTCGCCGGACCGGAGGAAAGCGGCTTCGACCTGCTGTTCCAGTGGTACGGCAACGGTGACGTGGAGATCCCGTCGGCCAGTCCCCGGGTGCCGTCGTTCCGTACCTCGGCCGCGAGCGCCGGGCTGATCAAGCAGGAGTGGGGTGACACCGGCGCGCTGGTCGTCGGCCGGTATCTCTACGACATGACGAGCGCATGGGGAGGGCGTCATCCGATGGATGTGCCGACGGTCGTGCTCACCCATCAGCGTCCAGCCGACCGTCCGGAGGACGACGAGAACTTCGTCTTCGTCACCGGCGGCATCGAAGCGGCGGTGGCGAAGGCGACAGAACTGGCTGGGGACAAGAACGTCGTCGTCAACGGAGGGCAGATGGCCCGGCAGTGCCTTGAGGCCGGACTGCTCGACGAGATCGGCGTCGAACTGGTTCCGGTCATCCTCGGCGGCGGGAAGACGCTGTTCGGCGAACTCGCCACGACACCGGTGGAGTTCGAAGGCCCCATCGCGCTGGTCGAGGGCACCGGTGTCACACACCTGCGCTACCGGGTCAAGAAGTAGCCGCCCCGGTATCGACATCCCGGACGCCGCGCGGGACACGCTCGGCGTCCGGGCGTCACCGCCCGCGAAAGGCCGAGACGATCCACGCCCGCGAGTCGAAGTACACGCCGTCACCGGTCTCGTGCGCTGCCAGCGTGGCACGGAGGCAATCGTGCGCCATTTCAGCCGCTTCGGTGTCCATTGTGGATACCAGATACGACGGTTCGTACAGGCTGAGCACGGCGGAATGGGCGGCGGCGCGGTCGGGCCCGTAGTAGACCGGCTCGCGCACGTCGGCGAAGCGAACCCGCTCGAAACCGGCTGCGGTGAGGATGCCTTCCGTCGTGGCCGGATCGGCGAGCGAGAACGGGTCCTTTCCCAGCGCCGGCACGGATGGCGCCGCCGTTCCGGCAAGCGCTCGATGAATCTCGGTGGACCACTCGTTGCGTTCGCGGCCCTGCCAGATGAGCAGCACGAGCCGCCCTCCGGGGCGAAGGGCACGCGCGATGTTGGTGAACGCGGCGACCGGATCGGCGAAGAACATCACGCCGAACCTGCTGAGGCAGAGGTCGAAGCGCGAGGGAGGGAACCGGTGGACCTGCGCGTCGGCAAGCAGGTAGTCGACGTTGCGCACGTCCTCGTCGCCGAGCAGCCGTGCTTGGTCGAGCATCCGTTCGGATATGTCGACGCCGAGCGCGCTCCCTTCGACTGCGACCCGTGCGGCTTCCCGCGTCACCTGTCCGGTGCCACAGCCGACGTCAAGCACCCTGTCGCGCGGCCGGACACCCGCCGCGACGCGGAATCGCTGGTTGTACCGACGCAGCTCGGCGTCGTAATCGAACGCATCGCTCGGTCGCACCACCATCGGTCGATGCTAGGTCGTTGGCACGGGTATGTCGTCACTTCGGTAGCGGTGCCGAGGTGGCACTACAACTTAGCCCGCCACCTCGGGTGGAGTGGAGCGCAACAGCTCGCCGACGGCGTCGGCGATGAGCTCCGGCTGTTCGAACGGGACCTGATGACTCGCCTTCTCGGCGACCACCACCCGCCCCAGCGGGGCCTCTCCGGCCAGCGCGCGGTGATCGGCGGTCAGGTAGTCCAACTGCGACCGAGGCATCCTCGGGCGTTTCCCCGCCGTGATCACGCGGATCGGCACCCTCGGCAGGCCCGGTTCGGCACGCGCTTTCTCAGCCTCGGCCATGGCTTGCCGCATACCGGCGAGCGTGACGGCCAGTTCGCGCAGCGCCTGCGCGTTTCCGCCTCCGAAGGCGGCCCGCAGGCGCAGCAGTTTCGGCGCGAGCGCGAAGGAAAGGCGCTGGGCGAAGGCAAAACCGGGTGGTGTCCCCGCGACCGTCGGATCGACGAACACCAGCCCTGCCACGTCGTCCGGATACCTTGCCGCATGGACCTGGGTGACGAGCGCGCCGAACGACCAGCCGACGAACGTCGCGGGCAACGGCAGATCCATCGCGTTCACGAGCCGGTGCAAATCGTCGGCCATCGCGGTGACATCCCCCGTTTGCCTGCCACCGGACCCGCCGACCCCAGCGCGATCGTAGGTGACCACAGTGGCCCGATCGGCCAATGCTTGCTCAAGGGCGGTTCCCCACGCACCCAGGCCCTGCCCCGCGCCACCACAGTCGAGGATCACTGGCGGACCTTCACCGGCGACCCGCACGCGGAGCGCGTAGTCGCCGACCTCGACCATCGTCACGGCTTCCTTGCCATCGTCTCGCGTCATGCTGTCAACCTAGCTTGACACCCAGAAGGGCGTCAACCGAGATTGACACAAGACGACGAACACGGCGCTTTCACTCCGGCCTGTTGCCCCGGGCCCGCTGGAGCAGTAGCGCGAGCCCACCGGCGACGAGCCCCCACAGCGCGTTGGTGAGCAGCATCGGGATGATCGCCATCGGTTTGGCCAGCGGCCCCTCCAGCTCGCCGTTGGCGATCGGCGAAAGAACGGCACTGAGCGCCGTGGCCATGACCGCGTAGCCGATCCCCGCCGCGACCAGCGTCCATACCGGTTCCCGCACCTTGGAAAGCCCCACGATGAGCACCCACACCAGCGTGATGCCCCCGGTCAGGATCAGCGGGGTCGCCGGTGTTCCGAGCACGTCACTCCAGCCGACGATCGAAAAGAGCGGCCGGACCAGCGCAAGCGCGGAAAGACCGAGCACGAGAGGCACGTTCAGGCCGCGGAACGAAGCAACAGAACTCATCCCTCGACGCTAGATTTCTCGCCCCGTCCCCGGCAGCCGCATCGACTCGTCAATCACAGCGAAGGACCTGCGGCGGAGAGCGACCCTTCGGGGTCGCTTGTGGACGTACACACCGGGACGAGTCTGATGGGAGAATCGGCGGATCAGAAACGAAGCGAGGGAGCGAGGATGCCGACGGCGGAACCACGGGAGGACGAGATACCCGCGTGGGTCCTCACCGTGCTCGTCGCCGCTGGGCAAGCCATCGCGGTCGCGCTCATCATCGCGATCGGCTCCGCGGGGACACTCGACGTCGATTACGGCGCGTATCTGTTCGCCGCCGGGTTCGGCGCGGTGCTGTTGTTGCGCAGGATCGTTCCGGTCACCGTCCTGATCGTGTCCGTTCTCGGCGTGTTCAGCTACTACGCCTTCGACTTCCCGCCGATCGGGATGGCCGTCCCCGTCGTGGGCGCGTTCTACAGCGTGACCGAACGGGGCCGGGTCGTCGTCGCCACCGTCGCGGGCCTGGTGCTGCTGGGCGTTTCGCTGTACTTCCGGGTCGGCGACCGGCAGCCGAGCACGGTATTGGCCTACGACCTGATCACCAACGTCGCGCTCGTCGGCTGCGCGATAGCGCTCGCGCTGACTGTCCGCAGCAGGCGCGACCTTCGGGACCAGCAACGACGCGTGGTGCTGCTGGAACGCGAGCATCAGCAGGAACGCGCGGCGAGGCAGCTGGAAGCCGAACGGCTCCGCCTTGCCCGCGACGTGCACGACTCGGTCGGTCACGCGCTTTCCCTCGTCTCGGTACAGGCACGAGTGGCCCAGCAGTCGTTGGGCTCCGACCAGGCGGCCGTGGCGCGCGCGCTCGACAACGTCGTGTCGGCCACCGGGTCCTCACTCGCCGATCTGCGGCGCACCCTCACCGCGCTGCACTCCGACCAGGCCGTCTCCTTGCACGCCCCGGTGACGCTGCGAGGCATCGAGCACACGGCCGAGGCGGCGAGACAGGCCGGTCTCGACGTCGACGTCTCGATCACGACCGGCCCTGCCGACGTCCCCGAGCCGGTCGCGGGAACGGCTTTCCGGATCGTCCAGGAAGCCGTGACCAACGTGCTCAGGCACGCGCACGCGACCCGCGCGAGCATCACGGTGACGGCCGAGGCGGG
The DNA here is from genome assembly GCF_002240355.1 of Prauserella marina. Classification (GTDB taxonomy): domain Bacteria; phylum Actinomycetota; class Actinomycetes; order Mycobacteriales; family Pseudonocardiaceae; genus Prauserella_A; species Prauserella_A marina. Next base: position 5,425,293 of record NZ_CP016353.1, read on the forward strand.
AACGCTGCGCCTGCGCGTGGCCGACAACGGCACCGGTCTCGGCGAGGCGGGTGAGGACGGTCGCGGCATGACCGGCATGCGGGAGCGCGCCGCGCTGGTCGGCGGCACCGTCACCGTCGAGTCCCAACCTACCGGGGTCACCGTGACCGCGGAGCTGCCGACCGAGGAGAGCCCATGATCCGCGTCCTGATCGCCGAGGACGAGATACTGCTGCGCAGCGGGTTGAAAGCGCTCGCCGAGCACGACGGCGACATCGAAATCGTCGCCGAGGCGGATCAGGGTGGGGCCGCGATCTCCCGCGCGAGGGCGACCCTGCCGGACGTGGTGCTGATGGACATCAGGATGCCGGGGGTCGACGGGATCACCGCGACCCAGCTCATCAGGCAGGACCCCGCGCTGTCCGGCACCTCGGTGCTCGTGCTGACGACCTTCGCCGAGGATCACACCGTCATCGAGGCACTGCGCGCGGGAGCGGCGGGCTATGTGCTCAAGGATGTCGCGCCGGACGACCTCAGGGAGGCGATCCGCGCCGTGGCCTCCGGCAAAGCGGTGCTCTCCCCCGAGGTGACGGCGACCGTCATGCGCGCGGCGAGCGCGCGCCCCGCCGCGGACACCGAGAGCATCAGCCACCTTGCCCCAAGGGAGATCGAGGTACTGGCCGAGGTGGGCAAAGGGCTGAACAACGCGGAGATCGCCGAACGGCTCTACATCAGCCCCGCGACGGCGCGCACGTACGTCAGCAGGCTCCTGCACAAGCTCGCCGCGCGCGACCGTGCGCAGCTCGTCGTCATCGCCCACCGCAGTGGCCTCGTGTGAGGCCGCCTCACGGGGCGACGAGGTCGAACGCCCGTAGCGAGCCGGACGCCTCGGCGTCCAGGTCGGCCTCCCCCAGCTCGGCCGCGTAGGCGCGCAGCAGCTCGTGCAGCCGATATCCCCCGTTCGGCGTCTGGTCGACGAGGTGGGCGCGGACCAGCACGGTGAGCACCCGACCGGCCGCGCTCACGCTCATCCCGGCCGTCGCGGCCACCTCGTACTCGTCGGCCTCCCGGTACCGGCCGAGCAGCCGGAACACACGCGCGGCCACGGGATCGAGCCGCCGGTAGGACCACGAGAACACGGTGCGAAACGCGGTGTCCTGATCGCCATGCGCGTCCAGCAGGTCGAGCACGTTTCCCTTCGCCAGCTCGTCGACCAGGTCCCCGACGCCCCGCGTTGAACGCCCGTGGATCAGTTCCGCGGCGACCCGCAACGCCGACGGCAGCCGCGCGCACAGCCCCACCAGCGTCCGCACCGCTCCCGGCTCGGCATCGGCACGATTGCCGAGCAGCACGCGCAACAGTCTCCGCGCGTCGGGCACCGGCAACCGGTCGAGTCCGATCCGGTGGGCTCCCTCCCTCGCGACGAGCCCGCCAAGGGAGTCCCTGCTGGTGATCAGCGTGCGGGTGGCCGCCCCAGCCGGAAGCAGCGGGCGAACCTGGCCGGAGCCGTGGGCGTTGTCCAGCAGCACGAGCATCCTGCGCTTGTCGGCAAGGCTGCGGAAGAGGGCCGCGCGCTCCGCGAGCTCGTCAGGGATCGCTGCCCTTTCGACGCCGAGTGCCCTCAGGAACCCGGCGAGCGCGTCGGCAGGCGAAACCGGTTCGCCTGGACCGAAGCCACGCAGGTCCACGTACAACTCTCCGTCGGGGAACCGGTCCCTGACGGCGTGTGCCCACCTCACGGCGAGCGCGGTCTTTCCAGCCCCCGCCGTGCCGACCACCGCGAGCACCGGCGCGACTCCCCCCTCCGGGGAGCTGCCGAGTTCGGCCAGTTCCGCCGCTCTTCCGACGAACCATGGCACGTCGGCGGGAAGCTGGGCGGGCACCGCGCCGCCCGCGACCGCAGGGCCGAGGTCGCCCTCCAGCACGCGCCGATGCAGCTCGCGCAGCTCGGCTCCCGGTTCGACACCGAGCTCGGTGACCAGCTTCTCCCTGGCGGCGCGATAGACATCCAGCGCTTCGGCTCGCCTTCCCGCCCTGGACAAGGCGGTCATCAGCAGACCGTGGAATCGTTCCCGCAGGGCGTGCTCCCCTGCCAGCCTGCTCAGCTCACCGATGACGGCTTCGTGAAGGCCGCACGCCAACTCGGCTTCGTACAAGGCTTCCAGTGCGACGAGCCGCCGCTCGGCGAGCCGCAGCGACCAGTCGGCCAGCTCCGGCACCTCGATACCGGCGAACGGTTCCCCCCTCCACAGCGCCAGCGCCGCCCGCAGCGGCTCGATCGCCCGCTTCGGTTCCAGCCGCCGCGCCTCCTCGACAAGTGCCTCGAACCGGTCGGCGTCGGTTTCGCCTGTCGCGACCCGCAATCGATATCCGGCCTCGACCGACGACAGCCTTCCCGGCTCGTCGAGCATTCCCCGCAGGCGGTGAATGTGCAGGTGCAGTTTCCGCCCGGCGCCTGGCTCCGGTGCCTCACCCCACAGCGCGCCCGCGAGCAGGGCAGCCCGCACGGGCCGATTCGCCCTCGCGAGCAGCACGCCGAGCAGAACCCGCCGCAGCCGTCCGGTCACCTCCTCGCTCCTGCCGCCCTCGGTCACCGTCATGGAACCGAGAACACGGAACTCCATGTTTCCCCCCCCCCCCGGGAACCGGTGCCAAGACCGGCACTTTCCTGGTGATGAAAGGCCGGTAAAAGCCCAGCCGCCACTCTGAGGTCAGACTCCCGCGCCGGCAGGCAGGTGTGTTGTCAGGTGATCACCCGACAACACGCCCGCCATCGCGGGCTTAGCGTCCTGGGTGCGGCATGCGCCGTCGAGGGGGCCGCGCATGCCTCGTGCCGCGAAGGCGGCGACGGGAGTGAACCAGTTTCCGAACCTTTGCGGGAGAACAACGATGACACCCAGCAAGCAAGGTCGTAGCCGGATTCGCAGGACCGTCGCGACACTCGGCGCAGCCGCCGCCGTCTTCGCCATCTCGGCCTGTGACAACGAGCAGCCACCTATTCCCCCCGCTCCCCTCACGCCGCCGTCGCTTCCCGACCTGCCGGACCTGCCGGACATCGAGATGCCGAGCGTCGGCGTGGACCGGCCCTGAGGACGGAGGGGACACCATGGGGGAACGTACGAAACTCGCGGTCGCCGCGCTGGGAACGGCGGCCTTGTTGACGATGTCGGGCTGCGGCGAAGACGTCGCGGGAAAGCCCGTCCAGCAAGCGAATGGGCAAAACGAACCATCCACACCGTCCGCACCGGACGAAGTGGAGAACGGTTTCGACGAGTGCGCTCTCGTCGAAACCGAGGCGATCGCCCAAGCGATCGGGGTCGACACGATGTACATCACGTCTCGCGAGGCGCGCTTGCAAGACGACGGAAGTACCCGCGCGCTGTGCCAGTACCACCCGCAAGACGTTCCCGGCTTGAACGGGATGACGTTGAGCACGGTCACCGGCACCGACGCCGAGCGGTTCTTCGCACCGTTCGACAAGCACGAGGTGGCCGAGATCGACAGCATCGGCGACGCGACGAAGGTCGTCGCCTTCGAAGTCGACGGTTCCCCCACCGCGTTCATCGAACTCAGGACCATCGTCGGTGACATCGGACTGCACCTGCGCTACCAGTACGACCAGTCCGGCGGCGGAGCCATGCCGGAAGCGAACGGCACCGCGCTCGGCACGATCGTCAGGTCGGCGATCGAGGAACTTCCCGGCGACGTGGCGATCCCGGAAGGGCAACCGGAAGGTGTCTGCGCGGAAATCGATCTCGACCTCGCCGCGCGGGTACTCGGCGACGAACTGGTCATGTCGCGAACGCTCGAATCGAATGCGGGCGGGGCCACCTGCGACCTCAGCAACGGACCGGCGAGCCTCGGGATCATCCACGTGACGAACGAGGACCAGGTCGCGAAGATGGCCACGAAACCGGAGCTGATCAACGAGGACATCGGCGATGGCGCTCTCGTCGAGGTCGCGCAAACACCGGAAGGACAGGGACCGCTGCACGCGAGGGTCAACGTCGGCGACGAGATCGTGGAGATCTTCGCCCACTACGCCGACAGCGTCGCTCAGTTCACCACGCCGCGACCGGAAGATCTCGACCTGGTGCGGTCGGTCGTCGCCTCGGTCGGCGGGCAGGGCTAGAGAGCACCGGCCGCGTCGCCGCGACCGGAGGCGACGCGGCTCAGCGGGGTGGCCGGGTATCGGTGTCCCGCAGCACCGCGGTCGCGACGCTCGTCAACGCCTCGGCCGCACCCTCGGCGTGTACGACCCGGGGTGTGCGGACGAGGTCGTCGACCACCACCTGCGCCGTGTTGACGAGAAGCTGGGTCGCCGCCTCCGAACGGTCCTGGCGAATGGCACGCGCCCAATGCGCCCACTCCTGCGAGCGCTCCGTTCTCGCCCTCGCGAGCCGTTCGGCCGCGTCGGAGGGAAGGTGGTGCGCCTCGGTGACGGTGACCGAAAGCAGGTCCTCGGCCTCGGCCGCGATCTTGACGTAGCCCCCGATGAGACCGCCGAGCGCGTCGGTGTCACTGGTGGCCGCGCGCAATGCCCTGATGGTTTCCAGCGAAACCCATTCGCGGAACCGGTCCGCGATCGCGACGAGCATGTCGGTTTTGCTCTCGAAATAGCGGTAGATGGCTGGACCGGCGATACCGGCCTCCATCGCGATGCCGTCGACGCTCGCGCCGTCGAAACCGCTGCGCCGGAATGTGCCTGCCGCGATGGCGAGCAGTTGTTCCCTGCGCGAAACGGACCCCCAACGCCGTCCTGACTCTGGTGGGTCGCCGGCGGTCCCCTCGGCCTGCTCTGCCTGCTCGGCGTCGACGGCGGCGAGCGCGGCGGCGCCGAGCAGCCTCGCGGTCTGTTCCTGATCGAACAGCCCAGCCGACTCCTCGTGGCTGTTGACGATGGCGATGACCGCCCACGCGCGCACGAATACCTCGACCTCGGCAAGGGCGGGATGCCGCGCGCGGATCACGTTCGCGAGCCGCGACACGAGGTCGTTCAGCCTTCCGCGAAGCACGCGCAGGCCTTCGGCTTCGATGTGCCGCGCTTCCCTCCTCCACAGTCGCGCCATGTCCCGTTCGGCCAGCGACGCACTCGCCATGTCGTGCAGCGTCGCGGGCAGGGCGCCGGGATCGGCGTCGGCCGGGTACTCCGGCAGCGCGGCCAGGAAGGCGCCCTGCGCTTCGAACAGCACGTGCGACAGCAGCGCCTGCTTGTTCGCGTAGTGCCGGTACAAGGCGCGCGAGGTGATCCCGGTGACCTCGGCGATGTCGCTCATCCGAACCGAATGGAACCCGCGCTCGACGAACAGTTCGCGCGCGTTCGCGGAGATCTGCTCACGCCGGTCACTCGGCCGACGGGCCCTGATCGACCGGCTTTCGTTCCCCTTTGATTCCCCATTCAGCGACACGCCCGGAGACTAACAGATGAACGTCCATGTACTTACTTGACGAGTTGTCGCCTCTGTAGCCATACTTCCGGTCAATTGGCATAGCGATGTTGGTTAACGGTCAATGACGTAACGTCGCCGATTCAGACATACCGTTCACATTCGGGAAGCGAGAAGCACACATGAAGGTCCGCAGGGTTGTCATGGGTAACGACAGCGAAGGCACCACGAAGGTGCTCGACGACGGGACGATCGAGCCGACAACGGCCACACTGCTTCCCGGCGTCGAAATCCACCGGGTCTGGGAACTGGACTCGGTCGCGGTCCCGGTCGGAGACGCCTCCGAAGGCGACCCGAAGGCGACGTTCTTTCCCCCGCACCCCGGCGTCCGGTTCGGGTTCCTCACGGTGCCGCCCGGCATCACCTACATCCCGGAGCCAGGCGCCGACCTCGCCGCGGCCGCGGCGGAAATGGAGGAGCGCCTTCCCGGCGCCGCCGCGACCTTCGCGTTCCCCGACAAGCCGGGAGCACACGAGACGCGGACCGTCGACTACATCGTCGTGCTCTCCGGCAACGGCGTACTCCGCTTCGACGACGTCGAGGTCCGCCTCAACCAGGGTGACTGCCTCATCCAGAACGGCAACCCGCACGCGTGGTTCAACGAAGGCGACGAACCGTTCGTGCTGGCATTCGCGCTCTGCGGAGCGCCCTGACGAAAGGCTGCGGCACGTGCGCACCACGACCGTTCCCTCGCCCGCTCCGCCGGAACTCGGCATGAGCTGGTGGAAACATGGCCGGTAATGGCCCGCTGGCCGGGGTCAAGGTCGTCGAACTCGCCGGGATGGGACCGGCGCCCTTCGCGGCGATGCTGCTCGCCGACATGGGTGCACAGGTAATCCGGCTTGAACGCCGCGTCGCTTCCGACGCGGGCGCTGGCGCATGGAATCACCTGCACAGAGGGCGCCCCTCCGTCGCCTGCGATCTCGGAACGGCCGAGGGTACGGAACTCGCCCTCCGCCTCACCGAGACAGCCGACATCCTGCTGGAGGGCTTCCGTCCCGGAGTACTCGAACGCCTCGGCCTCGGACCCGACCGGCTGCTGGCGAGCAACCCCGCGCTCGTGTACGGCAGGGCGACGGGATACGGCCAGACCGGCCCGCTCTCCACGGTCGCCGGTCACGACATCAACTACATCGCGGTGGCGGGAGCCCTCGGCGCGATCCGGCGCCAAGGGGAGACTCCGCTCTTCCCGCTCAGCCTGGTTGGCGACTTCGGCGGCGGCGGGATGCTACTGGCCTTCGGAGTGCTCTGCGGGCTCGTCGAGGCCCGGCGTTCGGGCAAAGGTCAGGTTGTCGACGCCGCGATGGTCGAGGGAACGGCGTTGCTGACCACGATCTTCCACGCGCTGCGCGACGCGGGCGAGTGGGACGGCGAACCAGGTACCAACACGCTCGACAGCGGAGCCCATTTTTACGAGGTCTACCCGGCCTCCGACGGCGGCCACGTCGCCGTCGGAGCGCTCGAACCCCAGTTCTACGCCGAACTCCTGCGACTGCTCGAACTCGATCCCGCCGACTACCCACAGTGGGAGCGGGCCCGGTGGCCCGAACTGAAGAAAAAGCTCGGCGAGATATTCCGGTCCCGCCCTACCGACGAGTGGGCCGGCCTCTTCGAGAACGAACAGGCGTGTGTCACCGCCGTGTACGGCCTCGACGACGCTCCGTCCCATCCGCACAACCTCGCGAGGGGCACGTTCGTCGAGATCGACGGCAAACTCCAGCCTGCCCCCGCACCCCGGTTCAGCAGAACCCCCGCCGCCGTGCCCACGCCACCCGCCGAACCCGGTTCCGATGACGGAACGGCGCTCGCGGCCTGGGGACTGTCCCAAGGCGACATCGCCCGGCTCACCCGAACCGGTGAGCACACCCACGAAAGGACATGAGACATGGGCACCCCGAAGATCTCCTGCGCGTTCTACACCGGCGCGGAGACACCCGACCACATCGCGCTCGCCGAACGGCTCGGCTACCACCGCGCCTGGGTCTACGACTCGCCCGCGCTGTGCCTCGACGCCTGGAGCGCGCTGGCCCGCGCGGCCGACCGCACGGAACGCATCGGGCTCGCCACCGGTGTCGCCGTACCGAAACTGCGCCACCTCGTGGTGACCGCATCGGCCATCGCGACCATCGAATCGATCGCGCCCGGCAGGTTCACCCTCGGGGTCGGCACCGGCTTCACCGGCCTGCGCGCGCTCGGGCACAAACCGATGAAGTGGGCCGACGTCGCCGAGTACGTCACCGCGCTCAAGACCCTGCTGCGCGGTGAGCCCGTGCAGTGGGAGGGCAAGACCATGCGGCTCATGCACGCGAGCGGCTACCTGCCGAAGCTTCCGGTCGAATTCGACGTGTACATGGCGACCGAAGGCCCCAAGGGCTTCGCCGTGGCCAAGGAACACGCCGACGGTGTGCTCACCGTCAACACCGAACCCGGTGAGGGCTGGCAGAACTCGGCGCGGTGGGCGATGGGTACCGTGCTCGACGATGGCGAGTCGGCGACCTCCGACAGGGTGTGGGCCGCGGCCGGTCACGCCGCCGTCGTCATCTACCACCTCTACTACGAGGCCGGTCTCGACCTGAACACGCTGCCGGGCGGCAAGGAATGGGGCGAGATGATCTCGTCGCTTTCGGAGGAGGAACGGCACCTCTCCCTCCACAAGGGACACCTGATGGAGGTGTCCGAACACGACGACCGGCTCATTCCGAGGGAAACCGTCTCCGCGCTGACCTTCACCGGTACCGTCGACGAACTGCGTGCGCGCGTCGACGACATGGCCGCGAAGGGCATCACCGAGGTCGTCTACCAGCCCGCGGGTCCCGACATCCCGCGGGAACTGGAGGCGTTCGCCCGGCTCGTCCCCCAGAAGGCAACAGCGAGCTGATGGCGAAAGGCCCGGGCTGATGCGGATCGACAGCAGGCACCGCCGGTCCGCATCAGCCCGGGCGCACCCACAACCTCCGGTCGGCCCGGCGGGACGTGCGGTGATCGAAGAGGACAACCGGCGCGCCGCGAGCGGCCGGTACGGACGCACACAGGAGCCGCCGTCATGAACCCCACCAGCCTGCTCACCAAGGGCGCCCAGATATACGGCGACCGCGTCGCCTTCGCCTGCGGCGAGCGGAAACAGACCTTCGCCGAACTGCACGAGAGGGCCAACCGGCTCGCGAACGCCTTGCGTGAGGCAGGAATCGAGAAGGGCGAACGGGTCGCGGTACTGAGCGACAACGCGTTCGAGGCGCTGGAGCAGGTCGCCGGTCTCGCCGTCGGCGGTTTCGTCAGGTGCGCGCTCTATGCCCACGAGCCAGCCGAGAAGAACCTGTACCTGCTGCGGCTCACCGGTGCCTCCGCGCTGCTGGTCCAGGACAAGCACTACGCGACGATCGCACCGGTGCTCGCCGAGGCCCCCGACGTGAGGGTCGTGTTCGTCATCGGCGAGGCGCCGGAAGGCACCCTCGGCTACGAGGCCGAACTCGCCTCGGCATCACCTGCCGAGCCCCGCGTGCCGTGGTCGCCCGAGGACCCGCACGTCATCCGCTTCTCGTCGGGTACGACGGGAAAGCCGAAGGGCATCCTGCACACGGCACGCGGCTGGCTCGACATGGGCACCGAGTTCGCGTTGGCGCTCGGCGGATTCACCAGTGAGGAGCGTTATCTCGCGGCGACACCGTTCAGCCACGCCGCCGGTCTCGTGGCGTGGCCGTTGATCGCCGTCGGGGCCACCAGCGTCGTCATGCCCTCTTTCGATCCCGCGAGCTGGCTGGACATCGTGGAACGCGAACGCATCACCTTCGGCATGCTCGCGCCGACCATGATCCACATGGTCGTCGACCATCCAGGGGTCGATCAGCGCGACGTGTCGAGCCTGCGCACGATGCTCTACGGCAGCGCGCCGATCTCGGAGACCACCCTCGTGGCCGCGCTGGGGCTGTGGGGCAACATCATGTACCAGACCTACGGCCAGAGCGAGGCCATGCCGATCACGTGCCTCACGCCGGAGAACCACGTCATCGACGACGGCGACGAGCAACGCGGTCTGCTGCGTTCGGCGGGAAGGCCGACCCCGAACTCGATCGTGCGCATCGTCGACGACGAGGGCAACGACCTTCCCTCCGGCGAGATCGGCGAGGTCGTGTCCCTGACCCCGGGGGCGATGCACGGCATCTGGGGCGATCCCGATGCCACCGCCGAACGGTTGCTGCCAGGCGGCTGGCTGCGCACGAGGGACATGGGCTGGCTGTCGAAGGACGGTTTCCTCTTCCTCGCCGACCGCAAGGAAGACATGATCATCTCCGGCGGCTTCAACATCTGGCCCGTCGAACTGGAGAACGCGCTGGCCGCGCACCCCGCCGTCGCGGAGGTGTCCGTGGTGGGCATCCCGCACCCGAAGTGGGGCGAAACCCCGCATGCCGCCGTCGTACTCCGCGAGGCAGCGACGGTGACGGAACGCGAGCTGATCGAGTGGAGCAGGGAGAAAGTGGGCTCCGTCAAGAAAATCACCGGGGTCACCTTCACCGAATCGCTGCCCCGCACCCCCATCGGCAAGGTGCTGCGCAGAGTGGTCAGGGAACAGTACGTCGGCGACACCCCGCGCATCGCGGGCGCGTGAACTGCCGGAATAGGAGGGCGCAGTGGCGCTGGACATCGAGGCCCGTCGCGACTTCGCGGCGGCCGTCGCGGAATTCGCACAGCGCGAGTGCGGGACGAGGGAGAAACGGGTCGCGCTGAACGGCGGCGAAACCGAGGCACACAGCCCCGAGCTGTACGCCAAGCTGGCCGACCTCGGCTGGACCGGGGTCGCCATGCCTGCCGAGTACGGCGGGGGCGGCGGTGGCCTCGTCGAAGCCTGCCTGCTGCTCGAAGAACTCGCCTACGGACAGGTTCCGGTGTTCGCGCTTGGCATCTCGATGATCGCGGCGAAGGCCGTCGAGAAGTTCGGCACCCCTGAACAGAAGGAACACCTCATCGGGAGTTTCTGCCGGGGTGAGATCTCCTCGGTCGCCATGAGCGAACCGGAAGCGGGATCCGATGTGGGAGCGTTGCGCTGTAAGGCGAAACGCGACGGCGACAACTTCATCCTCAATGGACAGAAGACGTGGATATCCTGCGCGCACTACGCCGATCGCATCCTGCTCGTGTGCCGAACGGACTCCTCGGGACCCAAGCACGCGGGCATCACCATGCTGACCGTGCCGTTGCCTTCCGAAGGGGTGAGCATTCACGGCATCGAGACCATGGCCGGTCGCGAGGTCAACGACGTCTACTTCACCGATACGGTCGTGCCGGCAGGCAACGTCATCGGAGCGGTCGGCGGCGCGTGGCGGCAACTCATGGCGGGACTCAACTTCGAACGACTCACGTGTGCCGCGATCTTTCTCGGCAAGGCGCGGCGAGCCTTCGACGACACGCTTCACTACGTCAGCGGGCGCACGCAGTTCGGCACCCCGGTCGGCAGTTTTCAAGCGCTGCGCCACCGGATCGCCGACCTGGCGACCGAACTGGAGTGCTCAAGGGCGTTCGTCTACGACATCGCGGAGAAGGTCGATGCCGACCCCGGAACGCAGCGGGCCAGAGAGGCGTCGATGGCGAAACTCAAGGTCACCGAAACGGCGAAGCGCATCAGCATCGAGGGAATGCAGATGTTCGGCGGAGCCGGTTACACCAAGGAGTACGACATCGAACGGCATCTTCGCGGCAACATCATCTCGACGGTGTTCGCCGGAACCAGCGAGGTGCAGCGCGAGATCATCGCGGGGTCGTACGGACTGTGACCTCCCTGCGCCTGGATGGCCGTCGCTCCTCCGCTCAACCGATCGAGTAACCGGAGGGCGCGGGAGGACACACTCGGCGACGACCGGGCCGGGCAAGCCCGGCATTCGCCACGATCCGCTGGTGGCGACCACCTTCGGGTGAGCGTCGGATCCACGGGTGAGGGCCGGACGTCAAAGTCCGCATGAATGAAGGTCATTCCCCGAGAGAAGGCGAGCAGACCGCCGGGGAACTGGAGCGCATCGCGAACCAACTCGAACGGGCATTCGGTTCGGAAATCGCGGGCGAGCCCCCGAAGAGACCTCACTTCTGTTCACCGTGGGCCGAGGACGGTTGTCCAGACGACCTTCACTGAGTCCGCCGAGCAAAGCAGGGGCGTCCCAAGGGGCGCCCCTTCGTCGTGTTCGGGGGCTTCACTCCGGAGTCTCGGTCACCTCGTCGGGAACGACGACGACGGGGCATCGCGCGTGAGTGACCATGGACTGACTCGTCGATCCGAGCAGCATGCCCGCGAATCCGCCCCTTCCCCTGCTTCCCACGACGAGCAGCCGCGCCGTCTCGCTACGCGCCAGCAGAGTGCGCACCGGCTTGCCGCGCTCGGCGACCACCTCGACGGGGATACCGGGAAAGCGCCGCTCGCACAGCGCCACGTCGGCTTCCAGTTCGGCTTTGACCCGCGCCGCCACGTCCTTGTCCTCGCCGGACGCCGAGTCCGGCACGTTCGGCGAGGTATGCGTCCAGGTATGAACCAGCACCAGGCTGGTTTCCCGCAATCCGGCTTCCCTCGCGGCGAAGGCCACGGCTGCCGTACTCGTCGTCGAGCCGTCGACGCCGACCACCACCGGGCCCGACTCGACCGGCCTTTCGTGCCGCTTCCTGCCCCTGACCACGGCGACCGGACAGTGTGCGTGCGAGGCCAGCGCGATGGCGACGGAGCCCGTCACCACTTCCGCGAACCCGCCGAGCCCCCGGGAGCCGACAACGAGCAGTCCGGCGGTCTCCGAGTACCTCACCAGAGTGGCGACGGTACCGCCCTCGAAGAGATCGATGATCACGTCGACGCCCTCGACAGCCGCCTTGGCCTCCTGTTCGGCCTTCTCCAGCGCTTGTCTTCCCCGTTCTCGCGCCTTGTCGCGCAGTGGCGCGGCCGCCGCGAGGAAGCCGGGAAACGCCGAAGGCGGCATCGAATAGGCATGTACCAGGCGTAATCGCCAGTCCCGACCGCGTGCTTCCGCCGCCGCCCACACCGCCGCGTCGACCGACGACGCTGAACCGTCGACACCGGCTACGACCTCGACCGTCTCGTTCATGACTCAACCTCCCGCCTACGCATCGTGCAACTCTCGGCTCGACCTCGCGAATCGAGCGGCGACGACGCGCACCCAATGAACCGGCTGGGCTCACTGCCAGGGCGGCGGAGTGTCGGTGAGGAACGGGTTACGTGTGTCGAGCAGCGCGGGATCACGCAGGTTGATGCAGTGCAAACCGTTCCAGCGCCGGAACCCGATGCTTTCGAGCAGCAATTCGACCCTGAGGCTCGCGAGTTCGGCCGTGAACGGATCGAGCGGGTCCGGCCGTTCGGGGAAACCGGATGCGGCCGGCCTGCACACGGCGAGCTGCGCCGTCCTGCTCAAGGTGCGCAGAGTCGCCGCGAGCAGCGCGCCGCCGAGACCTTTTCCCCGCCACGCCGATTCGAGGTTGATGTCGCGAACGATGATCATGCGGACGGGCTCGGCGCTCAGCCCCAGCAGTTCGCGCAGCCCGGAGACGAGCCTGCCCGTTGGGCACAGCGCCGTCTCCGCGATGGAGAGCAGAAGCGGATCCTCGGTGGTGAGAGCGTCGAGAAGGTTGCGGTCGGGGGAAAGGTCGGCGATGTCGAGCAGGATGTCGGCGACGTGCCTGCCTGGGAGATCGACCGAAGCGCTCCAGTGCTCCGGCACATGGTCCTCGTCGTCGACCCGCCACCAGAGCCGGTTGTGATTGAGTTGTAATCGCAAGTCCAGCGGTCCGTCAGGTGTGCCCATGACCATCACTTCCGCCCAAGATCTTCGGTGTCTCCTCGCCCCCGCCCTGCGACAATCCGGATCTCCCGGCACCCGGCGCCCCGCACGGCCGCGACGGGCAAGGACCGCGGCCTTCCATGGTCCGTATCCGGCAAACTCGGCGAAAATATCCACAATGGACTGTGGATGAGCGAATGGCCACCCTCCCGATGGCGTCTTCGCCTTGACCGACAGCGTTTCAGTGTATGAAACATCGAGGCCGAGCTTGCTTTTCTCAATATAGAGTTCAGGGGGCCATCTGGCTAGGTTCAGTTCTTGCCGGACCCGGCACGAACCATGCCGTTCACCGCGTCGATGAACAACGTGAAGGCACGGTCGACGCGGTCGTGGTCGCCGGTCGCGAGAAGTTCGAGCTGTAGTCCTCGCGCCTGCGCGACGATCATCGAAGCCACGGCGGGCACCCGCTCGGCTGGGCAACCGTCGGCCACGACGAGTTGCTCGATCACGGCGTGCGCGTCGGCGACAGCCTCCCGCAGATAGCGCTCATAGCGATCCGGCTCCCTGACCGCCTGCGTGTAGACCTCGAACAACACCCGGTAGACGGGAAGATGACGCGGCATCGTCGACCTCGCCCACCATCCGGAGAGACCGCCGATACCCGACCCGGCGGCAGCGTCCGCGGCGTCGGCAAGCCTTCCTCTCAAGCCTGCGACGACGTCGGTGACCAGCTTCTCCTTGGAGCCGAAGTGGTGCAGCAGCGTCCCATGACTGACACCGACGGCCGTCGCCAGCGGTCGCATGGACAATCCGCCGATGCCGTGTTCCAGCACGTAATCGGTGACCAGGTTCAGCAACTCTTCCCTTCGGTGCCGATAGCGGAGACTCCTGCCGTCGACGCGTTTTCCACTCATCCCGCGACGGTAGCGCTCACGGCCGAACCGAGATAGATTGACCAACTGGTCGAGCTACTTTAGGGTGGCCGACATGGGATCGGACCTTTCCCGGCTGCATCACGTCGGACATGTCGTCGAAGACCTGGGCTCGGCGCTCGCGCTCTACCGGCGCCTCGGGTTCACGCTGCCACCACCGTCGGTTCCCGTGATGGCCCGCGCTGCCGGCACCGAGCCGCGACCCTTCGGCGCGGCGAACACCCACGCCGATTTCGCGACCAGCTTCATCGAACTCGCGACGCGCGTACGCGAGGACAGTCCTGTTGCCGGCGCGCGGTTCGTTCCGTTACAGGCCCCCGACGACGTCCTCCAGGAGCTCGTCGACAAGATAGAAACGACGAGCGCCAACCTCGCGGCGTGCCTCGAACGCTTCGCCGGGTTGCACATTCTCATGTTCTCCTCACCCGACGTCGAATCGGCGGCGGCGCGGCTCAGCGCGTCCGGCGTCGCCCACGGCGGGGTCAACACCGCGAGGAGGCCAGTGGAGACCGAGCGGGGCACGGTCTCCGAAATCGTCAGTTATGTCGAGTTCGACGGCGAACCGGGAGCACGCCCCGGCGCCGTTGCCGAGGGCAGGATCGGCATCGCGGGCGAACTCGACCCGGCGATCCAGGGTTCCCGGTGCGCCGAACACGCCAACGGCGCGTTCGATCTGGTCGACGTGGTGCTGTGCGTATCGGACGACGCGCTGCCCGCTACCGTCGACCGATACCGGACCTGTCTCGGCAGGCAGCCACGCCAGGACGGCCGCTTGGCCGTGTTCGAACTCGAAGGAAGCCGCCTGAGCGTAGTGCCCGCGTCGCGGCTCGCAACGTTGCTGCCAGGTGAGGCTCCTCCCTCACTGCCCGCGCTCGTCTCCTACACCGTCGCGGTGCGGGATCTCGGCGTCACTGCAAAACTACTGCGGGACAACGACATCCCGGTGCACGATACCGGCGAAGGGGACATTTTCGTTCCCGGCGCGGACGCGTTCGGAGCCGCGATAGTCTTCCGGGAACCGACCCTGTGACGGGGTTCAACTGAGCACGACTGCCGGTATAGTGACCCACCCTTGGTCGAGTCGCCGGACCACCATTCTTCATCCGTGAGGAGGGCAGTGACCGCGAATAGTCTTGTCGGCACCGGGTTCGCGCCGTGCTGTCCCGCGCGGCACGGCGGGACCGACCTTGTTTCCGCCTCGCTGTTCATCCGGCACTGCGCCTTGGGTACGGACCTCGCGATACTCACCGCGGTCGGCGAAGTCGATCTCGCCACGGCACCATTGCTCCGAACGGCACTCCTCAGGTGCGAACGCGACGGCACCACCCGCGTGATCATCGATCTCTCCGAGGTGGGTTTCCTCGCCGCCGCCGGAGCGGAGGTGCTGCGAGCGACGGCCACTCTCGCCGACGTCGAGGGCCGCGAGGTCGCCGTCGTCACCACGGCGCAGGTCGACCACGTACTCGAACTGACAGGACTGGCCGGTGTGATCCCGGCCAGCACCTCACTTGCCGAAGCGGTCGCCAAGCTCGGCCTCGGGTGAGCCATCGTCCACTCACGACATACGAAATGAAATGTCCGATTCCGTATGGTGACGACGATGGTTACTTGCCCACCGTCGCGGTGAATTATCGCAGCCCTGGTTAACTCCACCGGCCCTTCCCGCTCACCGGCGAGAATCGCACGATGAGGTGTTCGGCACCGTCCACGCACCCGAAGGAACACCATCATGCGCTACCGCCCGATCAACAATGACCCGCAAGATCCACGCCTCGGCCGATTCATTCCCGACGACTGGCGGCACGTCGAGCGCTACCCGCTCAGCGCACTTGCCGTCGAACAGCAACCGACGGCGGTTCCCGTCGTCATCGGTGTCAACTGGTACACCGAGTTCGACACTCCGGTACAGGACGGTACATCGAAGGAATGGTTCATCGCCCGAGGCGGCAGCGGCTCGCTGACGACGGTCCGCGGCGGTCACTGCGTCTGCCTCGAACCGGGAGGCGACCAGGACAGGCAGGAGTGGCGGGTCTTCTACGACCAGGGCTCGGAGGGAGCCTGCGTCGGCTTCGGCTGGTCCCGGTGCATGACCATTCTCAACAAGGGTGAACTGTACGCGGCGCGCTGGTTGTGGGACAGGGCAAAGGAAACCGACGAATGGCCACAGACCAATCCCGGCGACGACGAGGGCACATCGGTGCGCGCCGCCGCCGAGATACTGGTGTCGGCCGGTCACGTCGACTGGGAAACCGGCTACGCGGGCGACGACTACCGCGAACGCGCCGACTACACCCCCGACCCCGGCGACGGCCTCACGGCGTTTCGCTGGGCGGCCGACGTCGACGAGGTCCACCGGGTACTCGGCAACGCGAGAGGCGACGAACTCGGAGCCGTCACGATTCTCAACTCGTGGGGCGAGGATTACCCCGAACGCGTGTGGCTTCCCGACGATGTCCTCGACCGGTTGATTCAGGAAGACGGGGAGATCGCCATCCCCACCGACCGCTGAAAGTCCACTGTCGACACTACAGAAGGGGGGCTCTCACAATCCGGCGAGCAGCTTCTCGGTGTAGTCCGCGAGCCTGGCGGCATCCTTCGGGTCCAGCGTCTTCAGGCTCAAGTCGACCGGGCTTTCCTTGTCGATAGCGGAAAGCGGCGCCGAGGGCGGCCGTTCCATCCACTCGATGACCGGCGCGACCGCGTCCGCGACCGGCCGCGCGAAAAGCCGCCCCAGTCCCGCGAGCATGGCGCGCATGACCGGGTTGGGCAGGTTCGTGACGCCGCTCCTCGTGAACCCGGGATGGTAGAGGACGTACCTCGCCTTGCTGTTCGCGCGTTCGGCGAAGGCGACACCCAGCAGGTCGTTGGCCCTGCCTGCCTGCAACTGTGCCTTGACCCTCCCGTACCGGCGGGTCAGCTGCGGGTCGTCCCACTCGATCTCGCCCGCGGTCTTCCCCACCCCCGCCACGTTGATGATCACCGGAGTGTCCGCGGCGTCGAGCAGGGTGCTCAGCCCGAAGCTGAGCACGTACCTGCTGAGGTAGTAGAGGGCGAAGGTGGATTCGAGCCCTTCGGGGGTCTCGCGCCGCTTCGGGTTGATGCGGTTGGCGAACAACCCGAGCGCGTCGACGGCGTCGTACCGCGCGGTGATCTCGTCGAGGACTCCCCGGGTCTCGGACATCGAGGAGAGATCGGCCCTGAGAAAAGTGAACCGCTCCGTCGCCGCTTGTTCGGTCAGTGCCAGCCCTTTGGCCTCACTGCTGCCGATGACGACGACGTGATCCCCCGCCGCGAGCCTGGCGAGCGCCGTCGCCTTTCCCATTCCATCGGTACCGCCGCTGATGACCACGGTTCGTGATCGCTGGTCGCCCACACTGCCTCCGTAGAATGGTTGCTGACAAACCCCATGGTGGGATGAGGCTCGCGAAGGCGGAAGAAGGCAGTTCGATGTCGGCAACGCACACCCGTGTTCCTTCCCTGGTGGAGCATCAATTACCGCAGCCGGTCCCACAGGCGGAGTTGGCGGCGTGCCCGGTCAACGAGGTGTTTCGCAGGGTGGGCGACAAGTGGAGCATGCTGGTCGTGATCCTGCTCGGAAAGCGGAGCTACCGGTACAACGAACTGCACCGCGCCGTCGAGGGCATCAGCCAGCGCATGCTCACTCGTACCCTGCGCGGCCTCGAAACCGACGGCCTGGTGTCGAGGACGGTGCACCCCACCGTTCCACCGAGCGTCGAATACGACCTGACCCCACTGGGCCGCTCCCTGCTCGAACCGCTGTCGGCGCTGGCGGACTGGGCCGTGAAACACGAGCCGCACCTTGCCGCCGCGCGGGAGAGCTAGACCGGCCGCACACCGCGAGTCCCCCGTCCAGGACGCCGAGATCCGCACTCAGGTGATCGAGATGCCCATCCGGGACACCGAGATCCGCATCCGGGCGGATCTCGTGAACGTGAACGCGGAAGTCACGCGCACGAATGCGGAACTCGACAGCCTGAGTGCAGAACTCGGCGCCCTCACCTCGCCGACAGTGTCCTGATGGCTTGCAGCGTGCGCCAGCCACGCCATTCCAGCTCGGCCATCGGTCCCGGCGGTGCCCAGCTCAACGGCCAGCCGCCGTCGTCCTGCTGCTCGGCTTCCAGTTCGGCGAGGTGAGCCTCGATCGCGTCGGAAGGAAACAAGGCGCGCAGCGGGCCTGGCGCCGGCGCGACCTCCAGTGGCGTCACGCCGTACCCCTCGCCGGGATAAAGGTGGAACAGCGACCAGTCCGCGACCGTGTCGGCGAACGCGGTGAGTTGCTGCCGCGCCCACGGCGAGGACGACTCCGACAGGAAGCACAGCACGTTGAGAGCGGTGTGGCCGTCGAGCTTTCCGTCCAACGTCTCGATTTTCTCGCGGCAGAACGAGTCAGCCTCGTCGAGCCACGGGTCGTCGACCCCTGCCTTGCGCAGGCGGGCGACGATGCCTGCCGTGGGGTTGAGCGAAGGCGGGAAGCGGCCGTCTCCCCAATGCGCCGCATGCGGATGCGCGGCCAGGCTCGGCAACACGATGGGAAGCCCGCCGTCCACGCTGACCGAACGCAGGTAGGGCACGAGCCCGCTCGCGAACTCCGTGACCTTGGCCGCTGCCCGTGATTCCGTCGAGGGAGCGTCGAGGATCCATTCCACGACACCGAGTGCGAAATCGACGGCGACCGGCTGACTGCCGGGATCGCGCACATCGGGTTCGAGCGCGTACCCGAGGCCGCCGTCCGCGTTGCGGTACCCCGACAAGGTGGACAGAACGGCGTCAACAGCACCGCCCACCCCGTCGAACCAGAGTTCGGCGAGCCTGCGTTCCAGCGGTCGCGCGTGGGTGCCGAGGAATTCTCGGGCCCCTGCGAAGTCGTAACTCATGACCGCCATCCTGCTACGGCACCGGCCCGGTTTCTTGAACGAAACGGTCATCCCTTCGCGGCCGCGGATGACGGCGTTTGGAGTACTCCGGCCACGGGAACCACCTTCACGACGAGGCCGACAACCTGGAGTGATGACCAGATGCCACAACAAGCGTGGAACGCGAAGCAGGAACGGCAGTACCAGCACATCAAGAAGCAGACGAGGCAGCGCGGTTCGAGCACGAAGCGGGCGGAGGAGATCGCGGCCCGCACGGTGAACAAGGAAAGGGCCCGCTCCGGCGAAGCCAAGCAGGCGAGCAAGACCTCGACCAACGACATTTCGGCTCAGCGGAGGGGCGGCCTTCGCTCGGGCAACAGGCAGGGGCCGGGAGGCCGCACGAAGCAGCAGCTTTACGAGGATGCTCGCCGAAAGGGCATCGCGGGTCGCTCGAAGATGACGAAGCAGCAGCTCGAGAAGGCCGTCGGCGGCAGGTAGCCGACTGGCTGTCCCATTACCGTCAGTGAAAAGCGTGAGGGCCGGGCCACGTCGGCCCGGCCCTCACGCTTGGTCACTTGTCGCGATGGGTGGCGTTCTTCACCGCGTCACCGACTTTGCTCGCGGCGTCCTTGACGGCATCCTTCGCCTTCGCCACTCCATGCTGCGTTTCGCCCTCGTTCTGCAGGTCTTTGTCGCCTGTCACCTTTCCGGCGGCTTCCTTGGCCTTACCCGCAGCCTGGTCGATCTTGTCTTCTCCAGCCATGGTCGGCGCTCCTTTCGAGTGCTTGCGATACTGCGAGTACCCGTGGAGCCCAGCGCTACACGTCGGTAATCGGACGATGAGGCATTCCCCACACGAGCTAACCCGGTCGTCTCGAAGCGCCCATTTCGATCCATTGTGGATCACCAGGTCAGGAGACCGGGATGCCGGCCATCGCGTCGACGGCGGCGGCGAAGACGGCTCGTTCGCTCGCGCCGAGCAGGTCAGCGCGCCTGCCGAGTTCAGCGACGACCTCGGAGTGAGTACGCGTCGCCAGCGCACTGCCCCGCTCGGTCAGCGCGACCTGACACGCCCTCCTGTCAGAGGAATCGCGCACGCGCTCGACAAGCCCCCTTCGCTCGACCCTGTCGATGAACCCGCTGAGACTCGACTTCTCCAAGTTCAGCACCCTGCCCAGCGCCGCCATGCCTTCGGAGCCTTCGCTGAGCACGCAGAGCAGCCGGATCTGCTGAGGCGTGAGGTCGTGGCGCCTCGCCACCTCGCCGAACACGTTCTGGACCAGTTGTGAGAGCCGCACAAGCGCGTCCGCGAACATGGCGTCCTCGACCGTTCCGCTCATTGTCGCCTCCAGCCACATCCAGCCGCCTGCACTGTCGAGCCTAGTTCACCCGCAACCCGCCCTCCTCGCCGTGACCAACGGTGTGGGCATGGAGCCGGAGGAACCGAACCCTCTGGCAGACAGGTGAACTGCTGTCATCCTCTGGTCTGGCATGTGGCCAACGAAGCAGACTGCTGCGAACAAGACAGCTCAACACGGAGCAGAGGAGAGTCACCAGTGCTTCCCGAGTGGCTGGTCAAGGAGATCGACGAGGTACCAGGCTTCCGCGCGTTCGCGGGAGTCGACGAACTGCATCAGCAGCTCAGCACGCTGGCTAGCGAGTATCCGGAAGTGGCCGTCCTGCGCAGAGTCGGCACGTCGAGAGACGGCGAGCCGTTGCTGTGTCTTTCGATCACGGACCCGGCGACAACACCTGCTCGCCCGGAAGCGCTCGTTTTCGGGCTGCCCCACCCGAACGAACCCATCGGCGGGCTGACCGCCATCCACCTCGCCCGCAGACTCTGTGTCGACCCGAGCCTGAGGGAAAGACTGGGACACACCTGGCACATCATCGCCTGCATCGACCCCGACGGCTTGCGGCTCAACGAAGGCTGGCTCGGCGGACCGTTCACGCGCGAGCACTACGCGCGCCATTTCTACCGGCCGGCGGGCGTCGACCAGATCGAGTGGACGTTCCCGCTCGACTACAAGGACGCCTATTTCGACGAGGCCCTTCCCGAGACACAAGCCATCATGCGGCTCATCGATCAACACCGGCCGAGCCTGGTGTGCTCGCTGCACAACGGTGAGCTGGGCGGGGTCTACTACTACCTCAGCAGACCGGAACCACCGCTGCACGACATCCTTCAGGAGGTGCCCGGCTATCTGGGGCTGCCACTCGATCGCGGCGAACCGGAGGCGCCGTACATGGTGCGGCTCGCCGACGGCATCTTCCTCAGTTCCTCCATGCGCCGCGCCTATGACTACCGCATCGGGCTCGGCGAATCGTGGGCAGGCGACTCCGGCGACAACACCGCGTCCTACGCCGCGCGCTACGGTTCACTGACGCTGGTGAGTGAGCTGCCGTACTGGACGGCGCCCGTCGCAGGCGACGACACGCCTTCCGGCACCAGCTACGCGAGCGCGCTCGCAGAGCAATCGGTGCTGCTCGACGATCTTTCCGAACTGCTCAACCAGACGCTGGGCAAGGTGGAGAACCAGCTCGCCGCGGCACAGTCGCCCTACTGGAGGGCGACCAGGTTCTTCGCCGCGTTCCTCGCCTCGGCGACAAGCACGGCGAAACAACGCAGCCAGCTGCCGGAGTCCGAGCGCAAGGCGACCATCGCCGAGCTCGCGTCACTGACGAGCGACGTGCAGAGCTATCGTTTGCGCTACGGGGGGATTCTGCTTCGCGCGCTCGACGGTGAACTGGCCGTCGGCAATACGCGTGCCCCGATCAGAGCAGCGCGAGCCACGGTCGCCACCCGGTACGAGGGCTGGTTGGCCGAGGACGCCGCCGACGAGGACTACGAGGTCATCCCCATCAGGTTGCTCGTGGCGACGCAGTACGCGGCGACGATCGCCGCCGCGGAACATCTGGTGTCATCCGGCACGTCGCGGAGCTGAACGCGATCGCTCAGCCCGCGGGGTCGAGCCAGCTTTGCAACAGCGGTGCCGTCCTCGCGATAAGGCTCTCCCTCGGTTCGGCGCCGAGCGCGCCGATCCGCAATACGAGCCTTGTCGCTCCGAGACCGATGAGCTGGGCGCACACCAGTTCGGCACGCAGTCGTGCTTCCGGGCCCTCAAGGCGATCGGCGAGCTTGGCGACGAACTGCCGTTCGAAGTTCTCCCTGAACGTGGCTCCCGCGGGCCGGGACGAGGTGAAAAGCGCACGCAGCAAGGGGTCGGCCTGCGTGCGCTCGTGATAGTCGAGCAGGGTCCGCACAAGATGATCACCGAGCCTCGGCAGCGGGCAGTCGAGCAGCACCGCGGCCTCGGCCTCGAAACTGGAAGCCTCGGCGAAGAGGTTTTCCTTGCTGCCGAAGTACTTCATCACCAGCGCGGCGCTCACCTCGGCGTCGGCCGCGACGTCACGCACCTTGACGTCCGCGTAGCCGTGCAGCGAGAACCGGCGGCGCGCGGCCTTGAGCACCACATCGCGGGTCAGCGGCGCCTCGCGCCTCTGCTCGTCACCGACCTCGCTGACCGGCTGTGGGGAAGACATGGCGACAAGGCTAACGGCGGCTGCCCGCGACCGGATCGACCTGTGACGTTCTGCCCTGAGAGGGGATGAACAACGCGACGACACCTGCGAGAATCGCCGCCCCTCCGGCGATGAGGAACACCACGGTGTACCCCTCGGCCGAGGGGAACGGCGCCCCGCCCACCTCGGTGATCATCCCCGCCGTCACGGCGGCGACGATCGCGCTGCACGTCGAGGTGCCGATGGAGCGGGCGAGCGCGTTGAGGCTATTGGCCGCTGCCGTCTCCGTCACCGGAACCGCGCGCATGATCAGCGCGGGAACCGCACCGTAGGCGAGCGCGGCACCGATCGCGGTGACCGTGACCGCGGCGATGGCCGCGGCGAGCGGGGTGTGCAGCACCGAGCGCGTCAGGTTGCCGACGGCAAGGATCGCGACCCCGACCACCACGGTCACCCGGGGACCGCGCATTCTGGAAAGCACGGCCGACAACGGCGAGAAGGCGACCATGGCCCCGCCGACCGGCAGCAGCGCGATACCGCTGAGCATCAGCGAAAGCCCGAAGCCGTACCCCGTTCCCTCTGGTGCCTGGAACATCTGGGCACTGACCATGAACGAGGCGAACATGGCCACACCGATGAGCACGGAGGCGATGTTCGTCAGCAGCACGGCAGGTCTGGCCGAGATCCGCAGGTTCACCAGTGGCGCCGAGGGGACCCGCAGCTCGTAGTAACCCCACGCGAGGAACAGCACGGCCGAAGCCGCGAGAAGCCCGAGCACGAGCGGGCTCGACCAGCCCCACAGCGATCCGCGCGAAACCGGAAGCAGCAGGCAGATGAGCGCCGCGGAGAGGCCGAGCGCGCCGGTGAGGTCGAAGCGTCCTCCCGTCCGCAGCGGGGACTCGGGGACGAGAAACCGGATGAGGATCATCTGGATGACGCCGTAGCAAGCCGAGCCGGCGAACAACCAGTGCCAGTCGGCGTGTTCGGCGACGAGCCCGGTGAGCGGCAGTCCGACCGCCCCTCCCGCGCCGAGCGTCGAGCTCATCAACGCGATGCCGCCGCCGACGCGTCCTGGCGGCAGCTCGTCCCTCATGATGCTGATGCCAAGCGGGATGACCCCGATCGCGACTCCCTGTAGTGCCCTTGCCACGAGCACGACGAGGAATTCGCTGCTCAGCGCGCCCAGCAGACTGCCGACCGACATCGTGCCGAGCGCGACGAGCAACATCCTGCGCTTGCCGTACATGTCGCCGAGCCTGCCGAGCACCGGTGCGCAGATGGCACCGGCGACGAGCGTGGCCGTGATGAGCCAGGCCGCGTTGGCCGGAGTCGTGTTCAGCAGCCGCGGAAATTCGGGCAACAGCGGAACGGCAAGCGTTTGCATCAACGAAACCGCGATACCCGAGGAGGCCAGCAAGCCGACGACGACTTTCGGTCGACGTGTGGACGTCGCGGGGGGCAACGTGGCGATCACAGGTCAAGCTCCCAGTTTCTCTGGTGAACTTCTGTTCACCAGAGGTCGAGTAAACCCCTGTTCACCCCGAAGAGCAATCCACCGTCCAGTCCATCCGCCTATGATCCCGGTCTCAACGCCGGACCGAGGCCGCGACGAACTTCTGTCCACATCGGACATCAGTGGAGTAACGCGCCATCCGAACCTGGGCGATCACACCGGCGAACTGCCATGCTGAACGGCACCGTTGCGCTCCAGCGAACAGGAGTCGAGATGACGATCGCCGAGCACAGAACCGACACCACTCACCCACTCGACCCCATGACCACGGCAGAGGTCGACGCCGTTCGAGAAGTCCTGACCAGGGATGGCCTTCTCGGCGAACACGTCCGCTTCGCCTACCTCGGGTTGCGAGAACCCGGCAAGAGGGCCGTCGAAACGTTCACCGGCAGAGCCGACCTCGACCGCCGGTTCCTGGCGATCCTGCTCGATCTCGGCACCGGAGCATCGCGCTCCGTCATCGTCTCGACGACCAGGAACACCATTGACTCCACTGTGGACATAGATCCGGCGACCGAGGGGCAGCCACCGATCATCGACACCGAGTTCGAACTGATCGAGGACATCCTCAACGCCGACGAGCGATGGACAGCAGCACTGGCCAAACGTGGCCTCGACCCGGCAACCGTGCGAGCCGTCCCGCTGTCGGCAGGCCACTACGACGAACCGGGCGAAAGCGGAAAACGCATCGTGCGGTCACTCGGCTTCCAGCAGTTCCACGAGAAGGACCTGCCGTGGGCACATCCCGTCGACGGTCTCGTTGCCTACGTCGACCTCACCGGCCGCCGCGTCACCAGGATCATCGACCACCACGAGTACCCGGTTCCGCAGGAACAGGGCAACTTCGACGACCCCGCCTTCACCGGCCCTGCGAGAACAACGCTGAAACCGATCGAGATCAGCCAGCCCGAGGGACCCAGCTTCACCGTAGAGGGCTCCGTGGTCCGGTGGGAGAACTGGCGACTGCGGCTCGGGTTCAACGAACGCGAGGGACTGACGCTGCACCAGTTGTCCTTCCACGACCGCCCCCTGCTGTACCGGGCTTCGATCGCCGAAATGGTCGTCCCCTACGCCGATCCCTCACCGGTGCGGTTCTGGCAGAACTACTTCGACTGTGGCGAGTACATGTTCGCCCGCTACGCCAACTCGCTCGAACTCGGTTGTGACTGCCTCGGCGAGATCCACTACCTCGACGCGACCGTCGCCGACGACCTCGGGCAACCTCGCACCATCCGCAACGCGATCTGCATGCACGAGGAAGACTACGGCGTGCTGTGGAAGCACACCGACCTGTTCTCGGGTACGCGGGAGACCAGGAGGCAGCGCAGGCTCGTCATCTCCTTCTTCACCACGATCGGCAACTACGACTACGGGTTCTACTGGTACCTCTACCTCGACGGCACCATCCAACTGGAAACGAAGGCAACCGGCGTCACGTTCACCAGCGCCTACCCGGGCGCTGACGGTGCCGGTTTCGATTACGCCACGGAGGTCGCTCCCGGCCTCGGCGCCCCGCTCCACCAGCACCTCTTCTGCGCACGACTTGACATGACCGTCGACGGCGACCGCAACGCCGTCGACGAGGTGGAACCGGAGCGGGTACCGGTCGGTCCAGGCAATCCACACGGCAATGCCTTCCGGTCCCGGCGCATACGGCTGACGTCGGAATCGGTCGCGGGACGGCTCGCCGACAATCGCGCGGGCAGGACCTGGCACATCCTCAACCCGGACAAGCACAACCGGTTCGGGCAACCGGTGAGTTACGTGCTGTCACCGGAGGGGCAGCCCCCGCTACTCGCCGACGAGTCGTCCTCCATTCACGCCAGAGCGACGTTCGCGACGAAGCACCTCTGGGTGACCAGGTACGCGGAGGAGGAGCGCTATCCGGCCGGCGACCTCGTCAACCAGAATCCCGGCGGCGCTGGACTGCCTGCCTGGATCGCCGCCGACAGGGACATCGACGGCGAGGACATCGTGCTGTGGCACTCGTTCGGGCTCACTCACGTTCCGCGCCCCGAGGACTGGCCGGTCATGCCGGTCGACAGGGCAGGGTTCACGCTGCGCCCGTTCGGCTTCTTCGACCGCAACCCCACCCTCGACGTCCCCTCGGGCGGCAACGGCGGGCACTGCGCGGACTGAACGGCTCCCTCCGACGGGACGCGCACGGGCCTCCTCGCCTCCGTACTACATGTGTAGTATCGAGGCGAGGAGGTTCCCATGCGACTGCTCTTCGTCTCGGCACCGCTGCTCGGGCACGCTTTTCCCATGGTTCCGCTCGCGAGGGCGATGCGGGATTCCGGTCACGACGTGCTCTTCGCGACCGGTGGCGCCGCGCTGTCGGTCGCCGACGCCGGGCTCACCACCGCCGACGTCGGTGCCCGCGTCCGGCTCGGCAGGGCTGGACTCGGTGTCGCGCTGCGACACCCGCTGTTGGCACGGGTCGAGGCGGCGGGCGCCGCTGACCTCGGGTTCGTCTCCCGGCTCTTCGGCTCCGTCAACACCAGCATGCTCGCCGACGTACTCGCCGTGGCCGACCGGTGGAAGCCCGACCTGATCGTCCACGAACCCCTCGCGGCCTCCGCCGCGATCGCCGCCGACCGGTACGGCATTCCCGCGGTCGTGCATGACACGTCACTCTTCGACGGTGCTGCCCTCACCGAGGCGACCGCACGGCGCATGGGCAGCAAGGTCGCGGCACCCTCGACGGTGCTGCGTACCGCGCCACGCAGCGTGCTCGCCACGGAAGGCGGCTGGCCGCTGCGCTACGTGCCCTACAGCGGCTCGGGGCCGGTACCAGGATGGCTCACCACCCCCGGCCCACCGAGGGTGCTCGTGAGCCGGAGCACCGTGCAAGGCCCTGGCGGCGGTGCGCTGATGGCCGCCGTCGCGGCCGCCGCCTCCGAGGTTCCCGCCGAGTTCGTCCTGGTCCGCCCGCCGAAAGCGCTCGCGAGAAAACCCATGCCCGGCAACGTCCGGTTCGTCGATTGGATACCCATCCCGACGGTGCTGGGTTCGTGTGCCGCGATAGTGCACCACGGCGGGGCGGGAACCCTGCTGACCGCGCTCGCGGCGGGTGTTCCCCAGCTCGTCGAGCCGGGAGCGGGCGACAGGGCGCGGCACGCCCGGCTGATCAGCGCGCGGGGAGCAGGTCTGGCCGCGAAGTCGGCTGAGGTGACCCCCGGCCTGCTCGGCGAACTGGTCGCCGACGAGGCCATCGCCTCGGCGGCAGCCGAGGTGCGAGCCGAGATCGCGGCCATGCCCTCTCCGGAGGAAGTGGCCGACCGGCTCGCCGGTCTCGTCGCCGACCCCGCCTGAGCATCCCGGAACCCGGAACTCGGCGGGGAGGCAGCTGGGCCGACGTGCCAACCTCGCGAGCCCCCACCCAGCCCGCCGAGATCCGCACTCAGGTCGTCGAGATCCGCACTCAGGATGACGAGATCAGCGCCCAGGCCATCGAGATCCGCGCTCATGTACCCGAGATCCGCACCCAGGCACGCGAGAGCCGCATTCGGGCAAGCAAGCCACGCCGGACGCTCCACCCGACCAGAAGACCAGAGCCCGTCACCCGCGAGCCGATTCGAACACGAGCGGAACCCTCACGCCGCGGCGATCCACCGCCGAATACAGGTCAGCAATTCTTTGGCGTCAACCGGTTTCGTGACATAGTCGCTTGCCCCGGCCGCCAGGCTCTTTTCCCTGTCACCCGCCATCGCCTTCGCGGTCACCATGATGATCGGCAAGCTACCGAACCGGGGCATCCTGCGGATCGCGGCGGTCGTGGCATAGCCGTCCATCTCCGGCATCATCACATCCATCAATATCAGGTCGATGTCCGGGCTGTCCCGCAAAGCCTCGATACCTTTCCTCCCGTTCGGCGCGTGCTCCACCGACAACCCGTGCAGCTTCAACATCTCCGCGATGGCAAGAACATTGCGCGCGTCATCGTCGATGAGCAGCACCCTTCGTCCGAGCAAACCCGACGCAACGGGTTCGACGACCTCCGGCTCCGGCTCCGGTGTCACGGGAAGCAACCCGAGGAAGCGCTCGCGAAGTTCGTCCAAAGAGGACAACAACAGCACACCATGGTCGCGGACATGGGCTTCGATCAGCCTCTCCTGCGCCGCACTCAATCTGCGGGTCGGATGGGCAAGTACCGGAACCCGGTAGTCGCCGTCCGCGAGCCGTTGCAGGAACGTCAGTGCGGCCGCTCCGGGAAGGCTCGCGTCGAGCACGACACACTGCACCGGCCCCGCCGCCAATCGCTCCATCGCCTCGTCTGGCATGGCGACGGACTCGACATCGACCGCCTCCCTCGCGTCGGCGAGATCCGTCGCGAAACCTCGCACGAGCAACGTCAGCAACTGATCCTCACCCGCTTCGACAACGAGCACCCTGCGAGCGAGCACGGGTTCCGGCCGGGCCCCCATATCGATGACCGCGGTGTCGAAATCAGGGGTCACCGGTACATAGAGCGTGAACGTGCTACCCGCACCCAGTCGGCTCTGCGCCCTCAGCTCCCCGCCAAGCAGATTCGCCACCTGCCTGCTGATCGACAGCCCTAGCCCCGTGCCACCGTATCGGCGGCTCGTGGTGCCGTCCGCCTGCTGGAAAGCACCGAAGATCGTGCTCAGGTTTTCCTCCGCGATCCCGATTCCGGTGTCGATGACGGAGAAAGCCAGCCACGGATCGTCGGCACCACCCCCGGGAACCTGGTCGGCAGGCACAAGACGCACCCGCAGCTTGACCTTCCCCTTCTCGGTGAACTTCACGGCGTTGGAGAGCATGTTGCGCAGCACCTGCCTCAGTCGCTGCTCATCGGTGCTGAGCTGCTCGGGGACATCGGGGTCGACGACGGCTTCGAACTCAAGCCCCTTTTCCGCGGTGAGCGGCTGGAACGTGGTACGCACGTATTCGACCTGCTGCCGCAACTCGACCAGCTCGGGGTGGATGTCCATCTTGCCCGCCTCGACCTTCGAAAGATCGAGGATGTCATTGATGAGTTGCAGCAGATCCGTGCCCGCCGATTCGATGACCTTCGCGAACTCGACCTGCTTGGGAGTCAGGTTCTGAGTCGAGTTCTGCGAGAGCACCCCGGCGAGGATCAGCAAGCTTGTCAACGGGGTGCGCAATTCATGCGACATGTTGGCAAGGAACTCCGACTTGTACTTCGAGGTGAGAGCGAGTTGTTGCGCCCTCTCCTCGATCTCCTGCCTCGCCTGTTCGATCTCGAAGTTCTTCACCTCGATATCGCGGTTCTGCCTGGCAAGCAGTTCTGCCTTCTCCTCCAGTTCCGCATTGGACTGTTGCAGTTTCGCCTGCTGTGCCTGCAACTCCTCGGTCCGCACACTCAGCTCAGCCGCGAGTCGCTGCGATTCCTCAAGCAGGACATCCGTCCTGGCATTGGCCACGATCGTGTTGACGTTGACGCCGATGCTCTCCATGAGCTGCTCAAGGAAATCCCGTTGCACCAAGGAGAATCTGGTGAAGGAGGCCAGTTCGATGACGCCGACGACCTGCTCCTCGAACACGATGGGCAAAACGATCAGGTTCACCGGTGGCGCGGAACCGAGACTGGACGAGATCCGGACGTAGTCGGGTGGGGTCTGCTCGACCAGGATCGCCTTCCTGGTACTGGCGACCTGCCCCAGCAATGATTGCCCCAACTCGTATTCGGTGGCCCCCTGGCCACTCTCGGCACCGCCATAGCTGGCGAGCAGACGCAGCCGCTCACCCTGTTCCTTGAGGAAGAACGTTCCGTACTGTGCTCCGACGAGCGGGGTCAGCTCGTTCATGATCAGTTGGGTGACCGCACGCAGATCGCGGTGCCCCTGCAACAATCCCGATATCCGCGCGAGGTTGGTGTTGAGCCAATCCTGATCCTGGTTGGCCAACGTCGTCTCGCGCAGCGACCGCACCATCGCGTTGATGTTGTCCTTGAGCTCGGATACCTCACCCTTCGCCTCGACGGTGATAGACCTGGTCAGGTCTCCCGTCGCGACGGCACTGGTGACCTCCGCGATCGCCCGCACCTGCCGCGTGAGATTCCCGGCCAGCTCGTTGACATTCTCGGTCAACCGTTTCCAGGTTCCCGAAACTCCCTCGACCTCAGCCTGACCTCCGAGTTGCCCCTCCTTGCCAACCTCACGAGCAACTCGCGTCACCTCCGCCGCGAACGAGGAAAGCGTGTCCACCATCGTGTTGATCGTCGTCTTTAGTTCGAGAATCTCACCCCTGGCATCGACATCGATCTTCTGCGAGAGGTTCCCCCTCGCCACCGCGGTCGTGACCTGCGCGATCGACCGCACCTGGCCGGTGAGGTTGTTCGCCATCGAGTTGACGTTGTCGGTGAGGTCTTTCCAAGTCCCGGCGACATTGGCCACCCTGGCTTGCCCGCCGAGGATGCCCTCGGTACCTACCTCACGCGCGACCCTCGTGACCTCGTCGGCGAACGCGGACAACGTGTCGACCATCGTGTTGATCGTCTGCGCCAGCCCCGCGACCTCACCTTTGGCCTCGACGGTGATGCGCTGGGAAAGATCGCCGCGCGCGACCGCGGCCGAGACCTGCGCGATGGAGCGGACCTGATCGGTCAAATTGTCCGCCATCACGTTCACGGACTCGGTCAAACCCTTCCACGTCCCCGAAACACCCTTCACATCAGCCTGACCACCCAACCGCCCCTCAGTACCCACCTCACGCGCAACCCGCGTCACCTCATCAGCAAACGACGACAACTGATCCACCATCGTGTTGATCGTCGACTTCAACTCAAAAATCTCACCACGCGCATCCACCGTAATCTTCTGCGAAAGATCTCCCCTGGCGACGGCGGTGGCGACCTGCGCGATGGAACGCACCTGCGCCGTCAAATTCCCAGCCATGAAATTCACCGACGTCGTCAGATCCCGCCACGTACCGGCGACACCGGGAACCTGGGCCTGCCCGCCCAGGATGCCCTCGGTGCCCACCTCACGGGCAACACGCGTCACCTCGTCGGCGAACGACGACAACTGATCCACCATCGTGTTGATCGTCGACTTCAGTTCCAGAATCTCACCACGCGCGTCGACGGTGATCTTCTGCGAAAGATCTCCCTTGGCCACCGCAGTGGTGACCTCCGCGATCGAGCGCACCTGCGCCGTCAAATTCCCAGCCATGAAATTCACCGACGTCGTCAAGTCCCGCCACGTACCGGCGACACCGGGAACTTCGGCCTGCCCGCCGAGGCGTCCCTCGCTACCGACCTCACGCGCGACCCGGGTCACCTCGTCGGCGAACGACGACAGTTGGTCGACCATCGTGTTGATCGTGTTCTTGAGTTCGAGCAACTCTCCCCTGACCTGCACGGTGATCTTCTGCGAAAGATCACCCCTCGCGACCGCGGTGGCGACACCCGCGATGTCCCGCACTTGCGCGGTCAGGTTCCCTGCCATCGCGTTGACCGATTCGGTCAAGTCCTTCCACGTGCCCGACACCCCGGGTACCGTCGCCTGGCCACCGAGTTTGCCATCGGTGCCCACCTCTCTCGCCACCCTCGTGACCTCGGAGGTGAACACCGACAGTTGGTCGACCATGCCGTTGAAAACGGTCGAAATCTCATCGAGCAACGGATCGTCGACGCCGGGGAGCCGCGTGCTGAAGTCCCCGTCACGCACCGATTTGAGCCCGTCCAGCAACAGCAGGAGACGCTCATTGTTCCGCGTCGATGTGGACGGTCGCTCATTCATCGGCGCACTCCCTTTGCGTAGCGGGGTCAACGGCCGGTTGGCCGACCTGGCACCTCGACGTCGAAAAACACCTCACCGGCCGCGACGCGCCGGATAGTATCCAACAAATCCTCAAGCCTGCCTGCTTTCAACAACAGACCGGCGCCACCGGCCTCGGCGACACGTTCGGCGACTTCTCTGTCGGCGACTCCGGTGAATACGAGCACCTTGCTTTCCGGTGACACCCGGTGCAGTTCCGCTATCGCGTCGATACCGTCCCCGTCGGGTAACCGGCGGTCGAGCAGTACGACACCGGGCCTGATTCCTTCGATGACCTCGACGGCCTCACCGATGGAGGTGGCCTGCCCCGCGAGTTCGATGTCATCGACCGACTCGAAGGCTGAGACAAGAGCCATCGTCACCATCGAGTGGTCCTCGACAAGCATCAGCCTGACGGTTGCCACGTCTTCGGCTTCAGCCGAGTCGTCAGACGAGAACGCAGGCACACGCATCACCTCCGGCTGCACGGGTGCCCTGCAGCGCAGCCGGTCGTCGACCACGCGCAAGCAAAAGTCTAAGGCAGTGTCCATCGGTTAGGCGACACTTTCCACGCCAGCAGCTCACCTGATCCATACAATGGCCCCTTGGTTCGGAATCCCTTGCTCATCGTCCTTTTGAGACGTAATTCCACTTCGCGGCATTCGATTTCGAATGGCTTGCCCCCAACGGCACGGCTATCGTGCCTAACGCCGAGACGCATCGGCTTCTACACCACAACACCAAGAACACAGGCTCGGGTAGAACTCCGAGCACGCTCGAACGGAGGGGTTCCGTGGCGCTTTACGATGTCTCGAACCGGTCTGCAATCGTGTCCGGAGGCGGCTCCGGCATCGGTAGGGCCATCGCACTGGAACTCGCGAAAAGTGGCGCGGCCGTACTGGTATTCGACCTTCGCGAAGACGACGCGAAGAAAGTCGCCGACGAAATCACCTCAACTGGCGGGCTGGCCACCGCGTTCACCGGCGACGTGACGGACATCGACGTCGTCAACCGCAGTATCACCGCTGCCGGTGAAATGGGCCCCCTTCGCATAGCCGTCAACAACGCCGGAATCGGAGGCACCGCGGCACCGATCGCCGAAGTCACGACAGAAGATTGGCGGAAGGTACTCGCCGTCAACCTCGACGCTGTGTTCTACGCGGCGAGAGCTCAGGTTCCGGCAATCGCCGCCGCCGGGGGCGGCGCCATCATCAACATGTCCTCGGTGCTGGGAAGTGTTGGTTTCGCGACGTCAAGCGCTTATGTCACGGCCAAGCACGGATTGCTGGGATTGACCAAGAACATCGCCCTCGAATACGCCGGACAGGGTGTGCGCTCCGTAGCCGTCGGACCGGGTTTCATCAAAACTCCGCTCGTAGACGCTCATCTCGACGACGAGACCAAGGAGTTCCTCGAAAGCAAGCACGCCCTCGGGCGCCTCGGCAAGCCCGAGGAAGTCGCCGGACTCGTCGCCTTCCTCGCCAGCGATGCGGCTTCGTTCATCACCGGCAGTTACCACCTGGTCGATGGCGGCTACGCCGCGCAGTGAAACTCCAGCGGGGAAGTTGTCGCCACAGCCTCAGCTCACCACAAGTGCCATGGCCTCAGCCGAGCCCCCTCGCTCCTTCAATGATCGTAACCAGCACAGCCGCTACAGCCACACCACACCGTCATCCTTCGTAACCGTACGCAAACCCCAGTGATCGCAGGCGTCATGGGCCCCTGCCCG
Source organism: Prauserella marina (assembly GCF_002240355.1). Classification (GTDB taxonomy): domain Bacteria; phylum Actinomycetota; class Actinomycetes; order Mycobacteriales; family Pseudonocardiaceae; genus Prauserella_A; species Prauserella_A marina. The sequence continues at coordinate 5,458,796 of NZ_CP016353.1, forward strand.
ACGCCCTCACCAGGCCGCCGGACCGGAGTGGCCCCGACCCGCTCTGGCTCGGCTGCGGAAACCGGGTGGCCGGTCGTCCAGCCGGCCACCCGGTTCCGGCGCGACCACTGCCGCAAGCAGAGTCAGTGCCTCACACCTTCTGGCCCAGTGCGGCGAACGCACTGCTGGCAGCCGGTTGGTCGAGATACTCCTCATTCGCAGGCGAAGGGTACTCATCCGGTCGCCAATGCGGGATCCACACAACTCCGGGGTCTACAAGTTCGAAGCCGGTGAAGAACCTCGCGAACTCCTCCTTGCTGCGCACGAACAACCGGGAACTGGAACGCTCGTACTGTCGGCGCACTTCTTCCCGCTTGTCCTCACCTTCCAGCGGAACTCCATCGATGGTCATGTGCGAGGACATGAAGTACGAACCAGCCGGTAGCAAGTCTCGATACCGCGTGATCACGCCATGCGGATCGTCATCAGGGCCGAAGAAGTACAGAACCCCGACCGCGATCAACCCAATCGGCTTGTGCGGGTTCAGCACGCCGGTGTCCATGGCGCGCTCCCAGATGTCTTCTACGTTCCTGAGATCACCATGCAGCACCGCGTGCCTGTTGAGATCACCCTGCTTCTCAAGCAGCACTCGCGAGTGCGCGACCGCCACTGGTTCATTGTCGACGTAGACCGTCCGACTGTCCGGGTTGACCGCGTCGGCGATCTCATGCACGTTGCCGACCGTCGGAACACCGGACCCCAAGTCGAGGAACTGCGTAATACCCTGCTGTGCAAGGTAGTGGACACCACGGCCGAGGTATTCCCTCCCGACCCTGGCAAGCGTCCTCACCATCGGGAACGTCTCAACGGCCTTGGCCCCGAACTCCCGGTCGATGGCCCAGTTGGTCGTTCCCCCGAGGTACCAGTCGTAGATCCGAGCGGGATTGGGCCGCTCCAGATCCACACCTTCCGGGACGGGCTGGGGATCATTTTGGGACATGCGTTCTCCTCTGGCGTATTCCGGGCCCTCCCCGCACCTTAGCGGTCACTGTCCGGTTTCCCCACGTAGTGGTCACTACTCCAAATGCCAACCTCCGACACAAGACGAGTTCAGCGGCTCACCCAATGCAGCACCGCTCATCAACCCAGACAGCTCAGTCGCACACACCAAGGTAGGCACCGTGACGCCTCGACACATGTGTGTCGACACGCAGAGAGCCACCACAGCCTTCACACGCCACCCTCTGCCCTGTCACACAGACCGCTTCGGTGACCGTTCGGCATTGCGGGCAGTAGACCCGCTTCCGGTCGGTTGAGGTCACATAGATCCGAATCTCCGCCTCGACCGCCCCGTACGCGACCACCTCGGACCTCGCAACCAGAACATCGACCTCCGATCCTGCAAGCATCAACCGCCAACCGACCCGGGCTTCTGCCAGCCAGCAATGAAGCACCGCCAAAGCTGACTCATCCGCTCTCCTGGCACGAAGAGTCCTTAGTGGACATCTCGAAGAAACACTTTCAGTCCACAGCTTCAATACCGGAACCGCGGCATCACCGAAAGCCACCATTCCGAATGACACCCCAGCCGGATCAACACCGGGCGGCTCTGTCATCCACCGAGGTACATTGCTCCCGTTCTGGCTCACGCCGTCGACGATACCCACCCAAAAGGCCACCGACACATCGATGCAGCTCGACAGAAAATCTGGGTCCTGCATCGGCACTGATCAAGGCCCGAAAACCAACAGGCCAGTCAACAGGTAAGACAGCACTCGAATCATTTGGATAACACCTCCACAACTTACAATAGAGACAATCGCTCAGATAACAACGAGAACAGGGACCCTCGACTTACCTTTTTCGATGGATGGTTACTTTTCGGCGTGCTGTGACATTTTATGAACACGATTCAGCTGGAGAGGACATCCTCGCTGACGACTTCGCGTTTCGCGGCCCACTTGGCGCCGAGACGAGAACACTTGACGACTGGCGAACCTACCGGGACATGATCCGCAACCACTCCTCAGACTTTTCACAACAAGCTCATCGAAGGACCCGAGCGGCGGCGCGGCTTCTCTGCAGTGGCCACCACGATGGCACGCTCGTCGACATGCCAGCCACGGTAAGAGTTCGAGTACGCAGGGGCAGCATTCTTCACAGCACCGGAAAACAAGCTCACCTCAGCTTGGATCCTCGGAACCTGCCGGAACTACGACGCCAACTCGACGACCAGAAACACTGACGTCCACCTCAAGTCAGGGTGGATGATGATCGCGCGCTGACATGATCACTCTGGTGGCGGACAAGTAATGACCCCCTCGGCACCGCGGTCGCATGAGCGTCGCGAGTATGCCTTTTTCTTGTGCGTCGGCCCCGAGGGCCGACCTGATGGCTTCGTTGGTCATACACTCACTGTAGCAAGATACTCGAACAAGTGTTCTACACATTTGAGTGATGATCTCGCGTCACGATGATGGAAACATGGTCTCCACACCACCCACCCGAACCGCCCAAGGAACGGTTGCTCAAGAACACAACTTTTGGCTGCACACAACAAAAGTCAGCCACTCTCCTCACGTAACTCCAGTACGATTCGGCTCCCTCGAAGGAATGTGGTGGATCAGCAGTGAAAGAAGACGCGACAGCATCTCGCTGGCATACCTCAAACACGGTCTTAGCAACCCGGATGAACAAGCACATCAACAAGGATGGTTTCGTGAAATCCCAGTACTTCATTGAGAAATTCAGCGGCCAAGACAGGCCCGGCGACGTCGCCGTCAGGTCCGATGGTGAGGGCATGTTGCCGTGCATCGCGACGCAACAAAGAGAATCACGGGAAGAATCAGCGAGCCGAACAAGCCGTGGTCAACCTGACAACAAGCAGAAGATCGGACGGAGTCCACACGCACCACGCGCTCGATCACCGGGCTAGACGAGGTGACGTACAGCTCGGAACGTCAGACCCATAGGAACGGGGCCAAGACACAACGGGACGACGTCGCCGGACCCAGCGGGACGGGCGTGGGCAAGCCATAGCGACGCAACGGGCGGGGGCTGCGACGGGCAAGAATCCGGCGGTACGGCGGGTACGGCGGAACGGCGAGGCGAGCCGCCGCACGGAGCCCGGAAAATCAGGGCGGGACAGCGGCCAACGAGGCAACGAGGCAACGAGGCAACGAGGCAACGAGGCAACGAGGCAACGAGGCAACGAGGCAACGAGGCAACGAGGCAACGAGGCAACGAGGCAAGCGTGCTTCACATGGGAACTCCAATCGGTTGCCGGGCAGTCACCAAACAGCATCGACGTGCCGGGGCGGGCGAATCCGGTGTCGGTACCCGCGAGGCATGCGTCCGGGACGACGAATTCGACGCAAGGAGCGCGAGGGGCGCATCCAGGCGACTGAGATGCACTCTCACCAACAACATGGGCGACCTATTGACGCACTGCTAGAAACGGAGGTGGTTCATGGCACGACCCATCGACGCGGATCAGCACGCGATGACTCGGCGATCCGGCCCCGCGCTGTCACAGGCTCCAAACGAGACAGTCCGCACCGGTTTCATCGGGACATAACGCGCGACCCGCATCCGGACTGGAGCGAGCGTACGATCAGTTCGCCGACTCGGCAGGTGGACGACTCGGCCAGTATGGGAACCCGGTCCATGGCCACACCGGGGCCGCCGGGGCAAGATTGTGCACACGAAACTGCTGGCACCGTCGCGTGTTTACACACCTCGCGCACGGGGCGCCCACCCACTGAGGCCGCCGGGAATCCGCCAAGGCCAGTTCGTCGACCTGCCATCCCCGCCCGGCCACCCCGCCCGACCGGCCCCGGCCGAACAGGCCAGGGCGTCCGGCACCTCCGGGACCGGGCACTCGCGAATCCCAGACCCCCGACGCGAAATGTCCGAACGCTGACTTGACTCCGTCCAACCCACCCCCATCGCCCCTAACGCGGCCCCCCGCCGACCCCCAATGCTGACGTCGACAAACCCCGACGCTGAAGTCGCCAGCCCGGGTGCGGAATCCGGCGTCCTGAAGGCGGACCTCGCGGGTACGGACTCGAACTAGCAGGCACGGGGCGCAAAATTTGGTGGCATGAGGTCAGGTCCTGCGCAGCAGAGGACGAGACTTGCGAAAAGCACTCCAGTTACGCGATATGTCATGAGACGCTATGACGCACACTTTCTTTTGCCCGCCAAGGCTTTTCGCCCAGTACGCTTGCGCGGTGGACGAAGTGCTGGAGTTCGTACTCGCGGTCAAAGCGGCCCACCGGGAGATCAACCGGCGGTTCGCCATGGCGCTGCGCCCCCTCGACATCACCGTGGCTCAGGCCGAGGCCATATTGGTGCTCGCGGAGTCGCAACCCCTTTCCGTCAAGGAACTCGGGGCGCACGTCGTGGCGGAAGCCGGAAACCCGAGCCGACTCGTCGACCGGCTGGTCACCGCGGGTCTCGTCCGACGAAGGGCCGCGCTTGACGATCGCCGCAACGTCCAGCTCACGCTCACTACACAGGGCCGCAAACTCGCACAGCGCATCCATCAGGCACGGCAACCACTACGCGACTGGGGCGACCGCCAGTTGAACGGCCATGGCCTCGACACCATGACCGCATCACTACAGCAACTTGTCGACAACAACCGGAGCTAGTGTTGTGGGTCGGAAGTTCGTTGTCTAAGTGGTAGGTTGGGCCTGTGGCGAGGGCGATGGGGCGGCCGAAGGCCGAGTTGGTGTTGTCCGAGGACGAGCGGGCCACGCTGGAGCGGTGGGCGCGGCGGCGGAAGAGTGCACAGGCGTTGGCGTTGCGGTGTCGGATCGTGCTGGCCTGCGCCGAGGGTTTGTCCAATGTGGAGGTTGCGGTGCGGTTGGGGGTGTCGCGGCCGACGGTGGGCAAGTGGCGGTCGCGGTTCGTGGCCGACCGGCTGGACGGCCTGGAGGACGAGCCGCGGCCGGGAGCGCCCCGCGCGATCGGCGATGAGCGGGTCGAGGAGGTGATCGTGGCGACGCTGGAGGAAACACCGGCCAACGCCACGCACTGGTCGCGCCGGTCGATGGCGGATCGGGCGGGTCTGTCGCCGTCTACGATCGGGCGGATCTGGAATGCCTTCGGCGTGCAGCCCCACCGCACCGAGACGTTCAAGCTGTCGACCGACCCGCAGTTCCTCGACAAGGTCCGCGACGTGGTGGGCTTGTACCTCGACCCACCGGAGCGGGCCATCGTGCTCTGCACCGACGAAAAGAGTCAGAGCCAGGCACTGAACCGGTCAGCGCCGGTGCTGCCGATGATGCCTGGCATGCCCGAACGCCGCAGCCACGACTATGTTCGCCACGGCACCAGCAGCCTGTTCGCCGCCCTCGATGTGGCTACCGGCCAGGTCATCTCCTCCGTGCACCGACGGCACCGCTCGATCGAGTTCCGCAAATTCCTCAACAAGATCGACAAACAGGTACCAGCCGAGTTGGACATACACCTGGTCTGCGACAACTACGCCACCCACAAGACCGGCACCATCCAACGCTGGCTGGCCGCCCATCCACGCTTCCACGTGCACTTCGTGCCCGCCTACTCGTCCTGGCTCAACATCGTTGAACGCTGGTTCGCCGAACTGACCACCAAACTCCTCCAGCGCGGCGTACACACCAGCGTGCAGGCCCTCGAAGCCGATATCCGCACCTCGATCAAGCACTGGAACGACAACCCCAAGCCCTTCGTCTGGACCAAGACCACCGACGAGATCCTCGACAGCCTCAATCGCTTCTGCCAACGAACTTCAGGCGCACAACACTAGGGCGTGGCTGACAAACCCGTAGCCTGCCGCGCGGGCCAGCGACCAGCACGACCCCTCGCAGCGTTACCGGAAAGCCCGAGTGCAACCCGGTACGAGGACTTCCCAGTCCTACACGACCTCGCGAAGAACCAGGCTGGTCCCCGCTCGCACGGCGGAGGATCAGCAGATACAACCTAGCTCGCACCGGAGAGTGCGAAGACCCGCCTTCGCTCACCCCGCCGTCGTCCGTCGATCCACCACGCCAGCTCGACCAGCACGATCCCCACCGCGGCACACACGAACGCGATCGCCGTGTCAGCTCCGTTGCTGGGGTCCAACAAGAACAGCTCTTGCGTCAACGGCACGACGAACATGAGCGCCGACAGCACAACCATGATCGCGATGAGCCCGACCTTCCACCACGCGAACGGCCTCGCGACGATACTCAGCACCCACAGCGCGATCGTGATGAGCGTGATCAGAGCGGTCGTACTGGCCTGAATCGTCTCTGTCTCGGTCGCCCCCTGTCCCTTGTAGACCAGCACGTACGAGACGAAGCATGCGACACCGGTGACGACACCCGCCGGGACGGCCATCCGCATGACCCTGCTGACAAAGCCGGGTCTCGCCCTTTCGGCGTTGGGGGCGAGCGACAGGACGAAAGCGGGGACGCCGATCGTGAACCAGCCGGTGATGGTCACATGCCTCGGCAGGAACGGATACGGCAGTACGTCGAGCCCGATGAGCCCTGGAACACCCACCATGATCGCCAACAACACGGAGTATACGGTCTTGGTCAGGAACAGCGTGGAGACCCGCTCGATGTTGCCGATGACCCGCCTACCCTCGGCTACGACATGGGGCAGGGTCGCGAACTTGTTGTCGAGCAATACGATCTGGGCGACCGACCTCGTGGCGGGGCTGCCCGCCCCCATGGCCACCCCGATGTCGGCATCCTTGAGCGCGAGGACGTCGTTGACACCGTCGCCCGTCATGGCGACCGTGTGCCCGTGCTCCTGTAGCGCGCCGACCATGGTGCGCTTCTGCGCGGGCGTCACCCTACCGAACACGCTCGCCGTTTCGACTTCCTCGCCGAGGCGTTTGTCATCGCCGAGTGTCCTCGCGTCGACGGGCTGTTCCGCGTGCGGCAGGTCGAGTGAGGCGGCGACCGCGCCCACCGACTTCGCGTTGTCGCCGGAAATCACCTTGACGGCGACCTTCTGCGTGGCGAAGTAGTCCACTGTGTCCTTGGCGTCAGGACGCACCTTCTGTTCGAGCACCACGAGGGCGGCAGGGGTGACCACTCCCGGCGCCCCCTGCGCGTCGACGGCCTGTTCAGCTCTGCCGAGGAGCAGCACACGCAGGCCCTGCTCGCCGATCCGTTCGGCTTCGGCTCTTACTTCACTGTCCGAGGAAAGGAGCACATCGGGAGCGCCGAGTACCCAGTCACCCTCCTCACCGAAGCTCGCTCCGCTCCACTTGCGGGCCGAGGAGAACGGCGCGACAGCCGTCGCGGTCCATCCGGGATCATCGGCAAACGCCTCCGCTATCGCCGCGAGGCTGGCGTTCGGCCGAGGATCGGCTACGGCCAGCGCGGCGAGCACCCTCGCGGCGTGCTCCCCATTGGCACCGAACGGCCGCAGTTCGCCGAGCTTCATAGCGTTTTCGGTGAGTGTGCCCGTCTTGTCCGCGCACACGACATCGACTCTGGCCAAGCCCTCGATGGCGGGCAGTTCGTTGACGAGACACTGCCTGCGGCCGAGGCGGACAACGCCGACGGCGAAGGCGATCGACGTCATCAGCACAAGCCCTTCCGGCACCATCGGCACGAGCGCGGCGACCATGCCGCGCAGGGCCTCGGGCAAGTCCTGATTGCCGGAAAGCTGGTTGTAAATGGACAGTGCGCCCGCCGGAATCAACAGGTAGGTGATGACCTTGAGAATGCGATCGATTCCGCCGCGCAGTTCGGACTTGACGAGCGTGAACTTGCTGGCCTCGTCTGCCAGTTTCGCGGCATAGGCTTCTTTACCGACCTTGGTCGCCCGGTAGGCGCCCGAACCCGCGACGACGAAGCTGCCGGAAAGAACCGCGTCGCCGGGTTCCTTCACAACCGGGTCGGACTCCCCCGTGAGGAGTGATTCGTCCACTTCGAGCGCCTCGGCGGCGACGACCTCGCCGTCCACGACGATCTGGTCGCCAGGCCCCATCTCGATGATGTCGTCGGCGACGACCTGGTTGGGAGGGAGCTCCGAACTGACACCGTCGCGCCGCACCGTCGGCTTCGCCTGTCCGACAATGGAGAGCCGGTCGAGTGTCCTTTTCGCACGCAGTTCCTGAACCATGCCGACGACGCTGTTGGCGATGATCAGCCCGCCGAACATGCCGTCGATCCAGTACCCGGTCGACATGACGATGACGAACAGCACACCGAAGATCGCGTTGATCCTGGTAAAGACGTTCGCCCTGACGATGTCCCACACACCACGGCTCGCCCTGACGGGGACGTCGTTGGTCCGGCCATCGGCGATCCGCTCCGCGACCTGCGCCGCGCTGAGGCCGCGCACGATGTCACCCGCGGTACCCCGGTCTTCGACTGCCATAGGCCTGAGCGTATTAGCCGGGCTCTCGCGCACCGAGCCAGCCACGCTGGTGAGCGACCGGACGCGCCTGAAAGGTGTCGGCTACGCCGAGGAGCACGACACCGATGGCGGCGTGACGATGCCGGTGGAACCGGTCCCGGCGGTACTCCCGGTGAACCCGAAGCTCGCGGTCGAACCCGCTTCGATGGTGATGTTCCAGTCGGCGTTGCTGACCTCGACCTCGGCACCCGATCGAGAAATCGTCCCGTTCCACAGGTTGTCCACCGACTGCCCTTCCGGCGGTAGCCAGCCGACCTTCCAGCCGGTGAGCGGCTCGGTGCCGGTGTTGCGAACCGTCACCTCGGCCTCGTAGCCGCCAGGCCACGTATTCGTGACCCGGTAGCTGGCAACACACCGCTGCTCGGGCGGCTCCGGAGCGCTGGAGGTCGGTCCGGCGATAGCGGGGCCGGGGTCGCCGTCACCTTCGTCGCCCGCCGCGATGATCACACCGATCGCGACACCGGCGGCGAGTAACGCCGCGCCGCCTGCCGCGCCCAGAAGGGCGCGCCTGCTCGGTCGTCGTGCCGAAGGCAACACCAAGGTCGGCGTACGAGGCGGCGGCAGAGAGACCGCCTCGCCTTCGGCGACGGCGGAGAGCGCGTCACGCACTTCGCCCATGCTCGGCCTTGCCGCCCGCTCGTGCCGGAGCATCCGCAGCAGTACGTCGGTGAGTGGCCCTTGTGTCACGGGCGGCGTGAGTTTCCCGCCGATATCCTGCGCAGCAAAACCATGGGATTGTCGTTGTCCCCGAAAGGAAGCCGCCCTTCGAGCGCGGCGTAAAGCGTCGCGCCGAGCGAGAATACGTCCGAGGCGAAATCCGCGGCTTCGCCGTCCGCCACCTCGGGCGCGAAGTAAGCGGGTGTGCCCGCGACGAGGCCGTCTCCGGTTACCGTCGCCTCCCCCACCGCCCTGGAAATACCGAAGTCCGCGATCTTGGCGACGCCCTCGCCGGTGAGAAGTACGTTGCCTGGCTTGACATCCCTGTGCACGATGCCTTCACCGTGAGCCTCGGCAAGCGCGGCCGCGATCTGGGCACCGATGGTCGCGACCTCCCGCTCCGGCAGCCGCTGCCGTTCGGCGAGCACCTCGGAAAGGCTGCGAGCAGGAAGAAATTCCATGACCAGGCATGGCTTTCCGTCGTGTACCACGACATCGTGGACACCGATGGCGTTCGGGTGCCTCAGCCTGGCGGCAACCCTGCCCTCCCTGACCGCGCGACGAACCGCCTCGCCGGTGGCGACTTCGCCGGAACCCGTTTCGAGCCGCTTGACGGCCACGACGCGATCGAGCCGCTCGTCGCGCGCCTTCCAGACGGTCCCCATACCGCCCCTGCCGACGAGGGCGAGCAAGCGGTAACGCTCGGCGACCAGTTCGCCATCGTCGGTCACGACAACATGGCCTCGATCCGTTCCCTTGGCAGTTTGCCGGAAAACCGAGTGAGCGCGTCGGTGAGATCAGCCCGTGCCGCGCGTTGCTGCTCGACCATGCGTGCCGAGACTTCGCCGAGTGCCAGCAGCGTCGCCGCGGGCGGGTTTCCCACGTCTTGCATCCTCATTCCGAAAGCCTGCAAGGCCGCGCTCTGCACCTCACCATCCTGAAAGGAACCGAGAATGTCTTGCAAACGCTTGAGTTCCTTGAGGACCGTCCGGTAACCAGCCGGTTCGCTGACCGGCTTCGCGAACTCCAGCAGATAACGCAGTTCCTTACATCGCTTGCGAAGGTCGTGAACTTGGTCCGAGGAGGACTCCGGGGTGATCGCGCCCGCCTTGCGGAGAACCTTGGCCGTGAAGCGGGGAACCCGTTGAGCCACGAAGCTCTCCATGTCTTCGACCGAGCGGGGCTCGTTGACGACGCCAGTGAGCACCGAAGACCAATTCTTGAGCAGCGTGGTGAACCGCTTCGTGCCCAGCGTCCTGGTCAGCGCCCGCTGTGCCCTCGCGCGCTCGGAGCGCAGATGGTCCGCGAACGGGGCGAGGTCGTCCGGTGTTCCCGCGACGAGTCCCGCCGCCAGTTCGTCCAGTTCAAGCAGGTAGACGTCGAGGTCTCTCGTCGGCGTCGTGACATCGCCGAGCCATTTGAATTCCTGCCGGTATCGCTCACCGACGGACCTCGGCAGCACGTCCCCGGTGAGTTTGAGCAGCGACCTCGTCCGCCGCACCGCCACCCTCAGGTCGTGGAGGAATTCGGTGTCGACATCGGCACGAACACCGTCGACGTTGTCCGCGATGGCGTCGGCGTGACTGAGCAGAGAGGTCGCGACCGCGACGTCGGCTGGTAGCTCAGCCGACACCGCAAGGCGGTACCTGGTGGGCTCGGTGCGCTGGGCGCGCCGCAACTGCTCGTACAGCGTCTCCTCTGCCTGGCCGAACCCGGTCGCCTTGCGCAGTGCCTTCGCGACCCGCTTGGCGTCGCGGCGATGCCCCGGCTCGGGTCGTACCACGACCCTGACCAGGGGCGGGGTGGCGACCGGCTCCTTGCCGGTGAACTCCAACCAGGCGATTCGCGCGACGAGCGCACCCTCTTTGTCACGCACGGCGACATCGCGAGTGGTGAGCCGCCCTTCCGCGACTGGAGCGACGGCCCTGACCCACATCGCTTCCGCGACGGCGTCGTGGACCTCACCGTCGGGGAACTGGTCGGTTCTCGCGGGCCAGCGTGGCGGTTCGGTCAGGCGAGTGGTCGGGTGCGTCGGCTGGGCCGGTTGCTCGGCGGTGGCGGGTGTCGCGTCGTTGTGGTCTGACGTGGCCTGCGCTGGAGCACGCTGCTCCGAGTCCGGCTGGGGCGACGCGGCTTGTGTCATGGTGGCTTGTGTCGCGCTGGTGTGCGGCATTGCATGCCGACTGGTGGCTTGTGTCGCTTCGCCCGATTGTGCCGGTGTGGTGGCCAGTCGCTCCGCTATCAGAATTCCGGCGCCAGATGCCCGCTCATGCCGCAGTTCGAGCCCGTGTTTGCGAAGCCGGCCGTCGACGGTGTCGAGGTAGGTGATCGTCTGGCGGTGCCGACGTCCGGCCTCGAACGAGTACCGCTTCGCCGTGGCGGGTTCGAGCGCGGCCAGCACGGAATCCTCGTCACCGCGAGTCGGTTCTCCCTGCCAGCGCAGGGTCGGTGGTGGCGATTCTTGAGGCACGGCAACAAATCCCACAGTAGTCGTTCAAGGCCCAGCCAAACCGAGTATAACCAGGCCACGCCACCGGGAACCCCGGTTTCGGCTTCCGAAAGCCAAGCCCACGTCCGATGAGTCCGGCAAGCCAGCGACCTGGCGAGTCCGCCCTCGGGTGCGCGAGTCCCCCGCCCAGGTCGGCGAGATCCGCATTCGGGTCGGCGAGATCCGCGCTCGATCTCGAAACCCTCAGCCGGACCCGTTGACCCCGCCAGCCGCTCGGACACATGGCCGGAACGGTTACCGGCAATGACCCACGGTCATATGTGGGTGACAACGCATGGCCACGCGCGGTGACCGTTCGATCCGCGGGCAGGCCGATCCACTCGCGCCTGATTCGCGGGGCTTCACCAGGTCACGGTCACCCGGCCGAAAGCGGATCAGCACCGGCTTCCGCAGGCAGGCCCAGCGGGTGCGAGCCGGGCGCGAATCGCGCGAGCGAGGTGAACTGGTGGCGGTGGAGACCCGGCCGGGCCGACGCGGAAATCACCGACATCAGCGCCGAACTCACAGGTCCGGATGCGGATCTCGACGACCTGGATGCAGATCTCGACGGCCAGGACGCGGATCTCGGCGACCTGGGTGGGGATCTCGGCATCCTGAGTGCAGAACTCGGCGACCTGGGCGGGGGACTCGCGCACGGCACACCGGCACACGGCTCACCGCACTCGCACTGCCACAATCACCGTCGTCATGGACACTCGGCCTGAGGTGACGAAGCGGAAAGGACCTCACACCATGACCGACATCCCCACGATCACGTTGAACAACGGCGTCGAGATGCCGCAGGTCGGCTTCGGTGTATTCCAGGTACCGCCCGGCGAAACGGCGGCGGCCGTCTCGTCGGCGCTCGAAGCCGGCTACCGCAGCATCGACACCGCCGCCGCATACGGCAACGAAGCAGGCGTGCACGACGCTGTCGCCCGGTCGGGTATCGCGCGTGGTGACCTCTTCCTGACGACCAAACTCTGGAACAGCGACCACGGCTACGACGCGACGCTGCGGGCATTCGACGCGAGCCTCGGCGCCCTCGGCACCGACTACCTCGATCTCTACCTGATCCACTGGCCGGTTCCCGAGCTCGACAAGTATCCGGAGACGTGGCGGGCATTCGAACGCATCTACGCCGACGGCGGGGCGCGGGCCATCGGGGTGTCCAACTTCCAGCCGCACCATCTCGAACGGCTCGCCACCGACGCCGAGGTCGCTCCGGCGGTGAACCAGATCGAGCTGCATCCTTACCTGCGGCAAGACGAGGCCCGCCGGTACGACGCCGATCACGGCATCCTCACCGAGGCGTGGAGCCCACTCGCCAAGGGCGGCGACCTGCTGTCGGATCCGACGGTGCGCACGCTCGCCGAGAAACACGATCACACGCCCGCGCAGGTCGTGCTGCGCTGGCACCTCGAACTCGGCAACATCATCATCCCGAAGTCCGTCACCCCGTCGCGGATGCGCGAGAACCTCGTGATCTTCGATTTCTCACTCGACGACGAGGACATGGCAGCGATGGCGACACTGGAAAGGGGCGAGCGCACCGGCCCCGACCCCAATACGTTCAACGTGCGTTGACACCAGCTCAGTACGGTACGGCAAGAACCTCACAGCCGTCGACGGCTGCAAACGCGTCGAGCGCCTTCCCAGCCCCTTCGTCGACGACGATCGTGTGCTCGCGATCGAGGGGAGCCCAGTACGCGAACGGCCCTGTGTCCAATTTGGAATGATCGACAAGCACGTAGGCTCCGCGGCCGACGTGCAACATGGCGTGCTTGAGCTGAGCCTGTTCGAGCGTCGGACAGGAAAGTCCCCGCCCCGCCGTGATGCCGTCGGCGCCAAGAAAGACCTTGTCTGGCGTGATGTGCCTGAGCTGGCTCTCCACCGAAGGGCCGAGAATCGCCTCGTTGGGATGTCTCAACCTGCCGCCGAGCACGATGACGTCGACGTCGGTGCTGTCGGCGAGCGCCAGCAACACGGTGAGCCCGTTGGTGACCACCGTCAGGCCCTGCCTTCCGGCGAGATACCTGGCGAGCCTTCCCGTGGTGGTTCCGGCGTCGAGGAGCACGACCTCACCGTCGTCGACGAGGTCGGCGGCCGCCTTCGCCACCGCGTCCTTCTCCTCGGAGTTGCTGGCGTCCTTCTCCCGCAACGTCCGCTCGACCGTGGTCCCCGCGTCGAGCGCGCCACCGTAGGTCCGCACCACGTGTCCTTCGCGCGCCAGCTCGGTGAGATCGCGCCGGATCGTCGATGGCGAGACGTCGAACTGGTCGGCGAGCTGGGCAATGCTGCGATCGCCACCGCGCACGGCGGCGAGCAGCATCGCCCGCCGCTGTGTCGTCGGCTGCCGGGGAACGGTCACGACAGGACTCTACGACCCTGGCCGGTAGACCTCGCGCAGCTTCCCCGCGAACGGGGCCAGCTCGACGGCGGCCTGGTAAGCAGCCCGCATGGTGCCCGCGTCGGCCTTGCCGGTACCCGCGATGTCGAAAGCGGTGCCGTGATCGACGGAGGTACGCAGGATCGGAAGCCCGACCGTCACCGAGACTGTTCCGTGGAAGTCGACCGTCTTCGAGGCAATGTGCCCCTGGTCGTGGTAGAGCGAGAGCACGCCGTCGAACCGGCCTTCGAGGCCCTGGTGGAAAACCGAGTCGGCGGGTATGGGGCCGGTGACCGCGAGTCCTTCTGCTCGCGCGGCCTCGACGGCGGGGGCGATGGCCACGATCTCCTCGTCGCCGAACTTGCCGCCTTCGCCCCCATGCGGGTTGAGCGCCGCGACGGCGAGTGTGGGTTCGTGCGTGCCGAACACCTGCAGCGCCGTGTACGCCTCCCTGATCGAATGCCCGATGTTCTCCTTGGTGATCCGGTCGAGCGCCTGGCGCAATGAAAGATGCCGGGTCGCGAAGAAGATCTTCAGCCCCCGCACCCAGAACATCGTGTTGAACCTGGTCGACCCGGTCAGTTCGCCGAGCATTTCGGTGTGCCCGAGATGCTTGGATCCCGCTGCCCAGATCGCCTCCTTGTTGATGGGCGAGGTGACGACGGCAGCGACCTCCCCCGCGAGCGCGGCCTTTGTCGCGGCCTCGATCGCCGCGACGGCTGACCGGCCTGCCGTCGCGTCGACCGTGCCCCACGGGAGGTCGGCGCCCGCGATGCCGAGATCGAGGATGTCGATGACGCCTGGCTCGAATCGCGCCTGATCGACCGATTCGACCGCGTTGACCCCCGCGTCCAGCCTGCAAACCTTGATCGCCCTGCGCAGCACCGCCGCGTCGCCGACGGCCAGCGGCCGTGCCGCCTCCGACGCCGAGGGCTCCGCGAGTGTGCGCGCGGTGATCTCAGGGCCGATTCCCACGGGGTCGCCGAGTGTGACGGCAAGGATGGGGCGTTCGGTCACCGGTTCATTCCTCTCTCTCGTTGGGCAATCACGCTGGTGAGATGTTCGACGCAGGCGAGCGCGGCATCCCTCCCGCCGATCAGTCCGCCCTTCGTCGCGAACGGCAGCCCGTCGTGGGGACCACCGACCAGCCTGCCCGCGACGGCGAGCGGAAGCACCTCGGCTTCGATCCGGAAACCGTCGCTGCCGAGCGCGGCGGTGGTCGCCTCCGCGATGTCGCCTCCCGTCGCGTAGAGCGCGCCGAACTCGTGCCTGGCGAGCAGAATCGCGGCGGTTTCGGCGAGCAGCACGGGAATCGCGGCGGCCACGGCGGGATCTGCGCTCTCGCCGGGACCGGGAGGGCGGGTACGCACGCCGACCACTCTTTTCCCTTTCGCCAGCAACTCGCTCGCCTTGGCCGCGATGGTTTCCGGTTCGTCGACGGAAGGGCGCACCTCGACGAACGCCGCTCCGGCCACCTGTTCCAGCTCGGCGATTTGCTCGTCGGTCACCGTGGTGATGCTGCCGACCACCGCGAGCACCGGAGGAAGCGGCTCCGCGTGAACCCCGATGCCGAGCGCGCTCGCGAGGGCGACGGCGAACGGTCCACTGTCGACGGAAAGCCACTGGAATCCGTCCCGCAGACTCACTCTCGCCGCGGCTTCGGCGATGACGGCGAGCTGGGCTCCCGTTGTCGCGTCACAGACCACGACGGGAGCGCTCGATTCCGCGAGCCGTTCGGCTACACCGTCCACACCGGATTCGACGACGTCGAGCGGGACCTCGGCGATGTCCCTTTCGGTGCCGGCGCGCAAGATCGTCGCGACCCTTGAGAAGTGGACCGGGGTCAGCGGATCGCGGGCAGCCGGTGTCCGCGCGAGCGGAACACCGTCCACAAGGTGCAGTCCGCCGACCGTCGTGCGGCCCGCGTCGGGAAACGCGGGAACGACGAGCGCCCTCGTGCCGGAGGGAAGGACGTCGAGCAGTGCGTCGAGCTCGGCGCCGACGTTGCCCCTGAGCGTGGTGTCCACCCGCTTGGCGAGCAGCCCGACCGGCTCCACCGCGCGCGCCGCCCTTTGCACCAGGTCGCGGGCGACGTGCTCCGGCGCCTGCCTCGTTCCGATGTTGACCACGACGACGTCGGCGCCTTCGGTGCAGGCGATGCGCTCGATCCCGCTGACCGAGATGGTGTGCAGCCCCGCCCGCGCGAACCTCGCTCCGGTCGCGTTGCTACCCGTCAGGTCGTCACCGATCACGAGCACCCTTGCCCTCACAGGACCGCCCCCGCGAGCAGCACCATCGGCAGCGAACCGAGCCACACCGCCGTCGTGATGCCCGACCAGCCGCGGATCGCGGCGACACCGTCGAGTCCGGTGAATCGGGTGACCACCCAGAAATAGGAGTCGTTGAAGTAGCTGAACACCATCGAGCCCGCACAGCAGGCGATGGCGGCGGCCAGCGGTGAGATTCCCAGTCCCGCCACCAACGGCGCGGTCACCGAGGCCGCGGTGATCATGGCGACGGTTCCGGAGCCCTGCGCGAGCCGAACCAGCGTCGCGATGAGGAACGGAACCAGCACGCCGGGAATGTGCCACGATGCGATCGTCGTGGCCAGCGCGTCTCCGACCCCGGTGTCCCTGAGCACCTGACCGAACGCACCACCGGCACCGGTGATCAGGATGATCAGGCCGGCCGAGGCCGCCGCCTGGGACAGCCATTCCGAGACCTGTCCGCGCGTGGTCCTCCTGGGCAGCAGTACGTAGACGGCGAGCACGATGCCGATCAACAGCGCGACGACGGGGTCACCGACGAAGGCGAGCACGCCCACCAGCGCGGTCGGTTCGTACTCGTCGCCGCTGAGCACGCCCTGCGCGTTGCGGTCGACGGCTGTCGCGACGGTGTTCACGACGATCAGCAACAACGGCACGAGCAGCGGCAGGAAGGCGACCCACGCCTTCATCCGCCGCGGTGGCTCCTCTGGTGTTTCCTCGACCGGGGAGTCGGCGGAGCCGGAAGAACCGGCCGGGACGGTTTCCCCGGTGCGGGTCGCCGCGGTGCCGTAGACCTCCTCGCGCACGGCCGGCGCGAGTTGTCCTTCGAGTTTCGGGCCTATCCACTTCGCGTAGATCACCACGACGGGAATGAGTGGAAGAACGACGACGAGACCGGCCAGGATCATCCCGCCCACGTTGGTTTCCAGGATTCCGGCGACGCCGAGCGGTCCGGGAGTCGGCGGAACAAGGTGGTGGGTGAGCGTCATGCCGCAACCGAGCGCGAGCGCGAGCGTCACGTAACCGGAGCCCTTGCGCCTGGCGATCGACCTCGCGAGCGGGTTCATGATCACGTAGCCGGAGTCGCAGAAGACGGGAATCGAGACGAGCGCTCCGGTGCCCGTCATGGCCCACGGTTCCTTGCCCTTGCCGAGCGCTCTGACGAACGCCCGCGCGAGTGCGTCGGCCGCGCCCGAGACTTCGAGGATCTTGCCGATCCCGACCCCGAGTCCGATGACGATGCCGATGGCTCCCATCGTCGAGCCGAAGCCCTCGATGATGGAGTCGAGAACGCCGGTAACCGGTGCTCCCGCGACGAAACCGGTCAGCAGCGCGGCGATGAGCAACGCGATGAACGCGTCGAGCCGGGTGCGCAGCACGACGAAGACAATCGCGCCGATTCCGAGGACGAGCGCAGCCAGCAACTGAAGATCCACAGTGATCCTCCCTGTCCTGGTGAGCGAAGTGGCCATCATGCCTCGCCCAACATGCTCACAACAAGCACTTTTGAGGAAAAAGTTGAGCAGTTTGAGCAACTAGACGACGCGAGTGCATCGCCGAGAGTGACGCACACCAGCGTGGTGGCGAGTTCAGTCGGATTGCCACCCGCGCGGACGCCGCGGTCGTAGCGGCTTTCGCGAGCGGAATTCTCACCGTGCGTTCGCGGTCGTCACCCATGGTTTCCGACATACTCCCGGCCGATCACGGCAAGACTTTTCCAATATCCGAATATCTTTTCGGAGTGACCCTGAACACATATGGTGGTGCCCTGTTCCGGCGAGGCGAGGGAGGACCGCGTTGTCGTTCACCCAAGAATCCGTTCTGCGCGAGACCGAGGGCCTGACGATTCCCGTTCTGTTGCGGCGCAACGCGACGGAGTTCGGCGATCTCCCCGCGCTCAGCTCGCTCGACTCGGAGAGCACACCGACACTTACGTGGAGTCAGTTGCGTTCGGAGGTCGCGGCGGTGTCGAGGGGCCTCGCCGAACTCGGGCTGCGCGCGGGCCAGCGAATGATCATCATGGCGACGAGCAGGCCAGAACATTTCATCGCCGATCTCGCCGCCACGAATCTCGCCGCGATTCCGTGCACCGCGTATTCGACGCTGTCCAGCGACCAGATCGCCTTCGTCGTCAACCACAGCGCGGCACCGATCGCCGTACTCGGCGGCGAAGAGGAGTTGCGGCGCTGGGCTCCCATTCTCGACGAGCTGCCCAACCTCGAACACGTCGTCGTGCTCGACGCCGCCGCGGTGCCTTCCGGCGACCCGCGCTTCATCAGCCTCGCCGATCTGCGTGACCGCGGCGCGGCGCTGCACGCGGAAAAACCGGAGACGTTCGAGCAGGCGACCGACGAGATCAAGCCGGAAGACCCGCTTTCCATGATCTACACCTCCGGCACCACGGGAGTGCCGAAGGGAGTCGTGCTCTCCCACCGCAACGCCATCCACGAGGCGATCGCCGTGCATTCCCGGCATGGCACGCCGATGCATTCCACGAACGTCGCCTATCTCCCGCTCGCGCACATCGCCGAGCGGGAGATCTCGATCTACATGCCCATCGTGTACGCCGGACACGTGCACACGCTGGCCGATCCGTCCGGCATCGTCGGCGCGCTCGGCAAGGTGCGGCCGGACGGGCTGTTCGGGGTTCCCCGGGTGTGGGAGAAAATGGCCGCAGGCTTGAAGAACATGGCGCAGGGCCTTCCAGAAGAACGAAGGGAAGCGCTGCTCGGCGCCAACGAGCTGCTGCGGAAGGGCTACCAGCTTCGCTCCGAGGGCAAGGAGGTTCCTGCCGAACTCGCGGAACGGATAGCCGAGACCGACAAGACCGTGATGGCACCCGTCAGACAGCTGCTCGGGCTCGACAACCTGGCCCTCGCGTCGAGCGGCGCCGCGGCGCTCCCGCTTGAGGTGCTCCAGTTCATCGCGGGGCTCGGCATCGAGATCCAGGAAGTGTGGGGGCTTTCGGAGACCACCGGCGCCGCCACGATCAACACCGCGGAGGCGTTCAAAGCAGGCACGGTGGGAAGGCCGGTCGCCGACGTCGAGGTGAAGGTCGGCGAGGACGGGGAACTGTTCGTCAGAGGCCCGATCGTCTTCCTCGGCTACCTCAACGACGACGGCGCGATCGAACCGGCCACCGACTCGGAGGGCTGGTTCGCGACGGGCGACATCGGCACGATCGACGACGACGGCTTCGTCAGTATCACCGACCGCAAGAAGGAACTGATCATCACCGCCGGTGGCAAGAACATCGCGCCGACCAGAGTGGAGGGCCTGCTCAAGGAAAATCAGCTGATCGGGCAAGCGGTGGCGATCGGCGACGACCGCCCCTACCTCACGGCATTGATCGTGCTGGACGACGAGATCGCGCCCGCCTGGGCCGCGGCGCGGGGCATCGAGGCGAGTGACGTCGCGGAGCTGGCCCGGCACCCCGGAGTTCTCGCGGAACTCGAAGGAGCCGTCCAGGCCGCGAACGAACGGCTCGGCAAAGTCGAGCAGATCAAGCGATACCACGTACTGGCGACGCCGTGGAGCCCGGAAAGCGGTGAACTGACCCCGACGCTGAAACTCAAACGCAGGGTGATCACCGAGAGGTATGCCCCGGACATCGAGCGCCTTTACGACGCCTGACCTCGCCGAGTCGCTACGCGCTGCGCAAGGGCGTGGACGCTCCTTCCGTCCACTTGCGCAGTCGTGGCGGCACGCGCTTCTCCAGTCCGTACGGTTCGAGGTGAGCGCCGAACACCTCGTCGAATGCCCTCTGCACGCTGTCGGAATCCCACACTTGTCGTTCGAGGATCGGCGACTTGAGGTAGGGCTGGCCGACGATGTGCAACTGCGGCCCGTTGCACCGGATCAACTGCCCCGTTATGCCGTGAGCCCCGTCGCCGAGCAGGAACAGCACCAGCGGGGCGATACGGGAAGGGGTCCGGTCGGGCGGGCAGTTGCGCAGGGACCGCTCCGACTTCCACACCATCCTGGTGTGCGCGAGCGGGCACACCGCGTTGACCCTGATCCCCACCTCCTCCATGTCGAGCGCCCAGGAATAGGTGAGTGAGGCGACGGCTCCCTTGCTCGCGGCATAGCTGGCCAGCTTGCGCTGCCCCAGCGAGGCGCCGGAGGAGATGTTGACGATCGAGCCGCCCTTTCCGTGCTCGATCATGGCCTGTGCCGCGGCCATGCCGGTGTAGATGGTGCCGAGCACATTGGTTTCGATCAGCTCGCGAACGCGACCGGGATCGTCCTGCCACGACACCGTCTCGTAGTTCAGCCCCGCGTTGTTGACGAGCCCTTCGATGGAGCCGAACTCCGCCACACACAGGTCGACGATCGCCTTCGCCTGCTCTGGATCGGCGACGCTGTGCCCGCTGGCGACCGCCCTTCCGCCGTGCGCTCTGATGTTGCGCGCGGTCCGTTCCGCGAGATCGGCATCGACGTCGTTCACCACGACCGCGGCACCCGCTTGCGCCGCGTGTACGGCGAACGCCTCGCCAAGCCCCCTCGCCGCGCCTGTCACCACCACGGCTTTCCCGTCGAGGAACTCGTTCATCTGTCTTCTCCCACCGCCGACTCCGACATCTACGCGGTTCGCCCCGCTCAAGCCAGCCTTGAGTTCAGTGTTCGGCACATGCGACTTCCCGGCTGTGCAAGCTCGCCGAACGGCGGTTTCACTGCGCCGAACGAGTGAGCGGTGATCGGTCCCGGCAAACTCTCCGACGTATGTGAACATGTCTCACGAAACGCCCCGGCAAAGGCAACCACTCTCCGTGGCCCCGTACTTTGGTCTGCGGACAGATGGACGAAGGGACACGGCCGTTAGTCCGATCCGGGCAACGTTGTCTGTTCGCCTCCGTGTAATCGAGGGCATACTTAACGTCGTCATGAACCATGGCAGGCAGTAATCGAATCATTACAGGGTGACCAAGAGGTGGGTACTACGACAGCGCCGCGGATGAGCGCCGCGATCCGCAATCCCGAGTTCCGGGCGCTGTGGGTTGCCGAAGCGCAGTCCGTCCTCGGCGACCACCTCACGACGGTGGCACTCGCGATCATGGTCTACGACCGCACCGGCTCCGCGCTGTGGGCGGCCATCGTCTACGCCCTCACCTTTCTCCCCGCGCTGGCCGGTGGGCTGGGGCTGTCACAGATCGCCGACCGCTACCCGAGGCGCACGGTGCTCGTCGTCGCGGCGACGATTCAGGCAGGGCTCGTCGCGCTCATGGCGATTCCGGGAACACCGCTCGCACTGCTGTGTGTGCTCGTCGTGTTCGTCAGACTCGTCGGCGCGCCCGTCAACGCCGCGCAGAACGCACTGACCCGAGAAGTCTTCACCGACGACGAGCTCTACCTGCGCAGCCAGGATCTGCGAGGGATCACGTCCAACATCGCGATCCTCGTCGGGCTCGGTGGTGGCGGCCTGCTCGTCACGGCCGTAGGCCCCTCGTGGGCACTCGCGCTCGACGCGGTCAGCTTCCTCGTCGCCGCGCTCGTCGTCAGATTGCTCGTCCGCAGGCGCCCCGCGGCGGGCGCTCCCGACGACGCGTGGTTCGGCGCCGTCCAATGGGTCTTCGGTCAGCGCAGGCTCAGAGTGCTGCTCGCGTTCTCGTGGCTCGTCGGGCTCGCCGTCATCCCGGAAGGACTCGCGGCACCGCTCGCCCACCAGATCGGCGCCGCCGATCAGGCCGTCGGCTGGTTGCTCGCGGCAGACCCCGTCGGCTTCATCATCGGCACCTTCATCCTCTCCCGCTTCGTCTCGGCGGAAAACCGGCGCAGGGTCATGGGCGCGCTCGCGACGGCCGCCTCGGCGTTCCTCATCGCGTTCGCGATAGAGCCGAGTCTGCCGGTCGCACTGGTGCTGTTGGCACTCGCCGGTGCGGCGGGTGCATACATCATCACCGTGGGCGCAACGTTCATCACCTGGGTGCCCAACGAGTTACGCGGCGGAGCGGGCGGTGTCTACCGCACCGGATTGCGGGTGGCGCAGGGCATCGGCGTCGCGCTGGGCGGAGTCCTCGCGGATCTGGTCGGGTCGGCGACCACCGCGATCGCGATAGCCGGTATCGCGGGCGTCGTGTGCACGATCCCGGTCGCATTGTCGTGGACCAAGGTTCGCACCGCACAGGAAACTGCCACTCCGGGGCTCGCATGAACGGGCGCGGCGGGAACGAAAGAAGAATATTCCGCTTAAATCAGAAGTCACGGTCGGACACTGCCGACACCTCCTGGTCGCGATTAATCAGAAATGACTGGGTGTATACAGAATGACAGCGCGTACTCAGAAATCGCGGTCGGTCACTTTACTACTCCTCTGGCATCAGGGGGACAGTGGTCTCAGGGAGCGACTGACTCAGAAGTCACGGTCCGACACGGGAAACCTCCTTCGGTGGCGCTGATGAATAGGACTGTGACAACGGCTCAGAAATCACGGTCAGCCACGAGGCACCTCCACGACGAACGCAATCAACCAACACTTGTTTGTTCTAGATCAGAAGTTACGGCCAGACAAGAGGTGAACACCTCCGATCGCTTTCCGGCCGATGTGTCGGGCAACCTTACACACCGGGCCCGGCGTCCTCGCCTACACGAAAGTTCTGGCGCGGTGAGATGATACCCCGTGCGAGAGGAAAGACCTCTCGCACGCGAACGGCCGGTGGCCGGCTTGGCAAGGGAACTACAGAGCTGCTGGAGGTTCGGCGAGTGCCGCTGACGCCACACGGCCGACCGCCACCGTCGTCTCCCGCCCCTGGTGGGACGGCACATCACGGCGCCGAAGCCCCCGAGGAACGCCCCGAGAATTCGCGGCGGGACGACAGCACGACAGCAGGGGGTGAGCCCGTGAACGCGACGAGACGTCACCCGAGACACCCCCGCGACTGGGCGTTGTGGCGCAGGCCGAAAAGTTTCATCGCCTTCCTGCTCACCATGGAAGCGTTGTCGCTCATCGGGTTTACCCTTGCCTTCGCGAGGTCGTCGACACCCACCGCGACCGACTGGATGCGATTTGCCATCCTCGCCGCCGGCGCGACAGTCCATATCCAACTAACCCGGCGCCAGGAAGAACGAAGGCGTAACCGCACCAAGACCGTTCTCATCGACCTCATCGCGGTATGGGTCTTCCCCGCGATTCTCGTTCTACCAGCGCCACTGGTCGTCTTGCTCGTGCTGCTCACCCGCGTTCAACGGTGGTTCACCGCGCGCAGGCCAGCACACAACTTCGTGTTTTCAGCGATTTCCCACAGTCTGGCCGCCGCACTCGCGCAAATGACGTATGTCTCACTGGGACCGCACGACTGGCTTTCGTTGAGTGGCTGGGGATCGCTCCGCGAATTCGGCTTCATTCTGCTCGCCGCGATTGTCTATGAAGGCGTACAGGTCGTGTACGTCGGCGGGATTCTCACGCTGTCCTCGCCCGACCCGACCGTGCGGACCGTTCTGGGAAGCAAGGCGGACAACCTGCTTGAGGCGATCACGACGGGCCTCGGCGCGATCACCGCCGTCCTGCTTGTCACGATGCCGCCGACCGTGGCGATCATGGCCGTCGTCACCGTCGTGTTCAACCGGCTCGCCGAACTCGACCAATTGCAGGACGACGTCGTCACCGATTCGAAAACCGGTCTGCTCAACATGCGGGGCTGGTCCGAATCCGCGGAGCGGGCACTGAGCAGGGTGGGCAGAGCCGACGGCAATCTCGCCATGCTGATGATCGACCTCGACCACTTCAAGTGGATCAACGACACCTTCGGCCATCCGGCTGGCGACGACGTGCTCATCTCGGTCGCCAAGGTGCTCGGTGAGGTCACGCGGCCCGCGGACATCGTCGGCAGATTCGGCGGCGAGGAATTCCTCGTACTGCTGCCCGACGCCGACGCGGCGGCAGCGGAGATGGCCGCGGAACGCATGCGCGACACCATCGCGAAACTGCACATCGACACCACCGACAAGCGCGGAGAGGAAACCACCATCACCGAAAGGACGACCTCGATCGGCGTCGCCGTCTATCCGCGACACGCCAGCACCCTCCAGGGCCTTGTCCAGGCCGCCGACGCCGCCGTCTACGAAGCGAAAGAACACGGACGCAACCAAGTGCGCTTCGCGCCGTCTTTGAACCAGTAGCCTTGGCACGAACCCGAACATCGGGGGTTACCCCGATGTTCCTTCCCCCGCACGCTGACACCCTGGAGACCATGACCGCGGCGACCGAGGAGAATGCCGCGCCCGCGGCCAGACGTGGGCGCGGCATTCTCGGCACATCGGGATGGGTCGCGCTACTCGTGCTCGTGGTGACCGCGTTCGGTTTCGTGGCTTCCCGTTCGGAGCCCGCGGCCTACACCGGCCCGCGCGACGACGACGTCGTCGCGGCACAGCGCGCCGTCGACGCCCTGCTCACCCCTGGGCCTCGTCCAGAGGCGCTCTCCTTGCTTCCCTCCGACTTCACCTCGGTCACCGGCGTTGAACCAGGCCAGTCCGCCGCGATGGACGGCACGGTAAGGGCTGTCCACGTCGACGGCGGGTGCTCGACCCCATGGGGCGACGACGACACCCGATGGGATTTCGGCACTCCGTGCCGCGCGCACGACCTCGGTTACGACCTGCTGCGGTACGCGGAAAAGAAAGGACAGCCGCTCCCCCCGGAGACGAGGCGAGCGCTTGACGACCGGCTCTCCGCCGACATGCATGCCACGTGCGCGATCAACCCCCGGGATTCCGAGGGCATGTGCGAGACGGTCGCCGACCTCTACTCGGCTGGGATCGTCGTGAACTCGTGGCACCAGCGATGGGGTCCTCCGGTCGGCGAACCGATCGTGCCGATACTCGCAGGCGTCGCGGTCATCGGTTTCCTGCTGTCGTTCCGGCTGCGCGGCTGGCTGTTGCTGCGAAGGAGCAGACCACGTCCCGCACCGGCGCCGAAGGCCGCGCCGGTGCCAGGCCGCAGGTGGACGTTGCTCGGGGTCGCCAGTATCTCGCTGCTCGTACTCGGCGAATCCGCCGTGGCGCTCGCGAAGTGGGCCGGTGCGAGTGAAAGCTGGCTCTGGCCGTTCACCTGGCTGGCGCAACTCGCCTTCGTCTTCTTCTTCGCGGGCGGGCACGCCAACTCGGCGGGCTGGCTCGCCGTCGTGCGCTCCGGCGGTGGCTATCGCGAATACCTCGTGCACAGGGCGAGCTGGTTACTGCGGCTCACCATGGTGTTCGCCGTCGTGGCCTTCGCGGTGCCGACGGCTCTCGAACTGCTCAAGATCCCCTCGGGCACAACGGAAACCGTCATCAGGATCGCGCTCCATCCACTGTGGCTACTCGGCGTCTACGTACTCGCCACGGCCGCGACTCCCGCATTGCTCGCCGTGCACAGGAAAGCGCCGGTATCCGGACTTTTCGGCTTGTTCGGTCTGCTGGTCGTCGCCGAGATCGGTGCGATCCGCACCGGCTCGCACGTGCTCGGCGCCGTCGCGGGCCTCGGCCTCGCGCTACTGGCGCAACAGTTGGCCTTCGCCAACGCCGACCGGGTCCGCATGCGCAGGTGGGCGTTGGCCGCCGTCGCGGCGATGGGCACCGCGGGTCTCGTCACCGGAGTCGCGCTCGGCGCCTTCCCACTGACCATGCTCGGCGCGCCGGACGCCTCACCAACGCTGGCAGGTCCGACGCTCCCCGTCCTTTTGCTCGGCATCGTCCAGCTCAGCCTGCTCGGTCTCGTGCGAGAACCACTGTCCGCGCTGGCGAGAACACCCTTCATGCTGCGGGTCGCGGCTTTCGCCTCACGGGCTCCGATGACCCTGTACCTGATCTTCCTCGCGGCCATGCTGCTGCTGGTCGCACTGGTCTACCTGCCGGCCCGGCTCGGTGACGGCGCGGCCTGGTTGCTGCGCCCGCAGCCGTTGCTCGCGCTGGCGTTGCTCGCGGTTCCGGCCGCCGCGGTCTTCTGGTGGTTCGAACGACACCTCGGTCACCACCCGCCCTCGCCGCCGACCGGGCCCGGGCACTCGGGAAGGTTCGACAAGACGCTCGCCTACGCGGCGACGGCCGCGGGCATCGGGTTCGCCACCATCGGCGTTTTCGGATTCGCCCTCACCACATTCGGTGGCTCCCAGGACTCGATCCTCACCGGCGTCGCGCTCGATCCCATTCAGAGCCTGGTGCATCTGCTGCTGGGGATGTCCCTGTTGCACACGGTACGAACGGGTGCGAGCAACGCTCCCAGCACCTGGCTACTCACCGCTGTCGCTTCCGTACCGCCGTTACTTTCCGCAACCAGCGGGTCCTCGGTGGACGCGATCGGCCTGAGCGTTCACGGCGTCACGGCGGTCCTGGCCATTGGCTTGGTGCTGGCTACGGCCTGGACGACGCGCATGACTACCCGCTACGCCACGTGATCGCCATTCCACTGCCGGGTGGTACCCACCATTGCCACCAAACTGTGTGGCACCCTACGACAACCTGGGTCCCCATCAGGACGTCACAGTAAAAGGACCTGATAACTCGTCTGCGAAAGGAGCCGTTGGCGTGGACTACCCGCCGCGGAATTCTCCGCGTGGCCGTGGTCCCGAGAGGCCGTGGCAGGACCCAGCCAACGCAGGCAGACCCGGTCCACCACCTCCCGGAAGGCAGGGGCAGCCACCCCGCAGGGCCAATCCGTCCGGCGGCCCTCCCTCAGGGAACCGGCGGCCACCGCCGCAGCGCCCCGGCGGAAGCAGCGGCGGCGGACCCCCTCGTCCTCCGGCACGCAAGCGCCCACCTCCCCCTCCGCCACCACGCAAACGCAGGATGCGCGGAGCGAAGATCGCGCTGGCACTGGTCTCAGCGCTGGTGATGAGCCTTACCGGTTACGCCTGGGCCGCGATGCAGGGACTCGTCAGCGGGCTGACGGTCGCCGACGTCATCGGCGAACACGGCGGCGGCGAGAAGCCGGCGGACGGCGCCCGCGACATCCTGCTCGTCGGCATGGACAGCAGGACCGACGCGCAGGGCAACCCGCTGTCGGAAGAGATGCTGGCCAAGCTCAAAGCGGGCGTCTCGGACGGCGAACTCAACACCGACACGCTGATCTTCGTGCACATTCCCAACGACGGCAGCAAGGCGGTGGCCATCTCACTGCCGCGAGACTCCTACGTCGAGATTCCGGGATACGGCGAGCACAAGATCAACTCCGCGTACGCGCGCGCCAAGTTCGCCGCGATGGACCGGCTCAAGCAAGAGGGCCTCACCGACCAGAGGGAGCTCGAAGTCCAGAGCAACCAGGAAGGCGCCAAGACCCTCATCGCGACGGTCGAGAAGCTCACCGGGTCCACAATCGACAACTACGCCTCGATCAACCTGCTCGGTTTCTACGACATCACCAGGGCGATCGGCGGTGTCGACGTCTGCCTCAACGAGGCGGTCGACGATCATTACTCCGGCGCGGATTTCCAGGCAGGCCAACAAACCATCAGCGGATTCGACGCGCTCGCGTTCGTCCGCCAGCGGCACGGTCTGCTTCGCGGCGACCTAGACCGCGTTGTGCGGCAACAGGTCTTCATGGCCGGTCTCGCCCGCAAGGTCCTTTCCGCCGGAACGCTCACCGATCCGGCGAAGCTCAACAGCCTTGTCGACGCCATCCAGAAGTCCGTCGTCGTCAACAAGGGCTGGGACCTGCTCGGATTCGCCCAGCAGATGCGGGGACTCAGCGGCGGTCAGATCGAGTTCCGCACCATCCCCGTCGTCGACCCCGAGTACGACACGCCCGAGGACGGTCAGGCCATCCAGGTCGACCCCGCCGAGGTACGCGAGTTCGTGCAAGGGCTCTCCGGCGCACCGGAGAAGGAGACGCCTTCGGCTCCGGCCGCCGAGCCGGGTGAGGTGACGGTGGACGTGCTCAACGGCTCCAACATCACCGGTCTGGCAGGCACGATCTCTGAGAAGGCCGCCACGGCGGGATACTTGCAGGGCGAGGTGGACAACGCCTCGGCGAGGTCGACGAGCGTCATCGAGGTTCCTGAGGGGCAACGGGCGACCGGCGACGAGGTGGCCAAGGCCGTCGGCGGCGACATCTCGGTGCAGGAGAACGCCGAGGTACCCACAGGGCACGTGCGGGTCCTGCTCGGCCCCGACTATTCGGACACGTCTGGGCAAGGTGAGGCGGAGCCCGCGATGCAGCCGGACAACCTCGCCGGAGCCCAGCAGCCCCGGCAGCCTGCCGAGGACGAGGCACCCGCGATCACCGCCGACGGAGTCACCTGCGTCAACTGAGCCCCAAGGTGGCCGGGTGAGCCCATCCAGCCCCTTTTGCTACTCCATTCGGGGTACTTCGGGACTTTCGGAGGAGTTTTCTTCCCAACCCGCGTAAGCGGAGGGCACTTCGGGCCTTTCACTGCCGTGAAGAACGTATGCACTGTGCCGGCGCAGCCGGTGCACGGCATCCCACGCGGTGCGAGCAGGGGACCTGGAGTGCTGATCGACGCGGACGCATACCAGCGCGTACTCGGAGAAGAACTACGCAAGCTCCGCAAGAAACGAGGATGGACGCGCAAAGAACTCAACCAGCGGTTGCAGAGCGACATCTCGCTGCAAACACTCGCCACCTACGAGCTGGGCACGCGGCAATGCTCGGTGGTGCGGCTCGTCGAGTTGTGCGTCGCGATGGACGAGCTCCCGCAGAATCTGCTGGCCAGGGTCCACAGGAGAGTGTTCTCCGAAGAGCCGGGCAGGGTCAGGTTGAATCTGGCGAAGATAGTCGCCGATGAGCAGCCCGAATTGCTGCCACTGCGCCGATGGGCGACGGGGAGGCTGGCGCAGTCTCCCGGCCAGGAGGTGCAGCTCGACGTCTCGGCTTTGGACTGGATGGCGCAGTTGTGCGGATTGCGGACCCAGGACCTCATGGACCGGTTGCGAAGACTCTCCAGCCTCGGCGTATGACGGGCCGTGGTGGCCCGGACCGCGAGTCCCGCACCCAGGACGGCGAGATCCGCGCTCGGCCGCGCGAGATCCCCATCCGTGCCGTCGAGATCCGCGCTCGGCGGGATTCGCGGCTCCGGGCACCCTGACGGCCACGGCCGTTGTCACGCCAGTTCACACCGACTCCACAATGGCCGGTGACAGCCGCGCCGCGACCGATACCGCTTTCGCGGCTACCGCGTGAGTTGGAAGTCGCTGCCGCGCAGCTTCCTCGTCCGCATCCAGTACCGCCAGGTGAAGCCGGGCCAGATCGTGCGGTTGACCCCTTTGGCGTCGAGGTACCAACTCGTGCAGCCGCCCTTCGTCCAGATGCCGTCGGCCAGCTTGCGCTGGATGTCGGCGTTGAACCGGTCCTGCACCTCGGCTCTGACGTCGATGGCCTCGGCATCGCGCGAATCGGCGAACCTGATCGCCTCGACGATGTAGCGGATCTGCTGCTCGATCATGAATACGACGGAGTTGTGCCCCAGTCCCGTGTTGGGCCCCAGCAGGAAGAAGAGGTTGGGAAACCCGTTGACGGTGATTCCGAGATGGGTCTGCATTCCTTCGGCGGCCCACAGCTTTCCCAGGTTCACGCCGTCGACACCGGTGATGTCGAGGTGCTCGAAGGCGTCGGTGACGTGAAATCCGGTACCGAAAATGATCGCATCGACCTCGCGCTCGACACCGTCCGAATCGACGACGCTGTGTTCTTTCACCTCCGAGATCCCTTCGCTGATCACGGAAACGTTGTCCCGATTCAGCGCCGGGTAGTAGTCGTTGGAGATCAGGACACGCTTGCACCCGAGTACGTAGTCGGGAGTGACCTTCCTGCGAAGTTGCCGGTCCTTGACGTTCTTGTCGATGTTGCGTTTGGCGATCTTCTGCGCCAGCCGCATGAGCCCCGGTTTACCGTTGAACCCGACGGCCCGCACCTCAAGTATCCAGTAAAGCAGGTGGCGATAAGCCCGTTGCGCCAAGGGAATCCTGGCGAAAACCCGTCGTGCCCATTCGGGCATCGAGTAGTCCGGTTTGGGCATGATCCATGGCGGCGTTCGCTGGAAGATGTTCAGTTCGGTGACGTCGTCCGCGATCTTCGGCACGAATTGAACCGCACTGGCACCGGTACCGACGACGGCGACCTTCTTGCCGGCGAGTTCGAAGTCGTGATCCCACTGCGCCGAGTGGAACGTCGCACCCTGAAACCGTTCTATGCCGGGAAGTTCGGGAACGTGCGGGATGTGCAGCGCCCCGATTCCCGACATCAGGAACCGGCACACGAACTCGTCCCCCGCCGCCGTCGTGATGAACCAGCGGTTGACATCGGCGTCCCATCGCGCCGCGGTCACATTTTGTCCGAAGTGGACAGACCGATAGAGGTCGTACTTCCTCGCGACACCACGCATGTACTCGTAGATCTCAGGCTGCGGCGAGAACGAACGTGACCAACCGGGATTCTGCTCGAACGAGAACGAGTACATGTGCGACTGGATGTCGCAGGCACAGCCAGGATAGGTGTTGTCCCGCCAGGTGCCGCCGACGTCATCCGCCTTCTCCAGAATGACGAAGTCGTCGCGCCCTTCCTTGCGGAGTTGGATCGCCATGCCGAGCCCGGAGAACCCGGTACCGACAATCACGACCTCCGCTTCGGTGCGGTTGCCCATGTGGAAGCCTCCATGCCGCCAGTTCCTGTTACCCGAAGTCCATCTTACTGGGAGTAGGTTACTTCCGGTAGAGTGGATTTCGTGGATACGACCGCCGAGTCTCGACCTCGCCGCAAGCGCATGCCCAGGGCACAGCGAGAGCGACAGATGATCGAGGTCGCGGAGACCGTCTTTTCGGAGCGCGGATACACGGCGGCCTCGATGGACGAAATCGCCGAACGGGTCGGCGTATCGAAGCCGATGCTCTACGAGTACTTCCATTCAAAGGAAGGGCTCCTGCTCGCGTGCATCAGAGACGCGAGAGCCGCCCTGCGCGACACCACGAAACGCAGCGTCGCCGACGCGAGCACGGCGGAAGATGCGATGCGCAGGGGCCTGCACGCCTTTTTCGTCTTCATCAGGGAGCGCAGGCAGGCGTGGTCGCTGTTGCGGCACGAGATGACGCTGATCGGCACGTCGGCGGCCGAGGAGATCGAGGCGACCCGCCAGCAGCAAACCGACCTCATCGCGACACTGATGAGCGGATACTTCGACGACTCGGACCCCATGCGGATCGCCGCGGCGGCGGAGTTCGTCGTCGGCGGATGTGAGCGACTCGCCATCCTGTGCGAACGTCACGAAGGACTGACACCCGATACGGTCACCGAGTACGCAATGGGCTTGCTTTGGGGCGGACTGAAACACAGCGCAAGCCAGTAATTGACAGCCCGAGATCGGGCGGTAACTCAATGTGGTGACACACTGAGAGTGTTATCACGCTCAGTAGTACATGACGCATTGTCGTATTGCTGGATAGATCATGGGGTTACAGAATTTAAACAAGGCGCTCCGCGAGTCTGCCCGAAAGGTTGACGCGCGAACTGGCGTCACAGGTCGGCGGCCGCGTGGTCTCATGCCTTGGGGGCGCCGCCGAGAGAGGGGTGGGACTGATGGTGCAAGCGATCACGGCGACATACGTCCAGGAAGAAGACGACTGGACGATCACGGTCGCAGGACTCGGCAAGGAGCTCAAGGGGAGAGCACCGGGCATCATCGCGGCACGCGACCGCGCTGACCAGCTCGTGGAGAAACTCGTTCCGGACGGAAATAGTCCGACCGTCGTGCACTTACTCAGAGGGAGTGCCCTTGAGTTCACGACGGCCTACATGACGGCGCGGCTGGCGCGACCCGAACCGGTGGCGGAACAGCCCGCCGCCGAGGAGGACACGCCCGCGACCGACGCGCAGGCCACCGCGAACTCCACGGACTCGGCGGATGTCGTGGACACCGTGGACGCGGACGGCGACGAGAACCCGGCCACGGTCAGCGAGGAGACCGAGCAGCCACAAAGCACGACCCCGGCGGAAGCGCGGCAGGTCAGCACCGAACCGGAAACTCCGGAGCAATCGGGCAAGCGTGCGGTGCCGCGCAAGGAACTGAGCAAGAGCCCAGGCAACGCCACCGCAAACCCGAGGACCTCGAACGACGAGGGACGGCAGGCCGGAGGGGCATACGTGAGCAGCGCCGCGGGCAGCCTTCCTCGCGCGGCTGGTTCGGCAAGCGCCGCCGGCTGACGGGTTCTCGTCAGCCGGCGGCGAATCCGCTCAGCGGAACAGCTTGCGCACCAACAACACGCCGACCAGCACACCGGCACCGATCAACGGAAACTTGACCTTGGGCTCGGCGAACTTCGCCCTCAAGCTGGTTTTCGCGGTGTCGGCGAGCCGCTTGGGGTTTGCCTTTGTGCCGATCTCGTCCAGGGTGTGCGCAAGCGCTTCCCTGGCCTTCTCGATGTCGCGCTCGATGGTTTCCGGATCGCGAGCCACGTATCCTCCCTCGCAGAGCATGCTTGCCGCAGGCTGTCACGTTAGATCACCCGTGAAGGCCCCGGCGCACAGGCCACGCCGATCAAGCACCGAACACCGAGACGATAGGCTCTCGACGCGAGGGCCCGTAGCCCAATTGGCAGAGGCACACGGTTTAGGTCCGTGCCAGTGTCGGTTCGAGTCCGACCGGGCCCACTCGATCTTGGTGTCCGCCTGTTCGGCGGGCACGCCTTCCCCATCCGGCGATCATCGTCATCTCCCCTGGGGGCGCAGCCCCCAGACCCCACCCGGGAAGTCCCCCGGACCCCCATCACGGTCACCCGCCCGGCGCTCATGACGACACCGCAGACCAACCCACCCCCACCCACCCGTCCGGCGGGCACGCCTTCCCACATATAGGTACTGACCGATTCCGGATCAGGCACACACTCGGGACAACGATGGTCGAACGCCGATTCCGACCAGCAGCGCTCGCATCCGGAACCTCGCCAGACGAAGCCACCGCGGTTAACCGGATACCTGCCGCACAATACGAGGTCGCCCGATCACGTTTCGATTAACCCGCAGTTTTCGCCGACTCCTGAATGCCACGCGAAGTGCGGCGTCCGATCGCCGAAAACAAGGCCACGGTCGCCCCCTCCTCGTCGACACCTCGCGACCAACCACGGACAGGCGACGGGCGACCAGCTCCCCTCACAGGCGGCGACGTTCTACTCCGGTTCGTGATCGAGTCACACCTGCCTGTTACCCGATCCAGCTACATGTCGCGCCTCGATGATTACCGATTGTCGACTACGTAACCTTACTCAACGAAGTGTGATGTCCGCCATGTCAACCAAAACGAATTTCGCCGCCACGGCCCAGGTGGCAAAGCCATGACCTGCGTACTTCTACTCTTGGACCGACGAAAACCCACTGACTGGAGTCTTCGCCGATTCAGCACCGGACTGAATCCTTCCAGGCGCCGCCGAGCAGCAGAAATCGCACCGTTGAGAGAAACCGAACAGTACGCAAGCCCCTCTCGATGTGACCTAGTTCAAGGTTCAACCGAATCCGGCTTTTGCTGTTGACAACCATTCCTGCTCAACAGGCTTTTTGATATTGGTCAGCGAATACCCACCTGATTTGAATTGGTCAAAAGAGCGTTCGCGCCGCCTTTGACCATGATTAGTCTCGTTCCGAGGGCCAGCGACAAGGCCCCCGGCTCCGATTAAGCAACCGAGTTCCTCCCGGACTCCCGTTTACCGGTGCCGACCCCGATGAGCACAGGCATCCACGAATCCATCGTTTTGCCTTGGGGCACGACTGCGCCCCTTTTCCGGCTCGCCCCACGTGTCGGGACAACAGTGCTCACACCCGTTGCAATGATGCCGCGGCCCGATCACCCAACCCCGAAAGAAAAGGCCAAGCACCAGCATGTCCAAATTCACCAGCGAGTCGGTCAAGAGTACGGCCGGCACAGTCGCCGCCGCCCTCGCGATCCCCGTCCTCATCGGAGGCAGCCTCACCGGAATGATCGCCGGTGCCACCGCGGGCGGAGACGAGCAGAACCAGTCCCAGCCAGCCGCGAGCGCCCACCTCAACAGCGCTCACACCGAAGACGCTCCCGCCCAGGAAAAGCAGGACAAGCAGCCCGAGCCCGCCGAGAACGGCAAGGCCGAGCCCGCTCCAGCCGAGAACCACGCCGTGGAAGCCGCTCCCGTCGCGGAGCAAGCGCCACCACCACCGCCGCCCGCTCTTCCGGAGATTCCCGGCTACGGGCCGCACGAAACACAAAACGCCGCGACAATCGTCGCGGTCGGAAAACAACTCAACGTGTCCGAGCGTGGCCAGGTCGTAGCGATCGCCACCGCCATGCAGGAGTCGGGTCTTCGCAACCTCGACTGGGGTGACCGCGACAGCCTCGGTCTCTTCCAGCAGCGTCCGAGCATGGGCTGGGGCACCCCGGAAGAGGTCACCGACCCCGCGTACTCGGCGACCAAGTTCTACCAGGGCCTGATGCAGGTTCCCGGGTGGGAGAACATGGCGTTGACCGACGCCGCCCAGGTCGTCCAGAAGTCCGGATTCCCCTACGCCTACGCGAAGCACGAGCCGACGGCACGCATCATCGTCGACGCCGTCAAGGGCTTGAGCTGACCACTCGGCCGTCGCGACACGGCCGAGATTGATCCACAGTGGACTGTCGGCGAGGCGTGAGCCGGAGCGATAGTCCACTGTCGGGAGCGACCCAGGGTTTCAAGGCGCGGTCCTGGGTCGTGACCATCCTTCCGAAAAGAGCACCGCCGCCGAGGGCATTCCGCTCCCGATGCGCGCGAGGGGCAACTCGCACGTATCCGACGTCGACTACGGCTCCGCTTTCGCGGGTTGTCGTCGACCGAATGCGGATCTCGACGTCCCGAATGCGGATCTCGCGCTCCTGAGTGCGGATCTCGCGGTTCTGGGCGGGGGACTCGCCGGGTCAGCCGGTCAGCAACGGCGTGGTCTGGGCGGACGCGATTCGCCAGCCATCGCCGGTCTTGACGACCACATACGTCAGGCTGGCCCTCGTCGGCATGGCTCCGGCCTTTCCGGCACCAGCCACCTCCGGGCCTTCTCCGGTGGCCTCGATGTCTTCGACGTCCCGTTCGTCCGACACATACTTCCGGCAACTGACCAATGCCACGTCAGCGGAGACCAACCTGACGTCCACGATCTCGGCCCTCGTGAACACCTTCGCCAGCGGCGAAGCCAGCGCGGCACCCATCGCATCCCGGATTGCCTGCTTGCCGAGCACCCTGCGACCGGCGAGGTTGACGATCGCCGCGTCGTCCGTATGCAGCGCGAGGAACGGTTCCAGTTCGTTCTGCTCACGTTGCGCGGCGACGACCAACTCGCGAATGGCGGCAAGGTCCTCGTCCCGAACGGCTTCCATCGACTGCACCATGATTCCCCATTTCATTGCGGAGCGATTCACTCCGATTGAGCACAAAGGTAGTGCGGAGCGAATCGCTCCGCAAGAAGCGCTACAGTGACCTCGATGACAGCAGAGCAATCGAAACCGGACACCGGCCGCAGAGCGGCGAGGCGAGCAGAAGCGGAGCGCAACGACAAGGCCCTGCTCGCGGCGGCCCGCGACGTGATCGCGACCGATGGCGCGCACGCCTCGGTCGCCGCCATCGCCGCGAGGGCAGGCGTCGGCGTCGGCAGCCTCTACCGCCGCTACCGCACCAAGGACGAGCTGTTCCAGAAGCTGTGCGAACTGGCGCTCGCCGCCTACCTCACCGCGGCTGAGGAAGGACTCGCGATGGCCGACCCGTGGGATGGCCTCGTGCACTACCTGCGCGCGGCAACCGAACACGGCACCGGTTCCCTCGCACCCATCGCGGGCACCATCGATGTCACCCCGGCGATGGCCGACAAGAACGAGCGAGGCGAAGAGGCGGTGCGCCGGCTCATCGATCGCGCACAGGCGGCGGGGGTGCTGCGACCGGACATCACGGTCGTGGACATCGACCTGCTCACTGAGCAGCTGAGCAAGTCGCCGCTACTGGAACACCTCGCGGCTCAAGGAAGAACCGACCTGACCGAAGCCGCGCTCAACGCGAGGTCCCGGCTGCACGCCATCGTGTTCGACGGACTTCGCGCGGGAGCGGCACCGCTTCCCGGCCACCCGCCTTCCTCCGCGCTTTTCACCGAGCGCTGGTCACCCACTGGCTGAGCATCGGATACGACCTAGCATCGACGGCATGAGATTCGGCTTCGCGATTCCCCAGTTCTTCGCCGACGGTGAGTTCGACCCTGACGGATTCGCGCGATCCGTTCGCAGGATCGAGGAACTCGGATTTCACAGCGCGTGGACGCTTGAGCAACCGCTCGGCTCGATGCCCTGCCTCAGCCCGCTGGACACGATGACCTTCGCGGCAGCGCACACCAGCACGCTCCGGCTCGGGTGCGCGGTCTTCGTGACCACCCTGCACAACCCCGTTCACCTCGCCAAGAGCCTGAGCACGGTCGATCAGCTCAGCAAAGGCAGGCTGGACGTCGGCGTCGGAACCGGCGGCAAGGGCCGCATGTTCTCCGCTTTCGGCGTCGACGGCGACCGGTACGCTTCCCGATTCGCCGAGGGCATCGACCTGATGAAAGCGCTCTGGACGGAAGACCGGACCGACTTCGACGGCGAGTTCTGGCAATTGGCCGAAGCGGGGATGGAGCCGAAACCGCTCCAGAAACCCCATCCGCCGCTGTGGTTCGGCGGCGCGAGCCCTTCGGCTCTCCGGCGCGCGGTCCGGATGGGCGACGGCTTCATCGGCGCGGGCTCGACACCGACCGCGACGTTCGCGGAGCAGGTCGGCATCATCAGAGCCGCACCTGGCGGCGAGTCCGGATTTCCCATCGCGAAGCGGGTCTACCTCGCCGTGGACGACCAGCCCGCTCGGGCGAGACAGCGCATGAACGAGCGGCTGGCCGACGTGTACGGCAGGCGCGTGGCCACCATTGAATCCGCCGCGATCACCGGAACCGCCGACGAGTGCGCGGAGGCACTGCGCGACGTCGGCGAAGCCGGAGCCGAGCTCATCATCATCACGCCGCTGTTCGACCATGAATTCCACCTCGAAAAGCTGGTGGCCGACGTACTTCCTTCGCTCACCTGAGCGCGCCTCACGCGGGGAACAGCGCGCTGTCCAACTCCGCCAGCACGTGCCTCCCCGCGTCGAGATCGGTGGCGTGATCGAATTCGTGCCATGGACCGGTCACCGCGAACCCCGTCACGTCGGGGAAACCGTTGCCGATCAACCAGCCGAGCAGTCCCGTCATGTCCCTGCGAGTGCCTCGCGCGTCGGCGAAGGCGAGCGCATCGACGATCGCCGCCCAGCCATCCGGCTCGAAGCGGACCATGCCGAGATACTGGCCCCGCACCTCGGACACCGAAGCCGGTTGTCCTCCGATCTCGGTGATGCGCCCGTCGTCGCCGATGCGGAATGTCTCGGCGTCGGCGAGCGGGTCGACGAAGCGGTCAGCCCACTGGCCGAGCCAGCAAGGGTCGTAGGCCACGGTGATGGGACCGGACTCGCCCGCGATGGCAGCAACGTCGGCCGGCGCGAACACGATGTCGCCGTAGCAGGCGAGAACAGGTCCCTCGGTCAGCCATGGCCACGCGCACGCCAGTGAGTCCACCATGGACGATCGAGCCCAGGATGCGTTGTGGAAGCGAGGAAGGGGCACGGTGGCGAACTGTTCGGCGTGCCAGCCCGTGACGACGGCGACCTCGGCGATTCCACCGGCCCGCAAGGCCGCGAGTTGACGGTCCAGCAGGGTGCGCCCTCCGGCCTCCAGCAGGCATTTCGGCCGGTCGCTCGTCAACGAGCCCATCCTCGATCCTCGGCCTGCCGCGAGCACGACGGCGCGTGTCCCGGTCACGGCGTGGCCGCCGTGACCCGAAAGGCACTGTTGAACAGCGCGATGTCCTCGGCGACAACGGGTTCGGCGCGTTCCGGGTGCCACATGATTCCGGTCAGCGCCAGCGTCTCGTGCGCGACGGCCTCGACGACCTCACCACACCGTGCCGTGACGCGGAATCCCTCCGGCACGCCGAGCGCGGCCCACCGGTGGAAACTGTTCACCGCGCGCGGGCCGAACTCGCCGGTGAGCGCGTGCGTGCTGCCCACATGACCGGGGACGGCAACCAGCTCGGAACCGAAGGCGCGCAACAACAACTGCATGCCTCGGCACACTCCGACGACGGGTAGCGCTTGCTCGATCGCGTAACGCAGTACGTGACGTTCCATTCCATCCCGCTCGGCCGTCGCGCCGCCGAACTCGGCGCGGTCGTCGCCGCCGGTGAACAACACGCCCGCACAACCGGTCGACGCCAGCGTCTGCTCGGCGAGCCGCTCTTCGAGCGGGAGCGCGATGGCGACGAGACCGCACGCGGCGAGAAACGGCGCCCAGCGCCGGTCGAGCGCGAGCCGCTGCTCGCCGTGCCGCGGATCGACGAGCACTCGCTGGGTGACGCCGATGGGAACCATGCCGTTACCACATACCTTTCCCCGCACCGGCCTCGAAGATCCGTGCTCCCGCCTCGCGCGCGGTGAGCGGGGCGACGTTGCGGATCCGCAGGTCGGGAGCGAGCGGAAACTCGGCCGCGAAACCTCCGGTTCCGACGATGTCCGTGCCATCGCGGTAGATGCCCTTGGGGTCACGCCTGCGCAGTTCCCCGACCGGCACGTCGAGGAACACCTCAAGGTAGCCGGGAAGGTGTTCGCGATTCCAGTCGTGGATGTCGTGGTGCAGCGAGATGGTCGCGCAGACGACGACGTGCCCTTGGCCGGACAGCAGCAGGCACATGCGCGCGTAGGTCGCCGCGAGTGCGCGTCTGCTGCTCAGGTCGTATCCGGACCGGACGCCGAGTGTCTCCCTCAGCTCGTCGCCGTCGAGCAACACCGGCCGCGTACCCCGCTCGTGCAGTCGCCCTACCAGCGAACCGGCCACTTCGGACTTTCCGGCGCCGGAAAGTCCGGTGATCCATGCGACGGAACCGGATCGGGCCATGCCCTCAGCCCTGCCGGGGAACACTCAGCGCGGCCGGTCGCACGATCCGGCTCGCGGCGTCCACTTCGAGAGCGTCCTCGCGCAGCCAGCGGCGAAACGCTTCGTGCCCGACCCCGATGGCCGCGGGAATTCCGAGTTCACGCGCCCTGATCGCCATGTGGGAGTTCACACCGCCGTAGGCGGTGATCAGGCCCGCGATGCCACGGGTGAAGATCCAGTCGTAGCCGGGATCGGCCGCCATGATCATCGCGATCGCCGCTTCGGGATCGTCGCCGCCCGCGACGTCCGCCGTTCTCGCCACCGACCGCGACCGCGTCACGAAATTGGCCTCTCCCCGCATGGAGACGAAGCTGGTCAACTGTGCGGGGTCGAGCACGACGGCCGGAGCGCACAACGATTCGGTGATCTCGTACCCGCGCCTGCCCCGCTCGACGGCGCCGGCGACGGTCGCCTCGTCGGCGCCGCGTTCCCCCTTGAGGCCGGTCAGCAGGTCGATGTCCACATAGGACATGTCGTCGGCCGTGAGCCCCCATTGGTTTCCCGCTCTCCTGATCTCGACCAGTATCTCGCTGACGAACCTTGAGAACTGGAGCTTGCTGTACTCGCGGGCCGCGATGCTCTCCACGACGAACCCCAGCAGTGCTCGCGGATCCTCGGGGAGCAGGTGCGTACGCAGCAATCGTTCGATCGCGCCGAGCTGCCTCGCGCTGGGCCGGAACGGTGCGGGCTTGTGCGCGGGCGGCGCTTGCATCGACCAGTCGAAGTACTGCTCGGGGCTCTCGTCGTACCGGGGGGAGCGGATGTCGTAGGTGCCCGGCCGCAGATGTCCGTACCTGGCAAGGAACTCGGACCGTGGAAGGGTGCCGAATTCGTCCTGCATCGCCGAGATCGGCGTTTGCGCGCTGCCGAGCAGGCGGTCCGCGTCGTCGGGCGTGAGCAGGCCGACGTCGACGAGGCTGCGCACGATGGAGGTCGCGGTGAAAGCCGCTCGCGCGAGCCCCGAGAACGGAAGCGTGCCGTGCAGTCGGCAGATCCTGACGAGCTCGGTCAATCTCGCCAGCGAGAAGGTGTCCGGCCGGTCGAGTGATCGCGAGGCGAGCAGCCGAGCCTCCCGCAGATCGCGCCGGTAGGGCCCCGACGAACTCATGATGCCGATGGTCAGCTCGCGCAGTTCCTTGACGAGGCAACGGCTGTCCTCCGCGGAGAGGACACCGGTCGCGGCAAGGCGTTCGGCCTGCTGCTCGGTCGCGAAGTGGTAGGACGAGAGGGCGATCGCGAACTCGATCTTGTCGTGCAGATGCGGGTTCTCGGCCAGTTCGGCGACGTAGTGCGCGACGAGGCCGCGCGCCGCGTTCTCGTTCAGCGGCGCGGGAACAAGCGAGGAGAAACTGGCCCTCGTGTCGATGTAGGGCAAACCACACAGATCGACAAGCAGCGGAACACCTCTGAGATCCCGGTATCCGTACCGGTACCTCGATCGCGCCCACACCCGGTCGGTGATGAGACCCCGGTACAGCGAGAGGGCGAGCGGGCGGGGCCGGATTCCGATCATCTCGGCTGGGTTCCAGTCGGGCATGACCCCGAGCACGGTGCGCTCGCCAAGCGCGAACGGCGTTTCTTTCGTGGTGTCGTTTATTATTCGCTCGCATTCGGCGAGCGCCCTGTCGTGCGCGAATCGCGAAATTCTCGGTCGCACATTCACGAGCGGTCGAACCTGAAATAGCACGACGATCCGGTTCCTCGTGATACCGAATTCGAACTCGAACGGAACCCCCTCGGTGAGTTCGGTCAGTTCGTCGACGAGCGCAGGAAGGCCGGTGAGCACGGGAGAGGGGATCCGCGGGCGGCCGGCTTCGAGGTAGTACCAGGTGCGGACCTCCGAGCGGCCCGAGGTCACCTCATCGGTCTCGGCTCCCGCCGTCCACTCCACGACCCGGTAAGGGGCGCCGCTGCCGGGCTCGCACGACGAGACGACCCCGCTCGCCACCGCGTTCTCCAGTTGCGGTTGCACCAGGATCTGGTGGTCCGACCGATCCTCGTCGAAGGAGGCGATGACGTCACGGACGGCCCCGGCGAGCGCGTCTCTCCCCCTGACGTCGCGTTCGGAGAGGTAGCGACCCGCGTTGGACGACTCCGTGCTGTCCTCGCCCTGCCCGCTGCTGCGCACGACGAGAGTGGAGGCCGACCACGTCTGGGAACACACCAGATTGAGGCAGCCATCGGGATCCTCTCGCCACTGCCGGACGGTGAAGTACTCCATCGGCAGCACAACGGCCGACCGGATCGATCGGGAAAGCTGCTGTAATGTCTCGGCCTTCGTGCCGAAATGAAACGGCCTAGCCGCGTCAACAAATGCGCACATCAGTCGTTTCCCCGCCGGTATTCAGCTATACGATGAAATGGACAACCGGTTCCGGATGTCCATCCGATGAATATAGGCTAGCGATCGCCTTCGTGAGCCGGGGTCGATATCTGCCAGCGACCGGACTCCCAATGAAAAACGGTGTCGGGCGAATCGAACACGGGGGCCTTTTTCACTTGCGCGTCCCCGATTCGCGCGCAGGTGCGGCGCACCAGGACGCTCCCCCGCGCGGCCTCGACGGTCACGACGGCGACGTCGTGCGGCGGTTCGACCAGCGCTGCCATGTTGAGTTGCAGCACGTTGCCCGCGACGGCGTACGCCCGGACGTGCAGGTGCCCGGTCAGCGCGATCACCGGACCCTCGCAGGCACGCAACCTCGCCTCGACCTCCGCCCTGTTGCGCAGATCTCCGGCGTGGTTCCAGCCCGCCTTCTCGATGTCGGCCGCCATGCTCAGTACCGGAAAGTGCGTCATCCACAGCAACGGGCCTGCCACGAGCGGCGGGGCCACGGTGTCCAGGTAGCCGTCCTCCCCGAGGCTCAACGCGCCGGATGCCAGCGTCACGGGACCGAGCCGCTCGCCTCCCGTTCGCGGTTCGCGTGGCCATTCGCCGGGAAAGGCGGTCAGCGCGTCGCCGAGCGGATCGCTTCCGATGCTCGGCAGGTCGTGGTTGCCCCGCACGACATAACTCGGTAATCCGGTGTCGCGAATCCGGTCGAACAGATAGCGAAAATCATCGTCCACAGCGGACTGAGTGAGGTCACCGAGCAGCAGCAGCGTTTCGGCTCGCGGAGCGAGGTAGGTGAGCGCCTCGGCCAGTAGTTCCCTTGAACGGCCGAGCAGGATGGTGTTGTTGAAGCGGGCGTCGGGCGTGCCCCGCTCGGCGAGATGGCAGTCGGTGAGCACACCGAGACGCAGTGTCGAGGCATCCCGGCTCACGCCGGTTCCCCTTCCAGCGCGGCACCCAGTACGTGCGCGCCTACGGCGGAGTCGGAAAGCGACGTGACGTAAAGGACCGGTCTTCCCTTTTCGGGCCAGCGCAACGGGGCCCGCCCTGGCCAGTCGTCGCCGGTGACGACGATGAGCGACATACCGGCCGCCCTCGCTGCCTCGGCACCGGCAGGCGAGTCCTCGAAGGCGACGGAGAAAGCCGGATCCGCGCCGAGAGCCGCACACGCGGCGAGGTAGACATCGGGAGCGGGCTTGGCCTCTGCGACGGAATCGGCGCTCACCACACTTTCGAACGAAGCGGACAATCCAGCCGAATCCAGCATGCGGTTCAGTACGTCGGCGGGCGCGTTGGACGCGACACCGGCGGGCACTCTGCCTTGTAGCAGGGAAAGCACGTCGAGTACACCGGGAAGCACCGTCGGCGGGGCGGTATCCACCGCCGTGCGCAACCCCGCGTGCAGCGCGGCGCGTACGTCGCTCATCTCGATGTCGGGGCCCGAATCCGGTGCCCATGCGGCGATCTTGGCCGCACCCGTGGCGACGGAAGCTCCGAGCAGCGCGGTGTCCTGTTCGGCGGACAACCGGTAGCCGAGCAACGCCGCCGCGGAGGTGAACGCCGAACGCCACGCCGCCGAGGAGTCGAGCAGTAACCCATCGCAGTCGAAAATCGCGGCCTGACAACGCCCAGCCACAACGCGTCCCTCGATCACCGGCTCAGTGTCGCAGCCGCACGGCGGTGATCACCATTCCTCTTCGTTGTCCGATGGCGCGACGATGTCGTCA
This sequence comes from Prauserella marina, assembly GCF_002240355.1. GTDB lineage: Bacteria > Actinomycetota > Actinomycetes > Mycobacteriales > Pseudonocardiaceae > Prauserella_A > Prauserella_A marina. The sequence goes on from NZ_CP016353.1 coordinate 5,501,983, forward strand.
ATGTCGTCGCTGTCGCCGGATTCGCTCATGCCGAAACCGTCGGCGTGCCCGTTGCTCGCCGAAGCCTGGTGGTCGGCGTGTTCGTCGACGAGTTCACCGGTCTCGATGAGCGAGGCCGCGAACCGGTGTTGCGCGGCGACCGTCAGCTCACCCGCTTTCAGCGCGGCGATGAGTCCCGGCAGTTCCTCCCGCAGAGTCGTCAACGCGTCGAGAACCCTTTTCGTCTCATCAGCCATCCAGGCACCCGTCCTTTCTCGCATCGGCCGATTGGGTCAACTAACCAGACGGGTCGCGGAGCGGGCTATGACGTGATTACGCCCTTCACCCGTTCACCACGGCCGGAATCGCGAACGAAGGGCACGTAACAATCACAGGCACAGAAACGCTTCGCGGTCCCGCCGGTGCCTAGACTGATCGCCCGACGATCGAACACCCGCGCGAGGTGAATGTGCGCGTTCATCGATTGCTCGTACCGGCGCTGGTCGTGCTGTTGCTGGCGCTGGGACCGGCGGAAGCCATGGCGCCGGGCACCGAAGCGGTGCCCGGCCCGAGCGGGCTGTCCAAAGCACTCCAGGCATTGCTGAACGGAGTGCAGTTCGGTTCCGTCATCGCCATCACGGCGGTCGGGCTGTCCCTCGTATTCGGAACGACCCGGCTGATCAATTTCGCGCACGGTGAATTGGTCACCGTAGGTGCCGTCACCGCGTTCTTCTTCAACGCGTCGGCGGGAGGTCCCAGGTGGCCGCTGATTCTTTCCACCGTGCTCGCCGTCATCGCGGGCGCGCTGCTCGGCGGGCTCATCGAACTCGGACTGTTCCGGCCGCTTCGCGCGAGAGGGACGAGCCTGATCAGCCTTTTCATCATCACCATCGGGCTCTCACTGCTGCTGAGACACCTCGTACTGATCCTGTTCGGCACGAGCCCCAGGTCGTACCGCGAATACGATCTACAGCGAGCATGGAACCTCGGCCCGGTCAGCATCACGCCCCGGGATCTGACGATCATCGGCCTTTCCGTGCTCGTACTGCTCGGGGTCGCGCTGATGCTCCAGAAGACCCGGATCGGCACCGCGATCCGCGCGGTCGCCAGCAACCGGGATCTCGCGGAGTCCTCCGGTATCGACGTCCGGCGAGTGGTGCTCGTCGTGTGGCTGCTCGGCGGGGCACTCGCCGCGCTCGGCGGCGTGTTCTTCGGACTGGCCGAGGTCATCACGTGGGACATGGGTTTCCGCCTGTTGCTGCTCATGTTCGCGGGCATCATCCTCGGCGGCCTCGGCTCCGCTTACGGGGCGATGGTCGGCAGCTTCGTCATCGGCATCGTCGCGCAGGTTTCCACCCTGTGGTTCCCCATCGATCTACAGAACGCGTGGGCGCTGCTCGTACTCATCGTCGTACTGCTGATCAGGCCACAGGGCATTCTCGGGCGCCGAGAACGGGTCGGGTAGGCGGTACACAATGGACTGGACAACGGTCTTCTCCGACGCGATCAGGGCGGGTCTGGGGCCGGTCGCCGCGTGCTACGCCCTTGCCGCGATCGGGCTGAACCTGCACTTCGGTTACACCGGACTGCTGAACTTCGGGCAGGTCGCCTTCATGCTCGTCGGCGCATACGGCGTAGCGGCTTCCGTTTCGACCTTCGGACTTTCCCTCGTCGCCGGTGTCCTCATCGGACTCGCCTGCTCAGTGGTGCTCGCGCTGCTGCTCGGTCTGCCCGCACTGCGGTTGCGCGCCGAATACCTCGCCATCTCCACCATCGCGGCCGGCGAGATCCTTCGGCTCTTCTACCGATCGAGCTGGGCAGAGCCGGTCACCGGCGGCGTGTTCGGTTTACAGCGCTTCGCCACCGCCTTCTACCAGGCCAACCCGATTCCCCGTGACACGTACGGGTTCTGGCTGGTCCAGTTCAACTCCCGCGATCTGTGGGCGCTCGCCGTCGCGTGGGCGGTCGTGCTCGTGCTCTGTGTCGTCCTCGCCGTACTCGTGCGCAGCCCGTGGGGCAGGGTGCTCCGCTCGATCAGGGAGGACGAGGACGCGGTGCGCAGCCTCGGCAAGAGCGTCTACTCCTACAAGTTGCAGAGCCTCGTGCTGGGCGGCGCTATCGGTGCGATGGGCGGCATGATGCTGGCCATCAGCACCCAGTCGGTCAACCCCGACAGCTACGACCCCGTCGTCACGTTCTTCCTCTACACACTGCTCGTGCTCGGCGGAGCGGGCAGAGTACTCGGCCCGGTCATTGGATCGATCCTGTTCTGGGCCGTGCTCACCATCGTCGACAGCACACTGCGGCAGGCCATCACAGCCGGCCACATCCCGGAGACCTTGCTGACCGCTCCCGAGGTGGGGGCCGCGCGGTTCGCGCTCGTCGGGCTCGGGCTGATGCTGTTGATGATCTTCCGGCCGCAGGGGCTGCTCGGCAGCAGAAGGGAGATGCTGCTCGATGCCCGCTGACCTTTCCTCCATCAGCCCCGAACCCGGTGTGGCCAAACCTGACCCACTGCTCGTCGTCGACGGCCTCCGCCGCTCGTTCGGAGGGCTGCTCGCGGTACACGTCGAACACCTCGAAATCCAGCGCGGCGCGATCACCGCGCTCATCGGTCCCAACGGCGCCGGAAAGAGCACGCTGTTCAACGTCATCAGCGGATTCGACAAGCCGACGGAAGGGCGCTGGTCGTTCGCCGGAAAACCGGTCACCGGCATGGCCGCGCACCGGATCGCGCGCGGCGGGCTCGTGCGAACCTTTCAGCTCACCAGAACGCTCAGCCGGATGACCGTGCTGGACAACATGCGCCTGGCCGCCCCTGACCAGCGAGGGGAACGGCTTCCCTTCGCGCTGCTGCCACCACTGTGGCTCGCCGGCGAACGCGCGATCACCGCCAGGGCCGACGAACTGCTCGACCGGTTCCGGCTTTCGCACCTGCGGGACGAATACGCGGGCACCCTGTCCGGCGGACAACGCAAACTGCTCGAAATGGCGAGAGCACTGTTGACCGATCCGGTGATGGTGCTGCTCGACGAGCCCATGTCCGGTGTGAACCCCGCGCTGGCCGAGTCACTGCTCGAACACCTGACGGGGCTCAGGGACGAGGGCATGACCGTGTGTTTCGTCGAGCACGACATGGACGTGGTGATGGGCGTCAGCGACTGGGTCGTGTGCATGGCCGACGGCGCCGTCGTCGCGGAGGGGCCACCGCACACCGTCGCGCAGAACCCGGCCGTGATCGACGCCTACCTGGGGGCGCGCCGGGGCGCACCCATTGCCCATGAGACCGACGAGGAGCCATCATGACCGGTCCAGAGCGCCCACTGCTTGCCGCTGACGACATCGTCGCCGGTTACGTACCGGGAGTGCCCGTGCTGAACGGCTGCGGGATCGCCCTCGGCGACGGCGAACTCGTCGGAGTGATCGGCCCGAACGGCGCGGGCAAGTCCACTCTCGTCAAGGCGATCTTCGGGCTGCTGAGAGTCAGGTCGGGAACCGTCCGGTTCCACGGAGAGAACATCACCAACCGGCCTGCCCACGACCTCGTCTCGCGCGGGATCGGCTACGTCCCGCAACGCGACAACGTCTTCCCTTCGCTGACCGTCGAGGAGAACCTGCGCATGGGCACGTACCTCGTTCCGAAAGCCTTCGCGCGGCGGGTGGAGTCCGTCGAACAACTCTTCCCGCTACTCGGCAAGCGCAGGGGCCAGAAGGCGAGTTCGATGTCCGGCGGCGAGCGGCAGATGCTGGCGATGGGACGAGCGCTCATGATGCGGCCCGAGGTACTGCTGCTCGACGAGCCTTCGGCAGGGCTTTCCCCGGTGTACCAAGATCAGGTCTTCGAACGGATCGCGCAGATCAACTCCACCGGCGTCGGAATACTCATGGTCGAGCAGAACGCGCGAACCTGCCTGCGGATCTGCGATCGCGGCTACGTACTGGACCAGGGCAAGAACGCGCACACCGGCACGGGCGAGGAACTGCTGCACGACGAGCGGGTGATCGAGTGCTACCTCGGCACCCTCGCGAAGGCCGACTGATTCCTCGCCCTGCTCCTTTCACGTCACCGGCGTGTTCTGCCCGATCCTGATTCGCCACCCACCATCGTCGAGTTGAGCCACGATCAGGAGAATCGCCTCCATCGGATCTTCGCGTGGACCCGCTGAAGCGGCCCCGGAGCGGAGTGCCCGCTGCCGGGCGTGAACCACAGCCAGTCCCTCGGCAAGGTGAGTAATGCTCTCGACCGTGTAGCTGACGCTGAGGTTTTCCAATGGTCCACCCTGATCGAATACGAACGCCTGGGCACGGTAGAGCGCTTCCTTGTCATCGACAAGGTTGCCGCCGAAGTTGACGAAGATCGGGTCGTCCGCGAACAGGTCGTTCATGGACTTGGCTTCATTCGTGTTGAAGGCATGTTCGTAGTGCCTGACCAGGTCGTTCAGAGCATGGTCGGTTTCGGTGTTCATGGCGGGGCTCCTTTGTCGTGAACAGAACCCGATCATGCAACTTCGACCTAAGTCCAGGTCACCGAATCACCCCGCACTCCCAACCTCACTGATCGGCGCAGCTAACCCGTGCTTTCCTCGGTGCGCAGGGTTTGCAGCTTGCCCGCGTCGTCGTAGCCGTAGACCTCGATCGTCGCCTTGCCGGGTTCACCGGCGTCGGTGAAGTCGAGCGGTCCGCTCACCCCGTCGTAGTCGACGTTCGTTCCCCGCTCGATGAGGTCCTTGCAGGCCGCGAACGACGTGCACTTCTCACCGTCCTTCGTGATCCCGTCGATCTCCTTCGAGAACACGGTGGGGTCGGTGGACTTCGCCTGTTCGGCCGCGAGGGCCACGATGGTGGCACAGTCGAAGACCTGCGGCGCGTACTGGAGTTCTTGCAGATCGGGCGCGAACGCCTTGAGCTGCTTCGTGTACTCGGGATTGTCAGCCGATGCGGGAGCCGTTCCCTTCATTCCCGCGATCACGGTGGGATCACCCGGTGAGACCAGCGAGCCGAGCTGCTCGCTGCGGACCCCGTCCGCTCCGTAGACACCGATCTGCCGGGGACCGGCACCTGCCTCGATCATGGCCCTGATGATCTGCGAGCCCTCCTCGAAGGAGATCACGACGGCCGCGTCGGGCCGCGAGTTCGCGATCTGCTGCGCGACCTGATCGAAGTTGGTGGCCTCCGGGTCGTAGGTCTGGGAGAGCACGACCGTCGCGCCGTTCGCTTCCAGTGCCTTCTTGGTCGAGTCGAGCAGCCCGCGACCGTAGTCGTCGGCCCTCGCGACCATGGCGACCCTGGTGTGCCCGTCGCCGCGCACGACTTTCGCGAGAACCGGCCCCTGCAACGCGTCACTCGGCGCGGTGCGGAAGTAGAAGCCGTCGTCGGGATAGTCGGTGAAGGTGGGCGCGGTGTTCGATCCCGAACACTGCACGACGCCCGCCCCGGTCACGGCATCGATGAAGGCGAGCGACATGCCCGAAGCCGCGGCGCCGATGATCGCATCGACTCCCGAGTTGAGCACTCTGTTCGCCGACTGGACCGCGACTGCTTCCTGCCCGGCCTCGTCACCCGCCACCATCGCGGGCAACTGCTTGCCGAGCACTCCTCCGGCGTCGTTGATCTGTTTCATGGCGAATTTCGCAGACTGGATCTGTGGCGGGCCGAGGTAGGCCAGCTGACCCGTCTCCGGAAGGACGTATCCCAGCTTGAGCGGCTGGTCGTCGCCGCTTCCCTGGCCGCCGTCGTCCCCACTGCCGCACGCCACGGTCAACAGTGCCGTCACGCTCACGAAGATGGCCGACCGCCATGTCCATGAAGGTCGCATCCTTCGCCTCCCGTCATCCACGATGAAGGGCGGCAACCGGCGAAACTACCGGGCAGCTCGCTGCTCGGCGGTGGCACACAGTCCTCCGCCCGGCTTGGTGAAGAGAACTGCGAGCCTAGAACCGTCAGCGGGGTACGGACGGCACGATGTCCGATTGATATGCCGCCTTGACAGTCCTGACAGCCTTGGACGACGTGGAGTAGCGTCGTCTCGACAGTGCGCGAGCTTTTCAGGAGGCCGGACCATGTCGAGCCGCAATCCGCTTCGCTGGGCAGGGCGGTGGGCCGACTGGTTCGAGTGGCGCGGTGTCTACGTCCCCGGCGAGGACAACCGGGTCGTCGACCCCTGGCGCGACTGGGGCTGGCTCATCGTCGCCTGGCTCGCCACGCTCGCCCTGTTCATCCTTTTCTTCGCTTTCGCCGTCTGACTGGCTTCCCCTCGGCGCGGTGAGTTGACTCACCGGTAACCGCCCATCGATCACGGCCAGGACACGGCCCGGAACCAGGTCTGCCTCAACCCCCAGTTCCTGCTGGCAGCTTGCCAGCGGCGTCGTCACAGTGGACCGAGGTGGCCGGATCACGCCACCGAACGGACCAATTACCCGCTGCGATCGGAGTAAGGAGCGTCGGCGGTGCGAATGCGCAAGCCCATGCTGGCTGTCTGCGCGCTGTTGGCGTTGACCGCGTGCGGCGCTCCGGCCGCCGACGACGATCAGGCAGGCGGCACGGCGGGCGCCGCGACGGCTGGATCGTCCTCGACCGCCCCGATGACGGCGGCCCCGGTTTCCATCGCGTTCGGTTCGGATCACCGCTTCCCATCCGGTCTCGTCGTCTCCGTCGCCGAACCGAAGCTGTTCCGGCCCAGCGACAGCGCCTACCCGCGCTCGGAGCGCGCGGCGGCCTTCGGTATCGCGATCTACAACGAAACGGAACAGCCCTATCGGCTCTCCAGCCTCTCCGTCAGGGCGACCGTCTCCGAAAAGGACGCCCAGCAGGTGGTCGATGCCACCCAGGGCTACACCGGCATCGTGGACGCCGACCGCGACCTTCCTCCCGGCGCGATGGCGCGGGTGACGCTCGCCTTCGCGATGCCGTCGGAAAGCTGCCCCGTCGTACTCACCATTCGCCCCGAGACCGCGACCGGAACCACCGCCGTCTACAGCGGCTCGGTGTGAATCACGCGCTAGGCTTTCGCCATGACCGAGCAGAAACGGCTTAGCCAGGGAGACCCCGCACCCGATTTCACCCTTCCCGACAGCGAGGGCAACAAGGTCTCGCTCGCCGATTTCCGGGGCAGGTCGGTCGTCGTCTACTTCTATCCCGCCGCGGGAACTCCCGGCTGCACCAAGCAGGCGTGCGACTTCCGCGACAACCTCGCGGAGCTGAACGACGCCGGATACCAGGTGCTCGGTATCTCACCTGACAAGCAGGAGAAACTGGCCAAGTTCGTCGCTGCGGAACAGCTGACCTTCCCGCTGCTTTCCGATCCTGACAAGACCGTGCTCACCGAGTGGGGCGCCTTCGGGGAGAAGAAGAACTACGGCCGGATCGTGCAGGGCGTCATCCGCTCGACCTTCGTGATCGACCCCGATGGCGTGATCGTCAAGGCGGCCTACAACGTCAGGGCGACGGGCCATGTCGCCAAACTGATCAGAGACCTGGACATCGCGAGCTAGGCGAGCGGCATCTCCGGGGTCGAAGCCGCCGCGCTCAAGCTCGGCGGCACCGTTGCGACTCAGGCCGCGAAATCCTGGTTGCGGCGCAGGACGGATGGATTCGAGAGGTCGGCTTCGCTGGCGGAGCTCGCCGAAGCCGAGCTGAAGAGCCCGCTCCGGCAACGCAAGCTGGCCAACCTGGTCGAGCACATCGGGTTTCAGGTCGGCGAACAACTTGCCGAGGTACTGGCCACGCGGTTCGCCATGCTGCCTGCCAACGAGGCCGAGGCGGCCGTACTCGCCGCCGTCGATGTGCTCGGCTCCGCCGATCTGTCCGACGAAGCGATATTCGCCGCCGACGCCGATGCCGAGCGGCTCGCCACCACGCTCAGGGCGGAGTTTCCCGACCGGCCGCACGCGGTCGCGCTCGGCGAGGCGGCGTGGCCGCTGTACGAACTGGCGCTCGACCAGTGTTGCAGGTATCTCGTCCAGGTCGTCCGCCACCTGCCGAGCTTTCAGCCACGCGCGCTCGCCGACGTACTCGGCAGGCTCTCCGCCCAGTCCCAGCAGCTGACCGAACTGCTCGCGAGGACACCGAGATCGAGCCTGCACGCGCCGAGTGGCACCGGAAACGACGGTGAGTTCCGCGCCGAATACCTGCGGTTGCTCGCCCGTACACTGGACAACCTCGAACTGGTCGGGCTGCCCGTCGACGCCCAGCCGCGCATCGCGCTCACCCCCGCCTACCTGAGCCTGAGCGTGTCCGCCGAACGAGGCTATGACCGCGAAGCACAGGGAGACTGGTTCGAACAGCAGGACGAGCGGCGACCGGCCGAGGGCGTCCCCGTCGAGACCGCGATCGGCCGCTCGTGGCGCACTCTCGTCCGCGGCGACGCGGGCTCGGGCAAGACGACGCTGCTCAACTGGTTGTGCGTCACGGCGGCGGGTGAGGGCTTCACCGGCGCGCTCGCGAGCTGGAACGGCAAAGTGCCCTTTCCCGTTCGCCTGCGCAGTTTCGCACGCGGTGCGCTGCCCGGACCGGAAGACCTCGTCGCACACGCGGCGAAACCGATCGCGGGACTGATGCCCGCCGGCTGGGCACACCGGATGCTGGCGAGCGGCGACGGTCTCCTGCTCGTCGACGGCGTCGACGAGGTCACCCCCGTCCGCCGCAAGGAGGTCAAGGCCTGGCTGCGGGAACTGGTCGACGCGTTCCCCTCCATGCCCGTCGTGGTGACCGCGCGCACCGCGGCCGCCGACCACCGCTGGCTGGCAGGCCAGCGTTTCACCACGGTGACGCTGGAACCGATGAACGCCACGGCGACGGCCGCGTTCGTCGATCGCTGGCACACGGCTGCCGAGAGCGGAACGAACGGGACCTCGGCCGACTTCGACGCGGCGAAACGCAGGCTGCGCAAGCAACTCGAACGACCACGGCTCCGCCAGCTCGCGGAAAGCCCGCTGCTGTGCGCGATGTTGTGCGCGCTCAACTTCGCTCACCGCTCCGAACTGCCCCGCGACCGGATGGAGCTGTACGGCAAGGCACTCGCCATGCTGCTGCACCTACGGGATGCCGAACGCGGCATCGCGGCCACGCGGAGCACCGTCGGCCCCGTCGAGCAACGCGTGCTGCTTCGCGATCTCGCCTGGCGGCTCACCCTGGCGAACCGGATCGAGCTGGCCAAGGACGACACACTGACTCACCTCGCGGCGAAACTCCCCGCGATGCCCAATGTGGACAGTTCGACCGGGGATCTGCTCGACCATCTGCTCGAACGCAGCGGGGTGCTGCGCGAACCCGTTCCCGGGCGGATCGACTTCGTCCATCGCACCTTCCAGGAATACCTCGCCGCCGACGAAGCCGTCCAGCAACACCACATCCCGACCCTTGTCGCACACGCTCATCTCGACACGTGGCAGGAAACGGTTGTCATGGCCGCGGGGCACGCGACCGCGCGACAGGCCGGAGAACTCGTCACCGGCGTGCTCGACAGGGCCGACGAGAACCGGCGGCACGCGAGGAAGCTCCGGCTCGTCGCGGCGGCCTGCCTCGAGACGATCCAGGACATCGACCCGCTAGTGCACGAACGAGTCGAAAAGGTCATCGCGGATCATCTCGTGCCGCCGAGAAGCGTGCGCGAAACGGCTTCGCTCGCCGCGATCGGTCACCGGGTGCTGCGTTATCTCCCCGACGACCTCGGCGCGCTGTCCGGACCGCAGGCGGCCGCCTGTGTCCGCGCGGCGACGCTGGCTGGCACCGACGAGGCACTCGAACTGCTCGCCCGCTACGCGAAAGATCCGAGAGGCCAGGTGTTCGGGGAACTGAACATCGCGTGGGAGTTCTTCGATCCGGCCACGTTCGCCGAGCGAGTGCTCTCGCGCGCGCCGCTCGGCGAAGGGCGTCCACTGGTCGCCAGCTCCCGCAAAAGCCTCGAACACGCCGGTGTTCTCGGCAACCTCGAAAAGCTCGTCATCTCGTTGCCCGCCCACGAACTGGTCACCGATCTGGCCGAGTTCGACGACGCACCGGTACTGCGCTATCTCGACATTGCCGCCGACCCGGCGGGACCGCTCGACCTCGCGCCGCTCGGCCGCCACGACAAGCTCTCCACGATCGGCATCAGCGGAGCGACCCACTACACCGGACTGTCCACTTTGCACGGACTGCGGAGATTGCGCACACTTCGGTTGCTCCAGCTCGGCTCGTGGAGGGACATCGAATTCGTCACCGGGCTCGACCGGCTCGGGTTCCTCACGCTCGACCACATCGGTGAACTCGCGGACCTCGACATACTGGTCGGCGCACAGACCCTCACGCGGATCGCGCTGTACGACTTCGAGGGGGCGACCATCGCCAATTCCAAGAAGCTCGAACAGGTCACCCGCATCTCGCTACAGCGACCGGCACCCGGCTTCGATCTCGGCAGCGCCGTGCGCACGTTCCCCAATGTCGGCGATGCCAACCTCGGCTTTCTCGACGATCCCGATCTCGGCCTTTTGCACGGCTGGCCGCTGACCGACCTGCTGCTGCGGAGGTCGGTGATCACCGACCTCCGTCCACTCGCGACACTGCCGAGCCTGAACCGGCTGTTCCTCGCCAACGTACGTGGCGACCCCGACCTGAGCCCGCTCGCGGACAAGGTGCTCGAACTCAGGCTCGCGCGAGGCGACGACTACCCCGGACTCGACAAACTCGGACCCGGCGTAACCGTGCGCTACGTCGACTGATTCCGTTCGGCCAGTTCCCGCAGGTGCGGAACCAGCGCGCGCAACGCAAGACCCCGGTGCGAAACGGAGTCCTTCTCCGAGGGGTCGAGTTCGGCCGACGACCGCGTCTGTCCCTCCGGGACGAAGATCGGGTCGTAACCGAATCCGTTGGTACCACTCGGCTGCCTGCTGATGTGCCCCCGCCACTCGCCCCTGACGACGACCTCGGGCCCGTCCGGCACGGCGAGCGCGGCGGCGCAGACGAACGCGGCGGTCCTTCGGTCGTCCGGAACGTCGGTGAGCTGTCGCAGCACCAGTTCGAGGTTGGCGGTGTCGTCGCCGTGCTCGCCTGCCCAGCGCGCGGAGAGCACGCCGGGCATGCCGTTCAGCGCATCGATGCTGAGTCCCGAATCGTCGGCGACACAGGGCAAACCGGTGGCCTTCGCGGCGTCGTGTGCCTTGGCGAGCGCGTTCTCCTCGAAGGTCTGCCCGGTTTCCGGCGCCTCGGGAAAGTCGTCCACATCGGACAGACCGAGCACTTCGATGTCACCGAGACCGCGTTTGACGACGATGCGCCGAAGCTCGTCGAGCTTCTTGACGTTGCGAGTCGCCAGCACGATCCGCGTCGTCACTTGGAACCCTTCGACTTCTTGTCCTGCACCGGCTCGGGAAGCACACCGGGATACGGCTCGGCAAGCGCCTCGGCCTGCTTGCGGGAGAGTTCGGCGCAGCCTGCGAGCGCGAGGTCGAGCATCTTGTCCAGTGTGGACCTCGTGAAGGTCGCGCCCTCTCCCGTTCCCTGCACCTCGATGAGGGTGCCCGCGTCGGTGGCGACGACGTTCGTGTCGACCTCCGCCCGCGAATCCTCCTCGTAGGGCAGGTCGAGCCGCACCCTCCCGTCGACGACGCCGACACTGATCGCCGACACGGCGGCGGACAGCGGCTTGGGGTCGGCGAGGCGGCCCGCGGCGCCGAGCCACGTGATGGCGTCGGCGAGCGCGACGTAGCCGCCGGTGATGGCAGCGGTCCTCGTCCCGCCGTCGGCCTGCACGACGTCGCAGTCGATCACGATCGTGTTCTCGCCCAGCGCGGCGAGGTCGATGCACGAGCGCAGCGACCGGCCGATCAGCCTGCTGATCTCGTGGGTCCTGCCCCCGACCCTGCCCTTGATGGACTCGCGGTCGCTACGGGTGTGCGTCGCGGAGGGGAGCATCGCGTATTCGGCGGTCACCCAGCCGAGGCCGGAGCCGGCCCTCCAGCGAGGCACGCCCTCGGTGACGCTGGCCGCGCACAACACCCTGGTGGCTCCGAACTCGATGAGCACGGACCCCGCCGGCCACTGCTGGAAGCCGCGCGTGATCCGCACCTCGCGGAGCTGGTCGTCATTCCTGCCGTCTTTTCGCACCACGGGGCCAGAGCCTAGTGAAGACGACCGGCATCGCGCCGGTCGGGCACCGGGATCCGCACTCAGGACGCCGAGATCCGCGTCCACGACCGCGAGATCCGCACTCAGGACGGCGAGGTGCGCATTCGGACCACGAGTCACCCTGCCGCGACACCGCGGCCGAAATCTGTTGCCAGCCAGCCTCCTTCCGGATAATTCATCATAGGTTGAAAATCGGGAGGTGGTGGCCATGGCGATCATGGCGTCGACTCTGGCGACCCCGGACCGCGCACCATGACCACGAAACAGCACCCATGGTGCCGTCACCGCGGCAGGGCGTTACGGGCGGCGGGCATCCTCGCCGTTCTCGGGATCGTCGCCTTCACCCTGCACGACCGGATTCCCGCCCCCGCCGACGTCGTGGCAGCGCTCGCCACGGCAGCCCCAGCCTGGCTGCTGGCCGCGGCCGGTGCCGAGTTCGTCTCCATGGCCATGTTCGCGCGGCAGCAACGCAGGCTGCTCACCGCGTTCGGCGTCACGATGCCGAGAAGACGGCTGCTCGCGCTGGCCTACAGCAGGTCGGCGATCGCCGTCAGCTTCCCGGCAGGCTCCCTCGTCTCGGCGGCCTACGCCTTCCGCGCGTTCCGGCGAGGCGGCGCGGATCGCGGCACGGCAACCACGGTGATGGTGCTCTCCGGCCTGCTCTCGGTGGCAGGGCTCGCCGTGTTGTACGGCAGCGGGGCGTTCACGACGGGCATGGTGCGGCTCGCTGACACCGTGAACACCCACCCCGTGCTTCCCGCGGTCGGGGTCGTCGCGATCGGCTGGGTCGCCTTCTCCCTCGTGGCCACCTACCGCAAACACACGCCACGACGGCGGCACCGGTCGTGGGCGTGGCTCGGGGCGACTCCGTTCGGAACGGCACTCACCGGCATGCGCACGGTGGCGCCGAGACACTGGCTGCTCGCGCTCGCCGCCGCGACCGCGAACTGGCTCACCGACCTGCTGTGCCTGCTCGCCGTCGTGGCCGCCTTCGGCATCGAACTCAGCGTCTTCGACGTCGCCGCCGTGTACTTGACGGGACAATTGCTCAGGCAGATCCCGCTGACCCCGGGCGGCATCGGCGTCATCGAGGTCGTGCTGCTGACCGGCCTCGTCTCGGCGGGAGCCGCCGAGCCAGCCGCGGCGGCGGCCGTGCTGGCCTACCGGCTGCTCTCCTGCTGGCTGATCATCCCGATCGGCATGCTGACCCTGCTCGTTTCACGCCTTCGGGGAGGCCAGGATGTCGTAACCGGCTCCCTGCTCGACGAGTTCGGCAGGACCGGTGAAGGCACTACGGGCTTCGCCGAGCACGGCGGCGGCGTCGGTCCACGGGGGTACGTGCGTGAGCAGCAATCTGCCGACACCGGCTCGCGCGGCGAGCTCACCGGCCTGCCTTCCGGATAGGTGTACCCCGGCCGGACGATCGGGCGCGTCGGTCCACGACGCCTCGGCCAGCAGCACGTCCGCGCCGTCGGCGAGGCGGTCGAGCTGGGCACACGGTCCGGTGTCGCCGGTGTAGGCCAGTGTCGCCCCTTCGGCCGAAAGCCGGATCCCGAACGCCGCCGTCGGATGGTCCACCCGCACCGAGGTCACCGAGAAGGGCCCGATTCGCCGCGTCCCCTCCGTCAGCGGCTCGAAGGTGAACACGTCGGTCAGGTCGGTGTGCTCCCGCTCCCGCTCGTGCGGCGCGTAGGCGTTGGCGAGTCGCGAGGGCGCCTCTGCCGGTGCGTGCACCGGCAGCTTCCTGCTCGCCGGGTCGAACGGAGGAGCGGGGTGGTACCTGCGGAACACGGTGAGCGCGCTGAAATCGGCACAGTGATCGGGATGCAGGTGCGAGAGGACGAGGGCGTCCAGGTCGAACGGGTCGTGCTCCTTCTGCAACTGGGCCAGCGTCCCGTTGCCGAGATCGAGCCCGAGCAGCGTTCCTTTCGCCTCGACGAGATAACCGGACGCGGCGGTGCCGGCGCCGGGAACGCTGCCGGAACACCCCAGGATCGTCAGTCGCACGCCGCCACCCTGCCACGCGGCACCCCTCGCCGCCTATCTCACGTGGGCGCGAGCACTCCGGGGCCGAAGCCCATGAACCGCTGGGCGAGCTTCGCGAACGGTTCCGCCGCGCCGGTCGCGAAGAACTCGTGCTTTGGCGGTTCCGGCCTCGTGGAAAGGAGGTCGAGCTCGGTCAGAACCCGCACCACGTCCTTGGCTGTTTCCTCCGCGCTGGAAACCAGTGTCACCTCGGCTCCCATCGTGATTTGCAGGACTCCGGTGAGCAGCGGATAGTGCGTGCAGCCGAGGATGAGCGTGTCGACTCCCTGCCGCGCGAGCGGTTCGAGGTAACCCTGCGCGAGTCCGAGCACCTGCCGTCCCGACGTGATGCCACGCTCGACGAAGTCGACGAACCGGGGACAGGCGACCGACGTCAGCGAAAGGCCCGTCGCGGCGGCGAAGGCGTCGTCGTAGGCCCGCGACCGCACGGTGCCTTCCGTTCCAATGAGGCCGATGCGGCCGTTGCGGGTCGCCGCGACGGCACGCCGCACCGCAGGAAGCACGACCTCGACAACCGGGATGTCGTAGCGTTCCCTCGCATCCCGAAGGCACGCGGCCGAGGCCGTGTTGCACGCGATGACGAGCGCCTTGACCCCCTCGGCGACGAGGCCGTCCAGCGCGGTCAGCGCGAGCTCCCTCACCTTCGCGATCGGCAAAGGGCCGTACGGCGCGTTTCTGGTGTCGCCGACGTAGCGCAGCTGTTCGCGGGGTAGCTGATCGGTGATCGCCCTCGCGACCGTGAGACCGCCGACTCCGGAGTCGAAAATGCCGATGGGCGCATCCGCCCCTTGAGCCGGGTCCGGCTCGGGGGCGCCGAAGGCAGCGGGAACGCTGCTGCCGTTGGTACTGCCGTTGACGTTGCCGGAAGTCGAGTCGGGTTGGCTCACGCCCCGAGGCTACCGGGCGTCTTGGCCGCCTTCGTCTTGTCGGTTCTGGCGACGATCCACGCGGCGAGCACACCGCCGAGTGCCCCGAACAGGTGGCCCTGCCAGGAAATACCCGGGTTGCCGGGCAGCACGCCCCACAACATCCCGCCCCAGATGAACATCAGCACGACCGCGACGAGCAACTGGGCGATGCTGCGGTTGAAGATGCCTCGGACCAGCAGGAAAGCCAGCCAGCCGAACGCGAGCCCCGAGGCGCCGACGGTGACGACTCCGGCGGGGGCCGTCAGCCACACCCCGAGGCCGCCGACGATCCAGATCGTGGCCGTCACCGCGACCCACTGCCCGATGCCGCCCGCCATCGCGAGAAACGCGAAGACCAGCACCGGAACCGTGTTGGCGAAGAGGTGACTCCAGCCGTGGTGCAGCAGCGGCGCCCACAGGATGCCGTCGAGCCCTGACAACGACCGGGCCGTGACGCCGCCCATGTCGAGGTCGGCCGGAACGATGACGTCGACCAGCTCGATGAGGTAGAGCAGGGCGACGAACGACAGCGCGACGATGCCTGCCGCCACCGGTTTCGGCGGCAGGATCCGCTTGCCTACGGCTACCGGCTGGCGTGGCCCGCTCGGTACGGGCTGGGGCTGCGTGCTCACACAGCAAGGCTACGTCGGGCAGAGCCGTCCTACCTCCGTGGAAACCCTGAGATTCTTCCCCATCACTCGCGAAGGGTGGCTCAGGCCCAGAGCTGACCGTCGAGTTTCTCGGCAGCCTCGTCGAGCGAACCGGAGTAGGCGCCGGTGGAGAGATACTTCCAGCCCGCGTCGGCGACGACGAAGGCGATGTCGGCGCGCTCCCCGTTCGCGACCGCCTTCTCGGCGATGCCGAGTGCCGCGTGCAGCACCGCGCCGGTGGAGATTCCCGCGAAAATGCCTTCCAGCTCCAGCAATTCCCTGGTGCGGCGCAGCGCGTCGTAGGCGCCGACCGAATACCTTCCGCTGAGCACATCGGGGTCGTACAGCTCCGGCACGAATCCCTCGTCGAGGTTGCGCAGCCCGTAGACCAGCTCGCCATAGCGCGGTTCAGCCGCGACGATCCGCACGTCCGGCTTGTTGTCGCGCATGTACCGCCCGACCCCGACGAGCGTTCCGGTCGTGCCGAGGCCGCCGACGAAGTGCGTCAGTGCCGGCAGGTCCTTGAGCAGTTCGGGGGCGGTCCCGCGATAGTGCGCGTCCGCGTTGGCAGGGTTGCCGTACTGGTACAGCATCACCCAGTCCGGATTGGACTTGGCCAGTTCCTTCGCCCTGCGTACCGCCTCGTTCGACCCACCGGCGGCGGGCGAGTAGACGATGCGGGCGCCGTAGGCCTGCAAGAGCTGCTTGCGTTCGGCCGAGGTGTTCTCCGGCATCACGCACACGAGGCCGTAGCCCTTGAGCTTGGCTGCCATGGCCAGCGAGATACCGGTGTTGCCCGAGGTCGGTTCGAGGATCGTCGAACCCCGCCTGAGCAGGCCGTCGCGCTCGGCGGCCTCGATCATGGCGAGCGCGGGCCTGTCCTTGATCGACCCGGTCGGGTTGTGGTCCTCCAGCTTCGCCCACAACCGCACGTCGGTGGATGGGGACAACCTCGGAAGCCCCACCAACGGGGTGCCGCCGAGGGTGTCCAGCAGTGACTCGTAGCGAGCCATCGCTACCGCGCGCCTCCGGCCACCGCGGGCAGGATCGTCACGGTGTCGCCGTCCTTGATCGAGGCTTCGAGCCCACCCGAGAAGCGCACGTCCTCGTCGTTGACGTAGACGTTGATGAAGCGGTGCAGCTTCTCGTCCTTGACCAGCCGGGCCTTGAGCCCTCCGTGCTGTGCCTCGATGTTGTCGATGATCTCCCCCACCGTCGCTCCTGACGCCTCGACGGACTTCTCGCCGCCGGTGTGCGTACGCAGGATGGTCGGGATGGAGACGGTCACGGCCATGGGTTACCTCCGCAAATGGTTCTGACAGGATTGACGTTCGCGCACGCGGGGCTATTCCCGCGTGTGACTCACGCGTCGGGGATGTCGTCGCTACCGGTGTTGGCGAACATGTACGACTCGACGACCTCGACCGGCTCCTCCGTCACGACGCCTTCGACGATGCGATACGAGCGGAACTCGTGCTCGTCGGAGTCCTTCGTGGAAACCAGTACGTAGTGCGCGAACGGCTCCTGCGCGAGCTTGACGTCCGTGCGCGAGGGGTACGCCTCGGTCGCGGTGTGCGAGTGGTAGATCACGACGGGTACCTCGTCGGCCGCCGCCATCTCGCGATACAACCTCAGCAGGTCGCCGGAGTCGAACTCGTAGAACGTCGGGCTGCGGGCCGCGTTCACCATCGGAATGAACCGCTCGGGGCGGTCGGTCCCGTCGTCGGGACCCGCGATGACGCCGCACGCCTCGTCCGGATGGTCACGACGGGCGTGCTCGACGATCGCGTCCACCAGGTCGCGCCGAATCCGAAGCACGCTCCCATCCTACGTGTTGGGCAGCGACCGTTCACACCGTGAGACGGGCCACTCACGGTAGTCGTAGCGGCCCCGAATAGCAGCAGGTCACCATGCCGCGCCGAACGCTTCCGGCCATACGTCCCGGTAAGCGGGAAGTCCGGGAACCCCCTCGGCTGCCAGCAGCCCGTGGACCATCGCTCTGGCGAACACGCGGGCCGCGGCGGAGCACAGCACGTCGAGCGAGGCCATGCGGCTCGCCTCGCCGACGACCCCCCTCGCCGACGGCAACTCCTTCTCACCCGTGGCCATCGCGAACACCGTGTCGCCGTCGAACATCGTGTGGGCAGGGCGCACCGCGCGCGCGACCCCGTCCTGGCCGCCGACGGCAAGCCTGCGGCACTCCGCCTTCGACAACGCCGCGTCGACGGCGACGACGCCGATGGTGGTGTTGAGATCGGTCGGCGAGGCATCGGTTTCCCCCGGCCTCCCCGGCCACGAACGCACCCCGAACTCCCCGTCCGCCTCGTGGTCGGCCGCGAACGGCTCCCCCGTCTCCATGCGCACGGCCTCACCGGAGGCGTTGACGACGGCGAGCGCGCCGACGACGAAACCGTCGACCAGCTCACTCGCGGTACCGACCCCGCCTTTGAGTGAACCGACCTTGGCGCCCGCACCAGCTCCAACCGTGCCTTGGCGCACAGGGCCTTCCTTCGCCGCTTCGCACGCCAGGTAGCCGAAACCGGCGTCCGGCCGGTTGCCCCACGCGCTGCGCGGAAGGTCGAAGACGACGGCGCCGGGAACGATGGGCACCACCTCGTGCGACTCGGCGCCGACCGGAAGACCCAGCTCACGCTCGGCGAGCCAGCGCATGACCCCGTCGGCGGCGGCGAGACCGTACGCGCTGCCGCCGGAAAGACAGATCGCGTTGACGCGCTGGACGAGGTTCTCCGGTTCGAGCAGGTTGGTCTCCCGCGTTCCTGGCGCACCGCCACGCTGGTCGACGGCGGCGACGGCCTGACCGGGAACGAACACCACGGTCGTTCCGGTCGCCCAGCCCCGCTCGACCCGGTGATGATGACCGACGAGCACCCCCGGCACATCGGTGATCGCGTTGTGCGGCTTCACACCTTCGCTCATCCGGCTTCCGTTTCCGAGGGCCACGGAAAAGGCCCGCTACTCGGTCAGTGCCTGAACGAGGCTTTCCTGCACCCAGGTCAGCCAGTGATAGACCCCGAGGTGCGGGGAACGCGGATCCTCGTCGGGCAACTCGTCCGGCATGTCGTCGTTGACGTCGAGCGCGGTCCCGAGCGCGAGGCGTACGTCGTTGAGCGCGGAAAGCCACGCGTCCGCCTGCTCGTAGGTCAACCGCACGTTGCCGCCGTCAGGCGGAAGCGTGTTCATCACGACGTCGGCGACGCCGACCTTCGCGTCCAGCACCTCGGGCTCGTGCAGCGAACGCAGCGCGGCGGCCGATTCCAGATCCTCGGTGGTCGGGTTGTCGGGGTCCAGCCGGTGGAAGTCGGGAAGCAGCCTGGAAAGCACCGGATCGTTTGGCGACTCGAAAGGGCCGGTGCGAATGCCGGTCAGCTCGGAGAGCTCGTCCTGCGGTGCTTCCTCAGCCCGCGCCTTCAGCATGTCCTCGACCTGGCTGACGAGACCGCGCAGCACGGCGGCCTCCTGCTGCTCGAATCCCGCGTGCAGCTTGCCGCCCTTGCGCTGCCAGCCCTTCACGGCTGCTCCATCGTCGCCCACAGGCCTGCCGCGTGAAGCTTCGCGACATCGCCCTCGACCTTCTCCTTGGTCCCAGACGTCACAATGGCCTTTCCTTTGTGGTGCACGTCGAGCATGAGCTTGGTGGCATGGTCCCTGCTGTACCCGAAAAGCTTCTGAAAGACGTAGGTCACGTAGGACATCAGGTTGACAGGGTCGTTCCAGACGATGGTCTGCCACGGTCTGTCCCCGGCACCGTGCTCGGCGCCCAGTGTCTCGTCGGCCTCGACAGGCGTGGTCATGACTCCATGGTGTCACGCGTGACCGAACAGGTGCGGCACCAGGTCTCGCCGGACGGGTGAACAGCGCCGTGCCGCAAGGCGCGCAGCGGCGCTCACAGTGGCAATTGCCCGGCACGATCGGCCTGCCAATACGCTTTGCCTCATGGCACCTGTCGAGCACACCGGGACGAGTACCGCACTGCTCACCGACCACTACGAGCTGACCATGCTCGGAAGTGCACTCGCCGACGGCACCGCCGACCGCGACTGCGTCTTCGAGGTGTTCGCCCGCAGGCTCCCGAGCGGGCGAAGGTACGGCGTCGTCGGCGGCATCGCCAGGGTTCTCGACGCCATCATGGATTTCCGGTTCACCGATGCCGACCTCGCGCAGCTTCACGCGACGGCCGTCGTCGACGACGGCACGCTGAACTGGCTTTCCGGCTACCGGTTCTCCGGCGACATCGACGGATACGTCGAGGGAGAGCTGTACTTCCCCGGCTCGCCGATCCTGACCGTGCGCGGAACCTTCGCCGAAGCCGTCGTGCTCGAAACCGTCGTGCTCTCGATCCTCAACCACGACAGCGCTATCGCCTCAGCGGCGGCGAGGATGTCGAGCGCCGCGCACGGAAGGCCCATCATCGAGATGGGCAGCAGGCGCACCCACGAACAGGCCGCCGTCGCGGCGGCCCGCGCCGCCTACCTCGCCGGGTTCGCGACAACGTCCAATCTGGAGGCGGGAAGGCGGTACGGCATTCCGACGAGAGGGACGGCCGCGCACTCGTTCATGCTGCTGCACGACACCGAGGAAGCCGCGTTCCGCGCCCAGATCGACAAGGTCGGCGCCGACACGACGTTGCTTGTCGACACCTACGACATCACCGACGGCATCGAGACGGCAGTGCGAGTCGCCGGTCCCGAACTCGGCGCGATCCGCATCGACTCCGGCGACGTCGGCGTCCTCGCTCGCAAAGCGAGGGAACAACTCGACTCACTCGGCGCGAAAGACACCCGGATCGTGGTATCCGGCGACCTCGACGAGCACGCGATCGCGGCGCTGCGCGCGGAACCCGTCGACGCGTACGGGGTCGGCACTTCCGTGGTCACCGGGTCGGGGGCACCCACGGCCGGGATGGTCTACAAACTGGTCGAGGTGGAGGGAAGGCCGGTCGCCAAGCGCAGCGAGCACAAGGCTTCGCGAGGTGGCCGCAAATCGGCGCTGCGCAGGCACAAGCCGACGGGGACCGCGCTGGAGGAGGTCGTCTACGCGAGCGCGGCCCCGCCCGCGCTCGGTGACGACGACCGCGAATTGCACATCCCGATGGTTCGCGATGGCGACCAGGTCGGCGGCCTGCCGACGCTGGACGACGCGCGGCAGCGACTGCGCAGAGGACTTGTCAGCCTGCCGTGGGAAGGTTTGAAGCTGTCCGGCGGAGACCCCGCCATCCCGACTACCTTCACCTGATCGCTTCCCTGACTCCCCACAGCGAGGAGAAGATCATGACGACCGCACTGATCGTGGTGGACGTGCAGAACGACTTCTGCGAGGGCGGTTCACTCGCGGTGGAGGGCGGAGCCGCCGTCGCGGAGGCCATTTCCCTGCACGCCAAGGAGTCCGCGTACGACCACGTCGTCGCCACGAGGGACTACCACATCGATCCCGGCGCCCATTTCAGCGACAACCCCGATTTCGTCCGCTCCTGGCCTCGCCACTGCGTCGCCGGAACGGCGGGGGCGGGTTTCCACCCCGAGCTCGACGTGACTCCGCTGCGGGCCGTGTTCTCGAAAGGCCAGTACAGCGACGGCTACTCGGGGTTCGAGGGAACCACCGGCGAGGGTGAACGGCTCGCCGGCTGGTTGCGTGACAGAGGCGTCGACACCGTCGACGTCGTCGGCATCGCCACCGACCACTGCGTAAGGGCGACCGCGCTCGACGCCGCGGCCGAGGGATTCACGGTCCGCGTACTCGCCGGACTCACCGCGGGCGTCTCGCGGTCCACTGTGGACGCGGCGATGGCCGACCTCGCCGAGGCGGGCGTGAAAGTCGACGGAAAAGCCAGGGTCGCTTCGTGAGTTCTCCCGGCCTGCTGACCTTCGGCGAGAGCATGGCCGCGTTCAGCACGACCAGCGGAAAGCTGCGCCATGCGGACACGGTCGACGTCGGGGTCTCCGGAGCTGAGGCGACCGTGGCCATCGGAGTGTCGAGGCTCGGCGTCGACGCCGCGTGGACAGGCAGGGTCGGAGCCGACGAGCCAGGCGCGCTCGTGCTGTCCCGGCTGCGTGAGGAAGGTGTCGACACCTCGGCCGCGATGACCGACCAGGAAGCGCCGACCGGGTTGCTGCTCAAGGACTTCCGCACCGCCGATTCGCCGAGGTCGGCCTTCTACCGCAACGGCAGCGCCGGAACGAGGCTGTGTCCAGAGGACCTGGCGGAAGACCTGATCAGGGGCGCGGGCGCGCTGCACCTGACCGGCAACACGGCCGGTCTTTCCGACACCGCCGCGAAGGCGGTGATCGTGGCCGCCGAGATCGCCAACGACGCGGGTGTGCCCTTCTCGTTCGGTCTCGACTACCAGCAGGCACTGTGGGAGCCGGGCGAGGCGAAAGACCTGCTCGCCGAACTGGTGAGCATGGCCGACATCGTGTTCGCGAGCGAGGACGAGGCGCGCTCGCTCGGCTTCTCGGGAAGCACGGACGAACTGGCGTCGGAATTCGCGGCCATGGGGCCGGAACAGGTGCTGATCATGCTCGGTCCGAGAGGAGCGATCGCCGAACTGAACGGGGTGCGCTACGACGTGCCGTCGTACCCGGTGCGGACCGTCGGCACCGAAGGAGCCGACGACGCGTTCATCGCGGGCTACCTCGCCGATTTCCTCACCGGAGCGCCGCCGGAGCGCAGGGTGCGGACGGCGGCGGCCTGCCGCGCGTTCGCCGTGTCCGCGCCGAGCGAGGGGAAGGGACTCCCTGACAGGGAGGAACTCAAGCAACTCGCCCGCCCCCGCTGAGTAGTCGGTTGACGGCACCGGCGCGAGCGGGGCCTTTCCTCCGCCCTTCACCTGCCACGCCTCGGACCGCGGCTCATCTTGACGGTGGGGACCGGTAACGTCTCACCCCGTGCCCGGCAAGACCTCACGCCTTCCCAGCGTCCGCGAACTGCTCAGCCACGCGGTCGATGCCGTCGGCGGCGCCGAACGCGAGGGCCAGGTCGACATGGCGGAAGCGGTCGGCAAAGCGATCCGCACCGGCGAACACCTTGCCGTGCAGGCCGGAACCGGCACCGGGAAGTCACTGGCCTACCTCGTTCCCTCGATCAGGTACGCGGTGGAACGCGAGGCGACCGTCGTCGTGTCGACCGCGACCATCGCGCTGCAACGCCAGCTCGTCGACCGCGACCTACCCCGGCTGGCCAAGGCACTCAAGAAGCCGCTCGGCAGGGAGCCGACCTTCGCGATCCTCAAGGGCAGGCGCAACTACCTGTGCCTGCACCGGCTCGACACCGGCGCTCCCGAGGAGCCGGAGGACACCACGCTGTTCGACGCCTTCGCCGTCTCGCGCATCGGCCGAGAAGTCAAGCGGCTGCACGAATGGTCCTCCGACACCGAAACCGGCGACAAGGACGAGCTCGTACCAGGAGTTTCCGAGCAGGCGTGGCGGCAGGTCTCGGTCACCGCGCGCGAATGCCTCGGCGCGGGGCGTTGCCCGGTGGGCACCGACTGCTTCGCCGAGCGGGCCCGGGGCGAGGCAGGCAAGGCCGACATCATCGTCACCAACCACGCGCTGCTGGCCATCGACGCCTTGCAGGACTACCAGGTGCTGCCCGAACACGACCTCGTGGTCATCGACGAGGCACACGAACTGGTCGACCGCGTCACCTCGGTCGCGACCTCCGAACTGACCTCGCCGATGATCTCGGCCGCCACGCGCCGCTGCGGCAAACTCATCGACGCCGGAATCGCCGACCGGCTACTCGAAGCGGGCGACGGGCTCGCGCTCGTCGTCGACGACCTCCCCTCAGGCCGGATGGATTCGCTGCCGACGGCGCTTGGCGGCGCGGTCACCGTCGTGCGCGACGCGGCCTCGGCCTGCCTCACCGCGCTGGGCTCCGAGCGCAAGGAAGAGGTCGAGGAGGCGACGGCACGCAAGCTCGCGAGGTCGCTGCTCGAAGAGGTGCACGACACGGCGGTCCGGCTACTCGAAGCGTTCGAGGAAGACCAGGGAAACCGGCACGACGTGGTGTGGCTTTCCAACGACAAGTACACGAACTCGTCGAGGCCACCGGCGCTGCACGTCGCGCCGCTCTCGGTCGGCGGCCTGCTCCGCGAACGCGTTTTCGCCCGCAGCACAACGGTGCTGACCTCGGCGACGCTCGCGCTTGGCGGCGCGTTCGACACCCTCGCGCGGCAGTGGGGTCTTCCCCCTTCACCCAAACCGGCCGCGCAAGCCGAAGGCGCCGCGAACGAGAAACCACCGCCTTCCGACGACAGCGGGCTCAGCTGGCGCGGACTCGACGTCGGCTCGCCCTTCGACTATCGCCGCAACGGCATCCTGTACATGGCAAAACACCTTCCCCCGCCAGGTCGCGACGGCCTCGGCGAATCCACATTGGACGAGATCGCCGAGCTGATCGAGGCTTCCGGAGGACGAGCGCTCGGCCTCTTCTCCTCGATGAGGGCGGCCAAGCAGGCGACCGAGGAACTCAGGGAACGCATCCCTTACCCGATCCTGTGCCAGGGCGACGACTCCACCTCGTTGCTGGTGGGCAAATTCGCCGAGGACGAACGCACCTGCCTGTTCGGCACACTGTCCCTGTGGCAGGGCGTCGACGTGCCAGGCTCGTCGCTGCAACTCGTGCTCGTCGACCGGCTTCCCTTCCCCCGGCCGGACGATCCCGTTTCCTCGGCACGCCAGCGGGCCGTCGAGGCGCGAGGCGGAAACGGCTTCCTGACGGTCGCGGCGACACACGCCGCACTGTTGCTGGCACAGGGAACGGGGCGGCTGCACCGCTCCGTCAGCGACAAGGGTGTCGTCGCCGTGCTCGACTCCCGGCTGGCCACCGCTCGTTACGGTGGTTTTCTCCGCGCGTCGCTGCCACCGTTCTGGCCCACCTTCGACCCCAAGGTAGCCAGGGACGCGCTGCGGAGACTCGCCGCCTCCGCCCCGGGCTGAGCACCCACGGCGGAGGCGTTACGGTGAACGGAACCCGAGGTTAAGGGAGTAGTCGTTGTCCACCGACTCATCCAGCGCACGGTCTCGCTCGGTCAGCGTTGACGACACCGGCGTCCGGCGCAGGCTGGCCGATGGCACCGAGGAATCGGTGACCTGGTCCGAACTGTCCGCGGTGGTGGTGAGGGTCATCCCGGAAGGTCCGTGGAAGGAAGACGTCTTCCTGATGCTCGCCGGAGCCGACGGCACCGGAACCGCCGTTCCCAGTGGCGATCCGGCCGCCAACGCGCTCATCGAGCGGTTGCAGACCCTGCCGGGCTTCGACCACGACAAGTTCGTGGAAGCCATGACCACCGATGCCGACGAGGCCTACGTCGTGTGGAAGGCGGGCGAGGTCACCGCCGACGGCGGTACGGGAACCCCCTGACGCGGTTTCAGCTTTCGTCGCGCCACTGGGCGAGCACGGTGACGGTGCCAGGCGCGATCTCGGTATAGCCGGCGTCGCGCACCGCGAGCACCTTCCGCTCTTGCCAGGTCGCGGCTGGATCGCGAGGCTGGAGCGCCGCCCATTCCTCGGACTTCGCCGTCCGGACCGCGCAGCGGTAGCCGTCGTCCTTCCAGCGCGCGAGTTCTCGCTCCGCGAGCAACGCCGCGAGCAGCATGCTGCCGTGCCCCACCTGGGCCGCCGCCTTGCCGACGGTCATGGTGACCTCGGGATTGAGCAAGAGCAGCGGCATCCCGGCCGGAACGGCGCCCGGCTCGTCGTCGGGCAGGTCGCTGCCCGAGATCTGCAATCGCGTGACCTCCTTCGGCAGCTCGGCGACCCTGTCCGGCAGCAGTGCGCGGACCTGCGCGCCGCCGACCGTCACCGTGATACCCGGCAGGTTTTGTACCGCATGCCAGTGCGCGCCCCGCGCCCTGCGCGCGACCTTGCGGATGTGCCCTTCGAGCCAGGCGTGCACAGGTTCGTGCCATTCACCGCCCTGCTCGGCGCGTTCGTCGAGGCACACCGCGAGCGCCGCCGTCGCGGCGGCTTCGAGCAGCGCCGTGCGCGTCGGCGGTTCCGCCCGCTCCATGCGCAGCACAACCGGCATCGCCCGCACCTGATCGGGCGCGGCTTCCGGTTCGGCGGTCCGCTCGGCAGGCAAGCCGAGCCACGACGCGTAGCGCGCCGCCAGTGGTGCGAGAACGCCGCTCACGGGCGCAGCAGGGGCAGGCCGTCGGCGGCGTCGGCCGCCTCGACCTCGGACCTGGTGACCCCGAGCAGGAACAGCACCGCATCGAGGTAAGGATAGGAAAGCGCGGCGTCGGCGACCTCGCGGAGCGCGGGCTTCGCGTTGAACGCGATCCCCATGCCTGCCGCCGCCAGCATGTCGATGTCGTTGGCCCCGTCGCCGACCGCGACGCATTGGCTGACCGAGATGCCGTAGTCGGCGGCGAACCTGCGCAACGCGGTGGCCTTGCCCGCCCTGTCGACGATGTCGCCGACGACCCTGCCGGTGAGCTTGCCCTCGGCGATCTCAAGGTCGTTCGCGGCGGCGAAGTCGAGCCCGAGATCTTCGACGAGCCGGTCGATGATCCTGGTGAACCCACCGGACACGACACCACAGCGGAAACCGAGCCGCTTGAGCGTGCGGATCGTGGTCCTCGCGCCTGGAGTCAGCTCGATGGCGTCGGCGACCTCGTCCAATACCGTTTCCGGCAGGCCCTTCAGGAGCGCCACCCTGCGTTCGAGCGACTCGGTGAAGTTCAGCTCGCCCCGCATCGCGGCGTCGGTGATCTCCTTGACCTGCGGCTCGACTCCGACATACGCGGCAAGCATCTCGATGACCTCGCCCTGAATGAGCGTCGAGTCGACGTCGAAGACGACGAGCCGCTTCGCCTTGCGGGCAAGACCGGCCCGCTCGATGGAGAGATCCAGCCCTCCCCTCGAAGCGACGTCGGCGATGACCGAGCGCAGTTCGGCGTCGGCCGCCTCCGTGTCTTCCGCGACCGAAAGGTGGACTTCGAGACCGGTCACCGGATAGTCGGCGATGCTGCGGATCGTGTCGATGTTGGCGTCGACCCCGGCGAGCCTTCCGGCGACCTCGGTGACGGCACGCGCGGTCACCGGCCTGCCGAGCAACACCATGACGTGAGTGGAGCCGTGCTTGCCCTGCGCGAAGGGATCGGTGCCGATGGCGGCGCCGATGCGGACCTCGACGTCCATCGCGACCGTGGCCATGGCCTGCTCGACGGCTTCCTGTAGTGCCTCGGGATCGCTCTCGACGCCGACGAGCACGCCGAGCACGAGCTGGCCCCTGATCACGACCTGCTCGACGTCGAGAACCTCGACCCCGTGCCGGGTGAGAACGGCGAAGAGTACGGAAGAGACACCGGGCTTGTCCGGGCCCGTCGTGGTGATCAGAACCGGTGTCGCGGTGCTCACTGGAATCTCCTGTGGGTGGTGAAGACGACGAAGCCGGACGCGGAAACCCCAGATTAGGCTTACTCGCGTCCGGCTCCGTCGGCGATCACTGTTCGCTCGCGTTGTCCTTGTCGTGCCTACCGGGAATGGCCGCCTCGGTGAGCACTTCCGACGGTGCGTCCTTGGCCTCCGGGTGCGGAAGCGCCTTGCCCGTGAACGTGATGTGGCCTTCGCTGTGCAATCGCTCCACCATGTGTGGATAGTGCAGCTCGAACGCGGGCCGTTCGGAACGGATCCTGGGCAGCTCGGTGAAGTTGTGCCGAGGCGGCGGGCAGGATGTCGCCCACTCCAGCGAGTTGCCGTAACCCCACGGATCGTCGACCTTCACGATCTCGCCGTAGCGGTAACTCTTGAAGATGTTCCAGATGAACGGCAGCGTCGAGGCACCGAGAATGTAGGCGCCGATCGTCGAGATCGTGTTCAGCGTGGTGAAGCCGTCGGAGACGAGGTAGTCGGCGTACCGGCGGGGCATGCCCTCGTTGCCCAGCCAGTGCTGGACGAGGAACGTCATGTGGAACCCGATGAACGTCGTCCAGAAGTGCAGCTTGCCGAGCGGTTCGTCCAGCATTCGCCCCGTGAACTTGGGGAACCAGAAGTAGATCCCCGCGAACGTGGCGAACACGATCGTCCCGTAGAGCACGTAGTGGAAGTGCGCCACCACGAAGTAACTGTCCGAGACGTGGAAGTCGATGGCAGGCGCGGCGAGCAGCACACCCGTGAGCCCACCGAAGAGGAACGTCACGATGAAGCCGAGCGAGAAGAGCATCGGCGTCTCGAAACTCAACTGCCCCTTCCACATGGTGCCGATCCAGTTGAAGAACTTCACGCCGGTGGGGACCGCGATCAGGAAGGTCATGAAGGAGAAGAACGGCAACAGCACGGCGCCGGTCGCGTACATGTGGTGTGCCCACACGGCGACGGACAGCGCGGCGATGGCCAGCGTCGCCCACACGAGGCCCTTGTAGCCGAACACCGGCTTTCGGCTGAACACCGGGAAGATCTCCGAGACGATGCCGAAGAACGGCAACGCGACGATATAGACCTCGGGATGGCCGAAGAACCAGAACAGGTGTTGCCACAGGATCACCCCGCCGTTGGCGGGATCGAAGACATGTGCGCCGATTTGCCGGTCGGCCAGCAGCCCGAGTAGCGCGGCGGTCAGGATCGGGAACGCCAGCAGGATCAGGATGCTCGTGATCAGGATGTTCCAGGTGAAGATGGGCATCCGGTACATCGTCATGCCGGGCGCGCGAAGGCAGACGATCGTCGTGATCATGTTGACCGCACCGAGGATGGTGCCGAGACCGGACACCACGAGACCCGTGATCCACAGATCGGCTCCGGCGCCAGGCGAGTGGATCGCGTCCGACAGCGGGGTGTAGGCGAACCAGCCGAAGTCGGCGGCGCCACCCGGCGTCAGGAAGCCGGAGATCACGATCAGGCCGCCGAACAGGTACAGCCAGTACGAGAAGGCGTTCAGCCTGGGGAATGCCACATCGGGCGAACCGATCTGCAACGGCAGGATGAAGTTCGCGAAGCCGAAGAGAATCGGCGTCGCGTACAGCAGCAGCATGATCGTGCCGTGCATCGTGAAGAGCTGGTTGTACTGCTCTTGCGAAAGGAACTGCTGCCCTGGCACCGCGAGCTCGGTTCGGATCAGCATCGCCATCGCGCCGCCGACCATGAAGAAGGCGAACGACGTGACGAGATACATGATGCCGATTTGCTTGTGGTCCGTCGTGCGGAACAACCGCAGCAGGTACGAACCCTTCGCCGTCTCTTGCGCCGGATACGGGCGCGTCGCGATCGGCTTGGGGGCTACGGCCGTCACTCCTGCCTCCTGCACTTCAAGAACCCCGTGATCCTTGCGTCGCCACGGGCTGGGGGAGCCACGTTGGCTAGGGGGATCGTAGCCCGCGCCGTTTCCGGGCTTGCGCCCCGCCTGCAAAGATCGCCCCTCGACCCTCGCGCGGACCGCGCGCGGCAGAAGCGGGCGGCCACCGCTTCTCCACCCGAAGCCGAGGCCCGCTTCCGGGGCTCCCGATCAAAGGCGCAGGTAAAACTAGGTTCTGTAGTACTCACGGCTCCGTAGAACGCTCCGGCAGGGGGCACCGGAGGAAGTCGGGGGCGCCGCGCGGCCCGTTCGCGTCGCGGTGAAGCAAGCGGGCCCTTCACGTCCGGAAAACCGGTGAATACCTGGTCAGCGACCTCGTGGCCGGAATGACGTTAGGTGCGTCACGATACGGCCTCGATCGTCGTTCCCCGCAGCCAGTCCAGGACGGCGGCGGCGACCCGCTCCGGTGCTTCGAGCGGGGTCAGATGGCCAGCGCCGGGAACGACGACAAGCGTGGTCTCCCCTCCCGCGGCGCGGGACAATTCCTCCGCCGCGGCAGGCGGCGTGAGCGTGTCCTCCTCACCGACGACGACGAGCGTGGGCACCTTCGCCTCGGTCAGTGCCCGCGACGAATCGGGCCTTGCCGCCATCGCCCGCTGTGCCCACGCGACGCCTTCCGGGCGCTGGGACTCGATCAGCTCCCTGACCGTCTCGACGACATCGGGCCGCTCCCGCCTCGTCCGCTCACCGAGCAGACCGGGCAGCAACGCGTCGGCGAGCCAGTCCGTACCTTCGCGCTCGGCCCTTTCGGCCGCCGCGAGCCGGTTGAGCCGGGCCTCCTCGGCGTCGGCGGTCGCTTTGCTGTCGATGAACACCATCGCGCCGACCCGCTCGGGAGCCGCGCGCAGCACGGCGAGGGTGAGATAGCCGCCCATGGAGCAGCCACCGAGCACGACCTTGTCGAGTTCGAGCTTGTCGAGCAGCGCGATCACGTCCTTGGCCGCGTCGTCGAGACTCGGTGCCCGCTCGGTCTCCGGTAGCGGAGTTCGGCCGAGTCCCCGCTGGTCGGGCGTGATCAACCTGGTGCGTGCCGCCAGTCTCGCGCGCACCGGGTTCCACATGCGCGCGTCGACCGGATAGGCGTGCAGGAGTACGAGCGGAAGTTCTGCCATGCCCGCATTGTGTCCGAGAGCGGCGTCGACCGGGTGCCGCGCCGGTACTACCGGCGCCGGGTCGGGCCCCTTCGCGACCTCGCCTGCCAGCACGACCGGTGCCAATGCCGCCGGTCGGCCACCGAGCCCGCCTCGTCGGCAGGCCACGCGACCACGTGCGCGACGCCCGGCCGGATCTCGTGATCACAGCCGGGGCACCGGTATGTCTTGGTCGCCTGCGCGCCGGGGACCGTGCGCACGAGCCATTCGCCGTCGTCGCCCGACTCGGCGCTCGCCCAGCCGGTGGCGACGCCAAGGCCGGAAGGCACCTGCCGGTGGCGATTACGTCGGGGCATGGCACTCACGGTAACGCCGCGGCGCGTGCCGGAGATCAGCCGTAGGCCAGCGCGAGCGGCACGAGCTGTTCGGCGCTGGTGAACGATCCGTGCTGCCCGACGAGGCTCGATTCGACCGGTTCGGCGAGGCCACGCAGCATTCCCGAGCGGTCCCTCGCCGCCGCGACGACCTCCCCGATGCGCGGTAGCACCCTCGCGCTCACCCGTGGACCGAACCATCCCAGCTCGATCGCTTCCTCGCGTTCGAGGACCCAGGCCTTCGGCCCGAGCGTCTCCCGCCAGGCGGCGAGCACGTCGGGCGCGGCGCCCCGCTCCGGGTAGACGTGCCGGGCCCTGACCTCGCCCGCCAGCTCCCTGACGCCTTCGAGCAGCGCGGGTGTCTCGTCGATGTCGACCGTGGCCGACTCGTCGATCCTGATCATGCCGTGGTCGGCGACGACGGCGAGCAGAGCACCACCTGGAAGGCCCTCCACGATGGACTCGACAAGCCGGTCGACCTGGCGCAGTTGCATCCGCCACGCCGGTGAGCCTGGCCCATGCAGATGACCGATCGTGTCGAGCTGCGAGTGGTAGGCGTAGCAGAACGACCGCGCGGGACTCAGCGCGTCGAGCGTCGCGGAGGCGAGGTCGCCGAGCGCGTGCACGCCGACGTACGTGCCTCCCCTCAGCACCGCGCCGGTGAGCGCCGATTTCGCGTACTCGTAGGGAGATACGACGCTCGTGGTGATACCGGCTTCGCCCGCGAGGCTGAACGTGGTGGGCAGCGGTTGCAGTTCCGCCGACGGCAGCACGTGCCGCAGGTCCTCGCCGTCGGAATGCCTGCACCAGCGCAGCGCGTTCAGCACCCCGACACCCGGAACCTCGAAGGTGTAGCCGGTCATGCCGTGCTCACCGGATGGCACCCCTGTACCAATGGCCGCGAGTCCCGCTGCCGTCGTTGCCGGATAGCCGACCCGCAGCGGCGATCGGCTCAGCGCGCTCAGCACGGGAGCGTCGGCCGGGTGCTCGTCGAGCAGTTCCCAGCCGAGCCCGTCGACGAGCAGGACGGCGGCCCTGTCGACGCCGGGCAGCTCGATCGTCCCTGAGCTGCCCTCGACCCCGAGCGCGCCCAGCAGCGAGGGCACGACCTCGGCGAGATGGGGGATGTCACCGGCGACCACTGGCAGTTCCACGGAGCCAGCTTCTCATCGGAACGGCCGATGGCGACACTTCCCCGAGACCCGGCACTTCCCAGCGACTCGCCGCGCGGCGATAATCGGCGGCATGCCGACCTACGCCTACCGCTGCCGGGAATGCACCGGAACATTCGAGCTGAACCGGCCGATGAGCGAGTCGAGTGCGCCCGCGCGGTGCCCGGAGGGGCACGACGACACCGTCAAGCTGCTCACCACGGTCGCGCTCACCGGTTCGGCCTCCTCCGGCGCGGGCTTCCCTCGGGGAGCCGGAATGGGCGCCGGAATGGCCGGCGCCGGCGGCGGTTGCTGCGGTGGCGCCTGCGGCTGCGGCTGACTCCCGCGAGTCCCCCGCTCAGGACGCCGAGATCCGCACTCAGGACGCCGACATGCGCGTTCGCCGGGGCACATCACGTGTAGTCGCGGAACCCCTTGCCGGTCTTGCGGCCGAGCCGTCCCGCCGTGACAAGGTGCTCCAGTAGCGGCGCTGGCGCGAACCCCGCTTCCCTGAACTCGTTGTACAACGTCCGCTCGATCGCGAGCGACACGTCGAGGCCGACGACGTCGAGCAGTTCGAACGGCCCCATCGGCAGGCCACAACCGACCTTCATCGCCGTGTCGATGTCGTCGGCACCCGCGTAGTGCGCTTCGAGCATCTTGACCGCGTCGTTGAGGTAGGGAAACAGCAGCGCGTTGACGATGAAACCCGCCCTGTCGGCGCAGTGAACGGGGTGTTTTCCCAGCGTGGAGCACACGGCGTGCGCGGTGGCGACGACCTCGGGCGAGGTGGCGATCGTGGCGACCACCTCGACGAGCTTCATGACCGGAGCGGGATTGAAGAAGTGCATCCCGACGACGTCGGTCTGCCGCGAGGTCGCGGCGGCGCATTCGATGACGGGCAGTGACGAGGTCGTCGTCGCCAGCACCGCCCCCGGTTTGGCGATCTCGTCCAGCGCGGCGAACACCGCCTGCTTCACCGCCAGGTTCTCCGCGACGGCCTCGACGATCAGGTCCGCTTCGGACAGTTCGGCGAGATCGACGACGGGCGTGCACCTCGCCAGCGTCGCCTCGGCGTCCTCTTCGGACAACTTGCCCTTGACGACGGCCTTGTCGAGCGATTTCCCCAGCCTGGCAAGCGATGCCTTTGCCTTGTCCAGGTCACGTGCCCGCAACACGACCCGGTAACCGGACTTCGCGAACACCTCGGCGATGCCGGTCGCCATGGTTCCGGTGCCGACAACGCCGACGACCCGCACCGGCCTTGCCGGTGATGAATCCACAGTGGACGTATCGAGCCCCGGGGGGTCCGCGACGACGGTCGGAGAGTCCGGCGCGTCGTAGGTGTAGAACCCCTTGCCCTTCTTGCGGCCGAGCAGTCCGGCGGTGATCATCTGCTTGAGCAGCGGCGCCGGAGCATGCAGCCGGTTGCGCGACTGGTGGTACATCGTGTCGAGGATTTCGTAGGCCGTGTCGAGCCCGATGAGGTCGAGCAGGGCGAGCGGACCCATCGGGTATCCGCAACCGAACCGCATGGCGGCGTCGAGGTCCTCGCGAGTCGCGTACCGCTGCTCGTACATCCGCACCGCGTGGTTGAGGTAGCCGAACAGCAGGGCGTTGGCGATGAATCCCGCCCTGTCGCCGATGACGACCGGCTCCTTGCCGACGCGCCCCGCGAGAGCGACGACGTCGTCGATGACGTCGGGTTCCGTGACGACGGTGCGCACCACCTCGATGAACCGCAGCACGGGGGCCGGGTTGAAGAAGTGCATCCCGACGACCTTTCCCGGCCGCGTGGTGTGCACGCCGATCTCGGTGACCGAAAGCGACGAGGTGTTGGAGGCGAGAACGACGTCCGGCCTCGTGATCTTGTCCAGTTCGGCGAACAGCTCGGCCTTGAGTTCGAGACTTTCCGGGATGGCCTCGATGACGAGGTCGGCTTCGGCGAGGTCGGGAAGAGCGGTGCTGTAGCGGATGCGCCCGAGCAGCCCGGCTCGTCCCTCCTCGTCGAGCTTTCCCTTGCCGAGCGCCCTCGCGGTGGAATGCTCGATGTGCCCGCGCCCCCTTGCCATGCCGTCGGCGTCGATCTCGACGGCGATGACGGAAAGGCCGCTGCGGGCCAGCACCTCGGCAATGCCGGATCCCATCGTGCCGAGACCGACGACTCCGATGGTCTTGAAATCACGTGCCACGGCGACCTCCAGCGGTTACCGGCCGGTAATAACCACTGATGGTGCCACGCCTCGGCCCAACCGGCAGCACGGAATCGAATCAGCAATCGCTCAGGACTCGGGAAGCCTGGGCCACACCACCTTCGCCAGCGCCTCGGCGGGTTTGCACATGTCGCCGTCCTCCGGCCCCTCGACGTAGATCGAGACGACCTCGATCTGCCCCGTCTCGTGCTCCCCGAACGGCAGGTGCGGAGTATCGGCCACGCACGCGCCCGATTCGTACTCGAACACCGAACTCGGTCTTCCCGCGATGTCGTCGGGGTAGTAGCCCTCTTCGAGATACGACCTCGGCAGGTCCTGCACGGAGAATTCCAGCGAAACACTCAGCGAGTCGTCGTACTCGCCACCCCAGAAGCACCAGTGGCTCGTCGGCGGAGTCGATTGCGGCGCCGGTTCGCCGATGACCTCCTCGACCTCCTGCTCCGAGGTGAGGTCGCAGGCAGCCAGCCAGCCGAGCGATTCCGTACCGAATTCGAAATGTCCGATCCGGCTCGAACTGACAAAGGAACGAATACCGTTCACCGCGGCCTCCGACAGTTCGCACAACACACCGGATTCGACCTGCTCCTCCCGTTCCTCCACGCTCACCTGGATGTTCATCCCGTCGGGAAAGACCAGATAGTGCGCGCACCTTCCGGTTTCGCTGCTGTCGTACTCCTGAACGCGAAGCCCCCGCGGCCTGACGATCTCCTCGTCGGGTTCCTCGCTGGTTTCCGGTTCGTACGCGAGCGGTCCCAGCCGCATCCGCACGTCGATGTCGTCGGCGACGACATCGACGAAGCATTCGTCGAAACTGGGCCGCGAGTGCTCGACGTAGCCACCTGCCCTGCTCAACGCGTCGGCGTCGAGAACACTGCAATAGTCGACGGTCTCGAAATCTCCGAGTACGTCACTTGCCTTCAATGGCCGAACGTCGCCCGGTCCGGCTTCACCGCCGACCACGTTCGCGCATCCCGCGACCGCGACCGCGGTGAGAAGGACCCCCAGGATGATCTTGATTCGCACTCGAACAGTATCGACAGAACGCGAACCGATGTCACATCCCGAAGGTCCCTCGGCTCACTCGTCGAAATTCCGTTCCACAAGCGACTCGATTCGGCTGATCGCCTCCGCCGCCTGCGTTCCGGTGGCGCTGACGTCGATGCGATCGCCCTTGCGAGCGCTGAGCGACATCAACGCGAGCACACTGTGCCCATCGGCTTCCTGATCTCCCAGCCGGATTCGCACGTCGGCGTCGAGGCCCGCGATACCGCGCACCAGCAGGGCCGCCGGACGCGCGTGCAGGCCGACGTCGTTGCCGAGCGTCAATTCCGCCGTCTCAGCGCCTCCCGCGCTCTCCCGTGCCGCCTCGGATTCGCCACCACCAGCTGCCGATGAAGCGGCGGACGCGACTCCCGCCCTGTCCGCCCCGCCCTGCGCGGCGACAGCGGCGGCGACGGCACCCTCGACGAGCGGGGCCGCCACGACGACGGCCGTTCCGGGATCCGGCAGCGACTCCACGACCAGATCGGCGGTCATCTCGGCACTGCCGAGGTCGTACAGCAACACGACGCCGCCGCCCTCCTCCGCGCGCTCGACGGCGGCGAGCACCGAGTCGTAATCCGTGCCGATACCGCCGTCAGGCAAACCACCGGCAGGAACGACCTTGACGTCCGGAGCCATCTGCGCGGCCAGTTCCGCGACCCCCTCGGCCAGCTTGCCGCTGTGCGAGACGAGGACGAGCCCGACCCTCATCGGGCCGCCTCCGCGAACGCACGCAGCAGCAAGGCGGTCGAACGGGCGCCCGGATCAAGATGCCCGACGCCGCGTTCGCCGAGATAGGAAGCCCTTCCCTTGCGTGCGACCAACGGCACCGTCGAATCGGCTCCCTTGTCGGCGGCGTCAGCGGCGGCGGCCAGAACAGCGGCAATGCCATCGCCGACGGCGGCCTCAGCCGCGTCGACGGCTGGGCTCAGCGCGTCGACCATCGTCGCGTCACCGACAACGGCCTTTCCTCTCGCCACGACCCCTCGAAGGCCCGCGCGCAACGCGGTGAACACCGCCTCCGCGTCCAGTTCGGCACGATCGCCCAACGCCGTCGCCGCACGCAGGAACGCCGTTCCGTACAACGGCCCCGCGGCACCACCGACCTTGGAGATCAGCGTCGTCGCCGCGATCTTGAGTACCCCGCCGGGAGTCTCGGGCACCGCGGTGTCCAAAGTCGACACGACGGCGGTGAAGCCGCGGTTGAGGTTCTCGCCGTGGTCGGAATCGCCGATCGGCCGGTCGAGGTCGATGAGTTCGGCTCTGTGCTCCGCGATCGTCGCGGCCCCCGCCCTCAGCAGGTCGGCGACCTCGCGCGCGCCGCAGCCCATCACAGCCCCCATCGCAGCGCGGGAGTGTTGACCGGCGCGTCCCACAACTCGGTCAGCTCGTCGTCCATTCGCAACAGTGTCACGCTCATTCCCTGCATTTCCAGACTGGTGACGTACGGGCCGACAAGTCGCCTGACGACGCGGATTCCCCGTTCGGCGAGCAGCCGTTCGGCAATGCCGTGCGCGAGGTACAACTCGACGAGCGGGGTACCGCCCATCGAGTTGCTGAACAGCAGCACGTCGTCGCCATCGGCGAAGGGCAGGTCCTCGACAACGGCGTCGATCATGCGCGCGACGAGTTCGTCGGCCGGGCCCGTCTTGATCCGCTCCCTGCCAGGCTCGCCGTGGATGCCGATGCCGAACTCGACCTCGTCGTCGGCCAGCTCGAAGCTCGGCTCGCCGACATGCGGGACAGTGGGAGCGCTCAGCGCGACTCCGATGGACCTGACCTGGCCGATCACCTTGCGGGCCAAGGCTTCCACCGCGTCGAGCGAGTCGCCCCTTTCCGCGGCGGCACCGGTGATCTTCTCAAGCAGCACCGTGCCACCGACTCCTCGCCGCCCCGCCGTGAATGTCGAGTCGGCGACCGCGACGTCGTCGTCGATGATCACGCTGCGCACGTCGAGTTCGTCAGCGGAGGCCAGTTCGGCCGCCGTCTCGAAGTTCAGCACGTCACCGGTGTAGTTCTTGACGATCAGCAGAGCGCCGGAAGGGCCGGTCGTCGCCGAGACGGCGGCCTGGACGGCGTCGGGAGTCGGCGAGGTGAACACCGGCCCCGGCACCGCCGCGTGCAGCATTCCCTTGCCGACGAAGCCACCGTGCAACGGCTCGTGCCCCGAGCCGCCGCCCGAGATCACGGCCACCGTGTCGCGGACGGGAGCGTCGGCGCGGACGATGTGGTCCGGGTCGTACTCGATCCTGAGCAGATCGGCGTGCGCGGCGGCCATCCCGCGGAGCGAGTCGGCCACCACCGTCGCCGGATCGTTGATGATCTTCTTCACGCGCACCTCCAGCCACGACCATGTGTGAGGACGCTTCCAACCTAACCGCCGACGGTGGTGTCCCGCCAAACGATCCGGCCGCCGTTATGTGGAGGGCAGTTTCGGCACGACACCCTTGGCCATCGCCAGCGCGCCCTCGCACGACTTCTTCACGTCGGCGGCGTCGGAGTAGTCGTCATAGGAGACCGAGATGATCTCGCCCTCGTCGTCGCTGACGCCGAGGTGCTGCCACTCGACCTTGCACGAGCTGTTTCCGGAATCGGATGCCTGCTGGGTCGCCTTCACGCCGCGACCGAGGTCGACCGGCGTTCCCTCCTTGTTGTCCGGCGGGTAGCCGAGGCGCATCCTGACCGAAACCGACGGTCCCCTGCTGTCTCCCTGGTACCGGCACGCGTGCAAGCCGGAAGGGCTGCGCAGCGCGCCGTCGCCGAGCACCTTCGACACCGCCGATTCCTCGACACTCGCGCACGGGTCGACGGCGAGCGCCGTGCCTGCCCGCTGCTCGTACTGAGGCGGATCGGCGCGCACGGCCTGGATCACCTTCTGCAACACCGTGTAACCGGCGTTGCACGCGTTGCCACCGGGGTAGGTCACCTGCGTGGCGATACCCGCCGCGGGGCCACGGGAGGTCACCGCCGTGACGAAGCACGTCTCCTCGTCGAGCGGGTCCTCGATCAATGGAAGACCTTCGATGCCGCCCGTCGCGTTGTCAGTGGTCACCAGCGAATCGCCGAGGTTGAGCGAGATACCGACGGTCTTGCCGCCCGCGTCCTTGATGTTCGACGCCCTGCACTCACCCCAGTCCGACGCGTAGGGGTCCTCGGTCGTGCTGCCGACGTCGCCGAGCGTGTCCTCGGTGAGCAGCCCGCACGGATCGACCGTGCGCAGCGCCGAGGCGGCGACGGCCGGATCGGTGATCTCCCCGGTCGGAACCTCACCGGGTGAACTTCCGGGTTCGGCGGTAATGGTGGTCCGCTGGTAGTTGGACCGCGCCAGGTCCTCACCCGCACACCCGCTGACCAGACCGAGCGTGACGATGCCGAGCACGACCGCCGAACGACGAGCAACACGATTGAACACGAAGTGCACGCTATCGGGGCGTCGCCGCCACCACGCACACAACCTGGCTTTTACCGCTCCTGTCCTGGTGTGATGTCCGATTCCTCTTCGGTGTGTTCCGGCACCTTGATCGGCCGCCACTTCGCCCACGCGACGAACAGCGCGGCGAACACCAGCATGCCGATACCTGCCCACAGGTTGATGTTGACGCCTGCCGACTTCTCGATGTCCTCTTCGGTCATGAACCCGGCGCCGAGCACGGTGATCACAGCGCCGTAGACGCCGATCAGCAGAGCGATGATGAGCCGGATGTCGAAGACACCGGCGCCTCGGGAGCGAGACGACTCGTGAGCCATGGTCAGCGCCTCCTAGAAGATGATGTTCAGCACGATGGTGATGGCCAGCACGATCCCCGCGAGCAGACCGGGGTTGCGGTACCAGCCGGCGTCATCGCCCGATGTCGAGTGTTTCAGCGTCTCCTTCGGCGTCAGCGAGTACACCAGCCCGGCGAGCTGGGCCGCGGGCTTCGGCTGGGTCAGGTAGGTCGCCACCACGCTGACCACGATGTCGACGACGAACGCCGCGCCCGCACCGACGAACGAGGCGCCCTGGCCCGGCAGCTCCCACACCCCGGTCTCGGCGAGCAGGAAGACTCCCACCGCGGCGCCGGTACCGGTGACGAGGCCGAGCCAGCCGGCCGTCGGCGTCATCCGTTTCCAGAACATACCGAGGATGAACGTGGCGAACAGCGGCGCGTTGAAGAACGAGAAGAGCTGTTGCAGGTAGTCCATCAGGTTGCTGTAGGTGGAGGCGATGAACGCGGTTCCGATCGCCAGCACGGTGGCCGCCGCCGTCACGACCCTGCCCGTTCGCAGGTAGTAGTCGTCCGGTCGGCCCTTCTTGATGTAGGCCTGCCAGATGTCGTAGGTGAACACGGTGTTGAACGAACTCAGGTTCGCGGCCATACCGGCCATGAAGGACGCCAGCAGTCCCGCGATGGCGATGCCGAGCATGCCGTTGGGTAACAGGTCTCTCATCAACAGCAGCAACGCGTTGTTGAAGGTGGCCCCGCTCGGCGCCTCGCCCCCTTCCATCAGCGCGGCCTTGTTCTCGCCCATGAGTTCGGTGACCGTGACGCCCGCGATCATGCCGGGGATGATCACGATGAACGGCATGGCGAGCTTGGGGAAGGCGCCGATGATGGGGGTCCGCCTCGCCGCCGACATGCTCTTGGAGGCCATGGCCCTCTGTACCTCGACGAAGTTGGTCGTCCAGTAACCGAAGGACAACACGAAACCCAGTCCGAAGACGAGACCGAGCACGGAAAGGAAGTTGTCGCCGAATCCGGTGAGCTGATTGCCGGGCCACGAACTGAGCTGTTCGGCTCCGCCCGGTCCGCCGCTGACCTTGTCGACGAGCCCTTCCCAGCCGCCGACCTTGTAGAGGCCGACGATGGTCAGCGGCAGCAGGGCCGCGACGATGACGAAGAACTGGAGAACCTCGTTGTAGATCGCGGCGGAGAGGCCGCCGAGCGCCGTGTAGGACAGCACGATCACCGCGGCGAGGACGACCGACACCCAGATGGGCCAGCCGAGCAGCAGGTTGACGACGCTGGCGAGCAGGAACAGGTTGGCACCCGCGATGAGTACCTGTGCCAGCGCGAAACTGATGCCGTTGACGAGGTGTGCCGGTTTGCCGAACCTGCGCAGCATGAACTCGGGAACGCTGCGAACCTTCGAGCCGTAGTAGAACGGCATCATCACGATGCCGAGGAACAGCATCGCGGGTACCGCGCCGATCCAGAAGTAGTGCGCGGTCGGCATCCCGTACTCGGCCCCGTTCGCCGACATGCCCATGACCTCGATGGCTCCGAGGTTGGCCGCGATGAACGCGAGACCGGTCACCCACGCGGGCAGCGATCGGCCGGAGAGGAAGAAGTCGAGGCTGGTCGACACCTGCCTCCTGGCCAGATAACCGATACCGAGTACGAGGACGAAGTAGAACGCGAGCAGCACGTAGTCGACCGCGTTGGCGTCGAGCCGCAGGTTTGCCTCGGCCAGTACGTCCACGCCCCACCTCCAGAATCAACACCAGTCAACAACAACCACCAGGATTAACCTGGCGGCGAACATTACCGCACGATTTCACCGAGGTGAATGCCGCAGAGCAAATCGAAGTGGGTTGGTGACGATGTGTCCGGGAAGCTCGCGGAGAGTCCACCGAGTCGCACCCGATCCGGTGCCGTGCGAGATCCGCACCCAGGACGTCGAGATCCGCACCCAGGCGCGCGAGATCCGCACCCGGGCCACCGAGATGCGCGTTCGGGACGCCGACATCCGCGTTCGGGGCAGGTCAGGCCGTCGAGACAACGCGAACGGGCAAGCCGCACCCGTGAGCCCAGGCCCGCAACAGAACACAACAAGAAACAGCGCCACCCGGCGCCAGCAACCCCCGCTAGCCAGCCAGCGCGCGTTTCAGCGGCGTAGCCACCTCAAGTGGGGCCGTCAGCTCGAGCCGCAGCGAGAAACCGCCTCAGGTTCCGCCACCCGCACCGCCAAGCAGCCCAGCCACAAACCAGTCCTAGAAGAGGCGGAATTCGTTGGATTCGATGCCGCGTAGTGAGTCGTAGTCGAGAGTGACGCAGCGGATGCCGCGATCCTCGGCGAGCGTTCGAGCCTGCGGCTTGATCTGCTGGGCCGCGAAAACACCCTGCACCGGCGACAGCAACGGATCCCGGTTGAGCAGTTCGAGGTACCTGGTGAGCTGCTCGACGCCGTCGATCTCACCACGGCGCTTGATCTCGACGGCGACAGCGGCTCCGCCCGCGTCGCGGGCGAGGATGTCGACGGGACCGATCGCGGTCGGGTATTCCCTTCGCACCAGCGAATAGCCGTCGCCGAGTGTCGTGATGTGCTCGGCGAGCAGTTCCTGGAGGTGTGCCTCGACGCCGTCTTTGACGAGCCCCGGCTCCGCGCCGAGGTCGTGCTTCATCTCGTCGATCACGTTCTCGATGGTGATGACGAGCTTCTCGCCCGCCTTGTTCTC
Organism: Prauserella marina; assembly: GCF_002240355.1. Taxonomy (GTDB): domain Bacteria; phylum Actinomycetota; class Actinomycetes; order Mycobacteriales; family Pseudonocardiaceae; genus Prauserella_A; species Prauserella_A marina. Next base: position 5,543,286 of record NZ_CP016353.1, read on the forward strand.
CACGATCCACAGGTTGCCGTCCTCGATGAGCCAGCACGGCGGGCTCATCCAGTTCAGCGGCTTGTAGGCGCGGTCGTCGGAGTGCACGGAGACCGAACCGTCCGACTTCACCAGCAGCAGGCGGGTGGCCATGGGCAGATGGGCGGTGAGCCGGCCGGCGTAGTCGACCTGGCACCGGGCAATTACGAGACGCACGATCGAGAGATTAGGCGAGTCGGGCCGACGGTAGCGGCAACGGGTGGCAGCACCCGGCAGAGACTAAACGACTTGGCAGACTCGTGGTGTGGACCCCATACAGCGCGTGTCGAGCCGCGAGGTGTACCGGAACGAATGGATGACCGTGCGAGAGGACGAAATCCGCAGGCAGGACGGCTCGCGGGGAATCTACGGCGTGGTCGACAAACCGCACTACGCGTTGATCATTGCTTCCGAAGGCGACCGGTTGCAGCTCGTCAGGCAGTTCAGGTACCCGCTCGGGTTGTCTCGATGGGAGTTCCCTCAAGGCACCGCGCCGGGAAGGGCCGATCAGGATCCGAAGACGCTGGCCGCGAGAGAACTTCGCGAGGAGACGGGGCTCGCCGCCGGTTCGCTTGTCGAACTCGGCGTGCTCGACGTCGCGGCGGGTATGTCGAGCCAGCGCGGAACCGCCTACCTCGCGACCGAGTTGACGCGGGGCGAGCCGGATCGCGAACCGGAGGAGCAGGACATGCTGGCCGCCTGGTTCTCCCGTGCCGACGTCGACAAGTTGATCACCAGCGGTGAACTCACCGACGCGCAATCGCTTGCGGCTTACGCTCTGCTACTTCTGCACGAACGAACGAGGTGAGCGGTCAGTCCGGCCACTCCGGCTTGCGCTTCTCAAGGAACGCCGCCATTCCTTCCTTCGCGCCGGGAAGTTGCGAGGCGGACGCCATCACCTCCACGGCGAGCGCGTAGGCATCGGCCTCGGGGCGGTCGAGCTGCGCGTAGAGGGTCTGCTTGCCGAGCGCCTTGGCCGCCCTGCTGCCCCGGGTCGCCCTTCCGAGTAGTTCCGCGACGGCCTCGTCGAGCCGATCGTCGGGAACGACCCTGTTGACGAGTCCCCATTCCAGTGCGGTCAGCGCGTCGATGGCGTCACCGGTGAGCGCCAGTTCCATCAGCCGTTTGCGACCGACGGCGCGGGCAACCGGAACGGCGGGCGTATGGCAGAACCAGCCGCCTTTCCCGCCGGGCAAAGCAAAACCCGACGACTCGGCGGCCACCGCGAGGTCACACGAGGCGACGAGCTGGCAGCCCGCCGCGGTCGCCAGGCCGTGCACCCTCGCGATCACCACCTGAGGCGCCGACTGGATCGTTCCCATGAGATCGGTGCACAGGCGCAACAGATCCCTGACGCCCATCAGGTCCCTCGCCGCCACGTCGCCGAAATCGTGTCCCGCGGAGAACACGGGGCCAGCGCCCGCGAGCACGATTCCGGTCGCGTCGGACTCGGCGGTCTGCCGGAACGCCGCGAGCAATTCGCGCAAATGTTCCTCTGACAGCGAATTGCGCCGTGCGGCGCGGTTCATGGTGATGGTGACCGTGTCGTCCTCGCGTTTGACGAGGACGTGCTCGAACTCGCCCATCACCCGACCGTAACGGCCATGACCGGAGATGTCAGGTCTCGTCGAGGACGGACTTGAGGAAGGTCCGTGTGCGGTCCTGTTCGGGTTCGTTGAACAGCTGCTCTGGCGTGCCGTCCTCGATGATCCTTCCCTCGTTGAACATCAGCACCCGGTGCGACACGTCGCGCGCGAACTTCATCGCGTGTGTCACGAGGAGCATCGTGACGTCGGTCGTCTTGGCGATGTCCCGCAGCACGTCAAGTACTTCGGCCGCGATCTCGGGGTCGAGTGCCGAGGTCACCTCGTCGAGCAACAGCACGTCGGGATCGACGGCGAGCGCCCTCGCGATCGCGACCCGCTGCTGCTGACCGCCGGAAAGCTGTGAGGGGTGGGCATCCAGCTTGTCGCTGAGCCCCACCATCTCCAGCAGTTCCTTGCCCCTCGCCTCGGCCTCGTCCTTGGACTTACCGAGCACGTGAATCGGCGCCTCGGTGACGTTGCGAAGGACCTTCATGTTGGGGAACAGGTTGAAATGCTGGAACACCATGGTGATCCGGCTGCGCACCTTGCGGATGTGCGCCTCGCTCGCCGGAACGAGCTTGTCACCCCGCTGTTCGTGGTACAGGTAGTCGCCGTTCACCTTGATGGTGCCGCGATCCGGCCTCGTGAGCGTCATCAGCATGCGCAGGATCGTGGTCTTTCCGGACCCACTCGGGCCGATGAGAGTAACCCGCTCACCCGAGCCGACCGAGAACGAGAGGTCGTCGAGCACCACGTTCTGGCCGAATGCCTTGTGCACGCCTTCGAACGTGATGAAGTCACCGTTGGTCAAGGGATTTCCTCTCTAGCTTGTCTCAGACGCGAACCTGGCCGAACCGGCGTTCTACGATGCGCGCGATCCAGGCCATCACGAGCGCGACGACCAAGTACACCATCCCAGCCGCCGCGATCGGTTCGGAATAGCGGAAGGTCTCCGAGCCGATCGCGATGGCACCGCCGAGCATTTCCACCACCGTGATGGCGAGCAACTGCGGGGTGTCCTTGAACATCGCGATGATGTAGTTGGCCAGCGCGGGCACCACCCTGGGGATCGCCTGCGGCAGGATGACATTCGTCCAGGTACGCCGGGTCGAGAGGTTCAGCGCGGTCGACGCCTCCCACTGTCCAGGTGGGACACCGTCGATGCCGGAGCGGTAGACCTCGGACACGTAGGTCGCGTAGTGCAGGCCCAGCGCGAACGCGCCGGTCGCCAACGGCGAGACGCTGATGCCGATGAGCGGAAGCACGTAGAAAAAGAAGAACAGCTGAACGAGCAGCGGCGTCGAGCGGATGAACTCGACGAGGAAACCGACCGGCATGCTCACCCAGCGGTTCGGACTACGCCTCGCCAGCGCGAAGACGAGTCCGAGGATCAGCGCGATGACGTAGCCGATGCCGGTTGCGGTGAGCGCGACCAGCAGGCCGTCCAGCATGGTGGGCATCGCGTCCCACACCTGGCTCCAGTCGAAGTTCACGCTGCCACCTTCTTAGCGCCGAAAAGGCCGGAGGAAACCTTGCGGCCGAGCGAACGGGCTGCCATGCGTTCGAGCAGCTTCATGATCGTCACGAAAACGAACGCGATCACGCCGTAGCCGACGAGCAGGCCGAAGAACACCAGTGCGGTCTCCCCTGTCGAGGCCCTGATGAGCTGCGCGGAGAAGGTCAAGTCGGAGATGTAGACCAGGGACACCAGCGAGGTCTGTTTGAGCAACTCGATGAGGTTGTTGGTGAACGGTGGGATCATCGCGACGACCGCCTGTGGCAGCACGACTTTTCGCATCCGCTGCATCGGGGTGAAGTTCAGCGCGACGGCCGCCTCGATCTGTCCAGGCGGGACGGCGCGAATGGCGCCGCGAACCACCTCGGCCGCGTAGGCACCGATGTTGAGCGCCAGCGCGAGAATGCCCGCGAAGAGCGGATTCAACTGGTAACCGAACTGCGGGATGATGAAGATCAGCGCGAAGAGCAGCACCAGTGAGGGAAATCCGCGGAACACTTCGGTATAGACCATCGCGATCGCCCGGACGGTCTTGCGCTTGCTGGTACGCGCGAGTCCAGCGATGAAGGCGAAGGCGAGCCCCAGGAGCGCACCGAACACGGTGAGCAGGAGGGTGTTGCGCAAGCCCTCCCAGACATAGGCCATCAAGCCGGCAGACATGATCAGGCCCCCTTCAGTCCGCGGTTCCGGTGCACAACGCCTGTGCCGTGAGGTCGGTCATCTCGTCCTGGGAGAACCCGAAGGGACGGGTGAGCCTCAGCACGTCGCCGCTGCGCTGCATCGCCGCGAGCTCGCGATTGAACTCGTCGACGATCGCGGTCTCCCCTTTCCTGAACCCGAAACCACCCGCGCCGTACTGCTTCACGCCATTGACGATGGGAACGAAGGTCTCACCGACCTCCAGCGCGATTCCCTGCCGCTGGCCGAGCGCGGCGTCGAGAGAGAGCCTGGTGAGCATCAGGCAGTCGGCCCTGTTGGCGAGCACACCGTCGATGCCGGAGGACTGGTCGGGGAACACCACGATCCTTCCTCCCGGAATACCGACGTCACTCGCGTAGCCCTCCTCGACGGAACCGGTCAGCACACCGATCCTGGCACGCTTCTCCACGACGCTGTCCAAATCAGACAGTCCCATCGGGTTTCCCCGCGGCAGGAGCAACGCGGCGGGCGCGTTGTAGTCGGGGTTCGTGAACTCGATTTCGGCGCACCGCGCGGGGGTGATGTACATACCGGCCGAGATCACGTCGAAGAGCCCGGCCTTGAGACCGGGGATCAGCGAACTGAAGTCGGCCAATTTCGGTTCGAAGGAGTCGACGCCCAGCCTGCGGAAGATTTCCTTGCCGACCTCGGGAGCCTCTCCGGTGAGCACACCCTCCTTGTTGATGAAGCCGAATGGTCGCTCGTTGGCGAAGCCCATCCGGACGTTTCCCTCGTCACGCAGTCGATTGAGTAGGTCTCCGCCCTCGCCGTCGGCCGCCACGCTGATCGATGTGCAGCCGCTGACAAGCGCGCCACCACCAACCGCGAGACCAAGGGTTAAGCCGGACGCACCGCGGAGAAACCCACGCCTGTTCAGGCTGGAGGAATTCACGTACTCGTAGCTCCCTGTCCTTCCCATCGGGGTGAGCCGATGAGACCTCAGCGCGGACTCGATTGCGCTTACCCTAGGCAAGTCACCCGTTTGCGCGCAATCCGTTCGGAAAATTTCCATCGACGGAGATCAAGTTTCGATGACCGTCGCAATGCGTGGACGTGCGTGGGCAACATGCGCGATACCTGCGTAAATTCCGGGATTCGCCGGGAAGAAGACAGGAGGGGAGGCAACTGGGTGCCCCGAGCGGGCCCAGTCGGCGTCCGTCGCGCGCGCCTCCTCGTCAGCCCGCGCGGTCGATCACCGCGTGCAGAAACTCCCTTGTTCGCTCGTGCTCAGGACGAGTGAACAACATCTCCGGAACCCCTTCCTCGATCACCTGTCCGTTGTCGAACATGAGCACCCGGTCGGATACGTCCCTCGCGAACCGCATCTCGTGTGTCACGCAAAGGAAAGTGATGTCGGTGGTCTTCGCGATGTTCTTCAGTACTCCGAGAACTCCGGCGACCAACTCCGGGTCGAGCGCCGAGGTCACCTCGTCGAGCAGCAGCACCTTCGGCCGCATGGCCAGCGCCCTCGCGATCGCGACCCGCTGCTGCTGACCACCGGACAGCTGGGTGGGGTGCGCGCCGACCTTCTCTGAAAGCCCGACGAGTTCCAGCAGTTCCAGCGCCCGCTGCTCCGCCTCCGCTTTGGACAACCCGAGCGCGCGAACGGGAGCCTCGGTGATGTTGCGCAGCACCGGCATGTTGGGGAACAGGTTGAACTGCTGGAACACCATGCCGATCCGCTTGCGGATCCTGCGCTGGTGTTTCTCGTCGGATGCAACGAGTTCCCCTCCCCGATCCATGTGGGACAGGAACTCACCATCGACCTCGATCGTGCCACCGTCCACTTTCTCCAGGGTCATCAGTAGCCGGAGGATCGTGGTCTTGCCGGACCCGCTCGGCCCGATCAGCGTGACGAACTCGCCCGGCGAGACGACGAAGTCCAGTTCGCTCAGGACGACGTGGGCGCCGAACCTCTTCTCGACTCCGGAGAACCGGATCATGGGCTCAGTGTGCGATTCCAAAGCGACGCTCCAACCATCGGACGAAAAGCGAGGACGGGTAGCTCAGCAACAGGAAGAGGATCCCGGCCATGGTCAGCGGCTCCACGAACCGGAAGGAGGACGAGCCCACCTCGTAGGCCGCCCCGACGATGTCGAGCACGCTGATCGTCAACAGCAGCGGTGTCTCCTTGAACATCGAGATCGTGTAGTTACCGAGCGCGGGCAGCACCCTCGGGATGGCCTGGGGCAGGATCACCGCGGTCCAGGTCCGTCCCCTCGGCAGGCTCAGCGCGCGGGCGGCTTCCCACTGTCCCTTCGGAACACCCTCGATACCGGCCCGGTAGACCTCGGCCGTGTAGGTCGCGTAGTGCAGGCCGAGCCCGATGACGCCGGTCAGCAACGGCGAGAGCCGGATGCCGATGTCGGGGAGTACGAAAAACAGGAAGAACAGCTGGACCAGCAGCGGGGTGCTCCGCACGAACTCGACGAACAACCAGACGATGGTCCGGACCAGCCAGAACCGCGATCGGCGCAGCAAAGCGAAGACGAGGCCCAGCACATAGGCGAGCAGGGAACCGAACACGGTCGCCTCGACGGTGACGACAAGTCCCTCGCCGAGCGAGGGAAGCACGCTCCACGCGTAGTTCCAGTCCCACGACCAGTTCATGCGACCCCGCTCCCCTGGCCGACCTTCGCGAAGAACGCGGTGCGTTCCGCGGGCCTGCGACCGAGCCGCGCCGCCGCCTTCCTTTCGAGCAGCCTCATGCCGACGGTGATCACAATGGACAGTGCGAGATAGAAGAGCAGCACCAGCACGAAGATCAGCACCGTCTGATCGGTGTGCCTGATGAGAAGCACCTCACGAGCCTGATAGGTGATCTCGGGAACGGTGATGATCGTCAGCAGCGCGCTGCCCTTGAGCAACTGGATGAAGAGGTTGTTGAACGGCGGGATCATGTCGGCGAATGCCTGCGGCAGAATGACCCTGCGCATGCGCTGTGCCGGGCTGAGACTGAGTGCGACACAGCCCTCGTACTGTTCCCTCGGGACCGCCTGAACGGCGCCCCGCACGATCTCGGCGCCGTATGCGCCGAAGTTCAGGCCGAGGACCGTGATACCGGCCCACAACGGGACGAGCTGGAATCCGGTCAGAATCGGCAGTACGAAGTAGATCCACAGCAACTGGACCACTTCGGACGTACCGCGCCAGATCTCCACGTAGGTGCGCGCGACGACTCTGACGACCACGGACGGCGACAGCATGGCGAGCCCGGCGACGACCGAAAGCACCGTAGCGATCACGATGCCACCGAGTGTCGCCTCGACCGTCAGCAGCAGGCCCTTGGCGATCGTCGAGACGAAAAGTGTCAGGTTGTCGAACATCGGACACCCAGCCGGGCGGCGCGCCCGCTACTTCCCTGAACAGAGCTGCTCGGTGGTCACGTCCGGCGGCGGCACGTTGTCCTCGGTGAACCCGAAGGGTGTGACGATCCGCAGCCATTCCCCGCTCTGCTGAATCTTCTTCAGCTCGGCGTCGAAAGCGGTGCGCAAGTCGTTGTCCGCCTTGCGGAAGACGAACCCACCGGCCTGTATCTGCTCCTTCCCTTCGACGACCGGGGTGAACCCCTCAGTGACTTCCAGCGGCGCGTTCGGGTTCTGCTTGAGCAGTTCCCTCAGCGAGATGTCGGTCAACGCACCGCAGTAAGCCCTGCGGTCGAGCAGTGCCTGCAACAGTTCCGGCTGACCGTCGTAGGGCTGGATCTTGTCCTTCGCCAGCCCGAGCGCGGTCGCGACCTCCTGCTCGACCGTTCCCGACAGCACCGCGACGGCGACGCCTTTCGCCTTCGCGTCGTCGAAGTTGTCGATCTGTTCGGGATTTCCTTTCGGCACAAGGAAAGCGGTGGGAGTCACGTAGTCGACCGTCGAGAACGACGCGTTGGCACACCGGCTGGGAAGTATCGCCATTCCCGCGGCGACCATGTCGTACTGTCCCGCGTTGAGCGCCTGGATGAGCTGGCCGAACTCGACCTGCTGCGCCTCGACCCCTGACACGTCGAGGTCGCGGAAAACCGCCCTCGCCACTTCGGGCGCCTCACCCGTGACCTTGCCGTTGTCGGTGTAGCCGTACGGAATCTCCCCCGCGATACCGATCTTCACCGTGCCCGCGTCCTTGAGGCGCTGAAGGGTGTTGCCCTCCCCGGATTGCGGGACCTCGGAACAAGCCGCCAGCAAAGCGGGGCCGCCGATCGCGGCCATCCCGAAAACCGCCGACTGCCGAAAGAAGTCCCGCCGCGTCCACTCGCCGTGCGCCATGACCGCACCTCTTTTCGATTGACCTCGTTGTCAATCCCCATGCGAGCCCCGTTCAGGTCACCGCCCGCACAGGTCCTAGAAATCGAAAGTAGGTCGCGGGAACCCTTTGGTCAAAGAAAGAAGAACGACTGACCAGTTGCCGTTATCGGAACGAGATCACGAATTCGGTGCGTGACGGGAAAGCGGCACCGCGTATCGAATCCGAGGCACCATTCAGCTCACGCCCATCCGGTCGAGACCGTTCGCCTCCCTGACGACGCTGACGATCTCGTCCATGATCTCGGTGAGCCCGTAGTCCTTGGGCGTGAACACCCTGGCGATACCGCGTCGCGTCAGCAGAGCCGCGTCGGCGGCGGGAATGATCCCGCCGACGATGACCGGAATGTCGCCGGCTCCTGCCGCGCGCAGTCCGTCGACGACCTCGGGAACGATTTCCAAATGCGATCCGGACAGGACAGACAAACCGACCACGTGCACGCCTTCCTGTACCGCGGCGGCGACGATTTGTTCCGGCGTGAGCCTGATTCCCTGGTAGACGACTTCGAAACCGGTGTCCCGCGCCCTGACCGCGACCTGTTCCGCGCCGTTGGAATGCCCATCCAGTCCGGGTTTTCCGACGAGAATGCGCAAGGTCTGCCCCAGTTCGGCCCCTGTCGCCACGACGCGTCGCCGCACCGAGGCGATGTCGTCGGCCCCCTCGGCCGCCGACGTCGCCGACACCGCCGCGGCCACGCCCGTCGGAGCGCGATACTCGCCGAAGACCTCCCTCAGCGCGGCCCCCCACTCACCGGTGGTGACACCGGCCTCCGCGCAGGTCAGTGTCGCCTCGAAGAGGTTTTCCGTTGTCTCAGCGGCTGCTTTGAGCGCGTCGAGCGCGGCTGCGGCGGCCTCGTCGTCCCTTTCCTCCCGCCACCGTTCGAGCGCGTCGATCGCCTGCTTCTCCGCGACCGGATCGGCGGTCTCGATCGACTTCGCGCCCTCTGCCTGCAACGGGCTGGGTTCGGTCGTCTCGAACGCGTTGACCCCGACGAGAACCCGCTCGCCCGACTCGATCCTGCTCCGGTAACCGGCGAGCGACGTCACGAGCTGCGACTTCAGGTATCCCGACTCGACGGCCGCCACCGCGCCGCCCATGTCCCGCACCCGCTCGATCTCGGCTCTCGCCCCTCGAACAATATCGTCCACTTTGGATTCGATGACATGTGATCCATCGAAGATGTCCTCGTATTCCAGCAGATCGGTCTCGAAGGCCAGCACCTGCTGCATACGCAGCGCCCACTGCTGGTCCCACGGACGAGGCAAGCCAAGCGCCTCGTTCCACGCGGGCAGTTGAATCGCCCTCGCGCGGGCACTCCTCGACAGCGAGACGGCAAGCATCTCCAGCACGATGCGCTGGACGTTGTTCTCGGGCTGCGCCTCGGTGAGCCCGAGCGAGTTGACCTGGACGCCGTAGCGCAGCCTGCGGGCCTTGGGATCGGTGACGCCGTACCGCTGGAGGGTCAACTCGTCCCACAGCGCCGCGAACGCGCGCATCTTGCACAGCTCTTCGACGAACCGCACCCCGGCGTTGACGAAGAAGGACATGCGGGCGACGACCTTCGCCATGTCGGCCGCCGCGATCTGCCCCGAGTCGCGCACCGCGTCGAGTACCGCGATCGCCGTGCTCAGCGCGTAGGCGACCTCCTGGGTGGGAGTCGCCCCCGCCTCCTGCAAGTGGTAACTACAGATGTTGATCGGATTCCACCGGGGAACGTTGTTGACCGTCCAGGCGATGACGTCCGTCGTCAGCCGCAGGCTCGGGCCCGGCGGGAAGATGTAGGTGCCTCTTGAGAGGTATTCCTTGATGATGTCGTTCTGCGTCGTCCCCGACAGCTTGCCGAGCGCGTCATCGGCTTCGAGCCCCTGCTCACTGGCCTGTTCTCTGGCGACCGTGACGTAGAGCGCGAGCAACCACATCGCGGGGGCGTTGATCGTCATCGAGGTGTTGGCCTCGGTGAGCGGGATGGCGTCGAACAGCCTGCGCATGTCGCCGATGTGGGCGACGGGGACACCGACCTTGCCGACCTCTCCCTTGGAGAGCGGGTGGTCGGGGTCGTATCCGGTCTGCGTCGGCAGATCGAAGGCCACCGAGAGGCCGGTCTGCCCCTTCGCGAGGTTGCGCCGGTACAACTCGTTGGATGCGGCGGCCGAGGAATGGCCCGCGTAGGTGCGCATCACCCATGGGCGGTCCCGCTCGCGATCCGTCGGATAGGGCACCATGCACCTCCTGAGACAGCCGGTGCCGCCAGGATACTCGCCGGTAACTTCTGGCGCCGAACACTGTGACCGAAAATCACGGCCACGGCGGCGGCCGGGCCATTAACGTGAACGTACGTGACGTGGAGTTCGTACGGTAGCTATCTGATCTTCGTGATCCTGGTGGTGCTCGCGCCTGGACCGGACACGGTGGTCACGCTCAAGAACTCGTTCGCGGGCGGTTTTCGCGGCGGGTTGCTCGCGGCGGCCGGTATCGCGGTCGGCAACATCGTGCAGGGCACGGCGGTCGCCCTCGGTTTGGGAACGCTCATCGTCCAGTCGCAGCCGGTGTTCCACACGCTGCGCTGGCTCGGTGTCGCCTACCTCTGTTACCTGGGCGTTCAGGCCATCCGCATGGCTTGGCGGGGTGATTACTCGGGCCTTGCCGAAGCGGGTAACAGGTCGAGCGCGTTCCGCAGGTTCCGGGAGGGGTTCTTTTCCAACATCACCAACCCCAAGGTGCTCGCGCTGTACCTCTCCGTGCTGCCACAGTTCCTCGACCCGGTGCACGCGGGGCCGTTCGAGGCACTGCTGCTCGCCTACACCGTCGCCGTGCTCGGCTCGCTGTGGCTGTTCGTGCTCCTGTTGTTCGTCAACCGGGTGCGGGCGTGGCTGAGCAGGAGGAAGGTGCGCCGCGCGCTGGACTCGGTCTCCGGGGCGACGCTCATCGGCTTCGGTGCCGTCCTGGCTGCCGAAGGCTGACGCGGCGCGAGTCCCCCGCCCAGGAGCGCGACATCCGCACCCAGAACGGCGAGATCCGCACTCGGGTCACCCAGGCATCGGACATCGGGCCTCGGGCCTCGGGCCTCGGGCCTCGGGTATGGCTAGCCGGAACCAGAACTCGGGAGGAGTCAGCCGAGTGCACGCCGGGCGCGGATCTCGCCGACCCGAATGCGGCACTCGCCGGCCTGAATGCAGAAGTCGACGGCCTGGGTGCGGAAGTCGCGCGCCAGAGCGCGGGACTCGCGCGGCGGAATGCGGACTCGCGCACCGCGGCACCGGCCGGGCGCGGGCTCTCGGCTCAGGAGCGGTCCGGCTCCGTGGCCACCCGCTCGATGCGCGCACCAAGGCGGTTGAGGTTTTCCACGAAGTACGGGTAACCGCGGTCGATGTGGAAGACGTCCCACACCTCCGTCACCCCGTCGGCACACAGACCGGCCAGCACAAGCCCCGCACCCGCCCTGATGTCGGATGCCCACACCGGCGCGCTCGACAGTCGCTCGACCCCGCGCACCACCGCGTGATGACCGTCCGTACGGGCATCGGCGCCGAGCCGCACCATCTCCTCGATGAACCGGAACCGCGCCTCGTAGACGTTCTCGGTGATCATCGACGTGCCCTCGCACACCGAGGACAACGCGACCGAGAACGGTTGCAGGTCGGTCGCGAAACCCGGATAGGGCAGGGTCACGAAGTCGACGGACCGCGGCCGGTCCGGCTGGACGATGCGGAAACCCTTGCCGTCGTAGGTGGTGACCTCCGCGCCGGCGAGCCGCAGCTTCTCAAGCACCAGTTCGAGGTGATGCGGGTCGACTCCGGTGACGGTGAGGTCACCTCGGGTCATCGCGGCGGCGAACGCCCAGGTCGCGCCGACGATCCGGTCGCCGATCACCCTGTGTTCCGTGGGATGGAGCGCCGAAACGCCCTCGACGGTCAACGTCGACGTGCCCGCGCCCTCGATCTTCGCGCCCATCTCGACGAGCATCGTGCAGATGTCGACGATCTCCGGCTCGCGGGCCGCGTTGTCGATCACCGTCGTGCCCTCGGCGAGCACGGCCGCCATCAGGATGTTCTCGGTGGCTCCGACGCTGGGGAAGTCGAGCCAGATCTGCGCACCGTGGAGACCGTCGGCTTCGGCGACGACGCAGCCGTGCTCGATGCTGCTGGTCGCACCGAGCTTGCGCAGCCCGTTCTGGTGCATGTCGAGCGGCCTTGAGCCGATCGCATCCCCGCCAGGCAACGCGACGACGGCCTTCTTCAGCCTGCCGACCAACGGTCCCAGCACGCACACCGACGCCCTCAGCTTGCCCATCGCCGCCGAGTCCGCCCTGTGTGACAACTCGGACGGCGTCGTGATGTGCGCCGCGTCGCCGTCGAGCACGACGGTGCAGCCGACGCTGCGCAACACGTCGGCCATCAAGGGGACGTCGAGGATCTCGGGACAGTTGGTGATGGTCGTCGTGCCCTCCGCGAGCAGGGCAGCGGCCATCAGCTTCAGCACGCTGTTCTTGGCGCCGACGACCTCGACCTCGCCGACCAGCCGTGCGCCGCCATGCACGTCGAAGTGCTCGCTCATGGACGCCAATGATGCCGGTTGGCTTCACCCGGTTCGTACAGGGGCATGCCAACCCGGAATGCCGTCACAATTCGGCATGTGGGTGAAACGTCTGACCGGCCCGCGACGATCAGGCACGGGCCACCAAGGAAAACCACCGTAGACTCCTGGCATGTCGGTTCGGATCAATCGCGTTTACACAAAGGTCGGCGACAAGGGAACGACGGCTCTCGGCGACGGTTCGAGAGTGCCCAAAACGGATCCGCGGCTCGGCGCGTACGCCGACGTCGACGAGACCAATTCGGTGGTGGGCGTCGCCATCTCGCTCGGAGCACTCGACGATGACGTGGCGACGGTGCTGCGCGCCGTCCAGAACGACCTTTTCGACGTCGGAGCCGACCTGTGCGCGCCCGTTGTCCCCGATCCGGAGTTCCCGCCGCTACGCATCACGGAAAGCTATGTGGAGCGGCTTGAGGGCTGGTGCGACGAATTCAACGGCAGGCTCGGCAAGCTGACGTCGTTCATCCTGCCCGGCGGCACGGCAGGTGCCGCGCTACTGCATCAGGCGCGCACGGTGGCTCGCAGAGCGGAGCGCTCAGGGTGGGCGTTGATCGAAGCGGATCCCGAACGCACGAACGCGCTCGCGGTCAAGTACCTCAACCGGCTCTCGGATCTGCTGTTCATACTTGCCAGGGTCGCCAACCCTCACGGGGACGTGCTGTGGCGTCCGGGTGGCGGCGAGAACTGATCCGGTCGGCACGACCCCGTCCACTCAACCCGTTTCGGCCGGCAGCAATCGCCGCCTCCATCGGTCCAGTCGGGCGAGGTCACCTGTGACCTGGAGACCACCGTCGGCGACAAGCCGGTCGAGCGGCTCGGCGGTATGTATCAACCGACGCAGTGAATGAACATCGCTGCTGATACTGATCTCCGCTTCGCCGGCGTCGCCACGACCGAGGTCGAGTCGGTCCCCTTCGATCTTGACCCAGAAATGATCCTCGCCGACCCGGATGGCGACAGTCGCCCGGAAGTCGTCTTCGGTCTTCGTTTCGAACAGCGCCCTCATCGAGAGGATCAGTGCGTCGACACTGATGGGCGCATCGCGAGGTAGCGATGATGAACGGCTGCTCCACCGGGCGAGCTGTGTCATGACCGGCTCCAGTTCCGCACCCCACTCGGTGAGCTCGTACACCCACGACGATGCGGGCGCAGGCAACCTTCTGCGCTCGGTTATCCCCGACGCGGTCAGTTCGCGGAGCCGCTGGGCGAGCATGTCGGTGCTGATTCCGGGCAGGGTGCTCAGCAGATCCGTGAACCGCTTCGGTCCGAGAACCAGCTCACGGGCGACGAGCAGTGCCCACCGATCGCCGACGAGATCCAGGCCATGAGCGATGGCGCACGCGTCGTCGTAACTCTTCTTACGTGCCACACTCGTCACCCTATCTCACACTCTGTTAACCCAATTAATTACTTGGAAATTCCAAGTAACATTGCTAGCGTCAGCCAGGTTGGTGCGCACCAGCTCAGTCGGTCGAACGAAGGGAACAACACACATGCCTGTTTTCACTGTCGACGTCCCCGAAGGTGCCGCACCCGGAGCCAAGAGCAAGGTGCTGGCCGAGATCACCGCGGCCCTCGACGAGGCGTATCACGTCCCTGACACAAGGGGCTGGATACGCGAGTACCGGACTGAGAATGTCGCGACAGACGGGGAAGTCGGCGTCCGGCCGATCCGCCCGGTCTGCACGCTGGAGGTCCCGGAACTCGGCAACCTGGATTCCAAACGGGCCCTGGTCCGCAGGGTGGAGTCGGCGATCGCGGAAGGTTACGCCGGACTCGCCGACGTCGATGAGGTGCTGATCCTGATCAACCACTATCCGTTGCACGACGTCGGGTGGCGATCGAGTCTGCAATCCGACAAACCCGAGATCGTCGAAGCGATGGCAAACCTGAATCCGTAACCGGTCGCGAATGGGGGGGTGCGGGTTGGCCGGTTGGAGCTTTCCAGCCGGCCAACCGGCTCTCGGATCTGCTGTTCATACTGGCCAGGGTCGCCAACCCCGACGGGGACGTGCTGTGGCGTCCGGGCGGCGGAAGTTAGGCGCTGTACGAAAAGGCCCCGCGCTCAGCCGGCGCGGGGCACCCTGCGGCCGGGAGGAGCCGACTCTAGCCAGGAAAGAAAACCGGTCAGCGCACCCGGCCCCATCGCGATCTCGATGGCTTCCTGCCGGTCGGACTCGCACCGCAGCACGGTCGAACCGGCTGGTACCGCGTAGGACTCGGTACCGATCGGCTCGCGCCGGTCGGCGATCTCAAGGTTTTCCCTGCGAAAGACACGATCAGGCCCGGTGCGCAGACTCCACACGCGATACCAGACGAACTCCTCGCCCTGGTACCGGCCGATGCCGAGATGCCAGCCGGAGCGCTCCTTGTCGGGTTGCCAGCGCAACGCGACACTGACCCCGCCGTGCTTGCGCATCTGAACCCAGCGCAGCGAGTACCACAGCGCGACGGCGAGCAGCACGAGCAGGAGGGCGAGGACCAGAAGTGCGATGTCCATGGCCGGCTCCCGCTCGCGTCGTCCGAGTCAGACCGACTGGCCAGCCGCCCTGAGACGCGCGCCTGCTCTGGCGCGCTCGGCCTCGTCGTCTCCGGTGAGCGCCTGCCGCGCAGCCGCGACGTCGATCTCCTCGCCGAGCTCGGCGGATTCCGCGAGAACACTGACGGAATCATGGGTAATCGACAGGAAACCACCGAACACGGCAGCCGTCAGGGTGTCGCCGTCGGTCGTGTTGATCTTCACGATGCCGCCCTCGACCAACTGGCCGAGCACTGGTTCGTGGCCAGGCATGACGCCAATCTCGCCCTCTGTGGTCTGGGCGACGACGAACGACGCCTTACCGGACCAGAGAAGGCGCTCGACAGCCACCAGCTCGACAGACATCTCAGCCACGTAGCTCTCCTTCAGATCGCGCGTCCCTCAAGTGTAATAGGAACGCAGGCGGTCCAGGGTGTGAGTATGCGAACGACGGGGCCAGTTCCACAATGGACCCGGGCCCCGTCGTCCGCGACAATCACTTACCGGTGATTTCCTTGTACTTCTTCTCCAGGTCGTCAAGGCCACCGATGCCCAGGAACGACTGCTCCGGGTAGTGGTCGAAGTCGCCCTTGGAAATCTTGTCGAAGGCTTCGACGGTCTCGGCCATCGGCACCGTGGAGCCGGGCTGACCGGTGAAGGTCTCCGCCACGAGCATGTTCTGCGAGAGGAAACGCTCGATGCGGCGAGCCCGCTGCACCGTCAGCTTGTCTTCTTCCGACAGCTCGTCCATACCGAGAATCGCGATGATGTCCTGCAGTTCCTTGTACTTCTGCAGGATCCGGATGACCTCCTGCGCGACCCGGTAGTGCTCGTCACCGACGATCGCGGGGTCCAGGATCGTCGACGTCGAGGCCAGCGGGTCGACGGCGGGGAAGATGCCCTTCTGGAAGACCGACCGCGAAAGCTCGGTCGTGGCGTCCAGGTGCGCGAAGGTCGTCGCGGGAGCGGGGTCGGTGTAGTCGTCCGCCGGCACGTAGATCGCCTGCATCGAGGTGATCGAACGGCCCTTGGTCGAGGTGATCCGCTCCTGTAGTTCACCCATCTCGTCGGCCAGCGTCGGCTGGTAACCCACGGCCGAGGGCATACGACCGAGCAGGGTCGACACCTCGGAACCGGCCTGGGTGAACCGGAAGATGTTGTCGATGAACAGCAGCACGTCCTGGTTCTGCACATCGCGGAAGTACTCCGCCATGGTCAGCGCGGACAGTGCGACCCGCATACGGGTGCCCGGCGGCTCGTCCATCTGGCCGAAGACGAGGGCGGTGTCGTTGATGACGCCGTCCTCGCTCATCTCAAGGAAGAGGTCGGTGCCCTCACGGGTGCGCTCGCCGACACCGGCGAACACCGAGGTACCACCGAAGTTCTTGGCGACACGGGTGATCATCTCCTTGATGAGCACCGTCTTGCCGACACCGGCACCGCCGAACAGACCGATCTTGCCACCCTGAACGTACGGGGTCAGCAGGTCGATGACCTTGAGGCCGGTCTCCAGCATCGTGGTGCGGCCTTCGAGCTGGTCGAACGCCGGCGGCTTGCGGTGGATGCCCCAGCGCTCCAGATCGGCGCCGTAGCCGGGCTCGTCGAGGCACTCACCGAGCGCGTTGTAGACGTGGCCCTTGACCTTGTCGCCGACCGGCAC
Organism: Prauserella marina; assembly: GCF_002240355.1. Lineage (GTDB taxonomy): Bacteria > Actinomycetota > Actinomycetes > Mycobacteriales > Pseudonocardiaceae > Prauserella_A > Prauserella_A marina. Next base: position 5,560,169 of record NZ_CP016353.1, read on the forward strand.
CGAAATGGGGCCGCCCGTGTTGGTCACTTCGGCGCCCCTGACGAGGCCGTCCTGCGCCTGGAGCGAAATGGTGCGCACGAGGTTGTCGCCGAGGTGCATGGCGACCTCAAGCGTCACCGTCTTGCTCAGCTCGGCGAAGTCGACATCGACCTTGAGCGCGTTGTACAGCTCGGGGATGGCGCCGCGAGGGAATTCGACGTCGACGACCGGCCCCCTCACCGACACGATCCGTCCCTTGGTGGCAGCTTCAGTGCTAGTCATCGCTTACACATCACTTCCTGCAGCGGCGAGCGCGTCAGCCCCACCGACGATTTCACTGATCTCCTGGGTGATCTGGGCCTGGCGGGCCTGGTTTGCCAGCCGGGTGTAGGTGTCAACCAGTTCACTCGCATTGTCCGACGCCGCCTTCATGGCGTTGCGCTGGGCGGCGAGCTCGGAAGCCGCCGATTCGAGCAACGCCGCGAAGATACGGGTGTTGATGTACTTCGGCAGCAGCGCGCCGAGCAGCTTCTCCGCGTTGGGCTCGAAGTCGTAGGTGGGAAGCAGGCCCTCGGCAGGCGCCTCGTCGGTGTACTCGACTTCCAGCGGAGCCATCCGCTTGGCGACCGGCGTCTGCGTGAGCATCGACCGGAACTCGGTGTAGACGATGTGCAACTCGTCGACGCCGAGGACGCCGTCCTCGCCTGGCGAGGAGCCCTGGTCGTCCGCACCGGCCAGGAACCGCTGAACCAGCGTGTCGCCGACATCGGCCGCGTTCTCGTAGCGGGGCTGCTGGGAGAAGCCGGTCCACTTGTCGGCCACCGCGCGCTCGCGGAACCGGTAGTAGTCGACGCCCTTGCCACCGATGACGTAGAGCTGCGGGTCCTTGCCCTGCTCGCGCAACAGCGAAAGCAGCTCTTCGGTCGCCCTCAGCACGTTGGCGTTGTAGCCGCCGCACAGGCCCTTGTCACTGGTGACGACCAGCACCGCGACCCTGCTGGGGTTCTCGCGCTCGGCAAGCAGCGGGTGGTCGAGGTTGGCTGCCGCACCGGCGAGCGCGGAGAGCACGTTGGTGATCTCCGACGCGTAGGGCCGCGCAGCCGTGACCCTCGCCTGCGCCTTGCTGATGCGCGACGTGGCGATGAGCTCCATCGCCTTCGTGATCTTGCCGATCGACTTGGTCGACCGGATCTTCTGTCGCAGTTCGCGAAGCTGTGCAGCCATCAGCGACTACTTCTTCGCGGCCGGACGGTGGACCTTGACCGACTCCTGGCCGACCTTCTCGGCGTCCATGGCGTCGGCTTCCGCCTCGTTGAGGGTGCGGCCCTCCGAGGTGGTGAAGCCCTTCTTGAATTCCTTGACCGCCGCGACGACGCGCTCGGCGAGGTCTTCGCTCCACTTACCCTTGTCGCGGATCTCGGCGAGGATGTCGTCGTGCTTGTGCCGCACGTTCTGCAACAGCTCGTCGTTGAAGCGAGCGGTGTCCTCGACCGGCACCTCGTCGAAGTGCCCGTTGGTGCCGAGGTACACGGTGACGACCTGCTGCTCGACCGCGACCGGTGAGTACTGGGCCTGCTTGAGCAGCTCGTAGAGGCGAGCACCGCGGTCGAGCTGAGCTTTCGACGCCGCGTCGAGGTCGGACGCGAAGGCCGCGAACGCCTTGAGCTCCTCGTACTGCGAAAGGTCGATACGCAGCGAACCCGAGACCGTCTTCATAGCCTTGATCTGCGCGTCACCACCGACTCGGGACACCGAGGTCGTCACGTCGACCGCGGGCCGCTGACCCGAGTTGAACAGGTCGGACTGGAAGAAGCACTGGCCGTCGGTGATCGAGATGACGTTGGTGGGGATGTAGGCCGAGATGTCGTTGGCCTTGGTCTCGATGATGGGAAGACCGGTCATCGAACCCGCGCCGAGCTCGTCGTTCAGCTTCGCGCAACGCTCAAGCAGGCGCGAGTGCAAGTAGAAGACGTCGCCGGGGAACGCCTCGCGGCCCGGCGGGCGGCGCAGCAGCAGCGAGATCGCGCGGTAGGCCTCGGCCTGCTTGGTGAGGTCGTCGAAGACGATCAGCACGTGCTTGCCCTGGTACATCCAGTGCTGGCCGAGCGCGGAGCCCGCGTAGGGGGCGAGCCACTTGAACCCGGCCGAGTCGGAGGCGGGGGCCGCGACGATGGTCGTGTACTCCATCGCGCCCGCGTCTTCGAGCGACTTGCGCACGGAGGCGATCGTCGAGCCCTTCTGGCCGACGGCGACGTAGATGCAGCGAACCTGCTTGCTCGGGTCGCCCGACTCCCAGTTGGCCTTCTGGTTGATGATCGTGTCGACGCAGACGGCGGTCTTGCCGGTCTTGCGGTCGCCGATGATGAGCTGACGCTGACCGCGGCCGATCGGGGTCATGGCGTCGATGGCCGTGATACCGGTCTGGAGCGGCTCGGACACCGGCTGACGCTGCACGACCGAAGCGGCCTGCAATTCGAGAGCGCGACGCTCGTCGGCCTCGATGTCGCCGAGACCGTCGATCGGCTTGCCGAGCGGGTCGATGGTGCGGCCGAGGAAGTTTTCGCCGACGGGGACCGAGAGGATCTGGCCGGTCCGCTTGACCTCCTGCCCCTCCTCGATCGTCTCGTAGTCACCGAGGATGACGACACCCATCTCGCGTGCGTCGAGGTTCTGCGCGACGCCGAGGATGCCGCCGGGGAATTCCAGCAGTTCGTTGGCCATGGTCGACGGCAAGCCCTCGACGTGGGCGACACCGTCACCGGTGTCGACGACGACGCCGACCTCTTCCCGGCTCACATCCGGGGAGTAACTCGAGACGTAGTTCTCGATCGCACTGCGGATCTCATCCGAGGAGATCGTCAGCTCCGCCATGTCGTTCCCGCTCTCACTTCGTTCTTGCCAGTGTGCAAAGTATGTGTTGTGTCGCTGTTCGGCTCAGCCGGCAAGCTGCCTGCGCAGCGCGTCCAGCCGACCGGCCGCGCTGCCATCGATGACCTCGTCGCCGACTCGTACCACCAAGCCCGCGCCGATCCTGTTGTCGAGCTGAACGTGCAACGCGATCGCCCTGCCGTAGATCCGACCGAGATCGGCGGCCAGTTTGTCCCGCTGTTCAGTCGTCAACTCGGACGCGCTGCGGACATAGGCGACCGAGCGTTCCCTTCGCGCCGCGGCGAGCTTGACCAATGTGTCGACACCGCCCGCGACGCTCCGGCCCCGAGGCCGGACGACGGCCTGCTCGACAAGCACCTCGGTCACCGGGTCCACCTTGTCGGCGAACAGGTTCCTCGCGAGGCGGCGCTTCGCCTCGACCGGCGAGGACATGTCGGACAGCGCCTGCTCCAGACCTGGCTCGCCTTCGACGATACGTGCGACCCTGAACAGCTCGTCCTCGACAGCGTCCAATTTGCCGGACTTCTCCGCGCTGATCAGCAGTGCGGAGATGCCAATGGACTCCAGGCCGTCGACGAGCTCACGCGGGTTGGACCAGCGGTTGCCCACTACGGCATCGAGCGCATTGAGGGCGGGTTCGGAGACCTTGCCTTCCAGCAGGGTCCTGACCAGCCGCTTGCGGGCCTCGGGGTCCGACGAACCGTCAGCGACGGCCCGGCGCAACCCGACCTCCTTGGTGAGCAGGTCGACCACGGAGAGCAGCTCTTCCCCGACGGCCGACGGGTCTGTTCCCGCGTCGCCGAGTACCTCGTCGAGACGGGTCTCGGCGAGGCTCAGAGCCTCCCGGCTCGCAGCATGCAGCGTCATGTGCGCCTATCTCCTAGTTCCTGGCCCCGGCAGCGCCGTTGCCACTGGCCTCCAGCTCGGCGAGGAACCTGTCGACGGTGCCGCGACGGCGGGCCTCGTCCTCCAGCGACTCACCGACGATGCGGCTGGCGAGCTCGATGGAGTTGCGCCCGAGTTCGGCCCGCAGTTCGGCGACGATCTGCGCACGCTGGGCTTGAAGCTGGGCCTCGCCCTGCGCGACGATGCGCCGCGATTCCTCCTGCGCCTCCGCCCGCAGCTCTTCCTTGATCTGCTCGGCTTCGAGCCGGGCGTCGTCGCGGATCTTCGCTGCCTCGGTCCTTGCCTCGGCGAGCTGCGCCTTGTACTGGTCCAACGCCTGTTCGGCCTCGGCCTGAGCCTTTTCGGCCTTCTCGATGCCACCCTCGATCTTCGCGGCCCGCTCCTCGTAGAGCTTTTCGAAGCGCGGCACAACGAGCTTGCGCAGCACCCAGAAAAGGAGCAGGAATGCGATTAGACCGATGATGATTTCGGCAACATGCGGAAGAACAGGGTTGTACTCTTCAGCCGCCAGAATCATCGTCGTCTCCACTTCGTCCGGTTACTCACGGGGTGTCGGATGAACCGACGTCAGCCCGCGAGGAAGAAGAGAACGAAGCCGAGCAGGGCCAGAACCTCGACCAGGGCGAAGGTGGTGAAGCCGATGTTCATCAGCTTGCCCTGAGCCTCCGGCTGGCGGGCGGTGCCGCTGATGACGGAGGAGAAGATCATGCCCACACCGATACCACCACCGATGGCACCGAGGCCGTAGCCGATGACGGCGAGACCCGAGTTGATGCTGGTCTCAGCGGCCTGCTGGGCGAGAACAATGGAGCTCACGTGTATTCCCTTTCCAACTTCGTCCGTATTCGATTAACGGGAAGCTTGCCTTTGATTCGAGCGGACGTCGTCTCCGCGTTCGACGTCCAGTATTGGTGGGTCGACTCAGTGGTCTTCGGCCAGAGCCGCCCCGATGTAGTTGGCCGACAACAACGCGAAGATGAAAGCCTGGATGCACATGATGAGGGCCTCGATGAACGTCATCGCCAGCGCACCCGCGAAGGAGAACGCGGAAACGACCTTGACGATCCCGTCTCCGTGGAGGAGCAGGTATTCAGCCGAGATCCCGAACAACATGATCAGCAGGTGGCCCGCGAACATGGCCGCGAAGACTCGGATCGCGAGGGTGATCGGGTTCATGATGAACTTCGTGAAGAACTCGATCGGGGTGAGCAGCAGATAGACCAGCTTCGGAGCGCCGGGAGGCGCGAGCTGGTTCCGCAGGTACTTGCCGAGACCGTGCTTCCGAATGCCCGCGTAGTGATAGACGGGGTAGACGACCAGCGCCGACAGCGCCAGCGGGAACCCGATGTGGGACATCGTCGGGAACTGCAGAATCGGCACGATACCGAAGAGGTTGTTCACCAACACGAAGCTGAACAGCGCCAGAATGAGCGGGACGAAGCGCATGAAATCGGCAGCGCCGATCTGCTCACGCGCGATGTTGTTGCGCCCGAAGTCGTACGCCGACTCGACGAGGAACTGCCCCTTGCCGGGAACCACGCTCAGCTTCCTCGAAGCAAGCAGGAAGAAGGCGAGGATGATCACCACCGAGAGCACGACCAACAGCATGGGCTTGGTGACCCAGCCGAAAATCGGCGGCAAATTGAAGGCTTCCGCCGTCGGCGGCGTGAACACGTCACCTGCGGCTAGTACCAGCGCGCCCAACTAGGGCTCCTTCCGGTTCTCCCGGCCGGCGTTAACTCCGCCGGGGGAATCGTGACAACCTGGACTTAACGTACCGGATTGATTTCCGGCCCCTTGCACGGGGATCTGACCTTCGATGCGGACGGTACCAGCACCGTTTTCGACCAAGCCGTACGGGCGTACTTGAAGGACACCCGAACGAGCTAGGCGACTTGATCACGCCGCGCAAAGGTCGCCCGATCCCGGCGCCGACTCCTCGGAGGGCACCGACAACGGATAGCGACATTGTGACTAACGGGTGCCGGGCCCGGACCAGGGCCCCCCGGCGAACGGCTCAGTCGGCCCGTTCGGTACGCGGTGTCCTCGGGATGATCAACGTCGGCGTCTTCGTCGTCTTGAACGCCACGACCTCGGCGACCGCCCAAGACACGACCACGACGAGCATGCCGAAGGCCAGCGACGGCCTGCTGAAGCCGTCAGCGTCCTTGAGCACGAGCATGACCACCAGCAGCAACGACATTTTTATCGCGTATCCGCCGAGCGCAAGGTTCATCAGGCTGGCAGCGGGCTTGGTCGCCCCCACCCGCATCATCGTGATGGTGATCAGGGAACAGCCGAAGCCGAGGACCACACCGAAGCCGGCGCCGACGAGGCCGGGCCGGTCGGCGAGCACGGTGGCGACGCCGATGGTGACGAGGACGAGCGGCAGTGAGAGCCGCATGCCCCAGCGCATCATGGCGTCGGCCAGCCGGTAGACCGACTTCGCGTGTTCGGCGCGAGCCTCACGGGCCGCGTCGGCGTCAGCGGCATCAGCGGCGTTGACGGCGTCAGCGGCCTCGACGCCGATCGCGCGCTTGCCCGCGTCGTCACTCATACCTGTTCGTACCCGCTTCGTCTGGTCGCCTGCCCCTGACCCGCGCCTAGTGCTGGGACGCCGACTTGTTTCCGGGGCGATGTCGACCCAGTCTAGGTACAACCGAGATCAGCGCGGCCACCGCCAGGCCCGCACAGGTGATCCAGAACACGGCCGCGGTGTCGAACAGCGTCACCGCGACGGCCCCGAACGCCAGCAAGCCGGCCCACAGGTAGATGAGCAGTACGGCCCTTCGCTGGGAGTGGCCGATCTCCAGCAACCGGTGGTGCAGGTGCATCTTGTCGGCCGCGAACGGGCTCTCCCCTCGCCGCGTACGCCTGATCACGGCCATGACGAGGTCGAGAAGCGGCAGGAAAAGCACGGCCGCGACGACGAAGAGCGGCGAGAGCAGCGCGACGACGTCGGTGGCGTCGAACGAGGTGTAGTTGATCTTCCCGGACGCCGACGTGCTCGCCGCGGCGAGCATCAGCCCGATCATCATCGAGCCCGAATCGCCCATGAAGATCTTCGCCGGCTGGAAATTGTGTGGCAGGAAGCCGAGACAGGCACCCGCGAGCGTCGCCGCGATGAGCGCGGGGGGGTAGGTGCCGACATCACCCCCAGACGACGCGAGAAGCCCCAGCGAGAACGCGCACGTCGCGGCTGCCGCGATCAACCCGAGCCCGCCGGCCAGCCCGTCGAGGCCGTCGACGAAGTTCATCGCGTTGACCATGACGACGACGAGCAGCACGGCGAGCAACCCGCCCTGGTTGCGGTCGAGGATCAGCACCTGGCCCAGCGCGTCGCCGTCACCACCCCACGGAACCCAGAACGACACCCACTGGAGTCCGAACAGGACAAGGATGCCCGCGCACATGATCTGACCGGCGAGCTTGGTCCACGCGTCGAGCTCGAACCGGTCGTCCAGAGCGCCGATCAGCACGATCACCGCGCCACCGACGAGCACGGCGACGGGGTCGTAGGAATACTCGAAAGCCCGCCGCAGCACGGGCAACTGGTGTGCGACGGCCATTCCGCCGAGGACCCCGATGTACATCGCGAGCCCTCCCATCCTCGGGATGGGCACGACGTGCACGTCACGTTTCCGGGGGACGGCGACGGCGCCGACCTTGATGGCGAATCGTCTGACGACGGCGGTCAGCAGGAACGTCACGGCCGCGGATATTAGGCCGACGAGAATGTACTCACGGATGGGAAGTCCAGCCGTCACGGTAGGCGTCACGAACGGGTCATCCCCTGCGAACGAGGGACAGCGAACTCACGGTGCGCAACGCTACCGCTACGTGTCACGCTCACTGTCCCGGGCCGACCTCGACGCCGAGCACCTCCGAGACCGCCGCCGCGGTCACGGCGCCCTCCCTCAGCAACACCGGTTCGCTTCCGGTGAGATCGATGATCGTGGAAGGAACCGGCTCGCCGCTCGGGCCGCCGTCGAGGTACACCGAAACGGACTCGCCGAGCTGGTCCAGCGCGTCCTGCGCGGTCGCGGCAGGCGGCCTTCCCGACACGTTGGCACTGGAAACCGCCATCGGGCCGACTTCGCGCAGCAGCTCGATCGCGACGGGATGCAGCGGCATCCGCAACATCACGGTGCCCCTCGTCGTGCCGAGGTTCCAGTTGAGGCTCGGCGCGTGCGGCAGCACCAGCGAGACGTCGCCCGGCCAGAACGCTTCGATGAGTGTCCTGGCCTGAGGCGGCACACCGAGCACGAGACCGTCCACTGTGGACCACGAGCCGACGAGAACCCCGACCGGCATGTCGGGTCCTCTGTGTTTGGCTTGCAACAGCGAACGCACCGCACCCGCGTCGAACGCGTCGGCGCCGATGCCGTAGACGGTGTCGGTCGGCAGCACGACGAGCCTGCTCGACCGCACGGCCGAAGCCGCCGCGTGGAGCCCATCCGCCCTGCTGTCCGGTTTGCTGCAGTCGTACACCGCGCTCATGCGCGAGAGCTTAGCCCCGTAGCGCGGTGACGAACCGGGGACGTCCGGTGAGGTCGGTGTGGCCAACGACGTCCCGCAGCACCCTGCGCGATTCGAGCAGGCCCGGCACGACCCTGCCGTGGGTGTCGTCGTGCTCGATGGCGAGCCCGCCTCCCGGCCGCAGCAGCCTGGCGGCCGTCGTCACGACGTGCCTGATCACGTCGAGCCCGTGCCCGCTCGCGAACACCGCCCGCGGAGGGTCGTAGCCGGCGACCTCGGGGGGAACCTCGGTGCCCTCCGGAACGTAGGGCGGGTTACACACCACGAGATCGACGAGTCCGTCCAGCTCCGCGAACACCGTGTGGTCGGCGACATCGCCCGAGTAGAGGCGGATGGCCGTATCGCCCACCTCGACCCTGGCGTCGGCGTTGTGCCTCGCCCAGGCGAGCGCGTGCGGATCGTTGTCCAGCGCGTACACGACCGCGTCCTGCCTCGCGTTGGCGAAGGCGAGCGCCAGCACTCCCGAGCCCGTGCACAGGTCGACGACGACCGGGTACTCACGGCCTCTCAGTAATTTCAGGCCCCATTCGAGCAGCAACTCCGTCTCGGGCCTCGGCACGAAAACGCCCTGGCCGACCGCGACCGTAATGTCCCCCATCGCGGCCCAGCCCGTCAGATGCTGTAGCGGGATGCGTTTGGCCCGCTGCGCGACGAGCTGGCCGATCGCCTCGATGACGGCGGGATCGACGAGCGGGATCAGCGGCAGCCTTCCCCTTTCGACGCCGAGAACGTGAGCGACGATCAGTTCCGCGTCGTTGCGCGGGGACGCCACTCCAGCCTGGTCGAGGATCCGCGTCGCCTCCAGGATCGCCAAGCGCAGTGGCTGTCTCTTCACAAGGTCCAGCCTGGCATATGGACTAATCCCCCGCCGCGACATATGCCGCGAGTGTGCTGCGTGTCCGCATCAGCTCGTCGAGCTTGGCGTCCTGCGCGGCAAGCTCGTCGCGCAAGGTCCTGACGAGATCGGGGCACAACTCGAACTTCAGCCCGTCAGGTCCCCAGCCCGCGGTACAGGGCAGCACGAATCCGATGGTCTCCGTCGAGAGACCGGCCGAGAGCAACGACCTGATCTGCCGCACCTGAGTCACCGCGTCCTCGCCGTAGACGCGGTATCCGGCGCTCGTCCGCTCGCTGCTGAGCAAACCCTGCTGTTCGTAGTAACGCAGCAGGCGCGCGCTTACCCCTGTGCGCGTGGACAACTCACCGATCAGCATGCACTCCACCTCAACGAGCAGTTGACCTTCACATCGATGTCAAACTCCAACGCCGCCGCATGGCAAAACATTTCGCGTCGACGGTCCTCGACAGCGGTCGAACCGCAGGCGATCCCGCCGACCGAGGAAGCCACAATGGATGGACCGCTGGGCGCCCGAACGCGGATCTCGACCCGCTGAATGCGGATCTCGCGCGCCTGGACGCGGATCTCGGTGTCCTGGGCGGGGGACTCGCGCGCACGCCGCACGACGCGCGCGCACGGGTCAGGACTGGGCGGCCAAGCGCTCCTCGCGGTCCGCGTCGCGAAGCGCGTCGAGCACCCCGTCCAGTTCGCCGTCCAGCACCTGGTCGAGGTTGTAGGCCTTGTAGTTGACGCGGTGGTCGGAAATCCGGTTCTCCGGGAAGTTGTAGGTCCGCACCCTTTCGGACCGGTCCACGGTCCGCACCTGCGACCGGCGCGCGTCGGCCGCCTTCGCCGCGGCCTCCTCCTCGGCGATGGCCTGCAACCTCGCCTGCAACACCTGAATCGCGCGGGCCCTGTTCTGGATCTGCGACTTCTCGTTCTGGCAGGACACGACGATTCCCGTCGGCACGTGCGTCACTCGCACCGCCGAGTCGGTGGTGTTGACGCTCTGCCCACCGGGCCCCGACGAACGGAACACGTCGATCCGCAGGTCGTTGGGGTCGATCTCGACCTCGACGTCCTCCGGTTCGGGGTAGATCAGCACCCCGGCAGCCGACGTGTGGATCCGGCCCTGCGATTCGGTCGCCGGAACCCGCTGCACGCGGTGGACCCCGCCTTCGAACTTCAGCCGCGCCCACACACCGTCCGGCTCGGCGCTCTTGGTCTTGAACGACACCGTGACGTCCTTGTAGCCGCCGAGGTCGGACTCGTTGGAGTCGAGTACTTCGGCCTTCCAGTTGTGCCGCTCGGCGTACCGCAGGTACATGCGCAGCAGATCGCCCGCGAACAGCGCCGATTCCTCGCCGCCCTCGCCCGACTTGATCTCCATGAGCACGTCGGAGCCGTCATAGGGGTCGCGGGGCAGCAACTGCTCGGTCAGTTTCGCCTCCAGCACGGGAATCCTCGCCGCGAGCTCGTCAGCCTCGATCGCGAAAGCCGGATCCTCCGCGGCGAGTTCGGTCGCCGCGGCGAGATCCGCCCTCGCGGCTTCGAGCTCGTTGAGGGTCTTGACCATCGGCGACAACTCGGCATAGCGCTTGCCCAGCTTGCGCGCCCTGCCCTGATCGGCGTGCACGGCGGGGTCGGCGAGCTGCTGTTCCAGCTCCGCGTACTCGTCGAGCAGACCCTGAAGGGAACTCGATTCCACTGCCATACCTTTCCTGGTGCCCGCCGGTGAACAAGAAAACGGCGCCCGTACCCGCCTGAAAACAGGCAGGTACGAGCGCCGTCGATGAAGCTACTTGGCGTCGTCCTTCTTGCCGCGCTTGCCGTAACGAGCCTCGAACCGTGCGACCCGGCCACCGGTGTCCAGAATCTTCTGCTTGCCGGTGTAGAAGGGGTGGCACTTCGAGCAGATTTCGACGTAGATGTTGCCGCTGCTCTTCGTGCTGCGCGTGGTGAAGGTGTTGCCGCAACCACAGGTCACCTCGGTGACCACGTACTCGGGGTGGATTCCGCTCTTCATGGTGTCCTCTCTCGGTGGCCGCCGGGTCCTCTGTGAGGTGAACCGGAGCCGGACGTCAGCGGGCCCATTCTGCCAGATCAGCCGCTGCCCGGAACAACGCACCCCGGCCACCGCCTATTCCTCACCCAGGTCACCAGCCGTGGGCAGGTCATGGTCGACGAGGTGATGCCGAACACACCACGAAGCCTCGTCCACAGTGCACCCACGACGACGAAACCCCCGGAGACCGCGAGGACTCCGGGGGTTTCGCGAACGTCGAGTGTCAGTCGTCGTCGTTGCCAGGCGCCGTCTTGGACACCTGCATCAGGAACTCGATGTTCGTCTTCGTCTTGCGCAGCCGGTCGATCAGCAGATCGATGGCCTGCTGCGAATCGAGCGCGTGCAGCACCCTGTGCAGCTTGTGGGTCACCGCGAGCTCGTCAGGCGAAAGCAGCAGCTCTTCCTTACGCGTACCCGACGGGTTGACGTCGACGGCGGGGAAGACCCTGCGTTCCGCGATCTTGCGGTCGAGCTTGAGCTCGGCGTTACCGGTGCCCTTGAACTCCTCGAAGATGACGGTGTCACCGGTGGAACCGGTTTCCACCATCGCCGTCGCGAAGATCGTGAGCGAACCGCCGTCCTCGATGTTGCGAGCCGCGCCGAGGAACCGCTTCGGCGGGAACAGCGCGGTCGAGTCGACACCACCGGAGAGGATCCGGCCGGAGGCCGGTGCCGCCAGGTTGTAGGCACGGCCGAGCCTGGTGATGGAGTCGAGCAGCACGACGACGTCGTGTCCCATCTCCACGAGCCGCTTCGCCCGCTCGATCGACAGTTCGGCGACCGAGGTGTGGTCTGACGGCGGGCGGTCGAAGGTCGAGGCGATGACCTCTCCCTGCACCGACCGCTGCATGTCGGTGACCTCTTCCGGCCGCTCGTCGACGAGCACGACCATGAGATGGCACTCGGGGTTGTTCGTCGTGATCGCGTTGGCGATGTCCTGCATGATCGTGGTCTTACCCGCCTTCGGCGGCGACACGATCAGCGCGCGCTGTCCCTTGCCGACCGGCATGACGAGGTCGATGACCCTCGTGGTCAGCTTGTTGGACTGAGTCTCAAGCCGCAGCCGCTCGTTGGGGTACAACGGGGTCAGCTTGTGGAACTCGGGCCGCTTCTTGGCGACCTCGGCCTCAAGCCCGTTGACCGAGTCGACCCTCACCAGCGGGTTGAACTTCTGCCGCTGCTGCTCGCCTTCCTTCGGCTGCTTGACCACGCCGGTGATCGCGTCGCCGCGCCGGAGGCCGTGCTTGCGCACGAGCGACAGCGAGACGTAGACGTCGTTGGGACCCGGCAGGTACCCGGAGGTCCGCACGAACGCGTAGTTGTCGAGCACGTCGAGAATGCCCGCGACGGGAAGCAGGACGTCGTCGTCGCGGATCTCTGTGTCGGTGCCACCGCCGCCGCTGCCTTCGCCCCGGCCACCACGGCGCCTGCGATCACGGAACCTGCGGCCACGGCGGCCACCGCGCTCGTCGTCGTCCTGGTCGTCTTTGTTGTTGTTCCGCTGGTTGTCGCGCTGCTGGTTGTCGCGCTGGTTGCGCTGACCGCCCTCGCGCTGACCACCGTTCGGCCTGCGGTCGTCCCCACCGGAACCGCCGCGCTCGGCGGACTCGCCTCGGTTGTTGTCCTCATCGCGCTGCTGCGCGTTGTCCTGGCTGCCCGCGGGCCTGCTCGAACCACGCCTGCGCCTGTTGGACCGGCCCCCCGTTTCGTCGGACCGCTCGTCGTCACGCTGCTCGGCTTGCGCTGAACCGTCGGTCTTCACCGGCGACTTCCGTGCTTCACCGTCCTGCGCCGGCTTCGCGGCCTTGTCCTGCTTCGCGGGGGCCTTGTCGACCTTCGCCCGCTCCGAAGACTTGCCAGGAGCGTCGGCCTTCTCGGCGGCCTTGGCCTCGCCAATGCCTTCGAGTGGCAGCGTCTCGCTGCTGTTCGACGTGGTCCGCCCCCGCTTCGTCTTGCCTTGGCGCTCCCGGATGGCGGCGATCAGATCGCCCTTGCGCATTCCGGTGGTGTCACCGACGCCCAGCTCGGTGGCCAGCGCGCGAAGTTCGGCGATGACCATGCCGGACAGTCCACCCGGACGCCGTTTCGGTGCCGCGCCGGCACCGTTGGATTGCGGCGCCTGCTCCCCGGAACCCGGCGATGCCTGGGTATTCACGTCGCCGCTTAAAAGATCGGTGTTGCTCACACATGTCCTTCCTGACCGGTCCACGCCTCCACGGTGGGCCAGCGGACCGCCGCCCGCGTCCGAATTGCGAGACGGCGTTCTAGGTCCCTTGCACGCGTTCCGGCTGAGACATGGAGTCGCAGCGGCGGAGCCGCATGCACGGGATGGAATCGATCACCGCGTCTACCGGGAACCCGCGTCGAATAAACGGAAGATGCGACCGGGAAGATCCCGGGACCATCACCGGGTGCGGAATGTTGCACGGTGACCGAACGCCCCCGAGGGTAGACCGACCGAGGTCGAGGTGCAACAACCACCCCCTGCGTGGCGTGCCAAATGAGAGGCTCGCTACCCACGCTACCCGGTCGTCACCCGCACGCCCGACATGTCGACAGGCAGCTCGGAGACTGTAAACCCGGTAACGTCGACACCACCCGGCAGTATTCCCGACGTGGTCAGCGCCAGTACCGTCGGACCGGCGCCGGAGATCGCGGCGGCCACCCCTTCTTCCCGCAACGCCCGCACCAGCTTCGCGCTCGCGGGGTAGGCGGGGGCGCGGTAGTCCTGGTGCAGTTTGTCCTCTGTGGCGGCGAGCAACAGTTCCGGCCGGTCGGTGAGCGCGAGCACCGCCAGTGCCGCCCTGCCCGCCGTGAACGCCGCGTCGGCGTGCGGGACGGATTCCGGCAGCAGACCGCGCGTCTCCCCCGTCGACGAACGTTCCTCCGGAACGGCGACGACGGGACGGATGGCGGGGTTGGGGACCAGCCGTTCGGCGAAAAACCGGTCGCCGGAGTGCCATGCGAGCACGAATCCGCCGAGCAGGCTCGCCGCCGCGTTGTCGGCGTGTCCCTCGAATTCGGCGGCGAGTTGCAGGGCCTCGTCGTCGATGGGCGCGCCCGCGAGGGTGTATCCGGCGACGATTCCCGCCACCACGGCGGCGGCCGACGAACCGAGTCCACGCGCGTGCGGGATCGCGTTGTGGCAACGAAGATGCAGCCCGGGAACCTCGATCCCGAGCCGTTCCGCCGCCCTGCGCAGTGCCGTCACCACAAGGTGTGTTTCGTCGGTGGGGACCCCGCCCATGTCCCCTGCGCCCGCGTCGATCACCTCGACCTTGAGACCCGTTCCGGTCACCCGCACCTCGACCGCGTCGTGAAGGCCGAGCGCCATCCCGAACGCGTCGAACCCCGGTCCGAGGTTCGCCGTGGAGGCCGCGACGGTGACCGTGAACTTCACGAAAGCTCCAGCGCCGCCGCGACAGCCCTGGGGTCGACCGCGAGTGGTTCGACCTCGACGTTGCCGTCGAGCGCGGTGGCGGGGTCCTTGAGCCCGTGGCCCGTCACCGTGCACACGACGGTGGAACCGCGAGGAACCCTGCCGTCCGCCGATGCCGCGAGCAGACCGGCGACGCTCGTCGCCGAAGCGGGTTCGACGAAGACGCCTTCCTTGCGGGCCAGCAACCGGTACGCGTCGAGGATGCGCTTGTCGCTGACGGCATCGAAAAGGCCGCCGCTCGCGGTCTGTGCCTTGACGGCGCCCTCCCAGGAAGCGGGGCTGCCGACCCTGATCGCGGTCGCGATCGTCTCCGGCTCCGCGACCGGTTCGCCCTTCACGAGCGGAGCAGCGCCCTCGGCCTGGAAACCGAACATGCGCGGAGTTTTTCGCACTACGCCGTCGGCGGCGTATTCGGTGTAACCGGCCCAGTACGCGGTGATGTTGCCCGCGTTGCCGACCGGAAGGCAGTGGATGTCGGGTGCCGTGCCGAGCACGTCGCAGATCTCCCACGCCGCGGACTTCTGCCCGACGAGCCGAACGGGATTGACCGAGTTCACCAGGGTGACCGGATAGTCGGCCGCGGTCTTGCGGGCCAGTTCGAGACAGTCGTCGAAGTTGCCGTCGACCTGGAGGATGCGCGCGCCGTGCAGCACGGCCTGCGCCATCTTGCCCAGCGCGATCTTGCCCTGCGGCACGAGCACGGCGCTCGTGAGCCCCGCCCTCGCCGCGTAGGCGGAAGCCGAAGCCGAGGTGTTGCCGGTCGAAGCGCAGATCACCGCTTTGAGCCCGCTCGCGAGCGCGTGCGTGATGGCGACCGTCATGCCCCTGTCCTTGAAGGAACCGGTGGGGTTGGCGCCCTCGACCTTGAGGTAGACCGTGCACTTCGTCAGTTCCGAGAGATGCGGCGCCTCAAGGAGCGGGGTGTTGCCTTCGCCGAGCGTGACGACCTTCGCGCCATCGGGAATGGGGATACGCGAGGGATACGCGTTGATGATCCCCGGCCAACCCGGCTTCGTTCCGGCGATCGTGTTCACGAGTCCTCACCTTCCACCCGCATGACGCTGACGACCTCGCGGACGACGTCGAGTTTACCAATTTCGTCCACAGTGGACTTCAATGCGGCGTCGGCCGCGAGATGCGTCACGATCACCAGACTCGCCATGGACATGCCGTCCCGCTGGCGAACCGCCGCGATGCTCACGCCGTGCGCCGCGAAAACCTGAGCCACCTGGGCGAGCACGCCAGGCCGGTCGGCGACGTCGAGGCTGATGTGATATCTCGTCGGCGTCTGGCCCATGGGACGCATCGGAAGCGCGGCGTGTGCCGATTCCCTCGGACCATGGCCTCCGGCGACCCTGTTGCGGGCCGCGGCGACAAGGTCGCCGAGCACGGCGCTCGCGGTGGGGGCGCCGCCCGCTCCCTGGCCGTAGAACATGAGCTCACCGGCGGCGTCCGCCTCGACGTACACGGCGTTGAACGCGCCGTTCACACCTGCGAGCTGGTGGCTGCGCGGGATCATCACGGGATGCACCCTCGCCGAGACGGACTCGGTGCCGTCGTCGGCGGTCACCCGCTCGCAGATGGCGAGCAGCTTGACCGTGCGGTTCAGCAGCCTCGCGGCAGCGATGTCCGACGCGCTGATCCCCGCGATGCCCTCACGGTGGACCTCGGCGGCGGTGACCCTGCTGTGGAAGGCGAGCGAAGCCAGGATCGCCGCCTTCGAGGCCGCGTCGTAGCCGTCGACGTCGGCCGTCGGGTCGGCTTCCGCGTAACCGAGTCTCGTTGCCTCGTCGAGGGTTTCGGCATATCCGACACCCGTCGAGTCCATTGCGGACAGAATGAAGTTGGTTGTGCCGTTGACGATTCCCATCACCCGCGTGATGCGGTCACCGGCAAGCGACTCGCGCAACGGCCGCAACAACGGGATGGCACCGGCCACCGCCGCCTCGTAGTAGAGGTCCGCGCCCGAGGAATCCGCGGCCTCCGACAGCTCGGCCGCGTGCAGCGAAAGCAGCGCCTTGTTGCCCGTGACGACCGACTTGCCCTTGCGCAGCGCGGTGAGCAGCCAGCCCTTTGCCGGTTCGATTCCGCCGATCAGTTCGACGACGATGTCCACATCGGACTCGACAAGCTCACCGGCGTCGGCGGTCAGCAGGTGCTGCGGAACCTCTGGATGCCGGTCGGGGCGGCGCACCGCGATACCGGCGAGTTCCACCGGAGCCCCGATTCGCGCGGCCAGCTCATCGCCCTCCTCGATGAGCATCCGCGTGACCTCACTGCCGACCGTCCCGCAGCCGAGCAGCGCAACCCGCACACTCCGCCCGTCGAGCGTCGCGACCGTCATCGCACCTCCCCTTCACCGTGGTGACTCCCGCGAGCGGCACACCCACGAGTCCTGCCGTATTGGCTCACAGCGCTCACAGAGCCTCCAGCCGCAGCATGTCCTCGTCCGTCTCCCGCCGGAGCAGCAACCGGTGACTCCCGTTGCGCACCGCGACAACGGCAGGCCGAGGCTGGCGGTTGTAATTGCTCGCCATCGAGTAGCAGTAGGCACCGGTCGCCGCGACCGCGAGCAGGTCCCCAGGAGCAAGGGTGTCGGGCAACCAGCAGTCACGGACGACGATGTCGCCGGACTCACAGTGCTTTCCCACGACCCGGGACAGCAGGGCCGACACCGGCTCCGGCTGGCCGTCGCTGCTGCTTCGCGAGACGAGCCTGACGTCGTAGGCAGCGTCGTAGAGCGCGGTGCGGATGTTGTCGCTCATGCCGCCGTCGACACTCACGTACCTGCGCGCGGTCTCGTCGCCGAGTGACACGTCCTTGATGGTGCCCACCTCGTACAGCGTGACCGTGCCAGGACCGGCGATGGCCCTTCCCGGCTCCCCCGCGATCCTCGGCACGGGAAGGTCGGCGAACTCGCACTCTTTGCGCACGATCTCCCTGATCTGGGTGACCATCTGCGCCGGGGGCGGCGGGTTGTCCTTGTCGGTGTACGCGATGCCGAAACCACCACCGAGGTCGACGACGGTGAGCTGTTCCAGCGCCTTCGTACCGTGTTCCTTGTGCAGCTCGGCGATCAACCCGATGACCCTGCGCGCGGCGACCTCGAACCCGTCGGCGTCGAAGATCTGCGAGCCGATGTGACTGTGCAGGCCGGTCAGCGCCAGCGATGGCGAGTTCAGCACCCTCCTGACGGCTTCGGCCGCATCACCGGAAGCAAGCGAGAACCCGAACTTCTGGTCCTCGTGCGCGGTCGCGATGAACTCGTGCGTGTGCGCCTCGACGCCGACCGTGACCCTCACCAGGACGGACTGCACGATGTCGCGCCTGGCCGCCAGATCGGCGAGCCTCGCGATCTCGTAGAACGAGTCGAGCACGATCGTGCCGACCCCCGCGTCCAGCGCGGCCTCCAGCTCGGCAACCGACTTGTTGTTGCCGTGGAAGGTGATGCGCTCGGCCGGGAACTCCGCGCGCTGAGCGATGACCAGCTCGCCGCCGCTGCACACGTCGAGGCTCAGCCCCTGCGCGGCGACCCAGCGGGCGATCTCCGTGCACAGGAACGCCTTCGACGCGTAGTGCACGAGCGAGGCGTCCTCGAAAGCAGCCGCGTACTCGGCGCACCTCGCCTTGAAGTCGGCCTCGTCGATGACGAAAAGCGGGGTGCTGTACGTTCGCGCCAGTTCGCGCACGTCGACGCCGGCGATCCGCACGACGCCGTCCGGCGCGCGATACGTGTTGCGCGGCCACACCTTGGGATAGAGTCGATCCAGCTCGTCCGAAGTGGACGGAGGGAATCCGGCTTGGTCAACGTGCGGGTAAACCTCGGCGTGCCGCGGCCCCGCGGGGTGAGCGCACATTCTGCAGTGTTCCTACATTCGTTCCGGGGCTGATACCCCTAGCAGCGACAGTCCATTGGCGAGCACCTGTCGGGTGGCCTCGCACAGCGCAAGGCGAGCGTAGGTAAGCGGGGTCGCCTCCTCGTCTCCCTGCGGCAGAATTCGCGCAACGTCGTAGAACTTGTGGTACGCCGACGCGAGCGATTCCAGGTAGCGGGCGACCCGGTGCGGCTCCCGCAGCTCCGCGGCCTTCCGCAGCACGGTCGGGAACTCCCCGATCGTCCTGATCAGGTCACCCTCCCTCGGAAGAGTCAACAACCCGAGGTCCACATCGGGGTCGGTGTCCAGCTTCAGGTCGGCGGCGTTGCGCTGGAGCGAGGCGAGGCGCGCGTGTGCGTACTGCACGTAGTAGACCGGGTTCTCGCTGCTGTGCTTACGAAGCAGGTCGAGATCGACGTCGAGGGTCGAGTCGACGGAGTAGCGTGCCAGCTCGTAGCGGGCCGCGTCGACGCCGACCGCCTCGACAAGATCCTCCATCGTGACGACCGTGCCGGCGCGCTTGCTCATCCGCACCGGCTTGCCGTCGCTGACCAGGTTGACCATCTGGCCGATCAGCACCTCGACGACGGCGGGGTCGTAACCCAAGGCCGCCGCGGCGGCTTTCAGCCGCACGACATAGCCGTGGTGATCGGCCCCCAGCATGTAGATGCACAGGTCGAAACCGCGCTCGATCTTGTTCCTCAGGTAGGCGATGTCACCGGCGATGTAGGCGGGATCACCGTCGCCCTTGATGACGACTCTGTCCTTGTCGTCGCCGTGGTCCT
Source organism: Prauserella marina (assembly GCF_002240355.1). GTDB lineage: Bacteria > Actinomycetota > Actinomycetes > Mycobacteriales > Pseudonocardiaceae > Prauserella_A > Prauserella_A marina. Next base: position 5,579,484 of record NZ_CP016353.1, read on the forward strand.
TCGACCGCAGCCACCAAGCGCCCTCGGCCGGATAGAGGCTGCCCGACTCCTTCAGTTCGCCGACGACGGCGGCCACGGCGCCGGAAGCATGCAGCGAGTCCTCGTGGAAGTAGACGTCGAAGTCGGTACCGAAGTCGTGCAGGCTCTGCTTGATCTCGCCGAACATCAAGTCGATACCGATGCGCCTGAACGTCTCGCGCCGCTCGGCTTCCGGCATCGACAGCGCGCTCGGCTCCTTCTTGAGCACCTCGGCCGCGATGTCGTTGATGTAACTGCCCGCGTACCCGTCCTCTGGCGCTGGCTCGCCCTGCGCGGCGGCGATCAGCGAGTTGACGTACCGGTCGATCTGCGCGCCCGCGTCGTTGAAGTAGTACTCACGGGTGACGTCGGCGCCCTGCGCGCCGAGCACCCTGCCCAGCGCGTCGCCGACGGCGGCCCACCTGGTGCCGCCGAGGTGGATCGGACCGGTCGGGTTCGCCGAGACGAACTCAAGGTTGATCTTGGTACCGGCATAGAGGTCACCCTTGCCGTACTCGTCGCCCGCCGCGAGCACCTGCTTCACGACCTCGCCCTGCGCATCGGCGGCGAGCCGCAGGTTCAGGAAGCCGGGACCTGCCACCTCGGCAGCCTCGACACCATCGGCCTGCCCGATCGTCTCGGCCAGCGCCTCGGCGAGCTCGCGCGGCTTGAGCCCCAGCTTCTTGGCGATCTGGAGCGCGATGTTCGTGGCGTAATCGCCGTGTTCCGGGTTACGGGGTCGCTCCACCGTGACCTTCTCCGGAAGCACGTCCTGGTCGAGGCCGCGAGCGGCCAGCAAGGTGACGGCGGAGGAGCGAACAAGGTCGGCAAGTGCGGCGGGAGTCACCAGCCGAGTGTATGTGGCAGCGTGCTCGCGGTTGACAGCGACCAGGTGCCATCGACAAGCGGACATTCCGCCCCCGACCTGGCCCGTCAGCGCAGCCGTCACCTGGGCCTTACTCGCAGGGAGCCCGACGCGGCGCTCACTCCCACCCGTCGCCCGGCCACCACCCCTGAAGGAGCCGCTACGCGGCGCTCACGCCCACCCGCCAGCCCGACCACCACCCCTGAAGGAGCCGCTACGCGGCGCTCACATCTCTCTACCTACACTTCAGCTCGGCAGATCGGTACCGACGATTGAGACGCGGGAGCCATGGCGAGCGGCAGCAAGAAAAAAGGCACGCCCAAGAAGAAGAGCGCCGTCAACGCGGCCCGCAGCTCTGTCGTAGCCAAGAAACAGGTTCCGTGGGGCACGATCGCGGCCGTCGTCGGCATCGTACTGCTGGCGGGAGCGGTCTTCGGCTACTACTACGTGGCTTCCGGTGACAAGCGAGCGCAGGCCGAGCGCGAGGAATCCGCGGCGGCCTTCGCGCCGACCGACAAGGAGCCCAACCCCTCGAACAGGATCGAGGGCGTCGTTACCGAGGAGTACTCCGGCGGTGCCCACGTCCTGCCGACCGAGCGCGTCGCCTACGACAAGACTCCCCCGTTCGGCGGACCTCACGACGGCTTCTGGGCTGCCTGCAACGGCGTCGTCTACCCCAATCCCGTTCGCACGGAGAACATGGTCCACTCGCTTGAGCACGGCGCGGTGTGGATCGCCTACGACCCGGACAGGATCCAGGGCGACGACCTGGACACCTTGAAGGTCAGGGCCGAGGGCAAGCCGTTCACGATGATGTCCCCCTACCCGGGTCTCGATTCCCCGATCGCACTGCAATCGTGGGGACACCAGCTCAAGCTGGAGAGTGTGGACGACGAACGCATCGACCAGTTCATCGCGGCGCTGCGCAGGAACGCGAACACCTATCCGGAGATCGGCGCCTCGTGCGACGCGCTCGGCCCGGGCAGGTTCGACCCCGACAACCCGCCCGCCTTCGACCCCGCGCCTCCCGGCCCCGACGCCAAGCCCATGGACTACAAGGGCTCCGACGGCGCTGCCGACGAGCAGATGGGCGGCGGCCAGCAGGCTCCGACCCCGCCTGCCGGCGGCTGACCGATGACGTCGCCGAACGACGACGGCGGCAAGGCCGACGAGGACAGCGAGACAGCTCAGCCCGAGCCTGCCGAGGGCGGCTCGACGGCGGTCGTGACCGAGGAACCCATCCGGCCCACGTGGTCGCGTTATGTGATCTTCGGGGCGGCGACACTCGCCGTGCTGCTCGTGGGAGCCACCATCGGCATGTTGTTGACCCAATCGAAGGAAGATCCCGGGCCCGCGACTCCAGATGCCGATTCCGTCGAGGTCGGCTTCGCGCAGGACATGTCGGTCCATCACCTACAGGCCGTGACAATGGCCAACTGGGCTCGCGACCACAGCACGACCCCCGCGATCAACCAGCTCGCCTTCGACATCGCGAGCACCCAGGAAGAGCAGGTCGGCCGCATGAAGGGCTGGCTCATGCTGTGGAACCAGCCGGAACAGGCCATCGGGCCCTACATGACCTGGATGGAAGAGTCCGGCGGACACGCGCACGCGGGCGGCACGACCGGGACCGCTCCCACGACGGGCGGGGCTCCGATGCCCGGCATGGCCACCGAGAGCGAACTGAGCAAGCTGCGGTCGCTTTCCGGCGAAGAACTCGACGTGTACTTCCTACAGCTCATGCTCCGCCACCACGAGGGCGGGACGGAGATGGCTCAGTACACCTACGACCATTCCTCGACCCCGGCCGTGCGCGCGCTGACGAAGAGCATCCTCGACTCGCAGGGCACCGAGATCATCCTGATGCAGCAGCTTCTCGCGCAGCGGGGAGCGACCCCGCTGCCCTTCCCCTGAGCACGCTCACCAGCTCAGCTCGCCGCAACGGCGAGCTGATTCCTTGTGCTCGACCTGTAGGGTCGCGTGCTCGATCGAGTAGCCCTTCGACAACAGGTCGCGCGCGGCCTCCAGCACCTCGGCGTTGTCCGCTTCGGAGGTCACCGTGAGGTGGGCCGAGGCGACCTCCATGCCGGAGGTCAGCGTCCACACGTGCAGGTCGTGGACGTCCTCGACTCCGGGAACCTCGGCGAGTTCGGCGCTGATCTTGCCGACGTCGATGCCGCGCGGGGCGTGCTGGAACAGGATCCGCAAGGTCCGCTTGCCCAGCGCGTAGGCCCTCGGAAGCACGAACAGCCCGATCGCGACACCGACGATGGGGTCGGCGTAGCGCCAGCCGAACAGCAGCGTGACCGCGCCGCTGATCAGCACACCGACGGAACCGATGAGGTCGGCGAGCACTTCGAGGTAGGCACCTCTGACGTTGAGGCTTTCCTTCGCGCCGCTGCGCAGCAGCGAGAAGGACACGATGTTGGCGACGAGCCCAGCCGACGCGGCGAGCATCACGGGCAGGCCGGGCACCTCCGGTGGATCGGTGATGCGGCTAATCGCCTCGTAGACGACGTAGGCGGCCACCCCGAACAGCAGCAGCACGTTGGCGAGCGCGGCAAGCACCTCCGCCCTGTACATGCCGAACGTGCGGGTGTAAGTGGGCCCGCTTCGCCTGGCGAGCAGGACGGCGACCAGCGCCATACCTACGCCGAGCACGTCGGTGAACATGTGCGCGGCGTCCGAGATCAGGGCGAGCGATGAGGTCGCGAAACCGACCGCGAACTCGACAACCATGAACGTCGCGCCGATCGCCAGCGCGGCAGCCAGCCTGCCTACGTAGCGTCCCGACGCGCTGCCCGCCTCCGGCGTGGCAAGGTGTCCATGCCCGTGCCCGTGGCCCATCTGTTCGCCTCCTTCGTCGACCCAAGGAACGTATTGCTGCATGCGCATAACTGCAATACAGGTGAGGCTTACCTGACACACTCTAGGACGCGGGCGGCTCGCCGCCGTGGCGCGTACCGTCGGCCACGTGGATGCCGCGATCGTCGGGACCGGCCCGAACGGGCTGGCGGCGGGCGTGATTCTCGCGAGGGCCGGACTGTCGGTGACGTTGTTCGAAGCGCGCGACACCATCGGCGGCGGACTGCGCTCGACCGCGCTCTTCGACAGCGATGTCGTGCACGACATCTGCTCGGCCGTCCATCCACTCGCGGCGGCCTCGCCGTTCTTCCGGGAGTTCGACCTCGCGGCGCGCGGGGTGCCACTGCTCGCACCTGCCGCCGCCTACGCCCATCCGCTCGAAGCCGGACCTGCCGGGATCGCGTATCAGAGCCTCGACCGCACCTGCGAACGACTCGGCAAGGACGGTTCCCGCTGGCGGACGCTGTTCGGACCGCTCGTCGAGCGTGGCGATGCCGTGGCCGACTTCGCGCTCTCCGACCAGCGGCGGCCACCGGGCGACGTGGTCGCGGCACTGTTGCTCGGCGCGGGAACCCTCGCGTTCGGGACCGGAGCAGCGGCCCGGCTCTTCCGCGAACCGGCCACGGCGGCACTGCTGGCCGGCGTCGCGGCGCACGCGGCCGGGCCACTGCCCAGCCTGCCGGGCGGCGCCGTGGCAATGCTGCTCGGACACCTGGCACACGCACGCGGCTGGCCGGTGCCGCGGGGCGGCAGTCAGCGCATCGCCGACGCGCTGGCGAGCGACATCGAGGCCAACGGCGGCAGATTCGAACAAGGAAGGACCATCCACGATCTGCGTGAACTCGCCGAAGCGAAAGTCGTACTGCTCAACACGGGCCCGGCCGGACTCCTCGCGCTCGGCGGCCATCTGCTGCCCTCGCGCTACCGGCGGCGACTCCAAGCTTTCCGGTACGGTCCCTCGGCTGCCAAGGCGGATTTTCTCGTGAGCGACCCCATCCCGTGGGCCGACCCGGGCGTCGGCGAAGCGGCGACCGTCCATCTCGGCGGCGAACTATCCGAGGTGTTCGCCGCCGAAACCGTTGTGGCCAAAGGAAATCGCGCGGAGGACCCGTTCGTGCTCGTTGCCGATCCCGCCGTAGCCGACCCCGGCAGAGCGCGAGGCGGCAGACGACCGGTCTGGGCGTACTGCCACGTCCCGCCCGGCGACCCACGCGACGCGGCGGCACTCATCCAAGCCAAGATCGAACGGTTCGCTCCCGGTTTCGGCGACACGGTGCTCGCCCGTGAGGGCATGCCCGCGACCGCGCTCGCCGCCTACAACAACAATTATGTGAACGGCGATATCGCGGGCGGGTCGGTCGACGTACGGCAACTACTGGCAAGACCGACGCCGAGGCTCGACCCGTACAGCACGCCGCTCGGTGGCGTCTACCTGTGCTCGGCGTCGACGCCACCCGGACCGGGCGTGCACGGTATGGCGGGTTACCACGCGGCGAGGTCGATCCTGCGCAGGGAATTCGACATCCGCCAGCTGCCGGACCTCGGCCCATGACCCACTGATTACGTGAGGACGGGGCATGCGCTAAGCTGCTGAGGTCGCGCAAGCGATGGGCCCTCGTAGCTCAGTGGATAGAGCACTGCCCTCCGGAGGCAGGTGTCGCAGGTTCGAATCCTGCCGAGGGCGCCCAGCTCAGAGCCCATCACTTATCCCGCCAGCCCGATCTTGGGCATGGTTTGGGGACTGCGCTCATCGCATACCAGGCAAGAGATCAGCCTGGGCTCAGCGATCTTCAACATCAGCACCTTTAGGTAGTCACCTACTTCATCGCGCTATTGCGCATCTCGGCGTCGCCGACCCTGCCCGCAAACGCCGCACAAGGATGGAGCGAAAGAGCATGGATACCACCAGAATCACCAACGGCACCGAACGCGCGGTCATCGAGAACATGCTCGATCGCAACCGCGAGGCCCTGATCGAGACCGCGCGTGGCCTCTCCGAAACCGACGCCCGCCGCAGACTCGTCGCTTCACTGACGACACCGATCTCATTGCTCAAACACGCCGCGGCAGCCGAACGCATCTGGTTCCAACGATTCTGGGCCGGTCTCGACGAGTCCGAATGCGACGGTTACTCCCAGCGCGACGAGGCGACGTTCACCGTCACGGACGACGAGACCTTGGCCGACGTGATCGCCGAGTTCGAACGCGCGAGTCGGCGATCGCGCGAGATCGCCGCCTACTTCGACCTCGACGACACCAAGAACATCCCGGACGAGGGAACGATCAGCATGCGGTGGACCTTGCTCGCCATGATCGAGGAATTCGCCCGGCACGCCGGGCATGGCGACATCCTTCGCGAACAGATCGACCAGAAACACCGGGAAGTCACCGCATACGAATGATCCATTGTGGACCGTCCTACGGCTCTGCCGCGCCCTGACGAGCGGCGGCGAGGCTGAGCAGACCGCAACCGTAGGCTTTGGCGGGGCCGATCCCGGCGGTAAGGGCCGCGACAAGCGCCTCGGGATCGGTGACAACGAGGTGCCCGTCGTAACGAACCGGATCCACGGTGATCTTGTTGCCACGATTCCCGGTCTGCCGACCGGTCAGCCGCGGCGACGAGGTGAGCGCGACGTCAGGTCGAGCATTGACACCAGCCGGGATGACGAAGCCGCTCTGGCTACCTCGCTTGATCAGCCACTTGACCTGGTCCTCGGTTTTCAGGATCGGGTACCGGTTGTCGCGCCTGCCGCCCTTGCGGTCGGGATCCTGTTGGTCTTGCGGACTCATGCGTTTTGTCGGGTTGGCCATCAACCGGAACGCCAAGGTCTTCCCCGGTCGCAAGGCTTCGAACGCGACGGAAAGGTCCCGGGTTTCCGCCGGTCTTGCCAGGTAACCGTCGAGGTGCCCCCAGTCGGGCCGCGTACGGCTCTGGACGAACGGCACGTCTCGGCCATCGACCGTGCCGCACATTCTGCCCGCCGGGTCCGACAATCCGGGGTCCGAAGCAGCTCCGGTGACGCGAACGCGCAACTCGCCGTCCCGAACGCGGAACTCGGTGGTGTCTCGCGGCGCTCGACGCGCCGCGAGACACCACCGCAGACTGCTACGCGGTCCAGATGATCGGCGCCGCCGCGTACTCCTCAAGGTCGCCGAATTCGGCCTGCGTGACCTCGGTGCCGTCCTCGGCCGCGTCGAGCACACAGGTTTCGAACGTCGCTCCGGCCGCCGTGAAGCCAGGTGGTGCCTCCTGCGCCTCACACTTGCCCTCGACCTCGGTACCGCTGGTGGCGAACGCACCTGTGCTCTCACCATCGGCGGTGAGCGCGCGCATCCCGATCTGCGCGAAGGACAGATCGGTTCCGCTGAGGTTCTCCACCTTCACCTTGATGTAGTAGGGAACAAGGCCCTCCGCGTCCTCCCCGAACGAGGCGATGTCGGCGGCCTCGCCCCGCTCGATTCCGGTCACCGTCACGCCGAGCACACCGCCGGGTTCCGGCGCGTCGGGAAACGGCAGCACGGCGGTCTCTCCGACCGCGAGTTCGGTGCCGGGAGGCGTCATGTCCTCGGGCGCGATCGGCTCCGGCTTCGGCCCGGCCTGGCTCGCCTCCTGCCCGGCGCCGGAGTCCTGCGGCTCCTCGTCACCACCGCAGGCCGAAAGCCCGAGTGCGAGGGCAGCCGCGGCGGCGGCGAACGTGATACGTCGCTTGTGCACAGTCATTCTCTTTCGCGGGGGTACATCGACATTCCGAAGACGTACCTCACCGCGAAAATCGCCGATTTCGCCCAGAATGTGACCAAGCTATCAAAGCGGTCAGTGCGGCGAGAAATTCGCGCGGTCACCGCACGACGGGATCGAGTTCCGGCTTCGGCTTTTCGGCGGGGCGGCCGAGACACAACACCATGCAGCCGAGCACGATCGCCACCGTCACCGGCACTCCCCAGCCGATGTGTTCGCCAAGCAGCAACGCCGCCCACACGATCGCGAGAAACGGCTGGGCAAGGTTGAGCTGGCCGATCCTGCCGGTGCCTCCCGCGGCGAGACCGCGATACCAGAAAACCGAACCGAGGAACATGCTCAGCACGCCCGCATAACCGAAACCCAGCCATGCCGACCAGCTGATGGTGCCGAAGTCGCCCGCACTCGCGGCCACGATTCCCACGATCGCGGCGAAGGGAGCGAGCAGAATCATCGCCCAGCACAAGGCGGGAACCGCGCCGATGGCAGCCGAGACCCTCGCGCCCTCGACGTAGCCGATGGCGGTGCTCACGACGGCCGCCAGCAACCACAGGTCGGCGAGCCGCACCGTGAAACCGCTCTCGGCAAGACCGAAGATCAAAACCGCGGAAAACCCCACGGCACAGCCGAACCAGAACCGTCCGGAGAGTCGTTCCCTGTTCCTTGCGGCGGCAAGCAGCGCGGTGGCCGCGGGAACGAGCCCGATGACGACGGCACCGTGGTAGGCGGGCGCCTCGACGAGCGCCAATGTCAGGAAGAGCGGGTAACCGACTCCCATACCGAGTCCGGCGATGAGCACGCTCGGCAGCAGCTTGCGACCTGGCCACTGCCATCTGCGCAGGATCGTGAGCGTCACCATGCCGAGCGCGGCGGCGATGACGATGCGGGAACAGGTCAGCACCACGGGACCGAACACCGGGCCCGCGACCCGGGTAGCCACCGCCGTGCCGCTGAAGCACAACACTCCCAGCATGCCGGGAAGGACCCCGGCGAGCCTCGGCCCCTCGGCGCCGGGCGGGGCCGCCGCAGGTGAACCGGTACCCACCACGCCACTACCCGTCATCGTCTGTCGCCCTCGTTTCCCTCGGCTCGCCTTCGGCGCCCACGAGCGCCCTTTGCCGAGCGCGGTACTCGCGGACGTGCTGTCTGTTCCCGCACCTTTCGGCCGCGCACCAGCGCCTTCGGCCGGGCCGGGACACGTCGACGAAGAGGAAGGCGCAGTCGGGCGCGGCGCATTCGCGCAACCGGTCGGCGAATGGACCGGCGAGCAGATCGACGGCGTCGTGGGCGACGGTGGCGAGCGCCGTCGTCGCCGTTTCCGGTTCCGGCCACTCCACGGTCGCGGTTCGGGTGAGCCTCGGTAGCGGGCCGTGGTTCGCCGCGACGGCGTTGATCGTGGCAACGGACGCGGCGGGCAGCTCGGGTCCGCCGATCCTGGCGAGGAACGCGTGGAAGGCCGCCTCGCGAAAACGCAATGCGGTGGCGAACTCTTCGGCGGAGACGAGGAGTCGGCGAGGAGACAGCCCGGCCTCGGTCAGCCAGCGGCCGAGATCGGCGGGCTCTTGAAGTAGTTCGACGGGCTCGACGTGCCGCCACAGGACCGTCGCGCACAGGTCGAGCGAGGGACGCCCTGCTCTGAACCGGAACCGGTCGCCGTCGGCGGTGCGCGGCTGCGTCCGGTTACCCATGCCAGCACGGTAATCGGTTTAACCCATTACCAAAACCCTCACTTCGCGCCGGTGAAGTTGACCCTGATCGAGTACAGCGAACTGGAGGCGGTGATGAACAGTTCGTTGCGCTTCGGCCCTCCGAAGGTCAGATTCGAGACGACCTCGGGAATCCGCAGTTTTCCGAGCAACGTCGAGTCGGGGTCGAAGCAGTGCAGGCCGTCGTGCGCGGCGGCCCACACTCTCCCCTCCGTGTCCAGCCGCACGCCGTCGAACCGGCCTGCATCACAGGTCGCGAAAATGTCGCCGCCGACCAGCCTGCCTCCGTCGACGACGTCGAAAACCCTGATGTGACTGGGTTCCGCCCTCGTGTCGGCGATGTAGAGCTTGCGCTCGTCCACCGAGAACGCGAGCCCGTTCGGCCGCGTGAAGTCGTCGGCGACGATCGCGACCTCACCGGTGTGCTGGTCGACGCGGTAGACGTGGCAACCGCCGATCTCGCTTTCCGCCTTGTGTCCCTCGTAGTCGCTGTCGATGCCGTAGCTGGGGTCGGTGAACCAGATCGAGCCGTCCGAGCGCTCGACGAGATCGTTCGGGCTGTTCAGCCGCTTGCCGTTCCACCGGTCCGCCAGCACCGTGATCGATCCGTCGTGCTCGGTGCGGGTGACTCGCCTGTTGCCTTGTTCGCAGCTCAACAACCTGCCCGCGTGATCGACGGAGTGCCCGTTGGCGTATCCGGCGGGCTGCCGGAACACGCCGACCGCCCCTGTCGTCTCGTCCCAGCGCAGCAACCGGTCGTTGGGGATGTCGCTGAACACGAGGTAGCGCCCGGCGGGGAAGTACGCGGGCCCTTCCGTCCAGCGGCATCCCGTGTGAAGGCGCCGTACCCACTCGTCCCCATTGCACCGCGCGAAGCGCTCGTCGCGCACCTGGAAGTCCGTCTTGACGGCGTCGATCCTGTCCACCAGCTCGATCCCCTCACCCGCCGGATTTCACTTCACATACAAAGTGACCATGACCCGACGGTACTGTCAAGATCTGTTCCGACGCGCACGGTCCTCGCGAAAACCGCCGAGGAAGATGCCAAGATCTCGGCATGCCCGAATCCGGCGAACAGCGGCTGTACTTCCTGCTACAACGAGCAGCCCACCAGCTCAGGGTCGATGCCGACCGTCGCTGTCTCGCCGAGGTGGGCATCACCACGGCCCAACTCGGCGCCTTGTTCGCGATCGAGGCGAATCCCGGCACTACCCAGCAACGGCTCGCGCACACGCTCGGCCAGCGGGAATCAGCCATCACCACCCTCGTGGGCAGACTCACCACGGCCGGTCTCGTGAGCAAGAGCGCCCATCCCGAGCAACACCGCGCCGTCGTACTCGAACTCACGAAGAAGGGCGCGAAGGCGCTCACGGATGTCCGGCCGGAGATGGAGGACTTCAACGCGAACCTCCGCGCGACACTCGGCTCCGACTTCGACCGCGTGACCACCGCGCTCGGCAAGATTGCCGACACTTACGGTCGCTGAACGGATTTCGGCCACCGCGACACGGTTAAGATCGAGTCGTGCCTCTCGCGAAAGCCGCCGACGACACCGCCATCAACTACGAACTGCACGGCCGTGGTCAACGCGTGTTGTTGTTGCTCGCGGGACAATCCAACAACCGGCACTGGTGGGATTGCGTCCTGCCCGACTTCGCGGAGTCCTTTCTGGTCGTCACCATCGATTACAGGGGAACGGGCGACAGCGGGAAACCGGACACGGATTCATACAGCACAAGGGGTTTCGCCGAGGACGCCATGGCTGTGCTCGACGCGATCGGCGCTGACCGCTTCGACGTATACGGAACCTCCATGGGCGGAAGGGTCGCGCAGTGGCTCGCCGCCGACAATCCGGGCAGGGTGAACACACTCGTGCTTGGCTGCACGTCGCCGGGGCAGTCACACGGAGTCGAGCGGAGTCCCGAGATCACGCGCGCGCTCGGCCAGCGGGACAAGGCGGCCGTCCGCAAAGCACTGCTCGAATTGATGTACTCGCCGGAATGGCTGAAGACCCATCCTGGTCCCTACAACACGATCGGCGACAGGGCGATGCCGTCGTATGCCCTCAGGCGCCATCGCAAAGCCAGCGCCGCCCACGACTCCTGGGCGGTACTGCCCTCGATCTCGGCGCCGACACTCGTCGTGCACGGTACCGACGACATCTTCAACCCCACGGCCAACGCGCCATTGCTTGCCGACCGCATCCCCGGTGCGAAACTCGAACTGATCGAAGGGGCTCGGCACGCGTATTTCGAGGAATACCGTGCCATCGCGAGTCCGCTCGTGCTCGATTTCCTGCTCGGACAACCGTAGCGCCGGACCCGGTCTAGGGATATTCCCTTGTGCCACCGGTGTTTCCGGTAGCACCGGCGCCGTCGTAGGTCTGATGCGTACGGTCGTCCAGCAACGCCGCCGCCCTCACCGACAACGCGTCGGCGATACCGAACAACGTACCGAGCGTGATATTCCTGCCGCCTCCTTCCAGGACGACAATCGTGCTGCGGGCAGTGCCCGCCAACGTCGCGAGCCTTTCCTGGCTCATGTCGCGCGCGTGGCGCAGGGTTCGCACCCTGTCGCCGACGCGGCGAAGCCGCCAACCTTGCTGGTCGCTCACCGTCACGGGACGCGAGTTTACCGGAAAACTCGAACTTCGAAACAGTCATTTCACCAAGTGATCGCAAGCTTTCCATCGGTTGGCACACCCCCGACGGCACCGGCATCACGCGTCACGCATGCCGGGAAGCCCTCGACGCCCGGCAAATGCCCCGTTCGGCCGCCGGTGTCGTACTGCCGCGCCCTGATGAAAGCGCCATGCAAGTGCGCACCGGCATTCTGCGTCGAGCGACGGCGACAGGAGGCCGGTACCGATGTCCACGGGCAGCGGAGAAAGGGCCTCACCATCCTGTGGCCGGTCGGCGCGGTCGTGGTCGTGGCGGCGGTCGTCGTCACGACCACCCTCCTCACCGGGGGAGGTGGGGAGGACCACGCCGCGGCCGACGGCTGAAGCACCAGTTCAAGCGCCGACGGCGCGCCCGACGGCCAGCGGCGACACGGACGTGATCGCCCTGCCGAGCCCGGGGGTGCGTCCAGCCTCCAGCACGGTGAGCTTCGCCTTCACCTGCTCGGCGGAGGGATCTCCGAACTCGGTCAGCACGGCGAGCGCTTCCCGCAGGCAAGCTTCCGCCCTGCTCTTCCTGCCGAGCGCGGCCAACGCCTCGCCGAGTCGCATCAGGACCGTAGCGGCCCGCCACCGGTCGCCGAGCTCGACGTTGATCTCCAGTGCGGTCTCGTAGTCGGCGACCGCTTCGTTCATCCTCGCGCTGTCGCGATGCAGATCGCCCAGCGTGCACAACGTCATGCGCTGCGCCCCGTCCGAACCGCCGCGCTGCACCTCCAGCGCCTCGTGCAGCAGCCGCGAGGCGTGCTCGTACTGACCGGACTGCCGGTAAACGTCACCGAGATTGTTCAGCGCGATGCCGATTCCCCGCTCGTCCCCCATGATCCGGAACAGTTCGAGTGCCCGCGTGTAGCAGTCGAGCGCCTCGGGGAAGCACTTGATGTTGTCGTACACGACGCCGAGGTTGTTGAGATTCCATGCCTGCCCCTTCCGGTCGTCGGCCTTGGCGTAGTGCGAGACCGCTTCGCCGTGGCAGGCGATGGCGTCGGCGAACCTGCCGATGTCGTCGTAAGCGACACCGAGTCCGTTGAGCAGCACGGCCTGCGCGGTCGAGTCCGCTGCGCCCTCCGCGGCGACCAGCGCGGTCCGGTAGCAGCGGATCCAATCGTCCCAGTGCTTGCTCAGGTAGAAGTACGAAAGCAGTGCGGCCGAGATCGCCGAGGCAGGCTCCCGCCTTCCCGCCGTCACCGCCGCGTCGACGGCCGCGACGAGGTTGCTCCGCTCGGCCTCGAACCAGTCCATGGCCTGCGTTCTCGTGCAGGGAGCCGGTTCCGTCCCCGCGTCTGCCGCCTCCACCGCGAGGCGGGATTGCGGATCGAGCGCCATGCTCATCCGCGTCGCCCGCAGCGTGTAGTAGTCGAAAAGGCGGCACAATGCCGCGTCCCGCTCGGCCTCCGTGTGTTCCTCGGCGACGAGTTCCGCCGCATAGGCACGCAGCAGATCGTGCTGCCGGTACCTGCCCCCTTCGACCTCGTCGACGAGGTGAGCGGCGAGGAGAAGACCGAGCAGGTCCCTTGTCTCCGCTTCGGAAATGCCCGCGAGCGCGGCGAGCGCCAGCACCTCGGTCTCCTTGCCCGGGAACAGCCCGCACAGCCGGAAAAGCAGGGCGGCGTCCTCGTCGAGCCGGTGATAGGACCACGAGAACACCGCCCTCACCGAAGCCTGCGGATGCCCTTCGACCTCAAGCAGGTCCAGCCTGCCCTGCTCGCTGTCCAGCTCGGCGGCCACCTCCGCGACCGTGCTGTCCCTGAGCCGGATCGCCTCGGCGACCAGCCGCAGTGCCAGTGGCAGCCGGGCACATCGCCGGGTGAGCGGCTCGACGTGGTGCGGAGCGCTCGCGAGCCCTTCGCCCGCGAGTTCGGTCAGCAACTCGTGCGCCGCGTCCTCGGCGAGTTCGCCGACCGGTATCCGGTGCGCCCCGTGCAACGCGGTCAGCCCTGCGAGCGAATCCCTGCTCGTCACCAGCACGAAACAAGAAGCGGTACCGGGAAGCAGCGGAAGAATCTGCTCGGCCGAGTGCGCGTTGTCCAGCACCAGCAACATCCGCTTGCCGTCGACGAGCGTGCGGAACCGGGCCGCCCTTTCCGCGAGGCTCTTCGGGACGGCCTGCCCCGCGACACCGAGCGCCCTGAGGAAACCGGCAAGCACCTCTTCCGCGCATTCGGGCGCTCCCTGGCCGTAACCACCGAGATCGACGAACAGCTGCCCCGAGGGAAAGCGGCTTCTCGCGCGATGTGCCCAGTGCACGGCGAGCGCGGTCTTGCCCATCCCTCCGGCACCGGCAAGTACACAGATCCGTTGCGCGGAGCCGGTTGCCGCGACGCCGTCGAGTTCGGCGAGTTCGGCCGTCCTGCCGAAGAAACTAGGCACGTCGTGCGGAAGCTGGGCAGGCACCCTCGCGACCCCCGCCGGCCGACCCCTCAAGATGCCGCGTTCCAGTTCTCGCAGTTCGGAGCCGGGTTCGAGGCCGACTTCGGCCACCAGCCTCCGTCGCACGTCGCGGTAGACCTCAAGCGCCTCAGCCTGCCGCTGCGACCGGTAGAGGGCGGTCATCAGCAGCGCGTACAGGCGTTCCCGCAGTGGGTAGTGGCGAACGAGGTCGGTCAGTTCCGTCGCGACGAGTGCGTGCCTTCCGCATTCCAGTTCCGCCTCGTACAACTGCTCGACCGCCGCGAGTTTGCGCTCGGTGAGCCGCGCGGACTCGTCGACGAGCAGCGGAACGTCCAATCCCCCGTACGGCAGGGACTGCCACAGCGCGAGCCCTTCCCTCACCAGAGCCGCGCAACCGGCGGGCTCGGTGAGCGCGACGCGGTCGGCCTCGTCGAAAAGGGCCTCCATCCGCGCGGCGTCCAGCTCCCCCTCCCCGACGTCGAGCAGGTATCCGCCGGATCCGAACCGCAACCGGTCCGGATCACCGAGGACACCGCGCAACCGGTGGACGTGAAGTTGCAACCGTCCCGCCGCGCGCGGGTCGAGGGAATCCGGCCACAGCGCGTCGGTGAGTACGTCCACACTCACCGGCCGGCTCGCCCTCAGCAGCAAAATCCCCAACAGCGTGCGTTGCAGCCTGCCCTTCGGGGCGGTCACCGTCCGGCCGTCACGCACCTTGATGGGACCCAGTACCTCGAACTCCATCGATACCCCCGTCTGCCGCGATTGAGAAGTATGACGCACGCGGTCGCGATGCGGAGCCGTTCGATCGCAACAGAGGCAGGTCCTCACCCAGTGATCAGCACGCCCTTACCGAGCGAAGTTCTGCTTCGCGTGCCGCTCGACCAGCAGCGCGAAACCGTCGAGGTGTCGCGCGAGCGCGTACTCGAACACCCCGGCCACGTCGGCGACGACCTCACCGGAAACGGCGGCGAGAGCGGGAAACCGCCCGCCCTCGAACAACACGTCCGTCCTGGATTCCCGCTCAAGCCACCAGCGGTCGAACGACTTCCCGCTTTCCTGATGCGCCTCGGATTCCGCCGATTCGACGAGCGCGAGGCTGGTCACGAGCGCGGTGAGGCTGAGCACCTCGCGCAGTCTCGTCTCGTCACTGAGGCCGAGACCTTCGATGGCCCGCAGTGCCCATTCCGTGTGCGCCATGGCGTTGGGCATCAACAGCGGCCTGGTCAGCGAGATGACCCTCGGCAACCAGCGATGCCGCGTGCACAGTTCCCACTGCTCGCGTGCGCAGAGTTCGAGTTTGGCGCGCCAGCCCTCGGGGCCGGGTTCGGGCATCGGCCGCGACGCGAATGTCACGTCGGCCATCAGCTCGACCAGCTCGTCCTTGCCAGCGACATGCCGGTACACCGACATCGCGCCGATGCCGAGCTCGGCGGCGAGCCTTCGCATGGACAGCGCCTCAAGCCCTTCGGAGTCGGCGATGCGCATCGCCGCGTGCACGATGTGCGCGCGGCCTACCCCCGCTCTGCCCGGCAACGGTTCCGGCGGCCTGCGCGGCATGACCCGCGCTGCCGAGCGCGCTCCGGCAATGGGACTCACCACGGTTCCCGATCCCACTCTCGCTTCGACGAGCCCCTGGTCGCGCAACACGGCCATCGCCTTCGTCGCGGTGGCGACGGCCACGCCCCACTGCCGCGCGGTGTGCCGGATGGGCGGGAGCCGGTCACCGGCCACCAGCTCACCGGCCTCGATGCGGGCCTGGATGTCGTCGACGATCCGGCGATACGGCGGAGCACTCGTTGCCATGACGCCCGATTGTACTAGTCCAAATCCCACCCTGGCTAGGACATTCAATAACAATAATCGGGGGAAATGCGCGAAATAAAGCATCTGAAGCAAGGCAGTGGGAACGTTGTACGCATGAACTCGCGAACAACGTACGAAAGCGTTCGGGTCGCAGCCGGCACCGACCGGGACGAAACGCTGGCCGTACTCCGCTCTGCCTTCGCAGCCGACCCCTTCGTGGGCTGGTTGTTTCCCGACCCCGCGACGAGGGACGACCTCCAGACGCGGTTCTACCTTCCGCTGCTGAGCCACCCCCGCGCCGAAACGACCCTGCTGGGGACGGGCGAGGCCGCCGCGATCTGGCTGTCGCTCGCGCCGGGCCAGTCCCCCTTCGGGGACATCGAAGACGCGGGAGACACAGGGGACACCGAAGCCGCCTTCGGTGACAACGCGGCACGGCTCGCCATCGCCGGCGAGCACCTTGCCGAAAGGCACCCGACCGGATCCGCGCATCACTACCTCGCCGTCATGGGAGTCGTCCCCGGCGCGCAGGGAACCGGTCTCGGCTCGGTGTTGCTGCGGCACGGCCTCGCCCGTGCCGACGCCGAGGGCGTCGGTTCCTACCTCGAAGCGAGCACGGCAGGCAGCAGGCAGCTGTACCTGCGGCACGGCTTCGCCGACCTCGGCGAGCCCGTTCACCTGCCTGACGGCCCGACGCTGTGGCCCATGTGGCGCGAACCCGGCACCACTCGCTGAACCCATCCGGGAAACCATTAGGAAAGGAAAGAACATGGGGATCGAAACCGAGGTCGTCGCGGGGAGCGCCGACGACTTCATGCTGGTGCGGCACCTGAAGGTCACCGGAAACCAGACCGAGATCGGCAGGGCACTCGCCGAGGAGGCTTACGAGCGTGGCGGCTGGCGGCCGTCGAGGGCGGACCCGGTCAAGAACCGCGCGCGGCTTGCCTGGTTCGAGCGGTACTGGCCACAGCACAGGGCACGGATGGAAGGTGCGGCGGCGGCACTCGGCACGACCGTGGAAGCGGCACAGGTCCAGCTGGACGACGTCGCGACGGTTCCAGGCGGTTCCGCGTGCACGGCGACCTGGTGCGCGCCGTCCGCGACGCGGGAGGGACACGGCTTCCTCGGCCGCAACTACGACTTCTTCACGGTCGGCTGGTCGCAGCTCTTCGCGATGATCTCCGGGGAACCGGCAGCGGAGGACGGCAGCCTGCCTGCCGCCTCACGGCCCTACGTCATCACGAGCGTCCCCGACGACGCGCCGGCGACGACGCTCATCACGATGAACGAACTCGACGGCTGCATGGAGGGCGTCAACGAGCACGGCCTGGCGGTGGCGTTGCTCATCGCCGACATGGAGACAGCTGGCGAGCCATCCGACGCGGGACCGCAGGTCGGCATCGGGTCGGCCCAGCTTCCCCGGTTCGTTCTGGACACGTGCGAGAACGTCGAGCAGGCACAGCGGGCGCTGCTCGCCGCCAAGCAGTACGACCTCGGTACCCCGCTGCACTACCTGATCGCCGACCGGCACGGCGACGCCTTCGTGTGGGAGACGGGACCGGACGGCAGCGAGCACATCGTTCCGGCCGACGGGGAGGCGCTGTGCGTGACGAACCATCTGCTGCACCGGCGGCACGATCCGGAGAACCCTCCCGCCGACAACGACGAGACGGTGCGCACGTACGAGCGGCTGGAGACCATCAGGGACCGCACCAAGTCGGGTCCGATGTCGGCAGGCGCGGTGCGCGACGCGCTCGACGAGGTCGCGTTCGACTCGCGCAACGCGGGCGCGTACCCGGTGCGCACGCTGTGGCGCACGGTGTTCGACCTGGACGAGCGCAGCATGGCGACGCACTTTTACCTCGGTGACGAGCGGGACGGCACCAACCGGTACAGCGAGGAAGTCGTGTTCCGGCTGGGGCGGCACACCTCCTGACCCGCGAGTCCCCCGCCCAGGACGCCGAGATCCGCACTCGGGACGACGAGATCCGCGTTCGCGGCACGGGCGGGCTCCCCACGACCCCCGGTGGTCCTACGAATGATCGCCGGGGGAAAGGGGAGCCCGTTCCCGCCGCAAGCCGAACGGCAGCGCGACGGCGACAACGACGACGAGCACCACCGAGGCGGCAAGCCCGCCAAGTGCCCACACGCCGAACAACACCAGCGAGGCCAGATCGGCGCACAGCCCCGACACCGACGTGACCGTCGCCCGCGCCTCGCCCCGGATGCGCTCTTGCAGGCGTGCGTTGCCGACGACGAGCACGGCTCGGTAAAGGCCATAGAACAGGGCAACACCGGCCAGCCCTGCTGGTCCCGCAAGCAAGCCGGATCCGCCGAGCGCCAGCGCGCCCGCGCCGAGCGTCACCGCGAGCGTGCGAGCACCCGGGGTGGCCCACCGCCCCGCCATCGCCGCTCCGGCCGCACCGGCGATGGCGATACCGACGACGGCGAGCGGATTCCAGCTCGCCGGAACATTCCAGCCGTGGGCGAGCAGAGGAAAGTACTCCTCAATCGCGTCGACAGCGGTCAGCAGCGCAACGACAACGACGACGCCCCTGACCCCTGGAGTGCTGACCGCCTCGACGACGCCGGATCGCAGGGTCGTGAAGTACCCCCGCTCAGGTTCGGAGTCCTGGCTACGCTCGGGCTCGGGAAGGCGCGCCGCGATCGCCGAAGCGAGAAGGCACATGCCGACACTGGCGTATCCGACGAGTTCGAATCCACCGGATACGAAAAGGACGGTCGCGGCTCCGGCAGCGGGAATCTGTGCGATCAACTCCAGCGCGTTGACCTGGCCGTAGACGCGAGTGAAGTGCTTCTGGGCACCCACCTCGGCCAGGCCGTCGTAAATCAGCGCCTCCAGTGCGCCAGACACGAGCGTGGCACCGAGTCCCCACAGCACGAATCCCGCCGCGAAGGCGGTGAAACCCGGCCACGCCGTCCACAGCAGGTAACCGGCAGCCTGCAGAACGCCACCGGCGACGAGCGAAGAGCGACGGGAGAACCGGTCGGCCAGCGCACCGGTCGGTACCTCCGCGACGACACCGACGACAGACCACAGCGCGAACAACGCCGAGATCTCCGCTTCGGAAAGGCCGGAGTCGGCGAAGAGCAACGCATACAGCGGATACAGCGGGACGAGGTCCGCGAAAAGCGCCCACCAGCGGATCAGCCGGACGAGCGGGCGCGCTTGCTCAGGTATCGGTGAAGTGCGTCAACGGAACGGCATCAGCTCAGGTTACCCGCCTTCTCGTCACACCGGCCACAACCGCGAAACGCCTTGCTACTTGTGGATCTGCGCTATCGCCCTGACGACGGCCATGCACCTGTCCTCGACGTAGCTCAGCCCGCCTTCCTCCGCGATGGTTCGCGCTTGCCCGGAGACGATGCCCTGCTGCAACCAGAGCGCGCGAGCACCGATTCGCACCGCGTCGGCCGCGATACCTGGCGCCTCGTCGGCCGGCCGGAACACCTCGACGACATCGACGGGCTCCGGAATGTCGCGCAACGACCGGTACACGCGTTCGCCGAGCAGTACATCCGCGCTGGGGTGCACGGGAATGACCCTGAACCCGGCGGCCTGCATCGCCGACGGCACCGCGTGCGCGGCCTTCGCCGGGTCGCGGCTCAGCCCCACGACCGCGATGGTCGCCGAATCGCGAAGAACCCGCTCGGGGAGGTCGGTGTCGTCGTTCACGTCGTTCATGCCTTCATTGTGCGGGACCGGTACGACATCAACCGCTCTGCCGGTACCAGCGGGGCGATGTGTTCAGCGGAGGCCGCAGCTCCGCGTTGACGACGAGCACATTCGGCTCGTCCGCGCGGGTGAACTCCCTCAGCAGCCTGCGAAACGCCCTTCCGAAACCGTCGACCCTGTCGGCGTAGACACCGAACGACTTCGCGAGGCCGACGAAATCCGGGGTCGCGAGGTCGACTCCGTTGTGGGCCAGTCCTGCCAGCGACTGGTCGTAGCGCAACATGCCGTAGCCGCCGTCGTCGACGATCACGACCGTGACCGGCAGGCCTTCCTGGATGGCCGTCGCCAATTCCGCGCAGCCGTAAAGGAAACCGCCGTCGCCGGTGATGCACACCGCGCGCCCTTTCCCCGCCGCGGCGACACCCAGCGCGGCGGGGAAACCGAAGCCCAGCGTGCCCCAGCCCATCGGGTAGGCGAGCTTTCTCGGCGCCGCGACCCGGTAGAAGCCGCCGACCCAGTAGCCTGCGACGCACATGTCCGTCACCAGCACCGAGGTGTCGGGCAGTGTCTCGGCGAGAGCGGCGAGAAACTCGGCTGCCTGCGGCTCCTCCTTGCGCACCCTGCGGCGAACCCGGACCTCGATCTCGTCGAGCCTGCGACTGAGCGCGTCGATTCCCTCCTTCAGCGGAGTGCCCGCCAACAATCGTTCGACCAACTGGCGCGCGTCGCCGAGCAGCAGCAGATCGGGCTGGTAGTTCTTGGCCGCGTCGGCGGCGTCCACGTTGACCGATATCAGCGTCGGCGGTTGCGGCATCAGCCAGTTCTGCGTCATCAGGCCGTCGAAATCGGTACCGACGGCGAGTACCACGTCGGCTTCGTCCCACAGCGCGCCGACCTCCGGTGTGTGTACGGGGTTCGAGGCCCTGCACGGATGGTCCGGAGGCACGATGCCTCGCGCGGCGAACGTCGTGATGATCGGCGCGGCGAGATGTTCGGCCAACTGGCCGATCGCCGGTCCCGCGCCGGAACGGAGAGCTCCGCCGCCTGCCCAGATCAGCGGGCGCCGCGCCGCGATCAGCGCCGCTCTCGCCTTGTCGATGTCCTCGTTGAGGACGGGGTGGAACTGCTCCGTCGGTTCGGAAGCGCTGCCGTCGGTGGCTTCGGCGCGCAGGAAGTCGGTGGGAATGCCGACGTAGACCGGTCCGCTCTGCGGTCGCGCCGCCACCCTCGCCGCCCTGCGCACGACCGGCCCGATCGCGTCGGGATGATCGACGACGAACGTCTCCTTGGTCACCGGCGCGAAAAGGGCCTGCTGGTCGCTCGACTCGTGCAGCACCCCGCGCACGGTGCCCTGCCTGCGCAACGTCGAAGGGATGTCGGTCGCGATGAGCAACACCGGGGAAGCGGACGCCTTGGCCTCCCCGATGGCGCCGATCGTGTTGGCGGCACCGGGGCCCGTTGTGACGAGCGCGACGCCGAGCTTTCCGGTGGTTCTCGCGTAACCATCAGCCGCGTAGCCCGCCGCCTGCTCGTGCCTGACCCCGATGAGCCGGATGTCCGAAGCCGCGATCGCGTCCCAGATGGGCAGGTTGTGCACGCCTGGTAAGCCGAAGGCGACATCGACATCGAGTTCCGTCAAGACGTCCACGAGTCGTCGCGCTCCGGTCTGGCCCACTCGCCGAGGATACGAGGATGCTCACCACTGGGGCGGAAGGGTCTCCTGCTCCGGAGGGGGCGGCGGAGGCGTACCGTCGCCGAACGGTTTTCCGCCGAGCGCCTCGCGCCCGTGCGCCGTCGCCCAGCCCGATAGGTCTGGACCTTTGGGAACGATCCGAGTCGTATTGACCTGTTCGTGAACCTGGTAGTAGTGCCGTTTGATGTGATCGAAATCGACCGTGTCGCCAAATCCGGGAGTCTGGAACAGATCTCGCGCGTATGCCCACAGCGCGGGCAGTTCGGTGAGCTTGCCGCGATTGCATTTGAAGTGCCCGTGATACACGGCGTCGAACCGGGCCAGCGTCGTGAACAGCCGGATGTCCGCTTCGGTGATCGTGTCCCCAACGAGGTAACGCTGTCCGCTCAAGCGCTCCTCAAGCGCGTCGAGCCGTGCGAACAACCGGCCGTAGGCTTCCTCGTAGGCGGGCTGCTTCGACGCGAAACCCGCCTCGTAGACGGCTGCGTTCACGTCGGCGTGGACGCCGCGGTTGACCTCGTCGATCTCGTCGCGCGACGCCTCCGGATACAAATCGGGGGCGCCCTCCCTGTGAAAACTGGTCCATTCGGTCGAAAAATCGAGCGTGATCCGCGGATAGTCGTTGGTCACCAGCTTGCCGCTAGGCACGTCGACGATCGCCGGAACGCTGATGCCGCCCTGGTAATCGGGATCGGCGCGGTAATACGCCTCGTGCAGATACTTGATGCCGAGCACGGGGTCCTTGTCACCGGGATCGAGCGTGAATCGCCAGCTTTGCTCGTCCTGGATCGGATCGGCCACCGCGACGGAGATGGCCTCCTCAAGGCCGAGCAGCCTGCGCACGATCAATGCCCGGCTCGCCCACGGGCACGCCCTGCTCACCACAAGGCGGTAACGGCCCTGCTCGACCGGCCAACCATACCTGCCGTCGATGGTAATACGATCGGCGAATCGGTTGGGGGCGCGATAAAACTCGCCGGTCTCCGGATCAGTCGGAATGGTCATACCAGCAAGGCTAGTCCGTAGACTCTCCCCTTCCGGTGTGGAAATACCGGCATAGTGAAGCAGGGGTGACCGTGATGCCGATGATGCCCGTGACGGACTCGATGTTCCTGCTGATCGAAACCCGAGAACATCCCATGCACGTCGGTGGGCTGGAACTCTTCACGCCCCCTGACGGCGCGGGACCCGACTACCTGAGCGAACTGCGGCAGAAGATGCTCGACAGCGCGAGCATGCGGTCCCTGTTCCGGCGGCGCCCCGCTCGGCCCGTCAACACCATGGGCTACCTGGCCTGGGCGACAGATGCCGAACTCGACCTCGACTACCACTTCCGGCATTCCGCGCTGCCGCGGCCGGGGCGCGTGCGGGAACTGCTCGAACTGACCTCACGCTGGCACAGCACCCTGCTCGACCGGCACCGGCCGTTGTGGGAGATCCACCTCATCGAGGGTCTCAACGACGGCAGGTTCGCCATGTACACCAAGATCCACCATGCCCTGCTCGACGGGGTTTCGGCGTTGCGCCAACTCCAGAGCACGCTCAGCGACAGCCCGGATCCCGGTCTCGCCGACCCCGCGCCGTGGGCGAGCACGAAGTCTTCGGGGTCTTCGGGGTCTCCGGCGGCTTCGGGCAATGGCTCCGGGCCGGGGTCCTTGTTGCGGCTGACCAGGAATTCCGCGAGGCAGTTGGCCGGTGTTCCGCAGGCAGCGGCAAGGGTCGCCAACGAAGCGTTCAGGGAGCACGCGCTGACACTGCCGCTACAGGCGCCGAAGACCATGCTGAACGTGCCGATCGGTGGCGCCCGCCGGTTCGCGGCGCAGTCGTGGCCGGTGGAGCGAGTGCGGCAGGTCGCGACCAACGCGGGTGTCTCCCGCAACGACGTCGTGCTCGCGATGTGCGCCGGTGCCCTTCGCGACTACCTCATCGAGCAGCGAGCCCTTCCCGACGCCCCGCTTGTCGCCATGGTTCCCATGTCACTGCGCGGCAAGAGGGACACGGAGGAGGCGCAAGGAAACCAGATCGGCGCCCTGCTGTGCAACCTGGGAACCGATCAGGCCGATCCGGCGCAGCGGCTCGCGGTCATCGCAAGGTCGATGAGTGAGGGCAAGCGGATCTTCAAGCAGCTCACCCCGCTTCAGGTACTGCTGCTGTCGGCTGTCAACATCGCGCCCTTGGGGGCGTCGCCCGTGCCGGGATTCGTCAACAACACCCGGCCACCGTTCAACATCGTCATCTCGAACGTGCCGGGGCCGCGCAAACAGATGTACTGGAACGGCGCGAGCCTCGACGGCATTTATCCCGCTTCGGTGCTGCTCGACGGTCAGGCGCTCAACATCACGCTGACCAACAACGGCGACAACCTCGACTTCGGTATCACCGGTTGCAGGCGAAGCGTGCCGCACCTACAGCGACTGTTGGTGCACCTGGACACAGCGCTGGCCGAACTGGAGTACGCGACCAAGTAGCGCGACCCCGGTGCCCGAGGTGCCCGAGGTGCCCGAGGTGCCCGAGGTGCCCGTGCCCGTGCCGCGTGTCGTGCGCGAGTCCCCCGCCCAGGACGCCGAGATCCGCACCCAGGACATCGACATCCGCGCTCGGAACGGCGACATCCGCAGTCAGGACGCCGAGACGCGCAGCCAGGAGCGCGAGATCCGCGCTCCGGTCACCGAAATCCGCAGTCAGGTTGCCGAGATCCGCGCTCCGGTCGCGTCACCGAAATCCGCGGTCTCGACAGCGAGATGCGCAATCCCAGACCACGAGAGTCCGCGCCGGTTCGGTCACGACGAACGGACCGGACGGAACGCCACGGACATGCTGACCTTTCGGATACCGACGCAGTTCCGGACGGCGGCAAGTCACACCACCGCCCGGGCGCAGATCTCACCGCCCTGAATGCAGAACTCGGCAACCGGAACGCAGAACTCGCCGACCTGGACGCAGATCTCGGCGCCCCGAACGCCGGTCTCACCATCCGGACGCAGATCTCACCGTTCCGAACGCGGATCTCGACGCCCTGAATGCAGAACTCGGCGACCCGGACGCAGAACTCGGCGACCTGGGTGCAGAACTCGGCGACCTGGGCGGGGGACTCGCGACTGGACTCGCCGACCTGCCCCGGCCCGGCTCGGCTCAGGCCCCCGGCCCTGCCCGGGACCGGGCTCGGGCCCGACCTGCCCCCGACCGGGCCCGAGCCAGGGTTCGGGTCAGCGCGGTTCGCCTGCCGGACGGTCGGTCGGCCACGGCCGCAGTTCCTCGACCAGCTTCGCGACCGCGAGGACGAGATCATCCGAGTGCCGGGGGCCGACGATCTGCAACCCGACGGGAAGGCCGTGCGAGGTGAACCCCGCCGGAACGCTGATGGCGGGCTGCTGCGTCATGTTGAACGGGTAGCTGAACGGCGTCCACTGTGGCCAGCTCGTGAGCCCGCTCCCCTTCGGAACATCGTGGCCCACCTCGAACGGCGGGATTGGCATGGTGGGCGTGATCAGCACATCGTGCCGCGTGTGGAACTCTCCCATGTGGATGCCGAGGGCGGCTCGCACCGCCGTTGCCTCAAGGTAGTCGCTCGCGGAATAGGTCTTGCCCTGCCGCCAGACCTCACGCAGCCCGGGGTCGATCCGCTCCTCCGAACCCTCGGGGAACGAGTCGAGCCACTTCGCGGCACCCGTCGCCCACAGCACCTCGAATGCCTCGACCGGATCGTCGAAACCGGGATCGACCTCCTCGACACCGAGCCCAGCCTCGGCGAGCGAAGCGACGACGCCCGCGACGATCTTCGCGATCTCGGGATCGACGTCAACGTAGCCGAGCGCGGGCGAATACGCCGCGCGGATACCTCGGACATCCCTGCGGACCGCCTCGCGATAGGTACCGACGGGAGGCGGCAGCGCGGCCGGGTCGCGGGGATCCGGCGTCGCCAGCACGTCGAGCAGCAAGGCGACGTCGTCGACCGAGCGGGCCATCGGGCCCGCGTGGGCGAGCGGCCCGAACGGGCTCGCCGGATAGAGCGGGATCCTGCCCGCCGTCGGCTTGAAGCCGACGATTCCGCAGAACGCGGCGGGAATACGCACGGAACCGCCACCGTCGGTGCCGACCGACAACTCACCCATGCCCGTCGCGACGGCGACGGCGCTGCCGCCGCTCGATCCGCCTGGGGTCAGCGCGGGGTTCCACGGGTTGCGGGTGATGCCGTCGAGCGGGTTGTCGGTGACCCCCTTCCAGCCGAGCTCGGGTGTCGACGTCTTGCCGAGCAGCACGAGACCGTTCTCGCGCATCCTCGCCGTGACCGGACTGTCGACTTCCCAAGCCTGTTCCCTTTCGATGCACAGGGAACCGCGCAGCGTCGGCCAGCCCTGGCTGAGAAACATGTCCTTGATGGACGAGGGAACACCGTCGAGCAAACCGATCGGATTGCCCTCCCGCCACCGTTCCTCCGACGCGCGCGCCTGATCGAGAGCGATCTCAGGGTCGACGAGGGTGTAAGCCTTGTAGTCGGCGTCGCGCTGCTCGATGACGTGCAGCGAGGCCCTCGTCGCTTCAACCGGCGAGAGTTCGCCCGAGGAATAGGCTGCGACGAGTTCGCTCGCGGTCAGCATGGGTGGGGTATCTGGCATGTCTCTCCTCGGTGTTCGCGTCAGTTGGTCGAGGGAACGTATCCGAGACGCTTGTCAACGACATTGCGCAGCGGCTGTCCCGCGCGCCACCGCCAGAAATTGTCCGCGAACACCTCGACCAGCGCGTTGCGCCAGCCGACGACGTCGCCCGACATGTGAGGTGACACGAGCACGTTATCCATCGTCCACAGCGGACTTTCGACCGGCAGGGGCTCGGTGTCGAACACGTCGAGGGCCGCGCCCGCGATCCTGCCTTCCCGAAGCGCGTCGACGAGATCGCCGGTGACGACGAGCTCTCCCCTGCCGACGTTGATGAACCGGGCGCTCTCGCGCATCGCGGCGAAAGCGTTCGCGTCGAAGAGGCCCTTCGTCTGTTCGGTCAACGGCGCGACGGCGACGACATAGTCGAACTCACCGACGTAGTCGCCCAGTTCGGTCGATGGCCGGACCTCACCGAAGTCGGGATCGCCGTCGCGCGGGGTGCGGCCAGCGCCACTCACCCTCAGGCCCGCGGCCTTCAGCAGGCGAGCAATGGACCTTCCGATGGGACCGGTTCCGACGACGAGGGCCGAACGGCCGCCGATCCGTTCGGTCTCCCTGTGCTGCCATGTACTGCGCTGCTGTAGCCGCAGTGAGCCGGGGAGGTCCTTCGCGAACGCGAGGATCGTGCCGAGCACGTACTCGGCGATGGAGTCGTCGAACACCCCTCGCGAATTGGTCAGGACCACATCGCTTTCGCGAAGAGCGGGGAACATCACGGGGTCGACGCCCGCGCTGGCGATGTGCAACCAGCGCAAGCGGTTGGAGCCGTGCCACGCACCGGGAACAGCCGTGGAGAGGAAGTCGTAGACGAAGAGCGCGTCCGCGTCCCGCAGAGCGTCAGCCAGCCCCGCGGCGTCGGTGTAACGAACGACCGCCGATTGTTCGATGGGGTGCATGTCCGGGGGGTGCTTTTCGCCACTGAGCACCGCCAGCACCGGGAAATCCGTGCCACTCACGTTGACACGGTATGAGCCGGTCGTATGATTGTCAACAATCCGAGGAGTCACCCCGGAGGCACTTCTTCAACAGCCCCCACCCCCTTCCCCCCGGAGGTCGAGCCTTGGATTTCGCGGCACTGGACTTCCCAGCATTCGAGGGACCCCTCGCGCAGCGCGGGATCGGCGTCATCGCGCCGTTCGACCTCGCGCTGGAGCGCGAGTTGTGGCGCTGGGTCCCTATGGAAGTCTCGCTGCACCTCGCCCGCACCCCCTACGAACCGGTGCCGGTGAGCATGGAGATGGCGCACCTGGTGAGCAACGCGCAGCATCTCGCGGCCGCGACCCGCGACGTGTTGCACGTCGAGCCGGAGGTCGTCGCGTACCTGTGCACCTCGGGCAGTTTCGTGAGCGGTGTCGACGCCGAACGATCGCTGCGCAAGGCCATTTGCGACGCGGGCGCGCCCACGGCCGTCACCACGTCGGGCGCGCTCGCCGAGGTGCTCGTCGACCTCAACCTGGACAAGGTGTCGGTGCTGACGCCCTACGACGCCGACCTCACCGGAAAACTGCACGAGTTCCTTGAAGAACTCGGCGTGCACACGGTGTCGAGCGACCATCTCGGACTCGGCGGCGGCATCTGGAAGGTCAGCTACCGCACGATCGCCGAACGCATCCTCGCGGCGAACCACGACGACGCGGAGGCGATCTTCGTGAGCTGCACGAACCTGCCGACCTACGACGTCATCGATCCGCTTGAGGCCGCGCTCGGGAAGCCGGTGCTGACCGCGAACCAGCTCACCATGTGGGCCTGCCTCAAGCGCATGCGATTGCCGATCGTCGGTCCAGGCAAATGGTTGCGCGAGATATCCTGACCTGTTCTATTAGGATTGTTGACAATCCTACTGGAGGTGTAGCTTGACTGGAACGCCCGCGTCGCCCGGTCCGGAGACGACCGCGAAACCACTCGTCGCCGGGTTCATCTACCCCGATCACGCCGCAGAGGACGACTACCCGCTCGCCGAGAAACTGCTCGGCGGAGACGTCGCGCTGCCCGTCGAGCACATCTACGGCACCGACCTACACGCCGTCGCGGAACTGCTCGACCTCGGCAGCCCCGCACGGCTGGCGGAGGGAGCCGCGCTGCTGGCCCCGCACAACCCGGCCGCCGTGGTGTGGGCATGCACGAGCGGAAGCTTCGTCTACGGCTGGGACGGTGCCGCCGAACAGGTCGCCAAGCTCTCGGCGGCAGCGGGAGGACTGCCCGCATCGAGCACGTCGTTCGCGTTCGTCAGGGCCGCCGCCGCGCTCGGGCTTCGCAAAGTGGCCGTCGCCGCGAGCTACCCTGACGACGTCTCGACGCTGTTCGTCGAATTCCTCGGCAGAGGCGGCGTCGAGGTGCTGTCGATGTCGGCAGCCGACATCGACACCGCGGCCGAGGTCGGAGAACTCTCCCCCGACGCCGTCGTCGAGTTGATCGTCAGCAGGGATCACCCCGAAGCCGACGCGGTTCTGGTTCCCGACACGGCCATGCGGACGCTGTCCCTGATCGACACCGTCGAGCAGCGGCTTGGCAAGCCGGTACTCACCGCCAACCAGGTCACCGTGTGGGAAGGTCTACGTCTGGCGGGAGCAACCCCGCGAGTTCAGGGGCTCGGCGCCCTGTTCCATCAGGAGGGCGCGTAGCGGATGTTCGCCGACATCGAACCCGTCAACAGGGAATCCACAGCCGCCATCATCGCGCGCCAGCTCAGGGACGCGATCATGACCGGCTCGCTGCCGCCCGGCGCCCAGCTCGGCGAAACCGACCTCGCCGCGAGGTTTCAGGTGTCGCGCGGCCCGCTACGCGAAGCCATGCAGCGGCTGGTCTCCGAGGGGCTGCTGCGCAGCGAACGACATCGCGGCCTCTTCGTGATCGACCTCGAACCCGGCGACGTCTACGACGTCTACGCGGCGAGGTCGGCAGTGGAAAGGGCCGCGGCGACGCGGATCGTGCGCAGCTTCGACAGGGAGCGGGTGGCGGTCGTTCTCGACCAGGCCGTCGCGGCGATGGCCGAGGCCGACAAGCAGGACGATCCCACCGCGCTCACCGAGGCCGACCTGCGCTTCCACGAAGCGCTCATCGAGGCTTCGGGCAGCCGCAGGCTCGCCCGCATGGCGCGCACCCTGCTCATCGAAACCAGGATGTGCCTTTCCGCGCTGCACGGTACCTACCGCAAGAACTACCAGGACGTCGACGAGCGGGTCGCCGAGCACAACATGATCATCGAAGCGTTGCGCGCGGGAAGGGAGGAAGACCTGCTCGCGTTGCTCGAAGCCCACATGGACGACGCCGTGCAGCGGCTCGCTCCCGGCACCAGCCTCTACCTCGGGCCCGCTCCCGAGCTGCCGCCCTCCGACGGGGAGCCGGAACTCACGGGCTGAGGCGCTGACCGCGCCTTCCGCGCGAAACGACAGCCATGTCAAGCGATCGGGCCAACCAGCGCGATCCGGCTGGCCGAGCCAGACGGTGGGCGGTTACCTGGACATCGTGACGAGCTTCAGGTCCCACCTGCTCGTGTTGTTGCGATTCGTCGGCTTCCTTCTGGTGCTCTCCGCCGAGTTCTCCGTGATCGGAGAGCTGTCGCCCCGGTTCAACGCGGCGACCCATTTCGGCTACTTCACGGTGCTCTCCAACATCTTCGCCGCGCTCGTCCTCGCGGCGGGAGTGCTGGTTCCGGTTCCCGGCACGGTCAGGGGTGCCTCCGTGCTGTACATGGTGACGACGGGAATCGTGTACGCGGGGCTGTTGAGCGGAATCGACACCCAGACACCGCCTTACGCCAACTGGGTCTTCCACGTGGCCGTCCCGTTTCTCGTCGCGGTGGACTGGCTACTCGACCCGCCACGCGAACACATCTCGGTGCGCCAGGCGCTGCGCTGGCTGGCTTTTCCAGCGGCCTACCTGGTGATCACACTGGTTCGCGGGCCGATCATTCACTGGTATCCGTACCCGTTCCTGGATCCGGGCGAAGAGGGCTACGGCACGGTGGCGATCATGAGTGCACTGATCGCCACCGCGCTGTGCCTGCTGACCTTGCTGATCGTCAAGGTCGGCAATTCCATGGGCGGATCCGAAAGGCCCGCTACGCGAGCGCCCCGGCGATAGCGGAACCGAGCTGCGCGGTCGTCGCCTTGCCGCCGAGGTCGGGAGTCGCGACCGCGCCGTCGCCGAGAACCTTCTCGACGGCGGCGTTGATCGCCTGGGCTGCCTCGCTTTCACCGAGCTGTTCGAGCATCATCGCGGCCGCGAGAATCTGTGCGACCGGATTGGCGATGCCCTTGCCCGCGATGTCCGGGGCACTACCGTGCACCGCCTCGAACATCGAGGGATACGTGCCCTCGGGATTGATGTTGCCAGACGGTGCCATGCCGAGCCCGCCCGTGACGGCCGCGGCGAGATCGCTGAGGATGTCGCCGAACAGATTGGACCCCACGACGACGTCGAGCCGGTCGGGCTGCTGCACCATCCTCGCCGCGAGCGCGTCGATGTGCGTCTGCTCGCTGCTGACCCCCGGGTAGTCGGCGGCGACCTCGGCGAAGACCTCGTCCCAGAACGGCATCGTGTGGATGATGCCGTTGGACTTGGTCGCCGAGCACACCCTTCCCGTCCTCGTCGTCGCGAGTTCGAAGGCGTACCTGATGATCCGCTCGACCCCGACCCTGGTGAAAACGGACTCCTGCAACACGAACTCGCCCGGCTGCCCCTCGTTGTGCCTGCCGCCGAGCTTGGAGTACTCGCCCTCGGAGTTCTCCCTGACGATGACCATCTCCAGTTCGGCCGCGCTCCTGCCCGCGAGCGCGGAGGTGGTTCCAGGCAACAGCTTCACCGGCCTGAGATTGACGTACTGGAGGAACGCCCTTCGCACCGGAATCAGCAGGCCCCACAAGGAAATGTGGTCGGGTACGCCGGGAAATCCGACGGCGCCGAGCAAGATCGAATCGAAGGCCGAGAGCCGCTCGATGCCGTCCTCCGGCATCATCGTCCCGGTCTGGGTGTAGCGCTCGCAGCTCCAGTCGAACTCCGTCCAGTCAAGACCGAAGCCGTACCGGCCCGCGGTGGTGTCGAGTACCTTCCTCGCCTCGACCTGGACGTCGACGCCGATTCCGTCGCCGGGTATGGACGCTATACGGTAGTTACGCTCGCTCACAGGCTCACCGCGATGTACTTCGTCTCAAGGAATTCGTCGATCCCCACGGTTCCGCCTTCCCTGCCGAGACCCGACTGCTTGACTCCGCCGAACGGGGCCGCCGGGTTGGACACGATGCCCTGGTTGAGGCCGACCATGCCGGTGTCAAGCCGTTCGCTGACCCGGATCGCGCGCTTGATCTCGCTGGTGAACACGTAGCTCACGAGCCCGAATTCGGTGTCGTTGGCCTTGTCGACGACTTCGTCCTCGGTGTCGAAGATCGCGATCGGCGCGACGGGCCCGAAGATCTCCTCGCTCGCCATCCTCGCCGCGCCGGGAACATCGGTGAGCACGGTCGGCTGGTAGAAGTTTCCCGGTCCGTCCACAGTGGCACCACCGGTGAGCACCTTCGCCCCCCGCTGTGCCGCGTCGGCGACGAGTTCACTCACCTTCTGGATCGCGGCCTCGTCGATGAGCGGTCCGACGACGACGCCGTCCTCCGTTCCCCTTCCGATGGGCAGCGCCGACATCCGCTCGGTGAGCTTGCGGGAGAACTCCTCCGCGATCCCGCGCTGGACGTAGAACCGGTTGGCCGCCGTGCACGCCTCGCCGATGTTGCGCATCTTGGCCTGCATGGCTCCCTCGACCGCCGCGTCGACGTCGGCGTCGTCGAAGACGAGGAACGGCGCGTTGCCGCCGAGTTCCATCGACGTGCGCAGGACCTTGTCGGCGCACTGCTCCAGTAGCTTGCGGCCGACTGCGGTCGACCCCGTGAACGACAGCTTGCGCGCGCGCCCGTCCCTGATGAGCGGCTCCATGACGCCGCCGGCACTCTTCGTCGTGACGACGTTGAGGACACCGTCGGGCAGTCCGGAATCGGCGAGGATCTGCGCGAGCGCCAGCATCGAGAGCGGCGTCTGCGCGGCGGGCTTGATGACCATCGTGCAGCCGGCCGCCACGGCCGGACCGATCTTGCGGGTACCCATCGCCATCGGGAAGTTCCACGGCGTGATCAGCAGTGAGGGTCCGACCGGCTGTTTGGCGATGAGGAACCGGCCCGAGCCGTTGGGCGCGACGGCGTAACCGCCTTCGATGCGCACGGCCTCCTCGGCGAACCAGCGGAAGAACTCGGCGGCGTATGCGATCTCACCCCGCGCTTCCGCGAGTGGCTTGCCCATCTCCAGCGTCATGAGCAGGGCAAGCTCCTCCTGCCGCTGCATCAGCTTCTCGTAGGCCCTTCGCAGGATCTCGCCCCGCTCACGAGGCGCCGTCGCCGCCCACTCGTTCTGCACGGCGACCGCGGCGTCCAGCGCCGCGAGCCCGTCCTCCTTCGAGGCGTTCGCGACCTCGCACAACACCTTTCCCGTCGAGGGATCGTGGACGGGGAAGGTCTTGCCTTCCTTCGCCTGCGTCCACTTGCCGCCGATGAGCAGCTCTTTGTTGACGGCGTCGACAACACCGGATTCGGTGACCGTGCTCATGTGCCAAGCTCCCTGAGTCCCTGATTGCGCCGGTACGACGGCCATGCTACGAATATTGTTGACAATCTACAACCCCACCGGGGTCCACCCACGCCCTGAAGGAGACCGCCGTCATGGCCCAGCTCTCCCCCATCCTCAAGCAGGCCACGCCGGTCGTCGTCGACCACGGCGAGGGCGTCTATCTTTTTGACGCCGACGGCAGGCGCTACCTCGACTTCACAGCCGGTATCGGCGTGACGAGCACCGGACATTGCCACCCTCGGGTCGTTGCCGCGGCCCAGGAACAGGTCGGCAAGCTCATCCACGGCCAGTACACCACCGTGATGCACAAGCCGCTGCTCGACTTGACGGCCAAGCTCGGCGAGGTGCTTCCTCCGGGACTCGACTCGCTGTTCTTCTCCAACTCGGGCAGCGAGGCCGCCGAGGCCGCGCTGCGGCTGAGCAGGCAGGCCACCGGAAGGCCGAACATCGTCGTGTTCGAGGGCGGCTTCCACGGCCGTACCGTCGCCGCCGCGTCGATGACGACGTCGGGCACCCGGTTCAGCGCGGGCTTCTCCCCGCTCATGGGCGGCGTGCACGTCGCACCGTTCCCGTTCGCCTACCGCTATGGCTGGGACGAGAAGACCGCGACCGAGTTCGCGTTGCGCGAGCTCGACTACCTCTTCGCGACGCGGACCTCGCCTTCGGAGACGGCGGCCTTCTTCATCGAGCCGATGCTCGGTGAAGGCGGCTACGTGCCTGCGAACACGGAATTCCTCGCGGGGCTGAGGGAACGCGCCGACGAACACGGCATCCTGCTCGTGCTCGACGAGATCCAAACCGGCTTCGGCCGTACCGGCAAGTTCTGGGGACACGATCACTTCGACGTCCGGCCCGACGTGGTGCTCATCGCGAAGGGACTCGCCTCCGGCTTCCCGCTTTCCGGCATCGCGGCTTCGAAGGAGCTGATGGCCAAGGCGTGGCCGGGCTCGCAGGGCGGAACCTACGGCGGCAACGCGGTTTCCTGCGCCGCCGCGGCGGCGACCCTCGACGTCATCAGGGACGAGGGCCTTGTCGAGAACGCGGCCGCGCGGGGAAGGCAACTGCTCGACCACGCGAGGGCGATCGGCGACAAGACCGAGGCGATCGGCGACGTGCGCGGTCTCGGTCTGCTGATCGGCACCGAGTTCACCACGGCAGAGGGCAAGCCGGACACGGCGACGGCGCAGGCGGCCCAGAAGGCCGCGGCCGAGCGCGGGCTGCTGCTGCTCACCTGTGGCGCCCACATGAACGTCGTGCGCATGATCCCGCCGCTCATCGTCACCGAGGAGCAGATCGAGGAGGCTCGCGAGATCTGGGCCGACGTCGTCCAGACCGTCGCGAAGTAGCCGCACAGCCCTTCACAGCACAGGAGAACCCACGTGGCCCGTTACATCACCATCACGCTCGACAAGCGTGGTGTCTCGTGCCGAGCACGGCTGCTCGACGAGGAAGCACCGAGGACGTGTCAGGCGGTGTGGGACGCGCTGCCGCAAAGCGGCTCCGCCTACCACGCCAAGTACGCCCGCAACGAGATCTACACCTTGGTTCCGCCGTTCGCCCAGCCGAAGCCGGGAAGGGAGAACCCGACGATCACGCCGATCCCCGGTGATGTCGTCTACTTCGGCTTCGAGGCATGGGAGATCGGCAACCCCGCCTACGGCTATGACGACGGCAGCGAGGCGCACAGCGATCAGGGCGCCACCGATCTCGCCATCTTCTACGGGCGCAACAACCTGCTCATCAACGGGGACGCCGGATGGGTGCCCGGCAACGTTTTCGCCACGATCGAGGAAGGGCTCGCCGAGATGGCCGAGGCCGCACAGGACCTGTGGCTGCGGGGCGTCGAGGGCGAAACCATGAGCTACGCGAGGGCCTGACCTCACCCATCCGGGTATTGATCAAGGAATCACCAGTCGTGGCAACGCTTTAACTCGTTCGTGAAACGTTGACCCCGAATATCGCATCAAGATCATGATCACCCCGGGTGATCGCCCCGCCGGTGGCTACCGATTGTCACCGGCGCGGGCGATCACCAGCCCCGCCGGGAAACACGAAAGCCTTACGTGTTTATCCTGAAAGGATTTCAGGTAACCATCCTGCCCTCGAAGGGCTCTTTGACAGGCACATCACGACGCTGAAAACCTGACTCTGCTTTCGAAAGCAGCAGTGCGCGCACGTTTTCCGTGTAACCAATTCCTGTTAAGGAGCCCCTCAATGCAGTTCTTCGCCATGCACGCCCAGTACGGCGGCGACATCATCACCGGCCTGCTGGCGCACCTGGCGCACGTCCTCGGCTGGCTCGTCTGAGGATGACGATGTAACGCCAGGTGGGGCCGTCACGTTGGCGCGGGTCGGCCCCACCCCGGCGAAAATGCTCCGCCTCTAATATGTGAATAGTTTTCATGGCCTTCGCTCCCATCGCCGTACTAGGCTGCTGGCCCATGGGCTCCGAAGGTGACGTCGCGCAGAAGCTGGCCGAGATCGTCGGCGAACGACATTTCCTGACCGGTGAGGCGATTCCCGACGAGTACGCGGGCGACGAAGCGCTCGTCGGCGAGCGGCAGAAACCCCGGTACGTCGCCAAACCGGCAACGGCCGACGAGGTCGCCGCGATACTGGCCACCGCGACCGAGCACGGCATCCCGGTCACCGCGCGCGGTTCGGGAAGCGGGCTGTCCGCCGCCGCGAGGCCATCGGCCGAGGGCATCCTGATCTCCTTCGAGCGGATGAACACCGTCATCGAGATCGACACCACCAACCACGTCGCCGTCGTTCAACCTGGCGTCACACTGTCCGAATTGGACGAACTGACCGCGGAAAGCGGCCTCGGCTACACCGTCTACCCCGGCGAGATGAGCGCGAGCGTCGGCGGAAACGTCGGAACCAACGCGGGCGGCATGCGAGCCGTGAAGTACGGCGTCACCCGCAACAACGTGCTCGGCCTCCAGGCGGCCCTTCCCACCGGCGAGATCATCCGCACCGGCGGCAAGATCGTGAAGACCTCGACCGGCTACGACCTCACCCAGCTCATCATCGGCTCGGAGGGAACGCTCGCGCTCGCCACAGAGGTGACCGTCAAACTGCATCCCCGGCTCGGCAACGGCGCCACCGTACTCGCCCCCTTCACCGACCTCGACACCGTGATGGCAGCCGTGCCGTCCGTCGTCTCAAGCGGCATCGCGCCGCACATCCTCGAATACATCGACGCGCTCACGATGGCCGCCATCACCTACACCGCTTCACTCTCGCTCGGCATCCCCGACGAGGTCCGCGAAGCCTCGCAGGCGTATCTCGTCGTCGGATTGGAAAACAAGGAAGCGCAGCGGCTTTCCGATGACGTCGCC
Source organism: Prauserella marina (assembly GCF_002240355.1). Classification (GTDB taxonomy): domain Bacteria; phylum Actinomycetota; class Actinomycetes; order Mycobacteriales; family Pseudonocardiaceae; genus Prauserella_A; species Prauserella_A marina. Next base: position 5,615,549 of record NZ_CP016353.1, read on the forward strand.
GCGCTCGGCGAACTGCTCACCGGACTCGGCGCGACCGACGTCTACGTGCTTGAGGGCGGCTCGGCGCGGAAGCTGATCGAGGCGAGGGAAAAGGCGTTCTGGACGGCGAAGGCGGCCGGTGCCGACGACGTCATCGACGTCGTCGTCCCCCGCTCCACGATGCCGGAATTCCTCGCGAGGGCAAGGGAAATCGCGGGCAAGACCGAGTCCGGGGTCGTCGGCTGCGGGCACGCTGGCGACGGCAACGTGCACCTCGGCATCTTCCAGAAGGATCCGGAGAAGCGGTCGAGTCTGCTGCGCGACATCTTCGCCGTGGGCATGGAACTGGGCGGGGCCATCTCCGGCGAACACGGCATCGGCCGCGCGAAGCTGGAGTACTTCACCGAGCTGGAGGATCCTGTCAAGATCGAACTGATGCACCGGATCAAGCAGGCATTCGATCCCAAGGGCATCCTGAACCCAGGCGTCCTCTTCGGATAGCCCAGTCAACGGCAGCGGGGCCACGCCAGCGGCCCGCGGTGAGAAGGAGCATGATGAACGGCGCTCAGTCCCTGATCCGCACCCTCGTCGACGCGGGTGTCGACGTGTGCTTCTCCAACCCCGGCACCTCGGAGATGCACTTCGTCGCCGCACTGGACACGGTGCCGGAGATGCGCGGGGTGCTCGGGCTCGCCGAAGGCGTCGTCACCGGCGCGGCCGACGGTTACGCCCGCATCGCCGGAAAACCGGCGGCGACCCTGCTGCACCTCGGTCCCGGACTCGGCAACGGCCTCGCCAACCTGCACAACGCGCGCAGGGCCAACACGCCAGTCGTCAATGTGATCGGTGACCACGCGACCTACCACAAGCGCTACGACGCTCCGCTGGAGTCCGACATCGAGGCGGTCGCCGGTTCACTCGAAGGCTGGGTGCGCCGCAGCGAGAGTTCCGCCGATGTCGGTGCCGACGCCGCTGCCGCCGTCGCGGCCGCGATGGACGCGCCTGGCAGGGTCGCCACCCTGATCCTTCCCGCCGACGTCTCGTGGAGCGACGGCGGCGTGGTGTGCGCGCCGGTACCAGGCCGCACGCCGAAACCGGTAGCCGACACCACGGTCAAGGCCATCGCGGAAGTGCTCGGTACCGGCGAGCCGACCGCGCTGCTCATCGGCGGCGCCGCGTGCCGCGAGGCTGGGCTGCGTGCCGCGAGCAGGATCGCGACCGCGACCGGTGCGACCCCGTTCATCGAGACCTTCCCCAGAAAACTGGAGCGGGGCGCGGGCCTTCCTGCCATCGACCGGCTCGGCTACCTCGCCGAACAGGTCGCCTACCAGCTCGACGGCGTGCGGCACGTGATCATCGCGGGCACGAAGTCCCCGGTTTCCTTCTTCGCCTATCCCGGCAAGGAAAGCGACCTCGTTCCCGAAGGCGCCGGAGTGCACACGCTCGCCGAGGGAGCCGACGACGTGGTCGCCGCGCTCAGCCAACTCGCCGACCTGGTGGCCCCTGACACCGAGCCCGTGCTCGCCGAGCCCCGGCGTCCCGAGCTGCCGAGCGGTGAGCTGACGGCGCAGAACTGGGTCGACGTGATCGGCGCGCTGCTTCCGGAGAACGCGATCATCTCCGACGAGGCCAACACGTCGGGCCTGCTGCTGCCCGCCGCGACGGCCGGCGCGCCCCGGCACGACGTGCTGACGCTCACCGGTGGCGCCATCGGGCAGGGCATCCCCGCCGCGACCGGCGCCGCGATCGCCGCGCCCGACCGGCCCGTCATCAGCCTCGAATCCGACGGGAGCGCGCTCTACACGATCTCGGCGCTGTGGACGCAGGCCCGCGAAAACCTCGACGTCACCACGGTGATCCTCAACAACAGGGCATACGCGATCCTGCGAATGGAGTTGCAGCGCGTCGGCGCGGAAGGCTCTGGCCCCAAGGCGAACAGCCTGCTGGATCTGTCCACACCGGACCTGAACTTCGTTTCCATCGCCGAGGGGCTGGGAGTTCCCGCGACGAGGGCGACGACGGCGGAGGAGCTGGCCGAGCAGTTCGCCGCCGCGATCGCAGAGCCGGGCCCGCACCTGATCGAAGCCATGGTGCCTCCGCTGCTCTGACGGTACTTCAGCCCGCAGGGCGGACTCGTGGCGCGGTGAGTCGCGCGATGAGCAGCACCGCCATGACGAGGCAGGCCAGCGCGACGACGAGTGTCGGCAGTCCTTCACCGAAGCTGTCTCGCGCGACGTAGTCGAACACCGCCGTCGTGATGACCCCTGCCGCGAAGGTGAAGCCGAAGGCGAGCACGGCGCCGGCGCGGCGCGCGGGAAGGAACGCGCCGACGACGAGAATCGCGCACAACAGCACGTCGGGGACGAAGAACAGGTTGCCGATGGTGACGTTGTCCCTGAGGAAAAGCGTCACGAAGGTGGGGACGGCGACGGCTATCGCGACGATCCGTCCCGCGAGCACGGTCCCGTTTGTTCCGGTCCGTGCCGTGGTTGCTGGACTGCTCATGCCGGGCTCCAGTCATTTAATCAGCTCTACTGACGATCAGGCTACCTGATTATCCCGAGCGATGACGTACATTGGTAGTCATGAGCACGGAAACCCCGGCCGGGCAGATCGCCTCGACGACCGGATACCTGATGCTGCGGCTCGGCGACGTCGTCAAGGGCAGCATCGAGCGGGAACTGGGCGCATGGGACATCTCGGGCCGCGAGCTGCGCGTGATGGCCTTCGCGTGCGCGGGCCCACAGTCTCAGCGCGACCTCTCCGAGCAATCGGGGCTCGATCGCACCACGATGGTCGCCGTGATCGACCGGCTGGAGAAACTCGGTTACGCCAGAAGGGAACGCAGCGAGACCGACCGCCGCAAGCAGCTCGTCAGCCTCAGCAGCCAAGGTAGCGAGGTCGTCGAGAAGGCACTGACGAGACTGAGCGAGGCGGAGGCCGACTTCCTCGACCCGCTGACCACCGCGCAGCAACGCCAGCTGGCCGCCCTGCTCTCCACGCTGTACACGGCGCACGACCCGGCGTGCATGGTCACCGAACCATAACGCCTGTTATTCACAGGATTTTCTTGGAGTTCGTGACGCGGTTCGGGCGTTAACTGGGTAGTGGGCCGGTCGTCGGGGGATCGGCCAACTCGGCGAGGAGATCCTGCGATGCTGACTACACCGCACCTTCCACAGGCCATCCACACGCGGTCGGACGCCGCGAGCGACAAGGGGCCGCGCGAAATCAACGCGGATGCCGTCGCGACGCACACCGATCCACGCACGGACCGAATGGCGTTCGCCGTGGCCGACGGCGTCGGCGATCACCTTCTCGCCGCGAGGGCGGCACGGCTGGCCGCGAGCACGGCCGCGACTGCCGCGACCCGGTACGGCGCCGCGGGTGCGCTACTGAAGGCCCAGCGCGAACTACGTGCCCAGTTCCCGGAATCGGCGGCCGACGCGGTCGCCGTCGTCGCCGTCTTCCCTCCGATCGGCGGCGAGGACGAGGTCTGCGAAATCGCCTGGGTCGGCGACTGCCGCGCCTACCGCTGGAACGGCAACGTGCTGCACCAGATCACCGTCGACCACACGCTCGCCGAGTTCTGGCGAGCACACGGCGTGACCCCTTCGCCGAAGATGGAACACATGGTGACCGATTCCGTCCGTACCGCGAAGGAAACCGACATCGGGACGGCGAGGATCAGCGCCGGCGCTGGACGGCTGTTGTTGAGCACGGACGGGGTCCACAAGAGCCTCGACCTCGCGCACGTCAAGACCCTGCTCGCCGATGGCGTCGCGGCGGGAGAGACGGCCAAGGCGCTCGTCTCGACGGCCCGCGCATTCGGCAGCGGTGACAACGCGACCGCGATCGTCGTCGACAGGCTGATGCTGTGAGAAAGGCCGCCGGGCTGCTGCCCGGCGGCCCCTCACGTCAGGCGATCACTCGAAGATCTCGCCCTTCTCGGCTTTGTCCACAAGCGACTGTGGCGGCTCGAAGTGCGCGCCGTACCGCTTGGCCAGCTCGCGAGCGCGAGCGACGAATCCGGCGAGACCGCCCTCGTACTGGTTGATGTACTGGATGACGCCACCTGTCCACGGCGGGAATCCGATCCCGAAGATCGACCCGATGTTGGCGTCCTCCACCGACGTCAGCACTCCCTCGTCGAAGCACTTGACGGTTTCGAGCGCCTCGGCGAAGAGCATCCGCTCCTTGAGGTCCTCGAACGGCACCGCCGCGCTTCCCGAGTCGAACGCGTCACGAAGACCGGGCCAGATGCCGGCGCGCTTGCCGTTCTCGTCGTACTCGTAGAACCCGGCACCACCAGAGCGGCCCTTGCGGTCGAATTCGTCGATCATCCTGTCGATGACGCCCTCGGCGGGGTGGGTCGTCCACGTTCCACCAGCCGCCTCCACCGCAGCCCGCGTCTCCTGCCGGATCTTGCGCGGCAACGTCAGCGTCAGCTCGTCCATCAACTGCAACGGGGGCGCGGGGTAACCGGCCTGAGAGCCTGCCTGCTCGATGCTCGCGGGCTCGACGCCCTCGCCGACCGCGGCGACCGCCTCGTTGATGAACGTGCCGATCACCCTGCTGGTGAAGAAACCACGGCTGTCGTTGACGACGATGGGGGTCTTGCGGATCTGGAGCGTGTAGTCGAAGACCTTGGCCAATGTCGCGTCCGAGGTCTTCTCACCCCTGATGATCTCGACGAGCGGCATCTTGTCCACCGGCGAGAAGAAGTGGATGCCGATGAAGTCCTCCTGCCGCTTGACTCCCTCGGCGAGGCCGGTGATCGGCAGCGTGGAGGTGTTCGAGCCGAGAACCGCGTCGGGATTGACGATCTCCTCGATCTCCCTGAACACGGTGTGCTTGAGTTCCTGGCTCTCGAAGACGGCCTCGATCACGAAGTCGACGCCCTTGAAGTCGGCGGGGTCGGCGGTCGGCGTGATGCGATCGAGCAACGCGGCCGACTTCTCCTGCGTCGTCTTGCCGCGCTTGAGAGCCTTCTCCTCCAGCTTGGCCGCGTATCCCTTGCCCTTCTCAGCACCCTCCTGGGAGACGTCCTTCAGCACGACCTCGATACCGGCTTTCGCGCTGACGTAGGCGATGGCCGCACCCATCATTCCCGCGCCGAGCACGCCAACCTTCTTCGCGGTGAACTTCTCGGGCCCCTGCGGCCTTGAACCGCCGGAGTTGATGTGCTGGAGGTCGAAGAAGAACGCCTTCGTCATGTTCTTCGCGACCTGGCCGATCACCAGGCTGGTGAAGTAACGGGTCTCGATCAGCGAAGCGGTGTCGAAGTCGACCTGCGCTCCCTCGACGGCCGCGGCGAGGATGGCCCTCGGCGCGGGCATCGGCGCGCCCTTGAGCTGCTTGCGCAGGTTAGCCGGGAACGCGGGCAGCGTCGAGGCGAAGCTCGGGTTCGACGGCGTGCCACCGGGAATCTTGAAGCCCTTGACGTCCCACGGCTGAACGGAAGCCTCGGGATTGGCCTTGATCCACTCCTTCGCCCTCGGCACGAGTTCATCCACAGTGGACACCAGCTCGTGCACGATGCCGATTTCGGCCGCCTTGGCCGGCTTGTGCCGCTGGCCCTGCACGAGCACGTTCAGCACGGCGTTCTGGATCCCGAGCAGCCGTACGGTGCGCACGATGCCGCCGCCTCCCGGCAGCAGGCCGAGCGTGACCTCGGGCAACCCGATGACGCTGCCCTTCACGTCGGCCGCGATCCGGTGATGGCAGGCAAGCGCGATTTCGAGGCCGCCGCCGAGCGCGGCGCCGTTGATCGCCGCGACGACGGGCTTTCCGAAGGTCTCCAGCCTGCGAAGCTGTGCCTTCAGCTCGTTGCCCAGCGCGGTGACGCTTTCCGCGTCGGCCGGGGTCGCCTTGATCAGGTCGTTGAGGTCACCGCCCGCGAAGAAGGTCTTCTTCGCGGAGGTGAGGACGACGCCGGTGATCGAGTCGACCTCGGCGACGAGCCGGTCGACGGTGTGCGCCATGGACTCGCGATAGTCGGCGTTCATCGTGTTGGCCGACTGCTTGGGGTCGTCGAGTGTCAGCACGACGATGCCGTCGTCGTCCTGTTCCCAGCGGATGGTCTTGGATTCAGTCATGGTGGTAGTCGTCCTCACACGCGCTCGATGATCGTGGCGAGGCCCATGCCACCGCCGATGCACAACGTCACAAGCGCCCGCCTCGCCTGGCGCCGCTCCAGCTCGTCGACCATCGTGCCGAGGATCATGGCACCGGTCGCGCCGAGCGGGTGCCCCATCGCGATGGCGCCTCCGTTGACGTTGACCTTCTCCTCGGGCAGCTTCAGGTCCTTCATCCACTTGAGCACGACGGAGGCGAACGCCTCGTTCAGCTCGAAAAGGTCGATGTCGTCGACCGTGAGCCCGGCCTTGTCGAGCACCTTCCTCGTCGCCGGAGTCGGGCCGGTGAGCATGATCGTGGGGTCGGCACCGGTGACAGCGGTCGCCACGATGCGCGCCCTCGGGGCCAGCCCGATGGTCTTGCCGACCTCCTCGTTGCCGACGAGCACGAGCGCTGCTCCGTCGACGATGCCGGAGGAGTTGCCGCCGGTGTGCACGTGGTTGATCTTCTCGACGGAGTGGTACTTCTGGAGCGCGACGGCGTCGAAGCCGCCCATCTCGCCGATGCCTTCGAAGGAAGCCTTGAGCTGACCCAGTTTCTCGACGCTGCTGCCCGGCCTGCGGTGCTCGTCATGGTCGAGAATGGTCACGCCGTTCATGTCCTTGACCGGCACGACGGACTTGGCGAAGTAACCACCCGACCACGCCTGCTCGGCCAGCTCCTGCGAACGCACCGCGAAGCGGTCGACGTCCTCGCGGGAGAAGCCCTCGATGGTGGCGATCAAGTCGGCGCCGATGCCCTGCGGCACGAAGTAGCTGTCGTAGTTGGTCGTGACGTCGGTGAACATCGCGCCGCCGTCGGAACCCATCGGCACCCGGGACATCGACTCGACGCCGCCACCGATGATCAGGTTGTCCCAGCCTGCCCTGACCTTCTGCGCGGCCTGGTTGACCGCTTCGAGCCCCGATGCGCAGAACCGGTTGAGCTGGACGCCGGCGACCGTGTCCGGCAGCCCGCCCGCGATCGCCGCCGCCCGCGCGATGTCCGCGCCCTGGTCGCCGATGGGCGAGACGACCCCGAGCACGATGTCGTCGATCAGCGCTGGGTCGAGGTCGGCGTGACGTGCCTTGAGCTCGTCGATCAGCCCGACGACGAGGTCGATCGGTTTGGTCCCGTGCAGGGCTCCGCCCTTGTTCTTGCCACGAGGCGTGCGGATGGCCTCGTAGATGAACGCCTCTGTACTCACTCCAAGGTTCCTTCCTCGCCCAACTGAGACTGACCTCTTGCTAATCTCTACTAACATAATCCCGGTTGTGGGGCCGATGTCAACGTTGCTCCACGTCACGTCAGCCAACGCACATCAGCAGGAACAGGGCAAGAACAGACCCCCACCCAGCACGCGGCATCGGTTTCCAACGTCACGAGGTCGGCTAGAGTGAGTTCACGTATGGATGACAAGAGCGCCAGGAACAAACGCCCTCGGGACCGCAAGAGCCAGCTCGCCGCCGTCGCGTCGGAGCTGTTCCGCGCGCGCGGCTACCACGGGGTCGGCATCAACGACATCGCCGCGGAAGCCGGGATCACCGGTCCGGCACTGTACCGCCATTTCGCGGACAAGAGATCCATACTGGGACACGTATTACTGTCCGGCCTCGACGAGCTGGAACAGGCAACGGAGACCGCGCTCGTCACCGGCGACCGGCCGACTCCCGATCACATCCACACGCTGCTCGAACAACTCGCCGTCAAGTCGGTGGAGCGAAGGGAAGTCGCCGCGCTGTGGCGCTGGGAAGGCCGCCACCTCGACCCCGAAGCGCAGCGAGCCATCCGCAACCGGTCGACGGCCATGCTGGCCATGTGGACCAAGACGCTGATGCGGATGAGGCCGGATCTCGCCGCCGACGACGCCGAACTGCTGTGCTGGGCGGGACTGTCGGTGTTCGGCAGTGTCTCCGCGCACAGGACGAGCATCGCGAAGCGCCGCTTCGCCGCGCTGCTGGTCGACATCGCGCTCAGGGTCCTGCACGCACGACTGCCACCAAGGGAGACCGTCGAGGTCGGCGAAGTCGAAGCCCCACCGGCCACGCTCGGCACTCCGTCGCGCCGCGAGCAGCTGCTCACCTCGGCCGCTGAGCTGTTCCGCAAGCACGGCTTTCCCTCGGTCTCCATGGAGGACATCGGCAAGGCCGCCGGTATCGCCGGCCCGAGCGTGTACCGGCATTTCCCCAGCAAAGCGGCGTTGCTGGCCGCGATCGGAAGGCGAGCGGGCGACCGGCTCGCGATCGGCGCCGAGTACGCACTGCACCTGAGCGCCCCGGCCGACGAACGGACCGCGTTGCGCGGGCTCGCCGAGTCCTATGTGCGCACGCTCACCGGACCTCCCGACCTGCTCGTGTCCTTCTCCGTCGACAGGGTCCACATCGACGAGCGCGACCGCCCCGACCTGCTTCGCATCCAGCGCGACTACGTCGACCAGTGGGTCAGGCTGCTCACCGTCGTCCATCCCGAACTCGACGCCAAGGAAGCCAGGATCACCGTGCACGCTGCGCTGACCATCGCCAACGACCTCACGCGCACCAGGAGAGTCAGCGCGAGACCGGGCCTCACCGTCGAGCTGGCCTCCGTGCTGAACGACGTGCTCGACATCGCCTGAGCCCCCTCTGGCGACATCTCCACGAAAGCGTTAACCTACTCGCGAGTAGGTTAACGAAGGGGAGAGCTGTGGCCAGGAGAACACCACAGAGGAAGCGCGACGCGATGGGCATCGGCCTCGCGGCGCTCACCAAGCTGGCGGGCAGCAAGACCATCGAGCGCGCCGGACTGCGCGAACCTGTGCGGAACCTCGTTTCGGCCGCGACCCGCAACGGCTTCCGTGCCGTCGGTGCGGCCAACCGCCGGTTCACCGCCGCGACCCGGCTCGGCAAACCCGCGCGGCTCGGCCCCGCTCCCGACGCCGGGCTCTTCGACCTCACTCCCACCGAGGAACAGCAGCTCATCGCCGAGACGGTCACCGAGTTCGCTGCCGAGCAACTCAGACCCGCCGCGGCGGAGGCGGACACCAAACTCGCGCCGCCCGACGGCCTGCTCGGGCGGGCGACCGAACTCGGTGTGACGCTCGTGGGCATCCCGGAGGAACTCGGCGGCGTCGGCACCGAACGTTCCGTGGTCACCAACGCGCTTGTCGCCGAAGCGCTCGCGCACGGCGACCTCGGACTGGCCGTGGCCGTGCTCGCGCCGTCCGCGGTGAGCACGGCGCTCGTGCAGTGGGGCGACGAAGACCAGCAAGCCACCTACCTCCCCGCCTTCGTCGGAGAGAACGTGCCAGCCGCCGCGCTCGCGCTACAAGAACCGGTCGCGCTGTTCGATCCGTTCCGACCCGGTCTCCGCGCGAAACGCACTCCTCGCGGTTACCGGCTCGACGGCGTGAAGTCGCTTGTGCCCCGCGCGGCACAAGCCGAACTGTTCATCGTCTCCGCCGACCTCGAAGGCAGGGGACCCGCACTGTTCATCGTCGAATCGGGCAGTTCGGGGCTGACCTGCGAAGGCGAACCCGCGATGGGCCTGCGCGGCGCCGCGACGTCCCGGCTGCTGCTCGACAAGGTCGAACTGCCCGCGAGCGCGCTGCTCGGCGAGGCGAAACCGGAGGTGTTCGCCGACCTCGTCCGGCTCTCCCGCCTCGGCTGGGCCGCGCTGGCCTGCGGCACCTCGAAGGCCGTTCTCGACTACGTCATTCCCTACGTCAACGAGCGGGAGGCGTTCGGAGAACCGGTCAGCCACCGGCAGGGCGTCGCGTTCCAGGTCGCCGACATCGGGATCGAACTGGAGGGCATGCGGCTCGTCATGTTGCGGGCGGCGGCGAGAGCCGAACAGGGCAAGCCCTACGCGAGGGAGGTCGCCCTCGCTCGCAAACTGGCCGCCGACAAGGGAATGCGCATCGGCAACGCGGGAGTGCAGCTACTCGGCGGGCACGGCTTCGTCAAGGAACACCCCGTCGAACGCTGGTATCGCGACCTGCGCGCCGTCGGCGTGCTCGAAGGCATCGTGCTTGTCTGAGCACGCGGAAAGGTCACCATGATCAACCTTGAGGTCCCCAAGAAAGCAAGGACCCTCGTCAATCAGGCATACCAGGCCGCTGCCGAGGTGTTCCGCCCCATCTCCCGCAAGTACGACCGCGCCGAGCACGAGTACCCGACCGAACTCGACATGCTCGCCTCGCTGCTCGACGGGCTGAACACCTCTGGCGAAGGCGGTGCGGGCGCGGCCGGAATCCGCCGCAAGGACGGCGAGAAGGACACCGGCAACCGCAACGGCGGAAACCTCACCACCGTGCTCGGCGCCATCGAGATGTGCTGGGGTGACGTCGCGTTGCTGCTGTCCATGCCGAGGCAGGGACTCGGCAACGCGGCCATCGCCTCCGTCGCCAACGACGAACAGTTGCGGCGGTTCGCGGGAACGTGGGCCGCCATGGCCATCACCGAACCCGGTTGCGGCTCCGACTCGGCGGCGATCACGGCGACCGCGACGCGAGACGGCGACTCGTACGTGATCAACGGTGAGAAGATCTTCGTCACCGCGGGCGAGCGCGCCGACGCCGTCGTCGTGTGGGCGACCCTCGACAAGGCCAAGGGAAGGGCAGCGATCAAGTCCTTCGTCGTCGAGAAGGGAACGCCGGGATTCGAGGTGGTGCGACTCGAACACAAGCTCGGCATCCGGGCCTCCGACACGGCGGTGCTGCGCTTCGACAATTGCAGGGTGCCCGCGGAGAATCTGCTCGGCTCGCCGGACATCGAAACCCAGAAGGGTTTCGCGGGGGTGATGCAGACTTTCGACAACACCCGCCCGCTCGTGGCCGCGATGGCGATCGGCGTGGCGCGCGCCGCGCTTGAGGAGACCGAGCGGCTGCTCGCCGAAGCCGGAGTCACGGTCGACTACGACCGGCCTGCCAACACGCAGCACGCCGCGGCGGCCGCCTACCTCGCGCTGGAGGCCGACTACGAGGCCGCGTACCTGCTGACGCTCGAATCAGCGTGGATGGCGGACAACCGCAAGCCGAACTCGTTGCAAGCATCGATGGCGAAGGCCAAGGCGGGCCGCTCGGTTGTCGACATCACGCTGCGGTGCGTCGAACTGGCCGGCACGCTCGGCTATACGGAGGAGTTGCTGCTGGAGAAGTGGAGCCGGGACGCGAAGATCCTGGACATCTTCGAAGGCACGCAACAAATCCAGCAACTCATCGTGGCCCGCAGGCTGCTGGGGAAGACCTCGGCGGAGCTGAAATAGCTTGTATGGCAAGGAAAACCGCCCGTCCACTGTGTATCGCAGTGGACGGGCGGTTTCCGTTTCCCGGGGCGCCGGAAGACCGGATTTCATGATCAGGCCGCCTGTAGGCCGTCATCCGGCTCAGGCCGTCCGAACACCCCGTCGATGGCGACGCGGGCGCGCTCGTGGCTCGACGGCACGAGATGCGTGTAGGTCCGCAGGGTGAACCCGGGGTCGGCGTGCCCGAGGTAGTCGGCCAGCTCCTTGATGGACACTCCCTGTGACAGCAGCACCGACGCGTAGAAGTGCCGCAGCGCGTGCATCCCGTCCGCCCGATTGCGGTACTGCACCCCGGCCGCCCGGAACGCGCCCCGCCACACGACCTTGGCGAACAGGTCACCGGGGTAAAGCCGCCCCTGCTCACCGGTGATCAGCAGCCGAACGGTGACCGGTTCCCCTTCCGGCTCCCGCCACGGCAACGTGACCGCGACAGCCGGGTACCGCTCCTCGTGGTCGCGGATCTCGGCGAGGACACTTGTCGACACGGGCGCGATCCGGGTCTTGCCTCCCTTCGGTGGCGCGAACACCAACGTCCGGTCGATGACCCGGATCTGTCGTTGGATGTGCACGGTCATGTCGTCCTCATCGACGTCATCCGGCGAGAAACCCAGAATCTCCCCTTGCCGAAGACCGAGCCCCGCACCGAGCGGCACGGTCACCGAGTAACGGCCCTCCAGACCGCCGCGCACGGTGCTCACGCGTTCTTCCGGCCACACCACGACTTTCGGACTCCGGCCGACCGGACGACGCACTGTCTTGGCCCGGCACGGGTTGTCCCGGATGAGCTTGTCCTCCACGGCGGAGTCCAGGACGCCGGACAGCGCCGTGAACAACACGAGTTTGTAGTTCTCGCTGAACTTCCGGCTGTCGAGGTAGCCCAGCCACTCGCGCACCGTGGACGGCTTGATGACCCCGATGCGGAGCTCACCGAAGCGTGGGTAGATCTGGCTTTCCAACCTACTGCGCAAGACGGCCCGCGTGGCGGCATCCGGCGACTGGCCCAGCAACCAGTTCTCGGCGACCTGCCGGAACTTCTTCCGCGCCGCCTGCGGGTCGACGTACTTGCCCTCCCGCTTGTCCGACTCCATCTCGATCAGGAAGTCCTCGGCCCGCGTCTTTTGCTTGTCCGGGAAGGACTTCGACCGTTCCTCACCGTCCGGGTCGAGGTAGCGCACCTTGTACCGCTTGCCCGTGCCGTACAACTCGGTGCGCTCCATGACCGGCCTGTTCCGCCCGTTGAGGCGAATCTTGCCCGTCTCCGGGTCGCGAGCTGGCCGGTACCAGCGGTCTTGGATGTGTCCCATCAGGCCGCCTCCGCCGGTTCATCCGCCCAGGCGCGCACCTTGGCGGGGTTGTAGCGGAGGTGGCGGCCGATCTTGCTGACGGGTGGTCCTTCTCCGCGCCATTTCCATTGGTAGAGGGTTTTGACCGGTACGCCGAGGTAGTCGGAGACGTCCTCGATGGTCCACAAAGGTTCGATTGCTCTCAAGTAGTTTCCCCTGGTGGTTCAGGCTGCGAGTGGAGTTGCCGAAGTTTGGGGGTGTTGGCCTGGTGGTGGTTGTGCGGCGAGTAGGGCTCGGTCGTATTCGGCGCGCCAGGTGATGCGTTCGGCGATGGCCCGCATGAGCAGATGCGCCCTCGGCGGCACCTGCTGGTCACCGGGCGCGACCTTGCGCCAGATCAGCCGGGAGGTGTCGCGTTCGGGTTTCTCGATGCCGACTGAGGCGAGCATGTCCCGCACGAAGCGTTTGCGGTCGGCTTTGTGATCAGCCAGCGACTTCCCCGACCACTTCCGCGACACCAGCACCCGCCGTCCGGGCAGCCCAAGCGTGGAACGCCGATGCGCCCGCCCCTTGCACCGTCCCGGGGTGGTTTTCGCATTGGCACCCAAGGGTTGGATGCCGTAGAGCAGCCACACCGCACACCGAGGCGAACACGGCGTGATCGACAGTTCCGCGTGCAACCGGTCGTGGTGATCCCGCTGCCTGATGCTCGTGGCCTCGACGACCTCACCAGTCGACTTGGTGAGGTACTTGGTCAGATAGCCGATGTGCCGTCCGGCTTCTTCGGTGTCGCCGAGGATGCCCTTGGAGTGCACCTGCCGCCCGAAGCGCACCACATGCGCCGGTTCCTCCACCTCCTCGACGGCCTGATACCACCCGGTCAGGGGCCGCCCTGTGTCTGGGTCCACAAAGGAGCCTGTGCGGAAGTCCCACACGGGTATCTGGTCACCGTCATAAACCAGCCGATCATGGTTGGGCCACCAGACCTGGTGATAGGTGGCCGCCGTGACCAGCCGGATGACCTCGTGCGAAATCGCCCCACGGATGGCGGTGTGCAGGTGGGGTGCTGCGCGTTTCTGGGGTTCGACGGTGGCGAAGTACTGCACATCCCAGCCCACGACGCGGCGCAGGTTCTGCCACCACCGATCCACCAACGACGAGAAATGCACCGCATCCCGCGCCGCCCGCCGATAGTCATAGCTACCCGAATCCACCGGAGTGCCGTCCTCACGCACCCGGCCGTAGGTGTCACAGGTCAGCGTGACAAACATCGAGGGCCGGAACCTGCCCGCGAACTCCCGCCCGACCGTGGTCTTGGCGACCTTCCTTGTCGGCAAGTCGGGAGCGTCCTGCCGCCGCTTCGTGGAGCGCTTCGTGGGCTGCTTGGCCGGAAGCTCCGGTGAGGGCAGACGGCCGCGCATCCCGAGGGCGCGCAATTCATCGTCAACACCCCGAATCTCCTCCCGTAGCTCCTCGGCATCGCATTCGGCGCCGTCGCCGAGTGCCTGCTGGTAGGCACGGACGAGGTCGGCGCGGAACTCCATCAACTCCGTCTGCGCCTGGCTGGGCGATTCCGCGGTGAAGTCCGGTTCCTCGGTCAGGTGCCAGCCTTCGCGGCATTGGGTTTGCCGCAACGCTTTCGCCTTCTTCGCACACGGCAGGCACACGGATTCGACCGTCGAGCCACACGGTACGGCGACGTAGCGCAGTTCGCCGGTGTCCGGATCACCCACCTCCATCGTGAACGGCCGCACACACACCCCGTGCTTCTCCGCCGTCGCCTTGATGACATCCGCCGACAGCGGTTGCCGCATCCTCTGCGCACGAGTTTGTCCCGCAACATCAGCGGGGAACGAAGCGACCTCGGTCATGCCGCAGCACCCCCGCTCTGCATCCCGTCCTGTGTTGCAGGGAAGGGCAGGACGTCAGCACGGTGGACCGGTATCCCGGTCACATACGTCACCAGCTCATCCAAGTTGCTGTCGGTGACATGGAAAGCCCGCGCCCGAAACGGTTCCCGCCGACCGTCTTCCTTCGCCCACCCCACGCCAGGGGTGTGTTCGGAAATCTCGTGCGCGGTGGCGCCCCGCTCCCGGACACCATCCCCAAGAACCATGTCCACCTGTGCCTTCTCATCGCAGCGCATCGCGATCCGGGTGGAGAACAGATGCCGGAACGACACAACCTCCTTACGCGGATCCTGAAGTAGCCCGAGGACGCAGACACCGGGCGCGCGGCCCTGACTGGTGATCGTTTGCACGGCCCGATTGGCGCGCTCGCGGAGGTTCTTGTCGGTTTGGTAGGCGATCACATCCGCCAACTCATCCACCACGAGGAGAATGAACGGGTCCCCCGTCTCCGGGGTCCACGCCCGCAACCTGCCCCGATATCGCGACGCGCGTTCCTTCACCGTGGCCGCGATCTCCTCCAACAACGCCACGGCATCCGGGCCGTTGTCGAACACCACCCGGCCAAACACCTCCGGCGCCTGACCCAGTTCCATACCACCCTTCGGGTCAATCCCCGCAAGCCGCACCCTGCCTGAGCGGATCAGCGGGACCAAAGCCCACACGATCGACCACAACAACGAACCCTTACCCGCACCCGACACCCCCACCGTCAGTACGTGGGTGCCCAACAGCCGCAGCCGCCACGGCTTACCCGTCTCCGTTTGCCCGACCGTCACGCGCTTGAGATCCACACTGGCCGCATCGTCGGCAAGCCCGGGCGCGGGAACCGGCCGCACGAGCGGATCACGATGCACCAAATCCAATTCCAGCCGACCCGGTTTCAACACCCGCACCCGACACGAGCGGGCCTTGAACGCATGCGCGAGGCCGGAGGCGTGTAGCTCCCACTGCTCCGGAGCCTGCCCCTTCACCATCCGCACCCGAACCCGGTCCCGCCAACCCTCAGCACGAACCCGACCAAGCTTCGGCCGGTATTCCTTGCCACGACTGGTCTTCACCAAATCCGACAGCCGCATCACCATCCGCCACTGACACCCATACACCGACAACCGCCGAAACTCCGTACGCGGCTGCGGGACCACGAACCGACCAAACGACAAGGGATGCCGCCACCGCCACAACCCCAGCACCACAACCACGGCCAGCAACGTGAAAGCCAGCACCCACCAACCAGCAGCCGCCTGAACCCAACCCACCAGCACCGCCACCGCGACCGTCAGCGGATACCGCACCACCACCCGACCAAGCTGGAACAACAGCCAGCACACGAGCCAGGTGAGCACGACGGGCGAGATGATGACCTTGACCCAGCGCGGAAGGAGAGTCCACCACGGCAGCCGAGGCCGCGCGATCTCCAGCGGTGCCGGGTCGACCCACCGCGAACCGTGAACGCTCATCGAGCCCCACCCCGCCCCCTGGTCGGGACGTCGAGGGGAAGTCGACCAGCGCAGGCCGCGCACTCCTTGTCTCCAACAGCAAGCCGGGCGAACCGCTTGCATGATTCGCATCGCATCCGGGTGACCCGGGTTGACACCGATCCCTGATCGTTGTCTATCGTTACCAATGTCTACTCCGTCTGGTGTGGACAGCGCAGAAGCGGCAAGGTTGGTAGCCAGGTTCCGCTTCTGCGCCTTACGTTTCAAAGTTCCGTTGCCAGGACGTGCTTCATCGCCACACGACCCGGCGTGCGTTAAATGTCTAAAATAGACTTCGTCGTTGACCTTTTCGATTTCTTGGTCTACTACCGTTGCGTCAACTCCTCCGCTTTCCGCCGCTCACGCTCTGCCCAATACAGCGCCTCGTGGTGGTGGCCTCGGTCGGTCTCCGCGACCGCCGCGTACACCGCCGCACTGCGCCGGTAGAACTCTTGCCGAGCCGCAGACGAAGCACCCTCACTGGGAACCAGCGCACCAAGCGCCTCGTGCGCCTGCCTTAACGTGCGCGCCTGCTTCGCCAGTCGCCACCCTTTCTGACTCAACGATTCACCACCGTTACTCCTGCCCATTACGCTCACCCGCGTCGACGAGTGCCAGCCCGCTGAGGTGGACGCATCGATGCCATTCCGCACGAACGAGCGGAACGGGCCTGCCAGTCCTGCGCCTGTTCTTCGAACGCCTGCGCCGCCGACTCCAACGCCGCCAACATCCACCAGGACAGCTCCGCATGACCAGCGAGCCCGCGCCAGGCCACCGCGACGGCCCAGGAAGCCGAGGCCATCTCCTGAGCCGTCGCCGCGTCCACCTCACGAGTCCGAGCCGCCAGGTCCGAAGCCGCGCCATAACGCCGGTACGCCTCTTCCCAAGCCCGGACCAACTTCTTCGCCACCATCACGACGCCTCCAGTCAGGCGCTACCGCGCGCTCACGCGGCCTTGACGGTGGACTCGCCCGCCGAAGCGGACGACTTCCCGGACTGAGCCGATCGACCACCACCGGAAGTGGCGCTCTTGAAGCTGGTCGCCCGGAACACATAGGACTGGTACTTGAACTCGCCGTTCCCTGCCACGCGCGGTTCTGCGGTCAGCCCGGCCAGTTCGATCGGCCGCATACCCGGCAGCGCCTCCGACGTCGTCGGCACCGGCTGCACATCAGCCAGCAACGTGACCTCGTAGGACGCCCGCTTGGCGTTCGGCTCGGTCGGGTCGGTGACCGTGACCTTCCACTGCCGCTTTCCGGTCAGCTCATCGATGCGCTGCCGAGTGGGCTTGCCCATCGCACGGTCCTCGCGCGACTGGTACTCGTTGTCCGGCGACACCTCACCGACCATCACCAGCCCCTGCGGAAACGCGTCATCGAACTCGATCGGGAATCGGTACCCCTTGGGGATAGCCATAGCTGTTGGAACCCTTTCCTCATCCGTCCGGCCGCACGGTTCGGCGGCACACTCCTAGATTCGGCCAGATGTGGGTCCCGTCACGACACCGCGCATGTCGCGTCTCGAACTTCTGACACTCACCGTGTCTCGTCTTTGTCTCATCCGAGTGGTACGGTCGTCTCCTCACCGACGTCACGGGGGTTGAGTCGATGGCCGACAAGCCGATCGTGCTGAAAGTCCTATTGCGACAGAAGCACCTGCAAGGGCACCGCGCGTTCTGCAAGGAGTACGACAAACTCGCGAAGCAGATCGAGCCCGATCTCGTAGGGAGCTGGCCGAGCAAGGCGCAGTTCTACCGCTGGCTCTCGCGCGACATTCAGGGACTGCCGTACGCGCATCACTGCCGGATTCTGGAAGCAATGTTGCCGGGGTGGACCGCCGAACAGCTGTTCCAGGAGCACACGGGCGGTATCGAATTCGTACCCGAACCCCCGAACTCCGCCAGCACGGGCCGCCCGGCGAAGCCACCGCAGCCCACCATGCAGGGCATGGCCGACGTGACCGCCGTGTTCCCGAGTCGACCAGCGTTCTCGCACGAGATTCCACCGCACAAGCTCTTCGACAGCGCCGAGCAGATCAACATGGTCGGCCTGTCGCTCAACCTCTTGTGCCAGAGCTACCCAGACCGATCCCTGCTCGACCTCCTCGAGTCCGGAACCGTGGTCCAGTGCCTGTTCCTCTCTCCGGACGGGCGATACATCAAGGAACGCGAGCAGGAGGAGGCACATCCCCAGGGAGTGCTCTCGACGCTGACCACGCTGAACATCCAGACGCTGCAACGCCTGCACGGCAAGCTCTCGCCGGAGGCACGCGGAAACCTGCGCATCCGCACCTACGACGAGGCCGTCCGGTTCAACATCACCGTGGTCGATGACGCGACCTGTGTCGTGCAGCCCTACCTACCGGATGCTCGGGGAGTGGAGTCCCCGACGCTGGTGATCGAGAAGCAGCCGGGACCGCCGGGCCTGTTCGAAACGTTTTCGCAGGTGTTCGAGTCGATGTGGGCACGCAGTACGGAGGTCGCCACGTGAAGGACCTGAATGCCTTGCTCGCGATCGCACAGGAAGCCGCGAACATCGGTGCGAAGCTCATGACGACCTCAGCGCCGGGAACCGTTCGCGCCAAGGGTGACCGCGACTATGTGACCGAGCTGGACATCAAGATCCAGCACGAGATCCAGGACCATTTACGCCGCGCGACCCCGGATATCGACTTCCTCGGCGAGGAAGAAGGCGGGGGCACGATCGATGAGAGCACCGAGCACGTGTGGGCGCTCGATCCGATCGACGGCACCTCGAACTTCGCCCACGGCATTCCGCTCTGTGCGACCTCGCTAGCCCTGGTCCACCGAGGCGAGCCCGTAGTGGGTGTCATCGTCGCGCCGTTCCTGAACCTGCGCTATCACGCCACCAAGGGCGGCGGAGCGTACTGCAACGACAAGCCCATCCACGCCAGCGAGACCACCGACCTCAGCCGCGCCATCGTCTCAATCGGCGACTACGCCACCGGGCCCGGAGCCGAGGAGAAGAACCGCCGCCGCTTCGCTGTCACGCAGGCGTTGGCCGAGAACGTCGAGCGGGTGCGCATGTTCGGTGCGGCGTCGTTGGATCTCGCCTGGGTGGCCGAAGGCCGCACGGACGCATGCGTGATAATGTCCAATAAGCCGTGGGATATGGCATCCGGCGGATTACTCGCACGCGAGTCATCCGCATCGATTACGGATATAGACGGGTTGCCACACGACTTCAAATCGCGAACAGTTGTCGCAACAACGGGCCACCTCAAGAGACCACTGGTTTCTATTTTTGGAAACCCTAATATATGAACCCGGAATGGGCAGATCAACCCGCCAACCTGGACAATCGCAGCGTTAGTCCCTTGTCAATCCTTTCGGCAATTTCAGCCGCACTGTCCACGATGCCACCGAACCGCACCCTATCTTCCACAACGGCATAAACATTCCTACCATTACCGGGAGTTACGCACACCTCCCGCATGCCCCCCACTTCTGAGGGATGAGCCTGCCGGTAAGGCCTCGTTCGATAACTTCCTGCACGCACAGAAAAGAACAGCGACGGATAGCGAACCAAGCTATCAACATGGCCGCTTATGTTTACCGACGAGTACCCAACCCATACCAGAAGATCCAGGCTAGCCTTAGAAGCAACAAATAGCCACGTTGCACCTGAGGCATCCTGCTCACTGAGCAGGCCAAAGGATTGTACATCTAGCGCACCCATATCATGGATGCGAAAGCGACGGAGCTGCAGTTCGCCAAATAGACGCGAAGAGAAATCGTTGAAAGACGATTGCCACGAGCGAAAAACGTTGGACTTTTCGCGACCAATGTCGTCACGCAAGATACGCCTCAAAAAATGCGGCTTGTCTATCTCTCGCCCGAAGCGCTTAATAGCGTCCAAAAATATTCCCGTGAGCGGCAAGATGTCACCGCCAGTATCACTATGACCAAGTGCGTCAATGTAGATAGCACGCTGGGTATTGTGTGCGATGATAGCAGGAGGAAGTCCCACCTTCGCCAAGATGAGGTTAGCTATCAGTCGCGCAAGACGACCATTTCCATCCTCGAACGGATGGATATGTGTCAGCCACGCATGCACAATAGAAGCTTTTATTGTTCCCGGCATGGCCGTATCACGCGCCATCCACGATACCAACTCATGCATGGCCTGCGGCGTATCACTTGGGAAATGCGGCTCATGCACTCCATCTCCCGATATCGTCACGTGCCAATGCTTGTAGCGCCCAGCAAATCTTTCACCCAACGAAATCATCTCGTGCATTTGACGTATATCTGCCTCCGTCATCGGACGCCCAGATTTCATGTTCTCCAACAGAGACTCACCGAGCACCTTGGCGCCATGCAGACCCAATACTTCTACCAAATGCGCATCGCGGCGCAAACCATCAACAAAGGCGTGGTCATGCAAAATTCCAACCGCAGAGGAAATCCGGTCCGCATGGTTCGATTCCAGAATCGTTGCCGTCTGAGGCAATGAGGGACCAAGGCCTTCGATTGAGTTGCTTTCGTACACCTCGCGAGCGCGCTGACCGCGATAAAAATCCGCAAACGCGCCAGCATCCATAAGCTTCCGCGCGGCGCTCTGCATCTTCGCGGAGACACGCGCCTCCACATCACGTACACGCGTAAGTTCCGCTGCTACATCAGAGCCGTCCGGCAGCGAGTAGGGACATCCGCTCAGGAAGTCTTCCACGGACATCAGATAGCTCCCTTCAATACGAACGTCAGCCTTCTGCCGAACTTGGCTCTATGGGATCAAGTCGCGCCGCCGACGGCGGCGCGCACGTCGCCTCCCGACGCCGTGCTCGGGCGGCGGGCCGCACCCATCCCGGCACGCCGGGCTCCCGCTCCGCTACGCCCGGCGGCCGGTCGGTGCGGCCCACAGCGCCCGGCACGGGTCGCCAGCCGCCAGCGGCGCGCTTGTCCACGTCGAGCAAGCCCCAGCCCCTCTCCAGCGTCGTATCTCATCGGTCGGTCACCGCGAGTGATCTGTTACGGGCTCCCTCCGCCCCGACGCCTGATCGTGACAACGGCCGGTCACACCGCGTCAAGGGCGCTTCGCGTCGCTGCGCGATCTACGACCCTTGACACGGCACAACCGGCCGCGTGTTTGGCTTCATGTCGGGATGGAGGAGGTGGGCTGGGCAGGCTCGCGCCAGGCCGTCTCCAGGCCGTGAGAGGTCGAGCAGACCCGAGTAGCCGCGAGAAACGACGGCAAACGTCTCCGCAGGTCAGAGGCGGTTTTTAGCTCATCTCGCCAGGTGGCCGCCGACCGGCAGCGAGATCCTGGACATCTTCGAAGGCACGCAACAAATCCAGCAACTCATCGTGGCCCGCCGCCTGCTGGGGAAGACCTCGGCGGAGCTGAAATAGCCCACAAGGGCTGGAGCTTCGCCGAGCGGCAAGCCCCCCGCCCGAGCCGCCGAGATCTGCGCTGGGGCCCGCGAGATCTGCGGTCCGGCCGCCGAGATCCGCCCCCAGGTCGTCGAGATCCGCGCTGAGGCCGTCGAGATCCGCACTGGGGTCGTCGAGTTCCGCGTCGGGGCGGGCGAGATCCGCAATCCCGCACGCGAGATCTGTGGCCGAGGACGCGAGAGCTGCGCTCGGGCGGGCGAGATGCGCATTCGGATATACGAGTTGCCCGTTCGCGCTGGTGGGCCTCGGCTGCCAGCGCGCGGGCAGGCGAGGTCCCGCTCAGGGACGGAGGCAAAGCCCCACCGGCGGCCGCGAGCCACCCACGGCAGCTGACCCGCCGACCAATGGTCACCGTCCGACGTTTTCGGCTACTCCGAGTGAGAAGAGGGCTGGTCGCCGCGCGATGCGAACGGCGCCCTCGCGGCAACTGTGGCACGTCAAGGACCTGAATGTGCATCTCGACAACCTGGACGCGCATCTCGACAACCTGAACGCGGATCTCGGCGCCCCGAACGCGGATCTCGGCGACTCCACCGCGGAACTCGACGGCTTGCGCGGGGGACTCGCGGGGCGGGAATAGGCAACCCGGACCGCCCGTTACCCTAGATAGTTGAGCGCACAAATTCTTCCAAGCAAGGGGATTGCCATGCAGTTCGGGATCTTCACCGTCGGTGACGTCACGACCGATCCCACCAACGGGACGACGCCGAGCGAGTTCGAGCGCATCAAGGCCATGGTCGCCATCGCACTCAAGGCCGAGGAGATCGGCCTCGACGTCTTCGCGACGGGCGAGCACCACAACCCGCCATTCGTGCCCTCGTCGCCGACCACCATGCTCGGCTACATCGCCGCTCGCACCGAGCGGCTGATCCTCTCGACCTCCACGACGCTCATCACCACCAACGACCCGGTGAAGATCGCCGAGGACTTCGCGATGCTGCAAAACCTCGCGGACGGCAGGGTCGACCTCATGCTGGGCAGGGGCAACACCGGCCCGGTGTACCCCTGGTTCGGCCAGGACATCCGCATGGGCATCCCGCTCGCGATCGAGAACTACGCCCTGCTGCACGAACTGTGGCGCAAGGACGTCGTCGACTGGGAAGGCCGTTTCCGCACGCCGCTGCAAGGTTTCACCTCGACGCCGCGCCCGCTGGACGGCGTCCCGCCCTTCGTCTGGCACGGCTCCATCAGGAGCCCGGAGATCGCGGAACAGGCCGCCTACTACGGCGACGGTTTCTTCGCCAACAACATCTTCTGGCCGAAGGAGCACTTCATGCGGCTCATCGGCCTCTACCGCCAGCGCTACGAACACTACGGACACGGCTCGGCCGACCAGGCCATCGTCGGACTCGGCGGCCAGGTGTTCATGCGCAAGAACTCGCAGGACGCGGTGCGCGAGTTCCGGCCCTACTTCGACAACGCTCCCGTCTACGGCCACGGCCCTTCGCTTGAGGACTTCACCGAGCAGACGCCGCTGACCGTCGGCAGCCCGCAACAGGTGATCGACAAGACGCTGAGCTTCCGCGAATCCTTCGGCGACTACCAGCGCCAGCTTTTCCTGATGGATCACGCCGGTCTCCCGCTGAAGACCGTTCTCGAACAACTCGACCTGCTCGGCGAAGAGGTGCTTCCGGTGCTGCGCAAGGAGTTCGCGGACCGCAGGCCCGCTCACGTCCCGAGCGCGCCCACTCACGCCTCACTGCTCACCACCAAGCAGAACAACACCGAAGCAGCCGTCGTCGGCAACTGACCAGGAAGGCAGCAATGACAACGTTGAAACTGGCGGTCGTCTCGGCGGGACTCACGGAGCCGTCGTCGACGAGACTGCTCGCCGACCGGCTCTCCGAGGCCGCGAGTACGCGACTCACCGACGAAGGCCGCCCCGTCGAGGTCACCGTGGTCGAACTGCGCGACCTTGCCGTCGACATCGCCAACAACTTCGTCGCCGGTTTCCCGAGTCCGAAACTCGCCGAGGCCATTGAAGCCGTGACCGTGGCAGATGGTCTGATCGCGGTGACCCCGATCTTCACCGCCTCCTACAGTGGACTGTTCAAGTCCTTTTTCGACGTCATCGACAACACGGCGCTGATCGGCAAACCGGTGCTGCTTGGAGCGACGGGTGGCACGGCCCGCCATTCCCTCGCACTCGAACACGCACTGCGGCCGATGTTCTCCTATCTGCGCGCGATTGTGGTGCCTACGGCCGTCTACGCCGCGTCCGAGGACTGGGCGTCTCGGCAGGAATCGGGCCTCTCCAGTCGAGTCGCCCGCGCGGCGGGCGAGCTTGCCGGCCTACTGACCGGCAGCCCGTCTGCCGGTGAACCCGACGAGGACGTCATCGTCCCTTTCGAGCAGCAACTCGCCGCTCTGCGAAACGGCGCTCAGTAGTTCATTCCCATCAGCTCGCGAACATCGGCCAAAGTGGACTCCGCGACCTCGGTCGCCCTGTTGTTGCCACGGCGCAGGATGTCACGCACCTGTGCCGGGTCGGCGGCGAACCCCGCGCGTGCTTGCCTGATCGGCCGGAAGTACTCGTTGACGCTTTCGGTGACAACGGCCTTGAGGGCACCGGCGCCGCCGCCACCGATGTCCGATGCAACCGCCTCGGGTTCGCGGTCCTGGCACAACGCCGCGAGTAGCAGCAGGCTGGACACCTCCGGCCGGGAACCGGGATCGTAGTGGATGTCCCGCTCCGAATCGGTCTTCGCCCCTCGGATCAACGCGGCCGTTTCGTCGGCCGTCGCCGAGATGGGAATGGCATTGTTCCTGCTCTTGCTCATCTTCTGACCGTCGGTGCCGAGCAACGAAGGCGCCTTGCTCAGCAGGGCGTCCGGTTCGGCGAAGAGGGTTCCGTACCGCTCGTTGAACCGGCGCGCCACGAGCCGCGTCAGTTCGAGGTGCGGCAACTGGTCTTTTCCGACGGGCACAAGGTTAGCGTGGCAGAACAGGATGTCGGCCGCCTGATGCACGGGATAGGTGAACATCAGCCCGCTGACGCTCGACTGCCTGCTTGCCGTGATCTCTTCTTTCACAGTGGGATTGCGCCGGAGTTCGGCTACGGTGACCAGACTCAGAAACGGCAACAACAACTGGTTGAGCGCGGGAATCGCGCTGTGCGCGAATAAGACGGCCTCGCCGGGATCGATCCCTACGGCAAGATAGTCCAGCAGCAGGGCCTCGACGTTGGCATCGACCGCCTCGGTGACATCGCGATCGGTCAGCACCTGGTAGTCGGCGACGAGCACGAAAAGCTCGACCCCGAGCCGCTGAAGCCGCACCCTGTTCTGCAAACTGCCGAAATAGTGTCCAATATGGAGCTTCCCCGTCGGCCGGTCTCCGGTGAGCACCCTGAACGCCGCCGGATCACTTTCGACTGCCCGCTCCACTTCGGCACCGCGGGATCTCGCCGCGGAAAAACTTTCCGTCATGACACCCTCCTTGATTACGAGGGTCGTCTCACCACGCCGGACGCGCGCCCGGGCCGCGCGAGACGGCCCGGTTTCGACATGCGTCAGTCGTGGCCGCCCTCAGGGCAGCCACGACCACAGGTGACGCGAGTTCATTCCGCCAAGCATAGTCGAATCAGGAGGGAACCAGCGTGTTCTGCCTCACGACGATCCACCACCGGTCGTTCTCCTTCTCCAGCACGTAGAGCGCCAGCATGGCCGGATCCTCGTCGATCAATCGCCCCGCCGAGGTGGTCGCCCGCGCCTGCTTGTGCACGAGCGCGACGTCCGGCCTGACGAAGTTGATCTCGATGACGTCGTAGCGCACGTACTGATCCTTGAGAAAGCTCGCGAGCCCCTGCTGATTGGCTGCGAGCAGCGCTTCCCTGCCCACGATCCGCTTGCCGACCGCGTTGACCACACTCGCCTCCGCGGCGAAATACTTCGTCATCAGCTCGGCGTCATTGGTGTTGTACGCGGTTTCGGTGTCCTCGATGACCTTCTTCAGCGCGGCGATGTCCGCATCGGTTCCGGGACCTTTGACGACAGGAGACTGAGCGTTCTTCGTTTCCATACCGTCCATCCTGGAACCTCAAGCATACTTGAGGTCAAGACCCGATGTGGTCGGTGAGGAATTCGTCGAGGTGTCGCCAGGTCGTGTCGCGAGCCCCGCGCCCGGTGAGGACGCCGAGATGCCCTCCTGGCGCCAGCTCGTACCGCACCTCCGGCGCCTCGTCGAGCAGACCGACGAGGCGCTGCACCGCCCTTCGCGGGGCGATCATGTCGTTCTCGCCGGCGACGACCAGCGTCGGAACCTGAATCTTGGAAAGGGAAATCACCCTGCCGCCGAGCGCGACCTTGCCTTCGGCGAGATCGTTCGCCC
The DNA here is from genome assembly GCF_002240355.1 of Prauserella marina. Lineage (GTDB taxonomy): Bacteria > Actinomycetota > Actinomycetes > Mycobacteriales > Pseudonocardiaceae > Prauserella_A > Prauserella_A marina. The sequence continues at coordinate 5,641,335 of NZ_CP016353.1, forward strand.
TGAAGAACCGGTGATATATCTGTCCGAACGTACGGCCGGGGTAGGCGGCCATGTTGTCCATGAAGTGATCGACGGCCTCGATCTGGGCGAGAAAATCGCGATCGTCCAGATTGCGCAGGATGGCGATCGGTTTCGTGATTTCCTTGTTGATCCCGGTCGCCTTGAACACCCGGCTGACCACATAGGACGGAGCGCTGCCGAGCATCCGGTAGAACGGGGTGAGCAGGTGACCTCCCGTCGCTTCGATCAGCGGGCGGAAGGGCGCGACGAGCGGGATGGCAGTGAAATCGAAGGGGGCGGCGATGGTGCTGATGGTCTCGACGGGCAGCTCCGGCCGGTCGGCCGCCGTCAGCACGGAGAAGATCCCGCCGAGACACCACGCGACGATGTGAACGGGCTGCCCGCCCGCGTCCGCGCTGACCTTGCGGATGGTTCTGGGCAGTACTTCCTCGACCCAGTGCTCGACACCGAGCCCGCGATCGGCGAAGGCGACGCTGCCGTAGTCGACGAGATAGGTACGCCGCCCCGAATCCACGAGGTGTTCGGCGAGACTGCACCCTCTGCGCAGGTCGAAACACAACGCGGGAGCTGCCAGCGGCGGCACGAGCAGCACCGGCGGGCCCGCTGCCGCCGGTTCGCCCGAGCTGCCGGAGAGCCGGTACACGGAGCGGTTCGGCCCCTGGTCGATGAGCACTCTCGGCACCGGACGCAGATCGGCGACACCCCCGTGCACGACCTTGTCGAGCACGTTGAAGGCGGCGGAAGCCAGCTTCATCGGCGGTGATGTCATCGGCGCGCCCCCTTCGTCGTCAGTGAGACACGTTACCGAAGCGGTACTCCAGCACCTGGCCCTGCCATTCGCCGACGGTGAACCGTTGCGCGGGCGTGAAGCCCAGCTTCTGATAGTGCCTGGCGAGCGCGCCGTCGCCGCCTGCCCAGCAGTCGACCCGCATGAGGTCGACTCCGCGCTGAATCGCTTGCCGCTTGGCGTGGTCGATGAGAAACCGGCCGACGCCGTTGCCGGCGTGCGCCCTGGAGGTCAGCAACAGAACGACGTACAACTCTGGCTCGGCGGCGGGCTCGATGTAGGGGGTGGGCCGATCACTGGTGATGATGACCCCGGCGGGCTCGCCATCGATCTCGGCGACGGCGAGTCCGGGCTCGGCGGCGAGTTCACGTACCCGCTCCACGCGCTGGGGGATCCGCGACCACGGCGTCGAACCCCACTGTCCTTCGCTTCCTCTCGCGGTGAGCCAGGCGACCGCCTCATCGAAGAACCGCAGGATCAGATCCGCGTCGTCCTGGCTTCCCTTCCGCAGTGAAATATCGGTCATGGCGCCGTCAGAACGCGAGGGCCGTCCGCGGTGACCGCGACGGTGTGCTCGACGTGGGCGGCCCTGCTGCCGTCCTTGGTGTGCAGCGTCCAGCCGTCGTCGGCGGTGCGGTACTCGTCGCCGCCGCCTGCGACGAACATCGGTTCGATGGCGAAGACCATGCCCTTGTGCAGCCGCAGTCCCTTTCCCCGCCTGCCTTCGTTGGGTACGTGCGGTTCCTCGTGCATGGTCCTTCCGATGCCGTGCCCTCCGTGGTCGGCGAGCAGGCCGTAGCCCGCTTTCCTGCCGACGGCACCGATGGCATGCCCGATGTCGCCGAGCCGGTTGCCTTCGACGGCGGCCGCGATGCCAGCTGCGAGCGCGCGTTCGGTGGTCGCGATGAGGTCGAGGTCGCGGCGGTCGGCCTGGCCGACGACGAAACTGATGGCGGCGTCGCCGTACCAGCCGTCGACACCGGCACCGAAGTCGACGCTGAGCAGGTCGCCTTCCCTGAGCCGGTAGCCGGTGGGGATGCCGTGCACGACGGCGTCGTTGACGCTGGCGCACAACACGGCGGGGAAGGCGCTCGGCGCCCATCCCGGGTGGTAGTTCAGAAACGGCGAGGTCGCCCCGGCTTTGGCGAGCACGTCGGCGGCGACCTCGTCCAGTTCAAGCAGCGAGGTGCCGACTGCGGCGTGCTCCCTCACCTCCCGCAACGCGGTGGCGACCACCTTGCCCGCGATCCGCATCGCGTCGATCTCGCCTGGCGTCTTGAGTTCGATCACTGTCGGCACACTCCACAACCTGGGATAGTTATACCGGTATGCCTATCACATCCCGGGCGGCCGGTCCTCAGCGCAGGCCGAGTTCCCGCGCGATGAGCATGCGCTGCACCTCGCTGGTGCCCTCGCCGACCTCAAGGATCTTGGCATCGCGATAGAACCGGCCGACGGGGAACTCGTTCATGAAACCGTAGCCGCCGAAGATCTGGGTCGCGTCGCGGGCGTTGTCCATGGCCGCGTTGGAGGACACCAGCTTCGCGATGGCGGCCTCCTTCTTGAACTGCTCGCCACGCAGCATCTTCGCCGCAGCCTGATAGTAGGCGAGCCTCGCCGTGTGCGCCCTCGCCTCCATGTCCGCGATCTTGAACTGAATGGCCTGGTAAGCACCGATCTTGTTGCCGAAAGCCTCGCGCTCACCGGCATAGCGAAGGCATTCGTCGACGCAGCCCTGAGCCAGCCCCACGCCGAGAGCGGCGATCGCGATCCTTCCTTCGTCCAAAATGGACAGAAACTGCGCGTAGCCCCTTCCTCGCTCACCGACGAGATGGCCCGCTGGTACGCGGCAATCGGAGAAAGCCAGCTCGTGGGTGTCGGACGCGGACCAGCCGACCTTGGAGTACTTGGGCGCGACCGTGAACCCCGGTGTTCCGGAGGGTACGAGTATCGCGGAGATCTCCTTGCCACCATCGGGCTTCCTGCCCGTCACGGCGGTGACCGTGACGAAGCTGGTGATGTCGGTTCCCGAGTTCGTGATGAACGCCTTGCTGCCGTTGATGATCCACTCGTCGCCGTCGAGTCGCGCGGTCGTCGCGGTCGCGCCCGCGTCCGATCCGCCTCCCGGCTCGGTGAGCCCGAAGGCCCCCAGTGCCTCGCCGGTACACAGCGAGGGCAACCAGGTCCGCTTCTGTTCCTCGCTGCCGAACCGGTACAGCGGCATGGCACCGAGCGAGACACCGGCCTCCAGCGTGATGGCGACGGAGGAATCGACCCTCGCCAGTTCCTCCAGCGCGAGGCACAGCGCGAAGTAGTCACCGCCCATACCGCCGTGTTCCTCGGGGAACGGCAACCCGAACAACCCCATGGAACCCATCCGTGCCACGAGGTCGTAGGGAAACTCCTCGCGCTCGTAGAAACCGGCGATGACGGGCGCGACCTCGGCCTGCGCGAAGTCCCGCACCGTCTTGCGCAGTGCCTCGTACTCCTCGTCCAACCTGAAGTCGATCATGATGGCTCCTCGTGGGTGACCAGTGCCAGTGGTTCGTCGAGCGCGACCTGTTGGCCCGCACGGACGTGCAATTCGCTGACGACACCGTCGAAGGGCGCGGTGATGGTGTGCTCCATCTTCATGGCCTCGACGACGACGAGCGGGGTGCCCTCGGCGACCACGTCCCCACGGGCGACCTTGACGACGAGAACGGTGCCAGGCATGGGACTCACCACTGGGCCCTGGTCGACGGTGTCGGCGTGCCCGGCGAGCAGGTTGGGCCGCTCCCCCACGGCGACGGTCCTGCCATCTCTGGTCAGCCACAGTGTTCCGTCGGCCGCCTTGGCCCTCCGGTAACGCAGATACCGGCCTTCCCACCACAAGCCGAGTCCGTCATCCGTGCGTTCGGCCGAGGCGGGTCGCGCCGGTTCGCCCTGGACACCGACCATCGCTTTCCGCGGTGTCCCCGACACCCGCAACAGCGCCTCGGTATGCTCCGCGGCGAGCAGGAAGCTCACCCCGGCGGCACCGCCGAGCCGCCAGCCACCCGGCAGGTCCCACGGGTCGGTCACCTCGCCACGCGGGGTCAGCGTCAGCAGCCTGTCCATGGCGGCGGCGACGAGGAAGTCGGTCTCTCCTTCCGGTGACGACGTGAGCGAATCCAGCTTGCGTTCGACGAGCCCGGTGTCAAGGTCGCCGGCGCGCACGTCCTCGTCGGCGAGCAGCGCGCGCAGGAACGGAATGTTGGTGTGCACGCCGAGTACCGCGGTCCGCGCCAATGCGGCGTCGAGCCGGTTCAGCGCGGCGTCCCTTTCCGGTGCCCACGCGACGACCTTGGCGAGCATCGGGTCGTAGTCGGAACCGACGACGGTGCCCTCACTCAATCCGGAATCGACCCTGACGCCATCGCCGCGGGGCTCGGCGAGGCCGAGCACGGTTCCCCCGGTGGGAACGAAACCCCGTGCGGGGTCTTCGGCGTATACGCGGGCCTCGACGGCATGTCCGGTGAGCTGGACGTCCTGCTGCCGCACGGAAAGTTCCTCACCGGACGCGACCCGCAGCTGCCATTCGACGAGGTCGGTTCCGGTCACGAGTTCGGTCACCGGATGCTCGACCTGCAACCGGGTGTTCATTTCCATGAAGAAGAACTCGCCTGGATCGGTCGCCGACACGATGAACTCGACGGTGCCCGCGCCGACGTAGCCGACGGACTTCGCCGCCTCGACCGCCGCGGCTCCCATCCGACCGCGCGTGTGCTCGTCCAGCAGCGCCGAAGGCGCCTCCTCGATGATCTTCTGGTGCCTTCGCTGGAGGCTGCATTCCCGCTCGCCGAGGTGAACGACGTTGCCGTGGGTGTCGGCGAGTACCTGGATCTCGATGTGCCGGGGAGTCGTGACGAACCGCTCGACGAGCAGCCGGTCGTCACCGAAAGCGCCGCGTGCCTCCCGTTGCGCCGACTCGACGGCTTCCGCGAGCGCTTCCGGTTCCGTGACCAGCCGCATCCCCTTGCCTCCGCCACCGGCGGATGGCTTGAGCAGCACCGGGTAGCCGATCTCGGCAGCGGCGACGGCAAGGTCGTCCACATCGGACCTTCCGGGGACAACCGGAACACCGGCGGCCGACACGGTCGCCTTCGCCCTGATCTTGTCGCCCATCGCTTCGATCGCCTCGGCGGGAGGGCCGACGAAGACGAGCCCCGCCTTCTCGCAGGCTCGCGCGAAGGCCGCGTTCTCGGCGAGGAAACCGTAACCGGGGTGGACGGCCCGCGCACCGCAGGCGACGGCAGCGGCTACGACGTCCGGAATGGACAGATAGCTGAGCGTTGCCTTCGCCGGGCCGAGCCGCACCGCGACGTCGGCCTCCCTCACGTGCCGCGCGCCCGCGTCGGCGTCGCTGTAACCGGTGGCCGCAAAGATTCCCATGCGGCGCAACGTCGAGATGATCCGCACGGCGATCTCGCCCCTGTTGGCGACGAATACGGTGTCGAACACCTGCATCACATCCTGAAGACGCCGTAGCCGACGGGGTCGAGCGGCGCGTTCGCCGAGGCCGACAGCGCGAGCCCGAGCACCATCCTGGTGTCCATCGGGTCGATGACGCCGTCGTCCCACAACCTCGCCGTGGAGTAGTACGGGTTGCCCTGATCCTCGTACTGCTCCCTGATGGGGGCCTTGAATGCCTCTTCCTCGTCCTCGGCCCAGTTCTGCCCGCGCGCCTCGATGCCGTCCCTGCGCACGGTGGCCAGCACGGAGGCCGCTTGCTCTCCACCCATCACCGAGATGCGCGCGTTGGGCCACATCCACAGGAACCGGGGCGAGTACGCCCTTCCGCACATCGAATAGTTGCCAGCGCCGAACGAGCCGCCGATGATGACGGTGAACTTGGGAACCCTCGCGCAGGCGACCGCGGTGACCATCTTGGCGCCGTGCTTGGCGATCCCGCCTGCCTCGTAGGCTTTTCCGACCATGAATCCGGTGATGTTCTGGAGGAAAACCAGCGGTATCGAACGCCGGTCGCACAATTCGATGAAGTGCGCGCCCTTCATCGCCGACTCGGCGAACAGCACCCCGTTGTTGGCGATGATGCCGACCGGGTGCCCGTGGATCCTGGCGAAGCCGGTGACGAGCGTCGTGCCGTACTCCTTCTTGAACTCACCGAACTCACTGCCGTCGACGACCCGCGCGATGACTTCCCTTACGTCGTAGGGGGTTCGCGAGTCGGTCGGCACGACACCGTAGAGCCCAGCGGGGTCGACGGCGGGCTCGGCGGTCGGCGCGACGTCCCACGGACGTGGCGAGCGGGGGCCCAGCGTCGAGACGATGGATCGCACCCTGCGCAGCGCGTCGGCGTCGTCGACGGCGAGGTGATCGGTGACGCCGGAGGCACGAGCGTGCACATCGCCCCCGCCGAGTTCCTCCGCCGTGACGACCTCGCCCGTCGCGGCCTTCACCAGCGGAGGACCACCGAGGAAAATCGTGCCCTGATCGCGCACGATGACCGCTTCGTCACTCATGGCCGGTACGTACGCGCCGCCCGCCGTGCAGGAGCCGAGGACGGCGGCGATCTGCGGGATGCCCCTGGCCGACATCGTCGCCTGGTTGTAGAAGATGCGGCCGAAGTGTTCCCTGTCGGGGAAGACCTCGTCCTGTCGCGGCAGGAACGCGCCGCCCGAGTCGACGAGGTAGATGCAGGGAAGGTTGTTGTGCAGCGCGACTTCCTGCGCGCGCAGGTGCTTCTTGACGGTCATCGGGTAGTACGTCCCGCCCTTGACCGTCGCGTCGTTGGCGACGATGACGCATTCCCTGCCGGACACCCTGCCGATGCCGGTGATGATTCCGGCGGAAGGTGCCTCGTCGTCGTAGAGCCCCGTCGCGGCGAGCGGGCTCAGTTCAAGCAGGGGCGAGCCGGGGTCGAGCAGCGCGTCCACCCTGTCGCGCGGCAGCAGCTTGCCGCGTTCGACGTGCCGGGCCCTCGCCTTCTCGGATCCACCCTGCCTCGCGACCTGGAGTCGCGCATCGAGGTCGCGCACCAGTTCGCTGTGCCGATCGACGTTGCGCGCGAACGAATCAGCCGCTGGATCGGCCGACGTCGGCAGCACTGGAGTGTCCATCACGCCCTCAGGTTAGCAGCCGTTAACACCTCTCTCAGGAGATGTTAACGGCTGCTAACGTCGTTGTAAACGACGCGAATGAATCAGGCGGCGACCGTCGCCATCGCACCCTCAAGCGCCGGCAGATAGCCGAGCGCCTGCCCGTTCCGGTTCGGGTGATAGGACTCGTCGACCGGCCAGGTGAGGCTGTTCAGCCACCAGTCGTCAGAGCAGATCTCGTGCCCGGTGAACGGACCACGAACGTCGACGAAGGTGAACCCGGCCGACTTCGCCTGATCGGAGGTCACGTCGGCGAGCGCGTCGGCGCCCGAGTTGATCGCGGCCCGCTTCGCCTCGCTCAGCCCGACGTCGCAGGAACCCTCAAGCTGATAGAAACGCGGGTAGCCGAGCACGATGACCTGCGCGTTCGGCGCCTTGCTCGAAATCGTGTCGTACACGTCGGTGAGCAGGGCAGGCAAGGTGTCCCGCACGTAGGTTTTGGCGTTTTCGACCCTGTCGATACAACTCTGGTCGCTTCCGAGCGTGCAGTCGGTCATCACGTCGGCAAACCCGGCGTCGTTGCCACCGACGGACACCGTGACGAGCGTCGTGCTCGCGCTCAGCGCGGAGGTCTGATTCAGCACGTCGGGCGTTCGCGCGCCCGAGCAGGCGACGAATTGGAAACTGGACACGTCGTGGGAATCGGCCCACAACTGGGGGTAGGCGTTGGCACTGCGCTTACAGGAACCGGAATCGCCGTAGTCACCAGCGCCGGTACCGGATGAGTAGGAATCGCCGAGCGCGACGTAGTCGGCTGCCACAGGGGCCGCCGTCGCGACTCCGGCACCGAGCAACGCGAGCGAGGCGACCATGAACGTCGCAAGCAAACGAAAAGCCTTCACCAGCATGGTCGACCCCTTCGTTAACCATTGGCCGAAAGAATCATTACCAGGCATTTCGTCGCCATGGAAGCGACACGGCGGCGTAGTAACCCAACCAGCCCACACCTGAAGTCGGACGGGATGTTAGCGCTCACTAACGGGCTCGAATACGATGACGGCATGTCCCCGAGCGCAGGTCCGCTTGCCGGCGGAGCCACAGCGAGCAGGCGTGAACAGATCCTCGCGGCAGCGGCGGACCTGTTCGCGAGGCGCGGGTTTCACGGGGTCGGCATCGACGACATCGGCGCCGCGGTCGGCATCTCCGGACCGGCGCTGTACCGGCACTTCCGCAGCAAGGACGCCATGCTCGGCGAGATGCTGACCTCGATAAGCAACCGGCTGCTCGAAGGGGGCAGGCAACACGCCGAGAAGGAAGGCAGCCCCGACGAGGTGCTTGCCGGGCTCGTCGCCTTTCATGTCGGCTTCGCGCTACAGCAGCCCGCGCTCATCACCGTGCAGGAACGCAACCTCGGCAACCTCGCCGAGCAGGACCGCAAGCAGGTGCGCGCGCTGCAACGCCGGTACGTCGAAGTGTGGGTGCGCGCGCTGCGCGCCGCGGTTCCGCAGCTCGACGAAGCACCGGCCCGCTCGGCGGCGCACGCCGTCTTCGGCCTCATCAACTCCACGCCCTACAACAGGCACCTGCCCGACGCCGAACTCGCCGAACTGTTGGGACATCTCGCGCTCGGCGCGTTGTACGCGGCGAAATGACGATCACGCTGCGCACATCCCGCCGGCTTGTTCAGCCTCACCCCTGCGGACGCTCCAAATCGGCTTTCCCTGGTGTTTGATGGGGCACGTGCACGCGGATCGAACCGGAGGCGAACAGGAGCCGCTCGTCGAGAAAGCACAGCGAGCGCTGATCGCGATGCGCTTCGGCGACGACGTCGAAGCGCTCGACGCGCTTGCCCCTTCCTCGACGGGGCAGCTCGCCGACACGCGAGCCATGATGATGCTGCTGTTCGGCGAGTGCAGCTCCATGGTCTCCACGCTCGGCGACGGCGGATCCGCACCGGTCAAGGTGCAGGTCTTCGACGAGGCAGGCGAGGAAGTGTCCATCGACCAGGCCGACCCGCCCGTCCGCACGGCCGTGCGGACCCTGCTGGCAGAAGTGCACGGAAACACCGAAGCCGCTGAGGAACAGGTCGAGATCGCGTTGGCCAGCGCGGCACCCGAGGAGGTCGCGAGCCTCGCCATCCAGGCGCTGCGATGGACCATGCGGCTGTCGACGGAATGTCTTGAGCGGGATCTGCCGGTCGCGCCGTGGATCGCGGCGGCCTTTGCCGACTGACCCACTTTCGGGCAGCGCGGACGAAAGCGGGAGGAAAGCGCCGACCGGCATCCTCTTTCCCTGTGCGTAAGCCCGGTGTTGCCCTGCTCTGTCTTCTTGTCGTGATCACCGGCTGCTCGGGTCCGGCGGGGCTGGATGTCGAGGTCGACCACGTCGTCGGCGAGGCTCCACCACCGCTCGGCGCCGAGGGACCGGAGGCCGAGGGGTTCACCGAATCGTGGCGAGCCCCCGTGAAGCTGCCCGAGGGTGACGCCCGGTTCGCGTTGTCCGCGGGCAACGTCGTCGCCGGCGGGGCGGACGGGGTCTTCGCCTTCGCCGCAACCACCGGCGAACCCACCTGGCGCTACGCGGAACCGGGGAGGACGCTCTCGGCCTGGGTCGCGACCGACGACACCGTCGTCATCGAGAGCCACGGCACCGACGCCGACGACAATCCGGCGGACTGGCACGTCATCGCGCTCGACAGCGGAACCGGCGAACGATTGTGGGAGCGGACGGACAACGAGTGGCGACTCGATTCCGGCGAGCCGGTCGCCGGGACCGTCCTCGGCCGGATCGGTGGCTACGAAGCACAGGGCATCGACGCCCGGACCGGCGAGACCCGGTGGAGTTTCGCGGCGAAGGACGTACCGGGAGGGTGTACCGCTCCCACCGGCGGTTCTGACCAGGCGACCGGCTCGTTCCTGTTGCAACTCGGCTGCGGGGGGAAGGACCCGGACCGGGTATTCGGCACGGTCGATGCCGAAACCGGGAAGGCACAATGGTTTCGCGCCATCCGCGAGGGGGACCGGTTCCCCCTTCCGGAACGGCGGCGCGACCTCAGCACCTACCGGATGGGATCCGGGGCACCGTTGCTCATCGACTGGGCCGGCAACGAGGTTCGCACCGAGGACGAGCATGCGCGCTGTCCTTGCGTGACCCTGGATCAGGGCGATCGCACGTTGCTGGCCTACCGCGTCCCCGACCTCGCGGGGAGGACATCCGGCTGGGTGAGCGAGCTCGGTGAGGACGGCGTTGCGAAGCCCGTCGCCGAGCTACGGAGTTCCTTGCACAGCACCAGCATCTACAGCGCCGCCGAGGGCCGGTTGTACGGCATCGGCCCGGCGAGACCCGGATTCCCCAGCACGACTCCGCTGCTCGTTGCCATGGTCGACGGCGAGGAGGTCAGCTATGCCGCGCTTCCCGTCGCGCTCGCCGAGAACACCAGAGAGGATCTTTGGTTCGAGGTCGCCGGTGAGCGAGTGTTTCTCGCCATGCGCCGCGAGGGCGACACCGAGTTCGTCATCAGCTCCTACACCCCGGCGAAGAAAGCAGGCGGTGCCGCCTTCGACGAGTGGACCGACCCGTGCACACTGCTTTCCGGTGTGGTGAAAGAGGAACGCGCCCTCCCGCCGGACGATCCCGAGTACGTGGGAGAGGTCAGCGTTCCGCTGACGCGGTGCTCCGGATATCTCCGGGTCGGGGAAAGGGAACCGGTCCGGTCGGTCGATCTCAGCGTGGTGTGGGTCGCGCCGAGCGCGGCCGAAGCCGAGGCGCTACTCGCCACATCGGGCGCCACGTCGGAATCGGCCGTCGGCGCGGATCAGGAACACCGCGACGAAACCGGTACCACGCTGCTCAGGGTGGGTGCGGTGATCGTGTCGGTCGACACGTTCGACTTCGAAGAAGACCAGCGCGACAAGGCATTGCGCGGCATCGTGACCAATCTCCGCGCTCGATGAGGAAACACGAAGAAATGCGGCCTGCCCGACGTCCGATCCGCGGTATCGCGGTCATGCTCTTCATCGCCCTGTTCCTCGTCACAGGTGGCACCAACCTCGCCCAGCCCGTCGTCTGGACAGAGCAGACCGTGCTGGACGACGCGCCGCCTCCGCTCGCGGAGCAAGGCCCGGCGGCAGGCGAGTTCACCGAAGCCTGGCGGACGTCTCTGACACTGCCCGAGTCGGCCCGATTCGCCTTGGCCGGAAGCAACATCGTCACCGGAACCCAGGATGAGGTCTTCGCACTCGACGCACGCACCGGCGAACCCACCTGGCGCTACCGCGAACCGGAACGAAAAATCGGGTCGTGGGCCACCACATCCGGCACCGTCGTCATCGGCAGTTCGGGGAAAGCTGGCAAGCACGAACTCAACCATCTCGTCGGTCTCGACGCGGAAACAGGAAGAATCCTGTGGGAGCAAGACAATTCGTCGTCTATCGACCCGCAGGACATGAACTTCGGCGGAAGCGTCATCCTCGGCGGGGAGGCGACGAACAACGTGATCGTCGTCGATGATGGCGATTCCCGCAAACGAGGAATCGAAGCGAGGACGGGCGAAACCTTGTGGAGCCTTTCCGCCGACGACCTTCCGGACGACTGCGTGCTGTCCCCGAATGACATGTGGGAGTTCTCCGGCAAACCGCTCATGCTGACCATCGACTGCCCCGAGGGCGACGATGCGCGATCCCGTTACGGCGCGGTGGCTGCCGCTTCCGGAAAACCGCTCTGGCTTTCCGACAAGAACGACACCGACTTCTTCGCCATGCGCAACGGGCTCGGCGTTCGCGTCGGCCCCGGTCGACCGCCGGTACTTCTCGGCCGCGACGGTGACGAACTCTTCACCGCGAGCGAAGCGAAATCGAGATGTCCGTGCGCGGTACTGGAAGGAGAGGACAGCATCCTGCTGGGCTATCGCTCGGCCGACGACAAGGGCACTTCGACGGTGGGCAGAATTGTCGAGATAGGACCGGAGGGTCACGTGAATCCCGTCGCCGAACTGCCGGAATTCCAGCCATTCCAGCTTTACACCGCGACGGACGAGCGGATGTACAGCGTCGCTGCCGTCAGACCCGATCTCAGCGAGCAACCCTATCTTCCGGTCGCCGCGCCGTTGCTGCTGACGACGATCGACAAGAACGGCGACGTCGAACACTCCACTCTTCCCACCGCGATCGCCGGTTACACCGAACAAAAATGGTTCGCGGCGGCGGGAGACCAGGTCTTCCTCGCCACGCTGAACAACGACGGCGGCGAGACCATCGTCCACTCCTATTCGCGCACGGGTGAGGCGGATCCCGCCGCGCCAGGCGGCATCGACTTCGCCGCGTGGCCGGACGCCTGCGCGCTGCTTTCCGGAATACCAGAACGCGGACCGTATCCCCCACCGGGCCAGGAAGTCAGTGTCGGCGACGTGGTTCTGCCACCGACGACGTGCGTCGGCTCGGCGGAGCTGCGGCATGTCGTGACCCTCGACGTCGTGTGGGTCGCGCGCTCGGAGGACGAGGCGGCGAAGCTGCTCACCGACGTGGGCGCGGACATCGGGTTCGGCTCCGGCCAGGAAGCCGACCAGGAATACGACGACGGGACGGGAAAAGTTCTGCTCAGAGCAGGAGCCGTGATCGTCGCGGTCACCGTTGACGACGTCATCGACGAAGCGGGACGCGAGAGCATCCTGCGCGACGTGGTGACCAACCTCCGCGAACTCGGCTGAGGCGTGCACATCTCCGTGGCCGTCACCGCGATCGGCACTCCCGCGAGGAACGTAGCCGCAGGTGTCGTTTCACGCCCGACGACGCGACAGGGGCAGCTGCCGGATTCTGCATCGCATGGCTACCTCGACCGGAAGCCGGCCCCGAATCCGGGTCGGCAGGCGCACCCGCAAATGGCTGCTGTTCACCCACATCGTCGCCTCGGTCGGCTGGCTGGGGATCGAAGCCTGCCTGCTGACCCTTGGCATACTCGGCGTGTCCAGCGACAACCCCGGTGTCGTCACGAGCTCCTACGTCATCGCGGGCGAACTCGGCGGCGTGTTCTATCTCCCCGCGAGCGTGCTCACCGCGCTGAGCGGTATCGCGCTCAGCCTGTGCACACCGTGGGGACTACTCCGTCACTACTGGGTGATCGCGAAGATCGTCATGACGATTCCGTTGCTCGTCGCCGGCAATCTCGTCGTCGTACCCGAGTTCGTCGAGGCAGGCAAAGCTGTCGCGGGCGGCGCTACGCCTGGCGACGTACAGCGGCTGCTCATCACGGCGATGCTCGCGGGGCTGGTGTTGCTCGCGGTGTCGACGCTGCTTTCGGTGTTCACCCCCGGAGGGAGAACCAAGCTGCACCCCGCGCGCTCGGCCGCGAAGTAGCGGCCTCGCACGAGTTCGAGTTCCCGGGTATCCATCAGGGCTGTATGCTCGGCCGATGGCGAAGGGCAACCCGCCTTCTCTCACATCCGCGGCGTGCCGCGTGCCGCGAAACGGCCGGTCTGCCGCGCAGGCGGGAACGTACGGCAAGAACCGCGAGATCTGATGGTTTCGGTACGCAGCGTGGTGGACAGGGTCGGGCCGACCCTGTTGCACGCCGTGTACCTCCCCGCCGACTGTCCCGCCGTCGCCGACGTCGTCATCGCGGAGCCCGGAGCCACCGGCCATCTCGGCGCGGGTGACCTCGTGCTGGCCGTCGCGGCAGGCAAGCCGGAAGAGGCGAGCGCGCTGATCGAGGCGGGCGCGAAGCACGGTTCCGCCGCCGTACTCGCCAAGCCACCGCTCGTGGGCAGACCGGCCCTCCGGCGGGCGGCCGAACGCGCGGGCATCGGCCTCATCGAGGTACACGCCGCGACGTCGTGGGCACAGCTGGTGTGGCTGTTGCGTACCGTGCTCGACGCGATCGCCGACGAATCCGAACCGCTTGAGAACGGCGAGGAAGGCAACGCGGGCGATCTGTTCCAGCTCGCCGACGCCGTCGCGTCCGTTGTGGACGCTCCGGTGACCATTGAGGACACCAACTCGCGGGTGCTGGCCTATTCCGAACGGCAGGATCTCACCGACCCGGCGAGGGTCGCGACCATCATGGGCCGCCGCATTCCCGACGACGTACTCACCAGGTTCCGTTCCCGTGGGGTCTTTCGCGACCTTTCCAAGGGAAGGCAGACGATCTTCGTGCCGGGCCAGCGGGACGGGACCCTGCCGAGGCTCATCGTGCCGATCAGGATGGGCGGCGAACTCCTCGGCTCGATGTGGGCCGTCGTCGCCGGTCCGGTCGCCGACGAAAGGGCAGCCGCTTTCGCCGACACCGCGCCCGTCGTCGCGCTGCACCTGCTGAGGAGGCGGGCACACGCCGACGTCAGGCGCAGGGCGTCGGCCGAGCTGCTGAGGGCGCTACTGCGCGGCGAACTCGGTACCAGGAAAGCGGTCGCGGAACTCGATCTCGCCGATGAACCACACCGCGTCGTCGTCATCGAAACGACAGCAGGCGAGACCGTCGACGGCGAGGGACTGCGGCTCGCGTTGCTCGAACGGATTTCCCACGGCATCGGCCGCAGGTTCACCGCCGCGGAGGACGGCGGCCTGCTCTACGCCGTCGTCGCCGACAGCGGGCGCACCAGCGCGTGGGCCCAGCTTCGCGACGCGCTGGCCGGTATCCCGTCCGGCCGCAAGACGGGGGCGCTTCGGGCGGCGGCCGGCAGCGCGGCACCACTGGGCGAGCTGGCGCGGTCCCGCAGACAGGCGGAAGAAACCCTCGGCCTGCTCAGAGCCGGGGTGCTCGACACGAAGGTTCCGTGCTTCGAAGAAGTGTGGACCGAACTCGCGCTGCACAGGGCCGCGACGGCGGCGCAGGCCGCCGGGATCACCGAACTCGGCCCGCTCGACGCGATCAGGGCCTACGACACGGCGAACGCGACCGACTACGTGGAGACGCTCTTCGAATGGCTTCGCCACCCCGGCGACCCGAGGGCCGCGGCCAAGGCGTTGCGGATCCACCCCAACACGCTGCGGTACCGGATGCGCAAGCTGCTCGACATCGTGCCGCTCGACCTCGACCATCCCGACGTCAGACTGGCGCTGCTCAGCCAGCTCATCGCGCTGCGCTGGGCGTGAACGCCCCGGCTTTTCAGTACCGTTCGGCCAGCCAGCCGCCGAGCGCGCGAAGCTCGTCGGCGAGCGCTTCCGGTTCCAATACATCGATGTCGAGGTTGAGGTAGGTCAGCCAGCGGGCGGCCCAGCCGAGATCGTCGGTGCCGAAGCGCAGCTCGCACTCGCCTTCGTCACCAGCTGCCACGGTCGCGACGCTGGGGTCGACGAGTTCGCGCACGAGGTCGGCCGAGGTGTACACGCGCACCCTGACCGCGTGCCGCCACGGCCCGTCGGCGAGCGTGCCGGTCACGAACGCGACGGCGTCGGAAGGCGGATCGGGAACGGGAAGGCGGATGCCGAGCGGCTGTGCCTCGGCGATGCGGTCGAGCGCGTAGACGCGCCATTCCAGCGCGTCGCGCGTGGCCGCGACGAGGTACCAGTTCCGGCGCAGCGCGACCAGCCGGTGTGGCAGCACGTCGACGGCCTTGGCGGCACCGCGTGCTCGGTGCTTGATCCGGATGGCTTCGCCTGCCCCGCAGGCGATCGCGACGGTGATCAGCACGTCCCGGTCGGCCGCGCGCGGCGAGCGCCCTTCCTGCGCCTCCACCTTGCCGAGCGCGGCGAGCCTGGTGTGCCAGCGCGCGGGCACGGCGCCGGTGAGCTTGGTCAGTTTGGACAGAGCCGTCACTGCCGCGGTTTCGAGACCGGCGACGCCTGCCGCCGTGCGCAGTCCGATGGCGACGGCCGCGACCTCGTCGGCGTCGAGCGGAACCGGTGGCATCGCGCGGCCTGGACCGAGCCGGTAACCGCCCTCCCTGCCGGGCTCGCCTTCGATGCGGTAGCCGATCTCCCTCAACTGGGCGACGTCCCTTCGCGCCGTCCGCTCCGTGACCCCGAGCCTCGCCGCGAGTCGCGGCGCCGAGATACCGGGATATGCCTGGAGCAGGGCGAGCACTTCGAGGCGGCGGCTGGTCGTGCGCACCGGGCGCCGGTCCGGAAATTCGTCCCGCATACCCGGACACTACCTGTCCTGGTAGGAATCCATGCTGACCTCATGACGACATCGCTGCTCCGCCCGGATGGGCTGGTCGAATCACCAGCCTTCAGTCACGTCGCGCTCGTGCCCGCCGGTGCGACGACCATCTACATCGCGGGCCAGAACGCCGTCGACGGCGAGGGAACGCTCGTCGGCGAAGGCGACATCGCCGTACAGACTCGGCAGGTGATGAAAAACCTGCACGTCGCGCTGGCAGCGGCAGGC
Organism: Prauserella marina; assembly: GCF_002240355.1. Classification (GTDB taxonomy): domain Bacteria; phylum Actinomycetota; class Actinomycetes; order Mycobacteriales; family Pseudonocardiaceae; genus Prauserella_A; species Prauserella_A marina. The sequence continues at coordinate 5,657,541 of NZ_CP016353.1, forward strand.
GCGAGCGTTCAAGATCTGGTGATGATGACGATCCTGTTCGCCGAAGGGGCCGACCTCGGACCGTCCTATCCCGTCGCGGCGGCCGAGCTGGCGGGCGCCGCGCCACCCGTGACGGTCGCCTGGGTGTCCCGGCTCGCGGTACCAGGGGCGCTCGTCGAGGTCAACGCGGTCGCCGCCGTGAAGCGCCCATGAACCGGCACGGCTCGCGGGTCGGGCTCACCAAGGACGCCGGGTGGCAGATCGGCGTCTCCAAGACCGTCCACGTCCCCGTCGAAACGGCGTGGGAGTTCCTGATCTCGCCGGAGGGCATCGCGATCTGGCTCGGCGACGGAGTCACCGTGATTCCCGAACGGGGAGCGGGCTACGAGACCACGGCCGGTGTGCGCGGCGAGACCCGCGGCTTTCGGGAACGCGACCGCGTCCGGCTCACCTGGCATCCGCCGAGCTGGACCCACGACACGACGCTGCAACTCACCGTCACCTCGGCAGGTGAGGGGAAGTCCCGCATCGGGGTACACCAGGAACGCCTCGCCGATGCCGGGGAGCGGGAGCTGCAACGCAAGCACTGGAAAGACGTGATCGCCGTGATCGCGGAGGCACTGACCCGCTGATCTGGTCCACAGTGGACGCGCTCACGCGAAGTGGTCCACGACCTCGCCAAGCAATTCCACCTGCCGGTACCACTCACCGCCGAACGGTGTCACGACGACCCTGTCCGCCCCTGCTTCACCGAAGGCGGCGAACCGTTCGGCCACCTTCGACGGCTTGCCGACCGCGAGCGCGTCGCGCATCTCCTTCGCGCTGCCATGCCGGGAAAGCGCGCGGGCCTGCCTTTCCACGGTCGCGGCGGGCACGTTGCCGAGCGCGGCGCACACGCCCGCCGTGATGCCGGGCACCGGCCTTCCGATGGAATCGGCGAACCGTGACAGCGTGCGCGCCCCGGCCGCGACGGCCTTCGTCGCAGGGAACGCGGGGAACCACTCGTCGCCATACCATGCGCTCCTGCGGATGGCCGCCGCCGAGTTTCCGCCGACGAGCAGCGGCGGCATGGTCGCCGAAGGGGCGAGCCGCACCGGCTCGGCGGCGACCACTGTGGACTTTCCCGTGACGAGGCTCGGCAGCACTTCGAGCGCGGCGTCGGTACGCCTTCCCCTCCCCGCGAGGCAGCCGCCGACCGCGCGCCATCCCGCTTCCCCGTGTGCCGGGTCGCCGATGCCGACCCCGAGCAGAACCCGTTCCCGCGAAAGCAATTGCAGGGTCGCCACCTGTTTCGCGACCAGCGCGACCGGGCGCAACGCGAGTACGAGCACTGCGAAGCCGACCTTGATCCGCTCCGTCGCCGTGGCGGCGGCGGTCAGCATCACGACGCTGTCGAGCACGGGGTCGGCCGTGATCAGATGGTCGCCCTTCCACACCGACTCCAGCCCACAGCTCTCCGCGTGCCTGGCCTGCGAAGCGACCGAAGCCGCGCCGTCGGCTCCGCACGGAGGAAGGACGACTCCGATCCGCATCAGCCGACCTCAAGCAGGGTCTTCCCGATCGTCGACCGGGATTCCATGGCAGCGTGGGCATCGGCGGCCCTCGCGAGCGGGAACCGCTGGCCGATCACCGGCCGCAGGCTGCCCTCCGCGGCCAGGGCGAGCGCGCTCTTCGCGTACTGCCTCATCTCCTCCGGCGGCGCCCCAAGTCCCCAGCCGACGCTGACGCCACGCTCGGCGGCCAGTTCTTCCGGAATCTCCGTGACGGAACCACTCGCCGCGCCGAAGGTCACGAGCCGTCCGCCTTCGCCGATCAGGTCGAAGGCCGCCTTGCCGATGTCCCCACCGACGGCGTCGAAGACGACGTCGACCTCGGCGCACACCTCGCGGACCCGACGAGGCCATTCCGCGTCGCCGTAGCCGACGACGGCGTCGGCACCCAGTTCCCTGACGATGTCGAACTTCCCCGCGCCGCCGACCGCGCCGACAACGGTCGCTCCCGCGTTGCGGGCCAACTGAACGAGCAGGCTGCCGACGCCACCCGCGGCGGCCTCCACGAGCACCCTCGTTCCCCTTCCGACCCCCGCACCGGCATGCAGCATCATCGCCGTCCTCCCGTCGGCGAGTAGCGCGACCGCGTCGGCGAGATCGAGAGCGGGAGGCAAGGGAAGCACCGCGGCCGCGTCGACGACGACCCGCTCGGCGTATCCCCCTGTTCCGTTGAGACTGCTGACAACCCGCTCACCGGCGAGCGCGGGATCGGCTCCCTCCCCGATTCCGGTGATGATGCCACCGACCCCGTTGCCGGGAATCAGCGGCAACGACGCGGAGAACGGGCCCCAGCCACTCCTGCGGAACTGCGTCTCGACGAAGGTGATGTTGGCGTAGGCGACCTCGATGCGCACCTGGCCCGCGCCCAGTTCGGGCTCCGGTACCTCGGCGAAGGTCAGCACCTCCGGTTCACCGTGTTCCTTGAGCAAGATGGCTTTCATGGCACCTCTTTCCGTGTCACACCCAGCGTGCGATCTCCACCTAACTGGAGGTCAATGGCTTGTCGTGCCGCAACCACGGAAGCGGGTCATCATTGTTTCGTCGCCACGATGACACCGCCGTCCGGGTGGCTCACCGTTGGTGACGACATCGCACTACTCGCAGGAGGAAGCCGTGCGCATCGCCGTCCCCCGAGAGATCAAGAAACACGAGTACCGCGTGGCGCTGACCCCGGCGGGAGTGCACGAACTGGCCCAGCGGGGACACGAAGTCTTCATCGAAACCGGAGCCGGAGCCGGTTCCGCGATCAGCGACGAGCAGTACCTCGCCGCCGGCGCGAAGATCCTCCCTTCCGCCGTGGAAACGTGGGCCGAAGGCGAGCTGGTGCTCAAGGTCAAGGAGCCCGTCGCCGACGAATACCCGATGCTCACCTCGGGCCAGGTGCTGTTCACCTACCTGCACCTCGCGGCGGACAGGGCCCTCACCGACGCGCTGCTGAGGGCGGGCACCACGTCCATCGCCTACGAGACCGTGCAGTCGGCGAACGGCTCACTGCCGCTGCTCGCGCCGATGTCCGAGGTCGCGGGAAGGCTCGCCCCACAGGTCGGCGCGTACTCGCTGATGAAGCCGAGCGGCGGAAGGGGAGTACTTCCCGGCGGAGTGCCCGGCGTACATCCCGCGCGCGTCGTCGTGATCGGCGGCGGGGTCGCCGGTCTGAACGCGGCGCGGATCGCGCTGGGGCTCGGCTCCGACGTCGAGGTACTCGACACCAACGTCGACCGGCTGCGCGAGATCGACACCGCCTTCGCCGGCCGGATCCGCACCGTCACCTCGAACGCGCTCTCCCTCGACGAGGCGGTCGCCGAGGCCGACCTGGTGATCGGGGCGGTCCTCATCGCGGGCGCGAAGGCCCCGAAACTGGTGTCCAACGAGCTGGTCTCGCGGATGCGCCCGGGAAGCGTCCTTGTCGACATCTCCATCGACCAGGGAGGCTGCTTCGCCGACTCGCGGCCGACCACCCACGACGAGCCGACCTACCTGGTTCACGATTCCGTCTTCTACTGCGTCGCCAACATGCCGGGCGCGGTACCCCGCACCTCGACGTATGCCTTGACCAATGTCACATTGCCCTACGCGCTCCGGCTCGCCGATCGCGGCTGGCGCACCGCGCTTCGGGACGATCCCGCTCTGGCCAAGGGGCTCAACACACACGAGGGCGCCCTCACCAACGCCGCGGTCGGAACGGCACACGAGTTGCCGTCCACCACGGTGGAACTATAGGCCGGACACGAAAAAGGGGAACCTCGAAAGGTTCCCCGCATTAGGGGCGGCCCGCTCAACCAGCCTGGGGGTCACCGGGAGCGGGCCGCCGACTACAAGCTTAGGTAATAACTCCTGAGTTCGCTCCCCGGGGGGCGCAAGTTGCCGGAAATACTTCTTCACCGAAGTTCCCCGGTCACCGTTATTCGGCACGAAATGCACTTCGACCTGGCGATTTACCTCGCTGAAACGAATGTGACGTTCGAGTCAAATGCCCGTTGTCGCGCCGGAACCCGAGCCCTCCTCGCATCGTCCAATCGCGCCGTACGGCAGGATGTCCAAGCCGTCGGGCTCCGGGGCCGCGACGGCATCCACATGTGCGAACACATGCACGAACACGGATACAAAAAAACTCTAGGAGAACGAGGGCAGCATGCACGACGGCAGCGGCCGCATCGCGGTGCACGACCTCACCAAACAGTTCGGACCCGTCGCGGCGGTACAGAATCTGAGCTTCACCGTCGAACCGGGCACGGTCACCGGATTCCTGGGTCCGAACGGGGCAGGCAAGACGACGACGCTGCGGATGCTGCTTGGTTTGGTCACCCCCACCGCGGGCACGGCGACGATCAACGGCAGACCACACGACCAGCTCGGCAATCCGGGCAGAGTCGTCGGCGCCGTGCTGGAGAACGAGGGATTCCACCCCAAGCGCACGGCTCGCAATCACCTGCGGGTGTACGCGGCGGCGATCGGGGTTCCAGACCAGCGGGTCGAGGAGGTGCTGAACCTCGTCGGGCTCGGCACGGCAGGCGACCGGAAGGCGGGCGGCTTCTCGCTCGGCATGCGGCAGCGGCTCGCGCTGGCGACCGCATTGCTCGGCGACCCGCAGGTACTGGTGCTCGACGAGCCCGCGAACGGCCTCGACCCCGAGGGCATCGCGTGGCTGCGGACGTTCCTTCGCTCGTACGCGAGCCAGGGGCGCACCGTGCTCGTTTCGAGCCACCTGCTCTCCGAGGTCGAGCAGACGATCGACCAGGTCGTCATCATCAGCGCGGGCATGACGCGGTACTACGGCCCGCTCGAACAGCTCAGGGCGAGCCAGCGCTCGCGGGTGCTCGTGCAGTCCGCCGACGCGAACGGCCTCGTGACGGCGCTGCAAGGCGCCGGACTCACCCAGGTCGAGCCGACCCAGGACGGAAGGGTCGCGGTCAGTGGCGCGACCGTCCAGCAGATCGGTGACATCTCCGCCAAGGCAAGCATCGCGGTGTACGGCATGGAAGAAGAGAAGGCGGACCTGGAGAAGCTGTTCTTCCAGCTCACCAGCCCGCAGTACGGCGCGACGACGCCTCCGGCCTACGGCCAGCAGCCTCCAGGCGGATTCGGCGGTGGATATCCCGGCCAAGGCGGTTACCCGCAGCAGCAGCCGTACCAGGGCGCGCAACAGCAGTACCAGACACCACCCGGCGGCTACCAGCAGGCGGGACAGCAGCAGCAGGGCTGGGGAGGTCCGCAGTAATGGGCAGGCTCATCAAGGCGGAAATTCGCAAGACGCTCAGTACGAAGAGCTGGTGGGGACTCATGATCCCCGCCGTCGTCTTCTCGTTCCTCTTCGCGATGATCTGGGGCTTCATCGTCGGGGACATCAACGACTACCTCGGCGGCTCCGACGCCCGCCAACTGGCTTCGCTTCTGGGTGTCGAGCTCGGCAACCTCCCCGTCGGCCTGCTTGCGCTTGGCCACGGGGTGAACATCGGAACGCTCTTCCCCGTCATCTTCGGTGTGTACGCGCTGGCGGGTGAGTACGCGAAGAAGACGATCACGACGACGTTCCTCACGGCGCCCAACCGCGGTGCCGCGCTCACCGCGAAGATGATCACCTACATCGGCTGGGGCGCGATCTACGGCGTCATCATCGTCGGCTCCGCCAGCCTCGGCACGGTGCTGACCGTCGACGAGGTGGGAATACCCTCCGCGGGCGAGTGGATGGCCGTGCTCGGCGGAGGTGTGCTCGCCACGATCCTGGCGACGCTGTTCGGCATCGGTGTCGGTGCCGTGTGGAAGAGTGTTGTCGGAGCGACGATCACACTGACCATCTGGATGCTGGTCGTGGAAAACGTGCTGGTGTTCGCCGCGTTCGGCTGGCTTGAGGTCCGCTGGCTCGGAGGGGTGCTGCCCAACGGCACGCTCAACGGAATCGTGGGTGCCATCGGTGCCGAGGCGTTCGGCGCGGCGGGGGTCACCGTTCCCGGCGATCTCAACGAGGACCTCCAGTGGTTGCTCCAGTTCACCGCGGGTGCGCCCGGCGCATTCTCGTGGTGGGCGGCGGCGTTGATCTTCTTCGCCTGGACCATGGTGTTCTTCCTCAGCGGATGGGCGGCCAACAAGCGCAGGGACATTACGTAAGAGCGCGTCTGAGAACCGTCCTCTGCGCGAGCGGTGATCCAGATGGATGGATCGCAAGGCGGTGCCGTACTCGGAGGGAAACATGACGGAGTCATGGTGACTGACGACAACGCAGCGAGGCGCCATCTGGGCACCGCGCAGCCGGTACGCGATGGTTGTCAGATGCGCTCTAGGGAGACGTGAGTGTCAGGCAGGACTCGACGCGGCGCTCACGAGAACACCGAGAATCCGGAAAAGGATTCGAACGAGTCCCCCCGACGAGGCTGGATCCGCAGGCTCGCCGCCGCGTGCTGGCGGCATCCAGTCCTCGTCCTGCTTTCCCTCGGTGCCGCGATCGTCGGCGTCGGCCTTCAAGCGGTCAGCCCGCTGCTCGTGAGGGCCGCCGTCGACGACGCGGTCGCCGGTCACACCTCGCGCCTCGGCTGGCTCGCCGGGGTGCTCATCGCGCTCCAGGTGCTGGCCTTCGGCAGCGCCTTCGCCCGCCGCTATCTCGGCGGCAGACTCGCCCTCGACGTCCAGCACGACCTGCGGCAATCCGTTTTCGCCGCGGTGTCCCGGCTCGACGGCGGCAAACAGGACTCGCTGCGGACCGGCCAGATCGTCTCCCGCTCCATCACCGACCTACAGCTCGTCACCGGCGTGCTCATGCAGGTGCCGCTCTCGGCTGGTTCGGTCATCTTCGCGCTGCTCGCGCTCGGCGCCATGCTGTGGATGTCGCCGCTGCTGACGTTGATCGCGCTGATCGTCGCGCCTGCCGTGACGATCGTGGTCGCTACGAGCAGGCGCAAGCTGTTTCCCGCGACCTGGTCAGCGCAGCAGCGTGCCGCTGACGTCGCTCAGCAGGTCGAGGAGACCGTCACCGGCGTCAGGGTCGTGAAGGGCTTCGGCCAGGAATCCCGCGAGACCGGCAAGCTCGCGGGTACGGCGCGCAGGCTCTTCGCGGAACGGCTCAGGTCGGCGAAGCTCGCCGCCGTGCCGACAGCGACGACCGCGGCCCTTCCCGCGGCCGGTCAGGTCGCCGTACTCGCCGTCGGCGGCATACTCGCCATGCACGACCAGATCAGCCTCGGCACCTTCCTCGCCTTCGCCACCTACGTCACCGCGCTGACCGGTCCAGCGAGGATGCTGGCGAGCCTCGTCGTGCAGGCCCAGCTCACCAGGGCGGGCGCGGAGCGCGTCTACGACATCGTCGACGCCCAGCCCGAGGTACGCGATCCGGCGACACCGAAGCCCATGCCGAAGGGCAAGCTCGACGTGCGGCTCGACGGCGTCCGGTTTGGCTACACGCGATCCGAACCCGTCCTCGACGGGCTCGATCTGCACGCGCGAGCGGGTGAAACTCTCGCGCTCGTCGGCACTGCGGGCTCCGGCAAGTCGACCATCTCGCTGCTGCTTCCCCGCTTCTACGATCCGCACGAGGGCACGATCAGCATCGGCGGGCTCGACATCCGCGAGACGAGCCTCGCCGAGCTGCGGCGAACCGTCGGTGTCGTGTTCGAGGAAGCGTTCCTGTTCTCGACGTCGGTGAGGGACAACATCGCCTACGGGCGGCCTGACGCGAGCGAGGCCGAGGTGATCGCCGCGGCGCGGGCCGCCGAGGCACACGAGTTCATCAGCGCGCTGCCCGACGGCTACGACACGCAGGTCGGCGAGCGCGGCCTCACGTTGTCGGGAGGCCAGCGGCAACGTCTGGGGCTGGCAAGGGCACTGCTCACCGATCCGGGAATCCTCGTGCTCGACGACGCGACCTCGGCCGTCGACACGGCGACCGAAGCAGCGATCCACGCGACGCTGCGCGCGGTGACCGAATCCCGCACGACACTGCTCGTCGCGCACCGGCGCTCGACACTCGCGCTCGCCGACCGGGTCGCCGTGCTCGACGAGGGCAGGGTCGTCGACGTCGGCACGGTGGCGGAACTGGAGCGGCGCTGCGGGCTGTTCAGGGAGCTCATCGGAGGCAGCGCGGCCAGCGGGGACGACGTCGACAACATCGAGGAGATCCACAGGGAAGAAGCGCTCGTACCGGATGCCTCCGGCATCACGCCCCAGCTCTGGAAGACCACCTCGGCGAAAGACACCCGAGCCGAGACGGCGTCCGCGACGGCGGGAGCCTCCGCATCGATGAGCGCGGCCGGTTCGCGTTCGTCGCTGGACGTTCCTCCGACGCCCGAGCTGCTGCGCAGGGTGGAAGCACTGCCGCCTGCCGAGGACTCACCCCGGCTCGACGGCATCGACCCGACCGCGGCCGACCCCGGATTCACCCTCAGGGGACTGCTGCGTCCGGTGCGCGGATTGCTGCTCGGCGTGATCGCGCTCGTCGCGTTCGACGCGCTCGCGACCGTCGCGATTCCCGCCCTGTACCAGCGAGGCGTCGACGACGGGGTCAGGATGGGCGTGGAGTCGGCCGTGCTGATCGCGGCCGGTGTCGGGGCGCTCGTGATCGCGCTCGACTGGTTCGTCATCGCAGCGCAGACCCGGCTCACCGCGCGCAGCGGCGAATCGGTGCTGTACCTGCTGCGCGTGCGTAGTTACGCACACCTGCAACGGCTCGGCCTCGACTACTACGAACGCGAACTGGCCGGCCGGATCATGACGAGGATGACCACCGACGTCGACGCGTTGTCGACGTTCCTGCAAACCGGTCTCGCCACCGCCGTCGTCAGCGTGCTGACCCTGACCGGCATCGCGGGCGCCCTGTTGATCACCGACGCGGGACTCGCGCTCTACGTGTTCGCCGTGCTCCCCGTGCTGCTGATCGCGACGGTGATCTTCCACCGGCTCGCCTCCGCCGCCTACACGGAGGCGAGAGAGAAGGTCAGCGCCGTCAACGCCGACATGCAGGAGAACGTCACCGGGCTGAGGGTCGCGCAGGCCTACACCCGTGAGGAGCGCTCGGCAAGCGACTTCGCCTCGCGCAGCGACGCCTACCGCAGGTCGCGGCTGAGGGCTCAACGCTACGTGGCCACCTACTTCCCTTTCGTGACCCTGCTTTCCGGCGTCGCGGAAGCGGTCGTGCTCGTCGTGGGTGCGACCAGGGTCGCCGACCAGACGCTCTCGCCAGGCGTGCTGCTGGCCTTCCTGCTCTACCTCGGCCTGTTCTTCTCCCCCGTTCAGCAGCTCTCCTCGGTCTTCGACGGCTACCAGCAGGCGAAGGTCGGCCTCCGGCGCATCGGCGAACTGCTGCGCACCCCGACGTCGGTCCCGCAGGCGGCCCATCCCGTGGCGGTACCGGCCGAACTGACCGGCGACGTCGAGTTCGACAACGTCGACTTCGCCTACCCCGGCACCGACATCAAGGCGCTCGAAGGTGTGAACCTGCGAGTCCCGGCAGGCCGGACAGTCGCGCTGGTCGGTGCGACCGGAGCCGGAAAGTCCACAGTGGTCAAACTCGTTGCCCGCTTCTACGACAGCACGGGAGGTTCCGTTCGCATCGACGGCGTCGACGTGCGCGACTACGACCTGCCAGGACTGCGGGCACGGCTCGGCGTGGTGCCGCAGGAGGCCCACCTGTTCTCCGGCACCGTCGCCGACAACGTGCGCTACGGCCGACCTTCGGCCGCCGACGCCGAAGTGGAGGCCGCGGTGCGATCCGTCGGCGCGCTCGAAGGCATCGCCGCGCTGCCGTCGGGTTTCCGGCAACCGGTCGGCGAGCGGGGAAGAGCGCTTTCGGCAGGACAACGGCAACTCGTGGCGCTGGCGAGGGCGGAGCTGGTCGACCCTGACGTTCTGCTGCTCGACGAGGCGACCGCCGCACTCGATCCCGCGACGGAGGCCGTCGTGCTGAGGGCGACGGAGGCGATCACCAGAAAGCGGACGACGTTCGTGGTCGCTCACCGGCTCGGCACAGCGGCGCGAGCCGACGAGATCGTCGTACTCGACCACGGCAAGGTCGTCGAGCAGGGCAGCCACGAGGAATTGCTCGCGGAGGACGGGTACTACGCGAGGCTGTGGCGGCTCAGTGCGGAATCGCCGACCGCGTGAACGCGTACGCGACACGCTGGCGGTTGGTTGCCTCGACACCCGAGCTTGGGTGATTAATCACGGTCGCGGCCACCCCGCCGGAGCGCCGATCGGGCCGCAAGGCCACCACGAACCGCACTCGGCCGAACACCGGACCTTGATCGGAATCGATCGCATAATCGATTAAGTGACATATGCCAAGGCTCGCCCGGCTCCGTTGCCGGACTTCGGTGACAAGGGCTTGTACGAGGGGGTTAGCCTGGTAGGCGCGTAATCGGACAACCAGATCGAGACGGATAGAGGCGAGTCCAAGCCGTGTCCAGCAGCAGCCCTGCGTCACAGTTCGGCCCAAACGAATGGCTCGTCGAGGAAATGTACGACCAGTTCCTCGCCGACCCATCCTCAGTAGACGCCGCGTGGCATGACTTCTTTGCCGACTTCACGCCGACACAAGGAGGCGAGTCGAAGCAGGGAACCGCGGACGGCAACGGCAAGGCAGCCGCGAATCAGGCGAGCACGCCGCCACCCGCGCGCCCCGCCGCTCAACCAGCGCAACCGGCACAAAAGGCACAGCCCGCTCCTCCGGCGAAACCCGCCGAGACCGCGAAGGCTGCTCCCGCCAAGGCGACCCCTGCCAAGGCAGCGCCAGCCAAGAGCGCACCCGCCGCGAAATCCGCCAAGTCCGACGACTCCAAGTCGTCGGGAGCCGAGCGCAAGCCGCTGCGTGGCGCGGCCGCCGCCATCGCGAAGAACATGGACGCGTCGCTGACCGTCCCGACGGCAACCAGTGTGCGCGCGGTGCCCGCCAAGCTCATGGCGGACAACCGCATCGTCATCAACAACCACCTCAAGCGCACGCGCGGAGGGAAGATCTCCTTCACGCACCTCATCGGTTACGCGATGGTGCGGGGACTGCGCGACTTCCCGAACATGAACCGGCACTACGAGGTTGTCGACGGTAAGCCGAACGCCGTCACCCCCGAGCACGTCAACCTCGGCCTCGCCATCGACATGAAGGGCAAGGAGGGCCAGCGCACGCTGGTCGTCGCCTCCATCAAGAACACGGAGAACATGACGTTCCTCCAGTTCTGGCAGGCATACGAGGACATCGTCAAGAAGGCGCGCAACAACAAGCTGACCGCCGACGACTTCGCCGGAACGACGATCTCGCTGACCAATCCCGGCGGCATCGGCACCAACCACTCCGTGCCGAGGCTGCAAGCGGGCCAGGGCGCCATCATCGGCGTCGGCGCGATGCAGTACCCGGCCGCGTTCGAGGGCACGAGCGAGAAGACGCTCGTCGACCTCGGCGTCAGCAAGATCATGACGCTGACCTCGACCTACGACCACCGGATCATCCAGGGCGCCGAGTCGGGCGAGTACCTCAAGCGCATCCACGAGCTGCTGCTCGGCGGCGACGGGTTCTACGACGACATCTTCACGTCGCTCCGGCTGCCGTACGAGCCGGTGCGCTGGGTCAACGACATCCCCGAAGGCGAGATCGACAAGACGGCGCGGGTGCTCGAACTGATCGACGCCTACCGCACGCGCGGCCACCTGATGGCCGACACCGATCCGCTGAACTACCGCCAGCGCAGGCACGAGGACCTCGACGTCCTCTCCCACGGGCTGACTCTGTGGGACCTGGACCGCGAGTTCGCCGTCGGCGGTTTCGCGGGACAGCAGCGCATGAAGCTGCGCGACATCCTCGGCGTGCTGCGCGACTCCTACTGCCGCACCGTCGGCGTCGAGTACACGCACATCCTCGACCCCGACGAGCGGCGCTGGATCCAGGACCGCGTCGAGGTCAGGCACGAGAAGCCGGAAGCAGCGGTACAGAAGTACATCCTTTCCAAGCTCAACGCGTCCGAGGCGTTCGAGACGTTCCTGCAGACCAAGTACGTCGGGCAGAAGCGGTTCTCGCTCGAAGGTGGCGAGACCGTCATCCCGCTGCTGGACACGGTGCTGGACAAGGCGGCCGAACACGAGCTCGACGAGGTCGTCATCGGCATGCCCCACCGAGGCAGGCTCAACGTCCTCGCCAACATCGTCGGCAAGCCGATATCGCAGATCTTCCAGGAGTTCGAGGGCAACCTCGACCCAGGTCAGGCGCACGGCTCCGGCGACGTCAAGTACCACCTCGGCGCGGAGGGCAAGTACTTCCGCATGTTCGGCGACGGTGAGACCAAGGTCTCGCTGACCGCCAACCCCTCGCACCTTGAGACCGTCGACCCCGTCCTCGAAGGCATCGTCAGGGCCAAGCAGGACATCCTCGACAAGGGCGACCGCGCTTCGGGCGGGTTCACCGTGCTGCCCGTTCTGCTGCACGGTGACGCGGCCTTCGCCGGTCAGGGTGTCGTCGCGGAGACGCTGAACCTCGCGCTGCTGCGCGGCTACCGCACCGGCGGCACCGTGCACGTGGTGATCAACAACCAGGTCGGCTTCACGACCGCGCCGGAGAACTCCCGCTCCTCGCAGTACGCCACCGACGTCGCGAAGATGATCGGCGCGCCGATCTTCCACGTCAACGGCGACGACCCCGAGGCCGCCTACTGGGTCGCCCGCCTCGCGGTCGAGTACCGGCAGGCGTTCAACAAGGACGTCGTGATCGACATGATCTGCTACCGCAGGCGGGGTCACAACGAGGGCGACGACCCCTCGATGACCCAGCCCGCGATGTACGACATCATCGACACCAAGCGCAGCGTCAGGAAGACCTACACCGAGTCGCTGATCGGCCGTGGGGACATCTCCATGGACGAGGCGGAGGCCGCGCTGCGGGACTTCTCCAGCCAGCTCGAACACGTCTTCAACGAGGTGCGCGAACTGGAGAAGCACCCGATCTCGCCGAGCCCTTCGGTCGAGGGTGAGCAGCAGGTTCCCGCCAAGGTTCCGACGGCGATCTCGCGCGAGGTCCTTGAGCGCGTCGGCGACGCGTTCATCAACGTTCCGGACGGCTTCACCCCGCACCCGAGGGTCAAGCCGGTGATGGAGCGGCGCGCGAAGATGTCCCGCGAGGGCGGCATCGACTGGGCGTTCGGCGAACTGCTGGCTTTCGGCTCGCTCGCCATCGAGGGCAGGCTCGTGCGGCTCTCCGGTCAGGACTCGCGAAGGGGCACCTTCACGCAGCGGCACTCCGTGCTCATCGACCGCAAGACCGGTCAGGAGTACTCGCCGCTGCAAAACCTGGCCGACGACCAGGGCAGGGTCATGATCTACGACTCGGCGCTTTCCGAGTACGCGGCCGTCGGCTTCGAGTACGGCTACTCGGTCGCCAACTCCGAGGCGCTCGTGATGTGGGAGGCGCAGTTCGGCGACTTCGTCAACGGCGCGCAGACGGTCATCGACGAGTACATCTCCTCCGGCGAGGCCAAGTGGGGCCAGCTCTCCGACGTCGTGCTGCTGCTGCCGCACGGCCACGAGGGACAGGGCCCCGACCACACGTCCGGCCGGATCGAGCGGTTCCTCCAGCTCTGCGCCGAGGGCTCGATGACGGTCGCCGTGCCGTCCACCCCAGCCAACTACTTCCACCTGCTGCGCAGGCACGCGCTCGACGGCGTCAACAGGCCGCTGATCGTCTTCACCCCGAAGCGGCTGCTTCGCGACAAGAACGTGAAGTCCACCGTCGAGGAGTTCACCGACCAGTCGAAGTTCCTCTCGGTGATCGACGACGCGCACCTCGACCCCGCCAAGGTGCGCAAGGTGCTGCTGACCTCGGGCAAGATGTACTGGGAGCTGCTGGTCGAGCGCGAGAAGCAGCAGATCGACGACGTCGCCATCGTGCGGGTCGAGCAGTACTACCCGTTGCCGAAGCGCAAGCTGACCGCGGCGATCGAGCGCTACACGGGCGCGAAGGAAATCGCCTGGGTTCAGGAGGAGCCGGAAAACCAGGGCGCGTGGCCGTTCTTCGGGCTGAACCTGCCGAGGAGGATGCCGGAGGTGTTCGGCGGGCTCCAGGTCTACGCACGGCGCCCGATGGCCGCGCCTTCGGCTGGTTCCTCGAAGGTCCACGAGGTCGAGCAGAAGGCGATCATCGCCAAGGCACTCGGCTGACGGCTTGACCGGACGGCCCCCGAACCCTTGGGTTCGGGGGCCGTCCGCTTTCAGCTGAGTCCGTTGTCCCGCAGGAAGTCCTCGGCGATGTCGAGCGGGTTACGCTTGCGCTCGGAGTACTGCACGTTCAACTCGGTCAGCTTGTCGGTGGTGAGCACGGCCGACAACGCGTCGAGCGCGTCGGATTCCCGTTGCGACAACGCCCCTTTCGCGACGAGCGGGACGATGTTCTGCGCGGGAAACATGTTCTTGTCGTCGTCGAGCGGGACGAACCCGTTGGCGCCGATCGTTGCCGAGGTGCTGAACAGGTCGGCGACCTGCACCTCGCCGGAACGCAGTGCCGCGACGGTGACCGGCCCTCCGGTGTCGGTGACGGTGATGGCCGCGAACTCGCAGTCGTACAGCTGCTTGATCTTGGCCTTCCACCGGTCTGCCCACTGGCCTGGACCGCCGAAGGTGAGCTGCTCGCACCGGGGCGCGAGGTCGGAGATGGTCCGGATCCCTTTGTCCGCGAGGTCTTCGCGCACCACGAGCACGTCGGTGTTCTGCGCGGGGGCCTGGTCGAGGACTTCGAACTGCTCCGGCAGCACCTTGCGCAGCTCGGTGTAGACCGCCTCAGGCGTCGTCGCCTCGTTGTCGTCGTCGAAGTAGCGCAGCAGATTTCCGCTGTAGTCGGGCACAAGGGTCAGTGAACGATCGCGCAACGCCTGCACGACGACCTCCCTGCCGCCGACCGGAGGCCGGACGGTCACGTTGTCCGCCCCCGCGTTGCGCAGCGCACCGGCGTAGATCTCGGCCAGCAGCAGGCTTTCCCCCACGTCGGAGGCTCCGATGACGATGTCGCCGCCCGCCCCGCCTTCCGCGCCGCCTTCGAGCGGGTTGCCGCACGCGGTCAGCAGCATCGCGAAAGCCAGCAGTGCCATGCCGATCCGGTTCCGGTTCGTCATGCGACCACCTCCTTGGCCGAGGGGCGGCGCGCCTTGACGGCGATCCGCACCCCTTTCGGAGTGAGCAGGCGCTGGCCGAACGCGAGTACCACGTCGAGCACGATCGCGAGCGCGGTGGTGAGCACGGCACCGGCCGCGACCTCGCCGTAGTCCAAAATGGCCAGACCGTCGAGCAGGAATCTGCCGAGACCACCGAGACCGACGTAGGCCGCGACGGCGGCGGTGGCGACGAGCTGGAGTACCGCGTTGCGGATGCCGCCGAGCAACAGCGGCAGCGAGATCGGTACCTCGACCTGCCACAGTCGTTGCATGCCACGCATTCCCATGCCTTCCGCGGCGTCGACGACATCGTCGGCTACCGCCTGGAGTCCCGCGTACGTGCCCGCGAGTATCGGCGGGATGGCGAGCACGACGAGACCGATGATCGCGGCCACGGTGCTCTTGGGGATCAGCAGGAAGAGGAACGTGACGAGGCCGAGCGTCGGCAGCGCGCGGATGGCGTTGCCCGAACCGACGAGAAGTGTCGCGCCGCGACCGGTGTGCCCGACGAAAAGACCGAGCGGAATCGCGATGATCGCCGCGAGCACCAGCGCGATTCCGACGTAGGCGCAGTGCTCGATGAGCCTGGCCGGCACGCCGTCGGCTCCCCGCCAGTTCGCCGGATCGGAAAACCAGTCGCCGATCTCGGAAATCATGCCGGTACCGCCCTTCGACCGGAAGCCGATGCCCGCTCCCACGGCGTCAACATCCTGCGCAGCAGTACGAGCAGCAGATCGACGACGAGCGCGAGCACGAGGGTCAGCACGATGCCGACGACGATCGGCGAGAAGTACTCGCGCTGAAAACCGTCCGTGAACAGCACGCCGAGTCCGCCGACCCCGATGAGCGCGCCGACGCTGACCAGGCTGATGTTGCTGACCGAGGCCACCCGCACTCCCGCGGTGAGCACGGGGACGGCGAGCGGGAGTTCCACCGCGAAAAACCGGCGGGCAGGCCGGTACCCCATGGCCGTCGCCGACGCGATCACCTGCTGCGGGACGGCTTCGAGCGCGTCGAGGGTCGGCCTGATCAGCAGAGCCGAGGTGTAGAGGGTCAACGCGACCACGACGTTGATGCTGTCGAGGATCTTCGTCCCGATGACGCTGGGGATGACGACGAACAACGCGAGCGAGGGAATCGTGTACACCACGTTGGCGAGGGCGAGCAGCACCCCGCGCATCGGCCGCCACGTTCTGCCCAGCCAGCACAGCACGATGGCGATGACGACTCCGACGACGAGCGGAACCAGCGCGAGATAACAGTGTTCGAGCAGGTCGCCGAGAATCTGGGCGCGGTTGTTCGCGCTGCCGAGAAAACTCCCCAGTTCGTCGAGGAAACTCATGCGCCGGTCCCCTCGCCGGAGGCACCCTCGATGACGTCGAGTACGTGCCGTGCGGTGACGACTCCCATCACGACACCGTCGTCACCGACGACGACCCCGAGCCCCGACGGCGAGGACAGCGCCGCGTCCAGCGCGCCCCGCACCGGCGTTCCCCACTCGTAGAGCGAACCGCCTGCCACCAGGTCGGCCTCGGTGAGATCGCCCTCCACAATGGAAAGTGGAGCGAGCCACCCCCGAGGCTGTCCCTCCTGGTTCACGGCGAGCTGCCAATAATTGCGTGGCGCCCCCGGCTTGCCACCGACCAGTGCCTGCGGCACCTTCTCCGGTTCGAGCCCGTCGGCCGGCAGGAAGGAAAGCCCCCGGTAGCCACGATCCTTGCCGACGAAACCCGACACGAAGTCGTCGACGGGATGGCGAAGAACGTCGGACGGCGTTCCGTATTGCGCGAGCCGTCCGCCGACCCTGAACACGGCTACCTTGTCGCCGAGCCGGATGGCCTCGTCGATGTCGTGGGTGACGAACACGATGGTCTTGCCGAGCCGGGACTGGAGCCGCAGCAACTCGGTCTGCAACCCTTCCCGCACAACGGGATCGACCGCCGAGAACGGTTCGTCCATCAGCAGAACAGGTGAATCGGCGGCGAGCGCGCGGGCGACCCCGACCCGCTGCTGCTGCCCGCCGGAAAGCTGGGCTGGGTACCGCTTGCCGAGTTCGGGAGGAAGGCCGACCGTTTCGAGGAGTTCCTTTGCCCTGCGCCTCGCTTTGCGGCGATCCCACCCTGACAACATCGGCACCGTCGCGATGTTGCTCAGCACCGTCCGATGTGGAAACAATCCGGCGCTCTGGATGACGTAGCCGATCCCTCTTCGCAGTACGGCGGCGTCCGAATCACGAACGTCCTCTTCGTCCAGCAGGATCGAACCGGACGTCGGTTCGATCATTCTGTTGATCATGCGAAGCGACGTCGTCTTGCCACACCCTGAGGGGCCGACCAGTACGGTGATCGTGCCGTCGTCGATCACCAGGTCGAGGTTGTCGACGGCGACGGTGCCGTCCGGGTACCTCTTGGTCACCCCGCGGAACTCGATTCCCATGCCGCTCCCCTCTAGACAGAGGCCGACGGTAACCGACCTGAGCTGCTGAGGCAGGACATTCACGCTGCCCGGATGGCGTGTCAAACCGGGCTCTAGGCTGACAGGGTGACTTCGGTGAGCCAGGCATTCGGCATTTCGGCACCCCCACTCAGGCTCGCGATCACCCTGTTGAGCAGTGGCTGGCGGGACCTCGACGAGCTGGTGAGCGCGACGGCCGCGCCGAGAAGGAGTGTCGAGGATCTGCTGACCGCGCTCGACGGTGACCTGGAAAAGGACGGCGCCGCGATGCGGTTGCGCGAGGACGCCGTCGACCGTTACCGGGAGCTGGCGACTCCACCGGCGGACCCCGGCGAGGAGGTCGCCGCGAAGCTGGCCGCGCTCGTCGAGGACGTACCGGCCGCGCTGCCCGCGCTCGACCACGTCCAGGCGACCCCGGACACCGCGCTGCGCAGGGCGAGCTGGCTCGCCGAGCAGTACGACCTTCGCTCGGCCAGGCTGCTTTTCCTCGGCGACCACGATCTGACCTCACTCGCGGTCAGAGCCGTCGCCCCCTCGGCGCACCTGACGGTCGTCGACGTCGACGACCGGGTGCTCGAATACATCGACCGGCACGGTGACCGAAGCATCCGCACGGTGCACGCCGATCTCCGGTTCGGGCTCCCGCTCGCGGTGGCAGGCAGCTCCGACGTTGTGTTCAGCGATCCGCCCTACACCAGGGAAGGCATGGGATTGTTCGCCTCGCGCGGCATCGAATGCCTCGCCGAACCACAACAGGGACGGCTCGTGCTTGCCTATGGCTACAGCGTCCGGCATCCAGCGCTCGGCCACCAGGTGCAGCTGGCGCTCACCGCGCTGGGCCTCACCTTCGAGGCGATCATCCCGAACTTCAACCGCTACACCGGCGCGCAGGCGATCGGAAGCGCGGCCGATCTCTACGTATGCCAGCCGACTGCCCGCTCGGGCAAGCAGGGCAAGGTAGCGAAACAGCGGAAGGGGCAGCGGCCCGGCATCTACACCCACGGCCCGCAGTCGGTCGAAGCGCGCGAGACACCGGCGGCACTGCGCGAGGCGTTGCTCGGCCGCGCATCGGAAACCGGGCTGCCGGTCGAGGAACGCGGTATCGACTGGACCACGCCTTCGCCGGTGCCGGAAGGCACGGCGGTCGCGATCGACCTCAGCGCCGACCCTGGGCCGTGGTTGCTCAGGGTCCTGCTCGGCTTCAACGCGACCCGCCTCGCGCTGCTGCTGCCCAACGCGCACCCCGATCTCGGCAACGCGAAAGCTCAGGCCGCCCTCACCGAGTTGGTCGCCGGCAAGTACCGGCTCACCCTCCGCCGGAGTACGCCCGACAACAAGCACGCGATCGTGGTCGCCGACGCGATACCGGCCGGAGACGAGAAACCGGCCGTGCACACGGTGTTCTCCCGCGCGCACGGCCGGCTCGGCAATCTCTGGCAGCAAGCTCCCTCCGACATCGCGGGGCTACGGCTCGTGGACCTGCCGAGGCACCGGATCGCGGAGGTTCAGGCCGCGCTCAGGCGGTGACCCCGTCCGAGGCGGCAGCCTTGGCGACGGCGGTGGCCACCTCGACGGCCACCGCCGGGTCGAGCGGGCTCGGCACGATGTGATCGACGGCGAGCTTGTCGGCGGCGACAGCGGCGATCGCGTCGGCAGCGGCCAGCTTCATGTTCTCCGTGATCGACCTCGCACCCGAGTCGAGCGCGCCCCGGAAGACGCCGGGAAAGGCGAGCACGTTGTTGATCTGGTTGGGGAAGTCGCTGCGTCCCGTCGCCACGACCGAGGCGTATTTCGCCGCGATCTCGGGGTGCAGCTCGGGGTCCGGGTTGGACAGTGCGAAGAAGATCGAGTTGTCCGCCATGCCTTCGAGCAGGCTTTCCTCGACCGTCGATCCGGAAAGCCCGACGAAGACGTCGGCTCCCTTGAGCGCTTCGGCGAGCCCACCGGTGAGACCACTCGTGTTGGTGGTCTCCGCGAGCCGCGCCTTGACCGGGTTGAGCCCGTCCCTTCCCGCGTGGATGATGCCCTTCGAGTCGAGGACCGTCACGTCACCGACACCAGCGGCCTTGAGGATCTTCGCGCACGCCACGCCTGCCGCTCCGGCGCCGGAGATGACGACGCGCTCGTCGCCGATCGCCTTGTCCAGCACCATGTTCGCGCCACGCAGCGCGGCGAGCACCACGATCGCGGTGCCGTGCTGGTCGTCGTGCATGACCGGACAGTCGAGCGCTTCCTTGAGCTTGTCCTCAAGTTCGAAGCACCGGGGCGCCGAAATGTCTTCGAGGTTGACCGCGCCGAACGAGGGCCGAAGCCGAACGAGAGTCTCGACGATCTCGTCGACGTCGGTGGTGTCGAGCACGAGCGGGATCGAGTTCAGGTCGGCGAAGGTCTTGAAAAGAACCGACTTGCCCTCCATCACCGGCAGCGAGGCGCTCGCGCCGATGTCGCCGAGCCCGAGTACCGCGGTTCCGTCGCTGACCACGGCGACGAGCCGGTCGGCCCAGGTGTAGCGCGCGGCACGGGAGTTGTCCTCCGCGATCGCACGGCTCACCTTCGCCACGCCCGGCGTGTAGGCGATGGAAAGGTCACGCGCCTCGGTGATGGGGCGAGTGGCGGCCACCGAGAGCTTGCCGCCCTCATGACCGGTGAAGATCTCTTCGTCGCTCACCTGAGCTTGGGACACGTCAATCTCCAGGCAGAGTAAGGAATCCAGGGGTCACCGCGCTCGGTGTCCCCAGTTGCGTTGGGCTCCTCAAACACGACATACCAACGCTGTAGCGCTGACCGTCGGCGAGGCGTCCGTCGAGGCCCGTGGTCGAGGCTGTTGCCGCGGACGCGGCGGTTCGACCAGTGTGACAGGCAAGCGGGGTGGTTTGCGTGCGGGGTGCGGTTGAGATCACAGATTTCGCCGAATTTCGCCTGGTCACAGGGCCAATAGCAAGACGACCGTCCGGCTTGGGATTGCCGTGCGCGGCGGTACTAAGCTGCTCCACCATGGATGTCCGCGAGCTCGCCGTTTCCGACTCCTACGAGTTCACCCCGCGCGTTTTCCCTGATGAGCGTGGGATTTTCGTGGCGCCGTTCCAAGAGCGGACCTTTGTCGAGACGGTCGGTCATCCGTTGCGGCTCGCGCAGACCAACCACAGCGTTTCCCGCAGGGGAACGATTCGAGGGATTCATTTCGCCGACACGCCTCCAGGACAGGCGAAGTACGTCTACTGCCCACGTGGCGCACTTCTCGATGTGATCGTCGACATCCGCGTGGGCTCACCCACATTCGGGCGGTGGGATTCGGTCGTACTGGACAGCACGAGCTATCGCGCGGTGTACGTGGCGGAAGGACTCGGCCATGGGTTCATCGCGCTCGAAGACGACACCGTCATGGCCTACGCGTGTTCGACGGGGTACAACCCCGGAGCCGAACACGGCATCACCCCGATCGACCCCGCCCTCGGCCTGCCGTGGCCCGCCGACCTCACTCCCATTCTGTCCGAAAAGGACACCAAGGCGCCGACGCTCGCTGAGGCGAAGGAAGCCGGGCTGCTGCCTTCCTACGAGGCGTGCGCCGCGCACTACGCCGCGCTGCGCGCCACCGCCTGAATCACAGGTCCTCCGCGAGAATCCGGTCCATGTTGCGCTCGGCGAGCGCGGTGATCGTCACGAACGGATTCACCCCGGTGCTGCCCGGAATGAGCGAGCCGTCGGTGACGTAGAGGTTCGGGTAGCCGCGCACCCTTCCGTAGTTGTCGGTCGCCTCGCCGAGCACGAGCCCGCCGAGCGGGTGGTAGGTGAAACGGTTCTCGAACTTGCGGGTGTCGCCGAAGAGATCGGACCGGTAGATGGTGCGGTTCGCCCTGTTGACGCGGTCGAAGAGAGCCTTCGCCGAGTCGATGGATCCCTGCCCCTGTTCGGCACGCCACCGCAGTCTCGCCGAGTCGGTGGCGTGGTCGTAGGTGAAGTGCCCTCGCTCGGGGTTCTTCGTGATGGCGAGGTAGAGGCTCGCCCACAGTTCGACGCCTGCCGGCATGGGAGCGATCTCGGCGAAAACGGGGTGGACCGGGTCGTCCCACGCGTCGATGCCGAGCGCGGGCATCCCCGACTGCAACGCGCCGGTCAGGTCCCACACGTGATTGGCCCTGCCGAGCATCACGTTGCCGTTGGTGCCCCAGCCCTGCCCGACCTCCGCGCCGAGGTCGGGCAGGGTTCCGGTATCCCTGGCGCGAAGCAGTAGTTCGGTCGAGCCGAGGCTGCCCGCACCGAGGAAGAGGTACCTGGTGGCGAGCTCGGTCGTCGCGGTGACGCCGCCCGTGTCGTCGAGCCGGTCGACGGTCAGCACGTAACCGCCGTCTTCCGCTCGCCTGATGGCCTTGACCTCGTGCAGCGAGCGAATGGTGACGTTGCCGGTGCCGAGCGCCGCGGCGAGATAGGTCTTGTCGAGCGAGCGCTTGCCGTGGTTGTTGCCGTAGATCACCTCGCCGCCGAGCGCGGAACGGGGGACCTCACCCGCTTCTTCCCTTTTCATGTAGTCGAAGTCGTAGACACTCGGCACGAACGTGGTGTCGAGGCCCGCTTTCGCCGCGTGCTTCCTCGACACCCTCGCGTACTGGTAGGAGGAGCAGGTCTCGAACCAGTCGGGGTCGATGTCGTTGACCCCGAGCGCGGCGTTGGCCATCGGGAAGTAGGTGCGGTACATCTCGGCCGCGTCGACCTGGGGAAGGATCTCCTCGAAGTAGGACCGCCTCGGCGTGACCGCCATCGCCCCGTTGACGAGCGAGCCGCCGCCGACGCCCCTTCCCACGTACACGGACATGTCGCCGTGGTCGACGCGGTCGAGCACCCCGGTGTAGCGCTCGATCTTCCTGTTGATGTCGATCCACAGGAACGAGGCGAGCGGCATCTGCGTGCGCTCCTTGAGCCACATCGACCGCTTGTCGGGCTTGAGCATGCCGGAGAACACGTTGTCACCGGCGTGCGTTTCCCACAGCCGCCCCATTTCGAGCATGACCGTCTGGATACCCGCCTCCCCGAGGCGCAGCGCGGTGACCGCCGCCCCGTACCCGGTGCCGATCACGACGGCCCGCGCGGAGTCACGCCGGGCCGCCGCGCTCGCCGAGGGGACCCCGATGGTGGTGAGACCGAGTGCCGCGGCGGAGCCGAGCGCGGAGTACCCGAGAAATCGCCTGCGGGAAAGGGAGGAGGGCATGGCGGCGATATTCCCCTCGGTGCGCGCCGTCGACAACCGCGATCCCGAATCCGCTTCACGTCAGCTGGGTAAACGCCGTTAAGTTCACCCGGCCGGTCGAACTCGTCGCACCACTGTCCGGGGGCGCCAGGGGCCTCGTCTTGCCTCGCGAACTCCGGCGAACGCGCATCTCACCGGCCTGAGCGCGGATCTCGATGACCTATATTCGCAACTGTGGACCAGCACGAGCTCCTACTCCTTCGCCACGGCCAGACCCAGTGGTCGGCCGTGGGCAAGCACACCGGACGCACCGACCTGCCGCTGACCGCCGTCGGCGAGCGGCAGGCACACGCGGCGGGCCGCACCTACGCGCTCATGCACCACGCCGAGGCTCCCGCGCTCGTACTGAGCAGCCCGAGAGCGAGAGCGCTGCGAACGGCCGAACTGGCAGGTCTGACCGTCGACGAGACCACCGAGCAGCTCGCCGAGTGGGACTACGGCGACTACGAAGGGCTCACCACCGACCACATCAGGGAGCAGGTGCCGGGCTGGACGCTGTGGACCGGCCCCGTTCCCGGCGGTGAGTCGGCAGCGCAGGTCACCGCGAGAGCCGACAAGCTACTCGACCGCATTCGCGCCGAACTGGCCGACCGTGAGGTCGTACTCGTCGGGCACGGTCACTTCAGCAGGGTGCTCATCGCCCGCTGGATCGGGCTCGACGGCACCGGAGGGGTCCACTTCAAGTTCGATCCGGCGAGCATCACGGTGCTCGGCCACGAACGGTCCGTTCCCCAGATCCATCATCTCAACGTGCCGCCATCCTGACGGTCCGTCCCCATCAGCGAGAGAAAACCGAGGTAACCGCGTGTCCACCCTGATCAGAAGGGTCAGCGAAGCCGACATCGCCGTCGTCGTCCGGCTCGTTCACGAACTGGCCGAATACGAGAAGGCACCCCAGGAATGCCATCTCACCGAACCCGCGCTGCGCGAGGCGCTGTTCAACGAAGCTCCCGCACTGTTCGGCCACGTCGCGGAAGTGGATGGCGAGGTCGCCGGATTCGCGCTGTGGTTCAAGAACTTCTCCACATGGCGCGGCGTACACGGCATCTATCTCGAAGACCTCTACGTCAGCACGCAACAGCGGGGATCCGGCCTCGGCAAGGCACTGCTCGCCGCGCTGGCCGCCGAATGTGTCGAGCGGGGCTACGCGCGACTGGAATGGTCGGTGCTGAACTGGAACCCCGCCGTCGGGTTCTACAAGGCACTCGGGGCGCTGCCACAGGACGAGTGGACGACCTACCGGCTCACCGACGAACCACTGCGCGCGCTCGCCAAGGAAAGTCACCCGATCTGACCGACAGGTCAGTCCACAGTAGACAAAACTAGGGGCGGGCGGGCCGCCGGTGCGGGGAAGCCGTCAGTCCTCGTATCGCTGCTTTCGGGAGGCGCGACCCTCCGCACCGCCACGACGGGCGGCTTCCTCCTCGGTCTCCCCCGCCTCCTGGCCGAGTACCCACGCCCGCGAGGCACGACGGAACAACAGCACCACCACGAGCGCGCCCGCGATCATCACCGGCACGCCGAATCCGCCCTGCCCCGAAGGACCGGCCGCGTACCAGCCGACGCCGATCAGCACGAGTGCCACGACGACCGAAGGCGACCTCGCCCACGTCTTGCCGAGCAACAGCCCGACCGCGCAGGCGAGCACACCGAGCGCGAGCACGACGTAGTAGCCGATCTCGGCATAGATGTTGTTGCCTGGCACCTCGGCGCCGCCGAGGTGATTGACGGCGAGTATGACGCCGATCGCGAGCAGGCCGAACCCTGGCAAAGCGGTCAGCAGCCCCGCGTAGCGGACCTCGCGAGGCGCTGGCGAAACAATGTCGGCGAGTCGCACGAACTGGCCTTCCCGTCAAATGACCGTGCGTGAGCACTTTCGATGGTATGCCACCCGGTCGGCCGTTTTCGAGCGGCCGCCGCGGGGGTGAAGATCTGGTTGTCGTCGATGAGCCGGCGGTCGGCCGGGGTGCACTCGTCACGGCAGCGGTGTCCGCGTCGAGGCGTGGCCGCCGCCGACCACATGCCGGTCCCCGGCGTGTGCCGCGTGTCCTGATGGCTGCGGAAACGCCACGGGACACGAGCGCACGTCGCGTGCCCGAAGGGAGAGGCGAACGGCGGGCGACGCTTCTTTTGCCGTCGCCACGCACGGCCGCGAGCAGTGACGAGCCTCGCAGGATTAGTCGGGCGATGCCGGGCGTCGTGCCCCCGCCTTCACCTACTCTGCGGGTTGTGCGCGCAGTCCTCGTCGTCAACCCACAGGCAACGGCGACCACTCCCGGTGGTCGTGACGTCCTCGCGCACGCGCTGGCCAGCGACGTCAAACTCGACGTCGTCGAAACCGACTACCGGGGCCACGCGATGGCAGTCGCGAGGGCGGCCGCACGGGACGAGGTCGATCTCGTCGTGGCCCACGGCGGCGACGGGACCATCAACGAGGTTGTCAACGGACTCCTTGCCGACAGCGGAGAGCGACCGGGGAACTACACGACGGTTCCGATGCTCGGGGTCGTTCCCGGCGGTTCCGCGAATGTCTTCGCCCGCGCGCTCGGCTTGCCGTGCGATCCGGTGGAGGCGACCCACCAGTTGCTGAACGCCATCGAAGAACGGCGCAGCAGAACGGTGGGCCTCGGAAGAGCGGGCGAAAGGTGGTTCACCTTCAACGCGGGCATGGGCTGGGACGCCGATGTCGTCGCGGGAGTCGAGAAACGAAGGGGAAAGCAGACCAGCCCTTCGCTGTACATGCGCACGGCACTCGCCTGCTATCTGCGCCCCCCGAACGGCAGGCCGGAATTGACGGTCGAGGTCGAGGGGGAAGAACCGGTGCCGGTCCGCACGGCGTTCATCTCCAACACGGATCCGTGGAGCTATCTCGGTAACCGTCCCGTTCACCTCAACACCGGCTGTTCCTTCGACACCGGGCTCGGCCTTTTCGCCTTGCGGGGCATGGCTTTGCCGACGGTGCTGCGCCATCTCCGGCAGGCTCTGCGCACGCGCGGCAAACACCGGGGCAAGCAGTTGTTGCGTGACGACGACGTCGCTGTTGTCGCGGTCACCGCCCAAGAGCCCGTAAACTTGCAGGTGGACGGCGACCTGGTCGGACAGCGAACCCGGGTGGAGTTCAGGAGCGTCGCTCGCGCGCTCACCGTGGCCGCATAAGCGATCGCGGTCGGTCAACTGCACTGACTGATCACCTGGGACAAACTCAATATTGCCGTTCAGCGACGGAGAAGCTCCGCTCACCGCACCGTTCCTCGCACCAGAGGGTCGATGACTGCGAAAAGCCGCAGGTCAGGCTAGTCGCTCCTGCGGGTGAGCTGACTCACCGATCTCCCGAAAACACTTGTCGAACTCGGTGCTTCGTGAAACCATTCACAAGCACCCCAAGAAACGACCGCCATGACGACTGTGGCGCGGAATGCCGCGCCGTTATAAAGGAGTTCAAGGAAATGGACTGGCGCCACCGCGCGGCGTGCCGAGACGAGGACCCGGAACTGTTCTTCCCCGTGGGCACCAGCGGCCCCGCTGTCTCGCAGATCACCGCGGCGAAGTCCGTGTGTCACCGCTGCACCGTTGCTTCCGACTGCCTCGCCTGGGCACTGGCCAGTGGCCAAGATGCCGGTGTGTGGGGCGGAATGAGCGAAGACGAGCGACGCGCACTCAAGCGTCGGCGCGCGCAGATCGGCACGCGTAGCAACTTCTGAGCATCGACGTAGAACACAAGCAATTGCCTTTTGCTTGGCAGAACAATTCCTGTTGGCAAAAGGTTTGAGGGTCGGCATCCGTATCGGGTGCCGACCCTCAAGCGTTTGAGCCAAACGCGATCGGAACAACTGTCCGCACGCAACTTGATACGGGATAGGCGCCTGCCGGATACCGGCGGAGCCGCACCCGGCGAATCGGAGGCGGGCTGGTATCGAACCGGCACGCGAAACCGGTTCAGCGGAGAATGGCACGACTCGGTCGATCGGTACGGGCCGATGACGAGCGCCGATCAGCGGAACCGAGGCGAGGTGGTCACCCTCGGCGGCTCAGCGGAATGCGCAATGCCGCCTCGGTACCGACTTTGCGCCCACTGCCGTGACCGCCGCGAACTTCGTCGTCCTCGCGAAGACTGCGCAACGACAACGAGCCGCGCAATTCCGATTCCACGAGTGTCCTCGCGATTTGCAGACCGAGCCCGTCCGCTCGCTCCAGCGAGAATCCGGCAGGCAAGCCCTTGCCGTTGTCGCGCACCATCACGTCCAGCCAGCGCGCGGATCGCTCGACGACGAGTTCGACCTTGCCCTTTCGGGCGCCCGCGAACGCGTGTCCCACGGCGTTCTGCACGAGTTCGGCGACGACCATCACGAGCGGCGTCGCGATCTCGGCGACGACGACCCCGAACGATCCGCTGCGGGACAACGTGACCTGAGCCTCCGCCGTCGCGATGTCGCCGACCATCGGCAGCACGTTGTCGAGCAGCTTGTCGAGATCGACCCGCTCATCCACGGACATCGACAGTGCCTCGTGCACCATCGCGATGGAGGACACCCTGCGGACCGATTCGCTGAGCGCCTGCCGCGCCTCGGGACTCGGCGTTCTGCGCGACTGCAACCGCAACAGCGCGGCCACGGTCTGCAGGTTGTTCTTGACCCTGTGGTGGATCTCGCGAATGGTGGCGTCCTTGGAAAGCAGCGCGCGATCGCGCCGCTTGACCTCTGTCACGTCCCTGGCGAGCACGAGCGCACCGGCGGGACGCCCCGCCGGACGCAACGGAAGCGCCCTGAACAACACGACGGCACCTCGCCGGGATTCGACCTCGGTCCTGCTGCCCGGTTTGCCGTCGAGCGCGTCGAGAATGCGGTGCGCCACCTCGGTGGCGTCAAAGGGGTCGCGGATGAGCGAGCGCGTGAGCGGAGCCAGCCGCGTCCCGATCAGGTCCGACTCGTGGCCCATCCGGTGGTAGGCGGATTGCCCATTGGGGCTCGCGAACACGACGGTGCCGCTCTGGTCGAGCCGGATGAGCCCATCGCCCACCCTCGGGCTCGTGTGCACGTCGGTGCCGCCGTCGGGACTGGGGAAGGTGCCGTCGGCGATCATCTGGCACAGATCGGCGCCGCTGCCGAGGTAGGCGATCTCCAGCGGGCTCGGCACCCTCGGCGACGCGAGGTTGGTCTCCCTGCTCAACACCGCGATGACCGAATCGCCGAACTTGATCGGAATCGCTTCCCTCCGCATGGGAAGGTCCCGGTACCAGTGCGGGTCCTCCTCGCGGCAGATGCGCACCTCGCGCATGGCCCTGGCGAGCTGAGGATGCTCGGCGGTGGTGAAGCGGGTACCGACGACGTCCTCCGGATGCGCCGTCGGCGCCGTGGTCGGCCGCACCTGGGCGACACAGACGAAGTCACCGTCAGCCTCGGCGACGGGAACCCACATCAGGAAATCCGCGAACGAAAGGTCGGCGAGCAACTGCCATTCGGCGACCACCATCTGCAAATGGTCGGCGGATTCTCCAGGCAGGCCGGTGTTCTCGGCCAGCAATTCGACGAGCGTGGACATACCTAGTCGACCACCGCGATCAGGTCGCCTTCTTGAACGACATCGCCTTCCGTGACGGCCAGCCTCGTGAGCTTGCCGTCCGAGCCAGTGAGCACCGGTATCTCCATCTTCATTGATTCGAGGATGACCACGGTGTCTCCCTTGTGCATCGCCTCGCCCTCCCTGGCGGCGACCTTCCACACGCTGGCGACGATCTCGGCCCGGATTTCCTCGGTCATTCGCAACTCCCTCAACATTGAACGAAGGCGAATCAACACCACGAGACTCAAGCCATAAAACCAGAGCGGAGCCACATTCGCCCAGCCCGGGAGGGGTGCGGCACACCCGCATGACACACTGGAGCGAGCACGTTGTGAAGGAGTGAGCATGTCCAAGCGAGCCAGGAAGCGGCGCGACCGCAAGAAGAACGGCGCCAACCACGGCAAGAAGCCCAACGCCTGATCCGGCGAAAAACGTGGCCCCCGATGTTCGCATCGGGGGCCACTGTTGTCTTCACCGCCGTATCGTCACGGCACGTCTCTTGGCTCGCTGACCTGCTCGACCGTCAGCTCGGTCTCGGTGACGCTCACCCCGCCGCGGTGTGCGACGGTCTGCCTTATCGAAGCCCTCAGCCTGCTTTTCAGCTCGGCCGGAGCATGGTCACCACCACATTTGCGGGCGAGCAACTGCTTGATCTGCTCATCGATCCCGTATTCCTCAAGGCACGGAGGGCAATCCTCGATGTGCTTGCGCAGCTCCGCGTCCCGCTCAGGGCTGCACTCGCGGTCGAGCAGGACGAAGATCTCGGCGAGCGCCTGGTCACAGTGGACCTGCTCGGAATCGGAGCGCTCGTGGCTTTCGTGCGCGGTCATCGTCCGGCCACCTCCTGCGTGGACCGGAGGAACCCCCGCTCCCTCGCGACATCGGCGAGAAGACCACGAAGCTGACTACGCCCCCTGTGCAGGCGCGACATCACTGTGCCGATGGGTGTATCCATGATCTCGGCGATTTCCTTGTAAGCGAAGCCTTCGACGTCGGCAAGGTACACGGCGAGCCGGAACTCCTCCGGCAACTGCTGCAAGGCGCTCTTCACGTCGGCGTCGGGGAGGCTGTCCATTGCCTCGACCTCCGCCGAGCGAAGTCCGCTCGACGTGTGGCTCTCGGCCTGGGCGATCTGCCAGTCCGTGATTTCCTCTGTCGGCTGTTGAATCGGCTGCCGCTGCCGCTTGCGGTAACCATTGATGTAGGTGTTGGTGAGGATCCGGTACATCCAGGCTTTGAGGTTCGTGCCCTTTTTGAAGGAGGCGAACGCCGCGTATGCCTTCAGATAGGTTTCCTGCACCAGGTCTTCCGCGTCGGCCGGGTTGCGGGTCATGCGCAACGCGGCGGAGTAGAGCTGGTCCAGCAGCGGCATGGCGTCGCGTTCGAAACGCTCGGCCCGCTCCTGCTCCGGCTCGACGACCGCGGGCTCGGGCTGCGCCTCCGCCTGGTTCTGCGTGCTCGGCAAACCGTTCCCTTCCGTAGCCACCAACTGCGCGTATGACGCTTCCAAGGATACGCGGCGACGGTTCCCGGTTCTGGTCAGTGTGATCGGCACATCGGGTGTAACACAGACAACCGGCGACGAATTCCACTGGTTAACATCACCTCGTGGCGGGTAAGGGTACGCCGGCGACGGCTTTGCTGAGCAAGAATAAAATCGAACACACTCTGCATTCATACGATCACGATCCGCGAGCGGAATCGTATGGCACCGAGGCGGCCGAAGCGCTCGGGGTCGAACCGGCCCAGGTCTTCAAGACTCTCGTGGCCGACGTCGACGGCAAACTCACCGTCGGTGTCGTTCCGGTCACCGGTCAGCTCGACCTCAAGGCACTGGCCTCGGCCGCGGGCGGCAAGAAGGCAAAGCTCGCCGACAAAACGGCCGCCCAGCGCGCGACCGGATACGTACTCGGCGGTATCTCCCCGCTCGGGCAGCGAGGCAGGCTCCCTGTCGTCATCGACGAGTCGGTGCGCGATTTCGGCACCGTACTGTGCTCCGCCGGACGCAGGGGGCTCGAAATCGAGATCGCGCCGACCGACCTGATCGCGCTGACCAGCGCGATCGTCGCGCCCATCGCCGGTCAGCCGTAGAACAGCTCAGCTCGCGTGGGGCCGCAGTACCCTGCCGAGCCAGTCGGCCGCCGCCCTCGACACTCCTTCGAGGTCGGCTTTGAGGCTGTGGTCTCCGGCGAGGAACACCACTTCGTGATGCGCGGAGGGCTCCGGCTTGCCGAACGGGTCACGTTCGCCCTGCACGACGAGCGCGGGCACCTCCACGGCGTCGAGCTCGGGCTGTCTCGTCTTCTCCGGTTTGCCGGGAGGGTGAACGGGAAACGCGAGACACAACACCGCTGCGGCCTGCCCGCTCGCGGCGGTCCGGCAAGCGACCCTGGCCCCCGACGACCTGCCGCCGAAGACGATCGGCACCCCGTCGAACCAGGTCGCTGCCAGTTCTTCGGCGACGGCGAGCCACGCCGCGTCCAGTTGCTTGGCCGGTGCCGGAGCGCGCCTTCCCGCGACCCGGTAAGGCTGCTCGACCAGCGCGACGTGCACTCCGGCCGCCTTCGCGGCCCTTGTGACGGCGACGAGGTCAGGGGCATCGATTCCACCGCCTGCCCCGTGCCCGAGCAGCAACCCCGCCGTGCCTTCCTCAGCGCAGTGCAGCTCGGCCCGTGCGGGCCCGTGCGGGGTCTCGATCTCCCTGCTCGTCATCGGTTCGGCACGTCGAACAGCGCTGTGTTGACTCCGTCGAGGTCAGGGGCTGGCTTCTCGGCCTTCTCGACCAGTTCAGGACCGTTGTTGCGCACACTGTTGACCCTTGTCGACACCGGGCGAAGCTCCAGCGCGTCGGCCCAGTCGACGCCGCGCGGGGTGAGCAGGTCGGCGACGTCCTTGCGATCGGGATCGAGCCACTGCTCCCAGTTGGCCTTCGCCATGACCAGCGGCATCCGGTTGTGCACGTCGGTGAGCTGGCCGATCGCGTCGGTCGTGATCACGGAGCAGGTGACGAGCGGAGGCGCGCCGTCTTCGGCGTTCGGGTCGCGCCACGTCTCCCAGATACCGGCGAACGCGAGCGACGAACCGTCCCTCGTCGTCATGTAGAACGGTTCCTTCGGCGCCTTCTTGCCTTTGTTGTCGCCGCCCTCGGCTGCCTTCCACTCGAACCAGCCGTCGGCGGGAATGAGGCAGCGGGTGCGGGAGAGAGCCTTGCGGAAGGCTGGCTTCTCCTTCGCCGTCTCCGCCCTGGTGTTGATCATCCTGCTGCCGACGCCGGGGTCCTTCGCCCAGAACGGCACGAGCCCCCACCGCATGACCCGCAGGCTGCGCACGGCGGGTTCCTCGTCGAGCACGTTGCCTTCGGCGTCGCGAGGGTGCCTTTCGACGACCGTCACCACGTTCTTGGTCGGCGCCACGTTGTAATCGGCGTTGGGCGCGTGCCCCTCCGTACCGTCGACGGCGTCGAATTCCGCCATCAACGCCGCCGGGTTCTTTGTGGCGGCATAACGACCGCACATGGCTTGGCCTCCCTGTTCTTCCGGCCCTTGAGCGCCATCGTGGCACGGTTGCCGGGCCTTGGCGAGCACGATGGGGGATCATCTACGAGTGCGTCCGGGAATCGTCCTCCGTGCGAGCGGTGTTCCATCCGGATGCGTCGCAAGGCGGTGCCGCGCTCGGAGGGAGCCATGACGGCGTCATGGTGACCGACGACAACGCCGCGAGGCGCCGGATGGGCGCCGCGCAGCCGATACGCGATGGTTCCCGGACGCACTCTATGACCTGCCCTGTCCACGACTGGAGGAAGTGACCGTTTGGCCCGCAGCGACTGGCGCGAACTCGACGAGAGCGATGTCCGGGTCAGACCGGGAAAAGGAACCCGGCCGCGCAGCAAACGCCGTCCGGCTCACGCCGACGCAACGCCCGCGATGGTGACCGGGGTCGACAGGGGAAGGTGGACCTGCGCTGCCGAGGGTGACCCCGGCAGGGTGGTCACCGCGATGAGGGCCCGTGAACTGGGCAGGACTCCCGTCGTCGTCGGCGACAACGTCGGCCTCGTCGGCGACGTCAGCGGCAAACCGGACACGCTGGCGAGGATCGTCAGGGTCGAGGAACGGTCGAGCGTGCTGCGAAGGACCGCCGACGACACCGACCCCTACGAGCGCATCGTCGTCGCCAACGCGGAGCAGTTGCTCATCGTGACCTCGCTCGCCGACCCCGAACCTCGCACCGGGTTCATCGACCGCTGCCTCGTCGCCTGCTACGCGGGCGGACTCGAACCGGTGTTGTGCCTGACCAAGGCGGATCTCGCCGATCCGGCCGAGCTGCTCGCCTCCTACGCCGACCTCGCCGTTCCCGCCGTCGTCACCCGCTACGACAAGCAGCCAGGAGGGCTGCTCGACCGGCTCAAGGGCCGGGTGTCGGCGCTCGTCGGGCATTCCGGAGTCGGCAAGTCGACGCTCGTCAACAAACTCCTTCCCGACGCCGACCTCGCGACGGGAAGGGTCAGCTCCGTCGGCAAGGGACGGCACACCTCCGTCGCGGCGGTCGCGCTGCCACTGCCGGGCAGCGGCTGGGTCGTCGACACCCCAGGGGTCCGTTCCTTCGGGCTCGCTCACATCACGGCCGACGACATCGTGTCCGCTTTTCCCGAGTTCGCGGAGGCCGCGGAGGAATGCCCTTCCGGCTGCGGGCATCTCGGGCCACCCGAGGACCCCGATTGCTCGCTCGACGACGTCGTCACGCGTGGCGACGCGAAACCGGGCAGGTTGGTGTCCCTGCGCAGGCTGCTCGCCTCGCGCGCGGGAATGGAAGGCTGAGTTTCCTCGTCGTCACCGACCGTTACGAGAGAATACCGATGAACTGACAGCCACCTCGCTGAACTGCGAAAAGGCGATTGCGAACAGTCCGATATCAAAGCCACGTGAAGGCTTCGCGCAGGCCCATGGAACCCTGACAGGTGATCGGACGTCTCATTCGTGCGGTTGACACCAGTTACGACACCAAATCAAGGGGATTCCATGCGCAAGACAGCCTTGGCGGCCAGTGGGTTTGCACTGGTCTTCGCCCTCAGTGCCTGTGGGGGCGACGGCGGCAACAACGCTTCGGGTGGATCGGGCAACTTCTTCGACAACCCGCAGGAGCTGGTCAAGGCCGCCTCCGCGCAGACCGAAGCGGCCAAGACGTCGAAGTACGAGATGACGATGAGCGCCGCCGGCATGGAGATCAAGGCCAACGGTGTGGGTCG
This sequence comes from Prauserella marina, assembly GCF_002240355.1. Taxonomy (GTDB): domain Bacteria; phylum Actinomycetota; class Actinomycetes; order Mycobacteriales; family Pseudonocardiaceae; genus Prauserella_A; species Prauserella_A marina. The sequence continues at coordinate 5,691,171 of NZ_CP016353.1, forward strand.
TTACGACGGTGAAAACACCGCCATGTCGATGAACATGGAGATGATGGGCCAGTCCATCGAGATCCGGTTCGTCGACATGACCATGTACATGAAGGTGCCGCCGGAGGCCGCCGCGCAGATGGGCGGCAAGGAATGGGCGAAGATCGACGCCGAGAGCGCCGGCGCCCAGGGCGAGCAGTTCGACCAGATCGCGCAGCAGAGCGACCCCACCAAGACCCTGGAGTACATCCAGGAAGCCGGTGAGATCACGGGCAGCGAGGAAACGACGATCGACGGCCAGAAGGCCACGCACTACAAGATCGACCTCGACTTCGCCAAGATCGCCGACGAGATGGGCAGCAGCAGCGGCATGACCCCCGAGCAGGCCCAGCAGCTCGCGGACCAGGTCGGCACGCTGCCCATGGAGCTGTGGCTGAACGAGGAAAACCTGCCGCTCAAGGTGACCATGGACATGGGCGCCATCATGGAGGCCGCCGGCGCTCCGCAGAGCGAGAGCAAGATGGAGATGACCTACAGCGACTGGGGCACCGAGGTCGAGGTCGAGGCTCCGCCCGCCGACCAGGTCGGCGAGATGCCTGCCTTCTGATCCCGGTCAGCAGGGACGAAAAAGCGCCCCCGGTTCGCGATGTTCGCGAACCGGGGGCGCTTTTTCGTGCGGCGGCTCAGCCCATGTGCGGGTAGCCGATGTGGGTCGGCGCGTCGAAGGTCTCCTTGATCGACCGGGGACTCGTCCAGCGCATGATGTTGAACAGCGAACCCGCCTTGTCGTTGGTGCCGGAAGCCCGCGCACCGCCGAACGGCTGCTGACCGACGATCGAACCGGTGGGCTTGTCGTTGACGTAGAAGTTGCCTGCCGCGAAGCGCAGCGCACTGTGTGCCTGCTCGATGGCGGAGCGCTCGGTGGCGAAGACGGCACCGGTGAGGGCGTAGGGCGCGCTCGTGTCGACGACGTGCAGGATGCGTTCGTAGTCGGCGTCGGGATAGACGTGCACGGCGAGGATCGGACCGAAGTACTCGGTGGAGAACACGGAGTGCGCGGGATCGTCACCGAGCAGCACCGTCGGCTCGACGAAGTAACCGACGCTGTCGTCGTACCCGCCGCCGACCAGCAGTTCCAATCCTGGATCGGCCTCGACGCCGGACAGCAGCAGGCGGTGTTTCGCGAGCGCCCTCGCGTCGATCACCGCGCCGCCGAACAACGAGAAGTCGGTGATGTCTCCGTACTTCACGGTCGCGGTGAGGTCGGCCAGTCGTTCCCTGAGCCCGTTGTCCCACAGGGACCTCGGCACGTAGGCCCGGGACGCGGCCGAGCACTTCTGCCCCTGGTATTCGAACGCGCCCCTCACCAGCGCGGCGGCCAGTTTGTCCTTGTCGGCGGAAGGGTGCGCTACGACGAAGTCCTTGCCGCCCGTCTCGCCGACGATGCGCGGGTAGGCCGCGTAGCTGTCGAGGTTGGCGCCAATGGTGCGCCACAACGTCTTGAACGTCGCGGTGGATCCGGTGAAGTGCAGGCCGCCGAAGCCGCGATCGGCGAGCGCCACCCCGCTGACCGCCTTTCCGTCTCCGGTGACCATGTTGATCACGCCGGGAGGAAGGCCGGCCTCCTCGAAAACCCGCATCGTGTAGTGCGCGGCGAGCTGCTGCGTCGGCGTCGGTTTCCAGATCACCGTGTTGCCCATGAGCGCGGGAGCACTCGGCAGGTTGCCCGCGATGGCGGTGAAGTTGAACGGCGTGATGGCGACGACGAACCCGTCGAGCGGACGGTAGTCCATCCTGTTCCACACACCGGGGACGGAATTGGGCTGTTCGGCGAGGATCCTGCGCGCATAGGACACGTTGAACCGCAGGAAATCGATCAGCTCACAGGCCGCGTCGATTTCGGCTTGCTGCACCGACTTCGACTGGCCGAGCATCGTCGCCGCGTTGATCGTGTCGCGGTAGGGCCCTGCCAGCAGGTCAGCGGCCTTGAGGAAGACGGCTGCCCTCTCGTCGAAGGGCAGCTCGCTCCACCCGGGCGCCGCTGCCTTGGCCTCGGTGACGGCGCGAGCCACGTCCTCCTCGGTCGCCTGCCCGCACACGCCCAGCGCGCGAGCGTGCTCGTGCGGCTGCACCACGTCGAACCGCGCGCCGCCCGCGAGCGCCTTCCGGCCGCCGATCGTCTGGGTCAGCTCGGGTTTCTCCGAGGCCAGCTCGGTCAGCCTGTGTTGCAGCGAAGCGCGCTCCGCGCTGCCTGGCGCGTAGCCGCGCACGGGCTCGTTACTCGGTACCGGTACGGATGTCACTGCGTCCATGGTCAGAATCGCCTCCCGAACGTCGGCCACTCCGGGCTACCCCATGGTCACATGAGATCGAGCAAGAAGGGCAGTTCCTGAGGGGCATACCAGGCCAGTTCGTGGTCTTCGACGTCACCGAGGGTGAATTCCGCGTCGGGATCGCCGAGGTCGGCCGCGTCGATGACCGCGGCGGCGGCCAGCACGGCCGGTTCCGCCTCCGACGCGTCGACGTGGACAGCGGCGACGTCCTCCAGCCCGATGGGCCCTGTCACCTTGACCACCGCGTAGTCGAGATCGGGACGCAAAGCCACCCGGTCGATATCGGCCGAGATCACGACCCTCCTTGGCGGTTCCTTCGCGTCGGTGGAGCTGGGCTCCTGCGCGATCGCGATCAACCGCAGCGATGCCCTCGCCGCGTCGAGCAGTGCCGCGTATTCGAGTTCCTCCGTCGAACCGCTGGTGTAGGACTCGCGGAGCGCGGGAGTGAGCGCGAACGCCGTCGCGGTCGGCGGCAGGTACTCTCCCTTTTCCACCAGTTGCCGCAGAATTCCGATCGTGGCAGGAAGATAGACCCTCACCAGTTCGTCCCTTTCAGTTCCTCAAGGGATTCCTCGATCATCCCGGCGAGAACGTCCACATCGAACAGCGCCTTGCGATCGCCGTTCAGTCCGAAGTAGACGCCACCGTGATACGAGGTGATCCCTATTGCGAGCGCCTGGTTACGCAACAACGGCATGACCGGATAGATCGCGGCCATCCGTGCCGATCCCGCGTAAAGCGGTTGTTGCGGACCGGGCGAGTTGGCGATCAACACGTTGAAGATCCGCCCCGAGAACGAACTCGCGGCGCGGGCCGCGAGCGAATGCATGGTGGCCGGAGCGAAACCGCCGACCTTGAGCATGGCGCGCGCGGCGACGGTTCGCTCGTCGTCGAGGCTGGCCACCATCGCGTGCCCGATGTGTTGCAGCCGCAGCACCGGGTTCGGTTCGCCGACGGGAAGCTCGACAAGGTAGGGCTTCACCCTGTTGTTGACGAGACCGGCGGGGGAAAACTCCGCGGTGTCGGGATCGAGGACCGCGAGCGGCACGAGCGCGCGGATGGTGGAGGAGGGATTCAGAGTCAGCTCCCGCGAGGCAAGCCACGCCCTCAGCGCGCCGGTGAGCACGGCGAAAACGGCGTCATTGACCGTGCAGCCGTACTTCGCCCTGATCGCCCGGTAGTCGTCGAGGCTCGTGCGAAGGCCCGTGAACACCCTGCCGCCGGACACGTGCCTGTTCAGTGGGCCGGACGGCGAAGGACTCACGAGTGAGCGCAGGGCGGAGGCCGCGCCGCCGATCGCCCCCACCGTCTTCTCCGCCGTCGCGACCACGTCTCTCGCCGCGGTCATCGCGCTCTCCACCAGCGCCGTTGGCCGTTGAACGGCCTCACCGACCGCGTCGAGCACGAGTTGAGGGCGGCTCGGTGGCCTTCGCGGTGTCCAGTTGTCCTGGCCCGGCTCCCTTTCGTACGGCGAGCTGTCCAGAATGAGCTGACCGAGATCGACGGTGCCGCTGCCGTCCACGAGCGCCTCGTGGGTCTTGGTGACGAGCGCGACCTTGCCGTCGGCGAGTCCCTCGATGAAGTAGATCTCCCACAACGGCCGTTCCCTGTCGAGCGGGCGCGCCATGAGCCTTGAGACGAGTTCGAACAGCGTCTCTTCCGTACCCGGCTCGGGAAGCGCCGACCTGCGAACGTGGTAATTGAGGTCGAAGTCGACATCGTCCACCCATACGGGTCTCGCGAGATGTCCGGGAACGGGCAGCACCCGCTGCCGGTATCGCGGCAGGTACCCGAGCCGATGGCTCACCAGGCTGAGCAACTTGGCGTAGTCGAAGCCGTCCCGAGGCCGGTCGAAGACGGCCACACCGCCGACGTGCATGGGTGTGGCCGGTTCCTCCACATACAGGAACGAGGCGTCCAGCGCGGAGAGACGGTCGACCATGCCGTGATACTGCCAGAGACACCGGCTCTACCTGTATCGATGCCAACCTCATCGACCGAAGATGGCCCCCGCGATTCCGACCGAACGAGGGACCCGGTCGCCGGACCAGCGAAAGGAACACCACCTCGCCGAACTGGTGGCGCTCGGCACGACCGGCCAGCGCGGACGCTGACGGCGCCGCCGTCACGGCAGGCGGACTTCCCGCAGCGGATCCCCGCCGTAGACGAACAGCCGCCCTCCTGGCACGAGCGCGGCGGCGATCCGCTGTCTCACGATCGTGCCCGCCTCGGGATGGCGCCCGTCCAGCGCGCCGACCCGCACGGCGAAGGCGAGGTCGAAGGGTGCCTCGCCGGTCCGCAGCCGGAACTCCTCCGCGGCCGCGCAACGAACGCCGAGCAACCCGGCTTCGATCTCGGCGGCGGCGTTGCGCTCGACCAGGGCCGCTCCCTTCGCGGAGCGGTCGATCACGAGAACGTGCCCTCCGCCGATCCGGTGCGCGACGGCCTTCGCCGCCGTGCCAGGCGCACCGCCGATTTCCAGTACTCGCATGCCGGGCCGGAGCGGAAGGGCGTCGACGATCGCGGCGAGCCGGGGCGACAGCGGGCTCACGACCGCTCGATTCCGGAGAAGGACGGAACCGTGACGCTGCTCATTGCCGCTTCCTCCCGCCGATCCCACGCGACCTCGCTGACGAGACCGTCTCGCGAAGTGCGAACATGGTGCCTCACCGGGTTCGCCCTGTCCACGCCTGCCGGGCTCGGCCCGCTCGCGAACGGATGCCAGACTCTGAGTCGTGGCTGACGACTCCGCGGTTTCCCCCAAGGACCGCTTCCTGACCGTATACGGCCGCAAACCCGTACTGGAAGCGCTGACCGATCCCGAGCTGAATGTCGACAAAGTGATTCTTGCCGACGTCGCGCGTGGGTCGTCGGTCGCCGAGATCGAACGCGCCGCGCGGTCGGCAGGCGTGCCCGTGCAGCGCGCCAGCGCGCACAGGGTCAAGGTGCTCGCGGGCAACGGCAAGCAGGATCAGGGTGTCCTCGCCGACGTCGTGGCGCCGAGGATGCGCCCGCTCGCCGCCGCACTCGCCGCCAAGCGACCTCCCGCGAGGGTGCTCGTTCTCGACGGCATCACCACGTCGGCGAACGTGGGCATGATCCTCCGCAGCGCGACGGCCGCCGGAATCCCCGGCATCGTCGTGCCACGGCGCGGGGTCGCCGCACTCGACCCGCTCGTGGTCAAGGCATCGGCCGGGGTCGCGTTCCGTGCTCCCGTGCTGCGCTGCGCGACCGCGCGAGACGCCGTCGAACAGCTCACCGAATCCGGCTACTCGGTCTACGCGCTGGGTTCCGGGAGCCAGGGCACCCTCTTCGACCTCGAACTGCCCTCCCGCGCGGCCTTCGTGCTCGGCGGCGAGACCGACGGCGTCGGTGCCGACGTCGCGGAGCTGGTCGAAAGCTGGGTGTCGATCCCCATGCCCGGCGACGTCGAATCGCTCAACGTCTCGGCGGCCGCGGCCGTCCTGTGCTTCGAACTGGTCCGCAGAGGACTCGCCTGACACCACGCCGATGTCCACATGGCTCGGTCCCGGTCACGCGGACCGGCCCCCGGCCTTGTTCTCCAGCACGGGGAAGAGCGCGGTCAGTTCGGCGAGCGTTTCCGGCACCGAACTGTGCCGGATGCCCACCATGCCCGCGGCGACGGCGCCGTCGACATTGCGAGCGGAATCGTCGACGAAAACACAGGTCGCCACGGAAAGACCGAGCTGATCCGCGGTGAGCCGGTACACCTCGGCTTCCGGCTTGGCCACCCCTGCCTCGCCGGAGAAGACGAGCACGTCGAACCACGCGGCGAGCCTGCGCCGCGCCTGCCCCCCTCCGGCCGCATTGGACAGCAAGGCGGTGCGAATTCCGTTGTCCCGCGCGACATCCAGGGCTGCGAACAGCTCACCGGCATCCGGATCGGTCAGCACACCCGCGTAGTCGAGCACGATTCCCCTGAACACACCGACAGCCTACGGGCGAAGGGCATAGCGCATCGACATCGCCGACGAGCGCATTCGACCCCTTTTCACCAACTCGGGCGTTTTGTGGGTCAGCACGCCGCTTCGCGCCCTCTGTTCTCAGTAGAGGCTCGGCTTCCGAAGACACAGGGGGAAACAGATGGACACCGCGACCCGCGAAGGACTGCTGCCACTCGTCGCCTACGAACCGGCGCGACAGCCGGGTGCGCTGGGTACGGGACCGGCGAGACAGCTCACGCTCGACGACCTCTTCGACGACATCCCGCTACAGCGGAGGGCGACGCCGACGTGGCTACCGCGGCACGAGGAGCTGAGAACGGTGGTTACCGCGCTGCTCGAAGCCCACACCGGCCACCGGCCCGCCGACCAGCTCAGACCATGGCTCGCCCCCGCGCTCGAACAGCGCATCAAGGCGAGCGCCCGCACCGGAGGCCCTCGGTACACCCTGAACAGGGTGCATGCGACTCGCCCTTCGGACAACGCGGTGGAAGCGTGCGGGATCGCGGCCGCCGCCACCCGCACGCTCGCGATCACCGCCCGCTTCGAGCGAGGAAGGTCCGGCTGGCGATGCACGTCGTTCACCGTGCTGGAACCCGGTGACAACCGCTCGTAGCGAATGCCCGGTCAGTGCCGCGTCAATGTCCTGGTGATACCGGCGACGACCGTCGTCGCGAGAACCCAGCCCGCGGCGGTAAGCAGGTAGCCGCACCATTGCAAACCGGACCCGGCGGGAGTGAACGCCGTCGCCTGGCCGAGCCTCACCACCGGCAGCAGTACGTCGAGGGTGTAGACCAGCGCGTTGAAACCGGTACCGGCCTGGACGCGCAGGGGTGGTTGCAGCCAGAACAGGATCGTGCCGACGGTGAGCAGGGCGAGCAACCAGAGCGCGGCCCTGCCGGGAAGGTAGCCGTAGCCGACCGTCCAGTCTTGCAACACTCCCCACGCCCTTGCCGGGAACGACGAGGCAGCGCGGCGGCGGCGTTGTTTCGCCAGAAGGACCTTGCGCGCATCGGCGTCGTGCCCGAGCCGCCGGTAGGTTCCGGCGAGTTGTTCGTAGGGCAGCGGACGATAGCCATCCGGTTGACCGGCAAGCCACGTCAGCCGGTCCGGCACGCTCAGCAACGGATCCAGCGTGTCATAGGTGAGCCCGTCCAGCCGCATCGTGAGCGCCGCGGCAGGCGGGTCGTGGCGCAGGATCCCGAGCTGGGCGTGCCGCAGATCGACGCTGAGGGAAACCGGCTCGGCCGCACACAGATCGAGCACGCCCACCTTGGAGCCGACAAGGCGAAGCTCGCCCTCGGCGACGAAGCCGGGTCCGCACCGCATTCCGCGATCGACCACAAGGCTGCCGCCGTCGAGCACCTGCCCGCCGGGATTGCGCAACCGCGCCCCCGACAGCACGAAATCGCCTGCGACGTGCGCGCCCAGCAAGCGCAATTCGGCATCGGCGACCAGGTTCGCGGCATAGAAGCTCTGGTCGACGGTCAGGTTGTCGGCGATGAGCGCGGGACCTGCCAGGTTGTTCAACTGGGCGCCCGACATGTCGATCTGACCCCTGACATGGGTTTGGACCAGTCGCAGAAACCCGTCGAGCTGGAATCCCTCGGTGAGATTGAGGTCGTCGTCGATGGTCGCCCTGCTGATCTCAAGCGCATCACCGTCGCGATTGGACAGTCGAGCCCCTGGACAATGCACGCCACCGCCCACGCGTGCTCCCGCAAGGTACAGTCCGCCGTCGGCGCGGAAGCGGACACAGTAGATGCTGTGGTCGATCACCAGACGAGCCGCGTGCAGCGCATACCCGCCGGATTCGCCGAGCCAGGCATGGTTGAGCAGCAACATGCCCACGAGTCTTGCCCCCGCGAGCCGGACCCCGCCTGGTATCCGGCTCCGGCGAAGAAGCAGGTCACCGTCGATGTGGGCCTGTGTGGCGTCGAGCGAAGCCAGCCACGATCCCGAGAAGTCCCACCGGCGCGCCCTCGCGTTGGCGATGGTGACGCCATCGTCGAAGCGGCACTCGGTCAGCGCGACGGGAACGGTGATCTCGGCGTCGCCGAGGTCCAACCGGCCTTCGATGCGGGCACCGGCCAGCGCCAGCCTCGCCACGTGGCCGGGTTCGGCTTCACCACGGCCGAGCAGCAGATCGGTGAGAACACGGGCGCGAACCGTCCGGTCCGGTCCCCAGGCCGAATCGCGATCCGGTGCGTCCAGTTCGGAATCGCCGGTCCGCAAGTCCACCGCCTCGCCGCGAGAGAACGCCTCCCATACTTGCCGTTCTGCCGAGGACAACTCTCCGGCGCGCATCAGTCCTCCCAGCGGCGTAGCGGATCCTCGTAGATCGTCCACCACCCCGCCCGGTAGCCGAACAAGCCCCCGCGAGTCCCCCACTCAGGACGCCGAGATCCGCGTCCAGGACGTCGAGATCCGCACTCGGGCACGCGAGATCCGCACTCGGGCCGGACACGTCGAAGACCGAGCATGCGAAAGGCCCACGTACATCGCGTACGTGGGCCTTTCGTCGCTTGTCAGACACGGCCTAGTTGCGCGCGCCCTTCTTGTTCTTCTTGGCCTCCTGGCGAGCCGCCGCCCTGCGCTCCCTGCGCGAGGCGCCGCCGGCACCGGCGGAGCCGCCCTGCTTGTCGTCGTCGGAGCCGGAGCCGTTTCCGCGCGACTGGACACTGCCGTCCTCGGAGGGACCCGAGTACGTCAGCGCCCGTGGCGCGTCACCGCCGAGTCCCTTGCCCCGCAACGCCGAAGGCACCGCATCCTTCCGCTCCGGCGCGGGCTGGTCGGGAACGGGCTGCGCGTGTTTGCCCGACGCGGCCGCCTGCTGCCCGTTCGAGGTAGGCACTGCCGAGGCAGCGGGTTGCTGCGCCTGCTGCTGCGGCTCGGAGCGCTCCACCTGGAGGTTGAACAGGAAGCCGACCGCCTCCTCCCGCAACGAGTCCAGCATGGCGTTGAACATGTCAAAGCCCTCGCGCTGGTACTCGATGAGCGGATCGCGCTGCGCCATGGCCCTGAGGCCGATGCCCTCCTTGAGGTAGTCCATCTCGTAGAGGTGTTCGCGCCACTTGCGGTCGAGGACCTCCAGCATGACGCTGCGTTCGAGCTGCCGCATCATGCCTTCGCCGACCTTGGCGTCGATCTCGGCCTCGCGCTTGTCGTAGGCCTTGGACGCGTCGTCGAGCAGGATCTCCCGCAGCCGGTCACCGTCGAGGTCGTCGTCCTCCTCGGCGATCTCCTCCCACGTGATACCCACCGGGTACAGCGTCTTGAGGGCCGTCCACAGCTTCTCGTGGTCCCAGTCCTCCGCGTAACCCTCGGCGGTGGCGCCGTCGACGTAGGCGGTGACGACATCGCGGATCATGTGCTCGACCTGGTCGCGAAGGTCCTCGCCCTCAAGCACCCTGCGGCGCTCGGCGTAGATCACCTTGCGCTGTTCGTTCATGACCTCGTCGTACTTGAGGACGTTCTTGCGGATCTCCATGTTCTGCTGCTCGACCTGCGTCTGAGCACTCTTGATGGCCCTGCTGACCATCTTGTGCTCGATCGGCACGTCGTCGGGCAACCGCATGGTGGTCATGACCCGCTCGACCATGGCCGCGTTGAAGCGGCGCATCAGGTCGTCACCGAGCGAGAGGTAGAAGCGCGACTCACCGGGGTCGCCCTGCCTGCCCGACCGGCCTCGGAGCTGGTTGTCGATCCTTCGCGACTCGTGCCGCTCGGTACCGATGACGTACAGGCCACCCAGCTCGCTGACTTCCTTGCGCGAGGCGCCCGCCCGCTCGTACTCGGCGTCGTAGGCCTTGCGATAGGCGCCCTCGTCGTAGAGCTGGTCCCGCAGCCTGCCGAACGCCTCGTTGAAAAGGTATTCGTGGACGGAGTCGTGCACGAGGTCGCGCACGGCTGAGCCGAGCTTGCTCTCGCGATCGTCCGTGCCCTTCTTGCCCCTGTCCTTGCTCTCCGCGACTTCCTTGATGGTCCTGCCCGCGGCGTCCGAAGCGCTGTCCGCGATCTCGGTGGTGATCCTGCGATCGATCCGATGGGCGGTCAGCGTCTCGACGATCGACTTGTGCGCGACCTCGGCGACCTGCTTGTACCGCGAGTCCCTGTTCTCGTAGTACGACGGCGCGACCCCCGCGTTGCTGCCTGCCCTGCGGGCCTGCGCCTGCTGGACGGCGACGTCGTCGGCGGCACGGAGCGTGTGCTTGAGCAGCGAGCCGACCTCGTCGAGGAACCGCTCGGCTGCCTGCCCGGCGACAGGGCCGGCCTCCTTTTCGGCCGCGGCGCGGGCGGACTTCTCCGCTTCGCGCAGCGCGACCCTGTGCGCCTGATCGTGCACCGGGTCGCCACCGAGGTCGGCATCGCCACCACCGAGCACGATGTCGGTACCGCGACCGGCCATGTTGGTCGCGATCGTGACGCCACCGCGCTGACCGGCCTGGGAAATGATCGAAGCCTCCCGCTCGTGGTGCTTCGCGTTGAGCACCTCGTGCGGAACGTTCGCCTTGCGCAACAGCTTCGAGAGGTAGTCCGACTTCTCGACGCTGGTGGTGCCGACCAGCACCGGCTGGCCGTTCTCGTGCCGCTCCGCGATGTCCTCGGCGACGGCCTCGAACTTCGCGGCCTCCGACTTGTAAATCAGGTCGGACTTGTCGGCACGCACCATGTCCCTGTTGGTCGGGATGGGCACGACGCCGAGCTTGTAGGTCTGGTGGAATTCCGCGGCCTCTGTCTCCGCGGTACCGGTCATCCCGGCCAGCTTGTCGTAGAGGCGGAAGAAGTTCTGCAGGGTGATCGTGGCAAGCGTCTGGTTCTCGGCCTTGATCTCGACGCGTTCCTTCGCCTCGATGGCCTGGTGCATGCCCTCGTTGAAGCGGCGGCCCGCGAGGATGCGGCCGGTGAACTCGTCGACGATGAGCACCTCGCCGTTGCGGACGATGTACTCCTTGTCTTTGCGGTAAAGCTCTTTGGCCTTCAGCGCGTTGTTGAGGTAGCCGACGAGCGGCGTGTTGGCCGCCTCGTAGAGGTTGCTGATGCCGAGCTGGTCCTCGATCAGCTCGACGCCCTTCTCGGTGACACCGACCGCGCGCTTGCGCTCGTCGACCTCGTACTCGACGTCGCGGCGCATCAGCGGGGCGAGCCTCGCGAACTCCGTGTACCACCGCGACGACTGGTCGGCGGGACCGGAGATGATCAGCGGCGTCCTCGCCTCGTCGATGAGGATCGAGTCCACCTCGTCGACGATGGCGAAGTTGTGCCCGCGCTGCACACAGTCGTCGAGCGAACGCGCCATGTTGTCGCGCAGGTAGTCGAACCCGAACTCGTTGTTCGTGCCGTAGGTGATGTCGGCGTTGTAGGCGGCGCGCCGGTCGGGCGGCGTCATGTCGGAAAGGATGACGCCGACTTCGAGGCCGAGGAACTGGTGGATCCTGCCCATCCACTCGGCGTCGCGCTTCGCCAGGTAGTCGTTGACCGTGACCAGGTGCACACCCTTGCCGGAGATGGCGTTGAGGTAGGCGGGAAGCACCGACGTGAGGGTCTTGCCCTCACCGGTCTTCATTTCCGCGACCTGGCCGAGGTGCAGTGCGGCACCACCCATCAGCTGGACGTCGAAGTGCCGCTGGCCGAGCACCCGCTTGCCGGCCTCCCTCGCGACGGCGAAGGCCTCCGGCAGCAGATCGTCGAGCGACTCGCCGTTGTCGTGCCGCTTCCTGAACTCGTCGGTCTTGGCCTGCAACTCGCCGTCGGAGAGGTCTTTCACGTCGTCTTCGAGGGTGTTGATGTGATCCGCGATGCGGCGCAGCCGCTTCACCATCTTGCCCTCACCCGCACGGAGCAGGCGGTTCAGAAGCATCCGGGTCGACCTCGCTAGCTGTGTCTTGTGGTCGTCGCAGCACCCATGCAGGCACTGGGCAGCTTGACACGCGCGGCCCCCGCGGACCACGCATCACACCCCATCGTAGGGAATGTGCAGGCCCGCGTGCACACGGCGTCAAGCAGGACCTCTCTCGGACATGGCGACGGCCCGCACATCGTCGTGTACGGGCCGTCGCGATCCGCGTCGAAAGGAGGGCCTCAGCCCAGCCTAATCACACCGTAGTCGAAACCCTTTCTGCGATAGACCACGCTGGGTTTGCCACTCGCCGAATCGTTGAACAGGTAGAAGTTGTGGCCGACCAGCTCCATCTCGTAGAGAGCCTGATCGACGGTCATGGGTTCGGCGGAATGTTGCTTCTCGCGCATGATGCGACCCGGCTCGTAACCGGTCGCTCCGTCGTCCCAATTCTGTTGTGAGGGAAGTTCGATGTCCTCTGCCTCGACGGCATGGGCGTTCTGGGCGACCGCGACCGGTTCGGCGGGCGCTTCGAGAACGGCCGTGCTCGCGGCGGGCCGTCGCCCACCATTGGAGTTCGGAGATCCCGCGGCCACCTCGACAACGGATGTCGCCTCCGCCACCGACTCCGGACTACGGCGCCCGTAGTGGACCCTTCGCCGGTCGTGCATTCTGCGGAGCCGGTTCTCCAGCTTGGCCACCGCGGCGTCGAGCGCTGCGTAGAAGTCGCCGGCACAGGCTTCCGCGCGCACGGCAGGGCCCTTGCCCTTGCCGGTGATCTCGACCCGCTGGCAGCTCTTGGCCTGCCTGCGGTTTGGCTCGTGGAAGAGTTCCACCTCGTAGCGGATGACCTTTTTGTCGTATCGCTCAAGCCGCCCCAATTTCTCGGTGACGTGGAGCCGATAGTGCTCGGGCACCTCCACGTTGCGACCCTTGACGACGATGTCCATACACGACCTCCCTCGCTGAAATGCTGCGAGTTACCTTCTGGACGACTGGCACCGGGAACACAGAAACAACTGACACGAGGTATCGCGTCGCGATCGGCGTGAACTCAGCATTTCTCCGGTGCCAGGGACATGGGGTTTTCACCTCCCCGCGTTCCGGGATTGCTGTTAGCGGAGCACGTTAGCCCGCTTGCCGTGGTTGCAACAGCCCCCGGAGCGGGGGACGTCGAACCGTGAATAACCGTCACGATCCGCGATAAACCCACGGTGACAAGTGAATTGCCAGCCCCCGTTCGGAGCAATGAGCGCTGCCGCTTGTCATCCGGCCGGCCCACGCCACGCTCGCGCGCTCCGCTTGCGGTGACAGTGGACTCGCTCATGTCCGGTCAACGTGCGGACTCAAGGCGACAGTTCCCGTTCGCGCGAACGGGTGACAAATTCTCCATCTTTGCCTCGCTCCCCCTCTCGATCCCCATGCGGCGCCGTCGCCGCTCCTCTTGCCAGGAACCACTCGTGATCACGAACGCGGCGTGCCGGCGACCGTCAGCGCGAGCGCGGCCGACATCTCGATGCCGCCCGAATCGAGTGCCCTCGCGCACGCGGCGACGGTGGCCCCCGTCGTGATGACGTCGTCGAGCAGCACCACCGGGGTACCTTCCGGCGGAGCGCCTTCCCTCACGAAACGAACCCTGCCCGCGAGATTGGCCGCTCGCTGCGTGCGATCGAGACCCACCGCGTCCCTCGTCCTCGGATCGAGCCCGAGCGCGGGTGCGACGGCGACCGAGTGGCCCCGCGCGGCGAGACCCGCCGCGCACTGCCTGGCCAGCGCCAGCACGTGCTGCCCGCCTCGTGCCCTCGCGGCCCTCCTCCTCGAAGGGACGGGGACGAGCCACCAGGTGCCGTCCGGGTCACCGCGCGCGTGCGGTACGAACGGAACCGCGTCGGCCAGCGCCCTGCCGAGCGGCCTCGCGAGATCCCGCCTGCCGCCTTCCTTGTACGCGAGCACGAGCCTGCGAGCAGCGCCGTCGTGTTCCGCGAGCGCGTACGCCCTCCACGCTCGCGTCGCCGGCCGATGACCCGCCAGTCCCGCCCCGCACCTCGGGCAACACGCGCTGCCCCTCCGCCCGCATCCCGCGCAGAAAACCGGCATGAGCACATCGAGCGCCGCCGTCACCAACCCTGCCAACCCCTTACCGCCGAGTACCCGCGCGGCTTCCCCCTTGCCGTTCACGCGGGACAGCATCGCGCACGCCTACGACAATTTCCGGAAAGCGAGTTTCCCTGATCGGATCAGCCTGGGTAGAAGGGCGCCGCGTCCGGTCTCGTCATCTGGTGCGGCCGCCACACGTCGCCGACGTCGCTGGCCGTCCACAACCCGCTCGCGTCGGCGACGATGATGGGCCGCCCCGGCGCCGCGGTGATGGCCCTCATCGGCGGGGTCAGGTTGGAGCTGTTGAACTTGTCGAGCCGCTGACCGTCGACGGGGACTCTCGCCACCGGGATCGAATCGGAACTCGTCGCGACGATCAACGTATCCTGGCTGACCCAGTCGACGTCGACGACGCCGACGAGGTTGCTCGGCTGCAAGATCCTCGGCGACCGCAGGGTGATGGACGAGGAGTCGGCCGCCCTGACGACCGAGGCGACCACGAGCTGCCCACCGGCGATCATGGCGACCCTCGCGCCGTCTCTCGACAGCCGCAACCCGGTGATGGGACCGACCGCAAGCACCTCGGAGGCGTTGACCGACTGCGGCGCCCACTTTCCCTCTGGGGTTCGCTGGACACGCACCACCTTATCGCCATCGGCGACCGTCCACAGCTCACCCGACTTCTTGTCGCTCGACGTCGCGGGACGCCAGGTCGGCCTCGTCAGACTGGTCGCGGGGAGATCGACGAGCTGGCCCTCTCCGCCGTAATCGCCGACGCGCAGCCGCGCCCCGTCCCCTGTCCGCTCGACGACGGCGAGTTGCTGCCCGTTGATCGACTGCGCCGCGCTCTCCACGTTGTAGGCGCCGGTACCGGCCGGACCCTCGATGGCCTGACCGTTGCCGAGCGAGACCAGCCGCCCTCCCGCCGTCATCAGTCCCGGCAGTTCCGAACTCGGCGAGGAAACCGCCTCATAGGCGGGAAGCTCGCTCGGCAGCCAGTCGATGTGCCCCGGGGTCAGCGCGGTTCCTCCCGCGAGCAACCGGATCCTGCTCGTCGTCACGTGTTGCAGCGAGCGAACGACCTGGGCCACCATGAGCCGCCGTTCCTGCTCACTCGTTTCGTCCACTCCGGACAGTGGGACGACGAGGGCGCCGTCGTTGGCTCCCGTCACGTTGCTCTCCAGCGTCGCCGCGTCGCCGAGCGGGTTGCGCACGGCACCGGTCAGCCCGTTGGAGGGACCGGCGAGCAGGAGATCCATCACCCGCGCCGGTAGCCCGGACTGCGGCCTCGCCACGACGTAACGAACATCGGGTACGAGCGCGGTGGAATCGGAAGCGAAAAAGTAGACCGGAACCCGGAAATAGCTCTCGTTGAAGTCGGTCTCGGTCACCATGATGGTGTCCGGCGGCTCGATGATCCGCCATTGCCCGTCCTGTTGCAGCCGCAGTCGCACGGGGACGAGCACCTGGTCGTCGGCCGGGATGAACGCGCTGTCGGACCCGAGCCTTCCCACGTTCGTCGCCCTCACCATGACGACGCGTTCGGCCGAATCGGCCGATTGTTCGCGTCCCGTCGCGTACACGGTGCCGAACTGGTCCTCGATGATGGTCAGCGTCTGATCCGGCCGCCACTGCTTGCGGGAATCGCCGGTGAGGTAGGCCCTCGCGGCGGCGTGATCACTCGTCGGCTCCGCGCTCGCCCTGACGAACTCCCTGACGACCGAAAGCGGATCGAGTCCCCTCGCCGGTTCGGGCACCTCCTGCGTCGGCTGCCCCGTTCGCTCCCTCGGAACCGCCTCCGGCTGCGATTCGGTGGGGATGGCCGCGCAGCCGCTCAGCACGAGCACCGCGATGAGCGTGGCCACCGCTGCCCGGTATCGACGTCGGTTCACCGGGCCTCCTCGTGTTCCGAAACCGCCCCTGTCTGCCCGTTCACCGCGCCGTCGGCGGAGCCGGAGTCCCGGTCCTCGCCGTTCTCGGGAGGCTCGGCGCCGTCAGGTTCCTCGGTGCCTCCGCCGCCACCGGCGGGAAGAGCGGGCAGGTCACGCAGCGGAAGCGGACTGTGCTCGATGGGCTCACCCGTGCTTCTCGGCAGCGTCAGCCGGAAGCACGAACCGCCCTCGACCGCGCCCCAGGCGTCGAGCCGTCCTCCGTGGAGGCGAGCGTCCTCCTGACTGATGGCGAGCCCGAGCCCGGTGCCGCCGGTGCGCCTGTTGCGCGAGGGGTCGGCTCGCCAGAACCGGTTGAACACCAGTTCGGCCTCGCCGGGCCGCAGGCCGACGCCGTAGTCGCGCACGGTCAGCGCCAGCGCGTTGTCGCTCGCGGCGAGCCTGAGCAGAACCGGCTTGCCCTCGCCGTGGTCGATGGCGTTGGCGAGCAGGTTGCGCAGGATCCGCTCGACCCGCCTCGCGTCGACCTCGGCGGTGACCTCGTCGTCGGGAAGGTCGAGTTCGATGACGCTCCCCGCGGTACCGGCGAGGACCTTCACCTGCTCGACCGCTCTGCGTGCGATCGGCCGCACGTCGATGAGTTCGGCTGCCAGTTCCTCGACCCCCGCGTCGAGCCTGCTGATCTCCAGCAGGTCGCGAAGCAGGGTCTCGAACCGGTCGAGTTCGTCGACGAGCAGTTCGGTGGAGCGCGCGAGCCCGGCGGGGAACTGTTCCCGCGAAGCGTGCAGCACGTCGGCGGCCATCCGCACCGTGGTGAGCGGGGTGCGCAACTCGTGCGACACATCGGAGGTGAACCTGCGCTGGAGCTGGCCGAACTCTTCGAGCTGACGGATCTGCCGCTGGATACTCGCGGCCATCTCGTTGTAGGACTGCGCGAGCTTTGCCAGATCGTCCTCACCGACGACGTCGAGTCTTCGATCCAGCTCGCCCTCCGCGAAGCGTTCGGCTGCCGCCGCCGCCCTCCTGACCGGGCGCACGACCTGCCTCGTGACCATGTTGCTGATGCTGGCCAGCAGCAACAACAGCACGAGCCCGCCGACAAGCAGGGTGTTCTGCACGGTCGCGACCGTGTTCTGCTCCGTCGTCAGCGGGAAGAGCAGATAGAGCTGGAGCGGCCTCGTGGTGGTCGTCACCGGCGCGCCGACCACGAGATACGTGGTCGATCCGATGGTGTGGATCTGCTTGGCCTGCGCGTTGTTCTGGACGAAGTTGCGCAGCCCGGCAGGCACCTTCTCGTAGGGGCCCGCCGAGATGGCGTGTGCCGTCGACTCGTCGGGATCACCTGCCGCGAGCACCGGCTCGAAGGCACCGGCCGCCGAGGACTCGACGTCCTGGGTAGCCACCGAACTGCTCGTGACCTTCTTGAGCGCGTTGCCGAGCCGGTTGCGCAGGGCCTCGTCCTGGCCGGCGTCACCAACCAGCTCGTTCTCCGCGGTCTGGACAACCACCTGCAACTGGGCGAACGCGGCCCGCTCCTTGGTGTCCATGAGCCGCTCGATGATCTGGTTCTGCAGGACGAGACCGAGCACGAACACGACGGCCGACGACAGCGCGAGGGTGGAGACCGTCACCCTGAACTGCACGGAGCGCCGCCACAGTTCGCCGAACGCGACGGCCTTGCGCCTGCCGTAGCTCGCCGTCCTGCGGGCCAGCGCGACCGCTGACCAGCCGAACCTGGTCAGCCGATTCCTCATGGCTCGATTATGGAGGTCCGGCCTTGTAGCCCACGCCGCGCACCGTCAACACGACCTCAGGGTGCTCCGGATCCCGCTCCACCTTGGACCGCAGCCGCTGAACATGGACGTTCACCAGCCGGGTGTCCGCGGCGTGCCGGTAACCCCACACCTGTTCGAGCAGGACCTCGCGAGTGAACACCTGGCGCGGTTTCCTCGCGAGCGCGACGAGCAGGTCGAACTCAAGCGGGGTCAGCGGGATCGCCTTGCCCTCCCTCGTCACCTCGTGCCCCGGAACGTCGATGGCGAGGTCGCCGATGGTGAGGCTTTCGGCGGGCTCCGACTCGGTGCGGCGCATTCTGGCCCGCACCCTCGCGACGAGTTCCTTCGGCTTGAACGGCTTGACGACGTAGTCGTCGGCGCCGGATTCGAGCCCGAGCACGATGTCGACGGTGTCGCTCTTCGCCGTCAGCATGACGATCGGTACGCCCGATTCGGCCCTGATGGCCTTGCAGACGTCGATTCCGTTCATGCCGGGCAACATGAGGTCGAGCAACACGAGGTCGGGCTTCAGTTCACGCAGCGCGGGCAGCGCACGTGAGCCGTCGGCCACCACGGCTGTGTCGAACCCCTCGCCGCGCAACACGATGGTCAGCATCTCAGCCAGAGCAGGGTCGTCGTCGACGACCAGCACGCGTGCCTTCATGAGCACATATTCGCACTGATGTCACAGCTCGCGCTCGCGACCCGGCTTTGAAGAGCGCGGACTAGCCCAGTTGGACGATCGCCGCCGCGCGATCCAGTCGTTTGCGCAACGCCGTGAACGGCTTCGGACTGGACATCCCCAGCGCGCCGATCATGGTGCCCTCCTTGTGAAAGCTCGCCACGAACTTCCGATCTTCCGGATCGCCTTCCACCAGCCTCACCTCGTCGTGCCCTTGTGCCGTTCCGACGAACTGAATGCGCTTTTCGTATTGATCGGACCAGAAGTACGGGGGCTTGCGATGGTGCTCCACTGTGGCCCCGGCGAGCAGATTGCCCACGGCGACACCGGGTTGCTCACTCGCCGCGCTCCAATGCTCACTCCTGGTTGAGGAAATGTTCGCGACGTCGCCGACCGCGACGACGGAGGGGATGCCGGTGACCCCACCCGCGTCGCAGGTGACCCCGTCGTCCCCCGCGATTCCCGATCCGGCGAGCCAGCCGGTCGCGGGTACCGCGCCGATACCGACGACGACGACATCCGCGCGCAACAGTCCGCCGTCGGTCAACCGGACACCGGTCACCTGGTCGCCGGTCGATTCGAGCGAGGCGACTCCGGTTCCGGCGAGCAACCGCACCCCGTTGTCCGCGTGCAGACGCGCACAGACGGCTGCCATTCGAGTACCCAGCGTGGCGGCAAGTGGAACCGGGGCCGCTTCGACGACCGTGACCGAACAGCCGAGCGCTTTCGCGCTCGAAGCGACCTCCGCGCCGACGAACCCGGCCCCGACGACGACGACCTCGGCATCACACCGCAGTTCATCCCTCAATGCCACGGCATCATCGATGGAACGCAACGTGTGCACCCCACGCAACCGACGGGCTCCAGGCAGCGCTCTCGGGGTCGCGCCCGTCGCGATGACAACTCCGTCGGCGGCCACCCTGGACCCGTCGCCGAGGACGACCTCGCCCGCCGCGACGTCGAGCCGCTCCGCGCGCGTCCCCAGCCGCCACCGCGCGGCGATCGCGAGCAGGTCCTCGGCGTCGCCGAGGGCGAGTTCCGCCGGGGAAGTCCTTCCGAGCAGGAAATCCTTCGAGAGCGGAGGCCGGTCGTAGGGCCGGTGGATTTCCTCCCCGATCATCACGAGCCGCCCCGAATATCCCTTGGCCCGCAGTTGCTGAGCCGCCCGCAATCCGGCGAGCGACGTGCCGACGATCGCCACCGTCCTCATGCGACGTCCTCGCGGATGCCACTGTCGACGTAGAGCACGCCGTCACTGAGGAGCACGGGGTAGGTCGCGACCGGCCGTTTGGCCGGAAGGCACGTCGGCTGGCCCGTCCTGACGTCGAAAGCCGCCGCGTGAAGCGGACATTCGACAAAACAACCTTCGAGCCAGCCGTCGGCGAGCGAGGCATCCTGATGTGTGCAGGTGTCGTCGATGGCGTAGTAGCCGTCCTCGGTGTGGAAGACGGCGATCGGGTGCGGCGCGAGAACGCGGATCGCTTCTCCCTCAGGGAGGTCCGCGGTTGCGCATACTCGGATCATTCAGTGCCTCCGGGAAAGTCCAGAGCTGAGTACGGCGAGGGAGATTTTCACTTGTTGCGTATTGCGAGGCTTCGCTCGCTATACGCAACAATCCGCGCAGATCCCGTTGTCCGTCAAGGATTCCGGGCCCCCGAATTCCGGCGATGTCGCCCGGTCGGCCGAGTGGACTTGCGCCCAACCGTTAGTGTTGCGCCATGCGGAACTCCGACGAGACACGGGGCACGAGCCCAGTCCAGTCCGTGGACCGCGCGATCAGCGTGCTGGAACTGCTTGCCCGCAACGGGGAAGCAGGCATCACGGAGATCGCCGAGGAACTGGGAGTGCACAAGTCGACGGCTTCCAGACTCGTGGGCGCGCTCGAAGCGAGAGGACTCGTCGAACAACTCGGCGAGAGAGGCAAGTACGCGATCGGCTTCGGCATCGTCCGGCTCGCGGGCGCGGCGACCGGCAGGATGGACCTCGCGAAGCTCGGCAACCACACCTGTCAGTCACTCGCCGATTCGCTCGGCGAAACGGTGAACATCGCCGTCGCCGACGACGGGCTGGCCATCAACATCAGTCAGGCATATGGCTCGGCAACGGTGACCGCCCAGAACTGGACGGGAAGGCGTACTCCGCTACACGCGACGTCAAGCGGCAAAGTGCTGCTGGCCTTCATGGAAACGACGGAGCGACGCAAACTGTTACACCGCAGGCTTGAGGAGTACACCCCTCGCACGACGACGGCCCCCGACGAACTCGGCGCCGAACTCGACCGAATCGTCGAGGACGGCTACGCCGCCTGCTTCGAGGAGTTCGAACTGGGAATGCACGCCGTGGCCGTTCCGATTTTCGGCAGCGGGGGCGACGTCATCGCGGCCATCAGCGCGTCCGGCCCCTCGTATCGCCTTTCACGGCAACGCATCCGTCAGCTCGTGAGGCCGATGTCGGACGCGGCGGCCGAGCTGTCAGGGCAGCTCGGTCACATCCCCGAGTAACGCTCACTCCGCGC
Organism: Prauserella marina; assembly: GCF_002240355.1. Lineage (GTDB taxonomy): Bacteria > Actinomycetota > Actinomycetes > Mycobacteriales > Pseudonocardiaceae > Prauserella_A > Prauserella_A marina. Next base: position 5,712,242 of record NZ_CP016353.1, read on the forward strand.
CGAATCCAGGCGGGTGATTCGGCCGGTTGGGCGAACCGCCGAACCCGGTCCGCTTTCCGGTTCCCCCGCAGGCGGGGCCTTGTTTTTCCAATCTCTTCAGAACGCCGGATGCCCCCTTGACACGGGCCTCGCGCGTGCCGCACCGTGTTGCAGAGCACGGAACATGTTTCTTCATACGCAACTCCACCCCTAACGCGACGGCGCCGCCGAGGCGCTCTCGCGTGCCTGCGTTTTGCCCAGTTCTGTCCCTTGTGGACGTTGCATCCCCCGTCGAGCAGGAGGTCCTGCGATGGTCACCAGACCGCGAGTGGTCATCATCGGCGCCGGAATAGCCGGGTGCGCACTCGCCGACGAACTCACCGACCGCGGTTGGCCCGATGTCACCGTGCTGGAGCAGGGAGACCTGTTCGCGACCGGCGGCTCGACCTCACACGCGCCAGGTCTCGTTTTTCAAACCACCGCAAGCAAAACCATGACAGAGTTCGCGAAGTACACCGTCGCGAAGTACAGCGGGCTCACGCTCGACGGCGCGTGGTGCTTCCAGCAACTGGGCGGGCTCGAAATCGCAACGACACCGGAGCGGATGGCCGACCTGCGGCGAAGGCACGGCTGGGCGACATCGTGGGGAGTACGGAGTTTTCTCAGGACTCCGCGACAGTGCGCCCAACTCCACCCGATGCTCGACGAGGACAAGGTGCTTGGCGGTTTCCACATCCCGAGCGACGGATTGGCGAAACCCTTGCGAGCAGCCGAGGCGCAAGCCCGAAGAGCCATCGAACGAGGCGCGAAATTCCTCGCCAGGCAGAAGGTCACCTCCGTCGAGCGGGCAAAGGGACGTGTCACGGCCGTCGTCACCGAAACCGACCGGTTCCGTGCCGACATCGTCGTTTCGTGCGCCGGAATGTGGGGTCCGCTCGTCGGCAGGCTCGTCGACCTGACCATCCCGATGGTGCCGATGGCGCACCAGTACGCGAAGACGACCCCGCTGCCCCGGCTCGCCGGGCGCAACGACGAGAACACCGAAGCGCGGCTGCCGATCCTGCGGCACCAGGACGCCGACCTGTACTTCCGCGAACACGTCGACCGGATCGGCATCGGCGCGTACGGCCACCGGCCGATGCCGATCGCGGCCGAGGACATCGCCGATCCGCTGACCTCGCAGGGGATGCCTTCCGAACTGGCTTTCACCCCGGAGGACTTCGAACAGTCGTGGACGGCGGCGCTCGACCTGCTTCCCTCGCTCGCCGACACGAAGCCGGAGTACGGCATCAACGGCCTCTTCTCCTTCACCACCGACGGCATGCCCCTGCTCGGCGAGCACCCCGACATCGAGGGATTCTGGGTCACCGAAGCCGTGTGGATCACGCACTCCGCCGGGGTGGCGAAAGCAATGGCAGAGTGGCTGATCGACGGGCAGCCTTCAGTCGACCTACACGGTTGCGACCTCAACCGGTTCGAGCAGGTCCAGCTCGCCCCCTCATACGTGCACGCGCGAAGCTGCCAGAGTTTCGTCGAGGTCTACGACATCATCCATCCCCGCCAGCAAGTCACCGAGCCGCGAGGCTTGCGCACGAGCCCGTTCCACGAGCGGCAGAGCGAGCTCGGCGCGCACTTCTTCGAGTCGAATGGCTGGGAACGCCCGCAATGGTACGAAAGCAACGGTGAACTGCCCGAGCTGGAACAGGTACCGGAACGGGGCGAGTGGGCCGCGCGGCATTGGTCACCAATAGCGGGCGCCGAGGCGATCGCGGCCAGAGCAAGGGTCGCCCTCTTCGACATGACGCCGTTGAAACGCGTCGAGGTCAGCGGTCCCGGCGCGCTGGCCTTTCTCCAGGCACTCACGACGAACCAGCTCAACCGCAAACCGGGCGCCGTCACCTACACCCTGCTGCTCGGCGAGGACGGCGGAATCCGCAGCGACCTGACGGTGGCGAGGCTTGCCTCCGAACGGTTCCAGGTCGGCATCAACAGCCCGCTCGACCTCGACTGGCTGCGAAGGCATCTGCCAGGCGACGGCAGCGTGCACCTGACCGAGACCACCTCGGGCACCTGTTGCATCGGCCTGTGGGGCCCGCTCGCGAGGACGCTGCTACAACCGTTGTCCACAACGGACTTCTCACCTGGGGCGCTCGGCTTTTTCCGAGGCAAGAGCGCTTATGTCGGCAACGTGCCCGTCACCGCACTGCGACTGTCCTATGTGGGCGAACTGGGCTGGGAGCTGTACACGAGCGCGGACCTCGGCAAGGCGCTGTGGGACACGCTGTGGGAGGCCGGTCAGCCGCTCGGGCTGATCGCCGCGGGGCGCGATGCGTTCAACAGCATGCGCCTCGAAAAAGGTTACCGCGCATGGGGAACCGACATGACCACCGAACACGATCCATTCGAAGCGGGCGTCGAGTTCGCCGTCAAAATGGACAAGGGCTACTTCGTCGGAAGAGACGCGCTCGTCGGCCGAAGCTCGGCGACCGCGAAGCGGAGGTTGAGCTGCCTGACGATCCCGGACAGGCAGGCCGTCGTACTCGGAAGCGAACCGGTGTTCGCCGAAGGCAAGCCCGCGGGTTACGTCACCAGCGCGGCCTACGGTTACACCACGGGCCTGAACATCGCCTACGCATGGCTGCCGTCGGAGTACGCGATGCCAGGAACCAGGCTCGGCATCGAATACTTCGGCGAGACGGTGCCTGCCGTCGTCGCCGACGAACCGCTTTTCGATCCGGACATGACAAGGCTGCGCGCGTGAGGGAAGGCGGAAAATGGCTTCGTTCGACACGATCGTGATCGGCCTCGGCGGCATGGGAAGCGCCGCCGCGTACCGGATCGCGGCGCGCGGACAACGGGTCCTCGGTATCGAACAGTTCACCCCGGTACACACGCTGGGTTCGAGTCACGGCGGATCGCGGATCACGCGGCAGGCATATTTCGAGGATCCCGCCTATGTACCGTTGTTGTTGCGTGCCCACGAATTGTGGCCCGAACTGGAAGCCGATTCGGGACTGTCCATTTTCACCAAGACCGGCGGGGTGATGGTCGGGCCGCCGGAAAGCAGGACCTTCTCGGGGAGCCACGCCAGCGCGGAGAAATGGGGACTCGCCCACGAAATCCTCGATGCGGAGGACCTTCGCCGACGCTTCCCTTCCATGGCACCATCCGAAGAGGACGTCGCGCTCTACGAGGCCGAGGCGGGGTTCGTGGTGCCGGAAGCCAGCGTCTCCGCCCACCTCCGGCTCGCGGAAAGGGCCGGCGCCGAACTGCGATTCGAAGAGAAGGTACTGGGCTGGACCGCCGACGGTTCCGGCGTTCGAGTGCGCACCTCGCTCGGCGAGTACACAGCCGGGCGGCTCGTCGTCTGCCCTGGGGCCTGGGCTCCCGCGACTCTGGCCGACCTCGGCATTCCGTTCACCATCGAACGCCAGGTGCAGTACTGGTTCGCCCCTCGCGGCGACGTCGGCAACTTTGCCGCCGAACGACACCCCGTCTACATCTGGGAGAACGCGCGCGGCCGTCAGTTCTACGGTTTCCCAGCCACCGAAGGGGAAGTCAAGGTCGCCTTCTTCAGGGGAGGGAAGCCGTGCACGGCCGACACCATCGACCGGACGGTCGCCGAACACGAGATCGCCGACATCACCGCCTTCGTCGGTGCCAGGATGCCCGCAGTGCCTGGCACCTACCTTCGCTCGGCTACCTGCATGTACACCAACACTCCCGACGAACACTTCGTGATCGCACCGCATCCGGAACATTCCAATGTGGTCATCGCGGCCGGATTCTCGGGACACGGCTTCAAATTCGTGCCCGTCGTCGGTGAAATCCTCGCCGACCTCACCGTCGACGGCCATACCGCACACCCGATCTCGCTGTTCGACCCGGCACGTTTCGGCGCATGTCAAGGAGTCGCATGACCACGAGCCTGATCAGGACCCTCCCCGGCCGCTACTACACCGACCCAGCCGTGTTCGCCGCCGAACAGAGCAAGGTGTTCGAGTCGATGTGGTTCTGCGCGGCGCGGTTCGCCGAGATCCCGGAGAAAGGCAGCTTCCGCACCGTGACGATCGGCGGGGAAAACGTCATCGTCACGAGGGCGAGGGACGGGCGGCCGAAGGCCTTCCTCAACGTGTGCCGCCATCGCGGCGCGCGACTGTGCACTGAGGAATCGGGGACGGTGGCGAAGGCGTTCCAGTGCCCGTATCACGCGTGGACCTACGGGCTGGACGGAAAGCTCGTCGCGGCACCGAATCTGACGTCGATGCCCGACGTCGACCGCACCGAGTACGGGCTGCGGACGCTGCCGCTGCGGGAATGGCTCGGCTACGTTTGGGTGTGCCTGGCAGCCGATCCGCCTTCCTTCGACGAAACGGTCAAGGACGTCGTCGCGGAACGGCTTGGCGGTGACCGGTTCATCGAGGACTACGCGGTCGGCGAGCTGACCGTCGGAAAGCACGTCCGCTACGACGTCGGCGCCAACTGGAAGCTCATCATCGAGAACTTCATGGAGTGCTACCACTGCGCGACCATCCATCCCGAGCTGACCGATGTGCTGCCCGAGTTCGCGGAGGGGTACGCGGCGCAGTACTTCGTCGGCCACGGCGCGGAGTTCGGCGAGGACGTGTCCGGGTTCACCGTCGACGGCAGCGAAGGTTTCGCGCCGCTTGCCGGGCTCGGACCGGAGCAGGACCGCCGCTACTACGCGATCACGGTACGGCCGCAGGTCTTCGTCAACCTCGTTCCCGATCACGTGATCTTCCACCGGATGTATCCCGTCGCGGCGGACCGGACGATCGTCGAGTGCGACTGGCTTTATGCCGAGGATGTCGTGGCGAGGGGGCGGGATCTGGCCAAGTCGTTCGAACTGTTCCACCGGGTGAACCAACAGGACTTCGCGGCCTGTGAGCGCTGTCAGCCCGCGATGAGTTCGAGGGCGTACGCCGACGGCGGGGTGCTCGTGCCCTCGGAGCACCACATCGGCGAGTTCCATGCCTGGCTGCTGAAACACATCGACTGACCCGTCTCGCGAGTCCCCAGCCCGAATGCGCGAGAGGGGGACTCGCGCACCAATGCGCTCAGGCGAGCAGCTTCGCCGCCAACTCGCGCGCATCCACGGCACCCGCGCCATCCACCACGATCCACGGCGACACCCACGACCGGTCCGCGAGTTCGTCGTACACCTTGGCGCATCGCACCTGGAGATCGTCGTCGGATTCGAAGGCGTCCTTGGTCCTCGTACTGTCGGCGTCGGCCCTCGACGCGGCCCGCGCGGCGGCCACCTCCGGCGCCACCCGCAACAGGATCACCACATCGGGCGCCGGAAGATCGAACCGGCCGAGTTCGAGCTGCCTGACCCAATCGACAACCGGGCTGTCGGCCCCCTCACCGAGCCGCGCCGCCTGGTATGCGGCGTTGGACGCGACGTACCGGTCGAGCAGCACGACGTCGTGCGTCGCCAGCTCGCTCCTGATGTCCCCCGCCGCCGCTCGACGGTCCAGGGCGTACAGCAACCCCATGCCGTACACGGAGTCGCCGAGATCGCCATGCTCGCCGTGCAGCGCCTCGCGCACCAAATCCGCGTGGACACTCTCCCCGTACCGGGGAAAAGCCAGCGTCGCGACACTGGCACCGGCATCGTGCAGCGCCTTCGTCAACGCATCCGCGAGCGTGCGTTTACCCGCACCGTCAAGTCCTTCGATCACGACAAGTCGACCCACGCGCTCACCCTACGTCGCGGGGTCTCGGCACGGTCAGTAGCGGTAGTGGTCCGTCTTGAAGGGTCCGTCGACGTCGACGTCGATGTACTCGGCCTGTTCCTTGCTGAGCTTCGTCAGTTCACCACCGAGGGCGGCGAGGTGGATGCGGGCGACCTTCTCGTCGAGCTTCTTCGGCAGCCGGTACACCTCTTTGTCGTACTCCTCGTACTTGGTGAACAGCTCGATCTGCGCGATGACCTGGTTCGAGAAGCTGTTCGACATGACGAAGCTGGGGTGCCCGGTCGCGTTGCCGAGATTGAGCAGCCTGCCCTCGGACAGCACGATGATCGAGTGCCCTTCGGGAAACACCCACTCGTCGACCTGCGGCTTGATGTTGACGTGCCGGATGCCGGGATACCTGGCGAGCCCGGCCATGTCGAGTTCGTTGTCGAAGTGACCGATGTTGCCGACGATCGTCTGGTGCTTCATCCGTGCCATGTGCTCGGCCATCACCACGTCCTTGTTGCCGGTGGTGGTGATCACGATGTCGGCCTCCGGCAGGACGGTCTCCAGCTTCTTGACCGGGTAGCCGTCCATCAGCGCCTGTAGCGCGCAGATCGGGTCGATCTCGGTGACGACGACCCGCGCGCCCTGGCCACGCAGCGATTCGGCAGCGCCCTTGCCGACGTCGCCGTAACCGCACACGACGGCGACCTTGCCGCCGATGAGCACATCGGTTCCCCTGTTGATGCCGTCGATGAGCGAGTGCCGGATTCCGTACCTGTTGTCGAACTTCGACTTGGTGACCGCGTCATTGACATTGATGGCGGGGAACAGCAATTCCCCTGCCGCCGCCAGTTGGTACAGCCGCAGCACACCGGTGGTCGTCTCCTCCGTCACGCCACGAATACCGGAGCCGATCTTGGTCCATTTCCCCGCTTCGGCGGTAAGCGAGGCCCGCAGCAGCGAAAGGAACACCCGCCATTCGTCGGGATCGTTGTCGTCCGCGGAGGGGACGACGCCCGCTTTCTCGTATTCGGCGCCCTTGTGCACGAGCATCGTCGCGTCGCCACCGTCGTCGAGGATCATGTTCGGGCCGTCGCCGTCCCAGGTGAGCATCCGCTCCGTGCACCACCAGTACTCGTCGAGCGTCTCGCCCTTCCACGCGAACACCGGAACGCCCCGTGGCTGTTCAGGGGTGCCGTACGGGCCGACGACGACGGCGGCGGCGGCGTGGTCCTGGGTCGAGAAGATGTTGCACGAGGCCCACCGGACCTCGGCCCCCAGCGCGACGAGTGTTTCGATCAGCACCGCGGTCTGGACCGTCATGTGCAGCGAGCCGGAAACGCGCGCCCCTCGCAACGGATACGCCTCGGCGTATTCCCGGCGCAAAGCCATCAAGCCGGGCATTTCGTGCTCGGCGAGCCTGATCTCCTTGCGGCCGAACTCGGCGAGGGAGAGGTCCGCGACGGCGTAATCGACACCGTTTCGCGTCTGATGACGCGACGCAACGCTTTCAGGGGTCATTCGAAACATTCCTCCAGACTCGCTGTGCCGGCAACAGCCCTCGTCGACCCCCGCAGATTACCGTTGTTCGTTCGTCCGTCAGGTTTCGCAGTTCAGTTTGGAGTTCCAAGGTGCCCATTCCCGGCCCCGACACGCGTGTTGTCGAGTTACGTGTCCCGGGGCTGATCGGTACGAGCGGCGAATCGCTGCTCGACTCCGTCGGCACCGTGGACGTCGCCGGTGACGGCGTCGGCAGGGTGATCAGGCCATCCGACCGATTACGGCGGCCCGCGCCCGGCCCGGTCCTGCAAGCGCTCGGCAGGTCGCTACCCCGCACGCTGGAGGGCTACCTGTGGAGCGGGATGACCTCGGGAGGCGCGGCGAAGGCGACGTGGGCGCTGCTGTTCCCGTTCTCCCTTTCCAACGTTGCGCACTGGATGCTGCCTCCCGTTCAGGAAGGCAGGAGGCTGCCCTCCGCCATCAGCGCCGTGTGCGCGGCGCTACTGCGCCTCGCGGCCCTGCTGCTCACGATGCTGCTCGTCTCCCAGCTCGCCGTGATCAGCCTCGACCTGTTCGCCGCGCAGTGTCTCGCCCCCGGCTCCGCGTGCCTTTCCGGGACTCCTTCCTGGCTGCGGGAAAGTGACGCGGCGCGGCTGACCGTCGGGGTGCTGCCCGTGTTGCTCGTCGTGCTGATCCTGCACCGGGTCTCGGCCGCGAAATGGTCGGTGAAGGCGCCTGCCAACGACAGCGCGAAGGAAGCGGGGAAAGGACTGCCTGGCGCCACGCTCGACGACGGCGTCGACACCGTCGACACGGTGATGCTCAGGTGTCTTCATCTCGTCGGCGCTCTCGGCTGCGTCTCGCTGCTGCTGCTCGGCGGACCGCTGCGCGTACCTTCCGATTCCGCGACGGCGATCCTGTGGTGGCTGACGCTGGGACTGCTCGCCTGCACGATCCTCGGCACCGCCGTTCGGGCACACCGGTTGTTCACCGCGGTGACCAGAGGCGTGCTGCTCGGTGTGGCCGTCGCGTTGCTCATCGCGGCGGCCGTCGTCTCCGCGCCGCTGCCGCGCGCCCTTCCCGGCACGGACGACACCGTCGAGGGCATCGGCGCCGTACTGCTCGTGCTGTGCGTACTGTTTGCCCTGCTGTTGGTCCCGGCCGCGCTGCTGGCGAGGCCGTCGTGGTCGACGCTGCCCCGCAGGTTGCGCCCATGGGCGGGTGGCTGGGCAGCCGCGCCGACGCTCGTCCTCGCCTGCCTGCTCGGCGGCGGCTTCGGCGCGGGCCTCGCGATCGCCCTGCGCAGGCTGCTCGGCGCGGAAGGTCTCGCGCTGCCGGAGAGCTACACGCTGATCACGCTGTTGTGGGGCGGGGCGCTCGTGTTCGCGGTGCTGGTCGCCGTCTTCTGCTTCGCCGTCGCGTTGCCACTGCGCAAGGTACGCCGTGGCATTCCCGACATCGTCAAGCTCATGGAGACCAGCCCCGAGGACGAGCGGGAAGCCGCGAAAGCGTGGGCAGGATCCAGTTGGGAACGCAAGTACCTGCACCGCATCGTGCTGACCGTCGTCCTCGCGATGTCGGCAGGCGTCGTCGCGCTCCTGGCGGTCAGGTTCGGTGTCGGTAGCGTGCCCAGCTGGCTCGACTGGCTCTCCGCGCTCGGCGTCTTCGCGCTCGGCGCGCTGGCCGCGGCGCTGCTGAGAGCCGTCTACACGGCGGCGACGGGAGCTAGGCGAGCGAGGCACCTCGGCGCCTTCTCCGACCTCGTCTGCTTCTGGCCGAGGGCCGCGCACCCGGCCGCTCCGCCTTCCTACGCCGCGAAGGTCGTGCCCGAACTGGCCGAACGCACCAAGGAACACCTCAAGGAACCGGGCACGAGGGTGGTGCTCGCCGGTTACCACATCGGGGGCCTGCTCGCGGTGTTGACGGCGAGCAGACTCGCCGCTGAGCTACCGGCTTCCGACCGCGAACGCGTCGGCGTGCTCACGGCGGGCGCTCCCCTGCAATGGGGTTACCAGCGCGCGTTCCCCGCCGTGTTCCCGCACGACACGCTCGCCAGGTTGTACGGCATGCTCGACGGTCGCTGGCGCGGGCTGTGCAGGGGCACGGACACTTTCGGCGGTGGCGCGACGACGTGGCGGCACCAGGTGGCCGGTGGGAAACTACTCGGCGTCGGCTATCTGCCCGACGGCAACGTCGGCGCGCTCGAACCCGCCGTGCAGGGCCCGACGGGCGCGCTCGTCCTCGGTGGCGACCACTGGCTGCCCGATCCGATGCGCCTGCCCACCGGCGGACGACGCTGGGTGCCCGGCATCCGCAAGTACGCCGACTACGTCGCCGACCCCGAGTGGGACAGGGCGCTGGTCATCGCGGCCGGCCTCGAAGGCACCGACATGGCGGGGCGGCTGGCGGAGCAGGTTCCCCTCTTCGGTGATCTGCTCGGCCAGCCGCCCCGCAACGGTTGAACTCAGGACTCGACGTCGGACTCCTTCGGCTCGTCCTTCCGGTTCAGCAACGCGTGCCGCTTGCTGTAGACGAAGTAGACGAGCACGCCGAGTGCCATCCAGGCGAGGAACCGGACCCAGGTCAGCACGGTCAGGTTCAGCATCAGCCACACGCAGGCGATGATCGCCAGTATCGGAATGACCGGCATGAGCGGAACCCGGAAGCCGCGCGGAAGATCGGGCCGCTTCTTGCGCAACACGATCACCCCGGCCGAAACGAGCACGAAGGCGAAGAGCGTGCCGACGTTGACCATCTCTTCGAGCTTCGTCGCGTCGAAGAACGCCGCCGCGATCGCGACGACGATGCCGACGAGGATGTTGACCCGGTACGGAGTGCCCTTCTTGCCGGTCTTGGCGAGCTTGCGTGGCAGCAGGCCGTCACGCGACATCGCGAACAACACCCGCTGCTGGCCGAGCATCAGCACCATGACCACCGTCGTGAGCCCGGTAAGCGCGCCGACGGAGATGATGTTCGCCGCCCAGTCGACGCCGTTGAGCGAGAACGCGGTCGCCAGCGTCTTGCGTTCGCCTTCCGGAGGCGCGTCCGTAGCCAGGTCGGAGAACGGCACCATACCTGCGACGACGAGCGAGGTGGCGACGTAGAGCACGGTCACGATGACGAGCGAGCCGAGGATGCCGCGCGGCACGTTGCGCTGCGGGTTGCGGGTTTCCTCAGCCGTCGTCGCCACGATGTCGAAGCCGATGAACGCGAAGAACACCAGCGAAGCACCCGCGAGCAGGCCGAACGCACCGTAGACACTGCCGGAGCCACCGGCGAGCACGGAGAACAGCGACTGCTCGATACCGCCTTCACCTGCCTCGCCCTCGGCGGCCGGCGGAACGAACGGCGTGTAGTTGTCCGGGTTGATGAAGGTGATGCCAAGGACGATGACGAAGACGATGATCAGCACCTTCAGCACCGTGATCACCAGGCTGAACCGCGAGGAGAGTTTGGTGCCCGCCGTCAGCAGCGCGGCGAGAACGGCGACGAGGATCAGCGATCCCCAGTCGAAGCTGAGCCCGCCGAGCGAGACGGTCGTGTGGATGCCGTCGCCGAACATCGCCCGCAGGACGGTTTCCAGGTAGACCGACCAGCCCTTGGCGACGGCCGCGGCCGCGACGGAGAACTCGAGGATCAGGTCCCAGCCGATGATCCATGCGAGGAATTCACCGAATGTGGCATACGAGAAGGTGTACGCGCTGCCCGCGACGGGCACTGTCGAGGCGAACTCCGCGTAGCACAGCGCCGCCAGCGCACACGCGATACCGGCCAGCACGAACGCGACGGAGACCGAAGGACCGGCGAGGTCACCGGCCGTGCGGGCGGTGAGCGTGAAGATGCCGGCGCCGATCATCACGGCGACGCCGAAGACCGTCAGATCCCACGCGCTCAAATTCCTGCGTAGCTTGGTATCCGGATCATCGGTGTCCGCTATGGACTGTTCAACCGATTTCGTGCGCCAGATACTGCTTCCCGGCACGGTGTCCTCCTTGACTGTGGATCGGTCGAGGCACCATAACTCGGGCGCGGCGGAAATGTCAGGAAGCCACCCGGTACAGGTCTGGTTCGAGATAGATCAACCGGGCGACCGGTACCTTCTCCCGCACTCTCGCCTCGGCGGCGTCGATGGCAGCCGCCACCTCGTCGACCGACAGCCCGCTCCTGAGGGCGAGTTTCGCCGCGACCAGCAACTCGTCGGGGCCGATGTACTGGGTCTTGATGTGGATGACGCGCTCGACATCGCCGCCGGTCAGCTCGCCGACGATCGTCTCCAGTTCCTTCTCCCCCGACCCCTCGCCGATGAGCAGGCTCTTCATCTCGATGATCAGGATGATCGCGATGACCCCCAGCAGCAGGCCGATCATGATCGTGCCGATGCCGTCCCACACCGCGTTGCCGGTGACGACCGAAAGCCCGACACCGGCAAGCGCGAACACGAGACCGAAGAGCGCGCCCGCGTCTTCCAGAAGCACCACGGGGAGCTCGGGCGTCTTGGACTGCCGGATGAAACCCCACCAGGTCTTGTCGCCCTTGATGAGCTTCGATTCCCTGATGGCGGTCGCGAAACTGTAGATCTCAAGACCGATGGCGACGACGAGGATGATCACCGCGACGATCGGCGACGACAGTTCCTCCGGATGCTGGACCTTGTGGATGCCCTCGTACAGCGCGAAAGCCGAACCGAGGGTGAACAGCATAAGCGCGACGATGAACGAGTAGAAATAGCGATCGCGGCCGTATCCGAATGGGTGTTCCTTGTCGGCTTTGCGCCGCGAGGTCTTCTGCCCGAGTAGCAGGAGCCCCTGGTTCGAGGTGTCGGCGACGGAGTGCACGGACTCCGCGAGCATCGAAGACGACCCCGTGATCAGAAAGCCGACGAATTTGGCGACCGCGATTCCCGCGTTGGCGGTCAACGCCGCCAAGATCGCCTTTGTCCCACCGCTTGCCGACACCACGTCCCCCTAGGTCATCTCCAGCGTGAACGCGAGCAGCTTAGAGGTGCTGCCGCACGGCGCAAGAGTCAAGTCCCCCAACAATTCGGACAATCGCGACGACTACGACTAGTACGGGTCAGCGGCGAATCGTGGACTGCGTAAGATGTCCCACCCTTGGCTGGGGAAGGACGCGATGTGAGATTCGGGGTGCTCGGTCCGCTCACCGTCGTGGACGCAGAGGGTAACAGGGTGCGCCTGCGCGGTGACCGACAGCGTTCACTGCTGGCGATGCTGCTGATGAACGCGGGCAAACCGGTCTTGGTCGACAGCCTCGTCGAGGCGTTGTGGCCCGAACTGCCCCCGAAGTCCTACGCGTCCAATCTGCACACCTACGTATCGCGGCTGCGGGAACGCGTCGGCGACATCCGCATCGAGCACGTCGGCAGCGGTTACCGGCTGATGGCAGCCCCCGGCGAGCTCGACCTGCTCATCTTCGAAACCGAAGTCGCCGCCGGACGAAAAGCCGCGAGAGCCGGTGAGGCCGCCGTCGCGGCCGACCACTTCCGCAAGGCACTCGCGCAGTGGCGGGGTCCCGCGCTCGCCGACGTCGACGTCGCGGCGCTCGATCCCGCGATTTCCACATTGGACGCCGAACGGCTGACGGTTCTCGAGGATTGCGCCGAAGCCGAACTCTCGATCGGAAAGCACGCCGGGCTCATCGGCGAACTTGAGGCGTTTCTGGCCGCCCATCCGTTGCGGGAAAGGGCCGCCGCGCAGCTCATGCTCGCGTTGCGGCGTTCGGGCAGGCAGGCGGAGGCGCTCGCGGTGTACGCCCGCACCCGCACCGTTCTCGTCGACGAACTCGGCGTCGAGCCCGGCCCGGAATTGCGGCAGGCGCACGCGACGGTGCTCAGCGGTGAAGACCACGGCAAGCTCCACGACCCGGCTCCACCGTCGTGGCCGATCTGCCAGCTTCCGCCCTGCCTCGGCGATTTCACCGGCCGGGAGTCCGAAGTAGACATCGTGAGCGCGACACTCGCCGACGCGAAGGGCTCCGTACCCGTCACGGTCATCAGCGGTGAGCCGGGAGCGGGCAAGAGCACGCTCGCCGTGCACGCGGCCCACCGGATCAGGAAGTCCTTTCCCGACGGGCAACTCTACGTTCACCTTTCCGGTACGGCACAGGCACGCAAGCCCATCGACGTGCTCGCGGATCTGTTGCGGGCACTGGGTGTCAGCGGCCCCGCGATCCCCGACGGCCTCGAAGCCAGGGCCGCCGCCTACCGGGGAAGGCTCACCGACCGCAAGGTGCTCGTCGTGCTCGACGACGCCGCTTCTCCCGAGCAGGTGAGGGCACTGTTTCCCGGCACTCCGGGTTGTGCCGTACTCGTCACCAGCAGACGCCGACTCAGCACTTTGGACGGTGCGTACCGGGTTCCGCTCGGCCCGTTCGGGGATCAAGAAGCGGCGGCGTTGCTGCGGCACATCGTCGGAACCGAGCGGGTCGCGGCCGAACACGGCGCGGCGACCCGCATCGTCGCCTCGTGCGGCAACCTTCCGCTCGCACTGCGCATCGCGGGCACCAGACTCGCCATCCGGCCCCACCTGAGCCTGCGCGCGCTCGCCGACCGGCTCGACAACGAACGGCACCGGCTCGACGAACTCTCGGTCAGCGACCGGACGGTGCGGACGAGTATCGCGCTGAGCTACCACGCGTTGAGCCTCCGCGCCCAAAGCACACTGCACGCATTGGCCCAATGCGGGGACATCAGCGCCCCGGCATGGGCCATCGCCGTCCTCGTCGGCAAGCGGGGCGAGAACAGTGCCGATGCCGTCATGGAGGAACTGGTCGAGGCGAGCCTGCTCACACCGATCGGCGTCGACGCGACGGGCGAACCCCGGTACCGGCTGCACAACCTCGTCAGGGTTTTCGCGCAGGACCAGAGACGCCAAGCTCCGACGGTGTCGATGCTCATCGACGCCGCGCTCGGTCTCGCCGACACGGCGGCACGCGAACTGCCCTGGACGGTTCCGCTGCCGCTGCGCTCCACCCGGGAACTGCCGGAACAACCGCTGCACCCCGCCACCGTCGGCAGGCTCGTCGCCGACCCGCACACCTGGTTCGCGATCGAGCAACGCAATCTGCTGACCGCCATCGGTTCGATCTTCCGGGCAGGCAGGCGAGCGGAAGCCGTGCTGCTGCTGGAACGGCTCACCGCGTACCTGTGGCTCAACGGTCACTACGCCGACATGCGGTCCGGTCACGACACCATCCGCCAGCTCGCGGCGAGGGCCGGCGACAGGGTGACCGAACTGTGGGCGGAAGCCAACATCGCCGTCGTCATCCACGCGAGAGGCGAACACGAGGAGGCCGAGCGCAGATTCCGCGCCTGTGCGCTGGAATTGGAACGGCAAGGCGAACCCAGAATGGCCTCGTGGGCGATGGCGAACCTCGCGCGTTGCCTCCTAGGACTCGGCAGGGCGGAAGAAGCGCTCGTCGCCGTCCGAGACGCGATCACGCTCGCGGGACCGGATCCCGATCTCGCCGCCGTCGCGCACATCGAACTGACCCGGCCGGAGGCGTTCAACAAACTCGGCCTTCTGCACGAATCGGTGGAAGCCAACCGGCGCACGCTCGCCACGGCGCGACTGACCGGAAAACCGCTCGCGATCTCTTTGGCCCTGCGAGGACTCGCGTGGTCACTGACGCTCACCGGCCAGCCGCGAACGGCACTCGGCCTCGCCGAGGAATCGGTCTCGATACTGCGCGCCATGCCGGTGTCCTCTTCGCTGGCGCGCTCGTTGCGCACGCTGGGCGCGATCTGCGCCGGTCTCGGGGAACGGGAGCGCGCGATCACCGCCTACACCGAGGCTCATCAGCTGGCCGGAGAGCGGGGCGAGCGGCCACGGGAACTGTCCTGCGCCAGAGCCATCGCGGCGAGCTGGATCGGCGAAGGCAGGATCACCGAAGCGATTGCCTCGCTGGAACAAGGACTGGCCGAGTTCAAGGCCATGGGCAGCGTCGCGTCGGCCGTGGTGTCGTCGCGGGTGCTGGCGAGGGCTTACGAGGCGGCTGGAGAACCCGCGCGGGCAGCCGCCATGACCGAGGAAGCCGACCGGCTCGCCGACCCGAGGGACGCGAGCGCGACCGTGCTCTCCTCACTGCTGTTCAAACTGACCGAGGACGCCGGACGTGAGCTTGTCGCCAACACGTCCGGCGCCACCCCCAGATAGCCGGTCAGTTCTTGGCTTTGAGCGCCTTCGCGTAGCGGTGGTTGGCAGGCAGCCACGCCAGCACGATCGCGACGATCGAGCCGACGACGGCGAGCCAGCCGAGACCGAGCATCAGACCGGTGCCCTCGTCGGTGGCAACGCGGCCACCAACCAGCACGGTCGCGAGCGCGAAGACGGTCATGGCCACCCTTGCCCACACCGCGGCACCCCTCAGCAAGGCGCCGAAAACGAGCAGGCCGACGCCGACGACGAGAGCCATCGTGCCGCGCGTCGACAGCGTGTCCACACCCTCGTCGAGCACGATGGCGGGAACCACCGCACTGACCTCCTCCGCGCTCACACCGGCGGCCGAGGCCAGGATGTCGATGAAGAGGTCCTCGGCGCCGACGGCCATCAGGATGCCGTTGACGAGCGAGGCGAGTGCGCCGACGACCGCCACGGCGATCGCCGCAAGCAACGTGCCGGGTCGCTGAGGGGCCGGTGCCGCACCCTGGTCGTACCCGGCCGCTGCCGTGGGTTGGGAAGTCACTGCGTTGCGCTCCTTGAACTCGTTACCGTTTGGGCGACAACCGAATCACCCACCCAGATGAGTCTGGCCGGTGCCGCTACACGGAACGAACACAGTAAGTGGCGTTAAAGATGCGCCTTGGCAGAACAGGTGCCAGCAGTTGCCCTGAACAGGTGAGCAGGCTCGGCACCGACGGAGCGCACCCGGATGGCCGGATCGGATGCGGGCAGCCACACCGAGTCACCCTTGGGCAGTTCGACCTTGGAGCCGTCCTCGGCGCACAGCAACAACTCGCCCGCCGTGCACAGCAGGATCTCCGGACCATCGCCGTCGAGGACGACCTCGGCGTTGTCGCCGCCTGCCCACTCGACCCGCGACAGCTCGAACTCGGGGGCGTCGGTGCGGTAGACGGCGAACCCCGATTCCGGCTCTCCGCACAGCACGGGCATGTCGGCGGAGCTGAAATCCACGACGCGCAGCAACTCGGGAACGTCGACGTGTTTCGGGGTCAGCCCGCACCGCAGGATGTTGTCCGAGTTGGCAAGGATCTCCACGGCCGTGCCGTGCAGGTAGAGGTGCAGGTTTCCGGCGGGAAGGTAGATCGCCTCGCCCGCGCTGAGCGTGAGCCGGTTGAGTAGCAACGCGGCGAGGACACCCGCGTCACGGGGGTGGGTCTCGCCGAGGCCGAGCACCGTACGGCACTCGGTGTCGAACTCGCCGTGCTCCTTGACGTGCAGTACGCACGCGTCGAGGACCGCGGGCAGCAGGTCGTCGAGCGCGGCCTGCGGCAGGGTGATCCAGGTGGTGAACAGTGCCCGCAGTCCGGCGGCGTCCGGTTGCGCAGCGAGCAGTTCGGTGTACTTGGTGAGCCCGGGGGTGTCGATGGCCCTGAGCAGTTCGACGGTGCGATGCGGATCCCTGAATCCCGCGAGCGCGTGAAACTCGGTCAGCGCGCACACCAGCTCTGGCTTCGCGGTGGGGTCGGGGTAGTTGCGGTGGTGGGCGTCCCTCGGGATGCCTGCCCTCTCCTCCCGCTCGTAGCCTTCGGCTGCCTGCGCCGCCGAAGGGTGCGCCTGCATCGAGAGTGGTTCCTCGACCGCGAGGATCTTGAGCAGGAACGGCAGTTTGCCGCCCCACTGGTCCGCACAGCGGGTGCCGAGCTGGCTCACCGGGTCGGTGGCGACGATGTCGATCAGGCTCCGCTCGGTGCCATCGGGACCCACGACCCTTGACGGGTCCCCCGGATGAGCACCCATCCACAGCTCCGCCTCTGGATGCGGGGAGGGAACCGGCCGCCCTAACAGCTCCGGAATCGTGGTTCTGGAGCCCCACGCATACGGCCGCACGGCATTGCGTAGCAGTTCCACCGTCAACTCCACTCCTCGCCGGCCGCGTCGAGCGCCGGCCGGTATCTCTCGTTACTGGCCGCCTCACGCCTAAACGCCGGCAGGCGCGAAATGGCCAGTTCCCCCAATGGTCCCAGCCGCGAGTCCCAGGTAGACCGCCGAGAGCTCGAACCGCAATGCGAGAACCGCGGCCCTGCCCGCGTCGTCGGCTTCGATCTCGTCGGCTGGAGCGATCAGGTCGGCGGAGGGCAACAGTTCGTTCGCCCTGTACCGCGCTCCGTCCGCGGCCGGTCCGGTCCGGACGGCGAGCAAAAGCACCCTCGGTGGCGATGCTTCCGCAGAGAAATCGTCGGGATCGGCGAAGATGTTGCGCTCGGTCACGCTGCGTGCAGCCGCGTGATGCAGAGCGGGACGAGCCATCGCCTGCCGGTAGTCGGCCGCGTCGCACACGATCGCGGCATGTGCGCCGAGCGCGTACGCGGCGTGCTGGCCGACGGCGATCGCCGGATTGTCGAGTCCCCACAGCAGCGGAGTGTGGTCGGCCATCCGCAGCGCGAGCGCCTTCGCCGGGTTCACGAACGATTCGTGCGCCGGATGGCACCGTTCGGCCTCGCCATCCAGGAGGTCTGGCAGCGATTCGACGTCGGCGACCAGCAGCCCCAGCGCGTTCGCGGTCAGCAGACCCGCGCTGAGCGCCCTCGCGAAGGACAGCTCCGGCGGCACGAGCACCCTCGGGGCGATGAGCACGCCCCTGCCCGCGATGGCGGAGGCGACCGGCCCTTCCCGCGGTCCCGACAGCACCACCGTCGCGCCGTAGCGGGCCGCTCGCTCCAACGCTGCGGCGAGATCGGCGTCGTAGGGGTCGTCGGTGTGCGCGAGCACGACGTCGAGCGCCCCGATCCAGCCGGGTACGGTCTCGGCGACGACGACGGGAACCGGGCACGAGTGCGCGAGCAGCGCGTTCAACAGCAAGACCGCGCTACGGCTGACCCCGGGACGCACGACGAGCACGACCGCCCTCGGCCTTCCCACGTCGAGCCGGTCGGCGAGACCCAGTTCAGCGCATGCCTCGATGGTCGCCCGTACCTGCGCGCCCGCCATCGCGGCGGCACGAAGCAACCCCGCGCCGTCGGTGTCGGTGAGCCGCGCGGTGTCGTCGAGGAGGCTGTCGTCAAGCGCCATCGGAACCGGGGTCGTCACGGGTCTCCCGCTCGCCCTTCACGGCGCGCGCGGGGACCGTCGGGGCGCTCGCCTCGTCGAGCAACAGCACCGGGATGCCGTCCTTGACGGGAAAGACCCTGCCGCAGGACGTGCACGTGAGCGCGTCGGCATCGGGGTCGCCAGGCGATCCTGGGGTGAGCGGAGCGTGGTCCTGCGAAGGACACGCGAGGATCTCCAGCAGCTGTGCATCAAGGGTGACGGCCATAATTCCTACTTACCACGCTTATCCGCGGACGATCGCCAGTACTTCGTCGGTGAGTGCCTTCACGGCCGCCTCGTCGACGGCCTCGACGTTGAGCCGCAGCAGCGGCTCCGTGTTCGACGCCCGCAGATTGAACCAGCCCTGCTCACCGAGATCCACCGTCAACCCGTCCAGCTCGTCGACGGAGGCGCTTTCGCGGCCACCGAACGCCTGCCGCACGGCACGCACTCGATCGGCCTGGTCGGCCACCGTCGAGTTGATCTCGCCCGACGCGGCGTACCTGCTGTACGCGGAAGTCAACGCGGAAAGGGTGCCGTCCTGCTCACCGAGCGCGGCCAGCACGTGCAGCGCGGCCAGCATGCCGGTGTCAGCACGCCAGAAGTCACGGAAATAATAGTGCGCCGAGTGCTCGCCACCGAAAATCGCGCCGGTCTCGGCCATCTTGGCCTTGATGAACGAGTGTCCGACCCTTGTCCTGACCGGTTGCCCGCCGTTTTCGGACACGATCTCGGGAACGGCCTTCGAGGTGATCAGGTTGTGGATCACCGTGCCGCCGGGTTCCTTCGCCAGTTCGCGGACCGCGACGAGCGCGGTGACGGCGCTCGGTGGCACCGCGTCCCCGTTCTCGTCGACGACGAAGCACCGGTCGGCGTCGCCGTCGAAGGCGAGCCCGACGTCGGCACCCACCTCACGCACCTTGGCCTGAAGGTCGACGAGGTTGGCCGGATCGAGCGGATTCGCCTCGTGATTGGGGAAAGTCCCGTCGAGTTCGAAGTACATCGGCACGATCTCGACCGGAAGGCTCCTGCTCAGGCCACCGCCGCCCCGCGAGGGGTCGAGGTCGAAAACGGCGGGAACGGTGTGTCCTCCCATGCCGTTTCCCGCGTCGACGACGACCTTGAGCTGCCTGATCCCGGAAAGGTCGACGAGCGTGCGCAGGTGTGCCGCGTAGTCGGCGAGCACGTCCCGTTCGACGACCGTGCCCCGCTGGCCCGCGAACTCGGGAACGCCCTGTTCGACGGTGTCCTTGATCTCGGCGAGGCCGGAGTCCTGACCGACGGGGGCCGCGCCGGCCCTGCACAACTTGATGCCGTTGTACTTGGCCGGGTTGTGGCTCGCGGTGAACATGGCGCCGGGCATGCCGAGGCTGCCCGAGGCGAAATACAGCTCGTCGGTGCTGGCCAGCCCGATAAGGACGACGTCGAGCCCCTGCGAGGTGACTCCTTCGGCGAAGGCGGAAGCGAGCGAGGGCGAAGAATCCCGCATGTCGTGGCCGATCACGACGGAAGGCGAGTCCGGCTTGATCAACAGCGCGAACGCTGCGCCGAAGTCTCTGACAAGCTCGGCGTCGAGCTGTTCACCCACGACGCCACGGATGTCATAAGCCTTCACTATGGCCGACAGGTCTTGCACGCCCTCTCCCCGATCGTCCGATGGTGGCCCCAGGGGCCTCGGTACACCAGACGAAGCCTACCGACCATGGCCGACCCGGTTGCGAGATACGTGCCGATGGAGGGCTCTCGACCAGCTCAGGCGCGACCTGGCAGCACTCGCAGGTGGCCCCGCCTGCCCGATGTCCCCTCCTGGGGAGGTGGCGGTGGAGCAGGTCGGTCGGAGCGGCCTGCCTCCCTCACGGCCTCGGCGAGCGCGGTGAGCTCGTCGCTGGAAGGCTCGGGAGCGGCGAACTCACCCTCATGGCGGACGACTTCCCAGCCCCTCGGGACGGTGAGCCGCAGGGCGTGTGCCTCGCACAGGTCGTAGGAGTGCGGTTCGGATGCGGTGGCGAGCGGGCCGACAACAGCGGTGGAGTCGCTGTAGGCGTAAGTCAGCGTGGCGACGGCGGGCTCAAGGCAGCCCGTCCGTGAACACTTCCGCACGCTCGGCACGGTTGATCACGATAGCTGGTACCGGCGCTGCCACGCCGAAGACACACCGGTATGGCGCCTGACAGACCGCGTACCCTTCCCCACGTGGCGATGGCACGTGGTTCGCGGCAGCGGCAGCGCATGCGAAGGGACAGGCACGGCCGCGGTCTGCGCGGCCCGCTGTACCCCGCGACGCTGCCTGCCGCTTCGAGCCGCGCCGAGAAGTTCGACGCGCTCGTGCTCGACGCGCTCGAACCGATCGAGGCGCGGTGGCGGCACGAGCTGACCAAGCTCGACGTCGCCGTCGACGAGGTGCCCGAGGTGCGCGAGGACGTCCCCGCCTCCCAGGCCGAGGGGATTCTGCACGACGGCTCCGTACCGCTTTCCCGGCTGGTCCCCGCTGGTGTCGACCGCGCGGGCCTTCCGACGAGAGCCCGCATCGTGCTGTACCGGCGTCCGCTCGAAGCGCGCGCGAAGGATCCGGCCGAGCTCGCCGATCTCGTGCACGACGTGCTGGTGGAGCAGGTCGCGAGCTACCTCGGAGTCGAACCGGACATCATCGACGGCGAGTAGTAGTCCGCGCCCCGCCCCTGCCAGGGATGGCGGTGAGCACCGCGAACAACAGCGCCGCCACCTGCCCCAGCAGCAACACGTTGCGCAGGGTCGAAGGATATTCGACCTGCACGTCCGACTGGCTCGGCGGCACGGACACCGCGACCTGGTGTCCCCATGCAGGCACGATCGGCACCTCCTTGCCGTCGAGCGTCGCCCTCCAGCCCGGCTCGTACGCCGAAGCCAGCACGAGCAGCCTTCCGTCGGGGCCGTCAGACACCCTGACGTGCACGTCGGGGAGCTGGGCCTTCACGGCGGCGACCGAGTCACCGCTCATCAGGTCACCGCTCGGCGGCTCACCGCTCACCGCCCTTCGCGCCTGCTCGGGTGCCACCACGGTGACCTGACCCGTCGTCGCCGTGAGCCGGAGTACCGCGTTTCCCTCGCTCGTGGGTGGTGCCGGAGCGACGAGGTCGGGTGCGGCGGCACTCACCTCGGCGCCGTCCTCCCCGCCCGGCAGGACGACGAACAGCACCCCGGCCGCGGCCGCCGACGTCACCGCTTCCCGTGAACCCGCGAGCAGACCGTCACGCCATTGGGCGAGCCGCTCGTACGCGCCAGGGACGGGAGCGATCGCGTCATCGCCGAACAACGGCAACCTGCCGCCGCTCAAACTCACCTCGTCGGTGTCGTCGTCACCGAGCACCAGCACGCCACGCCCCGTGTCGGCCAGCTCTGCCGTGAGGGAAGGGGCAAGTCGCTCCCCGCCTCCTGCCCTCACCTGGCCCTCTCCTCGCGTGACCACTCCACCCGCCGCGAGCGCGACGAGCACCGCGACGCCGAGCACGACCCCTGCCCTTCCCGGCAAGCCGGGGAGAACCGGCTTCCCCGCGACGCCGAGCCCGAGCACCACGGCGAGCAGCCCCGCGCCGACGAGCAGCAACGGCACCCCCGCGAATCCGGTGGCCGCGGACCCGCCCGCGACCGGATGGACCTCGACGAGCAGGGTGGCGACGAGGGCGGCCACGCCGAGCCCGAACATGACGAGGCCGGGAACGAGCCTGCGCGACGGCCTGAGAATTCCGGCGACAAAGGCGACGAGAACCAGCACGACGCCGAGCGGCGGTACGCCGGGCCCACCGGGGTCCAGCCCAGCCAGCTCGGCGGCGGTCGGCGAAGCGGAGGGGCCCCCGATGCCGTGCAGCAGCAGTCCAGGGTCGGCGAGCAACGCGGGGAGCCAGGGAAGCAGCAGCGCAACCGGCAGCAACACGACGATCGCCAGCGCGAGGATCCCGCTCGTCGGTTTCGCCATCGGCATGACGACGAACCCGACGACGAGCACGAGCAACGCGAGCAGGGAAACCAGTGGCGCGAACGCGCCGGTCACCGCGAGCAACAGCGCGCAGAGCACGCTGCCGCTCAACCAGCGGGTGCCCGTACTCGTCAGCACGGAGACGACGCTCGCGATCAGCGCGGGCAGCAGGATGTGCACGACGACGACATCGAGCCTGCCCTGGGCCGCGGCGGCCGTCCCCGCGGGCAGCAACGCGTAGGCGGCGGCAACCCCGGCCCTCATCCAGCGATCGACCCGGAGCTTCCTCGTCGCCGCGTAGGCGACGAGCGCCGCGAGCGGAATCTGCCCGATCAGCAGGATCGCGACGAGCGCGGCAGGTCCCCCGAGCGGCGCGAACGGCGCGCCCGCGAGCCCGAGAACGGCGAGCGCGGCCGGTGCGGCACTCGCCGTTCCACCACTCACCGGGTGCCACGCGGCGAAGTAGGCCGACCACACCTCGCCGAGGTCTCCGACGGGAAGCAGGGCGCCGCCAGCGAGATCGAAGCCGAGCCGGCCACTGTTGACCAGCAGGCCCACCACGGCGAGCAGTACGGCAAGCACGACCGGCGGCGCGAGGACGGTGGCCGCGAGCATCCGCCGCCGGTCGACCTCGACGAAAACGAGATCTCTCCCGCGTGCGGCCGAAGGTCCTGGTGAAGGACGACGTGGCAGCACGACCGTCGCCGCTTCGCTTTCCTCGCCCGCGAGCGCGGCGCCACCAGCCACACCGCCGGGGTCGCCGCCGGTGTTCGCCAGGTCGCGCGCGCCATCGATTTCGGTTTCGGTGCGAGCCGGTCCTGGCAGGCTGACCGCGACCACGCCGGGTCGGCGCAGACCCGCGCCACGCGAACCGAGCGAGCGCAGCGCACCCGCTGGCAACGCGTCGGGGCCGACCGGCCGGGGCCTGCTGTCCCTTGCCTCAGGCGGAATCCAGGCCGACGTGTCCTCAGCGGCCTCAGGCAACCGACCCAGCGCCGCCTCGCTGGCCACGCGTTTGCGGACGAGCAGCAGCACTCCGTCCCGCACCGTCGCGCTCAGCCTGCTCCACCTGCTCGTGAGCAGCCCGCTGACGGCACCACCTCCGGAGCGCGCCGACCTCGCCTCCCGCAACCGGGCCGTCGAACCGAGCAGCCGACCGGCGGCGGTGAACTCCGCACGCGCCCGATTCCCGTTGCGCAGCAAGACGAAACCGATGCCACGCAGAACACAGAGGACGACCAGTCTCGGCAATCCGAGCACAAAGGACACGGCAGAGCAGTTCACGAGGAACGTCCGCAGTCCGTACTCGCGGTCGGCCGAGGCAACGGCGCCACCCGCGACCGCGTCGGCCGCGCGCTGTCCCGTACTGACGGCGCGGGCGTGTCTGAGCCTGGCCGCTGGCACACACAGCACGGTCTTCTCGCGCGCGTTGACCCGCCAGCCGAAATCGATGTCCTCGCGCAGCAACGCGATGCCGGTGTCGTAGCCGCCGAGTTCTTCCCACGCCTCGCGCAGAATGAGCGAACCCGCGCTCGGCACCGCCAGCACCTCGGTGCTCTGGCCGGAGCCGTCGGCACCCGACCAGCGCGGCGCGACGGGTTGCCGGTGCCCCGAGGCATCGGTCGAGATACCCGCCTCGACGATGAGCCTCGGATCCGACCAGTCGACCGCGAGCGGTCCAAGCACGGCAGCCGACGGCGCGGCTTCCGCCGTGCGCAACAACCCGTCGAGACAGTCCGGTTCGGGAGCGGAATCGTCGTGCAGCAACCAAATCCACTGACCTGGATCGCCCCACCGCTGGATCGCGGCCTCGACCGCGAAGGCGACGGCGGAAGCGAAACCGGTGTCGTGCTCGACGGTGATCACTCCGTCGAGCACTGGTTCGCCCGCGACACCACCGAACCGCGCGGCCTCGGCCAGCAACTCCGGTGTGCCGTCGGTCGAACCGGTGTCGACGGCGAGCACGTGCCGTGGCCGGATCGTGCTGCGCCGCAACGCCGAAAGCACCAAGGGCAACCATTCTTGCCCGTTGTGGCACACCAGGATTGCGAGAACCGGCGCCGTCGTTACCGACGGCGGCGTGGGCGTCCGGGGCAAGAACGTCTCCGTGCGTCGAAGGCGGTCAGGATGCGCTCACCCTACGACCCCGGCGACATGACCCCGGATCGCCTTGTCACACGGCGCGCTTTTTGAGCTTCCGTCGCTCCCGTTCCGAAAGCCCGCCCCAGATACCGAATCGCTCGTCATGAGCGAGGGCATACTCAAGGCAGTCGTCTTTGACGTCACATCCCTGGCAGATGCGCTTCGCTTCCCTTGTCGAGCCGCCCTTCTCGGGGAAGAACGCCTCAGGGTCGGTCTGCGCGCACAGCGCACGCTCCTGCCAGTCCTGCTCATCAGTCACGTCAAGCAGATCGGTCAGAACCCCCAGCTCCTCCTCCGGGTGTCCGCCCCAATCCATGACGTGCCCCCATTCCCTTCCACTTGTGTCCAACCGCACGTCCGCCTCCTCGCTCTCACGCACTCCCAGGCTGGCGGTGTTGAAAGCCATCTACTGCCCCCCTTACAGACAGCGAATGACATCAATGTGATTACACCTGTGTCGTGCGGCCAGGTCAAGCCAAGTCCCAACTTTGGGGGATACTTTGAGCGCCACACGCAAGCGGACACGCCGAGAAGATCCCCACTAGCTCATGCGGATCTGACGCCGTGAGCTATCGACCAAGAAGAACGAAGCCTTCACCGATCGTGGTGGCCTGGCAACACGAACCGCGACGCCGCGGCCCCCTCGCTGTCAGACGCGCGAGAGCCGCGAACGTTGACCTCGCGAGGAAAAGTCGGATAGGGCGGACCGGAAACACAACCCACCAACGAGTTAGGACACACTAGGCGCCGTGCACCGATCAGTCGTCCGACCAAGTCCGCTGTTCTACGCCATCCTCGCCATCACGATCGCGGGTGGCCTCATCGCCGCGTTCTTCGATCCGGTCACCCTTTCCGGTCGTGACGCCATGGGCACGCTGGGTGTCTTCGTGCTCGTACTCGGCGGCTGGGCACTGTCGCTGACTCTCCACGAGTTCGGGCACGCGATCGTCGCCTATCGCGGCGGCGATCACGAGGTGGCCGCCAAGGGCTATCTCACGATGGACATCCGCCGCTACACCGATCCCGTGCTCTCACTGGTGTTGCCGCTGCTGATCCTGGCCATCGGCGGTATTCCACTGCCAGGCGGCGCGGTGTGGATCAACCGATGGGCGCTGCGTTCCCGTTCGGTGTCCTCGTGGGTCTCGCTCGCGGGCCCGCTCAGCAACCTCACGATCGGGATCGCGCTGACGATCGTCGTCGGCTTCGTCGAGATGCCGATCGGCCTCGCCGTCGGCCTTTCCTACCTCGCCTCGCTACAGATTCTGGCTTTCGTCATCAACATCCTGCCGGTGCCGGGTCTCGACGGCTTCGGAGCGATCGAGCCGTACCTCTCTCCGCAGGCCCGCGAATTCGGCGCGAAGGCGCGGCCGTGGGCTCCGCTGGTGCTGTTCGCGCTCATCTTCGCGGTACCGCCCGTTGGACAGGCGTTGTGGGGCATCACGGACACGATCTTCGACGCGATCGGCGGCGACTCGCGGTTCGCCGAGGCCGGTCAGGCCGTCTTCATGTTCTGGCGTTACTGACGTTGGCGATAAACCAGATGTCGGCGCGCTTGGCGACTCGTTTGAGTCCGGAGCGCTCCCCGAAGTAGTTGCCGACCATCCCGACGATGGGAAGCATCCCGATGGCGTTGTGGTAGAAGCGGCCGCTCGGCCGCTTCTCCAGCTCGTCGGTGATGGCGAGCAGTGACCGGCCGATGCGCCACAGCGCGCGGCCGACGGCCTTGAGCGTGACCCTGCCGTGCTTCTTCTTCGAAGCGGCGATGTCCTCGGTGAGCCGTTCGGTCTCCTCGTCCTCTGCCGCCTTGTCGTGGCCCGTGTACTTACCGGCGGCGAGTCCGGGGTCGACCTCGCGGTCGAAGAGAACCCAGGCGAGCAACCGCACTCGCTCGCCGGTCTCGGTGACCCCTCGCTCACCCGCGATCGCGCACAGGAGCAGGCTTTGCGCGGCGGCACCGACGGTGTCCTGGATGGGCAGCCGGTCGGCCAGCGCGCCCCCGAGGCCGGGAACGGCGGTGATCAGCGCGGTGAACCTGCCGACCCTGTTGATCCACCACGCGGTGCGTTCGCGTTCGTCCATCCTGCCCCAGCCCTCGTTGCCGGGTACCTTGACGGACTTGAGGGCGCTGACGAGCTTGGCCTTGAAACCGGGCTCGGCCGACGCTCGCTGTTCTTCCCGCGCACCCGCGATGAGGCCGAAAGGATCGGCCTGCCGTAGCGCGTCGACCATCGGCCCGGTGGCCCGCACCAGCGGTCGCAGCACCGCGACGACCTGCTTGTCGGAAATCGGCTCCGCCACGGTTACCTCACTTTCGCGCTGACGGCTTCCTGCCGTGCCCGCTGAACGCGTACCCCTCCCCTGCCAAGCACGATCGCGGCGGGAAGAGCCCCACCGGCCAGCAACGCGAACGCGCGCCAGTCGGCGACGAGTACGAGGTCGCCGCCTGGGCCTTGCAGCCCGACGACGAACAACGTCAGCAGCCACGCGATCAGGGGTACCCCGGCCAGCCGCTTTCCGATCAGGGGTATCGCCAGTGCGACGAGCAGCGGCGTCGTCACGACGGCGATGAGGACGGAAATCGGGAACGGAACGTCACCGAGTTTCGGCAGCAGCACCCCGTCGAGCCGCAGCGGCAACAGAAACAATTCGAGTAAAGCCAGCAACACCGCGTCGAGAATCAGCACGGCGAGCAGCCCCCAGCGGGCCGGTCCCTTCGCCGTCACGATGTGAGTCCCCCGAAGATGTCCTCTTCCGCGCCCTCACCATTGCCGGCGGCCAGCACGAAGTACTCGGCTGAGGGAACCGGCTGTGCGATGTCGTTGGACAACGCGAAAGCTGGTTCGCGCACGTGGACCTGCGTCGCGTGCGCGCGCAGCGCGGCGAACTTGGCCGGAAGGCTCTCGGTGACGTCCACCGTGGTGGTGATGTGCTCGTCGGCGACGACGGGCAACTCGCCGTCGTCGGCGACCCGCCACGGCAGCCCCCTTTCCCGCCTGAGTTCGGCGAGCCCGCGAGCGGTCGCGTCGGAGGAGGCAACCGTGTGCAGCACCCTGCGCACGGAACGCGCCCTGCTCGTCGCGGCCATGGTGATCTCGTGTGCCCTGATGTGGTCCGGGTGTCCGTAGCCACCGAAGGCGTCGTAAGTGATCACCACTTCGGGGCGCAGCTCGTCGAGGACGGTGAGTAATTGTTCGGCCTGTTCCTCCCGCTCGCCGTTGACGAACGCTCGCGGATGCGCTGCCGAAGCCGTTCCGGCCATCCCGGAGTCCCGCCACCTGCCGATTCCACCGAGATAGCGGTGCCTCGTCCAGCCGAGCGCCGCGCCAGCCGCGGCGAGTTCACCGGCGCGATACCCGCCGAGCTGGTCGCCTGCCCACGCTCCGAGCTGGTCCAGCTCCGGAGGGATGATCTCTCCCTCCTCGCCGAGCGTGCAGGTCACGACCGTCACCGAGGCACCGGCGGCCGCGTACTTCGCGATGGTCCCTCCGGTCGTGATGGTTTCGTCGTCCGGGTGTGCGTGCACCAGCATTACCCTGCGCCCATCAACCGAGATCACGGCTTAAGATTAATTCGTTCGTCACGTCCACACGTCAGCGCGTCTCGACTATTCTCGCGCCCAACGTCACGACCACTGACCGTGGCACCCGTACCCCCCACGAAGGGCCTCTGGTGAGCGCAGAAGCAACGTCGCCGTACACACCCGGCAGTTCAGAACCCGTCCTGTCCATTTCGGATCTGCGGATCACCTTTTCCACCGACGACGGCATCGTCGAGGCGGTCAAGGGTATCGGGTTCGACGTCGCCGCCGGTGAGATCCTCGCGATCGTCGGCGAATCCGGCTCAGGCAAGTCGGTCACCTCCATGTCGGTGCCTGGCCTGCTGCCGAAGACGACCAAGATCAGTGGTCAGCGCAGGCTCGAAGGCACCGATCTCGGCGGGCTTTCCGACAAGCAGCTCCGCAAGCACCGCGGCAGCGACGTCGCCATGATCTTCCAGGAGCCGATGACGGCGCTGAACCCGATGTACACCGTCGGCTGGCAGATCCGCGAGGCTCTGCGCGCTCACGAGGACCTTGCGAAATCGGCCGCGAACGCGCGCGCCATCGAATTGCTGGAACTGGTCGGCATCCCCGATCCGCCGGAACGGTTCAAGCAGTACCCGCACCAGCTCTCCGGTGGGCTCCGCCAGCGCGTCGTCATCGCGATGGCGATCGCGTGCGATCCGAAGATCATCATCGCCGACGAGCCGACCACGGCGCTCGACGTGACGGTGCAGGCCGAGATCCTCGGCCTGCTTCGCAAACTCAGGGACACGCTCGACACCGCGATCGTGCTGATCACCCACGACATGGGTGTCGTCGCCGACCTCGCCGACAGGGTCGTCGTGATGTATCAGGGCGAGATCGTCGAGCAGGCGCCCGTCGCCCAGTTGTTCAGCAACCCGACGCAGGACTACACCAGGCGGCTGCTCGCCGCGGTTCCCGTGCTCGGCCAGCGGCCGGAAGGGCAACGGCTGCTCGACGATCCCGGTCAGGTCAGGACCGCTCCCGCGACAGCGGAGGAAGCGGCCGCCGCCGAACAGATCAAGGCCGCCGAGACCGAACTACAAGCCCACATCGAGGAAGGCGCCTCCGCGCTGGAGATCAACAACCTGGTTCTCGAATTCCCAGGTAAGGCACGGCAGCACAAGATCAGGGCCGTCGACGACGTATCGCTCTACATCAACCGAGGCGAGATCCTCGGTCTCGTCGGCGAGTCCGGTTCGGGGAAGTCGACCGTCGGCAGGTGCGCGATCCGGCTACTGAAGCCCACCTCGGGCACGGTTTCCATCGCGGGCAAGAACATCACGTCGATGTCCAACAAGGAACTTCGCCCGCTGCGAAGGTACTTCTCGATCGTCTTCCAGGATCCCGCCTCCACTTTGGATCCGAAGATGACCATCGGAGAGTCCATCGGCGAGCCGATCGTGCTGCACAAGGCGCTCTCCGGCAAGGACTACACCGCACGGGTCACCTCGCTGCTCGATCAGGTTCAGCTTTCCGGGCACTACCGCAACCGGTACCCGCACGAGCTGTCGGGAGGCCAGCGGCAGCGCGTCGCCATCGCGAGGGCGCTCGCGCTCGACCCGAAGCTGCTGATCGCCGACGAGCCGACGTCGGCTCTCGACGTCTCGGTGCAGGCCCGCGTTCTCGACCTGTTCCTCGACTTGCAGCAGAGTCTCCAGTTCGCCTGCCTGTTCATCAGCCATGACCTCGCCGTCGTCGACCTGCTCGCCGACAGGGTCGCCGTCATGCAGAAGGGAAAGCTGGTCGAGGTCGGCACCCGCGACCAGGTGCTGCACGAGCCACAGCAGGAGTACACCAAGCGGCTGCTGTCGGCGGCGCCCGTCGCCGACCCCGCGTTGCAGGCCCAGCGCAGGCAGGCGTGGGAGGCGGGCCGGGTGGCTCCGGTCGCCGACTAGGTCGGGACAGACGCGCTGAAACCAGAAAGAGGCTCTTCCGCCGTCAACGGCGGAAGGGCCTCTTTTCTACTTCTCTCAGGCCTTGACCTTGCGCTGACGCGGATCGAAGGCGTCGCGCAGACCGTCACCGATGAAGTTGATCGAAAGCGAGATCAGCACCAGGACGACGAACGGGCCGAAGAACAACCACGGCCTTCCGGTCATCTGCGCGTAGTTCTCCGCGATAACCCTGCCAAGCGACGTGTCGGGCGTCTGCACGCCGAGGCCGATGAACGACAGCGCGGCTTCGGCCAGCACCGCCTGCGCGACGGCGAGCGTCGCGTTGACGGTGATGGTGCCGACCATGTTCGGGACGAGGTGCTTGAACACGATCCGGCCCGTACCGGCGCCGGAAGCGCGGGCCGCCTCGACGAATTCCCGCTGCGACAACGACATCGCCTCGGCCCGGGTGATCCTCGCGATCGGCATCCAGGCGAACATCGCCAGCACGATGGCCACCACGTACCAGCTTCCGCTGAACACCTTCACCAGGATCGCCGCGGCGGCGACCTGCGGCACGATCAGGAAGAGGTCGGTGAGCCGGGAGATCGCCGAGTCGACGAAGCCACGCAGGTAACCGGCCAGCGCGCCGAACACCACACCGAGCACGGTCGCCACGACGGACACCGTGAGCGCGATGAGCAAGGAGAACTGGGTGCCGCGCAGGATCTGCGACACCATGTCCTTGCCGACCTGCGTCGTACCGAGCGGGAATTCCCCGCTCGGCTCCTCGTAGGAGGGGAACGAGGCGTCGAAATAACTGTGCGGCCAAAACAACGGCATGACCAGCGCGACGAGCGCGATCAGCACGAGCACGCCGACACTGATCATCGCCAGCTTGTGCCGGAGGAACTTGCGCAGGACGATCGCGCCCTGACTCCGCGGCTCGGGTAGCGCCTCGTTGCCGAGCCCGCCCTCATTGATCGGTGGCTGCTTCCCGGTCTCTGCGCCGGTCACCAGCGAGTTCATGTCAGCCAACGCGAATCCTCGGGTCCAGTACGCCGTACACCAAATCTGCCAGCAGGTTCGCGAGGACCACCGAGATGGCGATCACCACGACCCAGCCCATCATGACGTTCGGATCGTTCTTGTTCACGGCTTCCACGAGCACACTGCCCATACCGTTCCAGTTGAACACCCGCTCCGTGATGATCGCACCGGTCACGACCGTCGCGAAGTTCACCGAGAACAACGTCGTGACCGGGATCAGCGCGTTCCGGAAGGCATGCCGGAAGATCACCCTGCCGGAGGAAAGGCCCTTCGCCCTCGCCGTCCGCACGTAGTCCATGTTCAGCGTCTCCAGCATCGATGCCCGCTGGAACCGGCTGTAGGCCGCGAAGCTGATGAACATGATCGACAAGGTCGGGAGAAGGAAGGCACCGACATAATTGGCGACGAATTCACCCGCGCTGTCGGCACTCAACGTCTCGGGACTCGTCGTCTTCAAGAACGGCGTACCGAGCCATTTACCGAGACCGAGATCGTCGACGACGACATTCAGGTCGATGGCGTACTGCTTGAGCACGATGGCGACACAGAAGATCGGCATCGAGAAGAACAGGAATGCGAGCGTCGTCGCGATGTAGTCCCAGGCCGAGTACTGCTTGACCGCGGCGAGAACACCGACGGCGACACCGAGCACGAGCGCGATCAGCTCGGCGCCGAGCACCAGCCGGATGGTCACCCAGAAGGCACTCATGATCTTCGGGTATACCGGCTCCATCGCGGAGCCCTGAGCGATCGAGATACCCCAGTCACCTGTGACGAATCCACGGAGCCAGTCCCAGTACCTGGGTATCAACGGCTTGTCGAGCCCGAGTTGGTGGGCGATGGCCGCGACCGACTCCGGGTTGATGTTCGGCTGGTTCCTGATCTCGGCGAGCGGGTCGCCCGCACCGGCGACCATGAGGAACACCAGGAAGCTTCCGATGATCAGGATCGGAACCGAGATCGCCAACCGGCGAAGGATGTAGAAAACCAGGTTCAACGACTTGCTCCTAGTCCGGGCTTGGCCCGGAATTATTTCGCCACTGCCCGGAACCACGGTAGTGGGGGTCGGGAAAGCGTGAACAGATACTTCCGTTGGTGATCGGGGGCCGGGCTCGTGGCCCGACCCCCGATCATTCACAGAGTCAGTCGATGACTCGGCACGCTCCGGTTATCAGCCGGTGCGCTCCCATTCGCCGACATTCCACAGGACACCGTTGTACGACTGCATGTAAACGCGGTCGATGTTACGGAAGGCCCACATGGACGGGGTGGCGAAGATCGGAAGCGTCGCGTACTGCTCGGCGAGCGCCTTGTCGGCTTCCTGGTATGCCTTGGTCGCCGCGGCCTCGTCGGTCGCGGAGGTGGCGGTGTCGAAGGCCTGGTCGATCTTCGGATCGCTCAGTCCCTGCCAGTTCTGGCCGCCGCCGGTGATGTAGATGGCCTTCTGCTCGGCCTTGAACGGAGCAGCCGACCAGCCGAAGAGGGCGATGTCGTAGTCACCCTTGTCGACCCTGCCCTTGAGGAAGTTGGGGTCGGTCTCGTCCTTGATCTCGATGCCGGCGGCGCGCGCCTGCGACTGCACGATCTCGACCGTGCGGCTGCGCCGCTCGTTCTCGTTGTGCGAGATCGTGACGGAGAACCGCTCGCCGTCCTTCTGGTAGATGCCGTCCTGACCCTTGGTCCAGCCGCCTTCCTGGAGCGTCTTTTCCGCGGCTTCGGCACCCTGGCCGGCCCGTTCGCCATAGTTGTCGACGAAGCCGTCCTCGCCCTCGAAGAACACGATGCTGTTCAGCGGCTTCGCGTCGGACAGGACGCCCTTGAGCAGCTTGTCGGTGATCTCCTGGCGGTCGACGACCTCGAAGAACGCCTTGCGAGCCGCCTCGTCCTTGAAGAGCCGGTTGTAGTTGAGGTCGAAGTGCTCGAAGGTCAACTGAGCGGCCGAACCATAGGTCACGCCCTGCGAGGAGAGCCCCTTCATGGTGTCGGCCGCGGTGTCGTCGGGCTGGGTGGAAGCCGCGACGTCGATCTCGCCGTTCTGCAGCGCGGTGGCCATCGCCTTGGTGTCGGGGATGGCGCGGACCGTGATTTCCCTCGGTCCGCCCTTGGCGCCGATCCACTCGGGGTTCTTGTCGAGGACGACGGTTCCCGAGTTCGGGTCGAACGACTTGATCTTGTAGGGGCCGGAGCCCGGCATGGTGGCGGCGTCGAAGCCCTTCCACTCGCCTGCCCAGAAATCGGCGACCTTCTTGACGTTCTCCGTGTCGGTCGGCTTGACCTCACGGATGTCCGAGATGCCGGTCTTCTGCTCGATGATGTGAGCAGGCATCAGCGACTGGTCGGCGAAGAGGCCCTTGTAGTCGAGGTAGGGCTCGGTGAACGTGGCTTCGAAGGTGAGGTCATCCGTGCACTTCGGGTCGTCCATAAGCTCGTAACCCGTCGAGGAGGAGGAGTTGAATCCCTCGGCCTTTCCGGAGTGCGAGAGCCAGTTCAGGTAGAAGTCCTTGCAGTTCCACGGCGCACCGTCGGACCACTTGACCCCGTCCTTCATCTTCCATTCGACGACCTGAGGGTCTTGCGACTTGACCGTGACGGACTCCATCACGTCTTCGTTCAAGAGCACCTTGTTGTTGCCGTCGAGAGTGAAGGGACCGATGATCGTCGCGGTCAGAATGTAGTTGTTGTACGAACTGTTCGCGTCCGCGGTCTTGTTGTTGTACGCGGAAAATGCTTCATCGATCGCGACAGTGACCGGGTCACTTTCGGGCACCTCGGCGATCTTGTAGGTATCGCCCTGCTGAGCCTTGCCCTCCGCCATGCTTTTGACATCTGCGGTCGAGCCGTCGTTCGAGTCGCCGTCGCCGCCGCCGCAAGCGCTCAATACGAGCGCGGATGCGGCCACCAGCGAAATAGCGGAGACTACCTTCGATCTCCTCATTACGTGTGCCCTCCTAGCACTGAGCCCCTGGATGTCCGGACCACGGGACCCACTCGCCCCGGTTCACAGCGCCGGGACTTACGACGCGCCAAGCCACACTCGTTTGGCGCACTGCGGGGGAACGCTAAGAAGGATGACCACCCGCAGTCACCACTTCCCGAGCGATCGTGACCAAAGGGTGACATCCGACTTACTTCCAGCTTGACAACGGTTACTTGGTGCAGCCATTCGATGGCAAACCGATCGTCCGTTCGGTCAGCCACGGGAGCAATGTAAACGTTGTACGAGCCGTGCACAGAGTTGTGGGCCGAAATCCCCCACATTGAGGCACAGCTGGTGTGGAAGCGTTACCGCTGAGCCCTCGTCCAGTTGACGGCGGAGGAGAAAGGTCCGGTCATCGGGGGACCGGACGACACACCGGCGACACTCGAACCGATGGCCAGCGTGTCGGCGAGCTGGAAGAGCGGGATCGCGATGTTGGCCTGCCACAACGCGGGCTCCACCGTCGAAAGGGTCTCGTCGAGCGGTTCGTCCCCGGTGAGCGCGGACTCGATGGTCGGCTGAAGCACCTCGTCACAGAACGCGGCGGGGTTGGCGGGGGTCACCGTGGTGTCCGATGCGTCCTCTTCGCTGTCCCAGCCTGGCCCGCAACCGAAGGCAGAGGCCAGCGTCGAAGCCGGATCCGCGCTGATGGGCTGGGGAACGACCGCGATGTCGACGACGACGGTGCCGCTCTGGGTTGTCGACTGGTCCTCGGGATCCGTGCTGACCGGCGAGGCGAGCAGGCTGGAGAACAGTTCCCTCGACGGCGGATTGACCGTGGTGACCTCGATGCCGGCGGAGGTCAGCTGCCTGCTCAGTTCCGTAGCGATGCTCGCGTAGGGCTCCTGCTGACCTGGCGAGGCGACGACGACCGAAAGGGTCTTGCCCTCCCTCGCCCAGGTACCGGCCTCCTTCTCGTAGCCGGCCGCGGTCAGCAATTGCTGCGCCCGCTTGGGTGTCACGTCTCGCGGCGATCCGGAAGGCGGCAGGGTCGGTTCGTAACCGGAATCCGAGGGCGGCATCACGTGAGCACCGGCACGCAGTTCCCGCATGGGACTGCCCTTCGTGCCCTCGGCGATGAGCTTGTCCCTGTCGATCAACGCGGCGACACCCGCCCTGACCTGGTCGTCGGCCAGTGTTCCCACCGGCCGCAGCAGGGTCTCCGCGAAGTACGGCCTTGCGACCGTGTGCGTCTCGACCTCCTTGCCGAGGCCCGCGAGCAGATCGAGTCCCGTCCCGTCGAAGTTGCCGAGCGCGAACTGGTCGTTGCCGGTGCGCAACGCGTTGACCATGCCGGACTGGTCGGAACTGCGCAGTACGACGCGGTCGACGGCCGCCGGTTTCTCCCAGTACCGCTCGTTGCGTTCGAGGACGATCTCGCCGCGCTCCTTGTCGAGCGTCTTGACGGCGAACGGGCCGCCATAGGCGGGGAAGCTGTCGGCGAGCGCGCCCTGCCAGCCTCCCGGGGCGTCCTTGAGCAGGTGAGACGGCAACAGGTTGTCGAAAAGCGACTTCCAGCCCGGATAGCGCTCCGAGAAAGTGACCTCGACGCGCTTGCCGCCCTCACCTGGCTGGATGGCCGAGATCAATCGGTAGCCCGCCTTGTCGACGACGCCGGGCTGGTTCTTCATCGCGTCGGCGAGATAGGCGAAGTCCTCGACGGCGATGGGTGCGCCGTCCGACCACGAGGCGTCGGGACGGATCTCGTAACGAACCGTGAAGGGATCCTCCGAGATGACCTCGGCCGAGGTCATCAGGTTCTTGTCGAGCGTCGGTTCTCCCTCCTCGTCCGGCCGGAAAACCGAGGGCAACAGCATCGCCGACAGCGCGGACGTGACCGTCGAGAGATCAGCGTTGTGGTGCGGGTTGTAGCCGCCCGCGATGTCGTCGAGGCTGACCGTGATCTGCGATGGCGTGTTCGCGGGCGGGGTCGAGGTCTGCGCGATGGGGCTGCTCACCACGGGAGGCGGTGGAGTGTTGGTACATCCGGCCAGCACGACGACGAGTGTGAAAAGCAGGGCCAGCGCGCCACGCCCGCTTCGCCTGCCACGCCCGAAGGACGTACGGTGACCCGGCCCGACCGGGTCCCTCCGGCGTGTGCGCACCCCGCGGCCCCTCCTGCTCATTCGAAACCGACATCGCTGACTCGACGAACTTCACAATCCGGCTCTCGTCCGTTGGGCACAGAGCGTGCCAGACCTGACGTCAAGCCCGGATACCGGATCAGGATCCGCTACTTGGGTGACGCGCCAGCTCGTTTTCCGGTTCCACCAGGCAGGCGATCAGCCGTTCTGATCCCTGCTCTTGGCCCTCGACCGCTCCTTGGCCCGCTGCGAGATGTCGAGGGTGACCTTGCGCACCCTGACCACGTTCGGGGCTACTTCGACGCATTCGTCGACGGAACAGAACTCGAGTGCCTCTTCGAGCCCCAGTTTGCGTGGCCTCGCGAGCCGTTCGAGCTCGTCACCCGTCGACGAGCGCATGTTGGTGAGCTTTTTCTCCTTGGTGATGTTGATGTCCAGGTCTTCGGCCCTCGGGTTCTCCCCGACGACCATGCCCTCGTACGCCTCGACGCCCGGCTCGACGAAGAAGGTTCCCCTGTCGGCGAGCTGCAACATCGCGTAGCTGGTGATCTGTCCTGAACGGTCGGCGACCAACGACCCGCTGTGCCTGGTGCGGATCTCTCCCGCCCACGGGAAGTAGCCCTCGAAGACGTGGTTGGCGATGCCGGTGCCACGCGTCTCGGTGAGGAAGTCGGTGCGGAAGCCGATGAGCCCCCTCGCCGGCAGCACGTACTCCAGCTTGATCCTGCCGGTGCCGTGCCCGTCCATGTGCTCCATGCGGCCCTTGCGGGAGGCCAGAAGCTGGGTGATCGCGCCGAGATGTTCCTCTGGCGCGTCGACGTAGAGCCGTTCGAAGGGCTCGTGCAGCTTTCCGTCGATGGTGCGGGTCACGACCTGCGGCTTGCCGACGGTGAGTTCGAAACCCTCACGGCGCATCTGCTCGACGAGGATCGCGAGCGCCAGCTCGCCTCGCCCCTGCACCTCCCACGCGTCGGGACGCTCGGTGGGCAGCACCTTGATGCTGACGTTGCCGATCAGCTCGGAGTCGAGCCTCGCCTTGACCATGCGGGCGGTGAGCTTGTCGCCGCCGCCCCTTCCGGCGAGCGGTGAAGTGTTGACACCGATGGTCATCGAGATGGCCGGTTCGTCGACGGTGATCCTCGGCAGGGCCTCCGGCTCGTCGACGTCGGCGAGGGTGTCACCGATGGTGATGTCGGGGATACCCGCGATCGCGACGAGGTCGCCCGCCGCGGCCTCTTGCGCGGGGACCCTGGTCAGCGCCTCGGTGACCAGCAACTCCGAGATACGCACCGACCGCACGGAACCGTCCTCGCGCAGCCAGGCGACGGTCTGCCCCTTGCGCAGCCGTCCGGCGTGGATGCGCACGAGCGCGATCCTGCCGAGGAAGCTGGAGGCGTCGAGGTTGGTGACCAGCGCGCGCAGCGGCGCTTCCGGGTCGGCCTTCGGCGCGGGGATGTGGTTGAGCAGCACGTCGAAAAGCGGGTCGAGGTTGTCACTGTCGGGCGCCGCGCCGTCGGCGGGCTGCTGAAGGCTGGCCTTGCCGTCCCGGGCAGCCGCGTAGACCACCGGCATGGAAAGCACGGAGTCGAGCGAGTCGTCGTCCATGCCCTCGATGTCACCGGCGAGGTCGAGCAACAGGTCGTGGGTTTCCTCGACGACCTCGGCGATGCGGGCGTCGGGGCGGTCGACCTTGTTGACGACGAGGATCACCGGCAGCCCGGCCTGCAACGTCTTGCGCAGCACGAACCTCGTCTGCGGAAGCGGGCCCTCGCTTGCGTCGACCAGCAGGACGACGCCGTCGACCATGGCCAGCCCTCGCTCCACCTCGCCACCGAAGTCGGCGTGGCCGGGGGTGTCGATGACGTTGATGGTCACCGCGCCCTCCGGCGTCACCCTGCGGATGGCGGTGTTCTTCGCGAGGATCGTGATGCCTTTTTCACGCTCCAGTTCCCCGGAGTCCATGACTCTGTCGACCAATTCGGCGCGTTCGGCAAATGCGCCCGATTGCCTCAGCATGGCGTCGACCAGCGTGGTCTTGCCGTGGTCGACATGCGCCACAATGGCGATGTTCCTGAGGTCGGTCCTGACCTTCTCGGCGGCGGCGATAGGCACGCGTCGGCTCCTGTGCGGGAAGAGAACGGGGGTGACCAGCGGCTCGATTAGCCGGGCACGGTCATATCCAGAATACTCGCGGGAGCATTGTGCTCAGCACCACACCTCGATCAAGGGTAGGCACACCTAACCTGAGGCGGTAGAACGGCCGCTACCGGAGGACGCGAGTGGGCAAGAAAAAGCACAAGGCCGGCAAGGATCCGAAGGATCCGAAGGCCACCGTCCGCAAGCTCATGAAGGCCGGCAAGGTCAAGAAGAAGTGCTGCAAGTCGAGCCCGCGCTGCAAGAAATGTCCGGTGCTCGCGTTGAAGAAGGCAAAGGCCAAGCTCGAAAAGGCGGCCTGAGCCGGCACGACGGTTACCCGCACCGGCCGAGTCGACCGGCGCCCTGCGGCCTGCGGCCTAATGCACGACGGCTTCGTTCAGCAGCCGCAATTCGGGACAGGTACGGGTTGCCGAGAACTCGACGACCTCGTAGTGCGCGTAATGCCCGAGCACGAGCGGGTCGGTCGCGAGCATGGCGTCGAGTTTGCCCCGCGTCATCGGCCTGGTGATCATCACCTCCCCGAGATGCGGCTCTCTCCTGCCCGAGGCGAGGAAGTAGGAGTGGTCGTATTGCCTGGCCACCCATTCCACGTGATCGGGAAGGACGTAGTCGAGTTCCTGCCGGGGCGCGGTGTAGGTCAGCAGCACGACATACATGAATCAACGGTAAATCCGCGGCGACCGGAAAGCACCTTCCACCACCCGGCCGTTATCGCC
Source organism: Prauserella marina (assembly GCF_002240355.1). Lineage (GTDB taxonomy): Bacteria > Actinomycetota > Actinomycetes > Mycobacteriales > Pseudonocardiaceae > Prauserella_A > Prauserella_A marina. The sequence goes on from NZ_CP016353.1 coordinate 5,751,168, forward strand.
GCTCACCGCATACGGTCACAACAGGGCGGCGAGCGAGGGAAGCAGCACCCTGTCGGCAGGCAGCCATTCGACGTCGGCGAGTTCTCCCCCTGCAATCCAGCGCACCGCGCTGTGCTCGACGGCTCGCGGCTCGGAGCCGGCGTGGCGCAGCGTCGCCGCGAACACCCGCAACAGCTTGGTGCCCGACAACGGAACGTCCGGCCCCACCCGCTCGCCGACGATCACGTCGACACCCAGTTCCTCGGCACACTCCCGGATCACGGCGTCCACATCGGACTCACCGGACTCGACTCTTCCTCCAGGCAGTTCCCATTTTCCGGCTGTGTCGGCCGGAAAGGCGCGTTGCTGAGCCAGCAGAAGGCCGTCCCGCACGATGGCGGTACCCACGATGACGGTCGGGATCACGAGCACGAGACGTTACCCCGTGCCGGCGTCGTACCTGCGCCAGCTGACCTGGAAGCGAGCGCCGCCGTCGGGCGAATCGCCGACGGTGACGCTGCCTCCCCGCCTGCGCACCGCCTCGGCGACCATCGCCAGCCCGAGTCCCGTCCCTCCCGAAGAGCGCGCCCTGTCGTCGCCGACGCGATAAAACCGGTCGAACACCCTTTCCCTGTGCTCCGGCGCGATTCCCGGCCCGTCGTCGTCGATGACGACCCGTACGCGCGACCGCGAGGCCAGCACCGAAACCACGATCCTGCTCTCGGCGTATCTCGCGGCGTTGCGCAGGAGATTGTTCAGCACCAGCTCGACCTCGGCGTGGGTCGCCAGCGCCCACGCTGTCGGCACCACGGCACTCACCCTGGCCTCGGGTGCCCCTGAGGGCAGCCTCGCCACCGCGGCTCGTGCCTCGCTGACCAACTCGACCGGCTCGGTGGGCGGCACCTCGCCCGCGTCGGCCCTCGCGAGCGCGAGCAGCCCGTCGAGCAGGGCCGACAGTCGTTCGGACTCGGCGAGCACGTCGGCAAGGGTCTCCTGCGCGAATTCCGGATCGGGGTTCGCGACGGCGACCTCCGACTGCACCCTGATCGAGGCGACCGGCGACCGCAGTTCGTGCGCGGCGTCGCCGGTGAACCTGCGCAGCCGTTCGCTGACCTCCTCCTGCCTCGCCAGCAGCGCGTTGAAATCCGAGGCGAGCGCCCTCAGTTCGTCGTGAGCACTCGGCAACGGCAACCTGCGCCCCGGCGGCAGCGCCCTCACCGAGCGGCGCATCCTGCCGACCGGCCGCAGCGCGGCCCTCACGCCCAGCCAGGTCGCGAGCGCGGCCACGATCGACCCGATCAGCGCCACGACCAGCAACCATCGGGAGCCGTCCGCCACGGCGGTCGTCGACCCGACCATCGGCGCCCCGACGGCGACCAGCCGCTGCATCCCGTCCGGCGCGGTGACGACGGAGCCGAGCCAGCGCCACTTCAGCGCCTCGTCGCCACTCGACTCGTACCGCACCCTGAGACCGGCCTTGAGGTCGCTGACATCGCTCGCCGTGAGCTCGGGCCGCTGTCCCCCGTCGACCGGATTGCCCGCGATGTCGAGCACCCTGATGTCGATACCGTGCGGTCCCGACGGCGATGTCCCCCTCGCCACGTCGGCACTCGCCTCGGTGAGCTGTGTCTGCAACTCGTCGTCGACGGAACTGGTGAGCAGCGGGCCGAGCGCCTTTCCCGCCAGCGCGGCGAGCCCGAACAGCAGCACGAGGGTCACCGTCGTCGCGAGCAGGGTGATCCTCGACTGGAGGCTTCGCCGGATCCACCAGTTCCGTGGCGAGATCACCCTGTCGTCGCCTGGTCGAGCTCGGGATCGGAAGCCACGTAACCATGTCCTCGCACGGTGCGGACGAACGCACCAGCCCCTACCGCGTCGAGCTTGCGGCGCACGTACCCGACATAGACCTCGACGACGTTGCGAGTCGCCGCCTGTTCGTCACCCCACACGGCGCGCAGCAACTCGTCCTTCGTGACCACGGTTCCCGCCCTCCCCACGAGAACCTCCAGCAACGCGAACTCACGTGGGCTCAGCGCGACCGGTTCCTCCCGCCAGCGCACCTCCCTCGCCGCCCTGTCCACGACGAGGCCGCCGATGCGCAGCGCGCCACGAGTGCCCTGGGTCGCCGCCCTCCGCAGTACCGCCCTCACCTGCGCGACCAGCACGACGAACGAGAACGGCTTCACGAGGTAGCCGTCCGCGCCGAGGTCGAGCCCGTCGGCCTGATCGACCTCGCCGTCCTTGGCCGAGATCATCAGCACCGGCGTGTGCACCTCCTGCGCGCGAAGATGCTGCAACACCCGGTAGCCGGAGAGGCCGGGCAGCATGATGTCGAGCAACAGCAGGTCGAAGGCACCCGTCTGCGCCAGTCGCAGCCCGCTCGGGCCGTCGGCGGCCGTCACGACGTCCATGCCCTCCGAAGTGAGGCCCCGCTGTAGTGCCTTGCGCACCCCGGGCTCGTCGTCGACGACCAGTACTCGTGGTTTCACGACTCTCAGGATGCCGGTTTCCCGTCGCTCGCGCGCCACCTCTCAGCGCGTTCTCAGCATCTCAGGACCATCTCAGCGGTCGTGGAGCACTCTCGATCGCACAGCAAGGGGCACACTGGAACACGACATTGGAGGGGCAGTGACCACGAAGAAACGAGCGGCGGCCGTCGCCGTGACAGGCACGGCGCTGGGGGCGGTCGGACTCGGTTTCCTCGCCATGCCGGCGGGGGCGGGGGAAGCTCCCCAATTGCCACCGATCGGCGCGGAGGAACTCGTCCAGTCCGTTCTAGACCAGAGCCCGTCCGCGCTCGCCGGAACCGTGCGAATCGACAACAACCTCGGACTGCCCGCGATGCCGGGGACCGGGATGCTGGACTTCGACGCGGCGCAGATCCACTACGACGGCAAGGGCGACAGCCGCATCTCGATCGCCCAGCGGAGCGCGGAGACCACGATCGTCCGTGACGGCGAGACGCTGTGGACCTACGAATCGGGCAGCAACTCGGCGACCAAGTTCACGCTGCCGACCGAACTCACCCACCACGACAAGGGCACGCAACGCCCCGAGGGCTCGGAGGGCACCGAGGGGCAGTTCGCCGATCCGGCGACCGCCGCCGCCAGTCTCGTCTCGGCCGTGCAGGAAACGAGCACGGTCGCCGTCGACGGGACGGCCAGGGTCGCCGACCGGCCCGCCTACGAACTCGTGCTGACACCGAAGCCGGGCGAACGCACGCTGCTGCGGGAGGTGCGGGTCGCCGTCGACTCCGAGACCAGGCTGCCGTTGCGGCTCTCCGTGCTGACCAACGGCACGACCGACCCCGCGCTGGAGATCGGGTTCTCCGACATCAGCTTCGGCGATCAGCCTGCCGACCTGTTCCGGTTCACCCCGCCTCAGGGGGCGAAGGTGACCGAACGGCAGCCCGACGTCGGTCACTCGGCTCCGGCCGAAGAGCCCGATGGCAGGTTCGTCGGCGAGGGCTGGGACACCGTCTACGTCGGCAAGGCACCGGCCGAGGTACTGAACAACGAGCGGCAGCAGGACTCCGAGAACCCCGAGGCCGACCTCGGTTCGCTGCTCGACCGGATCGGCACCCCGGTGAACGGTGAGTTCGGCTCTGGACACGTCGTCAGCACCAAGGTCGGCACGGCGTTGATCACCGACGACGGTCGCTTCGCGATCGGCGCCGTTCCCCAGCAGGTGCTCATCGAGGCGCTGGAGAACAAGTGACCAGCACGGCATTGACCGGCGTGGACGTCCCCTCGGGGGCGTCCACGCCCGCCGCGCTCGCCGCGAGCACAAGGGGGCTCAGAAAGACTTACGGCCACACGGTCGCGGTCGACCACGTCGATCTCGACGTGCCGGAAGGGTCCGTACTCGGCATGCTCGGTCCCAACGGTTCCGGCAAGACCACCACCATCAGGATGCTGCTCGGGCTCGTCAGGCCGACGGCCGGGAAAGTCGAACTGCTAGGGCAGCCGATGCCCGACGGTGCGGGACACGCGTTGCCCGACGTCGGCGCGCTCGTCGAGTCACCCGGTTTCCATCCCTTCCTCTCCGGAAGGGACAACCTGCTCCGGATGGCGGCAGCCGAGCCACGACTTGCCACATCGGACATCCCGGGTGCCGTCGACACCTCACTGGAGAGGGTGGGGCTCTCCGGCGCGGCACGCAGGCGTTATCGCGGCTACTCGCTCGGCATGAAGCAACGACTCGGCCTGGCCGGCGCGCTGCTCGTCCCGCGCAGGATGGTCGTGCTCGACGAACCGACCAACGGGCTCGACCCCGCCGGAACCCGCGAGGTGCGCACGATCATCGGCGAGCTGAACGCGTCCGGCGTGACCGTGCTCGTGTCGTCGCATCTGCTCGCCGAGGTCGAGGCGACCTGTACCCACGTCGCCGTCCTGCACTCGGGCAGCGTCGTCGCACAGGGGGAACTCGCCGAACTGCTCGAATCCGGCTCGCCCGCGCTCATGGTGTCCACTCCGGACGGTCCGGACGCGGTCGATGCGCTGCGGCAAGGGCGGATCCCCGCACGGTTGACCCCGGAGGGGGTCAGGGTCGACCTCACCGCGACGACACCGCCCGACGCGATCGCCGCGCTCGTGCACGCCGGTGTGCGAATCCAGGAGGCACGCAGGGCCAGAACGGGGCTCGAAGACCTGTTCGCCCGGTTGACCCAGCAGGAGCCGGAGGGGGAGGTCGGGTCATGACAAAGGCGCTCGACAGGACAGGCCAGGGACCCGTGGGGACGCCGGTGAACCGCTCACGGGCGAACCTCGCGCGGCTGTTGCGCGCGGAACTGCGCTGGATCTACCGGAGGCCACGCACCCTCGTCGTACTCGGGGTACTCGCCGTCATTCCCGTCATACTCGGAGTCGCGCTGACGCTGGTCGACTCGCCGGGGCCGCCTGACGGCGGCGACGGAGCGGGACTCGTCACCGCCGCGGCAGGCAACGCGCTCGTGCTGCCGATCGCCGCGCTCGCCATGGCGATGAGCCTGCTGCTGCCGATGACGACCGCGATGTCGGGAGCGGACGCGATCGCGGGCGAACAGGCGCACGGGACGCTGCGAAGCTGGCTGCTCGCACCCGTGAGCAGGGGGAGGCTGCTGTTCGTCAAGGCGTTCGGGGTCGCGACGTTCGCGCTGAGCGCGACCGCGCTCATGGCGTTCACCGGGGTACTCACCGGGCTGGTGATCAACGGCAGTGGCTCCATGTTCACGCTGTCCGGAACCACGCTGGGCCTGCCCGCCGCGCTGCTGAAGGTGGCGATCGCGGTCGGCTGGGTCGCACTGCAACTGTGGGCCGTCGGAGCCGTGGCGCTGGCGATCTCCTCGTGGACCGAACACCCGATGGTGGTGCTCGCCTCCGTCCTCGGCGGGATCATCGTGTTCTCGGTGCTGAGCCTGCTCGACGCGTTGAGCTGGCTGCATCCCTTCCTGCTGAACAGTTCCTGGACCTCGATCGCGGACGTGTTGCGCGATCCGATGCCAACCGGGGCGCTCGCGGAGGGAGCGTTACGAGCGGGCTGCTACATCGCCATCGGGCTCTCGCTCGCCTACGCGAGACTAAGCACAAAGGACGGCTAAGTTCCGATTTCTTCAGCGGCGGAGCCGCTTGGAGTCGGCCGTCAACCGGCACCAGCGCCGCCACGCAAATCTCTTGAACGGTCATTGGTTCCGATGATGGCGATGCCGTCGGGGGCGAGGTGAAGCCGTACGGTGTCGCCTGCCCGGCAGGTCGCCATCATCGGAGCGACGGCGTCCACCGTGGACGGAACGGCCGTCGTGCTGACGGAGAGCCGGACGTGGTCGCGGCGGTGCACCCTCGACATCACCTCGGCTTCGACCCCTTCGCGCGCGACCCTGACCGCGTTGGGCCGTAGCCCCAGCAGCACCGGCCCTTCCCCGGCATCCGGCAGCTCGACCTCGCCGAGCGCCGTGCGCACGATCCCTCCGGCCGCGTCACCCTCCAGCACCGTGGTCACGCCGAGGAACCGCGCGATGCGCTCGTCGACGGGCCGCCGCCACACCGTGAGCACGTCGCCGAGCTGACGAATCTCACCCGCTTCGAGCACGGCGACCCTGTCGGCGAGTGTGAACGCCTCCTCCTGGTCGTGCGTCACCAGCAACGTCGTGGTCTTCGCCCTGCGAAGCAGTTCGGCGAGGTCGATGGCGAGCTGTTCCCGCAGCTCGGCATCGAGTCCCGAAAGCGGCTCGTCCAGCAACAGCAGCCTCGGCCTTGGCGCGAGTGCCCTCGCCAGGGCTACCCGCTGCGCCTCCCCACCAGAGAGCGCGGTGACCTTGCGCCGCTCGTATCCGGTCAGCCCGACCAATTCGAGCAAGTCAGCCACTCGCCGCGCCCGCTCCGCCTTGTCGGTCCCGTGCATCCTCAGTCCGAACGCGACATTGCCAGCGACATCCCTGTGCGGGAAGAGCTGACCGTCCTGGAAGACGAGACCGAAGCCGCGCCGGTGCACGGGTACGGCGGCGAGGTCGTCGCCATCCCAGCGCACCGATCCGGTCGCGGCCGGTTCGAGGCCCGTGATGCCCCTCAACAGCGTCGACTTGCCCGAACCGGACGGCCCGAGCAGCGCGAGGACCTCGCCGTCGGCGATCTCAAGCCGGGCTTGCCGCACCGCCGTGAACGAGCCGTACTTCACCGTCAGCCCATCGACCGTCAACATGAGAAATCAGAACTCCCCTACCTGGGCGTTGGCCGCCCTGAGCCGGTCGACCACCGCCGCGACGAGCATCGTGACGAGCATCAGCAGCGCACACGCCGCGTAGGCCATCTGGTTGTTCAGTTCCCCGGGTCTGCTCACCAGCGAGCCGATCGCGACGGGCAGCGTCGGCGCGTCGGGACGCGCGAGAAAGCTCGTCGCGCCGAACTCGCCGAGCGCGACCACGTAACCGAAGGCGGCGGCAGCCGCGAGCGAGCGCGCGGCGAGCGGAAGATCGACTTCTCGCCACACCCTCGCCGGGCTCGCGCCGAGCGTCGCCGCTGCCTGCCGCAACCGTTCGTCGATCGAGCGCAGGACCGGCAACACCATCCTGATGATGAGCGGGACGATCACCAGCGCCTGCGCGAAAGGGACGAGCAGCGGTGACGTACGCAGGTCACCCGGCAACTGGCCGAGCGTGACCAGGTAGCCGAAACCGATGGTGACCGCCGAGACACCGAGCGGCAGCATCATGGCGGCGTCCATGACCTCGCCCGTCACCCTGGCTCCGCGTTGCGGCGAGCGGCGCAGCGACACCAGCACGACCGCGGCGAGAATTCCGATGATCAGCGCCAGCATCGTGGCGTCGGTCGCGGTGCGCAGTGAGTTCACCGCGGCGTCCCAGCCGCTCACGTTGAGCGTGCCGTCAGCGCCTTGGCCCGCGAGCGCGCGGTATCCGTCGAGGCTCCAGCCCTCCCTGGTCGAGACCGACCTGACGAGCAGCGCGACGATCGGGGTCAGCAGCAGACCGAGCACCCCGGCCGCGGCGGCGACGACCCACCACTCGCCTCCCTCGGGCCTTCGCGCGGTCTCCGTTCGCGCCCGCAGCCTCGCCGCCGTCTCCTTCCTCCTCCTGGCACCCGCGCCGACCAGCAGGGCGGCCACCACCGCCGCAAGCTGCACGAGCGACAACGCGGCGGCACCCGAGAGGTCGAGCAGGTTCACCGTCCGCAGGTAGATCTCGGTTTCCAGGGTGCGAAGCCGCGACCCACCCAGCATCAGCACGACACCGAAACTCGTCGCACAGAACAGGAAGACTACGGCGGCGGCCGAGGCGATGGCAGGCAGCAGCGCGGGCAGGGTCACCGACGTGAACGCCCTGCCCCGCGAGGCACCGAGCGCTCTCGCCGCGTCCTCCGCCCTTCGATCGAGGTGTGCCCACAGGCCGCCTACCGTCCTCGCGACGACGGCGACGTTGAAGAACGCGTTGGCCAGCACGATCGTGAACACACCGCCGCCGGGCCACAGCGCCTTGAACGCGAGACCGACCACGACCGTCGGCAGTACGAACGGGACGAGTACGAGCGTTCGGACCACTCCGACCCCGCGCAGCTTCACCCTGGCGAGCAAGTACGCCACCGGCAGCCCCGCGAGCACCGCGACCGCCGTCGACGCCGCTGCCTGCGCGACAGTGAAGGCGGCGAGCCGCCACGTCTGCGATTCGAATAGCGCGGTGTCGACCCCGCCCTCGGAGAAGCCGAGCCGGATGATCGCAACGACCGGCCACGCGAAGAACAGCGTCAGAAAGCCGACGGGCAACACCGCGAGAGCGAGACCGCCCGCGGTGCTCGCCCTCCCGCGTCTCGGGCTCGCTAGTTCTCCACGAGCGCGCGCCACTGCTTGATCCATTCTTCGCGGCCGGACTCGACCCGCTCACCCGGCAGGGTCGCCGGTTCCTCCGGCTGCGGCGCGACGCGCTCCCAATGGGCTGGCAGAGCGACGCCCGCCCGCGCGGGATAGACGAACATGTTCTCGGCGACCGTCGACTGGAACTGCTGGGAGAGCAGGAAGTCGACCACCTTGCCCGCTTCACTGGTCTGCGAGCCGCCCGCCAGCACACCCGCGTACTCGACCTGGCGGTAGCAGGTGTCGAGCAGCGCCTTGGTACGCGGCTGACCGTCGTCGCCGAGTTCCGCCGCGGGAGACGAGGCATAGGAGACGACGATCGGCCGGTCGCCCTGCCCCGAAGAGCCGGAGAACTCCTGCGTGTATGCCTCGGTCCAGCCGCTCACCACGAGCACGCCGTTGTCCTTGAGCTTGGACCAGTAGTCCTGCCAGCCGTCCTCGCCGTAGCTCGCGATGGTCCCGAGCAGGAACGCGAGGCCGGGCGACGACGTCGCCGCGTTCTCCACCACGAGCAGATCGCGGTAGCGGGAGTCGGTCAGGTCGTCCAGGCTCGTGGGTTCCGCGAGCTCCCGCTCCGCGAACCATTCGGTGTCGATGTTGACGCAGACATCGCCGACGTCCACCGCCGAAAGCCGGTTCTGCGGGTCGATCGAGTACCGCTGGGGGCCTCGATCGCCTTCCGGGCTGGTGTAGGGCTCGAAAACCCCTTCGGCCAGCGCCCGCGAAGCGAAGGTCGAGTCGACGCCGAAGGCGACGTCCGCGATGGGATCGTCCTTCGTCAGCACGAGCTTGTTGGTCAGCTCGCCCGCGTCGCCCTCCTTGTGGACATTGATCCGGATTCCGGTCTGATCACGGAACGCGTCGAGCACCTGCTGCGGAACCGACCAGGATTCGTGCGTCGCGATGGTCACCGTGACCGGCCCGCTCTCCTCCTGATCTCCGGCGCTGAACAGCGTGCAGCCCGCTGTCAGGGTGCCGGCGAGTGTCAGAGCAGCCACCGCACGAAGGGACCTCATCAAGCCTCCTTGTCGTTACCGGCAAGGAGGCAGGCACGGCCCTCCCTGGCGCCGGCATGATCCGGATCAGGTGCGAACGGTCGTGGGGGGTAACCCACCTCTCAGCCCGGCCGCGCCGGACTCCCGTGGCAGAGGTGCAGCGTACTCGAACGGGTACCACCATGGACGCATGGCAGATGTACTCAGTGACGAACGCATCGAAGAAGCTCTCGGCCACCTCCCGGATTGGCAGCGGGAAGGCGACGCCATCCTGCGCACCGCGGAGCTCGCGCACTTCCCGCAAGCCATCCAGGTGGTGAACAGGGTGGCCGAGATCGCGGAGAGCGCGGGCCATCACCCCGACATCGATATCCGTTGGCGCACACTGACTTTCCGGCTCAGCACGCATTCGGAAGGAGGCATCACCGAGAAGGACGTCTCGCTCGCGGGCGAAATCGACGAGGTGATCAGCTCGGTGTGAGCACGTTCCCCACGTGATGTGTGATCTGCCCCGCCGTCGGCAACCTTATGGGTGTGAGTGTGCGTTGTCCGGGTAACCACACATCGGTGGAGGGGAGTGCGCGATGAGCCGATTGAGCTTTGGTGGCAACGATTTCGGAACTCGGAATCAGGCGGGGATGACCCGCGGCCGAAGTCGACGACGGATCGCGCCGGTGGCCACCCTCGGCATGTTGATCTTGACGGTGCTCGGGGCGAGCGCGGTGCCCGCGTTCGCGGCCGACGACGCCACGGCGGCGACATCGTCAGGCGACATCACACAGGCGTTGATCGTCGGCGGACTCGCCTTCGCCATGATCATCGCCCTCGCCGGCGCGGTGCTGTATCACACCGCGAAAGGCCGCAGGCGCAACCCCGTCGAGTGATATCCGACACAGTTGCCCGGCGACGCTAACGATGCTTCGTCGCCGGGCGCTGTGTTGGGTGACAAGGCTCTTACCAGCTATTGGGGACAACAAATGGATGTTACGACCCGAGCCCCACAGACCCTGACCTCGACTCAGCAAGCATGGGTCGCGGTGCTCGCGACGACGGTGACCCTGCTGCTCGTCGTACTGCTCGCGGCGGCGGGCTGAGTCAACCGCAGTCCACATGGCGCCCTGGCCGGGTGAGCGAGGCATCGCTGACCCGGCACCAGGCCGCTATCCGGTGTTCAGTGATCGACCCGTGCGCGCCAGTTCCTCAGCCAGAACGCGGACGGCTTTCGGGCCGACACCGTGCAGGGCAAGCAACTCGGACTCCGTGCGCGTCGACACCTGTTCGAGCGTGCCGAGCCCTTCCAGCAGAAGCGCGCGCGTCGCGGGCTTGCCGACAGCGACGGGCAGATCGCAATCCGGTGGTACGACCCCGGTCGCGACATCACCGAGGCTCGACGCGAGACGCTTGGGCGCGCGAGCCACCCACGCCTGCCACACCAGCGCGTTGAGGTCCTTGCCGTTGACGTCGGCAAGGGGTACCCGGATGCCGATGGGCTTGCCCATCCGGACCAGCCGCTCGCCGGAGGGGTGGGCCGACACCGCGGCCTCGGCTTCGGCGTCGGGCAGGTGTAGCTGGACGTGCCCCTCCTTCGTCACCGAGGCGAACCCCTTGCCCCTGACCGCGAACGAGACCATGCCGAAGTGGGTGCCCTCCTCCACCTCCGGAAGGGCGAGGGCAGCCTTGCGGAGCTGGGACAGCGTCGTCATGGGCCGATCATAAGCAGCCGTACCGACGATTTCCGGTCATCAGCCGTTGAAGCCGAACTCGGCCGGATTCCGTGGCGGCGTGGCGTCGGGGCGAGCCCAGGCCAAAAGACTCCCGGCGACCTCCGGGTAGGCAACCGCACCGGTCGTCGTCGCGATCACGAGGCCGTATGCGTCGTCCTCGGGCGTCAAGATCAACGCCGTTGAGGCCATAGAACACATAGACTGCCATCCAGCCCAGTCGTTTGTTTTCGTCAACCAGCGGATGGTTACGAACGATCGATTCGAGCCGTGCAAGCTCGGATCAGCATCCGCCGCATCGAGCAGCTCCAAGCCCCGGCCCTCGTTGGAGGCAAGCAAGTCTTCCTACCTCAGATACTCGATTCTCACTGCGCCAAACGATCAAGCAGGGACGCGTAACGCGTGCGCCCTTCCCGCGACAGCGCGCGCACCCGCTCGTCGCGAACGGACCGTGCGGCGGCCTCCGTGATCGCCCGGACAGCCGCTTCATGCTTGCTCACCCCGTCTGCCTTGGCGAGCATCGTCAACGCGCGCTCCTGCTCTTCGGTCAACCTCAACGTCATAGCCACCCGTTCACGCTCCTACCGCGCCAGCACCATCCGCAACAGCGGGTAGGGCCTGCCCTCGTCGTCCACTTCACTCCGGCCGACGACCTCGAAACCGCACCGGAAATAGAACCCCGTCGCCTGCGGATTCTGCTCGTTGACGTCGACAACGGTCACGTCGTGAGCCTTGATCACGTACCCAAGCAGGGCTGTACCGATACCCTCACCTCGGCGCTCGGCGTCGACGAACAGCATCTCCAGTTTTCCCGACGCCGTGGCTGCGAAACCGAACGGACAACCATCACGTTCAGCGACGATCACACGCAGATGCGGGAGATATTCCGCCGCGAGGCGCCGCTCGATATCTGCCTTGTGATCATCATCGAGGAAGTCGTGGGTGGCATCGACGGCGCTGCGCCAGATACTCACCAGCCGCGGATACTCCGCCGGTCCCAGCGTCTCCCTGATCGACACGTCGTCACGCATGCGCTCAAGCCTATGCGGCCCCGAGTCGGTTCCAGTCGCGCCGCAACAGCCCGTACACCCAGGTGTCGGACACGTCGCCGTTGACGATGCAGTCCTCGCGCAACGTGCCTTCACGTACGAAGCCGAGCTTTTCGAGCACGCGGGCCGAAGCCGTGTTGCGGGTGTCGGTCTCGGCCTGGACGCGGTTGAGGTCGAGCGCATCGAAGGCCCATCCCAACAGGGCGCGTGCCGCCTCCGTCGCGTAGCCGTGACCCCAGGATTCCTCGTTGAGGCAGTACCCAAGGGAGGCGCTGCGGAAGTCGGGGTTCCAGCTGTTGAAGGTGCACCAGCCGGCAAACGCCTGGTCGGAGTTGCGCTCGATGGCTACGCGCACGCCGGTGCCTTCGTCCGCCATCTGCCTGCACCCGTTCATGAAGCGGGCGATCCGCGACCGGTCCTTCCACGCCGGAGAGTCCCAGTAGCGCAGCACGTGGGCGTTGCTCTGGAGGGCGAACAGGTCGTCGGCGTCGTCATCGGCGAACGGGCGAAGCCGCAGCCGCGCGGTGTGCAGGGTCGGAGTCGGCAACGGCATGGTGGCATTATGCCGATCTCGTCCCGCACCTGGAGGACGCAAGCACCCTCACTACCCAGCCGCTTACTACACGCCCCACAAAGCCGTTGGCCCACACGATGGCATCGTCGATGGATTGCACCACATCCAGACCGTCTGCCGCTGTCGTGTAGAGGGTGTCCCATCGTTCACCCGCGACGACGCTGGGCGGCCATGTCTGCTGCTGCCGGTACTCGAATAAACGGACGCACGTCGCGGCGACCTGACTGAGATCCAATCCCTCGGCCCGATCAAGCAATTGCAGATCGACAAGGTCACGCGCACGTTCACTTCCCGCCTCAGTGACGGCGTGGATCTTCTGCGCGATCTGATGCTCCTTACGCATCATCCGCACCGGTTTCGGCGCTTCGAGGCCCACCTCGGAGAAGAGTTCCGCAAGGTCTGGGGCGAGGTGGTATTCGGGCTCATCGGCGTCACCGATCTCGTTGTGGCCGAGCTCGAGCTTCACCGTGCACCACGGCCGACCGCGATAGTCGAGCTTCACCTCAAAGGGCTGCATTGACGTACGCTCGCGGCACTGTCGGCGGCCGTGGCGCGGCCTTCTCGACAAGTCGGCCTGAGAACCCGGCCCAGCCTTTTCCCAGGGCTTCCTCGAAATCACTGCGAAACTGGGCGAGCGACTGCACGCGGGCGGCATCCAGATCCTGTGTGAATCGCGTTCCTCGCCCGTACCTCAGAGCCATCGCACTGCCGCCCTTGATCGCACCTTCTGGGAGCATCTGGCCAACGACCACAAGCGCCATACTCACTTTGCGACGCTGAGCAAGACCCTCGTCACCTTCGAGGTTGCGGATCCGCTGCTCCAATGAACGCACGCCCGTTGGCGCGCCGGTGTAGGTCACGATCGAAACTCTTTCCGCAGCATGCGCCACTCGGGGGTCGTGACCAGCCCTTCCTGGCGTGCCGTCTTGGCAGCCACCCACAAGCGCCCGTCCTCGACTCGCCCACGGCAATCGAGGAGCGCGTCGGCAACCGACTGAGACTCAAGGCGCTCGTAGTACGTCGTCCGCGCTCCGGGCTTCACCAGAGTCAAGTCGATGAAGGGCGGCAGGGTCGGGCGGGCACGTCGGCCGACCGCCACCTTGATCTGTTGCGGGTTCACGTCCGCCAGGCCGAAGAGCGCCAGCACCGATTCACCATGAAGGTAGGCTCCTTCACCT